>JAXGXT010000008.1:0-64895 GCA_040772665.1 Lachnospiraceae bacterium | reverse complement strand
GCCTTTGGAATGTATGAGCCTATTCATGGTTCTGCTCCTGATATTGCAGGGCAGAACATGGCTAACCCCATAGCTACAATTCTTTCTATGGCAATGATGTTAAGATACACGTTTAATCTTGATAAAGAGGCCGATGCCATTGAAAATGCAGTTACAAAAGTGCTTGATGGAGGATATAGAACAGCAGATATAGGGGCCGATTTATCTTCCTGTATAGGAACAAAGGAAATGGGAAAATTGATAAGAGAAAACATATAAATAAAGCAAAAAAACAATTGATGACTTTTGCGAGAATGGTGAAAGACATTGGAATTTGCTCAAACCTGCTTGATTTTTGAAAAAGAGAAACAAAAACTTTATAAAAGCCGCATAGCAATTGCGGTTTTTATAGGGTTTAAATCTAAGGATGAAGACAACGGCATTGCCGTAAATTGTCCCCTTGCAAAGCAAATTTTTAAACCCTAAACCATTTAAGGGTTTCGCATTATCTATAAATAAAACAAAAACCTTAATTCAGAGGTTTTTGTTTTATTTATGTTACATTTCATATATAATTATAATTAAATATAAATTTCAAAGCGGTGAGGGTATGGAATTATTAAAAAACAAAGCTTCTTTTTTATATAAGCTTTACAGAAGATATATAGAGGATGAAGTGGGGAATACAGCGGCTTCTTTGGCGTATTATTTAATATTTTCATTTTTCCCCACAATAGTTTTTGCAAGTATGATTTTAGGCAAAATGAACATATCCACAGAAATGGTTTTTAGACTTCTTGACGGTGTTTTGCCTGCTGATATTATAGATATAATAGGAAAGTATTTAAAATATCTAAATGAAAATACAAGCACCAATATTCTTATGGTTAGCTTATTTTTTACAATCTATTTCCCCGTTAGAGCCATGAGCAGAATTACAGACGGAATTAATAAAGCATATAAGGTTAAAAGCAAAAGAGGAATTGTTAGAAAGCTTGTGCTTATGTTTTCCTTTACTGTTATATTTGTTTTCTCAATTGGCTGTATTTTTCTGCTTTTAGTGGTTGGGCGTAATCTCCTTTCTTTTGTTTCCGCATATATTTATATTTCTAAGGAATTTATAGAATTTTGGTCAACAATCAGGTTTTTGATTATTGGTGCAGTCGCTTTTATTACACTTTCATTTTTATATTGGGTTGTTCCTGAAGAGAAGGTCATTTTTAAAGAAGTTCTTCCCGGGGCTTTCTTCTCGGTTGTTTTTTGGGTTGGGCTTTCTGCCGGGTTTAGTTTTTATGTGGAAAGAATGGGAAAGTATTCAATACTTTTCGGCTCTATCGGGGCAATAATTGTTTTGCTTGTTTGGCTTTATATGATGTCTGCGGTGCTTTTAATAGGTGCGGAAATTAATTGTCTTTTAAAGTGTTTAAAAATAAAAAATTGACATAGTAAAGAGTTATGTTATATAATAATCATTACTAATGAAAATGTATACGAGGAATTATTTATGGAACTTAGAGAATGCATTAATTTTTTACTTACCACAGCCCAGCATAATGTTTTTCAGTTTTTAAGCATTAAGCTTCAAGAGTATGACATTACTCCTTCTCAGTATGGAGTTTTAAGCTGTCTATGGGGAAAAACCCATGCCACTCCTAAGCAGATTGCTGAAATTCTTTGTCTTGAAACATCCACAATTTCAGGGGTTTTAGACAGAATGCAGAAAAAAGATTTAATTGACAGGGCGGTAAACAAAGAAGACAGAAGAGAAGTTCAGGTTATTATAACTGACAAAGGAAAAGCTCTTGAAGAGCCTATTACAAAAATAATTGACGAGGTTAATGAAGTTGTTCTTAAAGACTTTGGTGATGATGAAGTTCTTGAAATAAAAAAGATATTGCGTGAAATAGCATCTTATAAGTTTTCGTAATACATATTTCAGAAATTCGATAATTATTAAACATAAAAAACAACATGAGTTAATTATTTTTAAGTGTATTTTAGGGTTTGGATTAAAATCTGAACCCTAAAAAGATGTTTAAAAAACAGATAGAAACAAGATTTTAACCATATGCGGCACGTAATTTCTAAATTGTTTTTAAAACTTAATTTAAAACGGCTGAAATATTATAAAGGTTTAGACTTTCTTGTTTCACTAATTTTTAAACTAACATATTAAAACAACTGTGGAGGCGTACCCAAGCGGCTGAAGGGTCCGGATTCGAAATCCGGTAGGTCGGTTTCACCGGCGCAAGAGTTCAAATCTCTTCGCCTCCGTCTATAGAAAAAACGCACATATTTTAGCCTATTTATAAACAAGAAAATTTTAGGGCATACTCGCTTTTTAGCGGGGATGCCCTTATTTCATGTTATGTTCTTTAATTTTTTGATGCGTTTTTGTGAAAGCAGAAATAATTAAATAGATAATAACAATGTTTGCCAACAAAGCCAATGGATTTAAGTTCATTGACATAAATGGGTTTATGCCGATTTTTGTATTATATATAGTGATAAAGGTTATTGGAAATCCTGCTTGGTACTGAAAGCCGTCTATAGTCTTAAAGGGAAAAATATAGGATAAAACAACCTCTATCCAAAAAGCAATATTTACTATTTTCCAGTTAAGTTTTTTCATTTCAATACTCCTTTAGTTAATATGTATTTTTTTATATCGTTATTATATCACTGCGAAAATTTGCAGCCAACCTAAGTGAAATCGGGCGGCATTTATTCTCCTCCCTTCTAATTCTATTTTTTGCCTAAAAAGCAAATAGTTTGAGAATGAGCCAAAGTTAAGTTTACTTAGAATTATGGTTGTGTATACAAAATAAATATAATTTAGAAAAATTTATAAATAGACTATGAAATGTAAATTTTTGTGGTAAAATTAAAGTAAGAATATTTTAATAAGTAACAAACCTTACCCTTGTTTAACACAAGAGAAATATCTAAAAAGATTAATTTTATAATCATTTTTTTGGCTGTTAAAATAAAGTGCAAAAAAATATTGCTTATTAAGCATTTACTGCTTTGCCAACAGAGTATCTAAAACCTTAATAAAAAATATGGCAGCACCTTAAAAAGGAATGATGCGGTATATGAATAGAAAAGGAAAAGATATATCAATAATAAAACTGATTTCTATTGTATTTATAGTGACCATGATAATATCTACAGGGGGTATAGGATATTTAATTTTCTCTCAATGGGTTTTATCTGCAAGGCAAACAACTGAAATTATTTCAGAGGATATAGGAGAGCAATTACATTCTCAGGTTAACGCTCTTATAAATATACCTTACCATATTAATGAGTTAAATGAAAAAACTATAAAAAACGAAATTCTTGATATTTCTAATGAAGAACTGAGAAATAAATTTTTTGCAGGAGTTTTAAGCTCCCATAATATGGACGTGCATAGTTTTAGTTATGCCCTTGCCGATGGAAGGTTTTATGGAGCAAGGCGAAACGAGGAAAATAAAGTAGAAATTATGATAGCAGACAGCAGCACAGAAGGCGAAGCATGGTATTATGCTGTTAATGAGGATTTGACAAAAGGCGAACTTATAAAAAAGACGGCAAAATATGATGCAAGAACACGTTCTTGGTATCAAGATGCGGCAAATGCAAAAAGACCTGGTTTTTCTTCTGTTTTCAAACATCATGTGAAAGATGATTTAACGGTGTCTGCAGCCTGGCCTATTTATAACAGTGAAGGAGAGCTTCAAGGAGTTTTGGGGACCCATATGCTTCTTTCTGGTATTGGGGATTATTTAAGCAAAATTGTAAAGGATTATAATGGCTATGCTGTTATTATTGAAAAAGAAACAGGAGAGCTTATTGCAAATTCTTTTGGAGTGGATAATTTTATCATAAATAACGATGGTTCTATTGAACGGTTTAATATTTGTGAAAAAGAAGAAATTTCTATTTTAAAAGCTGTATGTGATTATTATTTTTCTGATAAAAAGGGTAAATTTTTGTATAGTGACGAAGAAGGAAGATTTTATGTTTTTGCCAGTGAAATTAAAATGAATGGTTTAAACTGGGTTTTAGTATCGGCAGTGCCTGAAAGTTTTTATATGTCAAATGTTGCTAAAAACATTCACATAACACTGTTGTTTATAATGCTTGCGTTATTATCATCACACCTTATATACAGGGCTGCAACTAAAAGATTTTTGCGGCCAATGAATCATCTTTTAGAGGCCTCTGCCGCATTTTCTTTAGGAGATTTATCTAAGAGAATTCAAGTGGAACGAAACGATGAAATAGGGGAAATTTCAAAAAGCTTCAATAAAGTGGCTGACAAAATGGAGTTTTATATTAATAATCTTGAGGCTCTTGTTAAAGAAAGAACAGAGGAGCTTTATAAATCAACTTTGGAACTGAAAGAGAGTAAAAAACAGCTTCAGCTTATTTTGAGTTCAACCGCCGAGGGGGTTTGCGGTCTTGATGTTGACGGAAACTGCACGTTTATTAATGAAAGCGGTCTTAAAATGTTAGGCTATTTAAGCTCAATGGATTTGTTGGGAAAAAACATACATGATGTTATTCATCACAGTTATAAAAACGGACAGCCATACCCCATTGAGGAATGCAAGATACTTACTGCTTTGAAACAAGGCAGCAGCGTTAAAACAGATGATGAGGTGTTTTGGAGAGCAGACAATTCATTTTTTGATGTTGAATATTATGCACATCCTTTAATTTGTGAAAGTAAAATTGTTGGGGGAGTATTAACATTTACAGATGTAACTGAACGAAAAGAAAAAGAAAATGAGATTAATTATTTAAGTTATCATGATGCCTTAACAGGCATTTATAATCGAAGAGGTTTTGAAAAATATCTTAATAAAATTGACAACCTTGAACATATGCCTATATCTGTTATTTTTGCAGACATTAACGGTCTTAAAATGACTAATGACATCTTTGGACATGCCGCAGGAGATAAACTTATTAAAAAATCAGCAGAAATTTTAGCAAAGGCTTCAAGAGAAAAAGATATTGTTGCTCGTGTTGGTGGAGATGAATTTATTTTGCTTCTTCCCAAAACAAAAAAAGAAGATGCTGAAAAGGTTCTTTTAAGAGTAAGAAGTGAATTTTCCAATGCATACATAGAGGCTATAAAATGCAGCATTTCTCTTGGATGTGACACAAAAACCAACTTGGAACAGACTTTGGAAGAAGTTATGACTAATGCGGAAAATGCCATGTATAAGGATAAAACAATGAACAGACGTGTTATTAATCAAGACATGATTGATACAATTGTTTCCTTTTTACACACAAAAAGACCGGAAGAAAAACGTCATTCAGCTTCTGTTCAAAGGCTAAGCTGTGAAATAGGCGAATTGCTTAATCTTTCTCAAACTGATATTAACAGGTTAAAACGAGCGGCATATTTACATGACATCGGCAAGATTGTTCAAGACGAAAGTCTTTTGGTTAAAGCGGAATTAACGGACGAAGAGTTAGAAAAAATGCGTCAGCATCCAATAGACGGGTATCGCATTTTAAGCCTTTTTGATGACACCCTGGATTTGGCAGAGTTTGTTTATGCTCACCATGAAAACTGGGACGGAAGTGGATATCCAAGACAGCTAAAAGGCGAAGAAATTCCCCTTATATCAAGGATTATATTGATTGCGGAAACATATGACCGTGCTTATAGAGAAGGAGAAAAGGATGAAGAGCAAAAGGCTCTTGCTTTAAAGGTTATAGAAGATGGAGCAGGAAAACGCTTTGACCCGAATATTTCCAAGTTGTTTATTGAAATGAAGAAGAAAGAGAAATAATTAAAAGTTTTAATTTGTATAAGGTTTAAACAAAAATTATATTCTGTTTTTGTAAAAGTTTTTTAAAAAGGGCATAGATTTAGGCAAAGCCAAGGGTTTCTTTAATTTTGAACCTTAAGCTTTGCCTAAAGTTTTAATTTTATCTATATTTTATGAATATTACAGGTGCAAGTTTGTGATTTTATCACAGAAAAGTTTTAAAGAGTATGATATATTACAAAACAATACAGGTTTATCCGTTTAGTGTTATTGTTTGACATAATACAATATCTACTTTAAAATTAAAAGGATGAAATTGTCATAAAAAATCGCAGACTACCAATTATTTTAGCGATATATTATGTATCACTAAAACCACAAACAGATAAGAAAGCGGCTCTTCATGCCGTGGTATAATATCCACAAATTTCATTTGTGGAAAGAGCCTAACGGCTCTGCCGCTGTTGTCACAGCGGACAGACTGAAGACAAACCTTGGGCGTTGCTCAACCCTACTTGCTTTTTGAAAAAAGCAAGACCAAAAACTTTTATCAAAACCGCATATTCATGCGGTTTTAGATGGGTCAAGGGTAAAACCCTTGTGGGTGTTTGAGGGCAAAACCCTCAAGGTTTTGATTTTGCCTACGTTCTTTGCCGCTGTTATCACAGCGGATTATACTACTCATAAAACTTTTTAAGTTTTATTCGTCCATTGACAAAAGAGAATGTCGGCTTTGCCGACGCTTTCTTTTGTCTTTAGGGTATAATATGTGTGGAATATTTACATAAACTGCGGGAATTAAGGAGAGTGTTTTACTTGAAACTTCGTACAAAAATGATAGGTGGATTTGCAATAATTGCAGCACTAGGGTGGTTACTTGGTATTATAGGGTTAGGATCAACAATTTGGGTTTCACGTATGTCTGCCCAGCAAGAAGTTCTCAGGCAGTCTTACGTGGATGCATCAAATGTTCTTACAGCACATTATGAATGGCGCCATGGATTAACAATGTCTGTAAATTTAGGTTCTGAGTTTACAGGCTCAATAGACCCTACAACGTGTGCCCTTGGCAAATGGCTGGGCAGTGATTCTTCAAAAACTGATGATGAGGAATTAAAACGTCTGTTTAATGAGGTTATGGTGCCGCATAACGAAATTCATCAAGAAGCGAAGGAGATAAACGAGCTTATTATGTCAAAGCGGCAAAAAGAAGCTTTGAAAGTTTTTACAGACGATGTTCTTCCCCGCACCAATGAAACGGTTGCGCTTATTGGAAAGATTGAACAAAGATATGCCGACCTTCTTTTAGAAAAAGCAGACAATATTTCAGCAGTTCAAAAGCTGCAACTTGGTCAATTGTTTTTATTTTGATTGGTGTTGCTGTTGCCAGCACTATAATAGCTTTGAAAGTTATTAAAAGCATTATGACTCCTATAGTTAAAATTACTCAAAATGCCGAGGCAATGGCATTGGGAGCTTTGGATATTGAAGTTGACTATGATATAGATGATGAAATAGGCAAACTTGGAGAGGCTTTTATTAAGCTTACCAACACAATGAAGGAGCAATCGGCTGTTCTTACAGCTATAGCAGAAGGTGATTACACAGGCTCCATAACTGTGAGAAGAGAAGATGACGCAGTTAACCATGCAATCAATCATATGATTGATAACACAAATCAGGTTATGCATGTTATTAATATTGCGGCAGAGCAAGTTAACACAGGAGCACAGCAGGTTGCAAGCGGTGCTCAGGCTTTGGCGGCAGGCTCTACCGAACAAGCTGCCACTATTGAACAGTTGGGAGCATCTATTGCTGAAATTGCACAACAGGCAGGAAATAACTCATTACAGGTTAAAAAAACCACTCAACAGCTTGGTGAGGCAGGGGAACGCTTAAGTGACGGAAACCGACAAATGCATCAATTAACAGAGGCTATGGGTGATATTGATTCCGCCTCACATCAAATTGCAAACATTACAAAAACCATTGAGGATATAGCTTTTCAAACCAACATTTTGGCTCTTAATGCCGCAATAGAGGCGGCACGTGCAGGAGCTGCGGGAAAAGGCTTTGCAGTTGTGGCGGATGAAGTTAGAAACCTTGCCGCAAAATCAGCCGAGGCTGCCCGTCAGACAGGAGAATTAATCAACACTTCTGTAAGCACTATAAAAAGAGGTTCTTTGATTACAGATGAAACTGCTCAAATTTTAAAAGATGCAGAAGAGGCAACAACACATGTTATTGAAAATGTTGTTCAAATTGAGCAAGTGTCTGCAGAACAGGCTTTGGCTTTAGAGCAAATAAAAGAGGGCCTAAATCAAGTGTCTGCCGTTGTTCAAAACAATGCCGCCACTGCTGAAGAAAACTCTGCCACAAGCGAAGAAATGTCTGCTCAGGCATCAATATTACAGCATGAGGTGGAAAAGTTTGTTCTTAAAGAAACCTATAACAATGATTTTGTTTCAGAGCAGGGTTATGATGGCGAATACTTGGAAAAACCTATAAAAACTCCATCTTTTTATGATGGACTTGATAAATATTAATTTATATTATGATTTGTCAAAATCCCCTAAGACTATGATTTAGGGGATTTTTTTAATGTGATGAGAAAATTCAGGTGACAAACTCATCAATTTTTAAAAAAGGCTGTGATAAAACCATATATGCAGTTTTAAAGGTTAAAGATAAACATCACAGACACTTAGTGCTTGTTTTGGAAACAAAGTGCCGATAGGCATGAGCTTGATTATTTTTTTAAAAAATAGATAATAATTTTTTTGTTTTCAATCTTAATTAAGTTTTCATCTTTCATTTGTTTCAGCTCTCTAAAAAGAGATGGACGTTGAACACCCAGATAGTCTGCAAGCTGTTTTTTAGTTATTGGTAATATAACAATGTTTGAACTTTGTCTTATGGAAAGCTCCGATAAATAATCAATAAGATTTTCTCGTAAAGTTTTTTGCGTATACATTGATATTTTTCTGTTCATACCTTGTGAATTCATTGAAAGAGATTTTACAAATTGCATAACAAAATCATATTCTTTTAATAGTCTTTCCACTCCTGTTTTTGAAACATGAAAAAGTATGCTGTCGGTTTTGCAATATATATTCATGGGATATAAGTTTTCAGCCCCGAAGAGTAAGTTTGCTCCTATAATACTTTCTTGTTTAAATTCAAAAACAATGGTTTGTGAACCATTTTGAGATAAAGAATATGCAACAAGCTTTCCTGAAGAAACAACGTCAATAGCAGCACATTGTGAGTGCTGTTCATGGACAGTTACACCTTTATTGTAGCGGCGTTTAAAAATTTGTTTTTCTTTTATCAAATCTTCTAAAACATAGGTGCTTATATTTGAAAAAAGCTGTAGTTTTTTTAGTTCATTTATCATTTTATCAATCCTTTATGGTTTTAAATATTATAGCAAAAGGAAACCTATGTGTCTATTTATATGTTTAATTAAAGGTTATACTACAAGTAAAATATAAAGGAGGTTTTAATATGATTGAACAAATTTTTTCCATGGCACAAGGTGACGAGCAAATTATTGAGAAAGTAATTGCTGATGAAAATGTTCATTTAAACCACATGATTTTACAAAAAAACGGAGGGCTTCCTGAACACTTTTCAAATTCTAATGTCTATATGATAGTTTTCAGAGGTCTTTTATCCATTGGCCTTGATGAACAGGAAATTCATGAATATCCTGCAGGAACAATTTTAAAAATTCCTCAAGGTATTAAAATGAATGTAAAAAATCTGCATGATGACATTGTAGAGCTGATTGTTGTAAAAGCCCCTGCTCCTGGTAAGTAAAACATTCTAAAAGGAGAAGATTGTTTATGGATGTTTTTACATTTGCTATATGGATAGGAACTTTGGTTTTTCTTGCGGTTTCGATTATGAAAGACAAAAGAAAAACAAAGCAAGCACTTAAAATGGCTTTTGGAATGGGCAGGAGTATGCTTATAAGTATACTTTCTGTTATTTTTGCCATAGGGCTTATACTTACACTTATACCCCCTGAAGATATTGCAGTATTTTTATCAGGTCAATCTGTTTTTTTGGCAACTGTTGGCGGAGCATTATTAGGCACTGTTACTCTTGTGCCTGCGTTTATTGCCTTTCCCCTTGTGGGAACATTGGTTAATGCAGGCATAAGCATAATACCTGCTGTGGCTTTTTTAACGACTTTAACAATGGTGGGTGCGGTTACGTTTCCGCTTGAAAAAAGGGAGTTTGGACTAAAGTTTACAATTGTGCGAAATAGTCTTAGTTTTGTTTTTGCCATTATTATTGCATTGTTTATGGGGGTGGCAGTATGACAATTGTAAAAAAGATAAAAGAAAACTTGTTTCTTACAGTTTTAATGTTTTCTTATGGACTTCTTTTTATTGCTAAACCGTCTATGGCAATTTTATCTGTTAAAAACAGCGGTTATTATATTAAGGAAATGATTATGATTATGCCTGTGATTTTTATTTTGACAGCGCTTTTGGATATGTGGGTTCCAAAAGAAAAAATCATAGAATATTTAGGCAAGGAGGCAAAGGGAAAGGGTGTTTTTCTTTCTTTTGTGGTTGGAAGCATTTCGGCAGGGCCTATTTATGCCGCATTTCCCATGTGTGTTATGCTGCACAAAAAAGGGGCATCAATTCGCAATATAATTATTATATTAAGCTCTTGGGCGGTTATTAAAATTCCCATGCTTGTTAATGAGGCAAAATTTTTAGGACTTAAGTTTATGTCTTTTAGATGGATACTGACGGTAATTGCAATTATTATTTTTTCGTGGATCGGCTCAAAAATAATAAAAGATGAAGAAATTCCCGTTAAAGCTTTAAATGGAAGCGGTCTTAGCATAAACAAAGACGCTTGTATGGGCTGTGCTTTATGCGAAAAAGGTTATCCTGAGGTTTTTAAAATTCAAAACAAAAAAGCCCGTATTATAACTTATGAATCAAAGACACTTGATCTGGAAAAACTTCAAAATATTATAAAGGCATGTCCTGTTAATGCAATTGAATATTTTGAGAAGTAAAGTTTTTGTACTATATTTTTAAATAATAAATTTACATTCATGCGTTTAATAAATTATAAAAACTCCTCACCGAATAAACAAACTGCCAAAGAAGGCGGCTTAGAAAAGTAAATCAGTGGGGAGTTTTTTATGTAGTTTTTAATATTATTTAGTAAACTAAAAATTTAATATTTGCTAAAAGAAGAAAAATCAGAAACCTGATGTGATGAATTAAAGCTGTAAGATTCATCATTGTTTTTTGGGCTGTTATGAAAATCTTTTGCTTTATCAGCCTTGGAAAGAGTATATCTTGAAACAAGCTGTTTAAGTATTTGTGCTTGTCCTGAAAGTTCCTCGCTGGAAGCAGCGCTTTCTTCAGCCGTTGCTGAATTTGTTTGAACCACTGATGAAATTTGTTCAATACCCATTGCAATTTGTGACACTGCCATAGCTTCTCTTTCAATATCCGAAGCAATTTCTTGTATTTTTTCGTCCACAGTTTTTGCTTTTTCCACAACGTTGTTTAAAGAAAGAGCAGCTGCACTTGCTAATTCTTCGCCTGAATCAATTGCATGTAATGTATTTTCAATAAGTGTTGTTGTATTTTTTGCCGCCTCTGCTGATTTTCCCGCAAGGTTTCTAACTTCATCTGCAACAACAGCAAAACCTTTTCCGGCAGCGCCTGCACGTGCCGCCTCAACTGCGGCATTAAGAGCAAGAATGTTTGTTTGAAAAGCAATATCATCAATGGTTTTGATGATTTTTCCGATTTCTTGAGAAATTTTGGAGATATCACCCATTGCTGACATAAGTTTCTCCATTTGAAGATTACTTTCTTTAACTTCAAGCCCTGTTTCCGATGAAAGATTACGTGCCTGTTGTGCGCTGTCTGTGCTTTTTTTAAGGTCTTCCGAAATTTCCATAATGGTTGCTGTAAGTTCTTCTACAGAGCTTGCTTGTTCTGTAGCACCTTGGCTTAAGGCTTGTGCTCCTGCCGCAACCTGGTCTGAACCTGCAGACACCTGATCTGAAGCAGAGGCTATGCCTGTAAGAACCTCATTGTTTTTATAAACCATTTCTTGAAGTTTTTTGCCTAAAAAGTCATTTTCTGATTTAATATTAACTTCCACAGTTAAATCTCCGTTTGCAATTTTTTCCGCAACAAATGCCTGATCTCTTGTGTTTGCAATCATTTTGCTGAAAGAATCCATAAGATGTCCTATTTCGTCGTTGGAATCCGACTGAATGTCTACATCTATGTCACCTATTGAAAGTCTTTCAGAAGCTTCAACAAGTAAGTTAATTTTTTTAGAAATTTCCCTGGAAATAAATAAACCTATTAAAATGGAGAATATAACTCCTGCGATAACACCTACGACAATTGTGATTGTGGAAAACATTGCAAGCCTACCGTTAGCTTCAATTTGGTTTTCAGAATATTCAATGTTTCTGTCAACCATGGCTTTTATGGCATCATTCACATTCAAAGCAAGTGTTCTTAATTCTCCTCCGTCTTGCACCCACATAAAAGCTTCGTTTCGGCGTGCGGGGTCTTTACCGGCTCCCTCCATAAGTTCGTTTCTTTTTGAGCCAAAGGCAATAAGGCTGGATTGTATGTTGTTTAAAAGTTCAAAATCAGTTGCAACATAATCAGGAGGATAGGCACTTAACATAGTGTTATAGTTACCAATATTGTTATCGATTACAACCTTTAATTCATCAATTCTTTTTGAATAATACTCCTTGTCGCTTGGCTTTGAGGCCAGCAAATATCCATATAAGTTCATACGAATACGCTGAAATGAGGAACTTATTTCTTCCGAATATTTTAAGGCTGCCACATTATCCGTATAAGCTTGCTTATAAGAACTGTTTACTTTTTGCAGACTGAAAATACCAATGCCGCCAATAATAGCGGCAATAATAATCACCATTAAAAATCCTGTGATTATACGTTGTCCTACTTTTAAATTATTAAATCTTCTCACCTTTACAACTCCCTTATGATTTTATTTTATGTTTTTTAATTCTTTATAATATATTCGTTTTTTTCCTTATCTAAAAAGATAAGTTTTTTCAAGATAAAGAAAGGCCTTGAGCATTGAACAAACTATTCACACCTTAAAATAAAGGTGAAATCTATGAAGGTTAAAGATAGACACTGCTGTCAAGCAGTGCCTTTTTACTATGTAAAATTCTTAAAAAATCTCAAGGTCTTAAATTTGTCTGCATTCTTAAAAAAGACAATTTTTTCATGGTTTTTCCATTATACCATAAAAACAAAAGAAAGCGGCGGCAAAGCCGGCATTTTCTTTTGTCAATGGGCGAATAAAACTTGAAAAGTTTTATGAGTAGTATAATCCGCTGTGATAACAGCGGCAGAGCCTTTAGGCTCTTCCACAAATGAAGTTATGGATAATTATATCATAAAGTGCAAAAAAGCGACATAATATTTTTATGAATTATGTGAATTTATAGACTAAATGATTCAATAAAATTACATTTTTATTAAATTTGTGTTACCCATAAAGCAAAACAACGGAAGATATGGTATTATTAATCAGTAATCTTGAATTTTTACAATAAGCATTTTACAGTAAGTTTTTAAGCTATAGATTCTAAGGAGGATTAAACTATGAAATTAAATAAAAAGGCGGCGGCTTTTATAACATTGACAACTATTGCAGCTTCAACCCTAATGTATTCTGTTTCAGCGGCAGACCCTGGCACAAGCGGTGATCCCCTTGTTACAAAAAGCTATGTTGATGAAGCAATAAGCAATCTTTTTTCCGCACTTAGCACAAACGGAGGAGGTTCTCTTAGCGCTGAGGGAGATAGTTTTGTTCCCGTAAAGGTGGAAAAAGGCGGAATTCTTTTAGGAAAAGAAGGTGCCGAAATAATTTTAAGAAGCGGCAGTGCTGTAAGTTATTGCGAGGGTGTAGACGGAATTGTTGACGTTACTGTAGGGCAGGAATATTTTAACGGAACACAGCTTAGCAAAAACCATATGGTTATTGTTCCAAGGGCAGACGGAAGAGGTGCTAAGGTAACAGGGGAAGAAGCCTGGTTTATTGTTAAAGGCGGCTACAGCATAAAATAAATTGTTTTAAGGAGAAAATAAATGAAAAAAAATATAAATATACTGAAAAAAACTATTATAGCATTAGTTGCGGCAGGGGTGGTGTTAAGTGTTCAAACTGTGCCTTCCTTTGCGGCACAGACATTTTATGAACACTCATCTTCGTCAAAGATTGTTAAAGGAGTATCTTATGAAAACAAAACAAGAATTACTGACGAAGGGCTTTTAAACATACATATTATTAAAATTGATTTAGAAAACACTGATATTTATGTTGCTCCTGTATTTTCTAAAAAAGACACAGGTTTTAGAGAAACTGTTTCAAAGCTTTTAGAGTCAAACGGGGCAATAGCTGGAATTAACTCTGCATATTTTGGGCTGACAGGCAATTATTCAGCAGCTTTTTCACCTCAAATTTCTCAAGGGGAAATACTTTCTTTGGATGCAGATAAAAATATTGACAAAAATCAGTTTGGAACATATTTTGCAGACGAAAACGGAAAATCTTATTTTGAGTATTTTAAAACAAACCTTGACTTTTATGCAGACGGAAAAAATCTTTTTGAGGTTGCTGGTATGAACACAATTACTCAAATGGTTTATCCTGTTTATATAGACAAAAATGCCATGGAAAACACAAGCAAGCTGGACGAAAGGTTTAAAGAGATAACGAAAATTGTTGTTGAAGACGGAAAAATAATTAAAATCTCCGAAAAGGGTGAAACTGTTTCAATACCCCAAGACGGATATATTATTGCTTTAAGTTCAGGTTTTGCCAATACTTTTTTAAGCGAATTTGCCGTTGGTCAAAGTGCTGAATTTAAAATCACAACAAGTTTTGATACAGATAAAATTGAAACAGCCGTAAGCGGCGGCGGAATTATTTTAAAAAATGGGTCAAAGCCTGAAAACATTGGAGAAATGGCATCTGGAAGACACCCAAGAACACTTCTTGGAATTTCCCAGGATGGAAAAACTATGAAATTAATTGTTGCCGAAGGCAAACGAAACAGCGGCTTGTCAACAAGCATAGGGCTTTCTGTTGACGAAGCAGTTGGGCTGCTTAAAGAAGAGGGAATGTATAATGGCTTAAACCTTGACGGAGGCGGTTCGTCACTTATGGCTGTTAAAAAAAGTGATGAAAACAATGTATCAAGTGTTTCAACACCTGCTGAAAGCAGCGAAAGACCTGTTGTAAGTGCACTTGGTGTTTTTGATAACAGTGAAGTTGGAGAAGTTGAGGAGCTTATTATTAAACCTGTTGCCGAAAGGGTTTTAATTGGTGATAAGGTCAGCTTTGAGGTTTTTGGCTATGATGCAAATTATCATAAAATACCTGTTTCTTTAGGTGATGTAACAATATTAAGTGATGAAACAGGAGATATTGAAAATAAAAGTTTTTTTGCAAGGTCTATTGGAAAAAGCGAAATCACAGCAGTTTATAACAACCTTGTGTCTAACACATATGTAAATGTTGTTGATGTGGAAAGTATTATTCCTGAAAAAAAGGAAATTAATCTGAAAACAGGTCAAAGCATTGAGCTTAAAGCCAAAGGTTTAACAGCTGACGGATATGAGGTTAATTTGGGTGACAAAATAAGTTTTGAAGCAACGATAGGTCAAATTGAGGGAAAAGTTTTTAAAGCAGACAGCGACGGAACAGGATATATAAAATGCTATTACGACGGTCTTGAAAGCCATATAAAGGTAAATGTGGGAACAATTACAGAGGCGGCCGCTTCTTTTGAAGATGTTAAATATCTTGATTTTTCTTCATATCCTGCTGACATAACAGGAATTGCGGGAATTTCAAAAGCAACTTATTCAGACGGAAAGCAAGGGCTTGCCATAAGCTATGATTTTAAAAAAGCAGACTATACACAAGCGGCATATCTTAGTTTTCCGCAGGCAATTGGAATAAGCGGCAAGCCTGTTTCCTTAAAGCTTGACATAAAAGGCAACGGAACAGGACAATGGGTAAGGGCTAAGATTATTGATGCAAAGGGAGTTGAAAAAGTTATTGATTTTTCAAAAGATGTTAACTGGACTGACTGGAAAACAATGACGGCTGAAATTCCCTATGATGTTACATATCCAATAAGTGTTAAAACAATTTATGTTGCATCATTAAACAGCAATAAGGCTGAAAACCAAGTTATGTATTTCGATAATTTAAGGGCAGAAGTGCCTGTGGATTCAAATATAGAAATGCCAAACGATATTAAAAGAGGCAGCCATGTTTCAGGCATAACAGCAGGCAAAGAAAGCGGTTATACATATTTGAATTTCAGCGGGAATGTGGTTGGAAGCATTGCTGATAAAACGCTATATACAAATTCACGTGTTGCTGTAAACAATGCCTTAGGTAAGGACAGTGATTTTGCTGTTTTTGCCGGAACAAATGATATTTCTGCAGGAAACAAAGCTGCTGTTATACAAGGACAGTCAAGCTATAAAGTAAGGGAGCTTGATAATGCTTTGCTTATTAATATATCGGCTAAAAACGGCGGCTTGCTTAACACGCAAAAAGAGCAATGGTCTTGGTTTAGATTTGATGCTCTTAATGCCAAAAGCAAAAACGTTATAGTTTTTATGGATAAAGACCCGAATTATTTCACTGACGCAAAAGAGGGTGAGCTTTTTAGAAATGCACTTAGCGAAATTTCAGCTTCAGGGAAAAATGTATATGTTCTTTATACAAACGGCAACGGATATTCTTCTGTAAATAAAGAAAATGTTAGATATATTTCTCTTCCAAGCCTTTGGAACGGAGGAAGCCTTAACAAGGAGTATAAGGTTATAAGGATTAAAGCAGGAAGCGACAGCGTTGCTGTGGAGGCTATAGACGTTTTTAAATAATTAATAATATACAAGCAAAAAGGCATGAATTTAAAAAGATTTATGCCTTTTTGTGTAATTTAAAAACTTTGAAATTAAGGTGCAAAGATATTTATTTTTATAAATAATTAGACATGGAGGGTTTTTGCTTTATCTTCACTTTAACACACTATATTAAGCTTCATTTTTTCTTAAGAAAAATAATATTGCAAAAGCCTACCTTTTTATGGGTAAAAAGGGTATAATACTATGTTGTATGATGGGTGTTTTATGTGGAGGAATTGAAATGACAAAAGAAAATAAGGGGGCTGTCAGGGCTGTAAGCTTTATGATGGTTATTACCCTTGTGGGAAAAATATTAGGGCTTGTGAGGGAACAGTTTTTGGCAAACAACTATGCAACAGGCATGGAAGCCAATGCCTTTATGATAGCAAGCATGGTGCCGAGGGTTTTCTTTGATGCTGTTTTTGCCTCTGCAATATCCGCAAGTTTTATACCTGTTTTTAATGAATATATGAGTAAAAAAGGCAAAGAGGAAGCGTTTAAGCTTTCAGGCACCTTCGTTACTCTTATTGGAGTTTTAACATCTTTTTTAACGGTTTTTGGAATTATGTTTTCCCATAAGCTTGTGTTTTTGTTTGCCGATGGTTTTAATCAGGAAACAGCGGCTCTTTGTGCAAACCTTTTAAGAATTTTGTTCCCTACGGTGGTGTTTACAGGAGTTGCCTTTTCTTTTGTAGGGATTTTACAATCTCTTGATGAGTTTAATGTGCCTGCGGCAATGAGCATTGCCTCGAACCTTGTTATTATAATATATTTTATATTTTTTAATAAATTTTATGGTGTTTATGGTTTAACAATCGCTTTTTTAATCGGCTGGGCAATGCAGGCGGTTATTCAGCTGCCAAGTCTTAAAAAAAAGGGATATGTATATAAACCTAATTTTAATTTTAAAGACGAGGGAATAAAAAAAATAATGCTGCTTATGCTGCCTGTTATGTTAAGCACCTGGGTTCAGCCTATTAATCTTGTTATAAACACAAAGTTTGCATCAAGGCTTTTAGACGGCTCGGGAGTTTCGGCTTTAGGGTATGCAAACACTATTTATTCTATTATTGTGGGGGTGTTTGTTCTTTCCGTTGCTAATGTTATTTTTCCAAAGCTTTCACGAATGACTTTGGGTGACGATGGGGAAGGATTTTCAAATACTTTAAACAAAACCTTAGAGGCCATGGCTTTTTTGCTTATACCCATGATGGTTGGGGTTATGTGTCTTAGTGAGCCTGTTGTAAGGCTCTTGCTTGAAAGAGGCAAACTTGGACCTTCAGAAACGACAGTGATTTCTTCTGCACTTTTCTATTTTTCCATAGGCATGATTGGGTTTGGGCTTCAAACGGTTTTAAGCAGAGCTTTCTATGCAAAACAAGAAGGAAAAATACCCCTTATAAGCGGTGCTGTTTCCATTGGGGTTAATGTTTTGCTTTGTTCTTTTTTATCCTCTCCGATGGGCATTGGCGGTCTTGCATTAGCATCTGCATTATCTTCAACGATTGGGGCCTTGATTTTATTGATTTTCATACAAAAAGAAAACAAAGTTCTAACAAAAAGTTTTTATGCCGAAGTTTTGAAAATGCTGGTTTGTGTTGTAATAATGGCAGCTGCTGTTTTAGGAATCAAAAGTTTTCTTGGTTTATATTTAGGAACAGGCTTTATTGAAACACTTATTTTAACAGGCATTTCCGCCTTTGTGGGAATTATTGTTTATGGACTGTCATGCATTGTTTTTTCTGTAAGCCTTGCTAAATATGTTTTAAATTTTGCAGCATCACGAAAGGAAAGATAAAATGATTGAAAACAGTATTTTTTATTTATTTATGGCACGCCTTGGCAGCAGATTTATATCTATGATTAAAAACAGCACCCTTGTGGGTATATTCCTTTCGGAAAAGGACAGAAAGGAAGCTGTTTTAGACAGTGTTTTTTATAAAGGTTATTCTTTTATAAGAAATTTTTTTATAAAGCTTTTTAAAGCTCTTAAACTGGACAGGCTTCTTAAAGGCAGTATTTTTAAGCTGAACTTTCTTTGGATGTCCGTTACACTTATCTTTGCACCGTTTGCACCTACCAAGGTTGTGCTTTTAATGAGCATTGCAGGGTTTTTAAGCCTTTTGCTAAGGCTTTTTTCAGAAAAGAATTTTCAGCTTAAATATAGCGGAATTAATAGATTTGTTTATGTATATGCCCTTGTATATGGTTTTGCCATTGTTACATCTGTTAATATAAGGGGAAGTCTTTTCGGCGGACTTTTAACCATTTGCTTTGTTTTGTTTTCAATTGTTGTTATAAACTCCATAGAAACAAAAAATCAAGTGAGAGTGCTTAATTTTTTACTTGTTTTAGGTGGGGCTGTTGTTTCTCTTTATGGATTTTATCAATATATTAATCCCGGAAAGTTTGGCGGAAGCTGGGTTGATCAGGAAATGTTTGAAGGAATGTTCAGAGTTTATTCGACATTTCAAAACCCCAATGTTTTGGGAGAATATTTTTTGCTTATTATACCTGTTGCAGTGGCTTGTTTTTTAATAACAAAGCATATTATCGGCAAGCTGTTTTATCTTTGTTCCGCTGGGGCCATGCTTCTTTGTCTTGTTTTAACATATTCAAGAGGATGCTATTTGGGAATTATGGTTGCCGCCGCTGTTTTTGCTGTGCTTTTAGATAAAAGGTTTATTTTTCTTGGAGTGGCGATTATTATTGCACTGCCTTTTGTTTTGCCCGAAACAATTATAAACAGGTTTTTAAGCATAGGTAATATGCAGGATTCTTCAACAAGTTATCGTGTTTATATATGGATGGCAACAATTGCTATGCTTAAAGATTACTGGTTTGGAGGGATAGGGCCCGGGGAGGGGGCTTACAATGTGGTTTATCCCATGTATGCATATAACGGTATAAGTGCACCTCATTCTCATAATACGTTTCTTCAAATTATGTGTGATTCAGGGTTTATGGGTATAATTGTGTTTGTTTTGATTATATATCATTATTTTAAAACACTTTTTATTTCTTACATGAAAAATAGGGATAAAGAAGAAAGAATACTTACAATTGCAGGAATTTCCCTTGTTACAGGCTTTCTTGTTCAAAGTCTTTTTGACTACACATTTTATAATTATAGGGTTTTGCTTTTATTCTGGGCGTTTTTAGGCCTTGGAATAGTTTACAGCAGATTTTCAAAACTTAAGGAGGAGAGGCTTTGATTAAAGTTTTAAATATTATAAGCGACAGCAACATAGGCGGAGCAGGCCGCTGTATATTAAACTTTTTAAAATATTACGATAGAGAAAAGTTTGAAGTAAAGGTGATTTTACCAAAGGGAAGTTTATTGATTAAAGAAATTGAAAAGCTTAATACAGAATATATTGAAGCTGATTATATAGCTGAAAAAAGCTTTGACAAAAAGGCTGTTTCTGTGCTTAAAGAAATAATTAAAAATGAAAATCCGCAGATTGTACATACCCATGGAAATTTAAGCGGAAGGGTAGCCGCAAAACTTTGCAAAAAAAAGATAATATATACAAGACATTCTGTTTTTCCGGTAAGCAAAAAAATCAGCCGAGGAATTGGAAAATATATAAATAAAACTGTAAATGAATTTTTGGCAGATGACATTATGGCTGTTGCACAAGCCGCTAAAGATAACCTTACAGAGGGAGGAATTTCTCCTGAAAAAATAAAGGTTGTTTTAAACGGAGTTGAAAAGGTTTTGCCTTGCACCAATGAGGAAAAAGAAGAAACACGGAAAAAATACGGCATTAATGAAACAGATTTTGTTGTGGGAATTATGGCAAGGCTTGAAAGCTATAAAGGTCATAAATTTCTTATAGAAGCGGCGGAAATTCTTAAAAACAGCCATGAAAACATTAAAGTTATTATAGTTGGCACAGGCCCTAATGAAGGGGAGCTTAAAAAATATGTTGAGGAAAAATCATTGACTGATACTGTGATTTTTACAGGTTTTATAAATGATGTAAGACGTATTTTAGGAATTATGGATATACAAGCAAATGCTTCCTACGGAACAGAGGCAACAAGTCTTGCTCTTTTAGAGGGAATGAGTTTGGGAATTCCCGCAGTTGTAAGTAACTACGGAGGAAACCCTGGGGTTATTACCCATGGTGAAAACGGATTTATATTCAAACTTAAAAACAGCAGTGACATGGCAGAATATATTGAAATTCTTATGACTGATAAAGAAAAATATGATTACATGACAAAAAGATCTTTTGAAATTTACGAAGAGAAGTTCACTGCAAAAATTTATGCAAAAAACATAGAAAATGTTTATGCAGACGTTGCGGAAGGGAGAAAGAATTAAGTGGGGAAGAAAAGGTTTAAAATAAATTTATTTGATATTGTTATAATTGTAATTGTTTTGGCTGCCGCTGTGTTTGCATACAAATTTACACACAAGGAAGTGGCGGTGGAAACAAAAACAATAAGATATACCTTTGAACTTATTGATAATGCTGAAGGATTTGCCGATTTAATTGAAACAGGGGATGAAATAACAGACAACATTAAAAACTATTACATGGGCAAAGTGGTTGAAGTAAAAAAAGAACCTTATTCAAAGCTTGTTCAAGATCGGGAAAGCGGTGTCTTCAAAGATTCTGTTGTTGCAGGTCGTGAAACAGCCATTGTTACAGTTGAGGCACCTGTTACGGAAAGTGCGGGAGATTATAAAGTAAACGGATATTTTGTTGTTAAAGCCGGCTTGGAAATTGCAGTTAAAGGCAACGGCTATGCAGGAAGAGGGTTTATATTAAATGTTGAAAGAGGTGAGGGCACAAAATGAGCAGATTTGTTGATGAAAAAGGAAAGATTTTTGGCAAAATAAATATTATTGACTTTTTTGTTATCATCGTTGTGGTTTTGCTTATTTTCGGTGCTGTGTATAAGTTCACAACTATGAACAAAAGCGTAGGCAGCACAGGAAGTGCCTCTTCTCAAACAGTTAACTATAATGTCAAGGTGGAAAAGGTCAGACCTGTTTCTTTGGAAAATGTGAAAGAGGGGGATATTCTTTTTGATAAAACCTCGGGAAACTCCATAGGAAAAATTATAAAGGTGGAAAGTGAAGTGGCTAAAGACATTGTTGAAATGAGTGACGGAAGTGCTGTTTTGGGGGAAGTTGAAAACAGAATAAATCTTATTTTAACTGTTGAAGCAGAGGGTATTGTTAACAGCAAGGGAACATTTGTGGGAAAAACATATGAGCTTCTTGTAGGCTCAAAAAAGAAGTTTTTTACAAAGTTTTTTGAATGTGAAGGAAGTGTAAGCAAAATACTTTAGGGTGATGACATGGAAAAAAAATATACAATTCTTATGGCACTTATGGGACTTGAAATAGGCGGGGCGGAAACCCACGTTGTAGAGCTTTCAAAACAACTTAATAAAGAGGGATACAGAATTATTGTTGCCTCAAACGGCGGTGTTTATGTTAAGGAATTGGAAGCCGTTGGAATAAAGCACTATAAGGTTCCCATGAACAAAAGAAGCATCAGAAATATGCGAAAAAGCTATTATCTTCTTGAGGATATTATTAAAAATGAGAAAATAGACATAGTTCACTCACATGCTAGAATACCCAGTTTTATATGCGGCATTTTAAAAAGAAAAATGAATTTTGCCTTTGTTACAAGTGCTCACTGGGTTTTTTATACAGGGCTTGGGCTTAAATATATAACTGATTGGGGACAAAAGGTTGTTGCTGTAAGTGATGACATTAAGGAATATCTTATTGAAAACTACGGTGTTAAAAAAAGGGATATCTTTGTTACAATAAACGGTATTGATACAGATAAGTTTTCACCCTTGGTTAAAGGAGAAGAAATAAAAGAAGAATTTAACATTAAAGATGAAGACAACTGTATTGTTTATGTGAGCCGAATGGACGAAAGCCGTGCCCTTGTGGCAAAACAGCTTATAAAAATTACGCCTGAGCTTAATAAGGAGATAAAAAACCTTAGAATACTTATTGTGGGCGGCGGAGATGTTTTTGACAAGCTTAAAGACATGAGTGATGAAGTGAACAAAAAAATCGGCCATGAATGTATTACAATGACAGGTGGAAGAACGGATATAAACAAGCTTATAGCCTGCGGAAAAATTTTCATAGGTGTAAGCCGTGCCGCCCTTGAAGCCATGGCAGCCGCAAAACCTACAATTGTTGCAGGAAATGAAGGGTATATAGGTCTTTTTGCAGAAGAAAAGCTTAGTGTTTCTCAAAGCAACAATTTTTGCTGTCGTGGATGTGAAATGTCTTCAAAAGAATTACTTTTTAAGGACATTATTTATGCCATGAATTTTCTTTCCGACGAAGAAAGAGAAAAATTAGGCAGCTATGGCAGAGAGGTAATTTTTAAATATTATTCTGTGGCAAAAATGGCGTCTGATTGCAAAAAGGCATATAATGCGGTGTGGAAAGAAACCTCACAAAAGCAGTTTAAGGTTGTAATGAGTGGATATTATGGCTTTAACAATGCAGGTGACGATGCTATTTTAATTTCCATTTATGAAAGCATAATGAAAATGCCGCAAAACATAAAGGTTACGGTTTTAGCAAACAATCCTAAAAGAACAAGAAAAAAATATGATGTGGATGTTGTGAACAGACATAACATATTTTCTGTTGTGAAAGCAATAAATAATGCTGACGTGCTTTTAAGCGGCGGAGGAAGCCTTTTGCAGGACAGAACAAGCACACGTTCAATTTTATATTATCTTTCCATAATCAAGATTGCAAAGCTGTTGAAAAAAAAGGTTATACTTTATGCAAACGGCATAGGGCCTGTTGTAAAGCAAAATAACAGACTTTTAGTAAAAAATATTGTAAATCAGGCAGATTTAATTACTCTTAGAGAAGAAAATTCCCTTGAAGAACTTAAAAGCATGGGAGTTGATAAGCCGCCCTCATATATAACCGCAGACCCTGTGTTTATAATGGAGGGAATCGACGAAGAAAGTGCGTTTAAAATTCTTGAAGAACAGGGAATACCTTTAGACAAGCCCATAGTTGGAATTTCCGTAAGGAACTGGAAAGGTGTAGATATTTTCTTTGATAAATTTGCACTTCTTTGCGATATGGTTGCATCTCAGCTTAACCGCACAATCGTTTTTATACCTATGCAGATTCCCCATGATGTTTCAGTAAGTGAAATTGTTCAAAACAGAATGAAAAGCAAATCATACATTTTAAAAGAAGATATAACACCATACGAAACTCTGGGTGTTATAGGTGTTATGGACATGGTTATGAGCATGAGACTTCACACACTTATTTTTGCGGGAAAAAAAAGAATTCCTCTTATAGGCTTTAGCTATGACCCAAAGGTGGATATTTACTTAAAGGAATTTGGAATGCCTAACGGAGGAACCGTTGAAAACATGGATGTATGTGAGGCTTTTGGAAAGATTATGGATTTAGTTGAAAACAGAGAAGAATATGTTAAAAATCTTGATAACAAGGTAAACAACCTTGAAAAACTGGCTTTAGAAAATGAAAAATATTTGGTTGAAGTTTTGGGGGAGTAGTATATCATGAGAAAAACAACAGAAATTTTAGGAGTTCCCTTTGACTGTATAAGTATGCACGGGGCAGTTGAAAAGATAATGGGTTTTTTTGAAGACGGAGGAAGGCATATAGTCTGTACTCCTAACCCTGAAATTGTTATGGAGGCTCAAAAAGATGAGCAGTTTATGAATATTTTAAAGGCTGCCGACCTTGTTGTTCCCGACGGAGTGGGCATTGTATGGGCATCTAAGTTTTCCCAAAGGCGAATAAAGGAAAGAGTTGCAGGGTATGACTTAGTGCAAAGCATATTAAAAAATATGCAAGGCCTTAACAAAACAGTATATTTTTTCGGCGGTGCCCCGGGAGTTGCCGCAAGTGCCGCAAAACGAATGTTAAAAGAATATCCGCAGCTGAAAATTGTAGGCACAAGAAACGGATATTTTTCTTCTAAGGAAGAAAAAGAAATAATTTCCGAAATAAAGGCTCTTTCTCCGGATTTGCTTTTAGTTGGTCTTGGAGCGCCAAGACAGGAAAAGTGGATTTATGAAAATTTAAGATTTACGCAGGCAAAGGTTGCAATAGGGGTTGGGGGAAGTTTTGATGTTATGGCAGGAAATTTAAAAAGAGCGCCTAAAATATTTCAAAAGCTTGGCTTAGAGTGGTTTTACAGGCTTTTATGCCAGCCCACAAGAATTAAAAGAATGATGCGTATTCCTAAATTTGTTATAAAGGTTTTGGCTGAAAAATAAAACTTTCCAAATAACGGAGGTGATTTGTGTGGAAAGCCTTTTAAAACGGGAAAAGTTTGTTAATGTTATTTATATTGTTTTGGGTGTTTTTCTTCTGTCTGCAGGTATAAATATATTTTTTGCCCCCAACAATATTGTTATGGGCGGCTTTTCAGGCATAGCAATTATACTTCAAAGGCTTACAGAGGGCATTGTTGAGGGCGGGTTTCCCATTTCCGCAACAAACCTTGTTCTTAACATCCCTCTTTTTGTGGCTTCTTATTTTATGATTGGCAAAGGATATTTGGGGAAAACTATTGTAACCACTGTTTTCTTTTCTGCGGCACTACAAGTTGGCAGTATTCTTCCTTCATACAGCGGGGATTTTATGCTTATTGCAATTTACGGAGGGCTTATAGACGGCCTTGGCATAGGTTTTATTTTAAGGGGAATGGCAAGCACAGGAGGGGTTGACCTTCTTGCCTCTTTAATACATTCCAAGGCTAAACATATTCCGCTGTCAAAGATTATTTTTGCCATAGATGTTATTATAATTGTTTTCGGAGTGTTTGTTTTTGGTGCTGAGCGCACAATGTATGGAATTATCTCCATATTTATTTCCAGCAAATTTGTAAGCTTGGTTTTAGAGGGTCTTTCATTTTCTAAGGTTGCATTTATTATTTCGGAAAAAAATGAAGAGATTTCAGATGAAATAATGAAAGTTATTGAAAGAGGAGTTACGTCTTTAAATGGAAAAGGAATGTATACAGGTTCAGAAAAAAATGTTTTGCTGTGCGTTTTTTCTCAAAAAGAAATAACGGCTGTCAAAGATATTGTTTTGAAACATGACCCTGATGCATTTTTGATTGTAAGCGACGTTAAGGAGGTTTTAGGTGAAGGCTTTGGGGCAAAGTAAACTTAAAGCTAAAGTTGTGGACATTTTTCATAAGGCGCATTTAAGGTATAAATAGTCATTGATTACTATTTATACCACAAAATGTGCTAATTTTTTTATATAAATAAATAAAGAGTAAGAAATAAAATCGAAAATTGTCATCTTTTTATAGATTTTTATTTGATTTTTTGGTATTATCTCATAAAGAGCCTTTTTTATATAGTGAAAAGTTATATAGGCATTTTTTGAAACAGACAATTATTGTAAATATCTTATGTTTTTAATTGGTGCAGCAGTTAACCAAAGAATTATTTAGGGGTGAATTCATGATTTCCAATCAAATTTTACAAAGCACAATTGAAGGACTTAAAAACATCACAAGAAAAGAACTTAGTGTTATTGAAAAAGAAGGAAAAGTCGTTGCCACAACAGAAGAGGCGATGATTGGAAGACAAATTGATGACATTGATGGTTTTGTTGCATCACCTGCAGAAAGTCAGCTTGTTTTAGGATATCAATATTTTAAAGTTTATGATAACAGCGTGCCTGAATATGTTGTTCAGGTTAAAGGAGAGGACGAGGAAGGATACAGAATAGGCAAGATTGCGGCTTTTCAGATTCAAAGCCTTCTTGTTGCATACAAGGAGCGTTATGACAAAGATAATTTTGTTAAAAATCTTCTTCTTGACAATCTTCTTCTTGTTGATATTTACAGCCGTGCAAAAAAGCTGCATATTGAAAATAACATAAAACGTATAGTTTATCTTGTGGAAACAAACATAGATAAAGATATGAACATTGTTGAAATAGTCAGAAATATATTTCCGTCTAAAACAAAAGATTTTGTTACAGCAGTTGATGAGAACTGCATTATCCTTGTTAAAGAACTTAGGGATAAGGAAACAATGGCTGATGTTGAAAAAATTGCAAAACAGATTGCCGATGTTATTATGAATGAGGCAGGAGCAAAGGCTTTTATCTCCATAGGTACTGTAGTAACAGACCTTAAAGATGTTTCCCGTTCTTTTAAAGAGGCGAAAATGGCTCTTGAAGTGGGACGAATTTTCGATGAAGAAAAAGTTATAGTTAACTATGAGCAGCTTGGAATAGGACGTCTTATTTATCAGCTGCCAAGCCCTCTTTGTAAAATGTTTATAAAGGAAGTTCTTCACGGGCTTACAATAGATGACTTTGATGAAGAAACTCTTGCCACAGTTGGCAAATTTTTCGAAAACAATCTTAATGTTTCTGAAACCTCAAGACAGCTGTATATCCATAGAAACACTTTGGTTTACAGGCTTGATAAACTGCAAAAAATGACAGGGCTGGATCTTAGGGATTTTGATGATGCTATTATTTTCAAAATAACACTTATGGTAAGTAAATATATGATTTATATGGACAAAACGCCATACTAAGGTTTGTGTGACGAAAGAAAGGAAGCTTTTCGGTGATTAAAGTTGAAAATGTAACAAAGGTTTATCCCAACGGCTCGAAGGCCCTTGAAGATATATCAATGGAAATTGAAAAGGGTGAGTTTGTATTTATAATAGGCTCAAGCGGTTCGGGAAAGTCAACTCTTATAAAGCTTTTATTAAAGGAGCTTAACCCCACAGCAGGCCAAATTGTTATAAACGGCATTAATACCACACGTATGAAAAGAAATCAAATTCCTTATTTAAGAAGGAACTTGGGAGTGGTTTTCCAAGATTTCAGGCTTCTTCCGGCAAAAACTGTTTATGATAATGTTGCTTTTGCAATGCAGGTTATTGAATCTCCCACAAGACAAATGAGAAGAAACATTCCTACGGTTCTTTCCCTTGTGGGGTTGCAAAACAAAGCAAAAGCATATCCAAACCAGCTCTCAGGAGGAGAGCAGCAAAGAACGGCACTGGCAAGGGCCATTGTAAACAATCCTCCCATTTTAATAGCTGACGAGCCTACGGGAAACCTTGACCCTGAAACGGCATGGGATATTATGCAGCTTTTAGTTGAAATTAACAAAAGAGGCACAACCGTTGTTGTGGCAACCCACGCCAAAGATTTAGTTGACAAAATGCAAAAAAGGGTTATTACCCTTCAGCATGGAGAAATAATAAGAGATGTAAAAAAAGGTGGTTATTCCGATGAGGCCTAGGTCAATCAAGTATTATTTTAAAGAGGGGTTTACAGGTCTTTTTAAAAACAGACTGATGACTGTAGCATCAATCGGGGCTGTTGCCGCCTGTATATTTATTGTGTCGATTTCTGTTTGTCTTATAGGAAATTTAAATTATGTTTTAAATCAAATAGAAGAGAATATCGGGATTGCTGTTTTTCTTCAAGACGGCTTGGATTCTGAAAAAATCAACGAAATAAGCAATGATGTTAAAGAAATAGAACATGTTACAATGGTTACATACATATCTCCCGACGAGGCACTTTCAGACTTAAAAAAGGAATGGGGAGCAGAGTCTATTTTAGACGGCTTTGATGGGGAAAACAATCCTCTTTCACATTCTTTAGAAATTTCAATTGACGGAATTGAAAATCAAACATTTGTTATTGAGAAATTAAGAGGTGTTGCAGGTGTAAAAAATATCAGAAATGCACAGGCTGAAACAGAAATACTTCTTAAATTAAATAAAGGCCTTAGCATAACAGGTGCTGTTGTGGTTTTTGTTTTGGCTGCAATTTCAGTTGTTATTATTATGAATACAATTAAAATTTCCGTTTACACAAGGAAAAATGAAATAAATATAATGAAGTTTGTTGGCGCAACAGATTGGTTTATACGGTGGCCTTTTATAATTGAAGGCTGTCTTATTGGGCTTATAGGGGCGGCACTGCCTATGGGTGTTTCATGGCCTTTATATTCTAAAATTGTGGAACTGGTTTATTCATACTTTCCGTTTATCAGAAATATTGCCACTCTTCTTGACGGGTATTTCATTTTTTCAAAGCTTATACCTGTTTCTTTGGTTGTGGGTGTTGCTTTGGGTGTGTTTGGAAGTATATCGTCAATTCGTAAATATTTAAAGGTTTAGTTTGGGAGGGTAAACATGAAAAAAGCATTTACATACATACTTGCCTTTGTTGTGGCTTTTTCAGCTTTTTCAGGTTTTGTTGAGGTGGAAAATACATATGCCAAAACACTTTCACAACTTCAATCAGAACAAAAAGAACTTAAGAAAAAGCAAACAGATGCACAAAATGCACTTAAAAATGCAAAAAACAATCAGGAAAAAATAATGGCTGAAATTGAATCACTTGACAGCGAACTTACATTGGCTGAAAACCAGCTTAATATTGTTGAAGGTCAGCTTTTGGAATCTGAAGAAAAACTGGAAGAATCAAAAGAAAAGCTTGTTGAAGCAACCACAGCAAAGGAAGAACATATTGAGCTTTTTGCAAAGAGAATAAAATTTATCCATGAAAACGGCTCGATGGGATATTTAGAAGTTCTTTTTGAAAGCAAAAACTTTAATGACTTTTTAGCAAGAATGCAGTATGTTAACGACATTATGCGTTATGACGAAGAAACTGTTAACAGGCTTAGGCTTTACGAACAGGTTATAGAGGTTGAAACTGAGGCAATTGAAAAAGAAAAGACTTCAATAGAAATTCTTGTTGAAGACCAAAAAGTGAAAAATGCTGCTCTTGAAACAAAAAAGAGTGAAAAATCAGCACTTTATGAAAAATATCAGCAGGATGAGAAAAACTATAATAGCCTTTTAAACAGCACTGAGGAGGCAAGCAACCAGGTTCAAAGGCTTATAAACCAGGCCCTCGCCGCACAAAACAATTCAGGCGCCAATGCAACATCATATAAGGCAAACTATACAGGAGGTTTGTTTCAATGGCCTGTTCCCGGAAGATATACAATAAGCAGTGGTTACGGAAATCGGAAAAGGCCAATCGGAAGCGGATATGAATTTCATACAGGCTATGATATTCCAGCACCATATGGTTCTGATATTGTTGCCGCCGAAGCAGGAACTGTTATAACCTCTTCATACATAAACGGTTACGGATACACTGTTATAATTAACCATGGAAACGGGCTTACAACACTTTACGGTCACAACAGCAGTCTTGTTGTTAAACCGGGGCAGACAGTTACACGTGGGCAAGTTATAGCAAAAGCAGGGAGTACGGGCAATTCAACAGGCAACCATTGTCATTTTGAAGTAAGAGTTAACGGAAAGCACGTAAGCCCTAAGGAGTATTTAGGAACTTAAAATTATAAAAAGAGAGCGGTTATTATAAAAAGCCGCTCTTTTATTTATTTAAATGTTCACATAAATTTAAACAAATTATGTTTTTACAGCAGTATAATAAAAGTCAGAGAAAGATAATACAATTAAAATATAGGGAGTTACCATGTGCAGTATTGTTTTTTAGTATATGAATAAACTCCTTTACATTATAATACCTTTAAGGAGCTGGAAGTTAATGAATAGAAAAACGTTTTTCGGTGGTGTTGCGGCAGGTATTTTAGTATGTTTTATATCAATAGGTGTGATTAATACTACTTCTGTAACAATGAGTGCAAAGCTTAAAGACAATATGCCGGTGGAAGAAAAAATGAGTTACATAATGAACCTTCTTGACAGCTATTATGTTGAAGACATTCAAAATGAAGAATTGCTTGAGGGGGCATACTACGGCATGGTAAGCAGCATCGGCGACCCTTACACAAGCTATCTTACAATTGACCAGGTAAATCAGTTCAGAGAAAGCACAAACGGTTCTTTTATGGGTGTTGGAATTAATGTTATTGCTGATTTGGAAAAAGGAGTGCTGACGGTTATTTCCCCTATTCCAAATACACCTGCTGAAAGTGCGGGAATAAAGCCGGGGGATACAATAATAAAGGTTGACGGGAAAGATGTTGTTGGATTAGATTCCAATGAAGTGATATCGCTTATTAAAGGTGAAGAAAACACAGAAGTGACAATAACGGTTATAAGAGATGAAAAAGAGCTTGATTTTACAATGAACAGAGAAAATGTTGAAGTTCCAAGCATTTACGGAAAAATGCTTGACGATAACCTTGCATATATTGAGATTTCAGGCTTTAAAGTGAATACATATGAACAGTTTGTTGAGGAATACGAAAGGCTTATGTCTGAGGGCGCAAAGGGGCTTATTATTGATGTGAGGGATAACCCGGGCGGAGTTTTAGAGGTTGTAAATAAAATTGCCGATGAAATTATACCAAAGGGTATAATTGTTTATACAATTGATAAAGACGGCAACAGAATAGATTATAAATCTGATGCCAATCATATTAATGTGCCTTTGGTGGTGCTTGTAAACGGCAACAGCGCCAGTGCGTCAGAAATTTTGGCAGGGGCAGTTCAAGACAGCAAAACAGGGGTGCTTGTTGGAACACAAACATTTGGCAAGGGGCTTGTTCAAAATCTTTATCCTCTTCCTGACGGATCTGCTGTTAAAATCACCATTCAAAAATATTACACTCCAAAAGGTGTATGCATACAAGGAGAGGGAATTGAGCCTGATTATATTACGGAACTTCCTGAGGGAAAGTTTAAAGCAACCATAACAGATTCAAAAGAAGACACACAGCTTCAAAAGGCAATTGAGGTTTTAAAAGAAAAAGGACAGTAAAGCTGACCATATTAATAAGAATACACCTTGACTGGCATGACGGCCTGTTCAAGGTGTGTTTTTGTATCCTTGACAATGTTTTTAAAAGTTTGATATTATAGAGTAAATTAAATTAGATAAAAAAGGAGAAAACATGAATTCGTTAATTGTTTTGGCTTTTAAAGCCCTTGGAGTAATATTTGCAACAACTTTGCACGAATTTGTAAGAGCGGCAACATCCACTGCTTTAGGCGATAAAAAACCTAAAAATGAAGGCAGGCTTACAATTAATCCCGTAAAACATTTTGAGCCTATAGGCTTTATACTATGTTTTTTGACAGGGTTTGGGTGGGGCAAGCCTGTGGAAACAAACGCAATGTTTTATAAAAACAGAAAAAATGATACTCTTATAACTGCAATTGCACCTATTATTTCAAATCTTGTTGCAGGAATTATTTTTCTTACATTAATCAAGTTTTTTATAAAAGGCTCTGTTGTTGAAGTTTTGCTTTATTATATGGCTTTTCACAGCATAGCTTTGGCTGTATATAACATTGTGCCTGTTTCACCAATGGATGGTGTTAAGGTTTTAAGTGTACTAATGCCTGCAAATTCATATTTTAAATATATACAATATGAAAAAATTATACAGATGGGATTTCTTTTTATGTTGTTTTTAGGCTATACAAACATAATTTTTTCTCCGATTATAAGCTTAATTATGGCTCTTTTTTCTTAAAGAATTAAGGTGAAAAAAATATGGATATAACTTTTAAACTTGAAAACTTTCAAGGCCCTTTAAACCTTTTATATCATATGATAGAAAAAGATAAAATCGATATTTATGACATACCTATTTCTAAAATTGCCGACCAGTATTTTGAGATTATTCAAGATGCCCAAAAAAGAAACATGGAGGTTATGAGTGAGTTTTTAGTTATGGCGGCTACCCTTTTAGAACTTAAATCAAGAATGCTTCTGCCGAAAGAAAAAAATGAGGAAGAAGAAATTGACCCTCGTTTGGAGTTGGTGGAAAAGCTTATTGAATATAAAAAGTTTAAAAATATAACCGATGATTTTCGTGAAAGGGAAGAAAAGGCGGCCTTAAATATTTTTAAGGATGCAGACCCGTCTTTACATATTTTTAAAGAAGGGCCGCAGGCTGATATTGATGATTTTTTAGAGGGAATATCTTTTGAGCATATATACAATGCTTTTGCCGAGGTTATGAAAAGAAAAGAAAGAAAGATTGACAGGGTAAGAAGCAGCTTTAAAGCTGTTGAAAGAGATTTATACACTGTTGAAGAAAAGGCTGAATATATAAAAGACTTGCTTGTGCTTTCGCCCAAAATAACCTTTTGGGAAATTTTTCGAAAAGACACAAGAAAAGCTGAAGTTGTTGTTACTTTTATAGCTTTGCTTGAGCTTATTAAAACAAAGGTTGTAAACATAGAGCAAGAAGATACATTCTCTAAAATTTTTATAACTAAATATAATGGAAGTGACAAGGAAGAGATATAGATGAAGATAAGTGAGATAGAAGCTGTTATTGAATCGATTTTGTTTGTTTCGGGAGAGGCTGTTTCTTTATCGGTTATTGCCGATGCCGTAAATATGGACAAGGCAACAACAAAGGCTATCATAAATTCACTTGCAGACAAATACCGCTGTGATAAACGTGGAATACAAATTGTGGAGATTGACAGCGGATATCAAATGTGTACGGCGGCACACTGTTTTGATTTTATAAGGAGCATATATAAAAATACAAGAAAGCAAACTCTTACGCAAAGCCTTCTTGAAACTTTGGCAATAATTGCATACAAACAGCCTGTAACTAAACAGCAAATTGAGGAGATACGTGGTGTTAATGCAGACCATGCCGTAAACAAGCTTATTGAAAGAGGGCTTGTTGCTGAAGCAGGTAGGGTTGATGCACCCGGCAAGCCAATATTATTTGCAACAACAAAGGAGTTTTTAAGATATTTTGGATTTTCTTCTACGAAACAGCTGCCAAAGCTTGATGAATAAGTAAGTTTTATTATTATAGCAATACATAAAAATGCCTGCGAAGACAGGCATTTTTATATTGAATAAAATCTTTGAGCCTTAGTAAATTTGCTTGTTTTTTAAAGAAATAATATAAAAAAATTTCAAAAAAGCTTAAGTCTTTGACTTTATTTCCATATTTATGTCTTTTAAAGACAGTTATTCTATTTTTGTTAAGAAGTGCTGTTTTGTGCTTATTTTTAATTTTAACATTAAAATCCCTGATTATATGGGCGTCAGTAGCACTTAAAACTGTGCTACTGAAAAAAATGCACAAAACAAAAATAATTATCTTGCTTTTTAAAAAAGTCAATGTCTTTTTGCACAAAAGTTAATGCGACGCATACGAAAAGTTTGCATACTATTTATTCGTATAAGGCTTGAATTAATAGAAGAACATGCCTATAATTCAGGGTGTTTGAAGTAAAAATGAAAATGTGAGGGTTTCTTTTTTATGACATTCAGTAATTATAAGAGGTGATTTAATGGGTTCGTACGATTTTTTGCTTGCTATTGCAATTATACTGTTATTTACAAAAGTTTTTGGCTTATTTACAGAAAGACTTAATCTCCCCCAAGTTGTTGGTGCTATTATTGCAGGAATTATTCTTGGACCAAGCGGTGTTGGTATTTTACAAGAAACTGAGTTTTTATCAAAGACAGCAGAAATTGGTGTAATTATGCTTATGTTTGTTGCAGGTCTTGACACTGATTTAATAGAACTTAAAAAAGTGGGATTCATGGCGTTTTTTATAGCTTTGATGGGAGTTATTGTGCCGTTTATTGGATGTTCTCTTGTATATTATTTGTTTTTTGAAGACAGCTTTACAGCTGCAAATGTAATGAAGGCATCATTTTTCGGAATTATTTTTGTTGCAACCTCTGTTAGCATAACTGTTGAAACACTAAATGAAATGGGAAAGCTTAACACAAAGGTTGGAAATGCTATTGTCAGTGCAGCTATAATTGACGATATTCTTGGTATTATTGCATTATCTTTTATGTCAGGATTTGTTGAATCTGATGTTAATCAACTTATGGTTATAGGAAAGATTTTAGGTTTTTTTGTGTTTACTTTAATTGTTGGGGTTGCCGCAAGGCATATATTCGACTTTATAGGAAGAAACCATGGAAAAAGCAGAAGGGTTTCTGTTTGGGCTTTATCATTTTGTTTATTTATGGCATACTTTGCAGAAAGATTTTTTGGTGTTGCAGACATAACAGGTTCTTATTTGGCTGGGCTTATTCTTTGCAATCTTGGAATAACAAGAAATACAATTGTTAAGAGAGTGGTGGTTACATCATATGTGTTTTTTTCGCCAATTTTCTTTGCAAGCATTGGAATAAAGACAAATATAATGGGTATGACGCTACATACTTTTATATTTGCAATTGTTCTTTTAATAGTTGCTATATTAACAAAGCTTATAGGCTGCGGCTTAGCAACCAAGCCTTTTAAAATGAGCAATAAAGAGGCTGTTGCCGTCGGAGCGGGAATGGTTTCAAGAGGAGAAGTAGGGTTAATGATTGCTCAAAGAGGACTGCATATAGGGATAATTAGCCTTCAGGTTTTTCCGGCAGTAATTCTTGTTGTAATTATGACATCTCTTCTAACTCCTGCCATGCTTAGTTTTGCAATGAGAGATCATAAAGAAATAAAAACAAGTTAATAAGAAGTGAGAAAACAGGATTGAGGCATTTTTATATTGCTTAGATCCTGTTTTTCATATTGCGAACATTTAATTTTTAAATTGTATAGATTTTTATTTTACGTAAAGATATACTTTTTAATAACTTTAAATGTCTTTTAGATAAAAATTTTTGTTTTTGCAAGTTTTATAAAATTTTGTAGAAATTTTAAGATTTTTTTTCTTATATCTTTAAAAGCCTTATTTTTACTTATGTTAGTTACACAACATTTAGTGCTACTGTAAAAATGCACAAAGTAAAATTCTAATTTACGCATTTTTATAAAAACAATAGTTTTTTATATGAAAAAATATATGTGTGACACAAAAAAGTTTGCATACTATTTATTTTTATAAAACTTGAATTAAAGACTTAACTTCTCTATAATCAGAATGCTTAGAATGAAAAGGCGAATGCATGCGTCATTTTTACTCTAAAGCTACTTAGCGATTATAGAGGTGGTTTTAATGGATTCATATGATTTTTTACTTGCAATTTCTATTATATTAATATTTACAAAGGCTTTTGGGTTGTTTACTGAACGGCTTAATCTTCCACAGGTGGTAGGTGCAATTATTGCGGGAATTATTCTTGGCCCCAGTTTTTTAGGGATTTTAAAAGAAACTGATTTTATTATTAAATCAGGAGAAATCGGAGTAATAATGCTGATGTTTATGGCAGGCATTGACACCGATTTAAGGGAGCTTAAGAAAATGGGGTTTATGGCCTTTTTTATAGCTATAATGGGTGTTATTGTTACTTTTCTTGGCTGTTTTGTTGTATATTATTTGTTTTTTGAAGATTCGTTTACGGCAGAGAACGTGATGAGAGCATCTTTTATTGCTGTTGTTTTTGTTTCCACATCAGTGAGTATAACAATTGAAACTCTTAACGAAGGCGGAAAACTTAGAACAAAGGTGGGAAATGCTATTGTAGGAGCGGCTATTATAGATGATATACTTGGCATTGTTGTGCTTTCGTTTATGTCAGGGTTTGTTAAGAGCGGTGTAAATCAGTTTGTGGTTCTTGCCAAGATAGTTTCTTTTTTCCTTTTCATGTTGGTTATAGGGCTTGCGGCACGTCATATATTTGACTTTGTTGGCAGAAATCATGAAAAAAGTAAAAGGGTTGCAGTTTGGGCTTTGGCATTTTGCTTTTTAATGTCATATTCTGCAGAAAAGTTTTTTGGTGTTGCCGATATTACAGGCGCATATTTTGCAGGGCTTATACTTTGCAATTTAGGAATAACAAGAAACACAATTGCAAAAAGAATTGCAGTTTCGGCATATATATTTTTTACCCCTGTATTTTTTGCAGGTATAGGTATTAAAACAAGTATGGTAGGAATGACTCCTCACATCATTTTGTTTGCTGCTGTACTTTTATTAACTGCTATATTAACAAAGCTTATAGGATGCGGTTTGTCGGCAAAGTTATTTAAAATGACAAACAGGCAGGCATTAGGCATAGGTATAGGAATGGTTTCAAGGGGTGAGGTATCACTTATGATTGCCCAAAGGGGTATAAGCCTTGGGTTAATAACTCCTGAGGTTTTTCCTGCAATTATACTTGTGGTTATAATGACTTCGCTTTTAACACCGTCAATGCTTAGTTTAATTATGAAAAATTATCATGAAGAAGCAATTGCTTAAAATTGTTTACTCTATAAAGCATCAAAAAACATTATCTGCTTCAAAAAGATTTTAAAAAGCCAGCAAAAAAAGGCTGCCATATTTAATTTATCACTTGTTAGGAAATGTTTTATAATGTATTATCTTAGTTAAGAGTAAAATTATTATTTTTTGGGAGGTAGTCATTATGAATGCTTGTGTTAAGCTTAATGAAAAAGATACGGTTGCTACAGTAACAATGCCTTTATCCCCCGGTGATGTGGTTACATATAAGTTTAAGGGTGCTGATTGTGATGTGGTAAAGGTTATAAACTCTGTGCCCATTTATCATAAGGTAGCTTTAAGCTATATGAAAAAAGGCAGTCCTGTTTTCAAATACGGACAAAAGATTGGTTATGCTTTAAGTGATATAGAAACAGGTGAACATGTTCATACGCATAATATGAGCAGTAAACTTAAAAGCTGATATAAAAAATTAAAAGATTTACAAAGGCATAATAGAGATAGATTATAAAGATTTGAACTTAGCAGTTCAAAAAGTGTGAGAAATACGCTGATGTTTTTATACCATCCTGATAAACAGGGTGGTATTTTTTTTGTTTTTAAAGAAATAATACTAAAGGGTGATTTAATTATGAAAAAAGCTATTCTAACATTTATTATTTTAATTCTTGCCTCTTCCAATGTTTATGGGGCACAAGTTGGAGAAATTTATGCAAGAGGTGCTGTTCTTATGGATATGAACACAAAACGTGTGCTTTGGGAAAGAAGCAGTGATTTAGAACTGGCAGTGGCAAGCACAACTAAAATTATGACAGCTTTAATTGCGTTGGAAAACGGAAACCTTGAAGAAACGGCAACAGTTTCACAAAGGGCAGCATCTGCCCCAAAGGTGCATCTTGGGCTTAAAAAAGGCGAGCAATATCGTCTTAAAGATTTGCTTTTCCCTCTTATGCTTGAAAGCAGCAACGATGCAGCGGTTGTTATAGCAGAGTATGTTGGCGGAAGTGTTGAAAACTTTGCTGACATTATGAACAAAAGGGCAGAGGAAATTGGAGCGAACAATACGTTTTTTGTTACCCCAAACGGGCTTGACCAAAACGGCAACCATTCCACTGCATATGACATGGCTTTGATTACATGTGAGGCATTAGAAAATGAAGAATTTTTAAAACTTATAGGAACTTTAAGCTATACTTTAAGCTCCACTGACGGCAAAAGAACTTTTACAGTTAATAACAAAAATCGGCTTTTAAGGGAATTTGAAGGGGCTTTGGGAGTGAAAACAGGGTTTACAGGTATGGCAGGACATTGCTTTGTGGGGGCGGCAGAAAAAGATGGCGCCACTCTTATATCTGTTGTTTTAGGCAGCGGCTGGGGCACAAGCAAGGAAAAAAAGTGGATAGATACTAAAAAACTGCTTAACTATGGTTTTAATAATTATTCTCTTGAAAAGGTTTTGGAAAAAGGAACATACTGCGGAAAGACAATAGTTCTTAACTCTGATGAAAAGGAGGTTAATGCTGTTGTGAAAGATGAAGGGTATGCAATGATTAGTCAAGAGGAAAAATCGGAGATAAAAGTTAAAGCAAGGATTAATAAAAGTATGGAGGCCCCTGTTAAAAAAGGTGATGTAATTGGAAAGGTTTGGGTTGAAACATCATCGGGAGAGGAATTATTTAAGACTGATTTAGTTGCCGAAAGGGACATTAATAAAAAAACTATGAAAAGTTCAATGGAAAAGGTAATAAATAACTGGCTTAATTCTTCTTTTAGAGATATAATATTTCCAGTAAAAAGCATACAGCCTTAAAATATATAAGGCGGGGTAAAGAGAAGAATTGTAAGGTTTTTATTTTGTTTGCGTTTTGATATATAAAGTTTTCCCATTTTTGAAGAAAAAGGTTTGACTTATAAAAAAGAAAATGGAGTTTTATCGGGGGGAAGAAAAATGGAAGTCAGGCTTCAGAAATATTTAGCTGATGCAGGCATTGCATCAAGAAGAAAAGCGGAAGAACTAATAGTTGAGGGGAAAATCTCTGTAAACGGAAATGTTGTTACAGAGCTTGGTACAAAAATTGATGATAAGGTAGACAGTGTTTTTTATAACGGAAAAAGAGTTATTAATAATGTAAGAATGATATATATTATGCTCCACAAACCGGAAGGGTTTGTTACAACGGCAAAAGACCAATTTGACAGACCCACCGTTATGGATTTGTTAAAGGGTGTAAATGAAAGGATTGTTCCTGTTGGCAGACTTGACTATGACACCTCTGGGCTTCTTATTTTAACAAACGACGGAGATTTAACATTTAAACTTACACATCCTAAGCATCTTGTTGAAAAGGTGTATATGGCCAAGCTTTTTGGCAGACCAGATCAAAATGCCATAAACCAATTTAAGTGGGGAGTTAATTTAGACGGAAAAAGAACTGAGCCAGCAAGGCTTGAAATAGTTGAAGACATGGGCAAATACACCATGTGCAAAATAACAATTACAGAGGGGCGAAACAGACAGGTAAGGAGAATGTGTGAAGCCGTTAAACACCCTGTTGCAACCCTTACAAGAGTGGCTACAGGAGAAATCGAGCTGGGAGATTTGGCTAAAGGAAAGTTCAGACACCTTACTGAAAAGGAAGTAAAATATCTTAAAGGATTGTAGAAAAAAAGCGGTGGAGCCTGAGTGAGGTTACATCGCTTTTATTACATTGAAGAAAGTTTATATTTGATGTATAATTATTTATTAGAGAATAATTGCTTAGATAAGGGTTGATAAAAATGATAAGACTTTATTTGGTTAGGCATGGTGAAACAGAATGGAACAGAGCCATGCGTTTTCAGGGTTGGACTGATATTGAACTTTCTAAAGAGGGGAAAAAACAGGCACAGGTTGTGGGAAAAAGATTTGAAACTATAAAAATAGATGAAATTTACAGCTCACCCCTTAAAAGAGCTGTGGCAACGGCAGAGCCTATTTCAAAGGCTGCAAACGTGCCTATTTTTACCCATGATGGTTTTAAAGAAATAAACTTCGGAGAGTGGGAAGGATTGACTGCCAAAGAGATTTCTGAAAAATGGGGCAGTGAATTTGACGAATTTATGAAAAAACCGGAAGAACTTACCTTTCCCGGAGAAATTTCCTTTGAGCATGTGAAAGAAAGGCTTAAAGAAGGTCTTAATGTGGTTTTAAAAGGAAAAGATGATAAAAACATTGTTATTGTTTCCCACGGAGGCATTATAAGACTTATTATAAAACATTTAATAGGCTTTAAATGTGAATGGTATAATAAAACATGGATTGATAACACCTCTATTTCTGTTGTGGAAATAAGAAAAAGAGGCAACCTTCTTAGAGTTTTAAATGACTGCTCACATTTGGATAATGGAATTTTAAGGTGAATATATGGGAAAAGTTATTATAGTAGGCGGTGGTGCGGCAGGAATGATTGCCGCAGGAAAGGCTGCTGAAAACGGAAACCAAGTGCACATTTATGAAAAAAACAATAAACTTGGTAAAAAGATTTATATAACGGGCAAAGGCCGCTGTAACATAACAAACGACAGCGATATAGATACATTTTTGGAAAACATACCAGGAAACCCCTATTTTCTTTACAGTGCATTATATTCCTTTGACAGCAAAAAGACCATTGAGTTTTTTAATTCAAACGGGCTTAAAACAAAGGTTGAAAGAGGAAACAGAGTTTTTCCCGAAAGCGATAAGGCCGAGGATGTGGTCAGCTGTCTTGAAAGATATATAAGAAAAAATGGTGTAAAAGTACATTTTGAAACGCCTGTTAGTGAACTTATTATTGAAGATGGAAAAATTAAAGGCATAGTTACACAAAAAGGAGAAAGAGTAAGCGCTGATGCTGTTATTGTTGCAACAGGCGGACTTTCATACCCTTCAACAGGCTCAAGCGGAGATGGGTATAAGTTTGCAAAACAATGCGGACATAATGTAACACCCCTTTATCCATCTCTTGTGCCTTTAAGAGCTAATGAAAAATGGTGTAAAGATTTAATGGGCCTTAGCCTTAAAAATATTAAAATAACTATTAAAAACAGTAACGGAAAAACTATGTATACTGATTTTGGTGAAATGCTTTTTACCCATTACGGAGTAAGCGGCCCCGTGATTTTAAGTGCAAGCAGACATCTTTTAGGAAAGTTTAAAGAGGGGGCACTTCTTTATATAGACCTTAAACCTGCCCTTGATGAAAAAACCCTTGATGCCAGACTTTTAAGGGATTTTGAAAAATATATAAACAAAGACTTTATTAATGCCTTGGATGACCTTTTTCCTAAAAAACTTATCCCTGTTATTGTTGATTTGTGCGGCATTGACAAAAACAAAAAGGTGCATGACATAAAAAAAGAGGAGAGAAAAAGGCTTGGGGAGCTTATTAAAGCCCTGCCTCTTACCATAAGCGGAACCTCGGGATATAACGAGGCTGTAATAACAAGCGGCGGAATAAATGTTGATGAAATAAACCCTTCCACAATGGAGAGTAAAATTATTAAAAGCTTATATTTTGCGGGAGAGGTAATTGATGTTGATGGTTACACAGGAGGTTTTAATTTACAAATTGCATATTCCACAGGTTTTTTAGCGGGGAACAATGCATGTATGGAGGGATAAACAATGATTGTCTGTATAAGAGGTGCCATAACGGCGCAAAATACACAAACAGATATTATAGATAAAACAAAGGAAATGCTTGAAGAAATAATTGAAAGAAACGATTTAAAGATTGAAGACATTGTTTCTGCTACCTTTACAGCAACAAGGGATTTAGACAAGGCTTATCCTGCCGTTGCGGCAAGGAAGCTTGGAATAACAGAGGCTGCGTTAATGTGTGTTCAGGAAATGTATGTTGAGGGAAGCATGATGAAATGTATCAGAGTTGCTGTGACTGTCCAAAGCAATAAAAAGCAAAAAGACGCAGTGCATGTATACATGAGAGGTGCGGAAGTTTTAAGACCTGATATTGCAAAACGGGAGGAAACCAGATGAGCAGTTTTGCCATAGCTATAGACGGCCCTGCAGGAAGCGGAAAAAGCACTGTAGCAAAGATTGTTGCCAAAAGGCTTGGAATAGTGTACGTTGATACAGGCGCAATGTATAGGGCGGCGGCACTTTATTGTATGAAGATGGGTGTGGACACAAAAAGTTCAAAAGAGGTGGATGAAATTTTACCTCAAATAAAAATAGATATAAAAAATTATGACGGCACACAAAGAATTTTTCTTGAGGAAGAAGATGTTACAGACAAAATAAGAACTCAGGAAATAGGGCAGGGTGCTTCTGATGTAGGACTTATTTTAAGCGTAAGGATTAAGCTTGCTGAGATTCAAAGAAATATTGCAAAAAACACAAATGTTATTATGGACGGACGTGACATTGGCACAAACGTACTTCCCAATGCTCAAGTGAAAATTTATCTTAATGCAAGTGTGGAAGAAAGAACAAAAAGACGTTTGGGAGAGCTTTTGTCAAACGGAATCAAGGCTGATGAGAGCCAAGTAAGGCAGCAGATACTGTTTCGTGACAACAACGATGCCACAAGAGAACACAATCCGCTTAAAAAGGCTGAAGATGCAATTGAAATAGATTCAACAAAAATGAGTATAGAAACTGTGGTTGAAGAGATAATAAAGATAAAGAATGAAAAATTAGGTGAATAATCATGGATATTAATGTGGCAAAATCGGCAGGGTTTTGTTTTGGTGTAAGCCGTGCCGTAGAGGCTGTAAATGAAGCCATAGGCAAAGGAAAGCTTTATACCTATGGGCCTATTATCCATAACAAGTCGGTAATAGAAGATTTGGAGAGAAAAGGCGTTTTTTCTCTTAACAGCCTTGAAGGAATAACTGATGCAACAATTGTTCTTCGTTCTCACGGTGTTGGAGAAAAGGTTTATAAAGAGATTGAAGAAAGAGGGCTTAAGCTTATTGACGGCACATGTCCTTTTGTAAAAAAAATTCATGAAATTGTTAAAGGCGCCTATGAAAAGGGAAGAAGTATTATAATAATCGGAAGCAGTTCTCATCCCGAGGTTATTGGCATAAACGGTTGGTGTGATGAAAGTGCAGTTATATTAGAATCTGTGGAAGAGGCACAAGGGGTTGATTTTGATTTATCTAAAAGTTACACCGTTGTTGTGCAGACAACCTTTAGAAAAAGCAAGTTTGAGGAAATCAAAAGTTCTCTTCTTTTAAAAGGCATTGATGCAGAATTTAATAACACAATATGCTCGGCAACTGACATACGTCAGAAAGAAGCGGTAAGTTTATCCAAGAAAATGGACAAGATGATTGTCATTGGCGACAAAAACAGCTCTAACACGCAAAAATTGTATGAAATTTGCAGAAAAAACTGCAAAAATACGTTTAATATTGAAAGTTTTGAAGATTTGGTGTTGAATAATTTCAACAAAAATGATAAAATTGGTGTAACTGCTGGTGCGTCAACGCCGTCGGCAATAATAAAGGAGGTCATTTTTAATATGAGCGATTTTGATAACAAAGCTGTACAAAATATGGAGGGGGAAGAGATCAGCTTTCAGCAGATGCTTGATGAGTCTTTTGTAACTTTACATACAGGCGATATAGTTAAGGGAACAGTTATTCAGGTTTCTAATGAAGAGGTTTCTGTTAACCTTGGGTATAAATCTGACGGAATTATTCCAAGAGGCGAATACTCAAGTGATGCTACTGTTTTGCCTAGTAATGAGGTTTCTGTGGGAGATGAAATTGAGGTGTTTGTTGTTCGTGTTAATGATGGCGACGGAAACGTACTTCTTTCAAAAAAACGCATTGAATCCATGAAAGGTATGGATGATTTGCAAAAAGCTTTTGATGAAAAAACTGTTGTTGAAGGAAAGGTTACAGAAGTTGTTAAGGGCGGTTTAATTACTGTTGTTAATGGTGTAAGGGTGTTTATTCCTTCTTCACAGGTTTCAAATAGATTTGTTGAAGATCTTAACTCATACAAGGGTCAGACAATCAATTTTAACATTATCGAGCTTGACAGAACAAAACGCCGCATAATCGGCGGAAGAAAGGCTCTCATAGAAAAAGAAAACGCTGCAAAAAGAGAAGCTTTATTTGCAACAATCGAAGCAGGCAAAAAAGTAACGGGAACTGTAAGCAGATTAACAGACTTTGGTGCATTTGTTAACCTTGGCGGAATTGATGGTCTTATTCATATTTCTGAAATGAGCTGGGGAAGAATTACAAATCCTAAGGAAATTTTAAAAGAAGGCGACACAGTTGAGGTTGTTGTTCTTGAAGCAGACAAGGAAAAAGGCAAGATTTCCCTTTCTCTTAAAGAAGCTACTTCCAACCCATGGACAGATGCTGACAACAAATATGCAGCAGGAAGCATTGTAGAAGGCAAGGTTGTTAGAATGGTGCCTTTTGGTGCATTTGTTGAGCTTGAAGCCGGTGTTGACGGTTTGGTTCACATTTCACAAATTGCCAACAAACATGTTGTAAGACCTGAGGACGAGCTTAAAATTGGCGAAATAATCAAGGTTAAGGTGCTTGAGGTTAACATGGAAACAAAGAAAATCTCTCTTAGCAAAAGAGAAGCTGAAGAGCCTGTTGTGGAAACGGAAGAGGTTCAGGAAGAGGAAACAGCTGAATAAGAACTTCAACAATAATTAGGTTAAGCCTGATTATGTGTGAAACATAGGGCGGTTTAATTACCGCCTTATTTTTGTGTTTAGAAAATCTTCTGGTTTTTTCAAACTCATTTACTTTTTTAAAAAGGGCAAGTCAAGAGTTTTTTAAACGATATAAGTTATATGGTTTTTAATCTGAAGGAAACAGTTATTTATGAATGAGGTTTTTATAACGCAAACAAGGACAGAGCCTTAAAGTTACAGGTCTGTCCTTGTATAAATATTTATATATTGTATATTGGGCTTTGTGTTTTTTACAAAGCATGAAACTATTTTGTTTTTAGGCTATTTCAGTTTATGAAGGTATTTTTCACGAGTTGCTAAGCCGCCTCTTATATGCCTTTCGGCTTTATTAACTTCAAGCACCTGCCTGACCTCTTTTGCAAGCTGTGGATTAAGTTTTTCTACCCTGTCGGTAATATCTTTATGTACAGTGCTTTTGCTTACACCAAACCGCTTGGCAGTTTCTCTGACTGTGGCATTTGAGTTAATAATAAACTCTGCAATTTCAATAGCCCTCTCTTCTATATAATTTTTCAAACAAAACACTCCCAAAATAAAAGTTTATTGGTAATGTATATGCCGAAAAGGGGCTTGGTATGCTTTCATTAAAGGTGTCTTAGTTTCCGCATTCTATACTTATTTCATTAAATACTCCTAAAATGTCTTGGATTTGCATATTTTCTTTGCTTTCTCCAAATTTATCAATAATGATTTCACCTTGATGCATCATAATAAGGCGGTTTCCATATTCAAGGGCATATCTTAAATTATGTGTAACCATTATTGCTGTCAAGTTTTTTTCTTTAACAATTTTATCTGTTATCTCCATTATAAGGTCTGCAGTTTTTGGGTCTAAAGCCGCTGTATGCTCATCAAGAATAAGAAAATCTATGGGTGTCATAGAGGCCATAATTAACGCCATTGCCTGCCTTTGACCTCCTGATAAAGAGCCTACCTTTGTTTCAAGTTTATCTTCAAGGCCTAAGCCCAAGGCTTTAAGCTGGTCTTTATAAAAGCTTATTCTTTTTTTGTTTGTGCCTTTTAAAAGATTAAAGGGCTTCCCTTTGTTGTCGGCAATTGCCATGTTTTCAAGAATTGTCATGGTGGGGCATGTTCCCATTGCAGGGTTTTGGTAAACACGGCCTATAAAACTATTTCTTTGAAATTCTTTTTTCTTTGAAATGTCGTTTCCGTTTATAAGTATTTCTCCGCCGTCGGTGTCAATGCTTCCACAGATTATATTAAGCATTGATGTTTTGCCCGAGCCGTTGCTTCCCACAACAGAAACAAATTGTCCCTCATCCACAGAAAGATTAAAGTTGTTAAAAAGGCAGATTTCGTTCACTGTTCCCGGGTTATAATATTTGCTTATATTTCTAAGCTCAAGCATTGCCTTTCACCTTCCTTTTTCTATCCATTGTTACAATAAGTATAACAAGGAACAAAACAGATGTAATAAGTTTCATATCCTGTGCCGCAAGGCCTTGAGAAATAGCTAAAGCCACACATCCCTTATAAATAATTGAGCCTATTATAACGGCTGTGGTAGGCTTTATAAAGGGTGTGTTTTTAAACATGCTTAAACCTATTATAACATTGGCAAGGCCTATAACAACTGTACCTGTTCCCATTGAAACATCAAAAAATCTTTGCTGCTGGCACATTATGCTTCCGCTTAAAGCAACAATTCCGTTGGCAATGGCAAGACCTATGATTTTAACCATTCCCTGATCTTTGGCAAGGCTTGTAACAAGGGTTGGGTTATCTCCGACTGAACGAAGAAGATAGCCTGATTTTGTTTTTAAGTATCCATCTAAAAGAACTTTTACAATAAGTGCCGCAAAAAGAGCTATTATTACTGTTTGATATGGCGACACGTTTTGAAAAAAATTGTTTGCAACAGGGTTTGAAAAAATTGTGTCCTGTTTAAAAATAGGAAGGTATGCCTTGCCTGCAATTCTAAGGTTAATGCTGTAAAGAGCCGTCATCATAATTATACCTGAAAGAAGGTTTCGCACCTTAAATTTAACATGAATAATACCTGTGCAAATGCCTGATAAAACACCAACCAAAAAAGATACACCAAGGGCAATAAAAGGGTTTATTCCTTCAAATTCCGTAAGCATAACAGCTGTTACCGCCGCCCCTAAGGGAAAGCTTCCGTCAACTGTTAAATCAGGAAAGTCAAGAATTTTATATGTTATATAAACTCCTAAAGCCATTATTCCGTATATTAAGCCTTGTTCTGCAACTCCAATTAAAATGCCCATTGCTTTTTCCTCCAAATTTATTCTGCTATTGTATCAAATGTTTCCAATGCCTTTTCGGCAAGGGTATTGTCTATTGAAAGACTAAGATTGTTTGCAACTGCATTGTTAAAATAAAAGCCAAATTCTGTTATTCGTTCAAACTTCATTTCAGAAGCCTTTACTTCCTCTTTTAAAACTTTAGCCGCCATTTTTCCTGTTATAATCCCAAGCTCCACGTAATCAAGACCCATGGCAGCAAGGCAGCCGTTTTTAACCTGCTCTACTTCACTTCCGAAAACAGGAATACCTTTGGCTTCAGCTTTTGCCAAAACTGTTGTAAGACCTTGAACAACGGTGTTGTCTGTTAAGTTTGTTATGCAGTCAACCTTTGTAACCAAGTTATCGGCTGCAAGAGGAATGTCTGCAAGTTCGTTTATTCCCACTGTTACTAATTCAAAGCCGAAGTTGCTTACTTGTTTTTCATATTCTTCTATTGAAGAAAGTGAGTTGGCTTCGCTTGTTGTGTAAATAATGCCTATGGTTTTTGCTTGAGGCAAAATATCTCTGATCATTTGAAGTTGTGCTTCAACAGGAAGTTTATTGCTGCTTCCCGTGATGTTTCCTGTTGGGGTTCCATCCTCCTGGGCAAAGCCTGATTTAACAGGGTCTGTAATGGCTGTGTATATAACGGGTATTTCAGTATCCATTGCAGAGGTAAATGCTGTTGCCGCACTTGGTGTTGCAATTGCGCAAATAAGGTCTACGCCTTTTGAAACAAAGTTGTCGGAAATCTGGCCTGCTGTTCCGGGGTTTGCAAAAGCATTTTCAAAGGCAACTGTAAGGTTATCTCCTTCAACAAAGCCTTCTTCTTCAAGGCCTTTTAAAAAGCCTATGCGGCAGTTATCAAGGGAAGGGTGATCTGCAAACTGGCTTATTCCTATTTTATATTGCTGTTTTTCAGTTTGCGGGGTTTCAGTTTGCGGTGTGGATTGTGCAGGGGTTGAGCAGGCTGTTGCAGAAACAGCAACTGCCATAGCTATTAATAATGATGTTAATTTTCTTTTCATTTATATATTCCTCCTATATTTTTAGAAAATTTCCAATGCGTTTTTTGCATATTCTTCATCTATTGAAATGTTAAGTGTTTTTGCTGTTTCATTGTTTAAGTATAAACCGAATTCTGTTATGCTTTCAAACTTCATTTCAGAAGCCTTTGCTTCTTCTTTTAAAACTTTAGCCGCCATTTTTCCTGTTATAACTCCAAGTTCTACATAATCAAGGCCCACAGCTGCAAGACATCCGTTTTGCACCTGCTCAACCTCGCTTCCGAAAACAGGGATACCTTTTGAACCAGCTTTTTCAAGAATTGTTGAAAGACCTTGAACAACTGTATTATCTGTTAAGTTTGTTATACAGTCAACCTTTGTAATCAAGTTGTCTGCCGCAAGGGGAATGTCTGCAAGTTCGCTTATTCCCACAGTTTCAAGTGTAAAACCATACTTTTCCACAAGGCTTTCATATTCTTTTATTGCGGAGATAGAGTTAGGCTCGCTTGTTGTGTACATAATGCCTAAGGTTTTTGCTTTGGGAAGTATTTTTCTAATCATTTGAAGTTGTGCCTCAACAGGAAGTTTATCACTTGTTCCTGTTATGTTGCCTGTGGAAGTTCCGTCTTCGTTTGCAAAGCCTGCTTCAACAGGGTCTGTAATGGCTGTGTATATAACAGGTATTTCAGTATCCATGGCAGAGGTAAATGCCGTTGCTGCACTTGGTGTTGCAATTGCACAAATAAGGTCCACATTGTTTGAAACAAAGTTGTTGGAAATTTGTCCTGCTGTTCCGGGATTTGCAAAAGCATTTTCAAAAAGCACTGTAAGGTTTTTATCCTGGCTTATGCCTTCTTCCTCAAGGCCTTTTAAAAAGCCTTCCATGCAGTTATCAAGGGAGCCGTGAGCTGCAAACTGGCTTATCCCTATTTTATATTGTTTTTCTGTGATATCCTTAGGGTTTTGCGTTGTTGAGTTTAGTTGATTTTGTGCAGGGGTTGAACATGCAGCCAGTGAAGCCGCCACCGTAAACACCATTAATACCGATAATAATTTCTTTTTCATAAAAACATCCTCCTTTTAAATTATAAGAAAACAGTAATTTTTGTTAGTAATTTTTTTGAGTTTTTGCTTTTGTAGTTAAAAACAAATAAAAAAACCGCCGCAAGCAAAATCTATGCTTGAGGCGGTTATAGATAACTATAATCGTGGTGCCACTCAAATTGTTCTTAAAGAACCACTCTAAAATGTACTAACATACATTCCTTATTTATAACGGGTTTGGTTCCCGTCGGCTCCTAATAACATGTTGTGTGTTCAGGCCGCCCTCAAAAGTCCATTCAACTAAAAAATCCATGTCGAAACTCACACCAACCGCCGACTCTCTGAAAATTCATTTTAAGTTTACTATTCTTTATCAAAGGTTTAATTTGTATATGTTAAAAAGGATATCACCATATTATTTATTTGTCAATAGTTTTATTTCTTTAAAAAATATTTTTATTTAATCGACAATTTATGCCAAAACATACGGTTTACGTTGAAATTTAGGCTATATTGTGGTATAATGTCTGCAAATTTCATTTGCAGTAGAGCCTAAACGGCTCTGCCGCTGTTATCACAGCGGATTATATTACTCATAAAACTTTTCAAGTTTTATTCGTTCTTTGGTAAAAGAAAATGTCGGATTTACCGCCGCTTTCTTTTGCTCTTGTGGTATAATTCGAATAAATTTTATTGGAATTTTGGGAGGAGTATTTTAATAATGGAGTCAATTCAAGCCGGATTTTTATCTGTATTGCCGCCTATTTTGGCGATTACACTTGCACTTATAACAAAGGAAGTAATTTCATCCCTTATATTGGGAATCTTATCGGGAACGCTTATTTACTCTGCGTATACCACAAACGGTATTTTTAACATTATTATTAAAACCATTGATACAACTGTTGCACTTATGAGTTCAAAATTTGCTGAAAATGTTCCTATTGTAATATTCCTCTGTCTTCTCGGTGCTCTTGTTGTTGTTATAACAAAAGCCGGCGGTTCAAAAGCATATGGCGAATGGGCAATTAAAAAGATTAATTCACGTGTGGGGGCACAGCTTGCAACAAGCGTGCTTGGCATTGTTATATTTATTGATGATTATTTTAACTGTTTGACAGTTGGAACTGTTATGAGACCTGTTACTGACAAACACAGGATTTCCCATGCAAAGCTTGCATACATAATTGACTCCACTGCGGCACCTATTTGCATAATTGCACCTGTTTCCTCTTGGGCGGCATCTGTTATAAGCCAAATGGGAGATACGGGTCTTAACGGAATGGAGGCTTTTATTCAATCTATTCCTTATAACTTATATGCCATTTTAACAATATTAATGGTTATTCTTATAAGCACTCTTAACCTTGATTTCGGGCCTATGGCGAAGTTTGAAGAAGCAGCAATAAAAGACGGAAATTTGAATTTCAGCATAGGAAATGCTCCCTCCATGACAAGTGAGGATGAATTAAGCAAGCTTGATGTTTGTGAGAAGGGCACTGTTTTTGACCTTATTATTCCAATTGCTGCCCTTATTATTTTATCAATACTTTCCATGCTTTACATAGGCGGATATTTTGAGGGCGGAATGACTGTTGCAGAAGGCTTTGGCAACACAGATGCGGGAGTTGCACTTGCTCTTAGCAGTTTTGTTTCTCTTATGGTTGCGTTTATTCTTTTTATTCCAAGAAAAGTTATTACATTTAAAGGCTTTATGGATGGAATAGGCGAGGGTGTGAAGTCTATGACAGGAGCAATAATTATACTTGCATTGGCATGGACAATAAGCGGTGTTTGCCGCAATCTTCTTTCAACGGGGGAATACGTAAGCCATGTTGTTTCATCTTCAAACATGCCTGTAGCTTTAATTCCGGCAATAATTTTTGTTGTGGCAAGTTTTCTTTCTTTTTCAACAGGAACAAGCTGGGGAACATTTGGGATACTTATACCCATAATTGCTTCAATTTGCAGTGAGGTTGCGCCCCATCTTATGATTATATCACTTTCAGCAACTCTTGCAGGAGCGGTTTTTGGTGATCACTGCTCGCCTATTTCAGACACAACAATTCTTTCAAGCACAGGGGCTGCCTGTAACCACATAGACCATGTGTCATCTCAGATACCTTATGCTGTTTTGGTTGCCGCATGTTGTTTTGTTGGATATATTGTTGCGGGGGTAACAACAAATCTCTTTTTAACACTGGCTGTTTCCATAGGACTTCTTTTATGTGCAATTATAGTTTTACACAATAAAGCAACAAAAAGAAAAGCTTAAATTTTTAAAATCAAAAAATACCTTGAGAGTTTTCCTTAAGGTATTTTTTTATATTCACAAACAAATGTTGAAAGAATATGATATTTTTTTAACAAAAGCCTTTTAATATTTCTTTAATTAAAGTATAATAAACTAGACTGATTGATTTTAAAAATTAAAATATAGCAGGAGGAGCATAAAATGGATTTTGAAAAAGATAAAAGCTATTTTGGATTTAGAATTATAGAAAGCCAACAGGTTGAGGACATAAACAGCATGTGTTATGTTTTTGTTCACGAAAAAAGCGGTGCGAAACTTTTTTATGCAAAAAATGATGACAATAATAAGGTGTTTTTTGTTTCTTTTAAAACTCCCCCCACAGACGATTGCGGAACGGCTCATATTTTAGAGCATTCTGTTCTTTGCGGCTCAAAAAAATATCCTGCAAAAGACCCTTTTAATGAGCTTATGAAAGGCTCTTTAAACACATATCTTAATGCTATGACATTTTCCGATAAAACCATGTATCCAATTGCAAGCTGCAACAATGAAGATTTTAAAAATCTTATGGATGTGTATTTAGATGCTGTTTTTAATCCTGTTGTTTTAAAAGAGGAAAAGATTTTCAAACAGGAGGGTTGGCATTATGAATTAGAAGAAAAGGACAGCCCCGTAACTATAAACGGAGTTGTTTATAACGAAATGAAAGGCGCAATGTCTTCTCCTGAAAGAATTCTTAACAATGCGATAAACAAAAGTCTTTTTAAAGACAGCATTTATAAGTTTGAAAGCGGCGGTGACCCTGATGCTATTCCTAAGCTGACATACAAAAACTTTATAGATTTTTACAATAAATATTATCACCCTTCAAACAGCTTTTTTTATCTTTATGGAAATATGAATATAGAGGAATGTCTTAAGCACATAAATGATGAATATTTAAGTAATTATGATGACAGAAAAGAGGAAATCATAATACATGAGGAAACTTCTCAATCTAAAAGCAGTTTGCTTTCAGATACATTTTCTGTGCCTGTTGGAACAAAAACGGATAATGAAAGTCTTCTTTCGCTGAATTTTATTGTCGGAAAATCTACAGATACTTTACTTTCAATAAGCATGGAAATTTTAAGTTATGTGCTTTTGGCAACAGGTGCTTCACCGCTTAAAAAAGTGCTTATTGAAAAAAGAATTGCCGAAACGGCAGAAGGCTGGTTTGATTCTTCCTCATATGAAATGGTTTTCAGCGTTGTTGCCAAGAATTCTTCATGCAGAAAAATTGGTCTTTTTAAAGACACTGTAATAAACACCCTTGAAAAAATTGTTGAAGAGGGGCTTGATAAGGAGCTTATTTTATCTGCTGTAAATTTTTACGAGTTTATGCTTAGAGAAGAGGATTATGGATACAGACCTAAAGGACTTGTTTATGGCATAGAAATGATGAAGGGCTGGCTTCATGGTCAAAACCCTTTGGAAGCTGTTAAAATATATGAGCATCTTAAAACCATAAGAGATGGTATTGACAAAAGATATTTTGAAAATATTATATCTGAAAAACTTCTTAAAAATAAAGAATATTCTTTAACAGGGGTTGCGGCAGAAGAAGGAAAACAGGAAAAAACAGAAGAAAAGACAAAGGCATGGCTTGAAAACTTAAAAAGCAGTATGAGTGATGAGGAAATAGAAAAACTTATAACTGAAACATCAAATTTAAAAAAATACCAAAGTGAGCCGGATTCACAGGAAGTTATTGAAAAAATTCCTGTTTTAAGAAAAGAAGATATAGATAAAAAGGCAGACTTTGATGTTTTTGAAGAAAATGAAAATATTATTTATATTCCTCAAAACACAAACGGAATTATTTATAATAGACTTGTTTTTTCTTTTGAGGCATTGGAAAGACAGCTTATACCATATGCAGGGCTTTTAGGGCGTGCTTTAGGCAAGCTTGATACTGAAAAATACAGCTTTGAAAAACTTCCGACAAAGATAAATATGCATACAGGCGGGATAAACGCAAGGGCAACTGTTTATGGCGCAAAAGAAAGCATGAAGCCTGTGATAGTTGTTCGTGCCAAGGCACTTGAAAGAAACATTGACGAACTTTACGATATATTAAACGAAATAATTTTTAAAACCGATTTTTTAAAAGAGGAAAGTGTGCGGAAAATATTATTGGATTTAAAAGCTGAGTATCAGCGAAACTATGATAACAACGGACATTTAGCGGCAATTAGAAGAAGCGGATATATGCTTGACAAGGAAGGATTTTATCTTGAGCTTATTGATGGCATTGAGTTTAGTGACATGATTATAAATGCTGTTGAGGATGTGCCTGGTGTTTGTGAAAAGCTTTTGGAGGTTTCAAAGCAAATTTTCACCAAAGAAAACCTTATATCCTTTATTTCCTGTGACAGAGAAAATGCTGAAAAAAACAGAAAATATATTGAGGAAATAAGAAGAAAGCTTCCGTCAGTAAGCGTTGTTAAGGCTGATTTTAATTTTGTAAAAACAGCAAAAAGTGAGGCAATAGAAACTGGCGGCAAGGTTGTATATAATGCAAGGGTTGGGGATTTTGAAGTAAGCGGTTTTAAATTCAGCGGCAAAATGAATGTAATTACTAATATAATAAACACAGAGTTTTTGTGGAATGTTGTTCGTGTTAAAGGAGGGGCTTACGGCTGTGGATGCAGTTTCCAAAGAGGCGGAAGAATGATTTTTTATTCATACCGTGACCCTAACATTAAATCCACGTTAGATGCCTTTAGTGATGCGGCTGATTTTCTTGAGGAAATTAAGCTTTCTGAAAGAGATTTGACAAAACACACTCTTGGTGCTATAAATTCTATAGACAAACCTAAAAGTAAAACAGAACGTGTTGAAATGGCGGTGTCAAGATATTTCCTTGGGCTTACCAAAGAGGATATTCAAAAAAGCCGAGATGAACTGCTTTGTGTTACGGAAGAAGATGTAAAAGAATTTAGCGATGTTATAAGAAAGGTAATGGAAGAAAGTGTTTTTGTAACTTTTGGAAGCGAGCTTAAAATAAGAGAGGAACAAAACCTTTACGAAACTGTCAGAGCCCTTTATAAAAAATGATTGTAAGGTGAAGTTTTATGAGCAGGAGAACTGCTTTTTACCATGGCATACCAATTGAATATAATTTAACAAGAAAGCATGTAAAAAACCTTAATCTTCGCATAAATGAATATGGTGAGATATTTGTTTCTGCAAGAAAAGATGTTTCTGTTGAATATATAAACAATTTTGTTGAAAGCAAGGCTGAATGGATTATAAGAAATCTTGCTCAAGTTGAAAGATATAACAAGGTTAAGCCTGATAATGAGGTATATAACGGAAAGAAAGTATATTTTCTTGGAAAACCTTATGTAATTGAAGTTTATAAAAGTGAATATGAAAAGGTGATTTTAGAGGAAAAAGTTATAAAAATATATACTTCTGAGTATGAAAGCGATCAAAACCTTAAAGAGATTTATTTAAAATGGCTTTTTGAAAGTTCTAAAATTATATTTGAGGATGCACTTAGAAAAATATATGAAGTTGTTAAAGATGAAAACATTCCATATCCTGAATTTTTAATAAAAAATATGAAAAGCCGTTGGGGCAGCTGCAGACCGTCTTTGAAAAACATTACCCTTAATTTGCAGCTTATTAAGACGGATATAGAATGTATTGAGCAAGTGGTTATGCACGAACTTCTTCACTTTAAGCAGGCTAATCACAGCAGAAGTTTTTATTGCCTTATGGATAAATATATGCCCGACTGGCGGGAAAGAAAACATAGGCTGGATAAGCTGTATAAAGATGGTATATAAAAAATATAAAGTTTAAGTCTTACATTTTAAAAAGGGGCATCTGTGTTGGATGCTCCTTTTTTATGTTTAAATAAATTATATTTTTTTATTATGTTGGGTTTTCAAAAGTTCTATCATATTTTCAGCTAAAAGCGGCTTGCTAAACAGATAGCCTTGCATGATATCACAATTTTTAGCCGTTAAATAGTTTTTTTGCACAGATGTTTCAACTCCTTCTGCAATTACTTTTAAGTTTAATTGTCCTGCCAAAAGAATTATACTTTTAATAAAAATTTCATCAGAATCTTCTTTAACTATGTTTTCAACAAAGGATTTGTCTATTTTAAGCAAATCAATATTAAGATTTTTCAAATAAGACAATGACGAATATCCTGTTCCAAAATCATCCAGGGAGATGCTTATTCCCATTTCTCTTAAGGCGTTTAGTTTTTCATTAACTATTTCATAGTTTTCCATAAAGCTGCTTTCTGTTATTTCAATACCTAAGTTTTGAGGGTTTATGCATGTATGCTCTATGGTGTTTAATAAATCTTTCATAAAGCTTTCCGCTAATATTTGTACAACTGAAATATTAATAAAAACTTTTACATTATCAAAATTTTCATGCTCAAGTTTTTTTATAAACAAACAAGCAGTTTCCATAATCCATTTTCCCAAGGGAATGATTTGTTGAGATTTTTCAGCTATGTTAATAAATTGAATAGGAGTGACTTTTCCAAGCTCTTCATTTTTCCATCTAATTAATGCTTCAGTGCCTACAATTTGGTTTGTTTTAAGGTCAAGAAGCGGTTGATATTCCAAATGAAATTCATCATAGTTACTAAATTTTGCTTTTCGCAGTTCCTTTTCCATAATTTCGTCCAACACTAAACATTCCTGCATCATTTCGTTGAATATCCAACAGCTGTCATCATCTAATTCTTCCATTTTTCCTATAACAATTTCTAAATATTTAAGGATATCGTTGATTTTTGATTATTACGGATTAAAGAGTCCACTAATAACACTGAATAAATCCACTAGTATTTGCTAATGAGTCCAGTAGTTCGCACTATGAGTCCAATATCAACTTAGATTAAGAAGATGTGCGTACTAGTTGTAGGGAGGGTACCCTCCCTACAACTAGTACGCGGCGGCCGATTCCCACCTATCTCCTCTTGCTTAATTTTATTTAAATGTATTTTGGTTTGAATAGTATTCTCTCATATTCATTGAACCTGTCTCCACCCATACTGCATTATGGACTATTCTATCCATTATGGCATCAGCATGAACTCCTCCACCTAACCTACTATGCCAATCTTCCCTTCTGTACTGAGTACAGAAAATTGTAGAGGTTTGATCATGCCTTCTTTCGATTAATTCAAAGATAAAGTGCTGTTCTTCTTCTGAGATCTCTTCAAGAAGCCACTCATCTAAAATTAAAAGGCCAAAACTACTATACTTCTTAAGCAGCTTTACCTTTCCCTTTGTAGTAAGGGTTGATTCATCATATTCCATCAATAAATCAGGTAATCTAATATATCTTGTTCTAATTTGATATTTACAGGCTTGTCTTCCTAGAGCACATGAAAGATATGTTTTACCAGATCCTGTGAATCCTTGGAATATGACATTTGAACTTGTCCCGATAAACTGACATGTTGAAAGCTCTTGTATTAGATTTTTATCAATCCCTCTATTTGAGTAATATATGTCATTTGTTTCTGCTTTAGGAAGCCTGAACTTTGATAATTTCATAAGTCTTTGAATTTTACTGTTATATTTTTCTTGGTACAGATAATCTACTAACCTTTGTATCCTCTCATCAAATGTTAAAGCCGCTGAATGTATGTCTCTTTGTTGGGTTTCCAATGCTGTTACTAATTCACTTAAATTTAGCTCCCTTAGTTTTCTTTTGGTTTCATCGTTAATCATTACCTTGACCTCCATAATATTCAGAACCACGGACATATCCACCAATGTTCTTTATTGGATTTACAGAAGCCTTTTTATTCTCAAGATAAATTTGGTCTTGATTAGATGATAAAATAGATTTAAGATGTTGATAACGAGGAGTTTTTATTTTGGTTAAGGCATATTCACAAGCTTTTTCTAGACGGGCTTCTGAATATGCATTACTTAATCGTAAAACGGACAGGGAAGGATTGTAGCCCTGTTCTTTTATCTTTACACCTGCAAATATACGCTCAATAACTTCTAGTGTATTGTTACCTATGGAATATGCCCATCTTCGTATGGCTACATCATCTTTCTCTGGTTGTAGAAATTGTTCTGGCATATCTTCTGGATGTGTTGAATATTTGTCTTCTATATAGTCAGGATATTTGGTGTGAGTAGATACTCTCTCTTTAGAGATGTAAATTTCTAAAGTTCTATCGGTAATTTTCAAATCAGCATATTTCCCAACATATTGATAAGGGCATGAGTATCTATTTTTATCATATACTATGTGAAAGTCTGGATTTACCTTTCTTTTGTATATCCATTCTGCTATTTCATATGGTATATCTGGAAGTTCTCGAAGGAATTTTCTCTCTTCCTCAAAGATTTCCTTTCGACTCCCATTACGCTTTTGAAAGGGATTTTCATTAAAGTTTGATAATTCCCTGTTTACATCATTTTTTAGATCCTGAAACGAATAATATGTCTTGTTTCTTAGCTTAGCTATTATTGCTGTAGCTATTTTCCCAACGGTGCCTTCAACGGATGCTTTTTGTTTTGGTTTTTTAACTCCCGTTGGCATGATTGCTGTCATATAGTGAGATCCTAAGGCTTCATAGTTTTGATTTAAAACTATATCCCCTTCTTTAGGATGTCTAATAACTCCTGTTTTTAGATTATCACAGACAGTGCGTATAGTTACTCCACCAAAGTACTCAAACATATTAATGTGGCATCTAAGCCAAGTGTCTTGTTTCATATCTAGGCACGGCTCTACATAGGTATATTGGCTGTATGGAAGGGTAGCTACAAAAAGATATACTTTAATAATTTCTCCTGTAGAAGTATCTACTAATTCCATTGTTGGACCAGACCAATCAACTTCTGTAACTACACCTGGTTTATGATTTAAATGATTTGTTAGTTTGTTGGAGATTGTATAACTTCCATATCCTTCACAGAATTTTGTATATCCCATGGGTATGTCATTTAGGCTATTAGCTTTATCACAGTACTCCTGCCAAAGTAGTTTAAGGGTTACTCCTACTTTTTTTAATTCTTTGTGAACATACTCATAATCTGGGTCCTTGTATAGGTATTCTACTGCAAATTTATCAGGATAAAAAATGCGGTAAACTTCCTCCTCTGACTTATCCTTTACGTCTTCAAAGGTTATACCTAGTTTGTCAGCAATGTGAATAACATCGCTAACAGAGTCCTTAGCCATACATCTAGTCTTAGCTATTAAATTTCTAGACATATTGGCTGCTCTTAACTCAAGAATGAGCTTTACTTTGATTTTCTTGGCCATAATATTGGCCCCCTTTCTGTAAATTTAGTAGCTATTGCTACCTTTTAATTGTACAGAAAGATTTATGTAAGCGGAACTATTGTGTGAATTGATGTATTTAATTAACAGGTGGACTTATTACAATTATTAGTGGACTTGAAAGGCGTATAGGTGGACCCTATTCTGTGAAATAATCAGATTTTTTCAGGCTTGTCATTAAGCTTAAGTATTCCAACCTTTTTTGACATTAGTTTTTCAATCTCTATACTTTCAGAATTTTCTTTTAAAGCTCTTAAAATCTTTTCTCCCGCTTCCATCAGGCTTTTATTATATTGTTATATATATATAATAAAAACTTCTTCCGAATATCTAAAAAGCTCGTATTCGCCAAGATGAAGGGTTCTTAATTTATCTGAGGTTATTAATAATAAATCGCTTAAAGCATCATGTCCGAAAATAAGTTTTATAAGATGAAGATTGCCGAATTTAACAATGCATAAAATATCGTTATTTCTTTCTTCACTATGAGAATGTAATTTTAAAAGTTCCAAAAGATAATTTTTATTAAATGCAGAAGTTTCTAAATCATAGTATGCAAGTTTTTCTATTTTTTTATTTTTTCTTATTATTGAAATTGTCATAATTCCATATGTAACAAAAATTAAAGACAAAAAGATTGTAATAATTAAAGAAAGATTTTTTATTAGCATATTTGTGCTTTTAAAAGAATAATAAAGTGCCAATGTACCAGTTTTTATATTGTCTACATATATGGGCATGAGAGTTTCATAAATCTCTTCCCCGTTATATATGAGTTTAGAATAAAAGGGCTTATTGTTACTGATATGTCTTTTTTCTTCATCGTTTAATGTGTGGTATTCATCTTCGTGGGATCCGCTGCAATATGTTATATTATTGTTGTTATCAAGAAAATGAGCGTGTAGAATATCCTTTTCATCTATAAGCAGTTCCATAAGTTTTTCAGGAGCAAAGTCTTTTGTCATTTCATAGATGTTGTCTGCCAAAATTCCTATTTGAATATACTCTTCATCTTTTGTTTTCATCTGGGCATATTTCATATATAGTTTTGCGGCTGAATCTTCACGGATTGGCTCTATAAGCAAGTCTTTTCCGCTTTGCATAAAATCATATATGGGATAGCCTTCAACTGCCTGCCAGCCTGAAAAATCATCAGAAGTATAAATAACTTTACCCATTGAGTTGTACCAATATATTTTATCCACCTTTAACCTTTTTGCGGCAGAAGCTAAATAGTCATTGCTTAAATTGTCACGGTTTGAAGAAAGATTGTCTAAGGCCGTAAAAAGCTTTTCATCTAAAAGCTCGTCGATAGCCTTTGTGGCATTGATTGAGTTTGTTAATGAAGCCATATGGTTATTTGCAAGTCTGTTTGAGTTTTCCATCATACGATTTATAAAAAAGGCATTTGTAAGACTTATTAACGAGTATACAATAGCAATAAAAAATATGGTTATTACACTTATGGGAAAGACATATATTTTCCAGTCTATAATTTTAATTTTTCTTTTTCTGTTCATTGTGGCCTCTCTTTTCTTCTGTCTTTAATATGTTTATAAGAAAGTTTTTATATACTTATATAATAACGAAAAAAGTTAAAATTTACAATTAAAAAGTTGATAAAATTAAAGCTTTAACTATTTTTATTGGCGTAATTTACAAATTAATTGGCTTTTTGAAAAGATTTGAATTAATAAGCAAAAAAAGTAACTTTATGAATTAGTTTTAAAAAAGTTTGATTAGAAGGGAAGGGCCGTATATTTTGAGTTAATTGATGAGTTTTAGAAGTTTATAGATTTTAAGTGTTCAAACAAATCTTAAAAAGACTTTGAAAACCACTAAAAAAAAGGCCGTATTGTCATTGACAAAATCGACCTTTTTCTATTTGTTGTGAATAAGGTTTAAGAGAAAAACAAATTATTGTTCTGCTCTAAAAAACCAGGAAGCTCTGAAATATCTGCAAAATTGTTATAAAGGGCTTTTTGCCTAAGGAATTCATAGGCTTGTGCCAAGGTTGCATTGAGATATGGATTTACATAAAAGAGGGCTGAAAGATTAAATGTTACAGCATTTAATATGAACCAGCCAATAAAGGAAAGGTTTAATATAAATAAATCCATTTTGTGTCCTTTTGTCATTTCTTTGCTTAAATCAAAAACCCTTTGTCTTGGAAGATTTGGGTTTTCAGCAAGTATGTATGGAACCGCAAAATATTCAAAGCCTTTAACAATTCCAGGTATTATTAAAAGAAAAGTCCAAAGCAATATAAAAACATCTCTAAAGGCCATAGTCCAAACAGTGTTTTTAAGACGTCCTTCTTTATATGAATAAAGAATTGTGGATATTTGAGGTTTTTCATTAATGTTTTCCATAAAAAATCTGTTTTTTCCAACCTCCATGGGCAGTCTTAAAAAAAGAACAACGGATATGGTGATTATAACAGAGATTGAAACTACAGCAAGAAAAAAACTGTTTTTAAAAACTCCGTCTATTGAATGCATTATGGCTTTACCCATGGAAAGGCTTTCAAAAGAGCCTGACATGGCGGATACCATTGGTTCAGCCTTATCTAAAATTGTATTTGTTTCATAAAGATTATTATGGCCGTTTGTGCTATTTGATCTTCCGCCGCCTATACCGCCGCTTACAAGCATAAAAATTAAAGAAACAACAAAAGCCGCTAAATAAGATTTTTTAAAGTTTTGTTTCCCCATTTCTTTAAGTTTACATCTATCCCACATTATAACATCCCCTTAACAGTATATATGTGCTTAACAAAGGGATATTCCAAGTTGAAGATACCCCTTGAAAAAGCACATATTAATTTATTTATTTAAAGATTCCTCAAGTTCTTCTATTTCCTTTAGCCATACACTGGCTTTGGCATCACTTGCCATGTGCCAATCTGTTTTTGGCGAAAGGCTTACAGTTCCTACCTTTGGCCCGTCGGGCAGACATGAACGTTTAAACTGGTTATTAAAAAATCTTGCATAGAAGTTTTTTAACCACTGAAGTATAGTTTTTTCACTGTAAACATATTCAAAAGCATTTTTTGCAAGAAACAAAATTTTAGAAGGAGAAAACCCAAACCTTACCGCATAGTAAAGAAAAAAATCATGCAGTTCATAAGGGCCAACAATATCTTCGGTTTTTTGATTAATTTCACCTTTTTCATTCGGCGGAAGAAGTTCAGGGCTTACGGGAGTGTCAATAACATCAAAAAGTATGTCCTTACAGCTTTTATCAAGAAGTTGGGAATTTGCCACATATTCAGTCAGAACTTTTACAAGGGTTTTAGGCACACCTGAATTTACACCATACATTGACATGTGATCTCCGTTATAAGTTGCCCAGCCTAAAGCCAATTCAGACAAATCTCCTGTTCCGACTACAAGCCCGTTTTCCATATTTGCAATATCCATTAAAATCTGTGTGCGCTCTCTTGCCTGTGCATTCTCATATGTTACATTATGGTTATTAACATCATGGCCTATATCTTTAAAATGCTGTATACAGGCTTCTTTTATAGAAATTTCTTTTATTGTTATTCCAAGAGCTTTCATTAAAGAAACAGCATTATTATAAGTTCTGTCGGTTGTTCCAAAGCCGGGCATTGTTATACCTATTACTGTTTTTCTTTGAAGACCTAAGAAATCGCATGCTTTAACACAAACAAGAAGTGCAAGAGTTGAATCAAGGCCGCCTGAAATTCCAATAACCAAAGACTGCGCTTTTGTATGCTCAAACCTTTTGGCAAGAGCTGTTACTTGTATGTTGAAAATATCACTGCAGCGTTGATTTTTAACGTGATTATCTTCAGGAATAAAGGGGCATGGGTTTATTTTTCTTTTCAGAGTTGGAAATTCTTTTTCTGTCATATCAAAATAAACTTTTTTAAAATCATCTTTATTAATAAATTCTGCTGAAAAGGAAGTGTTTTTCATTCTGTCGCCGGTTAGCATTTCTAAATCTATATCGGAAATTATAAGCTGGCCGTCATTTACAAATCTTTCGGTTTCCGATAGGCTGCGGCCTTTTTCACAAATCATGCCATAACCGCCGAAAACCGTATTCTGGGTTGATTCTCCTATGCCGCTTGATGCATAAATATATGCACAGGCCGCCGAGGCCGCTTTGTGCAGAATTGCATTTTTTCTATATTCATGCTTTGCGGCAATTTCGTTGTTTGAAGCAAGATTTAAAATAAGGGTTGCGCCTGAAATTGCAAGAAGGCTGCTTTGAGGTATAGGATTCCAAAGATTTCCTCCGATTTCAACTCCTATTGAAAGTTCAGGCATTTTTTCACATTTAAAGATAATGTTTTTATCAATGGGGGCAACTTGGTTACAAATTTTTATCTCTGATGAAACAGCAGTCAAAGCTGACGCAAACCATCTTTTTTCACAAAGTTCTTCATGGTTTGCGTTTTGTGTTTTAGGAATAACACCAAGTATTTTCCCTTTATGGGCAACAACTGCACAATTGAAAACGGCATTTTCTAAAAATATAGGAAGCCCTAAGGCTAAAACCATATCTATTTTCCTCGTTTTTTCAAGTATTTCAGACAAAGAATTTTCCGCAGCTTTCAAAAGAGGCCTTTGGAAAAATAAATCTTCACATGAATAGCCTGTTATGGAAAGCTGAGGAAAACATATTATTTGCACCTTTTCCATTTCTGCATTTTTTATGGTTTTAAGTATTTCTTCTGTGTTATAAATACAATCGGCAACTTTTAGCTTGGGCACTGCCGCAGCTGTTCTGATTATTCCGTGCATTAAAATCCTCCTAAGCAAGTTATTTTAGCAATTAAATTTTCTGAAAAGGCCTATAACCTTGCCGAGAATAATGCAGTTTTCTACGATTATTGGGGACATGCTGCTGTTTTGAGGCTGCAGCCTTATATGGCCGTTTTCTCTATAAAAACTTTTAACAGTTGCATAGTCTTCTATAAGGGCAACTACTATATCTCCGTTATTGGCTGTAGGCTGTTGACGGACAAGAATAAGGTCTTTATCAAAAATTCCTGCTCCAATCATACTTTCTCCTTTAACACGAAGCATAAAAACATCATCGTTGTTAATATAATTTACAGGAATGGGGAAAGTATCCTCAATATTTTCTACAGCTAAAATAGGAGAGCCTGCAGTTATTGTTCCCAAAATAGGAACATTAACAAGCTCCTGAGAGGAATCATATCTTGGGTTTTCTCCGAAAATTTCAATGGCACGAGGTTTTGTTGGATCTCGCCTTATGTATCCTTTTTTTTCAAGACGTTCAAGGTGGCCATGAACTGTTGATGTAGATTTAAGATTTACTGCTTCACATATTTCACGGACGGAAGGAGGATAGCCTTTGTCACGAACTTCGCTTTTAAGATAGTCAAGGATTTGCTGTTGTTTTGCTGACAAATCAGACATTTTATCACCTCAAAATAATAGTATTTTACAAAAGTTGGTTTGTTAATAAAAAGTATAGCATAGTTTTTAAAAAAGTTCAAACCTGTGTTCGAAAATAATTAAAATTCTACTTGACAATGAACGTGCGTTTGTGTATATTCTAATTAATATTAAGAACGAACGTTTGAGGGAGTGCTGATTATGAGAAAGTATGTTTTTGTTATGGTTACTGTAATGATACTCTCGGTTGGTGCTAAAATTTCTTTCGGCAGCACCGGAAAATGGAACGGAAATGTTTACTATAAATCAGTGGATATTGTAAAAGGTGATACTTTATGGGAAATTGCAGAAAAGTATAAAATTGAAGACATTTCTACTAATAATTATGTTTTAGAAATTAAAAAATTTAACAATATGAAAAGTGATAAAATAAAAGTTGGTCAAGAAATTATTATTCCTATTTATGTCCAAGACTTAGAATGAATATTTTTTTTCTTTTTATTAATAATAATGTTGCAGACAAAAATCAGTTTGCAAATAATTTATTAAGGGGTGCTGAAAATGGACAAGAAAGAAAAGAACTCAAACAGAACTGAGAAAAATAACAACAGAACAGAATTTGCTCAGGAATATAATCTTAATACTGAAAAACAAAACAAGAGCAATAATTCAAAAACTCAAAAGTCTTCAAACAAGTGCAATTAAGAAATATATAATTTATTTTAGTTTAAAGAGCAATTAGGATTTTGTTATATTAAAATGAAATAAGTTTAAAAAGAAAATAAGCCTTTAATACAGCTTAATGTGTTAAAGGCTTATTTTTGTTATATATAAAGGTAAGGATTTTTAGATAAAAAAATATTTTAAAAACTTTTAAAAAATCTATTGACATTTTTTCATAAATCTATATAATGAATATTCGTGTCACCCAAGAAGTAACAAGCATCAAACGGGGGTGAAACGAAAAGATAAAAAAGTTCTTGACAAACGGTTTGCAACAGTATAGAATAACAAATCGTGTCAC
>JAXGXT010000007.1:0-115387 GCA_040772665.1 Lachnospiraceae bacterium | reverse complement strand
GTCACAGCGGATTATATTACTCATAAAACTTTTTAAGTTTTACTCGTTCATTGACAAAAGAAAATGTCGGCTTTGCCGCCGCTTTCTTTTGTTTTTATGATATAATATCACAAAGTCTATATATTAGCACTTTTAAAAGCTTGTGTTTTGTAAATAAAAACCATAACTTAATTTTTAATATATAAAAGGAGATAAGAAATGACAGTTAAAAAAATTTTAAAACGAAATGAAATTGAAGATAAATTTAAGTGGTCACTTGAGCATTTGTATGAAAGTGATGAGCTTTGGGAAAAAGAATTGGAAACCGTTTCAAAAAAAATGCAAGAAATAACAAAGTTTAAAAACACACTCCATACTTCCTCTCAAGCCCTTCTTGGTTGCCTTAACCTTTGTGATGAAATTTCAATCACTGCAGACAGACTTTATGTCTACTCCAATATGCGTCTGCATCAAGACAGCACAAATTCATTTTATCAAGCACAAAGCACAAAAGCTGAAATGCTTATGGTTGATCTTATGGGAATAACATCCTTTATAAACCCAGAAATAAGCTCTATAAACACAGAGCAAATTGAAACCTTTATGAAAGAAGAACCTTCCCTTAAAGTATTTACACATTATTTAGAAAATATAACACGCAAAAAAAATCATATTCTTACACCTGCCGAAGAAGAAATCCTTGCAAAAACAGGTGAAATAAGCACAACAGCAGAAGATATTTTCGGAATGTTTAATAATGCTGATATAAAATTCAAACCTATAAAAAATGAAAAAGGCGAAGAAATGCCAATGACAAAAGGCAGATATGTAACCTTCATGGAAAGCAATGACGTTAATACAAGAAAAGCCGCTTTCGAATCTCTTTACGAAAGCTATATTTCCCACAAAAACACCCTTGCTCAAACATACTTTTCAAGTGTGAAAAAAGATGTGTTTTATGCAAAGGTAAGAAAATATCCCTCTGCACTTGAGGAAGCTTTACATGATGATAATATCCCTGTAAAGGTATATGACAACTTGATAAGCTCTGTGGAAAAACACCTTCCGCTTATGCATCGTTATATAAGTATAAGAAAAAAACTTCTTGGAGTGGAAGAGCTTCATGTGTACGATTTATATGCACCTCTTGTTGCCGAAGCCGATGTGAAAATAAGTTATGAAGATGCTAAATCAAAGGTTTTAAAGGCTCTTGAACCTATGGGGGAAGAATATATTAAAGCTCTAAAAGAAGGCTTTAACGGTGGCTGGATTGATATTTATGAAAACGAAGGCAAACGTGGCGGTGCATACAGCTGGGGAACGTATTCGGGGCATCCCTATGTGCTTTTAAATCATGCCGACAATATAAACAGTATGTTCACACTGGCTCACGAAATGGGTCACGCACTTCATAGCTATTTCACATGGAAGAAACAGCCTTATATATATTCAGGACATAAAATATTCGTTGCGGAAGTTGCCTCAACTTTTAACGAAGCCCTTTTAATGGAATATATGCTTAAAACAACTGAGGATAAAACAGCAAAAAGATATCTGATTAATTATTTTCTTGAGCAGTTTAAAGGAACATTCTTCCGTCAGTCAATGTTTGCCGAATTTGAAAGAACAACCCATGAAATGGTTGAAAAAGGTCAGCCTTTAACATGTGAAGGTCTTTGTGAAATATATAGAAACCTTAATAAAAAATATTTCGGCGACGGTATAGTTCTTGACGAACAAATAGATATGGAATGGGCAAGAATACCTCATTTTTACAACGCTTTTTATGTATATCAATATGCAACAGGTTATAGTGCGGCAATAGCACTTTCAAGAAAAGTTCTTACACAGGGCAAACCTGCCGTAGATAAATATCTGGATTTTCTATCAAAAGGAACAAGCCAATATTCAATCGATCTTCTTAAAGATGCAGGTGTAGACATGACTACCTGTCAGCCTTTCGATAATGCCATGGAAGTGTTTAAAAACCTTTTGGACGAAATGGAAAAAGAAATATAGAAATATACTTTGCTTTATAAAAAATTAAAATAGTGAGTCTTTATTCATTGACCCATGTAAAAACCCGCATACATATGCGGGTTTTTACATGGGTTTTTGACTTGCCTTTTTTCAAAAAATATATAAATCTGCCAAACCCTATTTTTCATTCTTAAAGATATTCTTTAAAAACTTCAACCATATCTAACTTTTCCCATGGCAAATCTAAATCGTTTCTTCCAAAATGACCGTATGCCGCTGTTTGCTTATATATTGGTCTTCTAAGGTCAAAACGGTTGATTATACCCGTAGGGGTAAGGTCAAAATTCTTCTGCACAATGCTTTCCAGCTTCTCATCACTTACCTTTCCTGTTCCAAAAGTATCAACAAGAACAGATACAGGCTGTGCAACACCAATGGCATATGCCAGCTCAATTTGGCACTTGTCGGCTATGCCGCTTGCCACAATGTTTTTTGCCACATGCCTTGCCGCATAACATGCACTTCTGTCAACCTTTGTAGGGTCTTTTCCTGAAAAAGCACCTCCGCCATGACTGGCATAACCTCCGTAGGTGTCAACAATAATTTTTCTTCCGGTAAGTCCTGCATCTCCTTGTGGGCCGCCAATTACAAACCTTCCCGTAGGGTTGATAAAATATTTTGTATCTTTATCAATAAGCTGTGAAGGTATAACTTCTTTTACAACATATTTTATTATATCCCTTTGTAACGATTCATGGTCAACGTCAGCCGCATGCTGTATGGAAATAACAACTGCATCAACCCTTACAGGCTTTCCGTCAACATATTCAACCGTAACCTGACTTTTTCCGTCAGGACGCAAATATTCAAGAATACCGTTTTTACGCACTTCTGTAAGTTTTTTTGAAAGCTTATGCGCAAGATATATAGGCATAGGCATATATTCTTCAGTTTCACGGCACGCAAACCCAAACATCATGCCTTGATCTCCCGCACCCTCATTGTCAACCCCCATTGCTATATCAGGAGATTGCCCTTTAAGTGATGTTAAAACTGCACAGCTGTCAGCGTCAAAACCAAACTTTGCCCTTGTATAACCTATTTCACGAACAGTATCTCTTACAATCTTTTCAATATCAACATAACAGTTTGTTGTAACCTCACCCATAACAAAAATCATTCCTGTTGTTGCCGTTGTTTCGCAAGCAACTCTTGCCATTTTGTCCTGTGCCAAAATATTGTCTAATATAGCATCGGAAATCTGGTCGCAGATTTTATCCGGATGCCCCTCGGTTACAGATTCCGATGTAAATAATCTTCTGCTCATTTTTCGTTCCTCCTAAAAATATAAATCTATAGAAATAAAAAAAGCCCTTTTCAGGGCTTAATAAACACTCTAACTCATCTTCCGCCTGTGTTTTAAGCACAAACGTGGGAATTGGCACCGATACATTTTAATATGCCGGTTGCCGGGTGTCATAGGGCCCTGTCCCTCCACCACTCTTGATAAGTATGTTAGTTGATGTATTTTATCATTTCAAACTATTTTTGTCAAACAAAATCTTAGATAAATCTATATTTTTTTATAAATCACTTCTTGTTTCATTTTTTCTTTTTCTTTTTTCTCTTTTTTTCCTTGCACGATCTCTTTCATTTGAACCGTCAAGATATTCAATATATCGCCCTGTTCCAATAGCAACGCAGCTAACTGCCTCCTCGGCAATTATTGTGTTAATTCCTGTTTTTTCAGCAATAAGCTTGTCTAAACCATAAAGAAGACTTCCTCCGCCTGTCATAACAATTCCTCTGTCAGAAATATCTGCCGCAAGCTCAGGAGGTGTTTTTTCAAGCACTCCATGCACAGCCTCAGTTATGGCATTTACCGATTCACTTAGTGCCTCAAGCATTTCTTCACTGTTAACCGTAATGTTTTTAGGCAGTCCTGTTATAAGGTTTCTTCCTCTTATATCCATTGAAACAGACATTGTCCTTTCATATGCCGTTCCTATATTAATTTTAAGCTGCTCCGCACTTCTTTCACCTATAAGCACATTGTGCTTTTTGCGCATATACCTGATAATGGCCTCGTCAAAATTGTCCCCGGCAATCTTAAGGGAAGTGCTGGCAACAGTTCCTCCCAAAGATATAACGGCAACATCTGTTGTTCCGCCTCCAATATCCACAACCATACTTCCGCATGCCCTTGAAATATCAATTCCCGCTCCTATTGCAGCCGCAATAGGCTCTTCAATTATATGCACATTTCTTGCCCCCGCCTGCCTTGTTGCGTCTTCAACAGCTCTTTTTTCAACAGCTGTAACAGCACTGGGAACACAAACCGCAATGGTTGGTTTAACAAAAGGGTGTTTACCAACAGCTTTTTCAATAAAATGCTTAAGCATTTTTTCCGTAATGTCATAATCTGAAATAACGCCTTCTTTCAAAGGTCTTGTTGCAACAATGTTTCCTGGAGTTTTTCCAAGCATCTGCCGTGCCTCTTCCCCAACGGCTAAAATTGTATTTGTGTTTTTGTCAATGGTAACAACAGCTGGCTCTCTGACAACAATTCCCTGTCCTTTAATGTAAACAAGAACAGATGCCGTTCCCAAATCTATGCCTATGCTTTCCCCAAATCCGAATAAATTAGAAAACATATGAATTTCTCCCTCTATATATATCAAATTCCGAGTGTACTTATCTTGGCTGATTATACATCATTTTGTCGTTAAAGCAAAGCCATTTTTATAAATTAATTAAATTAAAGCAAAGATAAATTTTCGAATACTAAAAACCTCATGGTTTAAATAGTTCCCAAAAGAAAATTCAATTACCCATATAATTTAATTTATAAATCAGTTAAAATTCTAATAAAACTCCATATTTTTCATTGATATGTTTGTATCAGAAAAAAGAAGCATTTTTACATTTTTATTGACTATTAAGAAGTTTTTTGTTATTATAATACTATAATTTACGGACTTCATCTTGTATTATCGAACGATATGAGGATTATATGTATGAAAAAAACAAAGAATATTCAATCTATTGAACGTGCATGTGCAATTTTAGAATTTTTCGAGCCGGAAAATAAACCCAAAAGCGTTAAAGAAATATCAGACTACTTAGATTTAAGCAAAAGCACAGCTTACGGACTTATAAGCACACTGGCAAACCTTGGCTATCTTACACAAAACCCTGAAACACTTAAGTACAGCCTGGGCCTTAAACTATTATCCTTGGCAAGCGCAACATCACAAAGTAATATTCTTACAAAAACAGCTAATCACCATCTGCAAAAACTCTCCTTCAAATTTCAAGAAACATGTCTTTTTGCAGTTGAAGAAAACGGACATATTGTATATCTTGATAAAACAGAATCTCCAAGCTCCATTTCAATCAACACAAGAATAGGAACAAAAAAAGAACTGTTCTGCACTGGTGTGGGGAAGTGCTATCTTGCATTTTTGCCTAAAGACAACTCTGAAAACATAATAAACCTGGGGCTTTTCAAAAAAACTCCAAACACCATTGATGATAAAGAAGAACTTATAAAAGAATTGGAACTTATAAAAAAATATGGTTATGCTGTAGATAATGAAGAATATGAACTGGGAATCAGTTGTATAGCCGTTCCCGTTTTTAACAAAAGCGGCATAATAATTGCTTCAATAAGCCTTACAGGCCCAACAGAAAGAATAAAAAACCTAAACATAAAGGAAGCCGCAAAAGAACTTAAAAAAACTTCCCTTGCAATAAGCACCGATTTAAACATCTAACTTGATTACTCGGCGAAAGCCTGGTTTTATATTGTTTTTATACTATTATTTTATTTTTAAGGGGGAAATTAAAAATGGAAAAATTCCGCAGTGAAGAATTTATGGACTTATCCTTTAAAGGATATTTTAAAGCCATGGGCTATTCAGAAGATGAATTAGGTCACAAACCAAGAATAGGTATTGCCAACTCATGGAATCAGCTCGTTCCCGGACACTATAACCTTAACCAAGTTTCAGAATATGTTAAAAGAGGTATTTATGCAGCCGGCGGCGTAGCTTGCGAGTTTGGTGTTATAGCAGCTTGTGACGGCATTGCACAAGGACATGTGGGAATGAAATATATTCTTCCTTCAAGAGAAATCATCTGTAATTCAGTTGAAATCATGGTTCAGGCTCACCAGCTTGACGCAGTTGTTCTTCTTGCTTCATGTGACAAAATAATTCCCGGTATGACAATGGCTGCCGCAAGACTTAACATTCCTGCAATTCTTATTAACGGAGGCCCAATGCTTGGAGGTCTTTATTTCGACGGAAGAAAATCCGACGGAACATCACCCGACGAAGCTATGGGTATGCTTACAGCAGGCAAAATCACAAGAGACGACCTTGATAACCTTATAGACACATGTAACCCAGGCTGCGGTTCATGTTCTTTCTTTGGAACAGCAAATACAATGGCATGTGTTGTTGAGGCACTTGGCCTTAGCTTAACAGGAAGTGCTGTTATCCCTGCCGTTTATGCTGAAAGATTAAGATATTCCTATGCAACAGGCGCAAAGTGCGTTGAACTTGCAAAGAAAAATATAAAACCTCGTGATATTATCACAAAAGACTCTTTAAAAAATGCAATTAAAACTTGCCTTGCAGTTTCAGGCTCAACAAATGCTGTTCTTCACTTAAGCGCAATTGCTATTGAAGCAGGAATCAGCTATGAAGAATTTAACGTTGTTGATGAATTTGATAAGCTTAACAAAACAACACCTCAGCTTGCAAAAATCAACCCTGCAAGTCACTGGAGCCTTGAAGATTTCTACTATGCAGGCGGTGTTCCAAGAGTTATGCAGCACCTTGGTGACAGCATCTATGGTGATGTTATGACAGCCAACGGCGTAACAATGGGTGAGGCACTTGCAAATGTTAAATATGCATACCCTGAAAACAGCGAGCTTATCAGAACAAAAGAAACAGCTTACAGCCAAACAGGCGGCCTTGCAGTTCTTCGTGGTAACCTTGCTCCTGAAACAGGCATAACAAAACCCGGTGCTTTTGATCCATCATTATATGAATTTACAGGAAAAGCTATCTGCTTTGACTCTGAAGAAGATGCTGAAGAAGCAATCCTTGGCGGAAAAGTTAAACCGGGACATATTGTTGTTGTTCGTTATGAAGGCCCTAAAGGCGGCCCCGGCATGAGAGAAATGTATAAGGCTATGAAATATCTCTATGGTATGGGTCTTAACCTTTCAACAGCACTTATTACAGACGGACGTTTCTCAGGCACAAATAACGGCTGCTTCGTTGGTCATATTTCCCCTGAGGCTGCAGACGGCGGGCCAATCGCAATTGTTGAAGATGGTGACGAAATCTATCTTAACGTAAATGAGGGCAAGCTTGAACTTCATGTTCCTGATGAGGTTATTGCTGAAAGACTTAAAAACTGGAAACGCCCTGAAAAAGAAATTCCAAACGGATATTTAAGACTTTACTCAAGAGTGGCTTCTTCTGCTGCAAAGGGTGCAGTTATCGATTATTAATTTTAAACACATTTCTAAAAAATGTTTATTTTCAAATAACCATTAATTTAATTGGCGGAAACTGCATTTATCTTTTAAACGCAGCTTCCGCCAAATTTTGTTGGTTTTATTAACTTTTAATTTTATATCTTAAAACTGTTTTAAGTTTCTGCAGCTCTGTTTTTTTAGGGTCGTTAAGATATATCTCTTTATGGGTTTTGTCTTCTCTTGAAAGATTATTTTCTTCTAAAAATCTATCCATTATTTCAAAGCTTTCCTGCTCATTTTCATAAGGGCCTGTGTGAAGAATTTGAACACAATCCCCCTCTTCTATTGAGGTAAACTTAACTTCGTTTATAAGAGGGTGAGGATTTGTGCTTATTATGGTTGTTGTAATCATTCTTGCCACAGCCCCTGTAACAAAATCAGGCTGCCTTATCATAAGGGTGTATTTAAGCTTATCCTTGTCTAAAACACCATCTTCATCCAATTCCCAAACAGCCTCACTAGGATAAACTGTATATTCATAATAGCCCCCTGGATAAAATCCTCTTTTGGGCATCATCTTTATTCCATAACTAAGCCTGTATAAAACTTCAATTCTTTGCGTAAAGTCTTCTGAATTTGGATTTCCTTCGCCTTTTATAGTAAAATACTTAAACTTAGGAACAAACAGCTTTTCAGGTGTTTTTTTAGGTATATAAATTTCTTTTTCAGCCTTTCTCCATTCATGCTTCATTGTTAACTCCTCCGCTGCAACAAAGTTGTGGTTTGCTAAGCAATTAAACCTTAAAGTTTTGATTTTATTGTGCTTTAAATTTTATTTAAGCATTCTTATCTGCGGATAATATTTAAAATAAACCTTACCCAAAATCTTATCCTCTTGTACATATTTGTTCATCCAAAATCTCGAATCTTCAGACCAGTTCCTGTTATCCCCCATCATAAAATAACACCCTTGGGGCACAGTATAAGGGCCGTAATCACCGTTTGTTTCCTCTTTTACAAATTCATCTGCGGAAACTTCTCTGTTTCCGTTTATATACACCTGACCGTTTTTTATCTCCACAGTTTCACCCGGAAGTCCAACAACCCTTTTAACATAAAGAATTGTTTCATCATCAGGATATTTAAAAACTGCAATATCCCCACGTGAAGGAGAACCCCAATAATAAGAAAGCCTTGAAGCCACAATTCTATCCTTTGGCATTATTGTGTTTTCCATAGAGCCTGTGGGCACAGTTGCGTTAACAATAACAAAATTATTTATAAAAAAAGCAAATATTAGGGCAACGGCTATTGTTTTAACCCAACTTATTACCTCATCTTTAAACCTTGTTTTTTTATCTTTATCCATTGCCTTAAACTCCCAACAAATTTTTAATTATATTAAAACTTATAAATACACCTTTTCGTAAATTGGAGTGACAAGCAAGCTGCCTGTCACTCCAAAAACCGCTTTAATTTTCTTCTTTTGTTTCCTCTTTTACTTCTTCTTGCATTTCTTCTTTTACTTCCTCTTGTGAAGCTTTCGCCTCTTCAAAAGGAATAATTATTACATCTTCTTCAAAATCAGACTCATCCGCTTCATAATCAGACTTTGCTTCATGCTTTTTATTTTCATATGTTTTTTTAAGGTTTTCTGTTTTTTCAGCAACGGTATCAACTGCCTTTTTCATTGCAGGTTTAGCCTCTTCAATGGCCTTGTCAAGTTTTTCTCCTGCTTTTTTTACAACAGGCTTGCTTTCTTCAACAAGCTTTTCAGTTTTTTCACCAACGGTTTTAGCTATGGTGCTTAAGCCGTCACCTGCTTTTGAAAAAAATTTGCCAAGCTTGTCACCCACATCAGATTCCCTCTTTCTTTCTACTGCATCAAAAAGTCTTTCAGCTTCTTCAACCGAAATTATTCCTTTCTCAATCATAGATAAAATTGCCATTCTTTCTTCTTTCATGCCTTCTGCCTCCTTATTATTAATATTAAAATCCGTCGGTTTTTCCTTAACTTTGCCAAAACAATATAATATTGCTTCAATTATTCTTTCAGATGCAAACCCGTCACCAAAGGGGTTTTTAGCCTGCGCCATTGACGAATATAAACTCTGATTTATCAACAGCTCCTTCGCCATTTTATAAATAACATCCTCATCAGTGCCTGCAAGCTTAAGGGTTCCTGCAGAAACACCCTCAGGTCTTTCCGTAACATTTCTTAAAACAAGCACAGGCTTGCCCATAGATGGCACTTCTTCCTGAAGTCCGCCTGAATCTGTCATTACAAAATAAGACCTGTTCATAAGGTTATGCATATCTTTTAAATCAAGAGGCTCTGTAAGATGAATTCTTTCATTATCTCCAAGTATTTCATAAACAACCTCTGTCACAGCAGGGTTTTTATGCACAGCATAAACAAATTCAACATCTTCAAACTCTTCCGCTATACGTTTAACTGCATTACATATGTTTTTAAGCGGTTCTCCAAGGTTTTCTCTTCTGTGGGCGGTCATTGCGATTATTCTTTTATTCTTAAAATCTATGTTATTAAGACTTTCGGTTTGAAAAACATAATCTTCTTCAACAGTAGATTTTAAAGCATCAATTACAGTGTTTCCTGTAATAAAAATATTTTCTTCATTTATGTTTTCCAAAAGAAGATTTTTTCTTGCAAGACTTGTTGGAGAAAAGTGAAAGTCTGCGATAGCTCCCGTAAGCTTTCTGTTCATTTCTTCTGGAAAAGGCTCATATTTATTATATGTTCTAAGCCCAGCTTCAACATGTCCAACCTTAATCTGGTTGTAAAAGGCTGCAAGAGAGCCTATAAAGGTTGTTGATGTATCACCGTGAACAAGAACTAAATCAGGCTTTGCTTTTTTCATTACCTCCCCAAGCCCTGTTAAAGCCCTTACAGTTATTTCTTCAAGGGTTTGTCTTTCTCTCATTATATCTAAATCATAATCAGGTTTTAAGTCAAAAATCTCAAGAACCTGGTCAAGCATTTGCCTATGCTGAGCCGTTACACACAAAACACTTTCAAACATTTCATGATTTTCCAAAGCCTTAACAAGAGGAGCCATTTTTATAGCCTCCGGACGTGTTCCAAAAACACTCATAACCCTTATTTTATTTAATTCCAATCAGTACACCTCTTCCAATCATTAAAAAAATCTCTTCAAAATTTGCCCCTGTTATTATTCTTATAAAAAGAAGAATTATAAGTAAAACACAAAGAAAAGCAAATAGAACTTTTCTGCCAAGAAGCCTGTTAACACGCTTTATTCTTCTTTTAGAAACCATAGCATAAACATCTTCCACAACATATATTCCTCCAAAAACACCTTTTTTTACATTAAACACAAAAGATTTGTATGGCTTAAGAAGAAGATGTGCTTTTTGCGTCATATAAAAATTGTATGTTATTCCGTTTTGAACGCCTTTTATGGCTTGTTTTTTTATTATGGAATCTTTTAACCCCTCTTTAATAACAGGCGAACAATCAATTAAAGGAAATTGCAGCTTTTGTGAAAAATATAAATCAACCGCAGAAACAGAAATACCCTGCATTATACAAGATGTCACAGCCGCAGCCGCAACCAATATTAAAAACAAAATTAATTTTTTAGCATTCATTCCTTCAAAAATGTTTGTTAAAAACAAACTCTGATAAAAACAATATATACATAATACATAATTCATAACAAAAATTATTGTAAAAAGAATACCTTTTCTTTTCCTTGTATCTGTGCACCAAAGCTTTACACCCCAAAGGGAATATATAATTTGTATGCACATTATGGCACAAATAAGCAACACAAGGCCGTTTATATTTCCGTTTTCCGGCGTAAAAAGTAAAACTAAAAAGGCTATACCGCACCAAATCCAAACACTAAGCCATTGCCTTTTCCCAGTAACGGCAAAGCCGGCAAGACTTAAGAAAAAAAGAATTCCCGTTATTATGCCTATTAAAGACATTTTTTCCTCCTAAAATCCTCTGTACATTTCTGGTTTAAGCGCACCGCTTTTTTCTGCAATTTCAATTTGTTTAAGCATACTTTCGTTGTCACGATTAAATGTGCCCTTTAAAGAAATATAGTTTGAGGCATGGTTTGAGCGAAAAACAGTGCCCTCGGAATCAATATTTTCAATAAGCAGCCGCATTTCCTGCAAAATCTCTTTCGGCTCTAAAAGTTCAAATTCCCCAGCTTCTTTTTGTTCATAAAGCTCTGTTCCAGGCTCTAACATCAAAGTCAAAAACCCTACATATTCAGGTTTCATGGCATTTATTGTCTTTGCTGTATTAACGGCATGTTCAACAAATCTTTTTCTTCCGCCAAGGCCTGAAATAAATGTAATAGAAACAATAATTCCGGCTTTTTTAAGCTTTAATCCTGCCTCAATTATTTCAGCTGACGTAACACCTTTTTTAACATCTTTAAGAACTTCATCGTCACCGCTTTCACCGCCCACATAAACCATGTCAAGGCCTGCTGCTTTAAGCATTTTAAGCTCTTCATCACTTTTTAAATTCACATCAGCAGGAGTTCCGTATGCCGAAATTCTTTCAACCTCAGGAAATATTTCTTTAATTTTTTCCATTATATAAAGTAAATCTTTTGTTTTAACAATAAGAGCATCTCCATCGGCAAGAAAAATCCTTTTTACAGGAACTCTGCTGTAATATCTTCTTGCCATAAGAAGGTCTTCAACAACATCATCAAGTTTTCTAACCCTGAACTGTTTATCTTTAAACATTGTGCAAAATGTGCATGTATTTCTTGCACAACCTATTGTAAGCTGAATTATTAAACTTCCCGCTTCACTGGGAGGTCTGTAAACCGCACCTTCATATCTCATAAAAATACCTCTTTCTATAATCTTTATACCTTTATATTATAGGTTTTTTTAGCTATTTTATCAACCATAACATTTATTACTTTGTCGACAAAGGGAAATTGGTGAATTTTTTTCATAATTAAATTTAAAAACTCTCTTTTTTAAAATCGCATAATTTTCTTACTAACTTTAATATATACGAATAAAAAAATAAATTGGCTATAAATAATTAAAACTTTATACTCACACTAAATTTTATATTATTAATCTTTTATATTAAAAGTTTGAAAGGTTACATTTTAAAAACTTATTTAAATATCATATTGGTTTTTTAACCGTTTGTATAGTATACTATTTAAGTATAACTATAAATTATAATTTTTTCCTAATTTTAAAACTCAGTGTAAAATTTAAAATGAAAGGATAATTATTATGGCTAAAAAAAACAATCTGTACTCACTGAAAAACCATAATTCAAATAAAAATCAGACTTATGAAACATTTAAAGACATTCTTGATGAAGAAACTGATTGTTTGGACTTTATTTTAATGTATTCACAACTAAATGAAAAGCAAAAATGCTCTGTTCGTGATTATTTAAAATTTTTGTGGGAACTTAATGAAAAATAAATTATTCAGCCGCTTTTTTAATATGCACTATAACTAAAATTACTATAATAAAAATCCGCCTTAATTTTAAAGATTAAAGCGGAAATTTTAAACCTTTTTCAGTGATGCTCTTCTTCTGCCTCTTCTTTTGTTTTGTGAACCGTTCCAAAATTATGCTCAGGAGGTGCATATATTGAATACAGTTTAAGCGGAGCTCTCCCTGTATTTGTAATATTATGCCATGTTCCGGCAGGAATAACCGCCGCATAATCATCATCTATGCTCATTTTATAATAAAGCCTATCCTTTGAATTGCCCATTTCCACAAGGGCATACCCATCCTCAACTCTTATAAACTGGTCTACATCAGTATGCATTTCAACCCCAATAGACTCTCCTACTTTAAGGCTCATCAAAGTAATTTGTAAGTAAGACCCAGTCCATATTGCAGTTCTGAAATTTGTGTTTTTCATTGTGTCCTTATCAATATTAAATATATAAGGCTCCGCACCATGATCAACAGCGTTAAAAGGATTATTGCCAATCTTTCTATCCATAAAAAACTCCTTAGCTTTAATATATTCTATAATATGAATATATTTTTTAATAATGCATGGTCATAACTAAAGAAATAAAGCTTGGAGTTATAATTTAAAAAGCACCTTTATTTTTAAGTACAGCTTAAATCTAAAGATGCTTTTTATTAATTAAACTTTTAACCTATGGACTTTCTTGGCACATTCCCTAAATCATATGCTTTGATGTTATTCCTTTGTTAAATTATAATGTTTTTGCCAAAATCTTTATAACTTTTCCATCATCAAAGAAAAGCTCAACATCATAATTATTTTTGCCTATAAACCAAAGTGAATAAAACTCTGAAAAATCAGTGTCTATTCTTGAGCCGTCGATTTTTATTGTCAGATCTTTATTTTCGGTTAAATCATATGTAACCTGACCGGAGCTTGTAGAAATTGTAATTTGTCCCTTTACAAGATTTGTTACTTTTCCTGTGGCTTCTTCAACAGTTGCTGTTATGGTTCTTGCCAAGTTATCTGAAAAAGCAACCCTTGCATAAAGCACTTCCCCTCTTTGATATCGTTTATATATATCTGAAGACGAAGATTCCTTGCCATCTACTTTTACTGTTGTTGAAGATGAAATATATATTGTTTTGTTTCCGATTTTTATACTGTCAGCCCCTACCGCTGAAACATCACCGGAAATAACATCATATTTTTTCGAATCTATGTCAGCAACAATTCTTACAACAACATCTTTGCTGTTTAATGTAAGTGTAACCTCAGTTTTTCCCTTTTCATAAACATCAATAAGTGTTGTTAATAAATCTGTTTCCGTTCCAAACCTTACAACAACATCCTGGTCTAAAAGAAGCTTTCTTTCAATGCCGCTGTTTGTTTTAATCGTTATATCCCTTTGAGAAATGCTTGAAATTGTTCCTAAATTATTGTCTTCAAGGCTTGAATCAATTTTTGCAACTTGCCCTGAACTGTTAAGATAAATTTTTGCCGAAAGGGCTGTTCCGTCATCAAACTTCCTTACAAGACTGTAAAGAGTAATAGATTTCTCTTCAAAAACAGCAACTGCATTTTTATCTATATCATAATATGTGCTTTTTCCCTCTGAATCAACTATTGTAATTCTCTCTTCAGTAAGTTTCTTTACAGCACCTGAATATACTCCGCCGTCTTTTGAAATATTGGCAGCAATTTTTTCCACATCCCCTGATTTATCAAGAGTGGCAACAACGTAAACCTCTATTCCGTCAGAAACAGCATTTGTAACTTCTTTTAATCTTGAAGATTTATCTTCATACCTTACTGTAACGTAATTTGAAATTCCATATATTTTGGAGGTTCCTCCCGTACGTTTAATTGTTATTTCATTGTTTGTAATTTTTGTTATAACACCTTGAACAGTGTCTTCAAGACCTTGTGCGCTCACTGCCGTAACAATTCCTCCAGAAAGCTTAACCGTAACGTTCACAGTAACTCCGTTATCAATAATCCTTGTAATCTGGCTTACAGATGCATCTTCATTATTAAGCTTTATGCTTGCCAAAGGCGAAAGATTATAAACATCAGAACCTCCTATGTTTTTATTGATTGTTATTCTTTCACTTGTCATGTAGTTTATTGTTCCGCTTACTGATTCCTCTGATGCCTTTATAAAATCAAAGTTTACAATAACCTTTGTAATGGTGTCTGCAGAATATGTAACAGTAAGGTTATCGCCTGCTGTTATTTCCGCAAAGCTTATTTCCTTGCCTTCATATGTTGTAGGTGTAGAACCTGTTCCTGTAAGCTTCATGATTTTCCCGTCACTAAGCTTAATTTCAAGTGTTCTTTTAGACCCTGAATCTGTAACTCCTATAACGGTTCCTGTTATTTCACCAACTCCAATGTTAATTTCCTCTCCTGTAACAACGCTGTAGGTTTTAGTTGTCACAACAGCCATTTCTGCTCTATTAATATAATTTTTAGGGTTAAAGTTTTTATTATCGTCCCCAACAAGAATCTTTAATTCATAAAGAAGATTAACATATGGTGCCGCAGAAGACGTAACCTTTGCCCTGTCATTAAAATCCAAAAGAGGATTGTTTTTAATAGGATAATCTTCACTCAATGCCCGTCCAAAAATTACAGCAACATCTTCTCGTGTTGCATTTGCACTATTACCATTTTTAATAAAACCTTCAAGGTCTTTCACTGTTACAATTTCTTTCTCTAAACCATAAGAAACTGCTTGATGTGCCCACTGGGGAATTTTATATCCTTCAAGTGCAGGTTTCCACTTAATCACTCTTGCGTCTGAATCGGAAGCTTTTTTATCATTTTTTAAAATGTTATAAACAAGCTGAACCGTTTCAGAATATGTAACGCTGTCTTTCGCTCTGAAAATACTTGTTCCATCAGAAGTTTTTTCTCCAACCATAAGCCCTAAATCAGCAACCTTTGTTATATAAGCCTCTGCACCTGACCACGGAACATTATTTATGTCCGAAAAAACTGTGCCCGCCATAGCTGAAACTGTTGAGCCAATGGTAACTACTGCAGATAAAATAACCGCTAATGTTTTTTTCATATTATCACTCCTCTATTTTTTACAAAATATGATCTATTGTTTAAGTTTAACATATTTTTCATTGCTTTCACAGTTTAAAATCAATTTTAATTCTTAAAATTTGTTTACGTAACTATTTAAATAATAAATTTTTTACATAGTTTCTGTTTTTAATTGAATTATTTCTTTTATTCCTATATAATTTCAAAAGCTTTAAAATCTATAATGAGGTGTTTTACAGTGAATAACAATCTTGGAAGAAGCATTACTTTCTTTTCATTGTTTAAATTTACAGCTCCTACAATTGTTATGCTGATTTTTATATCAATGTATACAATGGTAGACGGAGCCTTTGTTTCAAACTTAATAGGCCCTGATGCACTAAGTGCAATAAACATTGTGTATCCAATACAAAGCACAATTATAGCTATTTCCATAATGCTTGCCACAGGCTCAAGTGCAATAATTGCAAGAAAAATGGGCGAAGGGCTTTATGAAGAAGCAAGAAGCGACTTTTCTCTAATAGTGATATTCGGAATATTTCTAAGCCTTGTTGTAACAATATTATCTCTGATTTTTATTGATGATATAGTTGAAATACTTGGCGCAACCCCTTCTTTGCATCACTACAGCAAAAGCTATTTATGGATGTTAACATTGTTTTTTCCAATGGGCATACTTCAAATGCTTTTTCAGTTTTTGTTTGTTACAGCAGGCAAACCCCACTTAGGCCTTATAAGCACAATTGCCGCAGGAGTCACAAATATAGTTTTAGATTATACTTTTATAGCAATTTTTGATATGGGCATTTCAGGTGCCGCCCTTGCCACAGGAATAGGGTTTTGCATTCCCGCTTTGACAGGGCTTCTATATTTTACTTACTGTAAAAAAAGTTTTTTATATTTTGTAAAGCCAAAAATGGATTTATCTTTTCTTTTAAACAGCTGCTCTAACGGAATGTCAGAAATGGTAACAAACATGGCAACCTCTGTAACCACCTTCCTTTTTAACATAACCATGATAAAACTTGCAGGAGAAGATGGTGCCGCCGCAATTGCAATAATACTTTACGCCCAGTTTACACTAACTGCAATATATATGGGCTATTCAGATGGTGTTGCACCCATTGTAAGTTTTAACTATGGTAAAAAAGATATAGACAATCTCAAAAAAATATTTAAAATAAGCATCAGCTTTATTTGTATATCTTCTGTTATTATATATGTACTTTCAATTATTTTTGAATCTCCCCTTATTGAGATATTTGTTAAAAAGGGAAGCAACCCATACTTGATAGCCTTAGGCGGCTTTCCCCTTTTTGCCCTAAGCTATATATTTGCAGGCATTAATATATATGCCTCTGCACTTTTTACCGCCTTGGGCAACGGAAAAGTTTCCGCTGTGATTTCAATGGCAAGAACATTTTTATTCCTTGTTTCGGGAATACTTATTCTTCCGTCATATATTGGAATTAAGGGTGTTTGGCTTTCCGTTCCTTTGGCAGAACTTTTAACATTGTTTATGTCAACCGCATTTATTTATAAATACAGAAAACTTTATGGATATGCATAATTGAAATTTTATATCTAACAGCCGATTTAAGTAAACTATATCTTAAATCGGCTGTTTTTGCGGAAAACTCCGCTTGAGGCAGTCATTTTATACTGCCCCGTATCTTAACTTACCACATATCGGCAGATGACATGTCATCAATCATGTTTTCTGCCTTGTTCATAATTTTCTTGCCCTTTCGAACAACTTTTTTTCTTGCGCTGTTGTTCATCCTTAAATATCCTGCTCCTGCAACACCCATTAAACTGCCAATAACTAAGCCTGTTGTTAATTTGTTCATGATTTTCCCCTCTTTCACGGAAATTAAGCCTGCTTTTTCAGGCAATATTAGTATGATAAAAAATATAAATTTTAAACTGGTTAATATTCCTTAAAAAAATATTTAAAATTTTCTTTGAATTTAATTTAAAATGAAAAGATTATAAAAACCCCTTGCAAAATAAACATAATGTGTTATAATCTTCTCATCTATAAATAAACACATTTGTACACAGCAAAAAAACAGTGACAAAAGCCTAACCTTTTTAAGCTAATCAGAGAGTCGGCGGCCGGTGAAAGCCGATTAGTGAAATTAGGTGTTCCACTTTTGTAGTTGCCGGCGATGAGTCGGAAGGGTTCTGCCCTTTACAGCAGAAAGAGAGGATATGTGTAAATAATTATACATATCAATTCGGGTGGCAACGCGGGAGAACAAAACTCTCGTCCCAGAGTTTTATGGGGCGAGGGTTTTTTTATTTCATTTAAGACCATATGAGAATATATGCGGCAAAATAAAATATGCCTTCATAAAACAAAGGCTTAAATAAAAACCTTGCCAAAAAAGTTTCTTCGGTTTTAGATTTTAGTATTTTATCATTATTAGGAGGTTTTTTAATGAACAGAGTTTATAATTTTTCGGCAGGCCCAAGTATGCTGCCTCTTGAGGTTCTTGAGCGTGCTCAAAAAGAATTTGTTTCTTACGGCAGTTCAGGCATGTCAGTTATGGAGATGAGCCATCGCTCAAAAGACTATGAAAACATTATTTTTGGTGCAGAAAAAAACTTAAGAGAGCTTATGGCTGTGCCTGAAAATTATTCTATACTTTTTTTACAAGGCGGCGGCAGCACTCAATTTGCAATGATTCCCCTTAACCTTATGAATAAAAATAATAAAGCCGACTATGTAAACACAGGCCAATGGAGCAAAAAAGCAATACAAGAAGCAAAAAAATACGGAAAGGTAAATGTTGTTGCATCTTCTGAAGATGCTGTGTTTAACTATATCCCAAACCTTGACCCATCTACATTTGATAAAGATGCAGACTATTTTTACCTTACAGCCAATAACACAATCTACGGAACCCATATTCCAAACTCTGCAATACCTAAAACAAGCGGTGTTCCTATTGTCGCAGATATGAGTTCAAATATTCTTGCAGAAAACTACGACATAACAAAATTCGGTCTGATTTTTGCAGGTGCACAAAAAAACCTTGGCCCTGCTGGTCTTACAATAGCCATTGTTCGTAACGACCTTATGGGAAATGCAATGGACATAACACCTACAATGCTTAAATATGACACCCATGCCAAAGAGAATTCACTCTATAACACCCCTCCTACATATTCCATATATTTTGCAGGTCTTGTTTTTGAGTGGGTTAAGGAAATGGGCGGAGTTGACGCAATGCAGAAAATCAATGAAGAAAAAGCTTCAATGTTATATGACTTTTTAGATAACAGCAGTTTGTTTAAAGGCACTGTTGTTCCAAAGGATCGTTCCCTTATGAACGCACCCTTTATTCTTCCCACAGAAGAGCTTAATTCAAAATTTATTAAAGAAGCAGCAGCAAAGGGGTTTGTTAACCTTAAAGGTCACCGCACAGTTGGCGGCATGCGTGCTTCAATATATAATGCAATGCCTACAGAAGGGGTTAAAGCCCTTGTGGAATTTATGGCTAAATTTGAAATGCAAAACAAATAAGGAGAGAAAAAAATGTATAATGTATTAACCCTTAACACAATTTCAGAAAAAGGTCTTGTTAAACTTCCGCCGAAGGATTTTGTTATAAACAACACAATGGCAAATCCCGACGGTATTATTGTCAGAAGTGCCGATATGCATAACTATGAACTTCCAAAATCACTTCTTGGAATTGCACGTGCAGGCGCGGGAACAAACAATATTCCCATAGAAAAATGTTCCGAAAAGGGAATTGTTGTTTTCAACACCCCTGGGGCCAATGCAAATGCTGTTAAAGAACTTGTTATAACAGGAATCCTCATTTCTTCACGTAAAGTTGTTGAAGGTATAGAATGGAGCAAAAGCCTTAAAGGAAAAGAAAACATTGATAAGCTTGTTGAAAGCGGAAAAAGTCAGTTTGCAGGCCCTGAAATAAAGGGCAAAAAGTTAGGAGTAATAGGTCTTGGAGCAATAGGAGTTCTTGTTTCCAACGCCGCTGTAAGCCTTGGAATGGAAGTTATGGGCTATGACCCTTTCCTTTCTGTATATTCAGCCTGGAGCATTTCAAGCAGTGTTGAGCTTGCGGAAAGCATAGAGTCAATTGTGTCACAGTGTGACTATGTAACAATACATATTCCCCTTAATGACAAAACAAAAAACACCTTTAATTCCGAGCTTTTTTCAATAATGAAAAAAGGCTGCCGTCTTCTTAATTTTTCAAGAGGCGAAATTGTTGAAACTGCCGCTTTAAAAGAGGCTTTGGCAGACGGAACCTTGGATAAATATATAACCGACTTCCCAGGTGAAGAAGTTCTTAATTTAGACAACGTGCTTGCAATTCCTCACCTTGGAGCTTCAACTCCTGAAAGTGAAGAAAACTGTGCTGAAATGGCAGCAATTCAGCTTAAAGCCTTCCTTAAATACGGAACAATTAAAAATTCAGTTAACTTCCCTGACTGTGAATCTGTTTATACAGGCAAAGTACGTGTTGCAATTGCACACAAAAATATTCCTAATATGGTTGGCTCAATAACAGCACTTTTTGCCCGTGAGAATCTTAACATTGACAATATGCTTAATAAATCAAAAAACACTTTGGCATACACTATAATAGATTTAGATTCACTTTTAGGCAAAAACGAAGCCCTTATAGAAGCAATTGAAGCTATTTCAGGAGTTGTTAAAGCAAGAATTGTAAGAGAGCATTAAAATTGAACTTAAATATTGTTTGCAATCATACGGCGGATAACCCAACTGGTTTTCCGCCTTTGAAAAATATAAAAAGAGGTGTTTTTATGGCAACAGTTAGAAGCTTCAAAGCAGTTCGCCCAAACAAAAGTTATGCAGCTGAAGTTGCTGCCCTTCCATACGATGTTATGAATGAAGAGGAAGCAAGGTTAATAACAGAAAACAACCCTTATTCCTTTTTAAATATTGATAGAAGTGAGGTTAATCTGCCCGTAGGAACAGATCCCCACTCCCTCCCCGTTTATGAAAAAGCAGCAGAAACCCTAAATAAATTCATTAGTGACGGAATTTTTATTAAAGAAGAAAAACCTTGTCTTTATATTTATCGCCTCACTATGAATGGACGAAGCCAGACAGGTGTTGTTGCCTGCACTTCCATTGATGAATATCTTAACGGCACAATTAAAAAACATGAATTCACAAGAAAAGATAAGGAACAAGACAGAACAAACCACGTAGACTTTTGTAATGCCAATACAGGCCCTATTTTTCTTACATATAAAGATAAAGAAGATGTTCAATCCATAATCGAGCAGTGGACAGATAAAAACACTCCTATTTATGATTTTGTTTCTTCTGACGAAATAAAACACACTGTTTGGGTTATTGATAATGAAGAAACAATAGAAAAGGTTTCCAGTGCTTTCAAAAATATAAAATCCCTCTACATTGCAGACGGACACCATCGTGCTGCTTCCGCTGTAGCGGTAGGCCTTAAAAGAAGAGAAGAAAACAAAGGTTTTACAGGTGATGAAGAGTTTAATTTCTTCCTCTCTGTTATATTTCCTGAAAACCAGCTTAAAATCATGGACTATAACCGTGTTGTTTCAGACCTTAATAATTTAACGGAAGAAGAGTTTTTAGAAAAATTAACAAAAAACTTTTATATAATGCCGTATAAGGGAAACGGAAGCTTTTCACCTGAAATGCCTCATCAATTTGGCATGTTTTTTAATAACAGGTGGTATGTAATTACTGCAGACCCTGAAACAATTCCTGAAGATACTGTGGGAAGTCTTGATGTTTCCATATTGCAAAACAACCTTCTTTCACCTATTTTAGGTATAGGAGATCCTCGAACTGACGAAAGAATAGATTTTGTTGGAGGAATACGAGGACTTTATGAGTTGGAAAAAAAAGTTATGAGCGGTAAGGCAAGGCTTGCTTTTTCCATGTATCCAACCTCAATGGAAGAGCTTATGTCAGTTGCTGACAGCGGCAATGTTATGCCCCCAAAATCCACATGGTTTGAGCCTAAACTAAGAAGCGGACTGTTTATACATGAATTAAAATAGGCAAAAACTTAACTTAACACTATTCATAAGCACTTTATTTTGTAAACTACACTGTGGGACAAGGAAATTTATCTTTAATATTTTCGTCCTGTTTTTAAAAAGCAGGCGAAGTTTAACAAAGCACAAGGTTTCATAGCATAAAAAAAGAGGCAGAAATTTCTGCCTCTTTTAATTTGCTTTTTAATTCTTACTCGTCAAAACCTTCAACCTTTGTGTTGTAGGAATATTCAGCTGTAGGGAATGCTCCTGAATTTACTTCTTCAGCAAATGTATCAAGTGCATCTACAATAACTGTTCTAAGGTCTGCATATTTCTTTGCAAATTTAGGCACCCAGTCATTAATTCCCATAATGTCAGGCCATACAAGGTCTTGTGAATCACAGTGAGGGCCTGCACCAATTCCCATTGTAGGAATTTTAAGTTCTTCAGTAATTCTCTTAGCAACTCCTGTAGGCATACCTTCAAGGTTAATAAGGAATGCACCAGCTTTTTCAACAGCCTTAGCTGTTTCAAGAAGGTGTAAAGCAGCTTCATTGCTCTTGCCCTGAACCTTAAATCCACCCATCATTGCTGATGTTTGAGGTGTTAAACCAATATGACCCATAACAGGTATTCCGGCTTTAACAACTGCTTCGATATAAGGAATAGCATTCATTCCGCCTTCCATTTTAACACAGTCACAGCCGCCTTCTGCAAAAATTCTTGTTGCATTTTCAACAGCTTTGTCGATGTTGCCGTTGTATGAACCAAATGGCATGTCGCCAACAACAAAAGTTTCAGTAGCAGCCTTAACAACGTTTTTAATGTGATAAACCATGTCGTCAACTGTTACGCCAACTGTTCCATGCATACCAAGCATGTTCATTCCAAGTGAGTCGCCTACAAGAATCATGTCTACTTTACTTAAGTTTACAAGTGTAGCTGACATGAAATCATAACAAGCCACCATTGACACTTTTTTGTCACTGCCCTTTGTTGCCAAAATTTCAGGTACTGTAATCTTTTTCTTCATTACGTTATCCCCCTTAAAATAGTGAATGATTATAAAACATTTGACAAAAAATCAAATAATTGATTGTATACTTTTACTACCAAGCTCGTACTTAATTATTATACATTATACACAAAAAAAAATAAATATGCCTAAATCACAAACTTTTTTGTATTTAGTCACTAATTTTTGTAAATTAATATATGTTTCGTTTTCTTTTTAAACATATTTAAACATCTTGCATAAAAACACCCATTTTTGCTGTTTTTTAATGAAAAAGTTGGTACTTGCTTTAAAATCAAACATAAGGTAAGTCTTTCATAATTTAAAAATAATTATACATCTTTGATAAATAAAAAACATGTGTCTTAAGAAAACTTTCTTCTTAAGACACATGCATAATTATTTCTTTTCAACAGCAAAGGTTACCTTTTCGCCGTTTACATGCCATTCTTTTGAATAGCCTTCTGTTTTGCCGAAAACAATTTCTTCAGCAAGAACATCCTCTTTAATTGCATCCAAGTTTCGCTTCGCCACATCTTGAACAACTTCATTGTCAAGAATATAAATAATAATTCTGTCTGTAACTTCAAAACCTGCCTCTTTACGCATTGTCTGAATTTTGCTTACCATTTCACGCACAAAGCCTTCTTCAATAAGCTCATCAGTTAGGTTCGTGTCAAGAACAACAGTTGTTTTAAGGTCTGATTCTGTAACAAAGCCTGCTTTTTCAGTTGTTTCAATAAGAACATCACTTTCAGCAAGTGTAACTTCCGTTCCCTCAACTTCAAAGGTTATAGTATTGCCTTTTTTAAATTCAGCAACATATGCACTTGAATCAGATTCAGCAAGAGCCTTGCTTATTTTCGGAAGAATTTTTCCATATTTAGGCCCAAGGGTTCTAAGCTGCGGTTTAAGGTTATATCCTGTAAAGCTGTCTGTATCTTTTGTGAAAACAACATTTTTTATGTTAAGCTCGTCTGCAATTGTTTCAACAAACATTTCAGGAAGTTGATTTTCACTTTTAACATACATTGTTCCTATAGGCTGACGGTTTTTAATATTTGCCGAGTTTCTTGCCGCACGTCCTTTTACAACAATGTTAAGAACTTCGTCCATGTTCTTTTCAAGTTCTTTATCAATATATTCCTCTTTGGCAACAGGATAATCTGTTAAATGGATACTTTCAGCCGCATTCTTATCAAAGTTTTTAACAAGGTTTGCATAAATATCCTCAACAATATATGGAACAAAAGGTGCTGCAAGCTTGCTTACAGTAACAAGAGCTGTGTAAAGTGTCATGTATGCATTAATTTTATCCTGCGGCATATCTTTGCCCCAGAAACGCTCACGGCTTCTTCTTACATACCAGTTGCTTAAATCATCTACAAACTCTTGCAACGCCCTTGCAGGCTCTGTAATCTTATAACTGTCAAGAGCCTTGTCAACTGATTTAATAAGGCTGTTAAGCTTGCTTAATATCCATTTATCCATTGGTGCAAGGCTTTCATAGTCAAGGCTGTAATCAAAAGGATTAAACTGGTCTATTTCAGCATATAACACATAAAAAGCATATGTGTTCCAAAGAGTTCCCATAAACTTTCTTTGATGCTCGCTTACAGCCGCATCATCAAAACGGCATGGAAGCCAAGGTGCACTGTTTACATAGAAATACCAGCGAATAGCGTCTGCACCCTGTTTATCAAGAACATCCCAAGGGTCAACAACATTGCCTTTATGCTTACTCATTTTAATTCCGTTTTTATCAAGAACATGACCCATTACAATACAGTTTTTAAAGTCTGACTGGTCAAAAAGAAGAGTTGAAATTGCAAGCTGTGAATAAAACCAACCTCTTGTCTGGTCAATTGCCTCTGTAATAAAATCTGCCGGGAAACGAGATTCAAAAAGCTCCTTGTTTTCAAAAGGATAATGCCATTGTGCAAAAGGCATAGCCCCTGAATCAAACCAACAGTCGATAACTTCCGAAACTCTTGTCATCTGCTTTTCGCACTTAGGGCATTTTATATTGACATTGTCAATAAAAGGTTTATGAAGTTCTATTTCATCCGGGCAGTTATCACTCATGCTTTTAAGTTCTTCAATAGAGCCTATTACATGCCTGTGTCCGCATTCACATTCCCAAACAGGAAGCGGTGTTCCCCAATATCTTTCTCGGCTAAGACCCCAGTCAACAACATTTTCAAGGAAGTTGCCAAAACGACCTTCTTTGATGTTGTCAGGATACCAGTTAATTGTTCTGTTGTTGGCAATAAGCTGATCCTTAACCTTTGTCATTTCAATAAACCATGTGTTTCTTGCATAATAAATAAGCGGTGTGTCACATCTCCAACAGAAAGGATAGCTGTGCTCAAAATTAAGAGCCGCAAAAAGAATACCCTTTTCTTTTAAATAGTTAAGAACATTCTTGTCGCCGTCTTTAACAAAAACTCCAACCCAAGACTTAACTTCCTCTGTGAAATTACCCTCACTATCTACATACTGGCGGAAAGGAAGGTCATAAGTTCTTCCAAGGCGGGCATCATCTTCACCAAATGCAGGCGCAATATGAACAACTCCTGTACCGTCTGTAAGTGTTACATAGTTGTCTGTAACAACTTTGAAGCCCTTGTCATCATCTTCAATAAAATCAAAAAGAGGATAATAACGAAGACCTTCATATTCTGCACCTTTTTTAGTTTCAAGAATTTCATATTCTGCATCTTCGCCTAAAACTGTTTTAACAAGAGCCTCTGCAAGAATATAATATTCATTGTTTGTTTTAACCTTTACGTATGTTTCATTTGCATTCATTGCAAGGGCAACGTTTGAAGGAAGTGTCCACGGTGTTGTTGTCCATGCAAGGATATATTCATTTTCTTTATCTCTGATTTTAAACTTAGCAATAGCCGAAAGTTCTTTAACATCTTTATAGCCTTGTGCAACTTCATGGCTTGAAAGAGCAGTTCCGCAGCGTGGGCAATATGGAACAATTTTATGGCCTTTATAAAGAAGACCCTTTTCCCAAATTTTCTTAATAGCCCACCATTCGCTTTCAATATAATTGTTGTGGTAAGTTACATAAGCATCGTCCATGTCAGCCCAAAAAGCAACACGGTCGCTCATGTCTTCCCACTCACCTTTATATTTCCAAACGCTTTCCTTACATTTTTGAATAAAAGGCTCAACACCGTATGCTTCAATCTGTGGCTTTCCGTCAAGGCCAAGAAGTTTTTCAACCTCAAGCTCAACAGGAAGACCATGAGTGTCCCACCCTGCTTTACGAAGAACGTCATACCCTTTCATAACCCTGTATCTTAAAATAATATCCTTAACACTTCTTGTTATAACGTGACCGATATGAGGTCTTCCGTTAGCGGTAGGCGGCCCTTCAAACCAAGTGTATTTAGGACAGCCAACCCTTAGGTCAACGCTTTTTTTAAAGATATCATTTTCTTTCCAAAATTTAAGAATTTCTTTCTCCCTTGAAACGAAATCCAAGTTTGTGGAAACCTTGTTATACATTTCTTTTCCTCCTTAAAAGTTTCTTTAATTCTTATTATTTTTTTATTTAATTTGAATAATCAAAAAACCCCTCGCCTTGTTATAATAACAGGACGAGGGGACGTGGTACCACCTGAATTGGCATTAAAATAATGCCCGCTTTGTGCGCAACTAATTTTACGCCTCCCTTTAACGTGGGAATTTCCGTCTTGAATTACTAATGTTTCATACAAGCCGCTTAGAGGTGATTTTCAATATTTTTTACTGATAACAGGCTTCCACCATCCCCGTTTCGCTTTAAACTTCAAAAATATTTACTGTCCTCTTCATTGCGTTTTTTCATAATTATCAATAGCATTATATAGTAATTACTTAAATTTGTAAAGGATTTTTGTAAATTCTTATGTTTTTATTTGTTTTTCCATAACTTTCCCAATATATCTTTTAACACTAAGAAAGCTTCTAAATTTGTATATTTATATTTTGCCTTTAATTCATTAACCATCAACTGAAGCCTTGAAGCATAGGCAGAAATATCCACCTCCTTTTGATATTCAATCAAAATCGGATATTTCTTTCCCCAGGCTTTAGTCCAGTCAATCTTTTCTTCCGTTTTTTCACTTGTTTTATCAATAATTTCTTGTATTTCCTTTACATCAACATCAAATTCAATCATCTCGTCTAATGATAAGTTATATAACACAGCCATTTTTTTGGCTTGCCTTATATCGGGAAGCGTTTCGTCCGTTTCCCATTTTGAAATTGTCTGACGGCTTACTCCTAATTTTTCCGCAACTTCCTCTTGGGAAAGACCGCATTTCTTTCGTGCGTTAAATAGATTGTTGCCTATGTTCATAAAATCCCTCCTATTCATTTTTGTAGAAAAATTATACGGCTTAGGTTAAAATAACTCTACCAACTGCCTTTTCCATTTCCGCACTTTTTTCTTACAAACTATATTTAATATTTCGTAGATTTTATTAATTTTACAACCATTGAGGCTATATAAATCACCATAGCAGACGCAATAATAATCAAAAGCTTTAAATTTATTGTCAGGTATGGAGTTAAAAATATAAAAATAAAAACAAGAAGAATTCTGTGTAAATGTTCTGACATTAAATCAGAAAACGGCGCAAGAGCTATAACCATAACCGCTAAAAAAATACTCCAATATAGTAACCCAAACCCTAACATCCATCCACTTTTATTGAATAAAAACATAATTACTACCCAAGCCAACAAACTCATAACGGAAATAGTAATTTGTATTAAAGTTGGTTCATAACCATAGGCGGCACTAAAATTCAAATAAGAAGCAACAAAATGAATTATTACCAGCATCAAAGCATACATACCATATTTTATCCTCAAATAAACCGTTCCCCTCTTTTCCTAAATTATACAGTTCCTCAATCAAAAAACAATCTTTGGCATAAAATTGTAATAAAATTGTATGATGATACTTAATAAATATAAATTTATCGAACCTTTTCAAATATCTTTAGACTATTTTTACATATACTCCCCGCTATAAATCATAAACTTACACAAAAGCCTTATTTCTTCAATTTAATATTTGTATTAACCTTAAAACAGTAGTATAATATTTTTCATATATTTAAATCACATAAATTTTTTTAACCAAAGAAGGAGTATATACACATGGATATTCAGGATTGGTCACTTCTTACCGACCTATATGAGCTTACAATGATGCAAGGATATCACCAAACAGATTTAGAGAAAAAAACTGTTGTTTTTGATTTGTTTTACAGAACAAACCCATCAAACGGCAGCTTCGCAATTACATGCGGCTTAGAACAAGCAATAGAATACATTAAAAATCTCCATTTTTCCCATGAGGATTTAGAATATCTTAAAAGCTTAAATATTTTTAACGAAGACTTTCTTAATTATCTTTCAACATTTAAGTTTAGCGGAGATATTTATGCAATACCCGAAGGAACGGTGGTTTTTCCCCTAGAACCTCTTATGCGCATACAAGCACCTATAATGGAGGCACAGCTTATTGAAACAGCTCTTCTTAATATAATTAATCACCAAAGCCTTATAGCTACAAAGGCGGCAAGAGTAGCCTGGGCGGCTGAGGGCGACCCTATTTTAGAATTTGGTTTAAGGCGTGCCCAAGGGCCTGATGCAGGGGTATACGGCGCAAGGGCGGCTGTTATAGGCGGCTGTGTCGGAACAAGCAATGTTTTAACCGGAAAACTTTTTGATGTTCCGGTTAAAGGCACACATGCCCATAGCTGGGTAATGAGCTTCCCAAACGAGCTTGATGCTTTTCGTTCATATGCAAATCAGTTCCCCGATGCATGTATTTTGCTTGTAGACACATATAACACCCTTGAACAAGGTGTTCCGAATGCTATAAAATGCTTTCAAGAGCTTAAAGATAAAGGTGTTGAGCTTAAAAACTACGGAATACGTCTTGACAGCGGCGACCTTGCTTACATGTCAAAAGAGGCAAGAAAACAGCTTGATGAGGCAGGCTTTACAGATGCACTTATAAGCGCTTCAAGCGACCTTGATGAAAACCTTATAGCAAGCTTAAAACTTCAAGGTGCAAAAATTACACTTTGGGGTGTTGGCACAAAACTTATAACATCTGACGATTGGCCTGCTTTTGGGGGTGTTTATAAATTAGCCGCAGAAACAGATGATGATGGAAACTTTATTCCTAAAATTAAATTGTCTAATAACCCTGCAAAAGTAACACTTCCCGGAGTTAAAAAAATAATACGTATTTATGATAAAAAAACAAAAAAAATAAAGGCAGATCTTATTGCCCTTGACAACGAAACCTTTGATGAAAATAAAGACATGGTTTTGTTTGACCATAAGGCTGTTTGGAAACAAATGAAACTAAAAGCAGGAACATATACATTGCGTGAACTTCTTGAACCTATTTTTATAAATGGTGAATGTGTTTATACATCTCCAAAAACAATGGAGATACGTGAATATGCAAAAAAAGAACTTGATACCCTTTGGGGTGAACATAGACGTCTTGCCAATCCCCAGATTATGCCTGTTGATTTATCAGAGGAGCTTTATCTTTTAAGAGAACGACTTATAAGAAAGTTTAAATAAATTTAAAACCGCTTATTATTTTCAAATAAGCGGTTTTTTAATTTCTGTATAAACTTTTTAAAATCAATACACCTAAAAAAATTAATACTGCTGCATGTTAATAAAATCTTCGCATCTTCCCACCCAAACATCATCAAAATTATTTATGTGTTTAAGAATATCCTCAAGAATTTGTATCTTTCCAGGAGAGCCTATTGTCTGGGGTGTAAACTGTGCCACATAAGTAAGCCCATAGTTCCTGTATGCATCAAACTCAAGAATATAGTTTTCTCTTACCCTCTCATAAGAAGATATCCTCCCCTGCCCTGTAGGGAAAGCAGGCCCGTAATTAAAAGCAAAGTAAGGAAAATCATGCAAATTCCAGTTCATAGGAATTTCGATTAATGGTTTTGACAAATCTTTATGAACATAAGGCCTGTCGTCATCATAAAGAGAGCTTGAATAAATAATTCCGGCTTTTGAAACAATGTCAAGGGTTTCCTTAAAAAGCTCTCCCTCCGGAACACGAAAACCCTTAGGCATTTTCCCTGTTGCCTTTTTTGCGGCTTCAATTGCCAAATAAACTTCTTCTTCCTGCTGTGCGGCACAAAGTTTATGCATAGGTGTGTGGGTGTGTCCTTGAAGTGCAATTTCATGCTCGTCTTTAAGTATTTTTTCAATGGCATAGGGATGGTTTTCAATTACTTTGCCGGGAATAAAAAATGTTGTTTTAATTTCAAAATCTCTAAATGTTTTTAAAACCCTGTCAAGGCCTCTTTTTATTCCATAATCCCCCATGGAAAGGGTTTTCGGCCTTTTTTCAGTTCCCTCAAACATACCAAGCCAAAACTGCTCTGCATCAAGGTTAACTGTAATAAGTGCTGAAGCCTTATATTTATCCGTCATAAAATCCCCTCCTTAGTAGTTTTCTCTCCACCATTTTGCAATCTCCCACCCCTTGGCAAACCAAACACCGTCCATGGATTTCATATATTCAATAAGCCTTTCAAGCATCATAAGCCTTCCGGGAGAGCCGATAATTTGTGGATGGCATTGTATAACAAAACAAAGCCCCTCCTTATAATACCCGTCAAATTCCTGCTTAAAGTTATTATAAACCTGCTCAATTCCCGCAATTCTGTCTTGTCCTGAAGGCTCGGCAGGAAAAAGATTATATCCAAACTGAACAAAATCATCTAAATCCCATTTAGGGGAAATCTCTATAAAATCGGTTACTCTGCCGTCAATTACAGTTCTGTATGGCCTGTCGTCACCACGCATAGAGCTTGAGTAGGAAAAACCCATACCCTCAAGTATTCCCGCTGTTTCTCTCGACCAATCCCCAGAAGGAGTTCTGTATCCAACGGCCTCCTTGCCTATTACCTCTTTAAATATTTTTTGACTTTTGTTTATAATATTAATCTGTTCTTCTGGGCTTAAATCCACATATCTTTCGTGATGGTAACCATGATGACCTATTTCATGACCTTTTTCATCTATTTTCTTTATAAGCAAAGGATAATCTTCTGCAATTTTTGCGGGAACAAAAAAGCTTGCCTGTATTTCCTGTCGCTCAAGAAAATCTAAAATCCTTTCAACGGCTCTCTTTGGCCCATAGTTTCCCACCGAATTGGCACGAATAAACTTTTCCCCATTTTCTAAATCACGGCTTCCGTTTTTCCATATAGTATCTCCGTCAACATCAAAACTTAACATAACAGCACACTTTGCATTATCTTTCCATTTTAATCTTTCATAGGTTTTAGTCATTTTTTCCCTCCTAAACAAAAAACAAAGCGTGCAAACCAAGTCGCACGCTTCAAATTATCAAAAAAGTTAATCCTTGGTGTTTTAACAAAACATAAAATTTATCACCATTGTTTTAAAGTACGTTTGCCAAAAACTGCTTTGCCCTTTCACTTTTTGGATTTGCAAAAAATTCGGAAGGCTTTTCCACCTCTAAAAGATACCCTCCGTCTAAAAAGCATACCTTATGGGCAACTTCCCTTGCAAACCCCATTTCGTGTGTAACAAGAGCCATTGTTATGCCTGTGTTGGCAAGCCCTTTTATAACCTCAAGAACTTCTTTAACCATTTCAGGATCAAGAGCACTTGTTGGCTCATCAAAAAGCAAAACCTCAGGCTCCATTGCAAGTGCACGGGCAATTGCAACCCTTTGTTTCTGTCCTCCCGAAAGACGGCTGGGATATTCATAAGCCTTGTCTTTTAAGCCTACTCTTTCTAAAAGTTTAAAGGCTTTTTCTTCTGCCTCTTCTTTTTTCAGTCCGTTAACAGTCATAGGCGCATATGTCATGTTTCTCATAACCGTCATGTTTTTAAAAAGATTAAAGTGCTGAAAAACCATGCCGACATTTTTCCTAAGCTCTGTTACATTTGAACCCTTTTCAACAATGTTATGACCTTTTACATAAATTGCCCCGCTTGTAGGGGTTTCAAGAAGATTTATACAGCGAAGAAGTGTGGATTTTCCTGAACCTGACGGCCCGATTATTGCCACAATCTCCCCTTTATTTATTTCCAAACTTACGTCTTTTAAAACCTCAAGCTTTCCAAAGGATTTCGAGAGATGTTCAATTTTAATCACTTACTCTCGCCCTCCTTTCAAGATAATTTCCAATTGTGGTTAAAACCATAACAAGTGCATAGTAAACAAGTGCCGCAGCTATAAATGCCTCAAAAGCACGAAAGGTTTTAGATTGAATAAGAGTTGCCCACCTCATTGTGTCACTTACACCTATTATTGAAACCATACTGGAATCTTTTAAAAGAGCAATGCTTTCATTTATAAGTGAGGGCAAAATATTCTTAACTGCCTGAGGAAAAACAATGTCTACCATCATCTTCACCTTAGGTGTTCCAAGAGCCATGGCTGCCTCCCACTGCCCCTTGTCAACAGAAAGTATTCCTCCCCTTATAGACTCTGATATGTATGCCGCAGAGTTAAGCCCAAAGGTTAAAACTCCCGCCTGTAAAGCCGTTATTTTATAATCTGTAAGCTGGGGAGTAGCATAATATACAATCATAAGCTGAACAAGCAAAGGTGTTCCTCTGAAAAACGAAGTGTATATTTTCCCAAACCATACAAGGGGATGAAACTTTGAAATTTTAATAAGCGACAACAGTATTCCCCATATAAAACCAAGAACTGTTGATAAAATCGTAAACTGAAGCGTAAGCTTAACAGCACTTATCAGCATGGGAATATATGGTGTCAATATTGAAAAATCCAGCATGGAAATTACCGTCCTTAAAGTTTTTATTTGGCTATTTCAAGTTCCGCAACAATTTCTTCATATTGAGTTGCCGCCTCTTCGCCAAGGTGTTTAACAAGTATATTGTGGAAAGTTCCGTTTTCCATCATTTCGTCAATAATTTCATTAATTTGTGGTAAATATTTTGAATCCTTTGGAAGAGCAATGGCAAATGTGTCTTCCATTGTTATTTCGCTTGCTATAACAAAAGACTCCAATCCCTCGTTTTGCTTGCAAAACTCAGCCGCCTGTGTTGCATCAAAAATTCCCGCATCACAACGTCCTGCCAAAATTTCCTGAATTACAAGAGGTGTGCTGTCAAGTTCAAGAACCTCTGCTCCGCTGACGGTTTTTGCAACATTTGCATAGCTTGTGCCCATGGAAACACCGATTTTTTTGCCTTCAAGTGAAGTAAGCTCACTATAATTTGAGCCTTTTGCCGCAATTATAGCATTCATTGGAAAATAGTATGGCTTGGAAAAATCAACAACCCCACGTCTTTCAAGTGTTGGTGAAATTCCTGAAATAATAAGATCGGCACGTCCGCTTGTCATTGTAGGAACAAGTGAAGAAAACTGCATGTCATTAATCTCGATTTCAACATTAAGTTTTTCTGCAATGTAGTCGGCAATGTCAATGTCAACTCCCACAAATTTTCCTGGATTTGCCTCATCAACAGATTCAAAAGGAGGAAAAGTTGCGTTTATAGCCATAATCAATTTTTCTTTTTCCTCTGAATCAGGTGCTTCAACACTTGGGGCATCTGTCTTTGGTGCCTCAGGTGCTTTGCTGCAGCCAGCTGCGCTTAATGCTAAAGCTCCAATCATAATCATACTTATAAGTTTTTTCATTTTAAAATTCTCCTTTTTATTTAATTAAATATCAAATAAAGTGAACCTTTATTTCAGAATATATCAAAAACTTTTGCTTGATTTTTTCAAAAAGCAGATGGGCTTGCCACTACTCTGAAATAAAATAACCCTTTACTTTTTAAAACATTAAATTTCAATTGTTCCGCCGCTCCATGTTCTTTTTCCTGTGGGCGGCTTTGAATATCCCTTTTTGCTTGTTTTAACGCCTTGTTTCACCAAGCTTTCAGCCATGCTTACAGAAGAAATTCCTGCATCAATCACAGGAACACCAAGACTTTTTGAAAGTTCTTCACCCAAGCCTAAAAACGAAAGACATCCAAGAATAACTGCATCTGCACCATCTTCAATAAGTTTGTTTCCTGTGTTTTGAAGTTTTTGAAAAATTGATGCTTTATCTTCATTCCAATCAATATCGGCAGAATAAATCCCTGATACTCTTTCAGACGCAACACCTGTTTCATGCACAAAAAGCTTTTTTTCACCAATTCTTGATTTGTCGGCCAAAATAATGCCAAACTGCCTGGATATATTAAGTGCGGTTAAATAAGAGCTTTGTCCGCCGCCTATAACAGGTATGTTTAAAGCCTCTCTGCAAGCAGAAATAGCAGGGTCACTGAAACAATACAGCACAACTGCGTCAAAGCCTTCATCTTCAGCCTTTTTTGCCATAGATATAATTTCACTTCCAGCAAGAAAAACATCAAACATAGAATCAATATAAACATGATTTTCTTTAAGGCACTCCATTACAATTTCCGTGCCGGAAGAAACATATTTTTTAAGAATGTCAACTCTGTCAAAAAGCTCTTTTTCAGTCATTCCGTAATCAGGGTTAATAATCATTATTTTCATAAAAGTATACCTTTCTATAAAAAATCATAACTATGGCTAATTATCCTATTATTAAACCTTTTTGTCAAGAAAAACAAAAATTTATGAATTTTTATACAGTGTGAAAAACTTTAATACATTTAACCTAAAAATTAACATAGTTAAGAGAATTCAATACTGCTGCATTTTAACAATTCTTAGCTTTGCAAACTAATCGTCTTTGAAAGACCTGATGCTTTGCTCAAACCCACTGGCTTTTTATGCATTTTAAAGGGCGGGATTGAAAAATCAATCCCACCCCAGCTATTGACATATCACTAAATTAATAATCCTTAAACATTAACCTGAAACATGCCAAACTTTTTAAATCAATATTTTCCATCGCCGCCAGCTGTTTCAAATGCTGAATAATTTTGAGTATGTATATTCTCATTTGTTAAAAAGCTTGACATTCCGCTTTTTTCATCTTCAGAATTGAGTTTAAATCTTGAAACCTCTTCACGAAGCGAAATGGCCTGTGCAGACATTTCCTCACTTGTTGCCGAGTTTTCCTGAGCAGTTGCTGCATTTGTCTGAATAACTGCAGATACTTGTCCAAGACCTTGCCTTATTTGGTCAATAGCAACAGCTTGCTCTAATGAAGCCTGCTCGATTTTTACTATGTTTTCATTTGTTTTAAATGCTTTTTCTTTGGCATCTTTAAGTACATTCGCAGTTTTTTCAGTTATTTGTGTTCCTTCAATAACATCTGTTGTGGAGCGCTCAATAAGTTCTGCTGTCTGTTTTGCCGCCTCGGCAGATTTTGCCGCAAGATTTCTTACCTCATCCGCAACAACAGCAAAACCTTTTCCTGCATTTCCTGCACGTGCAGCCTCTATGGCAGCATTAAGAGCCAAAATATTTGTCTGGAAAGCTATATCCTCAATTACCTTTGTTATGCTTGCAATTTGAGATGATGATGAGCTGATATTGCCCATAGCCTTTGTAAGACTGTCCATATATTCATTTCCTCTGCTGATGCCGTCGCCTGCCTCTTCAACATACTGTGCCGCAATCTTAACATTATGTGAGTTCTCTTCGGCTTGATTTGCTATCATAGAAACTGAAGCACTAAGTTCCTCAATTGATGAAGCTTGCTGAGTAGAGCCTACAGCAAGAGCCTGGGCACCGCTTGAAACCTGCTCTGACCCTAAACTAACCTGCTCTGCCGCCCTGTTAATTGTAAGCAAAGTATCATTTAAGTTTCTGACAGTTTCTCCTATTGAATCTTTAAGCACACTATAATCTCCGGGGTATTCCATATCAACAGTAATTTGCATATCGCCCTTGGATATTTTATGGAATTTTTCTATTATATCTCTTAAAATCATGCTTTGTCTGTTATTGCTTTCTTTTATAAGATTAACCATGCTTCCAAGTTCATCATTGCTTTCATAATTGATTTCTGTACTTAAGTTTCCTTTTGCTATTTCCTCAAATGCACCCTCAATTTCCTTAATAGGTTTAGTAATAGACCTTCTTATGGATAAACAAACTCCAACAGTTAATATCAGAGAAATAAGTGAAGAAATAAAAAGCATTACAAAAGACATATTCCTTGTTTTTTCAGATATTTCTTTTTCTGCTTCTGTAAACTGCTGGGTTTGAACAGTGATTTGCGCAATTACATCACTTAACTCATCAAAAACAGGTAAATACTGACTTACAAATGTAGTGTATGACTTTTGAACGTTTGCTGTTGTGGGGTTTCTAAGACCCTCTTCAATAACTCCCCTTAAAGAAGTGGATTTAGCTAATAATTCTTTTATTTTTTCAATTTCAGCCGCATACTCTCCGTCGCTTTGGTTTGCAGCAAAAGCTTCAAAAGGAATCAAAGCTCTCTTTTCATCCATAACTGCATTATCCAACAATTTTCTTACAGAAACAGCATCTTTTTCCGCAAAGGCACGTGCAACATAACGCTGTGCAGATAAAAGGTCACTTTTTATTGTCCAAATATTTTCGGTGTCAGGCAGCACGCTTTCGTTATATACATTAATTTGCTCACCCATTTTTTTTATGCTTAAAAGTGAGTTAACACTTGATGCCATCATTATAACAAGCACAAGACCAAAGCCAATAATCAGCTTAAGATTAATCGTTAAGCCCTTTCCAAAGCCTCTTACCATCTTAGGCTTTTTAATCATTGACTTTTTAAATGCAGGTCTTTTAAATTTGAGTTTCATAGATAAACATCCTTCCTTATAGCTGTATTATTTGTGTAGCTTGTTTTGAATATTATTTAAATTTACTCAAATCATAATTTATACTTCGTAAAACAGTTAATCACTTCAAGGTTTTTTATTAATCCCATTGTAATTTTAACCAAATATACTAATATAGATTACTACATTGTAACTTTTTTCACATACCACATTTTGAGGTATTTTGTCGTTTAATTAAAATTCCTTTTTAATAAGCTCGTATTTTGAGTGTATTTCCAACTTACTGTAAACACTTTTTAACATTGTTCTGACGGTTTTTTCCGATATGTAAAGAATTTCAGCAATCTCCCTTGCACTCATTCTTTTTTTTGCAAGAAGGGCAACTTCACGCTCTCTTGGAGTGAGAGGAGAATCTTTAATTTTTACAGCCTTTATTATTTCATTTTTCCCCTTAGATTGACGCTGGCCCAGCTTTATTAACTCGCTCATTGCGTCACTGTCTTTTATTGTAGATTTTGCAGACTCAAAAAGAGGCTCAAGTATGCTGAAATGCTCAACGAGAGGGAGGTATATTTTATCTTCCAAGGCAAGTGTAATGGCTTTGTCTATATATTGTTGTGCTTGTGAAGTTTTTCCGTCTTTATATTTGGCAAGAGCCGCCGTTTCATAGCCGCAAAGCTTAACAATTATATATTGATATTGATTTTTAACTTTTTCATGTTCTAAAATACTTTCAAAAACACCGAAAAATTCATTATGCCTGTTTTCTAAAAGCAATATTTTTAAATATAGCATTTGAACCAAAGGCAAAACAGGTTTATAAACAACCTTTTTTATATCTTCCATATTAAAAAGCCACTGTGAAACATTATCTTTTAAATCAAGAGAAAGGTTTAAATAAGAAATGCACTGCTCTGACATTCTCTTTACATATAATTCGCCTTTATTTTCATAATCTTTAATCCTTTGAACAGATTTTAAATATTGCTCAACATTTCCTCTAAGTATGTTTATGCGAGCCAACACAAGCTCTGCACAAAGAATCAAGCTTATTCTGCTGGCGGCTTTTGCATCATTAAATGCCTTATAGCACATGATTTCAGCATTTTCATCATCTCCTCTCATAAGAAGCATTTCAGCCTCTAAAAGAGCAGATAAACCATCCCCATAGCCATCCATAAGAAAAACACGTAAACTTTCAACTTCTTTTAATAAAGAAACAGAAGCTGTAAGCGTTCCTTGTTTGTTCCAAAAAAAACTTAAGGCAGATATACACCCAAAAATAGAAGGAACTCCATGTTTTATCATCTGCGAGGGAGTTTGCAAAACATCTAAAGCTGTTTTTTGTATTCCTATGTTCTTTGGAATATCATTATAATAGGCGAGTGATTTAAGTATAATAAGCTCACCCTCAATTATTTTTGCATCTTCCCTTTCACAGCCCTTTTCTTTTTCAATCACCTTTATAAGCAAAGATGAAAGCCTTTCATATGCTGTCAACTTTCCGCTTAGCACCATTTTGTATCCAAAAATAATCATTGTAAAAGGATATTCGCAAAGTATATCCTCTGGACAAACTCTAATAATTTCTTCAATAAACTCAGGCTTATATGTTTCGTTTTGACTATCGAAATATTCACCGCTAAAAGGCAGAGTTAAAATTGAATGAAAATCTTTTATTTTAAAGAAAAAAACAGCAGCACGGTAGTAATCCCCTTTTCTCTCACATGCTTTTCCCGCCAAAAAGTATATTTCATTTTTTTCATTTTTTGTTAACCTTGTATGAAAACGTTTGTTTAAATAAAACTTTAAAATATTTTTAATTTTATAAGAACAGCCGGATAAGCCTTTTTGAATAAACTCACTTTTGTTTAAAAAGCTTTCAAGCTCTATAGGCAAAACTTCTTTTCCAAGCATAAATGCAGCTTGTTGTGAAGTAAAGCTGTCCATAACGGAAACAGATATTAAAAGCTCCTTTTCTTTATCCGTAAGCTCATTCCATATACTTACCTCTGCAAGACTTTCAACTGCACAACAGTATAAAAAACAGCCTGTTTCTTTATAAACATCAATTTGCTGTTTTATGGCATCAATCCAGCCATCAGTGCTTAAAAATACTTTTTTCACATGCTCTGAACCAAGACGTATTCCATAAAGTCGTGAAAGAGCCATAATATCTTTTTCGCTGAAAAAAAAGTTTGAAGAGTTTAAAAAGTATATATTATTGCTGTTTAATAAAAACCTCTCTTTAAACCCCACACTCCTTGTTATAAACACAAAATGAAGATTTGAGCATTGATGATTAGAAAAAGCATCTATTATCAAATAAGCACTTTCACAATCCATTAAATAAAAATTATCAACAACCGCATAAATCTCTTTTTCAAATGAAAGTTTATTTAGAAATAAAAGAATGTTAAAAATTGAATCTTCTGAAAAAACTTCAAAATCCTTCAATTCTTTTTCATCAATGTTTGCAATCTGCGAAATTATGTGGATAATTCCCTTCCACATGTTTTCTTTTGTTTTGCCAAAGCATGTATGCCAATATTTATTTGCACCTTTAATTTCTTGTATTTTTAAATACTCTTTAAGTGATGTTGTTTTTCCAAAACCCGAAGGAGCCTCTATTAACGTTAGAGGATATTCAACTATATGAGAAAACCGTGTTTTCAGCCTTTCAGGCAAGTAGCTATTTTTTTGCTGTTTTATTTTTTTCTTCATTAAGTTTTTACCTCTTAAAATTATACAACGGCAATTTAGTTTCGCAAGAAATTGTATCACAAATTATGACAAATATCAATCATTAATCAGCGTTTATGAACTTTGCGACAAAAACCCCAAGATACAAATTTTCGTATCTTGGGGTTTTATTTTGCCCCTGTTTTCTGCATTTACTTCTTCTCAAATCGTATTAATGATTTACTATACGCTGTCTTGTCACAAATTCCTCAATAAAAACCTCTTCACTTTTTTGAACACTTTTTAAATACTGAGCATACTGCTTTTCTTTAAGCTTTTCTAATGTTGAGGATTCAATTTTTTCCTCGATTACTTCATTACGTTTCTTATTTTCTATAACCTTAAGTTCAGAAAGATATGTATTTTCATTTTTTATTTTATTTTCAATAACACGAAGATAAGATGTATATTCTAAAATTTCCACGGCTAAAACTCCTGTGGATTTTTTCTGATTTAAATCAGCGTTTATAAGATTATACCTTTTATGCAGCAAATCAATCTTTTCCTGCTGCTCATTTATAGCAGCAATCGCTTTAGCATGTTCATTTTTTTTGTTTTCAAGCTTTTGGTTTTGAAAATCCATAACCTTTTCCAAATTAAAAACAAATTTTTTCATTTAATCACCTTAGATTCTTAAAGCTTAGTTTATTTTAAAATTTCCGTCATCTGTTCCAGTGTTTCTTCATATGTAAACTTTTCCGTTATTCCCTGTTTCAAAAAATTATTAAGCTTGTCTATTTTTGAAATAGCAAAATCCAATTTAGGGTTTGTTCCGGCTTTATAAGCACCAATGGAAATAAGATCGCTGTTTTTTTCATAAATACTTAGAATATCTCTAAGCTTTGAAGTATTGTCTAAATGTTCTTTATCCGCTATTGAATTTATAAGTCTTGAAATGCTTGAATTTACATCTATTGCGGGAAAGTGGTTGCTGTTGGCAAGCTTTCTTGTAAGAACAATATGCCCGTCTATAATTCCTCTAACTGTGTCTGAAATAGGTTCATTGGTATCATCTCCCTCAACAAGAACAGTATATATCCCTGTGATTGAACCCTCCTTAAAGTTTCCGCTTCTTTCAAGAAGCTTGGGCATTTCCGCATAAATGGAGGGTGTATATCCCCTTGCAATAGGAGGTTCACCAATGGCAAGGCCTATTTCCCTTTGAGCCATAGCAAATCTTGTAAGAGAGTCCATCATAAGAAGAACATCCATGCCTTGGTTTTTAAAATATTCAGCAATGGCTGTGGCAACCATAGGGCATTTCATTCTAAGCATTGCAGGCTGGTCTGAGGTGGCAACAACAAGAACGGAACGTTTAAGCCCCTCCTCTCCCAAATCCTTTTCAATAAATTCTCTAACCTCTCTTCCCCTCTCCCCCACAAGGGCAATAACGTTTATATCAGTTTTAACGTTTTTTGCTATCATTCCAAGAAGAGTACTTTTCCCTACACCGCTTCCTGCAAAAATCCCCATTCTTTGACCCTTGCCTATGGTTAAAAAGCCATCAATGGCTTTAATTCCAAACTCCATTTTTTCTTCGATAGGAGGTCTTGTCAAAGGGTTTGTAAGAGGGCTGTCAATGGGGAAAAGTTTTTCAGTTTTAAAATCTTCAAGCCCGTCAATGGGGTTTCCCATTGCATCTATAATTCTTCCCTTTAAAAAATCACCCATAGGTATTTTTAAGCTTTCGTTGGTGTTTCTCACAAAAGTTCCTGCCGCAACACCCTTTATGCTTTCATAAGGCATAAGAAGAATATGATCATCTTTAAACCCTACCGTTTCAGCCATCATCTGCCGTTTTTCATTTTCGTTATAAATAAGGCTGATTTCTCCAATCGTTCCTTTTTTGCCAGAGGCCTCAATTGTCATGCCTATAATGTTTTCAATTTTTCCTATATGGCTTACTGTGTTTGTTCTTTTAACAACATCAATCATGCTTCTAAACATTGTCATGCCCTCCATCAGGGCTTATATTTCTTAAAACGCCTTTTATGTTTTCAATTTGAGTTCCTGTGCTTACATCTATAACTTGATCAGGAAGCTCAATAATACAAGTTCCTGCAGGCGCATCCTCCATAACAACAAACTTAACATATTCCGACAAATGAGAAAGTGTTCTAAGCAAATCTGTGCTTCCTTCTATAATCATGGACGCTTCACTTCTTGCAATATAAATTTTTGCCCATTCTTTATATCTCATTTTTTCTGTTGCTGAAATAATCATTCTTTTCACAATATCGCCGCTGCTTTTTAAACTAACTTGTATTACTTTTTCAGCAATGGCAATGGAAAGATCCCTCATCTCGTCAATATTTTGAGAAATAAGCTTATTTTTTTCTTTTGCATAGCTTTCCGTTAAATCTTTAAGGTGAAGAAGAAACTTCATAGTTCCTTCTTCAAGCCTTAGTTTGTTTTCTTCATAAGCTTTATTAGAGCCGTCATAATAACCTTCATTCTGACCTTGAGAAAATGCTTCTTTTTGTATTTCTATAGCTTTCATTTTTGCTTGTTTTAAAATTTCTTCTGCTTGATTGTTGGCATCTTCAAGAACTTTCTCCGCTTTTTTCAAAATCTCTTGTTCTTTCGCCAAAATGATTTCGTCAATCACATTTTCTTTGACTATATCTTCATAAATTTCTTTCCCAGATTCATTGGAAACACTGTTTTCTTCATATTCAGCATTATCAAATTCGGTCAAAGAAGAAGGATAAACCCGTTCTAACAAACAACTGCTTTCTTCCTCTTCAATTGTTGTAAAAAAATTTAAAACTTTAGATGTTGTGTCTTCTAAGTTATGCAATTATATCATCCTTTCCGCCCTTAGAAACAACAATCTGTCCCGACTCTTCAAGAACTCGAATAATGCCAACAATTCTTTGCTGTGCTTCCTCAACATCTGTAACACGTATATTGGCTGTGATTTCAAGCTCAGATTTGATAGCTTCTGCCATACGTGTAGACATGTTTGCAAAAATAACATTTGAAACCTCATTATTGGAGCCTTTAAGAGCATAAACAAGGTCTTTTTGGTCGATTTCTCGAATAAATCTTTGTATTGAGATGTTATCCATTCCAACAATATCTTCAAACACAAACATTTTCTTTCTGATTTCATCAACAAGCTCAGCATCTTTTTTACTAAGCTCATCAAAGATATATTTCTCATTTCCTCTGTCAATATAGTTCATAACCTCTGCGATGTAGTCTATTCCGCCAATCTTTGTATAATCGGTTGTCATTACAGAAGATAGTTTATTTTCGATTTCTCTTTCCACAATTTTCATGGCCTCAGGTGCGGCGCTATCCATTCTGGCAATGGCTTCAACAACTGTTATACGTCTTTCCTCAGGAAGCTCGGCAATTATTCTTGCCGCCCTGTCAGAATCCACATAAGAAAGCACAAGGGCTATTGTTTGAGGTCTTTCATTATGAAGAAGCGAAAACACCGTTTTATCATCATATCTGCTTAAAAAGGAGAATACTCTTGCTTTTAATGTTTTTTCAACCTTTCCCAAAAGGGTGGTGGCGGCTTCTGCACCAAATGCCTTTTCAAGAACACTTTTGGCATATTCCATGCCGCCTTCAGTTACAACCTTTTGAGTTAGGCAATTTTTATAAAATTCATCAAGAACGTTTTCTGTGGCCTCAGGCGGCAAATATCCAAGCTTTGCAACCTCTATTGTCAGTTTTTCAATTTCCTCTTCGCTTAAATATTTATAAATCTTTGATGCCTTTTCAACTCCGAGAGAAATAATAATGGCTGCTGCTTTCTGCTCTGAAGAAAGCGAATTTTCCCTTGCCATGTTAATCCCCTCCTTTCAGCCAATTTCTTATAAGCTGTGCTGATATTTCCGGGTTTTCTTCTGCAATCTTCCTTACGTTTTCTTTAAGCTCCAATCCCTTTTCATTTGTTAAATTTAAAATTTGATTTTCCTTTTCCTCCTGCTGTTTTTGCATTAATTCTCTAAGATGCTCTTCCTGAGCCCTTTTTGACATTTTGGTGCTTCCAAAATCAATTTGATTTGTTGAAAGACGTTTTTTCTTTCTTCTTCTTGAAATAAGTATTCCTATAATAACAAGAATTACAAGAAGCACCCCTGTGGCTATTGTACCAATTATAATCCAATTATTTTCTCCCTCACTGCCTTCTATGTCGGCATTAGGTGAATCAGGGTTATAAAAGGGCGCTGCAACAACAGTTATTTTATCGTCTTGAACTTCTTTCGAAATTCCCGCTGCGTTTGCTATAAGACCCTTTAATTGATATTCATCAACAGAGCCTAGAGTTTTTCCGTTTACCGCAACAGAAATAGTCATATCAACTATGCTTCCCGAATCAATTTGCGATTGTTCTTTAAGCTGATTAACAAGATAATCAACCGCACTTTCGTTTTTGTAATAAGTTTCGCTTCCGTCACCTTCAATTTGTCCATAGGTGGGAATATCTGCATTTGTTTCCGTTCCAGGAACTCCTCCTGCGTTTGTTCCGTCTTTTATTATTTCAGAGGCTGTTGTTTCGCTGCCTGGAATTCCTTTAGGGGATGTTTCAACAGGAGCCTCGTGGTTAATAATCTCTCTTATTTTCTTGTCAACATCAACAGTTGTTCTCACAGACACTCGTATGTTGTCAGAGCCGTAAATCGGGCTTAGAATATTTAAAATTTTAGCTCTTATAGAGTCGTCCATCTGCTTTTCAAAATCTATTTTAAGCTTGTTTGCACCCTCTGCCGAGGAATCTCCTACGGAAGATACATCATTTCCATTTCCGTCTAAAACGGCAACGTCGTCCATTTCCATATTGGGTATGCTTTTTGAAACAAGCCTTTGAATACCTTTTACCTGTTTTTCAGTTGGTGTTCCTCCGTCGTTCATAATTATAACTACAGAGGCACTTGTTTTTTGAGTATTGTTTTTATCCAACACATACTTTCTTTCTTCCGCCATGGCTATAGTTACTTTCGCATCCTTCACACCTTGAAAAAGCCTTATTGTAGAGCCTATTCTGTTTTGAAGTTCAAAAAGCTTATAGCTGTTTTTTTCAAAATCTGTTGTCATCATACCTATGTTGTCTTTAAAAACATCATATGTAAACCCGTTTTTAGGGTAACCCTCATAAACAAGCTGTGCTTTAAGCTGTGCTTCTTGCTCTTTCGGAACACGAATTGTTCCGTTTGTTTCATATTTATAAGCAACTCCGCTTTCTTGAAGCTTGCCTATAATTTCTGATGCTTCCTGCTGATTTAAACTGCTGAAAAGAATTTCATAAGGTTTATTGTTTAAATAAAAGGCAATCCCAACAGAAAGTGCAATTATAAATATCCCTGCAGCAAGAATAATTTTTTTAACCTTAGGACTGATTTTTGATAGTATTGATTTAAACTTATCAAACCATTCCATTAATTTTTCATTCAAAACATGACCCCTCTTACATATAATTTTTTAAAATTTTATTATTGTATAAATCTATATAAAATAAGCTTAAAATTAAAATTGAAACAAATATTTTCTATAAATTTATCCTCATCAACTCATTATATGAATCAAGGGCTCTGTTTCTTATTGATATAAGTGTATCAACGGAAATCTGTGCCTTTGTTGCGGCAATTGATAAACTATGTGTATCTTCCGATTGACCTGTTACAAATTTGTAATGTTCTTTTGAAAGAAGGTCTTCCGTTTCCTTAACATTATTTACTGCATTGTTAAAAACACTTCTAAAATCATTATTTTTAACAAGATTCTCTCCCTTTTGCGTTGGTATATCACTTATGGAATTTAAACGGGTTATTGGTGTTATAAACAAAACTATTCCTCCCTAAAATTATTTGCCTATTTCAAGACCTTTCATTGCCATAGCTTTAATTGCGTTAAAAGCCGTTACATTTGCGTCATAGGCTCTTGATGCCTCCATGCTGTCAATTGTTTCTTTAAGCAAATCCACATTGGGATACATCACATAACCTCTCTCGTCAGAGTCAGGGTGCGTTGGATCATAAACCGATTTAAAGGGTCTTTGGTCTTCAATCACTTGAGTTACCATAACACCCTGCTGTTTTTGATTATTTAATTTCCCTGATTTTTCAATCAAAGCGTTTTTAAAACCGCCTTGAACCATAGGTTCTAAAACAACCATTTTTCTCCTGTATGCTTCTCCGTTTTCAGTTCTTGTTGTGTTTGAATTTGAAATGTTTTCAGCAGCTACGTCAAGCCTTTGCCTTTGGGCTGTAAGACCTGATGCACTTATATTCATAGCACTTAAAAATGCCATTTAAATCCCTCCCTATCTTATTGCACTTTTAATTCTCATAAACTCATTATTGATGCTTGTTAAAGCAAGTTGATATTCAATGTTTGTGCTTGCAAGCTCCACTTGTTCAACATCCATGTTCACGTTGTTTCCATCCATTCTGTGGGATTCGTCTTTTTTTGTATGAACACGTATTTTCGCTTCTCCGATACCGTCTTTTATTTTTAATGTCCTGTTAAACTTATCGCTTCCAATTCTTCTTTTTAATTCGTCTTCAAAAGTAACATATTGTGCTTTGTATCCAGGGGTTGAAGAGTTTGCGATATTATTAAGAGTAACCTGCTGTTTCTGCCAAAGATAATCAGCCATTTTTTCTGTTGCAAATATAGCATTATTAAACAAAATATCCTTCCTTTCAAAACTTTTAAAGCTTTGCACTTAAAAAATTATTATTTTTATATAAAACCGCCTAATATTTTTATATTTAGGATAAAAAATTACATACTTTTAACCTTATATGATTATATTGGAAACGGAATGAAAAATCAACAATTTGTGGTAATATATCTTATTTTTCGACATTAAAAATTAAACTAAACTTATTATTAAATCTTCAATCTAATTATTTTAACTGTATAATCGCAGGTTCTTAGTAATATTAGTGCATGCAAAAATTTATTTCGTTACGCTTAAAAAAGAGTGAGATTGAAAAATCAATCTCACTCTAAATTTTAAAACAAAGTTACTGCATCCTATTAATTTTTTGGTCTTGGTTTAAATGTGGTTTTCCAATAGCTGCTGCCTTGGTCAGCTTTATTTTCAACAAATGTAAGAAGGAGGGTTCCTGCCTCGTTACCGCTTTCATCTGCAATTATTCCGCTAAAGGCTATGGCCGAATTATTTACAGCATTTTTGAATGTAATACTGAAACTGTCTCCGCCTGTGCCTTTCACATCTATAATCTCAACATTTGTTAATGTTAAATTATTTATGAAATCTCCTGGCGTTAACGGTTTTGCACCGTCTGTGGTACCGTCTGAGTAATAGACAGCCTCGTCAAACGAAAGGTTAAAACCACCGCTGTATTTATTTATCGTTTCTGTTGTTGTATAATCTGTGAAGGATGTAACAGGTTCCTCCTTTAATTTTGGAGGTCTCATATCTTTTGCCACAACATTTTTTATAGTAACAATATTTGAATCAAGCCCATCTTTTCCTGCATCAGGGTTTTTTGCAACAGCAAAAAAATCATAGTAGAAACCGTCAACTAAATTCCTGATTGTTATTATGTCATTTCCTCCGCTCTCTCCAATTGAAAGAACACCAAAATCAACTGCACCTTTTGAATATTTATCTTCACGTATTCCATCTGCCGTTATACTTTCACCCGGCGATTTACCTTTTTCATAAACAATCCAGTATACTTCAGCTTTTGTGTCAGAGGTCATTTTGATAAATGCAGATTTCTCAGCATTACCGGAAGGAATGCCTGTTATGTTAGGTGTAGAGGAAATCTTTGTTGCAAATTCATCCTTCTTACTTCCTTTTTCAGCTATTTCAACAGGATTACCTTGAAGTATCATAAAAATTTCAAACACTTCATTGGCAACACTTGGTTTTAACCCTGTTATTGTGAAGGTTTTAGTTGCATTTCCTGTTTCAACACGAACTTTACCCAAAGCACCTCTTTCAGGCTTAGGGCCATGCTTTATTTCATCATTGTTTGGCTGTGCAGATATAGACTTAGGCGAAACATAATAATATAAGTCGGCAGGTCTTGTTGTTCTTACCGTTACAGTTACAAATGTATCTCCTGAAACTATAGTAGGGTTTACCGCAAATTCAGGCGCAACACTGTCTGTAAAAGTAAGGTTATATTTAAGTTCTTCTCTGTCACCGACGTTTCTTATATTGCCTTTGGATATCTCGGAAGCAAGGTTTGTCGGCTTGTTTGATAAGTTTGTAATACTTGATTTATCCCCCACTACACACCTAATCTTAAACTCAAGCTCTTTACTCCAAGCATTTCTATTTTCTTCGCTTCCTATTTTGTCAATCCTAATTCCGTATTCTTTATCTTTAATATCCTTAAAACGATTAAATTCTGAAGGTGTCTTATTCCCTTTTATTATATATTGAAGGGATCTTGACGGATTTTCTTTGTTGATTTCTGTACTGCCTATATCAGTAACAGTAGAGCCGTTGATTTCAAAAACAGTGTATTTAATCGCATCATTACCTTCAATTATTATATCAAAATAAAGATTTTGGTTTGCCTGCGCAACCTCTTGAGGCTGAATCTTAAATGCAAAATCTACTTCGTCATGGGCTGCGTCTGATTTTTTTAAAACCACAACAGGATCAACTGTTCTAAAAGGAAGCTCAACATAATCCAATTTCACAGGCTTAAGGGTTCCCATCATGTTTCCGGAAGCATCTTCAACTCTTGTAAGTCTGATTTTATAACCTGTGCTGCTTTCTAAAGCAACTGCCCCGCTTTCGAATGTCACCTTGGTTCTTCCCAGAACATAATCATTTTCAACATTTACTTTGTTTTTATCTGCTATAGCAACCTTTTCATTTGTTTCTTCATTATAAATTTCTATAACAGGTATTAATTTTTTGTTTGACGCATCTCCAAGCAAAACATCCTTGCCTATAGAAATAAGCTTTTGTTTATTATAATAAACCTCTTCGTTAAAAGTAATATATATCTCACTTTCAGGTCTTGCTTTTCCATTTATTGCATCCTCAAAAGAAAGAATTGCAGTAGGTGCATTATTGTCAGATGTGCTTACAGGCATATATTTAATGTCTGAAATATTATTGCTTTTATCAGTTGCAACAAGGAAAAGATCGTAAGTTGTTTCAGGCTCAAGACCTGAAAGTTTCAGTGTAGCCTCAATATTTTCTTTAACACTTAACTTTCCAGATTTAAAACCGCTTCTTCCTGAAATTATATTGTTTTTTCCCTCTGCATTTCCTACATCCGAAAGGTTTCCCTCACCATCAAGGGGCACCGGAAGTGCCTGTCCTTTTTTACAAAGAACATAATTCACTGTTGCTACTTCATCAACCTTTACAGCCATATCTAAAGCCTTATCCGTAACCTTTGAATACTGAGGGTATCCCTCCACAAACTTCGGCGCCTGTGAATCCTTAGTTGTAAAGCTTAATTTTTTAACACCAGAATCTCCAACTTCATCCGCAAGAATAATATACACATCATAGGCTTCCATTTCGCTAAGCCCTGATACGCTAAGGTTTTCCTGTGCAAGTTTTTTAACATTTGTCTTACCGTTTTTTACATTTCCAAAAAGTTTCTGCGCTTTAAGATTATCAGCAGTTGGTGCTGTGCTTCCTTTTTTATAAGCCGCCCAATAAACATCACCATTTTTTAAAGCAACAAGTTCAACTCCAGCAGAAGTGTTTCCAAGCTCACCCATTTTGGGATATCCTGACAAAAACCCTGGTTTTGTATTATCCATAGTTGTAACAGATTCTGTTTTTCTTGTGCTTTCATCACCTTTTTCATCAACAAAAACAGCAGAAATCATATATTCCGTACCTGCTTTAAGCCCGCTTATTTTAGCTGTATATTCCTTTTTTGAATCTGTCTTTACGTTTCCTGATTTTAAAATTTTAGTATTAAATTTGCTTGGCTTAATAACATCCTCGGAAGAAATTCTTCCGTCTTCATAAGTTGCAACAGCCCAGTAAACAACCCCGGTTTTATTTGTTTGAAAAGCAACCGTAACATCAGTTGCGCCTATCTCTGTAAATTTAGGATATCCTGATAAAATTCTTGGCGAAGAAGACAACGCCTCCGCTTCTTGGCTTGTAATATTTTTTCCGCCTACATTTGCAGTTAAGCCTGGACGAATTTCAATTTCGTCAGGAATTGATGTTATTTTTGTGCCTGGGGCATTAACCTTTAAATAGCCAACTTCACCTTTGCCTGTTATGTTTGTTCCAATATCAAGAAGAAGCCTGTCCACATATGCATCCTCATCAATGTTTATGCTGCTTTTTGCACCTTCTTCGTCTACAATAAGAGTTCTTACTATTCCGTTTGTAACAAAAACCTTGTTGCTTTCACCCTTTACAGCCACCTCATCAAATGTTCCGGAAAGATGAAGCTCTGTGTTTGTTCCCCCCGCAAGAGTGACATTTTTAAAGCCGCCATCTCTGTTTGCAAGTTCTTCTAAAAACACATTGGATTTAACCTTTGTGTTGTTAACAACTGTGGTTCCGTCAATTTTTATGGATTTTACTCCGGGTTTAACTTTATTTGCCTCTGCAACAATAAGGTTTGAAATGATTGAGTCTGTAAAGGTTATACTGCTTTGCCCTGCATAACTTTCACCTGTTCCGCTTACTATAACCTCGCCCAAAACGTGAATGTTGTCAAGCTTTGTATGCCCAAGTCCAACGCCTTCTGTTATATAAAGGTCACCTGTGATTACTGTATCTCTTAGTGTAACTCCTGAGGCGGAAATAGTTACATTTCCGTTATAGTAGCCCAATGTTTTTGTTCCCGTAGTGTTTATAAGTTCACCAACTGCATCTGAAAACATTTTTGACGCTTCTGCCCTTGTTATATAATTTTTAGGCTTAAAAGTTTTATCGCTGTATCCTGAAATATATCCCTTTTTTGAAGCGGCATTAACAAAACCTCTGCTCCAGTTTTCAATGGTTTTGCCATCGTTAAAAGAAAGGTTCTCCCCCTCTACTTCTTCTATTTTTACATTTCTGCAAAGAAGTGCCACAGCCTGTTCTCTTGTAAGGTTTCCCGTTGCGTCTGAAATGTTTTTTCCGTCTCCTGCAAAATACCCTTGATTATATCCTATGTTAATGGCATCGGCATACCATTCCGTTCCCTTAATGTCTTTAAAGGGCATTTTCCCCTTTTCTTTATAGCCGAAAGACCTGTTTATTATGGAAACAAACTCGGCTCTTGTTATGTATTTATTGGGGTTCATGTTTCCGTTTGCATCCCCAGTCATAATGCCTCTGTCGTAAAGGTTTCTCATATATGTTTCGGCCCAGTGATTTCCAACTCCCATATTAAAAGAGCTTGCATAAGCTTTTTCTTCCGTTTTTACCATAAACACAGTATTTATTAGTAACGAAAGTGCGGCCGCAACCAATATTGATTTTTTCCCTGTTTTCTTAAATAACATCATTCTCTTTTCCTCTCCTCGTTTTAACCTTTTTTGCCTGTATATGATAAACCGCCGCCCTCAGAAGGCTTTCTTCATAGTTATGTAATCCCACAAAAGTACATCCATATGAAAACATTGACGTTTCAGTTTTTTCTTTCCTAAGAAGTTTCAGCTTTACAACTATTGGTGTTTCAACCCACTCTACAACCATTTCATATATGCAATCCATAGGCAGTTCTTCAGGCGATAAAAAACACATGCCTCCCGAACTTACATTTATTACTTTTACATCAAAATCCATCTCTTCATCATTATTTTCACAGGTTATTGTGGAGCCAAAATCAACAACAACCCTTACATCTCCGTGGAGAATGGAGCCAATGTTACGTATATCCTTAATGCCCATCTTTCCATCGGAAATACCTATTATTTCACCATCAAAAACTCTGTCATATTTGTTTTCAAGCTGAAATTTTATTCTTTCTCCAAGCTTATATTTATATGGTGTGTTTGAATTTGCAGGCATCAGCACAACCCCGCCGCTGCTGGCAAAAAACAAGTCAGCAATATCAAAATCCCTATTTTTATCATCCAGTAAAATGCATTTAATTGCCATACATAAACCCCTCCTAAAAGCACAGAAAAATAAGTTCCTTTTTTTCTCAAAACCCAAGGTTTCTATTTATACTAAAAAATGAAGCCTTATTTCTCTTCTTTCTTCTGCTCTTTGTTTTTGTCTGAAAAATTCAAAAAATATACATATATATCCACTATTGCCCTATAAAGTTCTTCAGGCACGGCCGTTCCGATCTCAAGGCGAGAAAGCATTGTTGCAAGAGATGCATCCTCATATACAGGCACTTGATTTTTAGCGGCAATCTCTATAATTTTTTCAGCCGTATATCCCATGCCTGCAGCAATAACAATAGGCGCCACCTGATCATCATCATATTTAAGAGCAACAGCTTTTTTATATTTATCATCAAATTCTAACATTTATAATATTTTTCCTTTCATAGATTTTGGGGAAAACCTCTGATATGGAAACTGGGGTGCCGCCTCTTTCAACAGAAATCAGCCCGGCTTTAAGTCCATTTCTTTCAAGAATTTCTTTAAGCCCTATTTTAACGGCTTTATCAAATTTATGTATCTTTTCCGGACAAAAAATCTGCATATCTATATTTCCGCCCTGGTGTAATATTATTAAATCAAAAAAGCCAACATCTTTTATATCAAACTTTATTAAAAGTTTTGATTTTCTTTCTTCACTTTCATTTTTATCACTTTCTTCATCAGAATCAACCCAAATTTCCGAAAACATCATCTGCCCGTCAACATTAAGAGGAAGCATGATGTGAAGAAAAGGCATATATACACTTTCATTTATAATCATTGATGAAAGTATCCCTTTGAAAATGTCTATATTTTCATACCCTAACTCTCCACGAATACCTCTTTCTAAAATATTTAAAAACTTTTCATTTAAATTTCCCGCCTCCATGCCCTTGTCCTGTGATTTGATAAGAGCCTCAAGAAATTCGTTAACATTCATCTCTCCAAAGCTTTTCTTCACAACATTATAACCTATAAGCGACTCAAATGCACCAATAAATCCTTCAAGACTGCTGTTTTCATACCGAGCTGTGTTTAATGTGAGAGATGTAATAAAATCTCTTATTATTCCAAAGTCATTTGTGGTTTTAATGTATTTGCTTAAAAAAGGTATTATTTCTTTTTTCAATATTTCTAAGTTTTTGGCAGTATCTTCTAAAGAAGCCCCAAAATTAAGTTTCTCTGCAATTTCCATAAGGCTTTCTCTGTATTTTAAAGTAAGATTTGAAGCAATATTTGAAATATCGTTAAAAATATTGCTTAAAATATGTTTATTTGAGGTAATATCATTGTATTTTTTTAACAAATCAAGTATTCTTAAATTAAGTTCATTAGAATTGGACTGCGAAAGAATTGAGCGCAAAACATCAAAAAACTCACCGCTAAATTTCGCAGACGCTTCTCCCTGGGCTTTAATAAAGCCATAAAGATCATCTTGAGACATTTTAATCATTTCAAGAAATGAAGAAATTTCCTCTGCAAAATTTTCATTTATACCTGATGTTACCAGTTCATTTAGCTGAAAAAACATCACACGGCTCATAAGTTCCGTTGTAGAAGGCATATTTTTTAAGATTTTTAAAAACCCGTTAAAGTTAGAGTTGGGGTTTAGCAAAAATCTGTTTTCTTGAAAATCTGTATTGGAGCTTCTTCCGTCACTTCTTGTGACTTTGTTTAAATCCGTAACATTATTTATATTATGGTCATTTGCGGAGATAGGGTTTGTTTTTGTTGAATTATCATACCCTGAAACAGGTGTTGAAACCTTTAATATATTTGACACAATTTTCACCTTTCTTCACAAGACTATTATTATTTTAAAAGTTTTGTCGAATAAATTATATAGTATAAAATCAATTATAACAATTCATTATTTTTTAAGGTGGTGCAGACTTTATGAACAACGGCTTAGATAGTATGATTGACATGTATCTTTTCGAAACAAACTCTCTGCTTGAACAGCTTGAGGAAATTATGCTGGGTGCAGAAAAAGCAAAACAGTTTACAACTGATGATATAAATGAAATTTTTCGAATTATGCATACTATCAAAGGTTCCTCGGCAATGATGGAATTTAATTCTTTATCAAAAATTTCTCATAGAATTGAAGACTTATTCTTTCTGTTTAGGGAAAATAATATCACAGAATCCTTGAGTGAGTCTATGAGGAAGGAACTTTTTAACTTAATGTTTCAATCTAACGATTTCATGCGTATAGAAGTAGAAAAGATTGAAAACAATGAACCGCTTTCAGATAATATCGACAAGTTTCTAACCGATATTAACACTTTTATAGAAAAAATCAAGGGTACTTCCTCAAATGAACCTGAAAACAACACAATTTCAGATTCCAATGAAAACAATAACTCAAAGCCTGATGAATTAATTAAAGAAAAAGATTTACAAGGCAACATCCCTCAAACAGATGCTTTATACATAATAAAGGTTGTTTTTGATGACGGGTGCGGAATGGAACATCTTCGTGCATTTATGATTAAAAATGCTCTTAAAGAAGCTACGGGGGAAGACTTTTCAGTTTTTCCAAAGGATGTTGAAACAAATCCTGAAACAGCTGAATATATAATCGATAACGGATTTTTCATTTTTATAAGTGAAGAGGAACTTGTTGAAAAGGCAGCTTCTGTAATTAAAGAAGCCTTAAATGTTGCCTCTTATGAAATAATAGCAAACCCAAAAGAAGAAATTGAAAAATCAGAAAAAGATTTAAAAAAGAGCATTGAAAGTTCTTTGAAAAACAACACTTCAAAAACAAACTCTGCTAAGCAAGATAGTAAAGCAACCCCGCAGGGAGTTCTTTCACAACAGCCAAAGCAAAGTATAATAAGTGTTAACCTTTCAAAGCTTGACAGCCTTATGGCAATTGTGGGGGAAATTGTTATAACCGAATCAATGGTTACATCATCTCCTGATTTAAACGGGCTTAACCTTGATAACTTCACAAAATCAGCAAGACAGCTTAGAAAATTAACAGACGAACTTCAAGACATTGCAATGTCAATACGTATGATTCCTATTTCAGGAGTTTTCAATAAAATGAACAGAATTGTTCGTGACATGGGTCAAAGCCTTAATAAAGATGTGCGTCTTACGATAATAGGCGAAGAAACAGAGCTTGATAAAACTATTGTTGACAGCATAGGCGATCCTCTTATGCACATTGTACGAAACTCAATGGACCACGGAATTGAAAAAAATTCTAAAGACAGAGTTGCCCTTGGAAAAGATGCACAAGGCGAAATTGTTCTTGAGGCTAAACACACAGGCAGCGACATTATAATCACCATCTCCGACGACGGCACAGGCGTTGACCCTGAAAAGGTGCTTGAAAAGGCAAAGAGAAACGGAATACTTACAAAGCCTGAAAATGAATATACAAAAAGAGAAATTCTTGCACTTCTTCTTGCCCCCGGTTTTTCCACAAATGAAAACGTAACGGAATATTCAGGGCGTGGAGTGGGAATGGACGTTGTTAAACAAAATATTGAAAAAGTGGGCGGAGTTGTTTCCGTTGCAAGCGAAATGGGCGAAGGAACATGTATAACACTTAAAATTCCTTTAACCCTTGCAATTGTTGACGGCATGGAGGTTGCTGTGGGTAATTCCATTTTCACAATTCCCATTACAAACATACGTCAATCCTTTAAAAGCAGTCAAAGTGAAATTATCATTGATTCTTCAGGAAATGAAATTATTGAAAAAATGGGAGATTTCTATCCTATTTTAAGACTTCATGAGCTTTATAACATTGAAACCGAGGTCACTGAAATAGAAGATGGTATTTTTGTTTGGGTTGAATCAAGTGACAAGTCATACTGCCTCTTTGTTGATAATTTAATCGGCGAGCAGCAAGTTGTTGTTAAGCCTCTTCCGAAATATCTTAACAGCTTTAACATCAAAAATTCAGGAATTGCCGGTTGTACAATACTTGGAGATGGAAATATCAGCATAATTCTTGATATTTTAAACCTTCATGCGGTTTCTGCAGTTTAATTATTTAAGGAGGATTTGAAAAATGACCACTCATACATTTGAAGACAATGACCAAAGTGTTATTGAAGATGCTCAAATAAACGAAAACATCAATAAATATCTTACCTTTTTGTCTGACAACCTTGTTTACGGCATAAATATTGAAAATGTAATAGAAATTATAACAAACCATAACATAACAAAGCTTCCTAAAGTTCCTGCTTATGTTAAAGGCATAATGAATTTAAGAGGACAAATTATCCCCGTAATCGATATCAGAGAAAGAATGGGAAAACTTCCCCTTGGCGAAACTTCCGAATCATGCATTATAATCATTGAAGTTAATTCTATTTCCATAGGAATACTTGTGGATACTGTTCTTCAAGTTATTAATGTTGAAAAGAAGATAACTTCCCCTCCTTCAAAAAATCAGGAGTTTGTAAGCGGAATAACAAATCTTCCAGACGGAACCGTTATGTTTTGTTTAGATTGTGAACTTCTTGTTAATACTAAATAATAGTTTTAAGGCGGTTTTAATATGAATACATCAAATGAGCATGATTTTAGGCGTTTGGCTGAATATGTTCAAAGAAACTACGGCATTAATTTAACCAAAAAGAAGCAGCTTATTGAAGGCAGACTAAGTTCAACTCTTTATACAATGGGTTATTCCAGCTTTAAAGAATATGTTGATTTTATTCTTACAGGCTCAACACAAAAAGATATTGAAATTCTTCTTAATAAGCTGACAACAAATTACACTTATTTTATGAGAGAAGAAGCACACTTTGATTATTTAAAAAACACAGTGCTGCCCTATCTTGTAAACACAAAAAAGAATAAAGTTTTAAGTATATGGAGTGCCGGCTGTTCAACAGGTCAAGAGCCATATACAATCTCAATTATTTTAAAAGAGTTTTTAGGTAAAGATGCTTCAAAATGGGATACAAGGGTTCTTGCCACAGACATTTCACAAAATGTTCTTGCACAGGCACAAAAGGGAGTTTATCCAAAAGAGTCTTTAAAAGACCTTCCTCAACAATGGATAAATAAATATTTTATTGAAAACAAAGGCACCGACCAGTTTGAGGTTACAAATGAGCTTAAATCAAATGTTATTTATAAAACATTTAACCTTATGGATCCTATAAAATTTAAAATTCCTTTTGATGTTATTTTTTGCCGAAATGTTATGATTTATTTTGACCAGCCGACAAAAGATGCCCTTGTGGAAAGATTTTATAACGCAACAAACCCTGGCGGTTATCTTCTTATCGGACATTCGGAAACAATAAACAAAAACAATTCAAACTATAAATATCTGATGCCTGCAACATACAAAAAGGCATAACCTAAAAAGAATTATTAACGAAAGGTAACTTACATTATGAATAAAAAAATAAGAGTATTGGTTGTTGATGATTCTATTTTTTTCAGAAAAGTGCTTATAGACAAACTTTCTGAATTTCCAAACTTAGAAATAATAGGCTATGCCGTTGATGCTTTTGATGCGGGAGATAAAATACCTGCGCTTAATCCTGATGTGGTTACAATGGATGTGGAAATGCCTAGGCTTAACGGCATAGAATTTCTTAAACAACTTCTTCCTGCACATTCTGTTCCTGTTGTTCTTGTATCTTCTCTTAACATTAATGTTTTTGATGCATTGTCAGCAGGTGCTGTGGATTTTGTTAAAAAACCTGATATATCCCAGCCAAACGCCACTTCTTTATTTATAAAAGAGCTGGCAGGGAAAATAACAATTGCAAGTGCTGCAAAGGTGCGCACTTCCTCAACTGTTAACCCTTCAAAAGAACCTCCTGTAATAACTATGCCAAAAAGCATTCAAAGCCTTAGCAATTCTTCTTTAGTTATTGCAATCGGTGCTTCAACAGGAGGAACAGAAGCCATACTTACGGTTTTGAAAGAGCTTCCTGAAGATACACCTGGAATTTTGGTTGTTCAGCATATGCCTGCAGGATTTACGAAAATGTATGCCGAAAGGCTTAATCGTATTTGTAAAATGGAAGTAAAAGAAGCAGTAAACGGTGACATTGTTAAAAAAGGTCTTGTTCTTATTGCTCCCGGTGACTTCCATATGGCTTTGGTGAAAAAAGGAACCCAATATTCAGTGAAATGCTATAACGATGTAAAGGTAAGCGGGCACAGGCCGTCTGTTGATGTTTTGTTTGATTCCGTTGCACAAACGGCAGGTAAAAACTCAATAGGAATTATTCTTACAGGCATGGGCAGAGATGGTGCGGCAGGTCTTTTGAAAATGCGAAAAAGCGGTGCCTATACAATAGGTCAGGATAAAGAATCCTGTGTTGTATACGGAATGCCTATGGAGGCATATAATCTTGGTGCTGTAATGATACAAGCTCCCTGTGAGGAAATTCCTTCAATTATTAGAAAACAACTGACAAAAATATAATAAAAATTTTATTTTCTTAACCTTTGTTTAAAACTGCAAGCTATTTGATTTTAAACAAAGGTTTTTATTTTGCTTTTTAAAAACAAACAGGTTTAGTCAAATTTTAAGTTTTATTTCACATTACGTGCAGTCCTAATGGGCTGTGTTTTTTTATTAATTAAATAATTCAGACTATAAAACTCCTTGTTATATTCCTTTAACCACTAGCCTTAAGCTTCATAAATTCATTTATATTATAATCTGAATTATTTATTAAAAAAATAAGAAACAGCGGAAAAAATCAAGAAATACATTATATTTCTTTTAAATCTGCCGATATATAATTATGTAGATGTAATATTAAAGTAATAAAATTGGGAAGGAGAATTTTTATGAAGATAACAAATAATAATTTTTATAATCTTCAATCACTTTCTAAAAACCAAAATCAAGTTTCAAATACTTCCTTTGATAAAACAATGAAATCAATAAATAAAAACTTTGATTCTGTGGTAATAAGCGGTAAGGATAACCTTCAAACCCAAGAAAGCTTTGCAGAAAATCTTTGCAAAAAAATTTGTGACGAAGTTAAGGCCCCTGCCCCTCAAGAGAAACTTGACAGGCTTAAAAAAGAAATTGAAAACGGAACATATAAAATTGATATCGACGAAATTGCAAAAAGAATGATGCTTTCTTAAGCTTTAAAAAGGAGGAAAAAATGAGTACTCTTGCAGATTTTAACGAACTTATAAACTCTCTGACAACAATTCTTAAAGAACTTTCAAAAACAGAGGAAACAAAGTTCAACGCTGTTAAAAACAATGATTTTACAATGCTTGACTTCTGCATTAAAGAAGAACAAGCGCAAGTTCTTAAGCTTCGGGGCCTTGATAGAAAAAGAGAACAGCTTCAAGAGTCCTTAGGATATAAAGATTTAACATTTTCAGAAATTATAGAGCTTTTTCCAAAAAGCGAAAGTGCTCAATCAAGAAAACTTTTTGAAGAACTTAAAACTGCCACAACAGAGTTTAATGAAATTAACTCCATAGCAAAAACAGCAATAGAGGTTAATCTTCACTCTGTAAACTCAATTATTGAAGACCTTAAAACAAATAACAGTAAAAGCAAACATATTAACCCCCCTAAAGGCGGCGGTTTAGCAAATAAATTTGTATAATTTAAAAATATAACAAGGAGGAAGCTTAAAATATGTATTCCACATTCGGCAGCTTTACAACAGCACACTTGGCGCTTAGAGCAAGCCAGCAGGGCCTTAACGTAACCGGGCAGAACATTTCAAACATAAACACTACAGGCTATACACGTCAGGCACTTGATCAAATAAGCCTTAATTTTTCAAGTAACGGCAGATATGCAGTAAGCCCTCAAATAGGACACGGAACTTTAGTTAAAAACATTACTCAAATAAGGGATCCTTATCTTGATTTAAGATTTAGAAACGAAATTACACAAGTGGGAGAAGCCGACACAAAACTTTCTGTTCTTAAAGAACTTGAAGGCATTTTTGACGAGGTGGTAAAAGGCGACCTTGCAAATGTTACTACAGACGGGCTTTTGGCACAAATAAGCGACCTTACAAGCATGATTCAAAAGTTTTCAACAAACGTAACCAGCAAAGAATTTGAAAGCATGGTTAAGTCGTCGGCAGACCACGTAACAAAACTTTTTAACCAATATGCAAAACAAATTGAACAAGTTAAAGCAGATTTAAAAGATTCAATTGAAAATGTAGATGTTCCCAACATAAATAATATACTGGAAAATATAGCAGAGATTAATAAATCCATAAAAATAGGACAAGTAAACGGAAACCCCTCCTTAGAGCTTCTTGACCAAAGAAATATGCTTCTTGATGAACTTGCAAGCTATGTAAAGGTGGATATAAGCTACGTACCCACAAAGCTTTCAGAAAGTCTTACGATTGATGAGCTAAAAATAGAGTTTGTAGGCTCTGACGGAAGCAAAACAGAAATTTTAAACCATGATAAAGCATATGAGTTTAAATTTCCAACAGATGGCGACCTTAGCAAACTTGGAATATATAGCAAAATCAGTGAATATAAAACTCTTGACAAAGTTAATTCTTCCGATAACGGCAACGGAACATATACGGTATACGATGCCGACGGTGATATAATAACAGATAACGCTGTTATAGGCGATAATAATTATATTTGCTATTCTGATGGCAATCCAATCCCTTTTGTGGAAAGAACAATAATTTTTGATTCAGGAAATAACATCAATATCTTCGAAAGCGGCTCATTAAAAGGCTCCTTGGAAATGTATAACTATTCAGGAGAATTTGATGCAAACAAAACCATAAAAGGAATAGGCTATTTTGAAAAAATGATGGATACAATGGCAGCAACATTTGCCAAAACTCTTAACGACCTTAATAACATTAATACTAACGATGACTCTCTTAACTTATTCTCATCCTCAAACGGTGCAGCCATAACAGCCAAAAATATAACTCTGGCGGCTGGTTGGGAAAACGGAGATTACGGCATTACTGCTTCTAAGATTGAAGATCCTCTTAATCCGCCCTCCTCTGGAGCACAGGATAACATATTAAGAATGATTAATGCTCTTAATGATAAAAACATTAGTTATCTTTCCTCCGATGGAAAAGAAATGTTTAAAGGAAGTTTTCATGAGTTTTATGCAAATGTAAGCTCAACATTAGGAATTGAAGTAAAATCTGTTACTCAAACACTTAATAATCATGCACAGCTTGCAAACGAAATTGCTGATGCAAAAGACAGCATCTCAGGTGTTCATTTAGATGATGAAGGAATAAACTTGCTTAAGTTTCAAAAATCTTACACTGCTGCCGCAAGACTTATGACAACACTTGACGAAGCACTTGATACACTTATTAACAAAATGGGTGTAGTGGGAAGATAAAAAAGGAGTTGAACTAATTGCGAATTACCACAAACCAAATTTTAAGAAATTATCAGACAAATCTTTCAAATATAAACACAAAGCTTGATTCAACACGTGAAAAGGTTATGACAAACAGAAAGTTCAGCCGTGTTTCCGACGACCCTTCTGCCGCTTTAAAAGCGTATAAAACAAGAAAAGATTTTTTAGCAAACAGTGATTATTTGGAAAACGTAAGAGCTGTTGCTTCCCATTATGATGCAGTTGAAAGCAGTGCAATGCAAATCAACTCTCAAACAAAAGAAGCAAATGCCCTTATTCTTGAAGCCATAAACGGAACTTCAAGCATTGAACAAAGAAAAACCTTGGCAACAAGCCTTAGAAACATTCAGGAATCAATGGTTTTAAGTGCCAACTCAAAGTTTGGTGATACTTTTCTTTTCGGGGGTCAAAACACTGTTGATACACCTTTCGAGCTTAAAGATGACAAGCTTTATTATTTCGGCATTGATGTAGGAAGTAATGATCCTGATGACCAAAATAAACTATTACAAATGTCTAAAGAACAAATACTTGTTGACGTAGGTTTTGGCTTAGGTGTAAAAGGTGACGGCAGCATTGAAACAAATACAGCCTTTAACATGGCATTTTCAGGACTTAACACTCTTGGTTTTGGCATTGGTGATAACGGAAACGATAAAAATGTTGTGAATCTTCTTGGACAAATTGCCGGCGAACTTGAAAAAGAAACCCTTGATACAGATAAAATTAAATCCCTGACAGACAGCTTCACTCAAACAAGAAATGAAATGATAGATTTTGTAACAGCCCTTGGAACAAAAAGTAACTTCCTCACTAAAACAGAACAGCGTTTGGATGATGCAAGAATCAATATAAACGAAAAAATAATTGATTTGGAAAATGTTGATTTGGCAGAAGCTATAACAGACTATTCTTGGGCACAATATGCATATAATGCTGCGCTTAAAGTAGGAAACAGTATTTTAAGCCAATCTTTTATTGACTTCATGCGTTGATTGATTTCAGGGAAGGAGAGAATAAAATGGAGCCATTATTAAAAATAACAACAGTACCTATGTTGTTTGAACTTAAAGTTAATAACGCAAGGTTAGAGTATAGAAACCCTAATGCTCAAATGCATATCAGCCGCAATAAGGGAGGCCTTAAAATAAAAAGCGACCCTATTAAGCTTGATATAGACTCTTTTAAAGCCTTCAACTCTATTAATCCAACAACAAAAAACTCGATTAAAAATGCGGCGCAAAAAGGTGTAAATTCTGCATATGAAGCAACGGCTGCTTATACTAAAGAGGGAAAGCTTTTTCTTAATGCGAAGATTGGTGATGATGTGATACAACAAATTGTTACTTCCAAAATGCAGGTTAATACAAATGTGGGCCTTGGCTTTACACCAACAGAAAAACCCGAATTAAACTGGTCTGAGCCGGAAATAGTAATTGAATATGAGCTTGAAAAACTTAATTTTGAATGGAAAATCAAAAACGGCAATTTTGAGTTTATACCGGGAAACATTGAGGTTTCAATAACTCAGCAGCCTGATGTTATTATTGAATATATGGGAGGACCTATTTATGTTCCGCCAAGTGCAGACCCTCAATATGTTCCTTCAACAGATGTAAAAGCCTAAGCAAAGAGAGGTTTTGAAATGAAAATTTCAACAAAATATTTTTCTGATATTTCTTATTCTAAAGATGAGATAATTACTTTTAAAAATGGGCTTTTTGGGTTTGAAGATTATAAGAACTACATTCTTATAAGATTTGAAAATGATAGCGACAGCCTAATTTGCCTGCAAAGCATTGATGAAGCCAACATTGCTTTTATAATGATTAATCCTTATAATTTTATTAAGGATTATAAAGCTTCATTAACAAATGAAGACTTGAAAGATGTTGAAGCAAAAAGCATTGCTGAACTTCTTGTTTACAATGTTTGTGTTGTTCAAGATGATATACTTAAAAGCACTGCAAACTTAAAATGCCCTATTATTGTTAACCCTAAAACAAGAAATGCAAAACAAGTTATAATTGAGGACAGCGAATATCCATTCAAATTTCCTTTTGCAAATTTAATAAGCAAGGGGGATGATTTATAGTGCTGATACTTCAAAGAAAAATAGGACAGGCAATATTTATAGGAAACGACATAAAAATCACAATACAGGATATATCTTCAGATAAAGTAAAAATTGCAATTGATGCTCCCAAAGACATCAAAATAATACGTGATGAGCTTAAAAACGCCGAAATTAATAATCAAGAGGCGCTTTCCTCATCAGATAAAGGGCTAAGTATTTTAAAAAAACTATTGGACAGATAAATTATAAAAGGAGGTGATTGGTTTCGCCTCTTTTTTATTTCAGATACAAATAAAAAAACAAAACATGTTATTACAAATATATACACCTTTCAACAAAAATGGTATACTTAAAAGTGTAGGTTTATATTTATGTTGTTATTCGGAGGTATTGGTCATTGTGATTTTGCTGGAAAACGTATACAAAATTTATCCAAACTCAATGGTTGGATTGGAAAATGCCTCTCTTGAAATAAACGAGGGGGAATTTGTTTTTATTGTCGGCAAAACAGGCTCCGGCAAAAGCACATTGCTTAAACTTATTACTGCAGAATTAAGCCCAACAAAAGGCTGCCTTTCTGTTTGTAACATTGGTTTAAATAATTTAGACAGAAAACACCTGCCATATTATAGACGTCTTTTGGGGATAATAGATAAAGAAGTTCCCCTTCTGCCTAACAAAACTGTTTATGAAAATCTTGAGTTTGCAATGATTGCCGCCGAACAAACAACTAAAAAAATTCATGAATCAATCCCTCTTGCTCTTAAATTAGTTGGAATGTCGAAAAAAACCAATGAATATCCGGAAAACCTTTCCGAAGGGGAAAGAATAAGAATTATAATGGCAAGGGCTGTAGTTAACAATCCAAAAATTATCATTGCAGACGAGCCTACTGCAAATCTGGACTATGATACAGCATGGGATATAATTTGCTTGTTTAACGACATTAACAAGCTGGGAATAACAATTATAATTGCTACTCACGCAAAGGAATTTGTAGATATTATGAAAAAAAGAGTTGTAACTATGAGAAACGGAAAAATTTTCGGTGATGTAGAAAAAGGGAAATATGGTTGGATAATATGATAAGATATATTTTAAAAAAATTATATGATACGGTTTTCACCCTAAACTTTATAAGCTTTATATTCTTTTTATACTTGTTCACAACAAGAATAACCCCTTTGGATATTGACTACTTTGTAAAGTCAACCCATGAACAAAAAAATATAATCGTTGCTTCTGTTAAAGAATATAAAGAAAATTTTGATCAAAAAAAGCAGGAATCACTTTCAGTCAAGTTAGAGAAAAAAGAAATAAATGCTGCTTCAAAAAACGATACCCTTTCGGAGGCCGATTCAAGCGATTCACAGGATATTGTTCTTAAATCCGATAACTTTGATTTGATATACTATTCTCAAACCGACAAACGCTGGTGCGATGAAGTTTACGGTGCAAACAACAATATCGGCATATACGGCTGCGGCCCTACTGCTTTGTCAATGATTCTATCAACGCTTTCAAGTGATGCCATGACCCCCTTGGAAGCTGCCAGGTGGGCTTATGACAATGGCCATTTCAGCAACAACAGCGGCTCCTATCATTCGATTATACCAAAAGGTGCAGAAAAACACGGTCTTAAATCAAAAAGCCTTGAAAAACCAAAAAAAGAAACAATATTCAACGAACTTAAAAAAGGGAATTTGGTTGTTGTTCTTATGAATAAAGGAACATTCACTTCCGATGGTCATTTCCTTATTTTAAGAGGTATAACAGAAAACTCTGAGGTTCTTATTGCCGACCCAAAAAGCTTAGAAAACAGCCAGATTTCTTGGGATATTAATTTAATCTTAAAAGAAGCCAAATATTCGGCAAGCTATGGAGGCCCTTTCTGGTCAATAAGCAAATCTTAAAAAGTAAAACCCTGACTTTGCCATAACAGCAAAATCAGGGTTTTTATTTGTTTAAATGGTTTTGATTTTTAATATATGTTGTCTGAGCTTCCTGCATTTAATCTTTTGTTAATCTCTTTGTCCAAAGAAATTATATTCTCTAAGACTTTTTTTATTCGTACATGCAGTTCGTTTATTTTCTTTAAATCTTCTTCATTTGTGCTGTAAGAAGCTATGTCTTCTTTCATTGCATCAAGAACCTTATTTCTTTCAGTTTCTTCCATAGATCCAATGATTTCAATTCTTCCTTGGTCAATTTCATCAACTGCTATAATAATGTCCGTTCTCATATCAGCAAGCATATCAAGACCATACATATCGTTTCTTCCAAAAACTTCTTTCATTTCCTTTGTAATTTCATAAATCTCATTAATTTTATTATATTTATCTTTTAGGTTTACAAGAATTCCTGTTGAATAAACACTCATTTTTGAACCCCCGTTTAGCTTTTTATAGATGCGCTTTGAGAAAGCTTGTCAGCCTCTTTAAAAGTATTTCTTAAATCTAATATCATAAGCTTAACTTCTTCAATAACCTCTATTCTTCTTCCTGCTTTAATTCTTGCCATTTCAAAAAGGAAAAACTCATAAAGCTTTGAAATATCACCGCTTAATTCATAGGATTTATCAAGGGTTTCATCAAGATATTTAATTATTTCAACAGCTCTTTCAATAGAGCTTTCAAAAAGCAAAAAGTCATTGCTTTTAAGGGCCATTTCGGCTCTGGAGAGCCTTTTAACGGCCTCGTCATACAAAAGTATCAGAAGCTCTCCTTTAGTCATTGTGTTAACCGATTGCTGCTTATACTGCTGATAACCATAATTCATCATCATATCTTAACTTCCAACCTTTCAGTTTTTATTGGTTGCTGCCGAATTGCTGTATAAGCCATCCGCTTTGTACATTCATTTTTTGAACAAGGCTTTCAAGGGCAGTAAATTGATTTTGGTATCTAAGACTTTCAGCTTTTAAACTGGCTTCTAATCTTTCAATAACTTTATCAATTTCATTCATCTGGCTTAAAAGAGAATTTTTTAACATTGAAGCAGGTGAAGAAGTGTGCCCTGCCCTTTCAATCAAAATTCCTTTTGTAGCTCCTGTTGTTGCCACATATTTATCAGTTAATCCTTTCATTCTTGTCATTATTCCGCCTTTGTCAGCGCCTGACGCTTCTGCGTTAAAAAGATTTTTAACGTCATCAGTATGTTCTGTAACTGCTGTCTTAAACTTTTCCTCATCTAACGTAAGTTTACCGTTTTCTCTCCAATCAGTGGAAGCCTTAATTCCTATATCCTCCAATGAAAGACCTGAGCTGCCAATACCTATAAACATGTTTCTTAACTCATCTGTCAAACTTCTTATTGAAGAATCATTAAAAAGCAAACCTTTTTTTGCTTCTGTTTCCCAGTCTTTAATCTGACTTTCAGTCATTTCACTTCTTTGTTCATCTGTTAAAGGTGCATAGTTTCTGTTGGTTTTTTCTTGAACAGCAGAATTCGTAAATTCCACAATATCGTTATAATCCTTTATAAAATCTTTAACGGCATTTAAAATCTTATCTGCATCAACGCTTGAAGTTAACTTAATCTCTTGACCTGAAACAACATTATCCCCTTCATAGCCAAATTTTCCGTTTACTGTTATGCCAAGACCATCTAAAGTAAAGGAATTTGTTCCTCTTGTAATCTCAACTGCCTCTGCTCCGCCTTCTCCGTCAAAATCAATGGAAACTATGGCATCTTGACCTGCTTTTACAGCGCCGTTTAATGTGCCGTCATCTTTGCCAAACAAAATCTTTTCTAAACCGTTAAGATTACCGTTTTCCCCCAATTCAACAGACCCTGCCGCCCCGTCTTGCGTTGCAACCACAGAAAACTTGTCTGTATTTTCCATATAAGATATTTTAACACCTGCATCACTTTTATTTATTGCTGAAAGTATATCTGCAACACTTGTTTTGTTAACATCAAAATTTTCAATTTTTATTTCTTTTCCGTTAATTCTTATAATGCCATCTTCATCAACTAAATCAGCGGCGCCTTGTAAACCTGATTTAGAAAGGGCTGCGTTTTGATTTACCTTGTTTGAGCTTCCGGCTCCTATTCCAAAAACTCCTTGTTCTCCCAAAAGCCCTGTTGAACCGCTTGTTATTTTCAAAACTGATGACGAATCAGGCCCTCCGCTTGGCTTTGTTGTTTCAAACACTAAAGCTCCATTTTTTTCAGTAACAGAAATTCTTCCCTTTCCAAAAGCAGAATCCAGCTTGTCTTTAAGATAATCCATGAATTTTTCTTCAGTTAACATTGTTTCATCATCAAAAACAATATTTTTCTTTACTCCGTTATATTCAAAAGTAAGAGATTTATCTTTCATTTTATCTGCAAAAGACGTTACTTTTGTTAATTTATCAGTTTTTACATCCTCAATCAAAGATGAAATTTCTCCATCAGAAAGACTTTTCCCCTTAATAGCTGTTAAACCAAGGGTATCTAAAAGCTCTGTATCTCCGCCTTCGATTTTAACTGTGTTTCCGCCTGTGTCATTATTTACAAAACTAAGTTTTCCGTCTTGGCTTGAAACTGAAAGCAGATCTGATAATTTTTTATTTTCTCCACCCACAGAAACATCTGTTTCTTCCATGGCTTTGTTTATTGCAGCTGCAACATCTTCAGCACTTTCATGTAAACCCCCGCCCTCTTTAGCAGGTATTGTAACAGTGTAAGTTTCACTGCCAAAAGAGATTCTAAGGCTTTTTCCCTCAATGGTGCTGACTGCTGAATCTGTAAAGTTTATTTCTCCTGTTTGAATACTGCCAACAGAAACAGCTTCTCCCGAAACATATGTTGCATTTTCAGCAAGCTGTTTAACTCCGGCTATTGTTATGTTTGAATTGCTGCTTGAAGCACCTGTAACAGAAACATATTTGCTGTTATCTCCTGTTGCAGTTATTTTGCTTCTTCCAAAAAAGCTATCGCTGTATAAGTTTGTACTTGATGTAAAGGATGTGTATTTATTTGCAATATCAAGAAGCTTTGAACTTACGGAGCGGTATGCGTCTGTTTTCCATGTTAACAAAGTTTTGCTTTGTTTTTGCTTAGCAATTTTAGTTCTTGTTGCCAAAGTCATGCCCTCAATAAGAGAATCCGTATCAAGGCCGCTGGCAAGTCCGCCTATACCTTTTAAATTGCTTGTATATGCACTGCTTGAAGCAGATGAAGTTATACTTCCAATTGTAGCCATATTAACTCCTCCTTAAAAATTAAATCTGTAAAATATGCAAAATTATGTATAAATTTATATAGTTTCAAATAAACCTCTATACTTATTTTTCGACATATAGTATACTTTTATTAATAGTAAACCAATAAAATTATATATGAGGTGATACTCGTGTCTTTAATAATAACATTAACAAACCAAAAAGGGGGTGTAGGTAAAACCACTTCGTCAAGTGCTCTTATCACAGGGCTTGCACTCCAAAAATACAAAGTTTTGGGAATAGACTTGGATCCACAGGGAAACCTTGGTTTTTCCCTTGGCCTTGATGTGGAAAATGCAGTAACAATTTATGATGTGTTTAAGGGTAATGCAAAAATCGAAGACTCTATTTATAAAACTGAATTTGGGGATATAATTCCGTCAAATATACTTTTAAGCGGTGCTGAAATTGAATTTAATCGTTCAGGCAGAGAATTTATTTTAAAGGAGCATTTAGATTTAATAAGGGATGATTATGATTTTATAATAATAGATACTCCCCCTGCCCTCAACATCTTAACTGTCAATGCCTATGTGTGTTCACATTTTCTCATTATACCTATGGTTCCTGAAATATTAAGCCTTTTGGGAGTAAGCCAGCTTAAAGAAACAGTTGAAACAGTGAAAAAGTTTTATAACCAAAACCTTACTGTTATGGGCCTTTTGCTTACAAAATATAACCGTCGAACAAACCTTGCAAAAGAAGTTGAGGACCTTGCAAACGAAATTGCAAAACAACTGGAAACAACGGTGTTTTCTTCAAAAATACGTTCAAGTGTTTCTGTTGCCGAAGCCCCTGCACATGGAGAATGTGTTATACTTTATGCCCCACGTTCTAAACCCACACTTGACTACATACATTTTATCGAAGAAGTGCTTAACAGAAGTAAACAAGCTAAAAAATAATTACTAAACCAATATTTTAAAACATAAATAAAGCAAATATTTTATTGTTAGAAATTCATTGATAAGCCCACGTTTCACAGCATGGTGTTTATTTATGTTTTCCATAGTCAGAAATTTACTTTGCAAATCAGACACACTATGGCTGTAACACCTATATTCACAATTTTTATCTTATTTTTTCAAAAAACAAGCAGTTTAGATTTATCTTTAATAATGTGATATTAATTTCTTCATTTAGTATTTATTAACTAATATAATTTTATTTTTTGAAAAGAGGTAATAAAATGGCTCGTAAAACAAATAAAACCGAACATGTTCTAAACCTTATTTCAAAGGCAAAAGAAGAACATCAAACAGAAACTGATTTGCCTGAAGTTGATACTATCGAAAAAGATATATCCGAGGATTTATCCTTTATGGATTCTTCACTTTCAAATGATACCGAAATTTCCAATCAAATCGGCAAAGGCCTTATAGAAGCTGTGCAAGAGGATTCCTTAGATATATCCTCTTCAGACCTTACGGCTGAACAGCTTATGGAATCCATATCACCTAAGCCGCCTTCTTTGCCAGAGGATACAAATAGCGACCAATTGGAAGAAACCCAAACCGCTGAAACAAGCGAAGAAGATGTTTTAACATATCAATATCTTAATGTTTTGGAGGAACTTGTAAAAAACAGAGTTGAGGAGTTTCTAATAATGTTTGATGGCTGCACTTGCCCAAGATGCAAGGCAGATGCAACGGCACTGGCTCTTAACGGCCTTCCCCCAAAATACATAGTTGTTGATAAATCTCATGTTTCTCCGCTGTTAAACTTTTTCAGCAACCACTATAAAGGGGCTGTAACAGCACAGCTTTCAAAAGCATGTACCGTAGTTAAAGAAAACCCACATCATTAAAAATCTTAAAAAGGAGTTATATTTCAATAAGAGATATCTCCTTTTTTTTAACAAAAATGACGAATAATCAAGTTTATCCGCCATTAATAATATTATAGTTTATGTTTTTTATTCTTCTTCTTTTCTGGTTTTAAAAGTGCTGTTCCAAATGTTATTTACCTCTTCAACGCAGTCAAAATATATTTGTGATATTACATTCTTTGGTATGTTAAGCTCATCAGCATACTCTTTAAGCTTTTTCCAATCTGCCTTTTCATAGCTTAAAACAAGCTTGTAAAGAGTGCCCACTTCCCCTTTATATTCAAGAAGCGCCTCTTTAATTTCGTCTGAAACATATATGCCATCCAAAAGCTCGCTTAAAGGGGCATCAATAAGATAGTTAAGTGTTGAAAACATTCCTAAAAGATAAGCCTCGCTTTTATTTATAGAGAAATTTTTAATATGCTTTACAAGCTCAGAAGAAAAGCTGGCTCTAAGGAAAGATGTCTTTAAAACTTCTTCTGAGTTTTCATCATCGTTGCTGTCATCAGAAAAACTTAAAAGGTATACCCATCTTTTTAACTGCACAAGGCCTAAAAGCGTTATGGCCTGATTTATTGTTGTTGCCCTGTTTTTAAGTGCAAAAAAAGGCGAGTTGACAACCTTCAAAAGCCCATAGGAAAGCCCTGCATCACGTGAAATTATAGACTCTATAACTTCAATATCAGGCTCGTCTTTTGTTACTTCAACTATAAGCTGAAAGAAGTTGCCTTGCATAAATTCTGTTTTTCTTGTTTGAATTTTTACAACATCAGAAATATAAGTTCCCTGGAAATAATCTATATCCGTGGAAATAATATAATCATATTCCTCTTTTGAAGTTACTCCCATTACAATACACTTTTTGTTAAAACCCTTTGCAAGCTTTATAAGGTTTTCAAGGCTTTCCCTGCTTACGCTTTTAATGTCTATCTTAATATAATCAATATTATCAAGAAGACTTAAATACTTGGAATTAAATTCAAAATTATTTGCCGCAATTTTGTAGCCTTCCTTTTTATATTTACCAATTAAATTATTAGACAAAGGATGAATTACAACATTATCATCAATTTGTATAATAAGATTATCTTTTTCAAAAATCTTAGGCACATTTTTAAATAATAAATTAGGTGTAAACGTTATAAATATAAGCTTATTATCTTCTACTATATGGGTGTTCTGCATTAAAAAATCTGATATAGTGTCTACTGCCTGAACATCCTCCATTTGGTTATAGAGGTTCATTTTATCCAACGCATACATTATTTCATAGGCAAATGTATTATTTTCTTTATCTTTAATGGGCTGCCTAACAACATATTTATTCATTGATTAGAATACCATCCTTTCTTTAACGAGAAATGTTTTTTTACCATACTAAACATTTGAAATCTCTCGTTAAGCTGTTTTAAGCTTTTTATTACCCTTTTTTTCTCTTTTCAAGCAAATAGTCTATAACTCCAACAAGATCCCCTATTTCAGGCTTGCTTATTTGCTCATCCGCACCAATTTCTTTACCCTTTACATACAACTGGTCGTTTATTAAAGACGAGAATATTACAACAGGAATATTTTTAAGATTTTTATTGCTTTTAATAAGTTTTGTAAGCCTGTGTCCGTCCATTTCAGGCATTTCTATATCAGTTATAACAAGAGAAACCTCTTCTGAAACATTTGTATTTTCTTGAATGCTTTCAAGAAAATCCCAAGCCTCCTGACCATTGTCAAACTTTTTAATATTAGAAAATCCTGCCTTTGTAAGACAGTCCATAATCATTTTTGATAAAACAATGGAATCCTCTGCTATAATTATGGGTGCATTGTTTTCTTTTCTGTGTCCAAGACGATTAATTTCATCAATTTGAATTCCTGCCATAGGTGCAATTTCTGAAATGATTTTTTCAAAATCAAGTATTGTAACAATTTCACCATTAATCTGAGTTATTCCTGTGGCAATTCCCTCAGGGCCTCCGCTCATGCTTTTTTCAGGTTTTTGAATATCAGTCCAGGATAGTCTTACAATTCCCTCAACACTTGTAACTCTAAAAGCAATATTCATTTTATTAAAGCTTGTTATTATAAAAATATCCTTCTCTCCTGGCTGAACAGCATCTCCATAAAGATATTGAGGAAGATTAAAAACCGTAAGCATAATGTCCCTTGGTTTGTAAATCCCTTCTATGGACGGGTGGGTAAGAGGCATTGGGGTAACAGGTGCCGACATCATAATCTCCTTAACTTTAGCCACATTAATGCCAAAAAGATTACCGTTAATTTTAAACTCCATTATTTCAATTTCGTTTGTTCCCGTTTCAAGTAATATCTCATTTTTGATTTTACTGCTCATAAATACATCCCCCTTAATATACTTCAACAAAATTTCTTCTAAAATTCGTTATAAACCTGACTAAAAAATAATTTCCTGCTTTCCAAAAAGCCTAATTAAACCTTGTCCGTTGCTGCTGTCAAAAAGAAGTGTTCTGGCATAATTTCCTCCCACATCTTCCCCTATTATTGGTATTCTCTCTATTTTTAAAACATCCTTAACACTTTCAACATTTCTAAGACCAATGTTGCCTAAACTTCCGCCATTTGGGATATCAAACATTTTTGCACCGCCTGCGATTTTTGCGTTAATCCTGCCTTTAACCGCACCAAAGACTTCCATTTTTCTAACAGTTTCACGAATTCCCGTATCGGCAAATTTATACATATTTGTATCACTTGAACCCTCAAGCCTTGAGGGCAGCATAACGTGCACCATTGCAGCAACCTTAACAACAGGATCATAAAGACAAACACCAACACAAGAACCTAAAGCATATGTTATTAAAACACCTTCTCGCCTTGTGAATTTCATGTCTGCAATACCAACAGTTATTAATTTACTGTTCATATACTACACCTAACTTCTTAAGCAGGAAATTTAAACTCTTTATGTCAGGCAGCATAATAAGGTTGCTTGTCATCTCTGCCGAGCCGTTGCTAAAAGAGCCTCCCACCATCATAATTTTGTCTGTTGTGTATCCATATTCAATCATAGGAACAGACATTATTCCGCCAAGCATGTTAATTGTCATGGCAGGCACAGAAAGATTAATGGATATACCGCTAAGCTGAGAAATTGCATTTGCATAAGACGAGATAATTATATTGCTTGTTTCACATATTGCCGAGGCACCAATTTCATCAATTTCTTCATATGTGTCTATTCTTTTTAAATTAAGTCTTTCAAGAACAAAGTTCATAAACTCCATATCCAAAAGATAAAGCATAATTCCGCTGAATTCCCCTGTCATATGAACAAGGACAGCAGAAACAATTTTTTCAGGGCCTCCTAAAAAATTAATTGCCTGACTGTATCCCATTATGTTAACTTCAGGTAGGGACATAGATATTTTTGTGGAGAGTGTGTTGGAAAGAGCAGTTGCCGCATTTCCCGTTCCAATGCTACCTATTTCTTTAAACATATCTATTGCATCACTATTCATTTCCTCATAGCTTTTTATCTCCATAAACCCACCTCTTTCGTTAGTGTTTTCTTTATAAAATATTATCTTAAACTGTTAATAAGGTTTTGAATTTCGTCGGAAGTCTGAACCATTCTAAGAGTGTATTGATATGCCCTTTGGGCTTCTATAATCTTTGTCATTTCCTTTGGCAAATCCACATTTGAGCCTTCAAGGCTTCCCTGTCTTACCTCTGTGTCTATAAGAAAAGGAGTTCCGCTTTTATCCACAGGTATAAAGTTAGTATCTCCAACACTTATAAGCCCCTCCGTTTTAGGAAAATCATAAACTGCCGGTGTTTGCATTTCTTCTCCCTCTATAATTCTAATAGGCTCACCGTCGCTGCCTATAACATTATAACCGTCTTTTGAGGCAAGAAAAAACTCATCACCCTTTTGTGACATTATAAAACTTCCGTTAATTGTATATACGGTTTCATTTGTCTGCGGATTGTTTAAGGCAAAAAAACCTCTTCCGTTAATAAAAAAATCAAGTTCTGAGCCTGTTGTAATCTCGTTTCCCTTTGAAAACAAAGTGTTTGTTCTGTCAAGCTTTGTTCCGCTTCCCGTTTTTACTCCTGTTGCTTCTGCACTTGTAATATTATTATACATTAAATCGGCAAACACAGAGTTTTTTGTTTTATAACCATATGTATTAATGTTTGCCATATTATTTGCAGTAACATTCAATTTTTCTTGATGAGCCGCTGCTCCCACGGAGGATGTGTAAAAAGACATATTCATAATTGTTCTCCTTTAAAATTATACTTTTCCTATTTCCGTTGTGGCCTTTGCCGAAATCTGGTCATACATCTTCAAAACTTGTGCCGCACTTTGAAGAACTCTTTGGCTTACCATCATTGATGTCATTTCTTCAACAGGCGAAACATTAGAGGTTTCAACAGTTTTCCACAATATCCGTGAATCTATGTTTCCGCCTTCACCCTGGGCACTAAAAAGACCGTCCCCAACCTTTTGAAGGTCAGCATAATCATTAAAATCCATAATATTAAGTTTTCCTACAACGACTCCGTTTCCACGAACAATACTTCCGTCGCTTTCAACATTAAAATCATCTGTTTCTATATAAATCGGGCCGTTGTTTCCCATAACCCGCCCAACTGACTGCATTGAGATATATCCTTCATCATCAACTATAAAAGAACCGTTTCTTGTATATATCATGCCCTCTTGGCCTTGAATTTGAAAAAACCCTTTGCCCATTATGGCAAAATCAAGAGGTCCGCCTGTTTCCTCCAAAGAACCGTCGCTAAAATCAGTTACCGTTTCATAAGGAGTTGTTATCATTGCTGTTGTTCCAAGAGAATAACGTTTTGCCCCAACACTGTTATTTGAAGACATTGATAAAACCTCTTCTTTAAAACTTCCCGAAACAAGGTTATCGGCTTTGTAACCGGGAGTTGTTGTATTGCTTAAGTTGTTGCTTATTACATCAAGCTGTCTGTTTTGAGTAATCATACTTGATGAAAGTGTGTAAAAACCTTTAAACATTTTATTCCTCCTAAAATCTATAGCCGTCCCTCTAAATATATCCTAAGCTTTCTGATGGCGTTTGAATGAAGCTGAGATATTCTTGGCTCACTAACACCTAACACAGCCGCAATTTCTTTCATGTTTAAATCCTGAAGATATCTAAGTGAAATAACAAGTTTTTCTTTCTCTCTAAGGGTTTCAAGACCGCCTTTTATTTCATTTTCTATCTCTAAATTATCAAGATAGCTCTCAGGCATTGTTTCAAGCCTTGAGGTTGTCAGCTGATTGCTGTATTTTCCCCCGCTTGCCTCTTCAAAAAGCATTTCAAAAGAAAGCATATTCATAAGATTTGTTTCTCTTAGTTCATCCTTATATTTTTTTAGAGTAAAGCCAAGATATTCTGCCATCTCTTCATCTGTAGGCATTCTCCCAAGCTGAGTGAAAAGGTGTGTTGCCGCTTTATCAATGTCTTTTGCGGATTTTCTTACACTTCTTGGCACCCAATCATTTTTTCTTGCAATGTCTATAACAAGCCCTCTGATTCTTTTAGATATAAAACTTTCAAATTTTACGTTTTTATCCAAATCAAATTTATCTATACTGCTCATAAGCACAATAACGCCTTCATTAACTATATCGTCAACTTGAGCAAAATCATTATATACTCCTCGCATTTGCATCGCAACAGCCTTAACCACATGTGCATACCTTAAAACAAGCTGATTTTTTATCTCCAAGTCATGGGTTAATTTATACTGAACAAATAGCTCCTCATTTGTCATCTCATCCGTTTTTTTATTCAAATCTATAACCGCTCCCTCCGCCTGCAGTGCTAAACCTCGATGTTTCCAATCGATTGAATTTGCACATTGTTTGCTATTTCGTTAAAAGAAATAACATTTACGTTTGGATAAAACTGTTCTATTAATCTGTAGAAATAAATTCTTATAACATGGCTTGTAAGAATAATAGGTCTGTGGGAAATTTCGTTGAATTTTTTTATATTGTCTGAAAGCTGCATAAGCATTTTTTGTAAAACGTCAGGACTTAATGAAAGATATATTCCATTTTCGCTTTTTGACATGCTGGATATAATTATCTTTTCCAACTCAGCATCAAGGGTTATAACCTTCATTTGCCCGCCGTCACAAAACTTTCTTGTTATGGTTCTCTTAAGCGCAACTCTTACATTTTCCGTTAAAGCATCAATATCCCTTGTGGTTGAAGAATTTTCAACAATGGTTTCAATAATTGTAACCATATCTTTAATCGGCACATCCTCTTTTAAAAGATTGGCAAGAACTTTTTGAAAACTGCTGTAGGATATTATATCAGGAAATGCCTCTTCCACAATTTCAGGTGAATAGCTTTTCACATTTTCAATAATCTGCATAACCTGACTTCTTGAAAGAAGCTCGTGAGCATGTCTGGAAACAGTTTCTGACATATGGGTAAGCATAACTGAAAGCGGGTCGATAACCGTGTATCCATATATTTCCGCCAGTTCTTTATTTTCAGGAAGTATCCATTTGCTTGGAATTCCGTAGGAAGGCTCTATTGTTTCAATGCCGTCAATTTCTCCGCTTGGCTGTGAAGGCTCAAGGGCAAGATAATAATCTGTAAGTATTTCTCCTGTGGCAATTTCTTCCCCTTTAATTTTAATTGTGTATTGGTTGGGGTTTAATGAAGCACTATCTCTAATTCTTATTGAGGGAATAACAAGCCCCATATCCTGTGCATATTGCCTTCTGAAAATAACAATTCTGTTTATAAGCTTTCCGCCGTTACTTTCATCCACAAGAGGAATAAGGCTGTAGCCAAACTCCATTTCAATAGGCTCTACGTTAAGAAGAGAGTAAATGTTGTTTACATCTTTATAATACTCTTCTTCATCAGCAGGCTCTTCGGCATATGCTGTTTCAGGATAAAGTTCTTCGCCTGCAATTGCCAGCTTTATATTTTTTCTTGCATTCAAGCCAAGGGCAAGAAGCAATGCTGATGTTAAAATAAGTGAAACTGTTGGTGTTCCCGGAATAAGCCCCACAACCCCAACAATTCCGCCGCCTATTATAAGAGATTGAGGCTGGGCAAGAAATTGCTCGGCAACGTCTGTGTTAAGACTTCCGTCGGAAACTGCACGAGTAACAATCATACCCGTTGATGTGGATATTAAAAGAGCAGGTATCTGCGAAACAAGACCATCACCTATTGTAGCAATGGAATATACCTGCAAAACCTGTGAAAACGGCATTGAAGACTGAACGGCCCCTATTATTATTCCCGCAATAAAGTTAATAACAGTTATAATAATAGACATAATGGCATCGCCTTTAACAATCTTAGTGGCACCATCCATAGCTCCGTAAAAGTCCGCTTCTTTTTGTATTTTATACCTTCTTATTTTTGCTTCGCCTTCGGTTATAAGCCCTGAATTAAGGTCGGCATCAATAGCCATCTGTTTTCCGGGCATAGCATCAAGTGTAAACCTTGCCGCAACCTCAGCAACACGCTCTGCACCCTTTGTTATAACTATAAACTGCACAAGAACAATAATTAAAAATATAATTGTTCCAACAACAATGTTCCCTTGTAAAACAAAGGTTCCAAAAGCTTTTATAACTTGTCCCGCTTCACCCTCTTTTGTCAGAATAAGCCTTGTTGAAGATACGTTAAGACCAAGCCTGAAAAGGGTTGTAATAAGAAGTAAGGAGGGAAATATGGAAAACTCCAAAGACTCCTTTATATTCATTGTTATAAGTAAAATAATAAGCGAAACTGAAATGTTTATAATAAATAATGTATCAAGTAGAAAAGGACTAAGCGGAATTATCAAAAGCAAGATAATTACAACTACAAATAATGAAACCGCATCCTTAAATATGTTTTTCATAACTCACACCATTTCAATTTTATATATTAAAAAACAAATTTCAATTTTATGTTTTCTAATCCGATTAAAATTTTTTATTTTTAATTTTATATACATAAACAAGAATTTCCGCAACAGTGCCGTAAAATTCTCCGGGAATTTCTCTATTTAAATCAGTTGTTGCATATATTGCCCTTGCTAAAGGTTTGTTTTCAATAACGTAAACGTCATTTTCTTCCGCCGCTCTAATAATTCTAAGTGCCATTTCATCCTGTCCTTTTGCCAAAAGAATAGGCGCATTGTTGTTTTCAATGTCATATTTTAAAGCAACGGCATAGTGGGTAGGGTTTTTTATAACAACGTCTGCTTTAGGCACTTCCTGCATCATTCTTGACATTGCCATTTTTCTTTGAATTTCCTTAATTTTGCCTTTAACCTGAGGATCGCCTTCCATTTGTTTGTATTCCTGTTTAAGTTCATGCTTTGACATTTTAATCTGCCTTTCATATTCCCACCATTGAAAAAAGTAATCAAACACGGAAATAGCTATAAAGGCAAGACAAATTTTAAAAACAAGACTCATAATCATATTAAACAGCAAAACACATGATGAAATAACATCCATATCCATCATTCTTGAAATTGTAACAACACTGTCTGCTATAAAATTATATAAAATAACAATAAGAACTGAAATTTTCGCAATTGATTTAATAACATCAAAAATGCTTTTCATTGAAAAAAGTCTTTTTATTCCTTCAAGAGGGTTTATTCTGCTAAACTTGGGTTTTAAACTTTCCAAAACAAAAACAGGTTTTGTCTGCGCAACAGTTGCACCGATAGATAAAAAAACTGAAATAAAAATCAACGGTGCCACAATTGAAGCATAAGCAAAAATCATATCTCTGCTTATATCAGCCAAAAAGCTTTCTGAAAGCATGGAATAGCTGCCGGCATAACCAAAACACTTATAAATAAAGTTTTGCATATTTTCAATCATTGAAGGAAATAATATTTTAAGGGCAAAAAAACTTCCGGCAAGGGAAACAACGGTAATAACGTCTTTACTGATTAAAAGATTACCTTTTTTACGTTCGTCTTGCCGCCGTTTGGGCGTGGCTTTTTCGGTCTTTGACTCCCCCGACAAGTTCATCCCCCCTTTATTTAATAAATCAAAATATAATAACCAAAGTTTGGATTATTTTCTACGCCATAATTTGTAAAACAGTTTTAACATTTTCAAGCATATTCATAATAAGTATATCTAAAAAGTCCGCCATAGGGGTAAACAGTATTATAAGCAAAAACAATCCGACAAAAATTTTAAGCTGAATACTTACAACAAAAACATTTATCTGTGGAATTGCCTTCATAAGAATTCCCATGCCTATTGTGCTGAGAAACTCAAGAGCAACTATGGGAAACGCCATTTTAACAGCCAAGTAAGTACAATCTTCAAAAAGATTAAGCACTGCTTGAGATAAATTTTGATTAAAAACCACACTTCCATAAGGAACAATATCCCTTGATGTTATAAGAATATTAAGAAGAGCCAAGTGGGCATCTGTAATAAAAAACAAAAGCATATAAAGTATGTTGTAATATGTAGCGCTAAGGGATATTGACATGTTGCTTTGAGCATCAAAGATTTTAGACATTGAAAGCCCCATTTCCATATCTATAAGCTCTCCCGCAAAAATTATAACGTATGAAAAAAGGCTTACAATAAAACCAAGAACATATCCCATAATAAATTCTTTAAGCAAAAGAATTCCATATTCAAAAAGCGAGGTTATTTCTAAAAATTCTTGATTTCCGGCTGTGAAAACAATAACCGTAAGGGTCATAACAAGCCCGGTTTTTATAATATTAGGTATATTTTTTCTCCCGAATATAGGGTTTAAAAAAATAAAACCGGACATTCTCATTAAAACAAAAGAAAAGAAAATAAAATTGCTGTTGTAATAATCCATATTCAAAAATCCTCCAAACAGCAATTTGAAAAATTTATGCTGTTTTTAATATACCCACCCCTAAATATACAAAGAGGCGGGTCTTTCATGGATATTTTTTATTTATAACATCATATTAAAAACACTGTATAAAAAATCTTGTAAAGTTTCCAGCATCCAGGAACCAAAAATCATACATATAACGGCTATAAGAATAACCTTGGGAACAAAGGTTATTGTCTGCTCATGAATTTGGGTTGCCGCCTGAACAATTGAAATTAAAACACCTATTGCCATACTTAAAATAAGTATAGGCCCGCCTATTTTAATAACAACAACAATGGCCTCTTTCATAATGCCCATAACTTGAGAGTTTGTCATAAGCTATTTCTCCTTTCAATAAAAACCTTTTATTAATGTTGAGAATAAAAGCTGCCATCCATCAACAGTTATAAATAAAAGTATTTTAAAGGGCAAAGAAATCATTGCCGGAGGAAGCATAATCATACCCATGGACATAAGTGTACTTGAAACAACAATATCAATAAGCAAAAACGGAAGAAAAAGAAGAAATCCTATAAGAAAGGCTCTTTTAAGCTCACTTGTGATAAACGAGGGAATAACCACCTTCATTGGAAGCTCCTCACCGCTTTGATTCATTTCTTCTCCTGAAAAGTCCATAAACATATCAAGGGTTCCCACCTCCGTTTGAGAAAGCATAAACTCCCTCATTGGCACAGTGGCTCGATCTATGGCCTCTTTGCTTGTTATCTCTTCGTTTTTATAAGGCATGTAGGCATTTATGTTTATGTCATCTAAAACAGGGGTCATTATAAATAATGTAAGAAAAAGAGCAATGCCTACAAGAACATTGTTGGGAGGTGTTTGCTGAATTCCCAAAGCATTTCTTAAAAACGACAACACAATTATTATCCTTGTAAAAGACGTCATCATTATGATAACCGACGGCATAAGAGATATGAACGTCATCATAAAAATAAGCTCAAGGGTTTCTATTCCATTACCGTTTATATTAATCAAAGCATCATTCATAACAAGCCTCTTAACTTATAGTTTTTAACTTTCCTTAAATTAAAGATATTTTAAAATCAAAGTGTAAACAATATGAAAACCCTCATGTTTTACCTTTGACCCGCCTTAAAGCTGCATAAATATAGGGTTTCAGCAAAATTTTAACGTCTAGAAATTTACTTTCCATAAAAAAAATTTATCTTTAACTTGTTTTTATTTTTGTAATTATTTACTTTTCCTATGCTGAAAAGCATTGTTTAAAATATCTTTAAAATCAATGCCTTCAATTATTTTTACATCTTCTGTTTTTATGCTGTCTGTTTCCTTAAAATCTTTAAGTTCCGTTATAAGGTTTATGCCTGCAGCAGAAGAAGACATAAGATAATATTTGTTTTCAGCCTTTAAAATTATAATTGATTTATCCTGCGATATAATAAGAGTGTCCACAATTTTCATATAATCGGAATTTCTTCTTCTAACAACCTTCTTTCCGATTATCCTTGTGAATACATAGCTTAAATAAAGTATTATAACAACAGCAAAGAGGGTAAATAACAACGGTAAAACATCTCCCAAAATTTAAACCCCCTTCAATTAATATTTATCCAAGCACTGTAGAAACTGTTTTTAAAATTCTTTCAGGTTTAAAAGGTTTTACAATAAAATCTTTAGCTCCTGATTTTATAGCTTCAATAACCATGGCTTCCTGACCCATTGCTGAACACATAACAACATTTGCACTTGGATCTGCCGCCCTGATTGCCTTTAAAGCCTCAAGGCCATCCATGTTTGGCATTGTTATATCCATAATAACTAAATCAGGCTTAATTTCGGCATATTTTGCAACTGCCTCCACCCCATCTGCGGCTTCGTGTAAATCGCTGTAACCGTTTTTGATAAGAGCATCCTTAATCATCATCCTCATAAAAGAAGCATCATCAACCAATAATATTTTAGACATTTAATAACATTCCTTTCCTTTTTATCATAATTTTATATTTAATAATATTTCATATTTTTCACTTAAAACTTCTTTAAAACCTCTGTTATACGAACACCGAAACAATCATCAACCACAACAACATCACCCTTGGCAATGCACTGGCCGTTTACAAACACATCAACCTGTTCCCCCGCAAGCTTGTCAAGAACCACAAGAGAACCTTGATTATACCCTAAAATTTCTTTGACATGTTTTTTCGTTCTTCCGATTTCAACAGATATTTCCAAAGGAACATCCATAATAAGGTCTAAATTTTCAGGTGTTTCCGCCCCTTCATATAAAGACGAGCCCATTGGCTTCACATTAATAACCTTAGGTTCTTGCTTTACAGAAGGTTCCTGTGCAACTGGCGGCGCAGGTGCTGGAGCAGGAGTGGGCGCAGGAATCGGAGCAGGTTTTGGAGCCTCGACAACAGGTTTTTCCTCTGCTAAAGGTACTGTGCTGCTTAAAAGCTTTTCTATTTCGTCTTGAGATAACACTCCTCCGGAAGATGGTTCTTCTGTAATAGGTGTTTCCGGCTCACTGGGAACCCCGCCTAAAAGCAGCCTTTCAATTTCTTCTTGGGAAAGTGTCGCTCCGCTTGAAGGCTGAGCAGCTGCAGGTTCCGCAGCGGGCTGACTTTCCATATGTGAATCATCATGTGCAAAACCGGCACCCGAAAGCAGCCTTTTTGCAAGATCCACAGACATAATATTTAAAAATTCACTTTCAATTACATCCTCAACTTTAAGAACAAATTTAACAACAACCATTAAATCCTCATTTGAGAAATATTTTTCTTTAAATTCGCCCACAGTATTAAGCTCATAGGAGGTTGGTGTGGATATGTTCACAACCTCGCCCAAAAGTTCAGACAAAGCTGTAGAGGATGCACCCATCATTTGGTTCATAACCTCACAAACAGCACTCATGTTAATTTCATTAAGTTCAAATTCGTCTTCCGGAATTTCAGTACCCATAAGTATTTCAACAATAACTTTTACGTCATGTCTTTTTAAAAGCATTATGTTTTTGCCGCTAAGACCTGTTACATACGTTATTTCAACACCAACAGCCGGCTCCATATAAGAAAATTCAAAAGTTTCTTTACTTGAAACCAACACGGTTGGAATTGTAATATCAACTCTTTTACTAAGCATTGTTGAAACGGCTGTTGCCGAGGCTCCAAGGCTTATGTTAAGAATTTCACCAATGGCATCTATCTCCAGAGAGCTAAAGATTTTTGGCTCCATAATAATAATTTCTCCCCTTTTTGATTTCTTTAATTTTTATTTATACCGTTTATTCTTACAGCAACATTTTTGTTATGAACACCTAATTTGCCTTTAAACCAAGGGGTGTTTTCTATAAAAATATCAACGTCAGAATCCTTCGAAATATTCATATTTATTACATCCCCTTTGTTAAGATTATATATATCTTTAAGGAGAACTTGGGAATTGCCCATTTTAGCAGTTACTTCCAAAGAAGAACTTTTTATGGTTTCAAAAATCTCTTGGGAGGTCTTATCTTCATTTGCAGCCGTTTTGCTGTGATGAGTTTTTTTACTTTCAATAATAGAAAACACATTTGTAAGCAAGGTACTTGGAATACATATATTAATTTTCCCCGCAACGTCATTAAGCTTAACCTCAATTATAACAATAATTACAATTTCATCCATTCCTATTTCCTGAATAAGACCTTGGGATGTATCAAGTCTTGCTATTTGAAAATCCAAACCTAAATAATTTGACCATCCGCCTTTCATCATTCCAACTAAATATTTGGCTATGTTTTCATAAAGCATAAGGTCTATATCTGTATAAACATAAGATGACGGCACATTTGCTGATTCCTCACCCGATCCTCCAAGCATTCTGTCAATCATGCTTAGCATAAGAGGTGTGGATATGTGCATAATAATTCCCATTCCATCTTCTTCGCCGTCTATTTTCGAATCTATTAAAGTTAGAGTATCATTATCTGAAAGTGCATTGCTAAATTCATAATATCGTTCTTCTTCAACTGCAACAAGGGAAACTTCTCCCGTTACTCTAAGAAGGCTGTTTATTCTTGAAGTTGCCATTCTGCAATAATTTTCATAAGCACTTTTTATGATGTTAAGTTTATCTTTCGTAAACTTTTTAGGACTGTGAAAGTCATAGTTTCTATACTTTTTGCCTTTTTCTTCGGGCACTTCTTTTTCAACTTCATCCCCACCCAAAACCGAAGCAAGCAGTGCATCTATCTGGCTTTGGCTTAATACTTCTGGCATCTATTCTTTCCCTCCCATCATAAGTTTATTTAATGCAAAACAGCCAAAGTCTGTATCTGTCAGTTTTTTTAAATTGTATTTTTCAACTTTTGTTTTTTAATTTCGCTTAATTAACCACTATATAATTTAGCACGTAATTTAGTAACTAATCGGAGTTTTGGCTTGAACTGCCTGTTACACCTTCAACACCATAAACCTCCTTGTAATAGTTGTCAAGACTTTTTACCACACTATCATTTTTTGTGATTATAATTTCAACTCTTCTGTTTCTGGCCCTGCTCTCCCTTGTGTCAAAGGAATCAATTGGTCTAAACTGTCCATAGCCTGTGGAAACAAGCCTCGAAGGGTCAACTATATTTTTTTTCTGTATATAAACAAGTACTTCAGCAGCTCTGTTTGATGCTAAAAACCTGTCACTCACAACTTCATTTGGTCGGTTCGGATCCGCTTGAGAGGTATGTCCTAAAACTTGAATTTCTTCAATAGAATTACTTACATCTTTTATAGCACTTGCCAGTTGGTCAAGAATTTCCTCGCCTTCTTTTCTAAGTTTATAGCTGTCACCGTTAAAAAAAACGTTATCTCTAAAAGTTATAAATGTAAAACCGTCACCTTTTGAAATTTCCACATCTGCCTGTAAATTTTCTGTTTCTATATACTTTGAAAGCCTGTAATATAATTCATCAAAATCAACTTCCTGTATCTCTGTCTCTCCGCCGTCAAGACCTCCGTCAATGCCATATCCGCCGTTGTTTTCTTCAAGATTTGCCACAATCTGACTTAATTCTCCTGCAGAAGGATTAAAGCTTTCAACAATTATCTTCCATTTTGCGCTGTCTACAGTTGACATAGAATATAATAAAACGAAGAAACATAAAAGAAGAGTAACCATATCTGCATAGGTGTTTAGCCACTCACTTGAGGCACCTTCACTTCTTCTTGGTTTTTTCATACGAATCACCCAATCTCTTAATCAATAAACAATCAATTTTAAAGAACAAAACAACAGTTAAATACTGTAATTAATCATGTAAATATATATTTTAAAATCCTATGTTATAATGCCGATAACCGCAGTAATAAGGGGTTTGTTTTAGTTTTCATCCCCGTCACCTTTTCCGCCTTTTTTATTTTTAACACTTCTTTCATACTGAGGTAAAAAAGTAATTAAGGATTCTTTAATAAAGGTAGGATTTTCTCCGGCTTGAATTGATAAAATACCTTCTATAATAATTCTTTTACATAAAAGTTCTTCATCACTTCTTGTGCGAAGTTTTTTTGCCATTGGAAGAAAAATAACATTGGCAAGCATAGAGCCATAGAAAGTTGTGATAAGAGCAACACCCATGTTTTTTGTTAAACCGTCGGCTCCCGAGTCAAGATCAATGCTAAGAAGCATGTTAACAAGACCAATTAATGTTCCTATCATACCAAATCCAGGGGCATAACTTGCACCCTTTTCGTAAAACTCAATTATTTCGCTGTGTCTTTCATCTATATAATCTAAATTATTATCAAGAATTTCTTTAACCTTTCCGGGGGTTGTTGCGTCTACAATAAGCATAAGCCCTTCTTTGAAAAAAGGGTCTTTCATTTCATGCGCCGGCTCTTCAAGTGCAAGAAGCCCATTTTTACGTGCAACAACAGCAAGATCTTGTATCTGATTTATATAGTCCATTGCGTTATATTGATTTTTTGATATTAAAATCTTAAGATGTTTAGGCAGCTGTTTTAAAACTCTCATGGGGTAACTTGCAGTAAGAGCAGCAAATGTACCGCCAAAAACTATGAGCACACTGGGGGTGTCCCAGAAGTTTCCCAGGTCTCCAAAACCAATTCCCCACATAATCAGTCCTACACCAGCCACAATTCCAATAATCGTTGTTAAATCCATATAATATGCCTCCAAAGTTACATTTCTATAAAACTTAATAGTCCTCCGACTTTTTTATAACAACAGTATGCTTGTGTAAGGATTCAACCTTAGAATAATACTCTACAACCTTATCAATTATTTCATCGGGACTTTCTTTAACAATAAAAAAGCTTCTGTTATGAAGTATAATTTTAGATTCAGGAATAGATTCTATTGTCATTATCTGCATAGAATTAATTACAAACACTTCACCGTTAAGCTTAGTAACCTTAATCATGCCGCTTCACTCCTTAAATACATAATTTAAAGTGCCTGCTTTATAACCTTTAATTTAAACAATCAGTAAACCACAGCCTTAAAGACCGTGGTTTACATTCACTTAAAGCCTTTGTTAAGCTATTTACTTACCTTTTTATGTTAACAAGTTCTTGAAGCATTTCGTCTGTAACTGTAATAATTTTTGAGTTTGCCTGAAAACCCCTTTGCGTTGTTATCATTTCAGAAAATTCCTTTGCAAGGTCAACGTTTGCCATTTCAAGCCCGTAAGCCTCTATTTTACCCGTCGTTCCTTTGGTTGGTTCAAACGGAGCAATTTCTCCTGTGTTAGCACCTATTCTGTAATAAGGGCCTTGTGTTTTTTCCAAAGCAGCAGGGTTTGGTACGTTTGCAAGTGCAAGCTTTGCAAATGTAATAACTGTGCCGTCATCTTTAGTTCCAATAATTTCACCATTAGAAGTAATTTTAATATTTGACATATTTTCAGGCTTGCCATCATCTTCATCTAAAGGCTTTCTTATAGGCACAAGGGTTTCTGTAATAGGCACACCAGTAGTTTCATCTATATCATAGCCATATACAACATTTCCGCCGCCGTCAACCAAATACCCTTCGCCATCAAACACAAAGTTTCCGACTCTTGATAATGTTGTTGCCGTCATAGCTAAATGTATCTCATCTGCATCACCGCTAATATCTATTTCGTTTCTCTGGGTAGCATCTTCAGGATCCATTTTAGGCCCAAGAATAAAAAAGCCCTGTCCATCAATCATACAGTCTGTTGAGCTGTCTGTCGGCGCATAAGAACCGCTTGCAAACAAAATGTCAACTGTTCCGACTTGAGAACCATAGCCTAATTGAGATGGGTTTCTACCACCTAAAATTTCACTTCCGTTACTTGATGCCGAGCTTGTCTGATATATAGACTCTTTAAAAGTAACTCTTCCCGCTTTAAACCCAAAAGTATTAATATTTGCAATATTATTACCTATAACGTCCATTTTCTGCTGATGGGCACGTAGTCCTGAAATGCCTGAAAACATTGATTTTACCATTTTTTTATTTTTCTCCCTTCAATTCGCCGCTGTGAACTATCATTCGGACAATTCACTATAGCTCCCCGCAGGGTCCGCTATATTAACACAGCACTGTCTATGTTTGTAAATACATTATCTTTCATCTCTGCGGAAGAAACCGCAGTAACAATAACTGAATTTGGAAGGTTCACAACAAAAGCAGCTTCCTTGCCAATCATAACAATATCTTTTGCTCCTTTTAATCTTGCCGTTTCGGCAGCAGAGTTAAGGGCGTTAACCAAATCCTCGTTAAAATCAATCCCACGCTGAGCAATTCTTTCTTTTGCATGTTTTGACATTTGAAGCTCTGTTTTTTGACTTTGAAGCTGTTCATCCAAAACTGCCCTAAAGCTTAAATCCTTGCTGTTAAAGGTTTTTGCAGGCTCCACACATGGTCTTTGAATATAACTGTTATTTTTTATGCCTATTTGCATTTTGTCTGTCACTCTGCATTCTCCTTTCTATAAAACATTAAATTTTCATTCCTTTTAGTTTTCTTCATTATCGCTTTCATTTTCAGAAGGATCTACTTCTTCCGTTCCCTTTTCATCTTCAACAGGAGGTGTTTCTTCATTTGCAGGAAGTTTACCAATAGCCATAATCTGCGACATCTTATAAACTTGATCATCAACAAATATAACCTGCTCACCTGAATAAAGCCCTGTTGCCGTTATTTTTCCAAAGACTTCTTTTATGCTGCCCTTACTGTCAATCTCTGCAACAGTTACTTCTTTTCCAACTAAAGATGCTGCGTAGGAATTTATAGTAACATCCTTGAATGTATTAATTGCTTGGATAACCGCCATTTGAGTCATTTGACCCATAAACTCACTTTGATCCATAGGGCTTGTCATGTCCTGATTTTGAAGTTGTGCTGCCATAAGCTTATAAAAATCGTTCATGTCAAGTTCACTTTTGCCTGTTCCTGATGAAGATGTGGTGCTTACCGTGGAGGCATAATTTGTTACAAACCCACTTCTGTTAATCATTTTTACACCTAAACCTTTCCGCTTTCCAAAATACCAAGACGAAGCCTTTGCAAAAAGTCTAAATCTGTTTTATCATCTTCTTTTTCCTTTTGATTAGATTCCCTTTGTCCACCATGATTGTTTCCTCTTCCGTCATAGTTTTGGTTTTCTTGCTCGGCTTTATTGCTATAGATGTTTACAATAGTTTCTTGATTTAAGTTGGAATTTATTACTTTAGCCAAACCATTTAAATTGCTTTCCAAAAGATTTTTTGTTTGCTCATTACTGCAAACAAGGGAAACTAAAACCTTATCATCTTTCACAACAAACTCTACCTTTATACTTCCTAATTCTTTAGGGTTCATTGTAATGTTTAGTTTTTGAATTTTGCCGTCTTTTGCATTTTCAACTATAGCCTCGCCAATTTCTTTTGCAGCAAGCTCTAAGCTTTCAGAACTTGAAACATCAGCAACCTTTATAATCACCTTTGGCTCTGTTTCTTCTAAAACCATTGGTTTTGGAGCCTCAGACAATTCTTTTTCAAAATTCTCTTCTTTAACAGCATCTTGTGACTTATGAAGTTTTAAAGCATTTTGTTCTGTTTCTTTTCCTGTCTTCTCCATTGTTTCGTTTGCTTCGCTTGTATTTATTTTTAACTTTTCTGAAACATCTTCTTTATTTATGTTTTCACCTAAACTATCTAAAGCTATTTTTCCTGTTTTGTTTTTATTAATATCAAACTCAAAACCACTTAATGTCTTTGCATCTTCTGATGTTATTTTGGTTTCAGCTTGGCTAAATTCAAAACTTTCTTCATTATATAAGCTTTCCGCAGCAGAAACACTTTTAAACTCATCTGCAAAACAAAAAATTTCATTTAAACCTTCGATTTTAACCGATTGAACAATTTGTAAAAAAGAATATGTATTTTCTATTGGTTCTAATTCTTCATGCACATTATTTTCTTTTTTGTTTTCGGTTTTTTGGCTTTTAGTATCACCTTTTTCTCCAGGTTGTTTTTTATCTGTTTTATAACCTTTTTTATGCTCTAAAGAGGTGCTTCCTTCTAGAACTTTTTTAAAACTTTCACAACCTGTTGCCTTTGATGTCCAATTTAAACTATTGCTGTTGTTAGAAACAACATTATTCACATAATCTGCATAGATATTCATCTTCATATCACCTCCTTATTTTAAATTAAATGTAAGCATTCTCACTATATTATATTTGCAGAACAATAAAGCACTCTTACATATTCTGCTTAAGAGCCTACTTTATGGATTTTATCATAATATAAGTCTTTTTTCAACAAAACTTTACAAACTTCGGCTTTATTTTCATAAAGTATTACACGGTTATTTTATACAATTAACAAATTCATTTAAACTTTAATAAAAGTAAATTTATTAACTTAAAAAACAGATAAAATAAGACGTATCACTATCACCTCAAGAAGCAAAGCTTCGACAAAACTTTTAAATTTTTAACTTTGTTTGTATTATATAATATAGTATGTTAAAGCTAATAAAACATAAAAATTAAACACTTTAACATGTCTAAATAATACATATTTTGTCAAACCTTGTAGTATATTAACATATTTACATTTTTATATCAACAATTTAGTTAAACTTTATTATTTTTTTCATAATGTTCAATAAGCTTTAACCAAATCAAAAATTATATAAATTAAGTTTATTGCTTAAAAAATATAGAAATAATTCACAATCACCACACCTTAATTATAATAAAAACACGGCTTAAAATTTTCTTTAAGCCGTGTTTTTGATTTAAGTAGAATTATTTATTTACTTTATTAAGTTTTATATCAAAGCATGTGTTTCCTATTGAAGCAATTACGCAAAAACTTGAAGAAAATTCATAATCTTCTTGCTCATCTCCATATAAACAGAAAGTCGGAGGCAAAATATCACATTTAATTTCGTTTTCTGCCAACATTGTTAAAACATTTCCGCTTATGATATTTGCTATTTCAGAAACAGCTGAAGTAACAAAATCATCAACGCAGTCAAATTCCATTCCACTCATTATGTTAACCATGGTTAATGATGTTTCCTGAGAAAACTTATAAACAATTTCGCCCTCATAATCTCCCACAACCTCAATGGTTACACACAGTATATCATCATTTTTAAAACTTTCCGCTGAAGCCTGCTCTATTTCCCTAATATCCAGCATAAGTTCAAAAACACCTTTTGTCGCCTCAAAAAGCGATGAGCTAAAATTAATGCTCATTTCCTTGTAAGCCCCCTCTCAACAGCATACGTGGCAATTTTCTGATCTTCAGATGCAACATGATTTATAAGCCAAGCTAAAAGTTTGCCCGAAAACTGCTGCATAAGAATTTCATTAAACCCTCCGTCTTCATATTCTTTAGTTGTTTTTAAAATATAATCAACCATTGCAGAATGAATTTTGCTATGAGAATCTCTTTCGGGATATCCAATTCTTTCTTGATATTCTTCTTCATCACGAAAATGCTCAATAACATAATTATTCATAAATTCCAAAGTTTCATTGACAAATTTAATTTTCGATTCCCATGAAGATGAAGAACGAACAATTTTCATAAAATTTTCAACTCTTTGAAATAATTCTTTGTGTTGTTCATCAATAAGAGGAACTCCAAGCTCGTATTTATCTTTCCAAAGCATAATCTCCTGTCCTTTCTCTATTGTAGCAAAATGTATTTTATTTATTATATCAGCTTTCTTTTAAGATTTTCAAGTATATATCTTCATACATAATGGTTTTATCACTTTTGCTTACTAACCGCATTTTAACATCATACATAATTAATAAAGATGTTGTAGTAAAAACTAAAAAATATATTAAAATTTCTGCAAAGTTTTTATATCTATACACTTTCTAAAAATTTTTGTGCATTATGCTGTATCTTTTAAGAATATTTTATAAATATTGATTTAACTTGATAAATGGTTTATACTATCAGTTAATAATAAATGTGAAAATCAATTAAATATAGTAAGATTAACCCATTATATTCCTCTTTTTTAACTCAATTTCAATTTAAAACAATCTTACTTTTGATTTAAATTTTAAATGCTGCAAGAGGTGACTTATGACAGATTTTAAAGAAGAACTCATAAAAAACGGCTTTGAAAACACTATTTTTGATTTAATAAGAATTATAAACATAAATGACAAATCTTTATGCTATGAAAATAATCTTTCGTCAAAACCAACACAGTTCGATTATAATCAAAAAAAGTGCTATTACCAAAAGTGTATTTCTTCCAACACAATACTTAATGAAATTGAACACTTGGATGATAAGCTTTTTCTCATGACCTTTATTCCCATAAACACCGTTAAAGGCACTTTTGTTGTGGAATGTATTGCAGATATAACATATAAAACAGACACATTTTTTCAAAATAACGAGAAAAAATCTTTTCACAACACCATGTATTCCCTAACCTTTACAGACGAACTTACGAAAATTTATAACAGAAGATATATAAATAAAATGCTGCCTTTTTCAATAGAAAACTGCGTGAAAAAAAGTCGGCCCTTTTCTGTTATTTTTGCAGATTTAGACAAGTTCAAAAAAATAAATGATACATATGGTCACGACTATGGAGATTTTATTTTATGTGAATTTGCTTCAATTCTTGAAAAAACAACACAAGGAAAAAATAATTGGGCGGCAAGATACGGCGGAGATGAATTTTTAGTTTTTCTTGAGAATACAGATATAGGACTGGCAAAAGAAACAGCCGAGGAAATAAGAAAATCTATCGAAACAAAAGGTTTTAATTGTGGTAAATCAAAGGTGAAACTAACATGCAGCCTGGGTGTATATTCTCTTAACACTTTTGAAAAAATACCAACAACAAACTACATATTTAAGGCTGTGGACAGAAACCTTTATACTGCCAAAAAAAGCGGCAGAAACATGATAGTGTATTAATTTAAAACAAAAAATTGAACCCTTTAAAAATTAAATTAAAGGGTTCTTTAATATTTCTAAACAAACACACAGTCAAGCAGCTTGAACAAATCCCAAGATTTATATTCATACTGAAAATTCTCTAACCTTCTTTTAACAGAGGGTATATTTATTTAATTAACTCACCAAGCTTTCTTGCCGCTTCAACATCAGTCGGATTGCTTTTTGATTCAATATCACTAACTCCCGTAGAAAAAACCTTCCCTACATCGCCCCACCCCGTTTCTTTAAGTATAGAGGCGTAAAAATCTTGAACCGGGTCAAGATGCATGTTAGACGATTTTTCAGAAGAAATAATTAAAGCACAGGTTTTTGCAACAGCACTTTTGTTTTCATCAATTTCCTCCATAAGAAAAAGTCTGTCAAAGGCACACCTAAGATGTCCCGAAATGCTCCAAAAATACATTGGCGAAACTATAACAACAACATCAGCCTCTTTATAAAAAGGATAAATCTTATCAATGTCATCTTTAAACAGGCAGGCATTTTCTGCCGCATTCGGCCCCTTAATAATGCAGCCACGTATATCCATTTCCTGAAGATGAAAACACTTAATCTCGTTATCAGGGCTTTTTGCACCCTCTTTAAAGCTTTCTATCAAGACGGAGGTATTTCCCTTATTCGTACTGCCATTAAGAATCACAATCTTTTTACCCATGCGTTTTCCTCCTTAACAGTTGTTTAAGTTTCTTCGGTTATTATGATTGTATTACAAACCAACAAGGTAAATCAAGCATAACGGTAAAAATAAAGAAATAAAACCGATTTTTGTATTTTATTGATATGCTTTTTCATATAGTATAACAAAAATCAACAACTGTTTCTTCTTTAAAATATATATTTATGAATACATTGCTTTAAAAAAGAAGTAAGTTATATCCTTGACGGTAAAAATATCATGCCTCTAAAACCTAAAACACCGATTACTCAGAAACTTCAAAAAGATATATAATCCTTTGGAAAGTTCTTTATAATCGGCATTTTATTTTTATGAAAGTCTTCCCTTAAAATCGTAATAGGAAAATTCTTTAATAACTTCCAGCTCTCCGCTTTCTCTTTTTATCGCAATTGAGGGCAAAGGCATTCCGTTAAAAGTATTATTTTTAACCATTGAATAAATTGCCATGTCACAAAAAATCAGTTTATCCCCTATTTTTAACGGCTGGTCAAAAGAGTAATCACCAATAATATCTCCTGCAAGACAAGTTGCCCCAGCAAGCCTGTAGTCATATGCTTTTTCGCCCAATTCTCCGCTTAAATAAAGCGGCGGACGGTAAGGCATTTCAATAACATCAGGCATATGGCAAGCTGCGGAAGCATCAAGAAGGACAGATTTTATTTTGTTGTCCACAATGTCAAGAACCTTTGTAACCAAAAACCCTGCATTAAGAGCAACAGCTTCTCCGGGTTCTAAATAAACCTCAACATTATACCTTTCTTTAAAGCTTCTGATAGATGAAATAAGAGCATCTATATCATAGTCTTTACGTGTTATGTGATGGCCTCCGCCAAAATTAACCCATTTCATTTTATGTATATATTTGCCGAACTTTTTTTCAAACATCTTTAAAGTTTCAATAAAAGCATCACTGTTTTGTTCGCAAAGAGTGTGAAAATGCAGCCCCTCTATACCCTCAAGCATGTCCTCTTCAAAGTTTGAAAAAGTAACACCAAATCTTGACCCCTCGGCACAAGGATCATAAATTGCATGTTCCTGTGTGGAATGTTCAGGATTTACTCTTATGCCAAAGCTTTTTCCTGACTTTAAAGCCTTGTTTCGAAATCTTTTCCATTGACTGAAAGAATTAAAAACAATATGATCGCAAATTTTTAAAACCTCATCCATTTCTTCATCACTGTATGCACCTGAAAAAACATGAATCTCGCCGCCCATTTCTTCATGAGCAAGCCTTGCTTCATAAAGACCGCTTGATGTTGTTCCCGCAAGATATTTTTTTATAAGAGGATAAACGGAAAACATTGAAAATGCTTTTTGTGCCAACAAAATTTTACACTCTGTAGCCTCTGAAACCTGCTGTAATATTTCTAAGTTTTTAATAAGCAATGTTTCATCAACAACATAACAAGGAGTTTTTAAGCTGTAAAATTCCGAATACTTCTCCACCTTAATCCACCAAAACAGGGTTAAAATCTTCTACCCAAGGCAATCCCCATTTATTAAGAGCCTCCATAAACGGATCGGGGTCAAACTCTTCCATATTCCAAACCCCCGGTTTATTCCATGTTCCGTTCATAACAAGCATTGCCCCAATCATTGCGGGCACTCCTGTTGTGTATGAAATGGCCTGACTTCCAACTTCCTTATAACATTCCTGATGGTCACAAACATTATATACATAATATGTTTTTTCCTTACCGTCTTTAACGCCCTTAAAAATACAGCCGATATTGGTTTTTCCAACAGTTCTTGGGCCCAATGATGCTGGGTCTGGAAGAACTGCTTTTAAAAACTGGAGAGGAACAATTTGTTTGCCCTCATATTCAATAGGTTCAATTGATGTCATTCCCACGTTTTCAAGGCATTTAAGGTGTGTAATATAACTTTGTCCAAAAGTCATAAAAAACCGTATTCTTTTAATGCCTTTAAGGTTTAAACCAAGGCTTTCAAGCTCCTCATGATGCAGAAGATACATATCTTTATCACCTATTTGCGGGAAATTATAAACTCTTTTAATCTCCATAGGCTCTGTTTCAACCCATTGTCCGTTTTCCCAGTAACTTCCGTTTGCACTTACTTCTCTAATGTTTATTTCAGGGTTAAAGTTTGTTGCAAAGGGATACCCATGGTCACCGGCATTGGCATCAAGAATATCAAGGTAGTGTATTTCATCAAAATAATGTTTCTGAGCATATGCTGAAAACACACCTGTTACCCCCGGGTCAAAGCCGCTTCCCAAAAGTGCGCAAATGCCCGCTTCTTTAAACTTTTCACGGTATGCCCACTGCCATTTATATTCAAACTTTGCTGTGTCTAAAGGCTCATAATTGGCTGTGTCAATATAGTGTGTTTTTGTTGCAAGGCAAGCATCCATAATTGTCAAATCCTGATAAGGCAAAGCAAGGTTTAAAACAACCTGTGGTTTAAAGCTATTTATAAGGGCAACAAGTTCGTCAACATTATCAGCATCCACCTGTGCCGTATGTATTTTTGTTTTCCCTCCGTCAAGTTTTTCTTTTAAAGCGTCACATTTACTTTTCGTACGGCTTGCAATCATAATTTCCTCAAAAACCTCGCTGTTCTGGCAGCATTTGTGAATAGCAACAGAGGCAACCCCTCCGCAGCCGATAATTAAGCATTTTCCCATGTTTCTTATTCTCCTTCCGATATTGTTATTAAAGACCTTGGTGACGCTGCCCCCAACACCCCTGCAAGGGTTTCACCCTTGACCCGCTTTGGCATTATTTATTTGATTAAGGACTGATTTACACAAACCAAGCCTTTATAGAATAAATACTCCTTAAAATCTCTATCTCATAACTGCAATAATATTTCTCTTGTTATTTTACAAGCAGCCGCTGTTGATGAACCGCTTGAGTCATAATGGGGCGAAAGCTCATTTATATCACAGCCGACAATGTTTAAACCGTTTAGGCTTAAAATAACTTCCATCAGTTCTTTAAAACTCACTCCCCCCGCTTCGGGAGTTCCGGTGCCGCAAAAAACAGAAGAGTCTAAAACATCCAAATCCAAAGAAAAATAAACAGGCTTACCCTTTAATAAATGAACTGCACTTTCAAAATCCTTTAAATCAAACTTATATAAATTTGTATGTTTTTTTGCAAACTCAAACTCTTCACGTTCTCCGCTTCTTATTCCAAACTGATAAATACGTCCGTCCCCTAAAATCTCCCACACTCTTTTCATAACCGAGGCATGGGAAAGTTTTTCTCCTAAATAGTCTTCTCTCAAATCTGTATGAGCATCAATATGTATAACATGCAAATCAGGATATTTTTTTGCCGCAGCTGATACAGCGCCAAGGGTTATAAGGTGTTCACCGCCAAGCATAACCGGTATTTTTTTATCCTCTAAAACACTTTTTGAAAACTCCGTTATCATATCAATAACCTTTTGAGGATTTCCAAAGGGAAACTCAATATCACCTGCATCAAAAACCTGTATGTCACTGATGTCCCTGTCTGAATACGGAGAATATGTTTCTATTCCAAAAGATTCGTTTCTTATTGCCGACGGGCCAAAACGTGCCCCTGGACGAAAAGATGTTGTTCCGTCAAAAGGCGCACCAAAAAGAACAATGTCTGCGTTTTTATACTCGGCCTCACAGCCTATAAATGTGTGTATGTTTTTATTCATATTCCGAAAGCATCTCCTCTACATATTGGGGAAGGGCAAAAGCTCCTTTATGTAAGTTTGTATTATAGTATTTCGTTTTTATCTTCAAATCCTTCCAAGCTTTTTCCTGAATATCCTTAACAGGGTGAAGGCATTTCGAAGCAAACCCGAAAAGCCAGTGCCCCGAAGGGTATGTTGGAATATGCGCCTGATAAACACGGCTTATGGGAAACGTATTTAAAATGCTTTTATGTGCCCTTTTCATAGACAGTGCATCCGCTTTATAAAAAGGACTTTCATGCTGGTTTACCATAATGCCTTTTTCTGTAAGAGCATTAAAACAGCTTCCGTAAAACTCCTTTGTGAAAAGCACTTCACCAGGGCCAAAAGGGTCAGTTGAATCCACTATAATAAGGTCATATTTTTCTTTTGTGTTTCTTACAAACCTTAAACCGTCTTCACAGTATATATTCACCCTTTTATCATCAAAACCACATGCAGTTTGGGGAATAAATCTTTTGCAAACCTCTATAACACTGCCGTCTATTTCCACCACATCTATTTTTTCAACATTGTTATATTTTGAAAGCTCTCTTGCCGCCGCACCATCTCCTGCCCCGATTATAAGCACGTTTTTTATGTAAGGATTTACAGCCATAGGAACATGAACAAGCATTTCGTGATATATAAATTCATCCCTTTCCGTAAGCATCATAACGGAATCAAGGGTTAAAAACCTGCCAAATTCGGGAGAGTCATAAACAGCAATGTGCTGGTAATCGCTTTCTTCATAATAAAGCTGTTTTGTTACCCTTATGGAAAACTTCACATCTTTTGTATGATACTCGCTAAACCATAAATCATCCATCTGTTTTTCCTCCTTTCAAAATATTAATGCGGCTTATATCCATGCTTTCAGGCCCTGTGAGCTTACAGCCTTTCTCTTTTGCATATTTAATATATTCAATTATTTCCCGGGTAATTATTTCCCCTGGAGCAAGAATAGGTATTCCGGGAGGATAACACATTACAAATTCACAACTTATTTCCCCCTTGCATTTATCAATGGGAACACTTTCCTTTTCCGCATAAAATGCCTTTTGAGGCGACATTTCCACAACAGGGTTTATATACTCGCTTTCAAGCATTTTTCCGCCTTTTCTTTTGTAAAGACGTTTTATTTCGCCAAGGGAGCTTATAAGCCTTTCAATATTTTTCGTTTTGTCCCCCACAGATATGTAAGCAAGTATGTTTCCTAAATCTCCGAATTCTATTTGAATTTCATATTCATCACGCAAAATATCATAAACCTCTATGCCTGCAAGCCCCAAGTTTAAGGTGTTTACAGAAAGCTTTGTAATATCAAAATCAAAAATACTTCCTCCGTTTATAAGCTCTTTTGAATATGCATAATAATCTCCGATTTTATTAATTTCCTCTCTCGCATACTCTGAAAAATACTTAACCTTTTCAAATCTCTCAAGACCGTAAAGTGCAAGATTTCGCCTTGAAATATCAAGACTGCTCATAAGCAGATACGAACCGCTTGTGGTTTGTGTCAAGTTTATAATTTGGCGCACATAATCGGCATTAATATTTTTTCCGCAAAGAAGCATGGAACTTTGTGTAAGAGAACCTCCTGATTTATGCATACTTACAGAAGCCATGTCAGCCCCTGCCTCCATTGCTGTTAAAGGCATATCTTTGCCGAAATAAAAATGTGTTCCATGTGCCTCATCCACAAGCACTCTAAGCCCTTTTTCATGGGCAAGATTAGTTATTGATTGCAAATCGGAGCAAATTCCGTAATACGTTGGGTTGTTCACAAGAATTGCCTTTGCATCAGGATTTTTTATTATGGCTTCCTTAATTTCATTTATTTCCATGCCAAGGGCAATTCCAAGGTTTTTATCTGTTTGAGGGTTTATATACACAGGTATAGCCCCGCAAAGCACAAGGGAGTTTATAACACTTTGATGAACATTTCTGGGAAGTATAATTTTTTCATCTCTTTTAACAGAAGATAAAATCATTGCCTGAACAGAAGAAGTTGTTCCCCCAACCATAAAAAATGCGTGTGCGGCTTTAAATGCCTCTGCCGCTAATTTTTCAGCTTCTTTTATAACTCCTGTTGGATGGCAAAGATTGTCTAAGGGCTTCATGGAATTCACATCAACGCTTAAGCATTTTTCGCCCAAAAACTCTGTTAAAGCATGGTTGCCCTTTCCCCTTTTATGCCCGGGAACATCAAAAGGAACAAGGCGTGAGTTTTTCATATCATCAAGTGCCTCCATTATGGGCATTCTGTCTTGATTTAACAATTCTATTCCTCCTTATAAATATTTGTTCCGCTGAAAATCTCTATCATTTCCTGCCTTAAAGCATTTGTTATGCTTAATCTTGTTTTTGGAGGAATTTCATAAACGTCAGAATTAAACAAATAATTTTGCAAAGCAATATCTTTAATAAGCATCTTTGTATGGAAAAGGTTAGACTGATAAACATTTACATCAATGGCATCATATTTTTCCAAAGTTTCCTTTGCGATATAATCTTGAATTGAGGTTATGCTATGGTCTATAAAAACTTTCTTCCCCTCCATATCCCTTGTGAACCCTCTTACCCTGTAGTCCATGGTTATAATGTCAGAGTCAAAGTTCCCTATAAGAAAATCAAGTGTAGAAAGAGGAGTAATTTCTCCGCAAGTAGCCACATCTATATCAACACGAAATGTTGCGATTGCATTTTCGGGATGATATTCAGGGTATGTATGAACAGTCACATGGCTTTTGTCAAGATGGGTAACAACGGTTTCTCCGCTTCTGTTTCTTATCATAGACTCCTCGGCAATAAGAAATGTCACGCTTGCGCCTTGAGGTTCATAGTCTTGACGTGAAATATTAAGAATTGTTGCACCTATCATCTGGGTTAATTTTTGTATAATCTCCGTAAGTCTTTGTGAGTTATACTGTTCGTTTATATATTTTATATAGTCACGCTGTTCGTGTGCTGTTTTTGCATAACAAATATCATAAATATTAAAGCTGAGTGATTTTGTCAAGTTGTTAAATCCATATAGTTTTAACTTATCCGCCATAATTAACCCTCCGAAAAAACAATAAAAAAAGATGCGCCAAAGCTTAATCCTTAGGCACATCTTGTTAAAGGTTTAAATTATAAAGGGCACAAATACAGCATGGCTAATTTAAGCCAAAAGTCCTTTTAAATTTCAGAAGTCTATATAGCAAGAAATACTTTTACTACTCCCATTGACCGTTTCACAAGTGTGTACCCAAGTACACTTGGTTATGAAGTAACCAACTGGCTATTAAGTAGCCAACTCATAAAATTTGCGCTTTAAACGCAATCAATTTTGTGGATCTCTCCACAATCGGCAGTTGACCCGGCTGTCCGTATGGCCTTAGTTTCTCACTTGGAGAAATGGTCAGTATCTCGTATCGCTTTACGACTTGAAATTGTTTGTATTATAACAGACCTTGTTTTATTTGTAAATAAAAATTTAATAATTTTTCAAATTAAATATTTAAAGTTATATCAGAACAAAGGCAAAGGCAAAGTCTTGAGGGTTTTACCCTCAAACACCCACAAGGGTTTCACCCTTGACCCATATTAAAACACGCATATCTGCGTGTTTTTAAACAAAAATTTTTGCCTTGCCTTTTTCAAAAAGCAAGTAGGTTTGGGCAAAGTCCAAAATTCTAAACAAAGGCAAAGCCTTGACCCATATTAAAACTCTGCATGCCTGCAATCACATCTTTGTCAGGCACACCTATGCATTTAAAAAATATAATCTTTATCATTGTCAAATCTTATTTATATTTTGAATTTGAATAATTTTATCGCTTATTTTCTCCGCCAAAGATATGTTATGTGTAACAACAAGAAGCCCCAAATCTCTGTCTTTGGCAATCTTTAAAATAAACTCCCAAATTTGAGCCTGAGTTATAACATCAAGCATTGTGCTGATTTCATCACAAATAAGAAACTTTGTTTCGGGGCTTAACACTCTTGCAATGCAAAACCTTTGCAGCTCTCCCCCTGAAAGTTCAGAAGGCCAGCGTTTAAGCCATTCTCTCTCTATTCCCATTTCCTCCAAAATTTCAGATTCGGGAATATAACCCTCACTTAAAACTTTTTCCATTTTCCATCTTGGGTTAACAGAAAGCTCCGGATGCTGATGTATCATCTGCACAGGGCAATATCCTTTTTTAGAAAGCCTTTTCCCATCTATTGTAACACTTCCAAATGTAGGTTCCAAATATCCGGAAAGTATTTTTGAAAGTGTGCTTTTTCCATAACCGGAAGGCCCCACAAGGGCAATTTTTTCTCCTGAATTTATTGTTAAATCCACATCTTTAAGAAGCCATGGAGATTTTTTTTCATACCTAAAGGTAATGCCTTTTGCTTCAAGTTGCATTTACACACCTTACCTCTCCGTTTCTTAAACTTCTCATTTCAATGTTTTCACCTATATTGCAATTTTCATTAATTATGGGGCATCTGTCGGCAAAAAGACAGCCTCCCGTAAATTCTCCGGCATAAGGCTGAAACCCTTTCACTGCTTTAAAATCATTTTGCGGAAGTGCATCAATAAAGGCTTTGCTGTATGGATGCCTTAAAGCATTTTTCCCTTCCTTGAAGTCATTTGCTGAAGCAATTTCCACAGTTGTGCCTGCATAAAAAACAGCTATTCTGTCTGCAACATTAAGGGCAAGGTCAATATCATGGGTAATTAAAACAACAGCACAGCCCTTGTCTGCCAATTCCCTAAAATGTTTTAAAGTTCCCATTGCCAAATCAACGCTAAGCCCAGGGGTTGGCTCGTCTGCAATAATAAGCGAAGGCTCATCCATAACAGCCGTAGAAATTAAAACTCTTCTTGACATGCCCCCCGAAAGCTGAAAAGGATACATTTTTTCTGACTTTTTGCATAAATCATATCTTTCAAAAGCGGCTCTTTGCTTTTCCTTTGTTCCTCTTACGCCAATAACTTGTTTGTCAACTCTCATAAGAGGGTCTAAAAAATCCACAGACTGAGGGATAAAAACAATTTCTCTGCCTCTTAGCTTTTCCTGTTTTTTTAAAGTAAGCTCTTCTCCCTTATATTTAATGTTTCCTGAAATTTGTGCATTTTGAGGGAGTATGCCTAAAACAGCATGGGCAAGAAGGCTTTTCCCAGAACCGCTTGAGCCTACAACAGCCAAAATTTCACCTTTGTTTACACTTAAAGATAAAGAGTTTATCACATTTAAGTTATCTTTTTTAAAACCTTTTTTATACATACTAAAGGATATTTTCAAATCTTTAACCTCTAAAACAGGGATTTCCATAAAACATTCCTCCTTTCACTGGTTTCCGCTTTCAGGATTAATAAGCTTTTTCAAGCTTTCGCCGATTAAATCAAAAAGCATAACCGAAATTAAAAGCATTGCCCCGGGGAAAAAAGCAAGCCACCATTTTCCTACGGCAATGTGTTTCATAGCCTCTGATAATATAACGCCGATTGCAGGTATTTCCAAAGGAATGCCAAATCCTAAAAACGTTGCCGAAGCTTCATGCATAATTGCATGAGGAAACAAAAGCACAAGACCAACAATGTATGTAGGAAGAACATGAGGAATAATATGCTCTTTCGCAATCCAAAAATTTGATTTTCCCATTTTGTATGAAGCTTTTACAAACTGTGAATTTCTTATTTGAATAACCTCTGCTCTTACAAGCCTTGTAAGTTCAGGCCAATGAGTAAGGGCAACGGCAATGGTTATACCCCTTTCCCCTCTGCCAAGCATAAAAGAAATCAAAATTATAAGAACAAGATGAGGAATACCCATACAGCAGTCAACACAAAAATTTATAAACTTATCATACTTTCCTCCGATTATAGCCGAGGAAACCCCAAAAATCAGAGAAATAAATGCACTTATAAACGATGCTATAACACCAATTACAAGACTTGTGGATAGTCCTTTTACGCATCTGTAAAACATGTTTCTTCCCATTAAATCCGTTCCGAAAAGATATTTTATACTTGGAGGAATAAATTTTGCTGAATAATCCACAGCATACATTTCAGGATTCATTGTAACACCGTAAATAAGCACAGTAACAAGATATAATGCGGCAAGAACAATATAGATAACAAGCATAATTCTTGTGTTTAAAAATGAAGTTTTATACTTATTATACATAATCGCCTTTCTCCTTTACTCTTGGGTCTAAAACTCCGTATAAAATATTTGCGGCTAAGTTGCCTGTAAAAACAAAAACCGCACTAAAAGCGGCAATGCCTAAAAGAAGAGGAACATCAGCACTTAACGCCGCCGCTGTTGTTGCAGTGCCTATACCCGGGTATGAAAACACAGTTTCTGCAAGTGCCATGCCGCCAAACAACTCACTAAATGATGCAAACTGCAGTGTTATTGCAGGAATTGCCGCATTTCTTATAACATGCCTGAAAATAATCTGCTTTTCACTTTCTCCTCTTGCTTTTGCAAAAAGTATATAATCACTGTTTATAATTTCAATAAACTTTTGCCTTGTGTATAAAGTTATCTTGCTTATGCTAACTAAAGTTAAAGTAAGAGCAGGCAAAATCAAATGATATATTTTATCCCATATTGTGATTTCCGAGCTTAACTTTCCAATTGGTGCGGCCATGCCTATGGGAAACCATTTCAAGCTGACGGCAAAAAGGCTTAAAATCAGCAGCCCAAACCAAAACGTAGGTGCAGATTGAAGAAGCAGGCAAAAAAACTTTATCACCTTGTCTATAAAACTTCCGTTTTTCATTCCTGCAATTATTCCCAGAACAAAACCCAGCACCCCTGAAAAAGTCCATGCCACCATCATCAGCACAATTGAATAAGAAACCCTTTCCTTTATAACATCAATAACAGGTTTTTTATATGTTATGGAATTTCCCAAATCCCCCATTACGGCATTTTTTGCCCAAGTTGCAAATCTTTCAGGCAAGGGTTCGTTAAGCCCCCAATGGTTTGCTATTTCCTCCTTTGCCTCATCAGACAAAGTAGAATTTACTCCTATGTAAGAAACAAGAGGATCAAATGGCGCTTTTGAAATAAGTGTGAATGATATGGCACAAACAACCGCCAACAGCAATACCATTCTTAAAAACACAGTAGTTATAAATTTCATTTTTGACATAAAATCCTCCTGCTTTCATAAATTTATTTCTTGATTTTCCAATCCTTTAAGTTGCATAAAACAGGTGCCCCATGACCATGAGGATGTGCAATTTGAGTTTCAACGGAAATGTCTAAATCATCGCTTACAAAATATGAATGTTCAATATTTGCAATATAAAGATATCCATAGTCTTTGTTTGCAATTTCCTGAACCTTTTTCCAAGAACTGATAACTTCATTATAATCCTCGGAGGAAAAAGCCTTTTCTATTTCCTTATCAACCTCAGGGTTTGAATATCCAATTACATTATCATAAGCTCCGCTGAGAAAGAGATTTGATGAAAAAAGTGAGTAAATAACAGTTGGACTATATTGTCCCCAACCCCAAAGAACTCCTGAATGTCCTTGAATTTTTAAAATTTCGTCCCAGCTTCCTGTTTTAATGTTTATTTTAATACCAAGCTCTTTTGCTTCTTGGGCAACAGCATGGGCAAGAAGAAATCTGTCATTATCGTTTGTAGGTGTGTATACATCAAACTCACACATAACTCCGTCTTTTTCACGCACTCCGTCGTTATCACTGTCTGTCCAGCCTGCGCTTTCTAAAATCTCTCTTGCTTCATCTTTTTTGTTGTCTTCAACCTTTTGTGAATATGCCCAGTTTAAATTAGAGGTAAAGCTTACTGCAGGTTTACCTATACCGTTAAATGCATCATTAATAGCATTTTGGCGGTCAATTCCAATTGAAAGGGCCTTTCTTACATTTATATCCGCCGTTACATTATTTCCTACTTCCACATCTTCGCCTTTGGCATTTTTAACAATCTGCTCCTCCAAAACAGGAAGGCTTATCATTCTTATATCCATGGTTTCAAGCTTTTCAACATGCATTTTATCAATGTTTTCACTTGTGTAACTTGAATCTACCATAACAACATCAAGCTGTCCTGATTTTGCATTGGAAAAAGCCGCCTCGGAATCCATATACACAATGGTTACCTTTTTTATTTCAGGGGCACCCTCATAGTAATTTTCGTTGGCTTCAACAATTATCTGCTGATTAGGGTCATATTGTATAACCTTCCATGCACCTGTTCCCACAGGATATTTATCAAAAACCGTGGTGTCATAGCTGTCACTTGGAACAATTCCAAGGCAGGACACAGTGTCAATAAAGGGTGAGTAAGCCTCTGCCAAAGTAAACTCAACAGTGAAATCATCCAAAGCCGTCACATTCTCAAGCCTTGTTAAATCCACATTCTCGTTTTCAGCCTGGTTATTTTTAACTTGATTATATGTAAACACAACATCTTCAGCAGTAAAGTCAGAGCCGTCGCTGAATTTGATGTCCTTTTTCAAATTAAATGTGTAGCGAAGGGCATCATCGCTTACATTCCAATCTTCAGCCATATCTCCCTCATATTCAGAATTTTCATTAACTCTTAAAAGGGCACAGTTTGTAAAGCCATATCCATAACTCATTGCACCTTTAACAGGGTCAAGGCTTGTGTCAAAAATTGTTCCGCCCACATAAACAATTATTTCGTCTTTTGGGGAAGTTAAAGCTGTTTCTGGTTCTTTTGCTGCTTCCTTTGAACATCCGCTTATTGATAAACCAAGAACAAGTATTGCCAAAGAAGTAACTAATCTTTTCATAAATTCCTCTCCATTCTAAATATAAACAATAAAAAACACGAGTATTTTCCCTTGTGGAAGAAACTTCGTGTTTCTGTTTAAATTATTTTTAAGTTATAATAAAATTGCAGTTTATATATTTTCTAATATAAAATATGCTTCGTGCATATGGCTTAGATAATTATATATTTTTGCTTGCATATTGTCAATAGAATTAAAGTTTAATGTAGAAATAACTTGTCGAGTTACAATTGTTTCTTCTTGCTGTTTTCGTTTAATGCAAAATTTTTTTCATAAGAAAAAACCATACAGCATGATGTAAAATTATGGTTTTTTTAAAAATGCTGACACCACAAACATCAGTCAATTTTAGGGATTTCATTTGCCTTTACAATAGATATTCCTGGAATATCATTATGCCATGTAATGTGCTTATCATATAATTCCCGCAGCTCATCAGATGTGGCGATAATTGTATTATCTGTGAGCATAATGGCAAACTTTGTCATACTGTCATTGATTAAAATAGTAGAAACAATCTCCATATCCTCAGCAAACCTAAAGCCGCCTTTATAAGAATAAATTATGCGCTGTGTATTGTCTATATCATTCCAACTGATATATGTTTGCAAATCACTTCTATCTGTTTTTTCCGCATAAGGAATTAAAAACTCTCCAACAAGCCCTTCTTCCTTTCTAAATAAATAATTACTTTTTTTGCCGTTAATCACTATTGTCGTTTGTTCAGCCACAACATCATTTTTATAGACATTAGCAATTACCTGTTGGTTTATATTTTTATTAAAAGGAATTTTATCAATAATCCATATACCTATAGCAATCAAAATCACAATATTAATAATAGTTTTTAATTTCTTTTTCATATAATATCACCTTTCGGCAAAATCCAAATAATTTTTGCCTATATAATCCTATTAATAATCATTATATCATAAAAGCAAAAGAAAGCGGCGGCAAAGCCGACATTTTCTTTTGTCACTGGACGAATGAAACTTGAAAAGTTTTATGAGTAGTATAATCCGCTGTGATAACAGCGGCAGAGCCGTCAGGCTCTTGCGCAAATGGAATTTGCGGATATTTATACCATAAAAGCAAAAGAAAGCGGCGGCAAAGCCGTTAGGCTCTTCCGCAAATGAAATTTGCGGATATTTATACCACATCCTTCAATATCCCATGTTATAAAAGGTAAAAAAGATACTGTGCCATAAACTTAAGTGCAGTACCATCTGTATTAACTTATTTAGCTAACACTGAACTGTGCATAATCTAAAAGGTCTTTAGTTCGTGGGGTGTCATCACCTAAAGGCATATCTATAATTCGCCATGTCTTACCTTTTTCATTAGGGTCAAAGTCAGGGTGGTAGTATAAAAGCTTTATACCGTCCAAAGTGAGATGCTCCTCAATTTGAAGTATACAGTCAAGAATAATGGGGGTAAGAATTTCCTTTATTTGTTCATCATTGGGGAGATTAGCATTTTCATAGTCCGCATAATCAAATCGCAGATAGGTTATAGGGGTCAGCGGATCATAATAATTCCAGTATACATTGCAAGTAAGAAATCTATAATATCTATTGCCCGAAACATAAGTGCGATGTAATCTGGATAACACTTCTGTCACACCGGTTTCTTGTAAAAATATCTCGCTGCGATAATTGTCGCCCACGCTATCCCGGTTTGGCATAGTAGATATATAGATTTTTTTCTCCCCCAAATAAACCACTGTTTCAAACACGCTGTTCACTGGATTAAAGACTGTTTTTTCAATGATTGCCTCTGGGTATACCACATTACAATACTTCTTTGCTATATCTTGTGCCATTATTGTTCCAAAGCCTAAAGGGAAACCAACCATGGCAGATAAGCCTACATATAGTGCCAAACAAACTGATACGATGATAAACCGATTTTTTAATTTCTTTTTCATATAGCATCACCTTTCAGCAAAGTCCAAATAATCTTCGAGTTATATAATACTATTAATGCTCATTATACCATAAAAACAAAAGAAAGCGGCGGCAGAGCCGACATTTTCTTTTGTCACTGGACGAATGAAACTTGAAAAGTTTTATGAGTAATATAATCCGCTGTGGTAACAGCGGCAGAGCCGTCAGGCTCTTTCCACAAACAAAGTTTGTGGTTGATTATATCACAAAAACAAAAGAAAGCGACGGCAGAGCCATCGGGCTATTCCTCAAATGAAATTTATGGTCGTTGCATCATAAAAGCAAAAAAAAGGCACTGCACCATAAGTTTCAGTGCAGCACCTTTTTAATTATTTGTCAACCCTGTTTCAAAGAGTCTGTTCTACTTCCATATTCCTAATTCAAATATCAATCAGCCTTTTAAAACCGCCTGGGCCGCCGCCAGCCTTGCAATAGGAACTCTAAACGGCGAACAGGAAACATAGTCCAAGCCAATATTATGGCAAAATTCTATTGAAGAAGGGTCTCCGCCATGTTCACCGCAAATTCCAAGATGAAGTTCTTCATTTGAAGCCTTTCCCTTTTCAACTGCAATTTTCATAAGCTCTCCCACACCGCTTCTGTCAAGCTTAGCTGTAGGGTCACCCTCATAGATTTTTTTATTAATGTAATCTGAAAGTATTTTTCCTGCATCATCACGTGAAAGACCGTATGTCATCTGTGTAAGGTCATTTGTTCCAAAAGAGAAGAAGTCTGCTTCTTTTGCAACCTCATCAGCAGTGATGCAAGCACGTGGAATTTCAATCATTGTTCCCACAAGATAATCAAGCTTAGCACCTTTTTGGGCAATCAGCTCTTCAGCTTCTTCAACAACAATTTTTCTAATAAATTCAAGCTCTTTAACATCGCCAACAAGAGGCACCATAATTTCAGGAACAATATTAATTCCCTTTTCTTCATTTACTTTTAAAGCCGCACTTATAATTGCTCTTGTCTGCATTGCGGCAATTTCAGGATAGCTAATAGCAATACGACAACCCCTATGCCCCATCATTGGGTTTAATTCATGAAGGCCTTTTGCTTTGATTTTAAGCTCATCAACTGATTTTCCCATAGACTTTGCAAGTGTTTCAAAATCTTCATCGGCAGTAGGAAGAAATTCATGAAGCGGAGGGTCAAGAAGACGAATTGTAACAGGTCTTTCCTCCATTGCCTCATAAATGCCTATAAAGTCCTCTTCCTGGAAAGGTTTGATTGCTTCGAGAGCCTCAATTCTTTCCTCTTGGGTATCACAAAGAATCATTTCTCTAAACTTTTGAATTCTGCTGCTTTCAAAAAACATATGCTCTGTACGTGTAAGGCCTATGCCTTCTGCACCAAAATCCACTGCTGTTGCCGCATCTTTTGGAGTGTCTGCATTTGCTCTGATTTTAAGTTTTCGTTTTGCGTCTGCCCATGCCATAAACACTGCAAAATCTCCGCTTATTTCCGGTTCAACTGTGGGAATATCTTCCCCGTATATATTGCCTGTTGCTCCGTCAAGGGAAATATAATCTCCCTCTGCAAAAGTTTTGCCACCTAATGTAAATGTCTTTTTAGCTTCGTTCATTTTAATTTCTTCGCATCCTGAAACACAGCATCTTCCCATGCCCCTTGCAACAACTGCTGCATGGCTTGTCATTCCGCCTCTAACTGTAAGAATACCTTTGGCGGCAACCATACCCTCAATATCTTCAGGAGATGTTTCAAGACGCACAAGAACAACTCTTTCACCTTGATCTGCTGCATTTTTAGCATCCTCTGCTGTAAAATAAACCCTGCCCGCACCTGCCCCCGGAGAAGCAGGCAAGCCTTTTCCAAAAACCTTTGCAGCTTTTAATGCCTTTTGGTCAAAAGCCGGGTGAAGAAGCTGGTCAAGCTGTTTTGGATCAACTTTCATAAGTGCTTCTTCTTCTGTTATAAGTCCTTCTTTAACTAAATCAACTGCAATTTTTAAAGCCGCATTGGCTGTTCTTTTTCCGTTACGTGTCTGCAAGAAGAAAAGTTTTCCGTTTTCAATGGTAAACTCCATATCCTGCATATCTTTATAATGACGCTCAAGTTTTTTGGCAATTTCATGAAACTGCTTGTAAACTTCAGGCATATCAGTTTCAAGAGTTGCAATTGTTTTAGGTGTTCTAACACCTGCAACAACGTCCTCTCCTTGTGCATTAATAAGATATTCACCATACATTACATCTTCACCGTTTGCAGCATTACGTGTAAAAGCAACACCCGTTCCGCTTGTGTCACCCATATTTCCAAACACCATCATCTGCACATTAACCGCCGTTCCCCAACTATAGGGTATGTCATTCATTCTTCTGTATACAAAAGCACGAGGGTTATCCCAAGAGCGGAAAACCGCCATAATCGCCTCAAAAAGCTGTTCTTTTGGGTCTTGAGGAAATTCTTTTCCTTGGTCTTCAAAATAAATTGCTTTAAACTTTTCCGAAATCTTCTTTAAATCTTCCGCTGTAAGTTCAGTGTCAACATTAACACCTTTCGCCTCTTTGTATTCGTCAAAATAACGCTCAAATTTAGACTTAGATACACCGATAACAACATCAGCAAACATCATAATAAACCTTCTGTAGCTGTCGTATGCAAACCTTGGGTTTGCTGTTGCCAAAGCCAGTCCCTCAACGGAAACATCGTTTAAACCTAAGTTTAAAACTGTATCCATCATTCCGGGCATTGATGCCCTTGCCCCTGACCGCACCGAAACAAGGAGAGGATTTGAATTGTCACCAAGCTTTTTCCCCGCAATAGATTCAAGCTTTAATATAGAAGCTTCTATTTCTTCAACCATTTCGTCGGAAAGAACCTTGCCCCCCTGATTATAATCTGTACAAGCTTCTGTGGTGACTGTAAATCCTTGGGGAATAGGAAGCCCCATTAAAGTCATCTCTGCAAGATTGGCACCTTTTCCGCCAAGCAGATTTCTCATTTCAGCGTTACCTTCACTAAACATATAAACATATTTCTTGCTCATATTATGTACCCCTCCAAATATTATTTGCAGAATATACCGACTTTTCGGCGTATCTATCAAAATATAAAATTGCTATTTTGAAATTATAGCATTAATGGTTACTTTTAACAATAATTTGTGTGCACAAAAATATTACAAATTTTATGCATAATGCACAAAGGTTAATGTGCATTTAGTATATTAAAAACCATATCATCAATATATTTTGTATATAAAACATTTTTGTCTCAAAACATACAAACATTTTAGGTTATTTTTCAGCAGTTTTTGTGCGTTTTTTTACTACGTTTTCTATTATAGCGAAAAAAAATACCTCCTTTAACAAACTTGTCAAAGGAGGTTAAAGATAAAAATAAACCTTGTTTTTTATAAAACAATACTCTTCTGCTTTAAGAATCAAACAGCCAAAAGAAAACAATCACAGTTTTAGCTTTGCCTGTGTTCAAATCTTCTTTAGTAAAAAAAGACTAATGGAGGCGTTTTAAAACTCCATTTTTTCTTCAAGATAAGCTGCAAGCTGGTCAGTTTTAACCCTTATTTGTTCCATTGTATCTCTTTCCCTTACTGTAACAGTGTTGTCTTCAAGAGTATCAAAATCAACTGTTATGCAAAAAGGTGTTCCAATTTCATCTTGTCTTCTGTATCTTTTTCCAATACTTCCCGATTCGTCATATTCAATGTTAAACTTCTTTGCAAGGTCTGCATATATTTTTTCAGCAGGCTCTGAAAGCTTTTTGCTTAAAGGAAGTATTGCCGCTTTAACAGGTGCAAGTGCGGGATGGAAACGAAGCACTGTTCTTACATCTTCTTTTCCGTCTTTTTCACCCACAACCTCTTCATCATAAGCTTCACAAAGGAAAGCAAGTGTAACACGGTCTGCACCCAATGAAGGCTCTACGCAATAAGGCACGTATTTTTCATTTTTATCCTGATCGAAATATGTCATGTCCTGACCGGAGTGGTCTTGATGCTGCCTTAAGTCATAATCGGTTCTGTCTGCAACTCCCCAAAGTTCGCCCCATCCAAAGGGGAAAAGAAATTCTATATCTGTTGTTGCTTTTGAATAGTGAGAAAGCTCTTCAGGACTATGATCACGTATTCTCATATTTTCTTCTTTCATATTAAGAGCCTTAAGCCAATCAATACAAAATTGGCGCCAGTAACTAAACCATTCAAGGTCTGTACCAGGTTCACAGAAAAATTCAAGCTCCATTTGTTCAAATTCACGTGTTCTGAATGTGAAGTTTCCCGGAGTTATTTCATTTCTAAATGATTTTCCGATTTGTGCTATACCAAAAGGTATCTTTTTCCTTGAAGTTCTTTGAACATTTTTAAAGTTTACAAAAATCCCCTGTGCAGTTTCTGGACGAAGATAAACAACATTTTTGCTGTCTTCCGTAACTCCCTGGAAAGTCTTAAACATAAGATTAAACTGACGGATATCAGTAAAGTTGTGAGAACCGCAGCTTGGACATACAAGCTTGTTTTCATCAATATAGCTTTTCATTTTTTCGTTGCTCCAGCCGTCTACAACATCCCCTGCTCTTCCGTTTTCAGCAAAATGGTCTTCTATAAGCTTGTCTGCACGAAATCTTCCCTTACATTCTTTACAGTCCATAAGAGGGTCACTAAAGCCTCCTACATGGCCGCTGGCAACCCAAGCCTGCGGGTTCATAAGAATTGCACAGTCAACCCCTACATTATAAGGACTTTCCTGAACAAACTTTTTCCACCATGCTTTTTTCACATTGTTTTTAAGCTCAACTCCTATAGGGCCATAATCCCATGTGTTTGCAAGACCACCATAAATTTCACTTCCGGGGTAAACAAATCCCCTTGCTTTTGCAAGTGCTACTATCTTTTCCATCGTTTTTTCTACCATTTTTATTCCTCCCAAATAATTAAATTTTGGCGATAGGTTAGTTTTAAAACATAAAAAAAGCCCTTCGCCTCTTACAAAACGTAAGGGACGAAAGACTTTGCTTCCGCGGTTCCACCCTTTTTGGCAATGAATTTATACATTGCCCTCTTTAAAAAATATGCTCAAAAGCTCCCTTTGCTTATCTCTAATGCCTTTTTTCACCAACCAAAGGCTCTCTGAAATTATAAAATAAGCTACTCTTCTTTATCATCGCACAGCTATAAATCTCTTTATAAAAAATACTATATCAAAATAATTTATCTCTGTCAATTACAAATCAGAAAACCATATTTTATAAGCCTTTTAATATGTCTATCATAAATTATCATGCCCAAAAGAATATATTTATTCTTGAATATTGTTCACATCAAGTATTTCAACATCAATCTCCATGGATTTATCCCCATCCCTTATAATGCCCATCTCAACCTTTGTGCCTATTTTTTGTTCTTTGAGGGTTGAAATAAGTCCATCCATGTTCATAATCGGCTTGTCACCAAAGGAAATAATTATATCTCCTTCTTTAATTCCGGCTTTCTCAGCACCGCTTCCCGCAATTATTTGCCTTACAAGCACACCAACAGGAAGCTTATACATTTGTGAAATATCATCTGTTATGTCTGAACCCATAATTCCAAGGTAAGGCTTTGGTGTTGTTCCTTCTGAAAGAAGCCTTTCCATAATCTCCTTAACAGTATTGCTTGGTATTGCATAGCCCATACCTTCGGCAACTGTGGTGCTTGTTTTAGCTGTGTTTATTCCTATTATTTCACCATCATAGTCAACAAGAGCACCGCCGCTGTTACCGGGGTTAATAGGGGAGCTTGTTTGAATTACATCTAACTTAAGACCATCTATTTCAATGCTTTTGTTTAAGTTGCTTACCATTCCTCCTGTTGCACTTTTGCCCTCACCTAAAGCGTTTCCAATTGCTATAACACTTTGCCCAACTTTAAGGCTGTCACTGTCGCCAAATTTTGCAGCAACAATATCATTAATTCCGGCTGCTTCAAAATCTGCCCTAAGAGCTTTAATTACAGCAATGTCTGATGATGCTTCCGTTCCAACAATACTTGCAGGAATGTCTTCATTTCCTGTTATTGAAACACTTATTTCAGTTGTATTGGCAACAACATGGTTGTTTGTAACTATATATATATACTTTTCGTCGGTATTAAAAATAACTCCCGAGCCTGAACCCGTACCTTCGTAAGGTACAGAAAATCCATAATAGTTACGTGTTCCTTTAACACCCATGTTTATATTTACAACAGAAGGAAAGGTTTTATCAATTACATCAACGGCAGATAAATATTCATCATGGCTGATTTTTTTTGCCTGTGCAATCTGTTCCTTATCATCCTCTGTTTCTAAGGCTTCACCTTTGTTAGAAAGCGGTTCATTAAAAAGCAGTTTTTCCATAACTGCATATGATGTTCCTATTCCCGCCCCTCCAAACAAACTGACTATAACGCAAGCAACAATAAATTTTTTAAATCCCGATTCCTTTTTTGCTTTAACTGTTTCCTTATAATATGTGCCTTTTGAAGACCCATAATCAAACTGATTGTCTCCATTATCTTTTTCAAAAACCTCCTCAACCAAATGAGTATTGTTAAAGTCACTTTCCACAGAAATATTATCTTCTTCATTTTGAAATAATTCAGGTTCATCAAAATGACTTTCATTGTTTAGTTCTTCATCAGAATAATTACTTTCAGCTTCAAAAAAGTTATTGTCATTATTTTTTTTATCTTCTTCATTATCAAACATAAAAAACGCCTCCTATTTAAATTCATACATTATTTTCTATTAGTTTATAGTTAAAATTATAAATGTAATTTTTGAACTTGATATGAACAAGATGTAAAAAATAGTGAAAAAAGTATGAATAACTATAAGCTTATTGAGAATATATAGACTCTAATATGCTAAAGCATGAAAAATAATAGATATAAGTTTCAGCTTTATGCATAATATGTGAAAAACATATGTAAGATAACTGCAATTTTCTTTTCTGATGTAAAGATTATTACCCATAATCATCTCTTTATCCATTAAATCTTATGGTTTGTTAACCGCTATAACAGAACTCTCAGATTTAAGTGAAAATTTTTATATAATGATGGCTTTCACTTAGCCTATTCATTGAAAATTTAAATATTACTATACAAATGGGGTAACAGAAGGATTTAATAATAAAATAAAAATTAAAAAAAAGTATCCTATGGTATAGAAACTTCAAACATTTTAAGACAAGAATTTTACATAGAAACAATTAAAAACGACTATGTTTGAAAGGACGAGATTGAAAATCAATCCCGCCCCAGCTATTGACATAAAGCCAGATTTTTTAGCATGAAAAAAACCGTAAACCTAAGTTTACGGCTGATATGGGAGTTACAGGGCTCGAACCTGTGACATCTTGCTTGTAAGGCAAGCGCTCTCCCAGCTGAGCTAAACTCCCATAGTATAAAATTTTAACTGACCCGTAAGGGAATCGAACCCTTGTTTCAGCCGTGAGAGGGCCACGTCTTAACCGCTTGACCAACGGGCCTTAATAAATAGCGGAGGAGGGATTTGAACCCCCGACACCGCGGGTATGAACCGCGTGCTCTAGCCAACTGAGCTACTCCGCCAAATTTTTTAATTAAAACACCGTAAACCCTATGGCCTACGGTGCATATGGGAGTTACAGGGCTCGAACCTGTGACATCTTGCTTGTAAGGCAAGCGCTCTCCCAGCTGAGCTAAACTCCCATATAAACGACTCAGAAGGGGCTCGAACCCTCGACCTCCGGCGTGACAGGCCGGCGCTCTAACCAACTGAGCTACTGAGCCATGAAAAAGCATAAACTTCATGCATTACATGACAATATAATAAAATGGGTCTTCAGGGACTTGAACCCGGGACCGTCCGGTTATGAGCCGGATGCTCTAACCAACTGAGCTAAAGACCCATGCTGTAAAAACTTTAAAGCCGATGAACGGACTCGAACCGTTAACCTGCTGATTACAAGTC
>JAXGXT010000006.1:0-155915 GCA_040772665.1 Lachnospiraceae bacterium | reverse complement strand
AAATCGCAGACAGCATTGAAAATGCAGTAATAAGCAGTATGGACAAGGAAATTTCCAGCAAGGAAGTCGGGGAAATGGTAATGGAAAAGCTTAAAGCAATAGATGAGGTTGCGTATGTGAGGTTTGCTTCTGTGTATCGTGAATTTAAGGATATAAATACTTTTATGGACGAGCTTAGCAAGCTTCTTCGTGAAAAAAACAAATAACATAAAAGACACATGGAATTTGGGCTTAAACTAAAAATCCTTGTGTCTTTTTATATTTAAGGAATATATTGCTGTTTTATGCTGATTACATTGTCATTTTCAATTTCTATCCAATATGGTGTTAGTATGTCTGTTTCATTAGGCTTTAAATAAGTTTCAAAAAATTCAGTGTGTTGGTTTGAAAATTCCTCAAGATTAACGGATTTAGCTTTAAAATCGTCTTTCCAATCAAGAAATTCAAAAACGGCTTTTTTACTTAATGTAAGAAGGCTTTTTTCTTTGCTTGAATTGTTGATATAAAAATCATTGGGAAAATCAAAGTTTTCATCAAGGTTTAATTCTTTAATCTTTTCTTTGTCTTCTAAGGTTATCCATTCTATTTCGTCAAAATCAAAGCTTCTTTCTTTGATGTTGATATTTGAGATATAGCCGATTTTTTCTTCTGTTAAATTATTTTTTTGGCACCCTGAAACTAAGCACACAGCAGATATCAGGAAAACATACAGCTTTATTATCTTTTTAAACTTCATAGTATCCCCCTCCTTTTTCTCCTTTTGCCATTAAAACCATTATATCCCTTTTGTGTAATGAAGTACATGTTAATTATAAAAAAGAAGTTTTTAATAAAATATTTGACAAGAGCATTGTATGGGAATATACTTTACTATAATAAAGTGAAAAGCGGAGGATATATTGATGATTGACATTAAACTTCATACTCCTGTGGGAGTTAAAGATATTCTGCCCTTTGAAGCAAGGGTGAAAAAAGAAATTATAAAAAGAATGGAAAATATATTTGAAGTTAACGGCTATGATGCAGTTGAAAGCCCTATGTTTGAATATATTGAAGTTTTTTCAGATGAAAAAATGGGAAGCACAAACCCAAGACAAATGTTTAGATTTTTTGATTCAAAAGGAAGCGAGCTTGCTTTAAGAAGTGACATGACACCCCCCATTGCAAGAATTGCGGCCACAGCATATTCTTCACTAAAAGGGCCTTTAAGGCTTTCTTATGTTGGAAATGCCTTTCGCCTTAATGAAAGCTATCAAGGAAAACTTTGCGAATTTACCCAAGCGGGAGTTGAACTTATGGGCATTAAATCTGTCCATGCCGATGCGGAAGTGGTTGCGTTAGCCATTAAATGTGTTCTGTCTTCAGGAATAAAGGAGTTTCGCATTCATATTGGACAAGTTGATTTTTTTAATAATATTCTTAAAGAAACAAATTTCTCAAAGAAAGATTGTGACAAGCTTAAAAAAATCATTGCTGAAAGAAATTATGTGGGAGTAGAAGATTTTTTGGAAGAAAGGGAAATAAACAACAAAACAAAGACTCTTTTCAGCCAGCTTCCTAAACTTGTGGGAAAAGCCGAAATTCTTGAAAAAGCAAAAAAACTTACTGAAAGCAAAGAGGCGGCAGCAGCCTTGGATGAAATGAAAGAACTTTATGAATATCTGAAGCTTTACGGAGTTGCAGAGCATGTTGTTTTTGATTTGGGCATGGTAAGCGGTTTAAACTACTACACAGGCATAATTTTCAGGGGATACACGTATGGAACGGGCTACTCCATTGTTGATGGGGGAAGATATGACAATCTTGTTGTTCAGTTTGGCAAAAACACACCTGCTGTCGGCTTTGGCATAAAAATAAACGAAATTATAACTGTGATTGAAAGAGAAAATATAATAATTGAAACACAGGGCACAAAAGCCATGATATCCTTTAGCCAAAAAGGAATGGTTTCTGCCATAAAAGCCGCCGATATTTACAGAAGAGAAGGCGTAAAGGTTGAAGTTAGCCTTATTGGCGATGACTTTGAAGAGAATATCTGTTATGCACAGGAAAAAGGTTTTGAAAGCATTCTTTACTTTGTTGATGCCGTAAATATTAAATATGCAAGAATTGCAGAGGGAATTGGGGTTATGGTAAGCGACATAACAATTAATGATTTAGTTAAACCGCAAAAGGAGGCTTCAAAATGAGATATTTGACATTTGCTTTGGCAAAGGGCAGACTTGCTCAGCAGACAATGGAGCTTCTTGAAAAAACAGGCATTCATTGTGAAGAGATGAAAGAAAAAAGCAGGAAACTTATTTTTATTAACGAGGAGCTTGGAATAAAGATTTTTCTTGCCAAAACAAGTGATGTTCCCACATATGTTGAGCAGGGTGCCGCTGACATAGGTGTTGTGGGAAAAGACACAATTTTAGAAGAAAAAAGAAATGTTTATGAGATGCTTGATTTAAAGCTTGGAAAATGCAAAATGGCTGTTGCGGGACAAAAGGAAATAAAAGAAAAGCTTAACAACTGCCATACTCTCAGGGTTGCAACAAAATATCCAAACATTGCAACAGATTATTTCTTCCGCCAAAAAAGGCAGACTGTAGAAATAATAAAACTTAACGGCTCTGTAGAGCTTGCTCCTATTGTTGGACTTTCAGATGTGATTGTGGACATTGTTGAAAGCGGTGCAACACTTAAAGAAAACGGACTTGAAGTTCTTGAGGATATTTGTCCTTTAAGTGCAAGGATTATTGTTAATCGAGTTTCAATGAAAATGGAGCATGAAAGAATAATGAGTATAATTGAGCAAATAAGAAAGCTTATATAAGGAGGGAGAAAATGATAGACATAATAAAATACGGAACAAAAGAAGGCAAGGAAAAGGTAAAAACCATTTTATCACGCTCCCAGCTTGACCACGGAAATGTTCAGCAGCAGGTGGATGAAATACTTTTAAATGTAAGAAAAAATGGAGATAAGGCAATTTTTGAATATACCAAACTTTTTGACAAGGTGGAAATTGACAGTGAAAAAATAAAGGTAAGTCAAGAAGAAATTGACTTTGCTTATTCTCAAATAAGTGAAGACATGTTAAGAATTATAAGAAGAAGCAGCCAGCGTATAAAAGATTTTCATCAAAAACAAAAGCAAAACAGCTGGTTTGATTCAAACCCAAACGGAGAAACCCTTGGACAGCTTATAAGACCTCTTGAAAATGTAGGTGTTTATGTTCCGGGAGGCAAGGCCGCTTATCCTTCAAGTGTGCTTATGAATGTAATGCCTGCGCATGTTGCAGGAGTTAAAAATATATACATGACAACTCCAGCCCAAAAAGACGGAAGTGTCTATCCCACAACAATTGTGGCGGCTGTTGAAGCGGGAGTTAGCGAGATTTTTAAAATAGGCGGCGCTCAGGCTGTTGCCGCTTTGGCATACGGAACAGAAAGTGTTCCGAAGGTGGATAAAATAACAGGGCCGGGAAATATTTATGTTGCCCTTGCCAAAAGAAGTGTTTACGGCCATGTTAATATAGATTCTGTGGCAGGGCCAAGTGAAATTCTTATTATTTCAGACAGCAGCGGAAACCCTGAATATATAGCGGCGGATATGTTAAGTCAGGCTGAACATGATGAGCTTGCAAGTTCAATTCTTGTCACAACAGATGAAAATATTGCAGACAGGGTTTTTGAGGAAATTAAAAAACAGACTTCTGTTCTTAGCAGACAAGAAACCATTGAAAAATCCCTTAAAAACTATGGAGCAATAATAATTGTGGACACAATTGAAGAAGCATGTGAGTTAAGCAACAGTATTGCCCCTGAACATATGGAGCTTTTTACAGCATCACCTTTTGACATTCTGCCTCTTATACAAAACGCAGGTGCAATTTTTATGGGCTCCTATTCTCCGGAGCCGTTAGGCGACTACATGGCAGGCCCTAATCACGTGCTTCCCACAGGTGGAACGGCAAGGTTTTTTTCACCTCTTTCTGTTGACGATTTTGTAAAAAAATCAAGCATAATTTCCTTTAGTAAGCCTGCACTTATGGATTTGTATGACGATTTAATTGATTTTGCCAATGCCGAGGGGCTGACAGCACATGCCAATTCCATAAGGGTAAGAAAATAGCTTGAGAAAGTTACCAAATTAAGATAGAATAGTTTGTAAATAAATGCAACAATTTTTTAGTTTCAGAAAATAAATGTAGAATTCAAATATTAAAAATTGTATAAAATTTGGGAGGTATCTGCTTTGAGAAGCGCAAGCCTTGAAAGAAGTACGTTTGAAACAAGCATTAGCCTTGAAATAAACATTGACGGTCGTGGAAAAAGTGAAATATCAACAGGCATAGGCTTTTTTGATCATATGCTTACCCATATATCAAAGCACGGCTTTATTGATATTAAGCTTAAATGTGAAGGTGATACGAATGTGGATTGTCACCATAGTGTTGAAGATGTGGGTATTTCCCTTGGAAAAGCAATAAAAACTGCATTAGGCAGTAAAGAGGGAATTAAAAGATACGGAAGCTTTATTATCCCCATGGATGAGGCGCTTATACTTTGTGCAATTGATATAAGCGGGAGACCTTATCTTGGATATGACGTTAAATTTACAACTGAAAAAATCGGCGAAATGGACACGGAAATGATTGAGGAGTTTTTTAGAGCACTTTGCTGGAACTCAGGTATAAATATGCATATAAAAATGCTTGAGGGAAAAAACAACCATCATATTGCCGAGGGGGTTTTTAAAGCATTTGCAAAAGCCCTTGACATTGCAACCCAGTTTGATGAACGAATTGAAGGTGTTCTTTCTACAAAGGGCATGCTGGAGGAATAAAATTAATGATAGCAATAATAGATTATGGTATGGGCAACCTTAGAAGCGTGCAAAAAGCTTTTGAATTTCTTGGCTTTCAGGCTGTTATAACCGATAATGAAACAGAAGTTTTAAAGGCAGACAAAATTGTTCTTCCGGGAGTGGGGGCATTTTCAGATGCCATCAAAACCCTTAAAGAAACAGGCATTGATGAAATTATAAAAGAAGCGGCAAAAGAGAAAAAACCTATTTTAGGAATTTGTCTTGGTATGCAGATGCTTTTTGATAAAAGTTATGAAAATGGTGAGCACAAAGGTCTTGGTGTTTTAGAAGGGGAAATTGTGAAACTTCCGCAAGGAGAAAAAATCCCTCAAATAGGCTGGAACAGCCTTGATATTAAAATGGAAAATCCGCTTTTTAAAGGGCTTCCCAAAGAGGCATATGTTTATTTTGTTCATTCCTACTATCTTCAAACAAAAGCACCCATTGTCAGCGCAACATGTTTTTACGGCAGTGAAATAGCCGTTGCGGCGCAAAAAGATAATGTATTCGCCTTACAGTTTCACCCTGAGAAAAGCGGTGACACAGGGCTAAAAATTTTGGAAAACTTCGGGAGGATTTAATAATGCAGATTTATCCGGCTATAGATATAAAAAACGGGCAATGTGTTCGCCTTAAGCAAGGACGGTTTGACGATATTACCGTTTATGGCAATGACCCTGTTGCCATGGCGAAAAAGTTTATATCCATGGGAGCTTCATATTTGCATATTGTCGATCTTGACGGCGCAAGGCTGGGCATTGGATACAATAATGAAATAATTAAAAAAATTGTTGATACATATAAAATTCCTGTTCAAACAGGCGGCGGAATCAGAACAATGAGAGATATAGAAGAAAGGCTTTCTGTTGGTGTTTCAAGGGTTATACTTGGAACGTCGGCTGTGAACAATCCTGACATTGTAAAAGAGGCCGTTAGAATTTACGGAGATAAAATTGCCGTTGGAATTGATGCTGTTAACGGCAGGGTTGCAATTCACGGCTGGGAAAAGGTTTCTGACATTTCAGCCATAAGCCTTTGCGGCAAAATGAAAGATTATGGTGTGAAAACAATAATCTATACAGATATTTCAAAAGACGGAATGATGAGCGGGCCAAACATTGAAGCCACAAAGGAAATAATTGATGCAACGGGAATAGACATAATTTGCTCCGGAGGAGTTTCTTCTGTTATAGACATTGAAAAAGCAGATAAAATCGGTGCAGAGGGTGTTATAATAGGCAAGGCGATATATCAAGGAACAATTGACCTTGCAGAAGCAATATCACGTTTTGAAAAAAAGTGAGGTATTAAAAATGCATACAAAAAGAATAATTCCATGCCTTGATGTAAACAACGGAAGAGTTGTTAAAGGCGTAAACTTTGTTAATTTAAAAGATGCGGGAGATCCTGTTGAAATTGCGTCATTTTACAACAAATCAATGGCTGACGAGCTTGTTTTTCTTGATATAACAGCGTCTTCACAGGCAAGAAACATTATGATTGATGTTGTGAAAAGAACTGCGGAACAAGTTTTTATTCCGCTTACTGTGGGCGGCGGCATAAGAAGTATAGAAGATTTCAGAACAATTTTAAGTGCAGGTGCAGACAAGGTTTCCATAAATTCTTCAGCACTTCAAAATCCTCAGCTTATTAAAGAGGCGGCAGAAAAATTCGGAAGCCAGTGTGTTGTTGTTGCCATTGATGCCAAAAGACGGGCAGGCGGCGGCTTTGATGTGTATTTAAACGGAGGCAGAGTAAACACGGGCAAAGACGCAGTTTCATGGGCAAAAGAGGCGGAAAGCCTTGGAGCAGGAGAAATTCTTCTTACAAGCATGGACTGTGACGGTGTTAAAAGCGGCTATGATATAGAGCTTACAAAGGCTGTTTCTTCGGCGATAAATATTCCTGTTATTGCTTCGGGGGGAGCAGGAACAGAGGAACATTTTTATGATGCCCTTACAGAAGGCGGAGCAGATGCCGCCCTTGCGGCAAGTCTTTTTCACTTCAAAGAAATGGATATAAAGGATTTGAAACATTATTTACAAAACAGAGGTGTGCCTGTAAGGCTGTGAGGTGGCAGAATTGGATTTATTAAAGGAATTAAAGTTTGATAACAACGGGCTTATCCCTGTTATTGCTCAAGATTATAAAAACAATCAAGTGCTTATGCTTGCCTATGCCAATGAAGAAGCAGTAAGGCTTACAATGGAAAAAGGCACTGTTCATTATTTTTCAAGAAGCAGAAATGAACTGTGGCATAAGGGCGATACATCCGGACATTTTCAATATGTAAGAGAAATTTTTTACGATTGTGATAAAGATGCACTTCTTATTAAGGTTGAACAAATAGGTGCGGCATGTCACACGGGAAAAAGAAGTTGTTTTTACAGAAACAGCATGGGAGAAGAGGTTTTGTAATGGATTATTCACAGGTGCTTTATGCCCTTTATGATGTTATAGAGGACAGAAAGAAAAACCCTAAAGAGGGAAGCTATACCAATTATCTTTTTGAAAAGGGAATTGACAAAATTCTCAAAAAAGTGGGCGAAGAGGCAACAGAAACCATAATTGCGGCAAAGAGCAATAATAAAGAAGAAACAACATATGAAATTTGTGATTTGCTTTATCACTTATCGGTGCTTATGAAGGAAATGGAAATAAGCTGGAATGAAATTTTTGCAGAACTTGCAAAAAGGGAACTAAAAGAGGGAAACCTAAAGGTTTTTAACACAAAAGGTGAAATCTAAAAGGGAGGTTTAATATGATTTATTCATCAGCGGCAGACGGAATGATGGCTTTTTATGGTGCGGCGGCATTTGTGGGAATTTTGCTTATAACAATTTTTATTGTAAAAATGGTTATAAGACGAAAAAATAAATAAACATATATAGCCCTTTGGAGTACAGTTTGACAGCTGTACTCTTTTTTTGTTGCAACGTCTTTAAAAATGAGGGAAAAAGAAGTGCGAAAGGATATTCTTGATAGAGCATATATATTGTAAAATTATATGCGGAGGTGGAAATATGATAATTTCTGCATACAATATTTATTTTGGCAAGGATAAAATAATTGAGGCTTCGGTGGAAAGCCAAAAAGAAATTATTTTGGACAAGGTGTATTGTCTTGAAAATAGTTTTTATCTTTCTTTTTATGAGCTTGTGGTTGAGTTTACGGTTATTGACGCTTATGAGTTTTTTATTGAAACTAATTGCCACAGCAACTTTTTCTATGAACATTTAGAGCTTATGGATAAAGAAAGAGGAATGAGGTTTTTTAAAATAATGGCCATGTATCACACCATAAAAATGATTAGGAAAAAAAGAAATGATTTAAACCTAAACGAGATGAGCAAAGTTATGTTTTTGGTTTATGATTTTGATGAAGAGGAGAAAAAACTTTTTAAACTTTTATATGTGTGTTGTGTGAAATTTGAAAAACAGTTTCCGCCGCTGTTTTCCAAAACCCTTGGGAAATATCTGTTTGGGGTGGATGTTGTTAATCCGTTTACGTTGGCGTTTATTGAAAATTTCTGTTATAATTCCTTTAACAGCTTTTTAAGCTATTTTTCCAAGTATATTTCTGTTAACAGAAGAATTAAACTTTCAAAAATAGAGCTTAAAAAACAGGCATAAGCATAAGAAAAAAGCAAACAGTTTTAAAAAGAAGAGGTATGACTTTTTTGAAGTGCCAAAGCCAAGCTGTTTAATTTTGAGGTGTGAATTATGGCGAACAAATGGACAAACGAACAGTCAATGGCTATAAATAAGCGCAATTGTGACATACTTGTTGCGGCTGCGGCAGGCAGCGGAAAAACAGCCGTGCTTGTGGAAAGAATTATTCAAATTGTTTGCAGCAAAGAAACCCCTGTTGATATTGACAGGCTTCTTGTGCTTACATTTACAAATGCCGCCGCTTCGCAAATGCGTGAAAGAATAGATAAGGCAATAAATAAAAAACTGGAAGAAGACCCTGAAAACATTCATCTTCAAAGACAGTTAACTCTTTTAAACAAAGCCTATATTACAACAATAGACTCTTTTTGTCTTAGAGTTGTAAAGGAAAATTATATGAAAGTTGGCTTAGACCCTGCCTTTAGAACAGCTGATGAAAGAGAATGTGACCTTATAAGAAGTCAGGTTCTTGAGGATTTGTTTGAAGAAAAATATTCAGACGAAGAAAATGAAGGTTTTATTTCTCTTGTGGAAAGCTTTGGAGAAGATACTGGAGATAAAAATTTAAAGGCACTTATACTTGAGCTTTATGATTTTGTGCAGACAAATCCCTTTCCAAATCAATGGCTTGAAATGAGCTGTGAGAACTTTAATCCCCAAAACAACCACATTTTCGAGGCAACAAAGTGGGGCAAGGAAATTGCGGAAAAAACTATTAAAAGGCTTGGCCATCTTATAGAAAAAACAAATTCTGCAATAGAAATTGCAAAATCCCCCAATGGGCCTATGGGCTATATTGACAGTCTTCTTAAGGATTTGGATTGGCTTGAAGAACTTAAAAACCTTGCCAGTAAAGATATAAAAAAAGTAGGGGAAGAGCTTTCAGGTTTTAAGTTTCCTGTTTTGGGCAGAAAGAAAAAAGATGACGACGAGGTTCTTGTTGAAAGGGTTAAGACTTTAAGGGATTTGGTTAAAAAAGGAATTACCGATTTATTTGAAGATTATTATTTTTATTCAAGCGAAGATTTTATGGAGCTTCATAAAAAGATTTACCCTGTTGCTAAAGTGCTTACCGAAACAGTTGCTGAGTTTTCTCAAAGGTTTGGTGAGGCAAAAAGAGAAAAACTTCTTGTTGATTTTAATGACATGGAACACTATGCTCTTGAAATTCTTCTTGAAGAGGGAAGTACAATAGATAAACCTATATTGTCACAAGTCGCAATAAATATGCGGAACAGATTTTTTGAAGTTATGACAGATGAATATCAAGACAGCAACCTTGTTCAAGAAATGCTTTTATGTGCAGTTGCGGGAAAAAGCAGATTTATGGTTGGTGACGTAAAGCAAAGTATTTACAGATTTCGTCAGGCAGAGCCTTCTATTTTCCTTAAAAAATATGAAGAATATACAAATGAGGGAAATCAAATCAGAATTGATTTGTCTAAAAACTTCAGAAGCAGAAAAAATATACTTGATTCTATAAATCTTGTTTTCAGCCAGATTATGACTTTGGATGTGGGTGAAATTGAATATAACGAAAAAAGTGCCCTTTATTCAGGTGCTGCTTTTCCGTCTTTTACAGAGGAAGAAAAACAAGCCCCTGTTGAGCTTGCGTTTATTAACAGAGCCGATATGGAAGAAGATTTTGAAGATAACGAAGAAGAAGAAATGGATACAGCTTCTCTTGAAATGACATATGTTGCAAAAAGAATAACGGAAATGATTGATGAGGGTTTTCAGGTCTATGACGAAAACAAAGGCTATAGAAACATTACCTTTGGTGATATTGTTATACTTTTAAGGTCAACGCCAAATTGGGTAAGTGCCGCAGGGGAAGCCCTTACAGCCGCAGGAATTCCATCACTATCTCCCACGCAAAGCTCATATTTTGACAATTCAGAGGTTATGTTTATTGTTAATGTTTTAAGCCTTGTTGATAACTTTAGACAGGACATACCAATTATGGCTGTTTTAAAATCTCCTGTTTATAAAGTGGATGATGATGAGCTTCTTGACATAAGGCTTATAAATAAAGAAGAAGGGTTTTACCAATGTATAATTAAATATATGGAAGAGGGAGAGAACCTAAAAACAAAAGAAAAACTTAAATCCTTTTATTCTCATATTCAAAGGTGGAAAGAAATTTCTTTATACACCCCCGTTAACGAGCTTTTGTGGATAATATATTGGGAAACAGGATATTTTGATTATATTGGAGTAAAAAGGCTTGGAAAAAGGCGTCAGGCTAATTTAAGGCTTCTTGCACAACGTGCCGAAATGCTTGAAAAAACAAATTTTAAAGGGCTTTTTAACTTCCTAAGATATGTTGAGAAACTGAAAACTTTAAACAGCGATTTAACTGAGGCATCAGTTTTGGAAGAAACAAGTGATATGGTTAAAATAATGACTATACATAAAAGTAAAGGGTTGGAGTTTCCAGTTGTTTTTGTATGCGGTTTGGGAAGAAATTTCAACTTAATGGATATTTCCAAAAAAGTTCTTATGCATCAGCAAGACGGTATAGGGATGGAGTATATAGATTATGAAAACAGAGTAAGACATAACACAATATCTAAAAGCCTTCTCAAAGAACGAATTAAAAACGAAACACTTTCCGAAGAAATGAGAATTTTATATGTTGCTTTAACAAGGGCAAAAGAAAAACTTATACTTACATCAAGTCTTAGGGATTTAGAAAAAAGCTGTTTAAAATGGAGTAACTTTATTATAAACAGTGAGGACTTTCTTTCTCCTTATGACATGGGAAAAGTGACAAACTTTATAGACTGGCTTGCTCCTGCTCTTGTAAGACATAAAAGCGGGGAAGCAATTTTAAACTATTCGGGTATTTCTCAAATGCCGAAAAATTCAAAGATTTATAATCATACTTCCTTATGGGATATTAGGCTTATACAAAAAAGTGAAATTAAATCTTGGCTTAGAGAAAGTGATTTTATGTTTATTGAAAGTGAAGAAGAAGAAACTCAGCAAGAAACAATAGATGCAAAAGAACTTTTAGGATACTCATATAAATATGCTCTGGCTTCATCCCTACCCGCCAATGTGTCGGTTTCTGAAATAAAGAATAACCATAGAGCTTTGGAAGAAGAATTTACAGAGCTTTATCCTGCATTATTTGAGTTTAAAAAGCCTGTTTTTCTTTCAGAAGTCAAAGATGAAGAGGTGCTAACAAATGCTCAAAAAGGAACACTTATACATCAGGTTATGGAAAAACTTGATTTCAAGGAAAACTATAATGAAGAACAATTAAAAAGCTTTGTTTTAAACCTTTATAAAAACGGTTTCATAAGCCGGCAGGAATATAAGGCTGTCAACATAAAGCCTATAAATAAATTTTTTGAAAGCTTTATTGGAGAAAGCTTGAAAAAGGCAGACAGAATATATAAAGAAGAATCTTTTGCCATGGAGATAAGCCCTTTTGAAGTTTACGGAAAAGAGGATTACAAAGAAATAAAAGAAGAAATTCTTATCCATGGAATAATAGATTGTTTTTATATACTGGGAAATGAAGTTGTGCTTATTGATTATAAAAACGATTATGTTTCAGACAAAACAGGTGAAGAACTTAAAAATAAATATAAAATTCAGCTTGAAATATATGAAAAGGCAATTGAAAGAATAATCGGAAAAAAAGTAACGAGTAAATATATTTATTCTTTCTATTTGAATAAAGCTGTTAGAGTATAGCAGAAAGTCTGCCGTTAAAGAAATTTCTTTTTCGGTAGGCTTTTTCTTTTATATATGTTAAAATTTAAAATAGCGATTATTATGGGGGAGAAGAGAAAATGAAAAAACAGACAGTTCAAGTTTTAGTTGTAGCATTGGTGTTTTTACAGGTATATTCTTTATTAAAAATAAATTCACTTCAAAGAAGTATTGAAAACACAAACAGCACGGTTTATTCTGTGGGAAATAACCTTGAGGGAAGCATTAACTCAATATACAGCACTATGGACAGCATACTTTCAAAGCAGGCAAGCTTAATTCATAGTGCAGATTTAGAAATTGGGAAATTAGATGCTGATACCCTTACAGTTCCTATTACATTTACAGTAGAGCCTAAAGCTGTTACGGAAACCATGTCTGTCTATCTTGATTTTAACGGAGAAATATTAAACCTTGAAAAGTCAGGAATGAAGTTTTTAGCTTCTAAAAGTTTTAAAATATCGGAAGAAGTTTATCCTGAAATAATCATAGAAGATAATGGTGTAAGAATAGTTGAAGAAAACAGCCAGTTAAATGTGTATGATATGAAACAGGAACTTTTTCCATATATTTATGCGCACTTTTTAGGAGAAAGATTTTATAAATCAAACAAGTATTATGAAAAGGGACTTCTTAGTGTGGATTATAAAGCTTCATCGGAAAACATTGCTTTTGTTACGCTTAAATATGTTGTTAAAATAGATGATGAGGTTGTAAAAGAAACACCTGTAAAGCTAAAAGGCAATACATTTACATTAGATATTGATGATAACTATGCCGCAAAAGAGGGGCAGATTATTACATCTTATATTATTGCTCAAGATAGTTTAGGGTTTGTACATGAATGTTTGGTAACACATTTTGTTGCAGGCTCAAACATGCAAAGAGAGCCATATTTTGAAGAATTAAAAATAACAGCACCTAACGGTGAAACAGTTTATATGTTTGACGAAAACAGATAAAAATATGGCTTTTAGCTGTTAAAAACTCTTTGTTTTCAGATTAAGAATTATTTAAGAGATAGATTGGCTTTTTTGTAAAACGAGTTTGTTATAATAATGATATAAACTCAGGGGGAGAGAGAAAATGTTTAATATTTTAGTTTGTGATGATGATAAGTCTATTGTGGATGCTATAGAAATTTATTTAATTCAGGAAAAATATAATGTTTTAAAAGCTTATGATGGCATGGAGGCTCTTAAAGTTTTGGAGGAAAATGAAGTGCATCTTATTCTTATGGATATTATGATGCCTAAAATGGACGGCCTTAAAACAACAATAAAAATAAGGGAAACACAAAATATTCCCATTATAATTCTTTCGGCAAAAAGTGAGGACACAGATAAAATTCTTGGCCTTAATTTTGGTGCAGACGATTATCTTGCAAAGCCTTTTAACCCCCTTGAACTTATGGCAAGGGTTAAATCACAAATGAGAAGATACACAGCATTAGGCTCTATTGCCGAAAAAAGCAATACAATAAAAACAGGCGATTTAGAGCTTGATAAGGATGCAAAAGAAGTGAGGGTATGTAACGAGCAAGTTAAACTTACTGCAACAGAGTATGGAATTTTGCTTCTTCTTATGGAAAATGCAGGGAAGGTTTTTTCCATTGATGAAATTTATGAAAAGGTTTGGAACGAACTTTCTTTTGCACCTGAAAACACAGTTTCAGTACATATTAGAAGAATAAGAGAAAAAATTGAAATTAATCCTAAGGAGCCTAAATATTTAAAGGTGGTGTGGGGTATTGGTTACAAAATTGAAAAAATCTAAGTTTTATTCACGCCCGTGCAAATTCGGAGCTTTTTTAGGGCTTATTTTGTTTACTGTTGGTGTTGTGGCAAGTTTGACAGCAATGTTTTGGGCAACATACAATTTAAGCTATAACCTTGGCCCTGTTTTTAACTCGGAATATAACGATTATACAGAAACCTATGTTTTTAAAGAAGAATTTCGCAGCCTTATGGATATGGTGGTGGAAGTTAACATTTTGTATAAAAGCGAAGGGAACGTGAGAGACGGAAAAGCGGTGGATGAAGATGAACTTCTTAGAAGATTCAAATCCTATTACGGCATTGCCGACGGAATTATAACCTCAAGCACAGAAATAACAGATGATTATCAGGTTCAGCTTGTTTCGGGAACCATCCCTGAAGAGCTTATGGATAACTTTAATGAATATTCCGATCTTGTTAGCACAAAGCTGCGCAGTTACAAAAGTGTGTATATTCAAAACCAGCTGGACAACTTTATTTTTAAAAAACGAGAACTTGACAGCTATGCAAACTTTTGCTATTACATTGAAAACGAAAGAGGAAAGGCTGTTGCAGGAAATGCAGAGAAAAACGAAATTATTTCTTTTGAACAATATTTGATTTTAGACGGAGAATTTTTGTCTGACAAGATGAAAGCTTATTCAGGATATTCAAATTCAATTATAACAAACGGAAATTATAAGCTTTATGCAGGTGTTCCCAATGTTTTTGCTCCAGGTGATAACTTTTATGATGGGCGGGTTGAGTTTGAAATTAAAAAGCAAACCACACCCTACATTTTAGGTGCCGGAATTTTCTGTGCCCTTATGATTATAGGCCTTGCCATTTATTTAATAAGGGTTACAGGTCAGGAAACATATGGAGGAGAGGTAAAGCTTAGGGCAATTGACAAAATGTATAATGACATTCATTTTTTGGCTGTTTTTAGTGCCGCTGTTTTATCCCTTGTAATGGCTTCGTTTATAGGTGCAAGGCTTTTTTATTATAACGGACAAACCTGGTATGTGGGCTTTGGTATAGGGTTTTCTATTTTAGCTGTTATTGATATGATGATAGGAATCAGTTTCCTTTGCACAATGTCAAGGCAGATAAAAGCCCGCATATTAATTAAAAATACGCTTATTGCTTCTGTTTTTAGAAAAGTCGGAGAAACATTAAGCGGAAAAAGTTTTACAGGCTGGATAATAACCCTTTATGGACTTTATACACTTACCTGCCTTGTGCTTTACAGTTTGTCGGAAAGAAGGGCTGTGTTTGGTCTTATACTTGCCTTATTTATGTTTATTGTGGCGCTTATTCTTATTAGAACAATGGAATCGCTAACTAAAATTATGAAGGTTGTTAAATCTGCCTCTGTGGGAGATTATCAAAACATAGACATTAAAAAAATGAGCCCTTCGTTTTCAGAATTTGCAAGCGATATAAACAACATACAAAGCGGTCTTAAAATGTCAATTTCAGAGGCGGTAAAAAGTGAAAGAATGAAGGCAGATCTTATAACAAACGTATCCCATGATTTAAAAACTCCTTTAACCTCAATTGTTTCATATGTTGACCTTTTAGACAGGCTATCCCTTGATAATGAGGTTGCAAAAGGATATATTGATGTTCTTGTGGATAAAAGCAAAAGACTTAAACAGCTTATTGAAGACCTTATTGAGGCAAGCAAAGCTTCAAGCGGAAATCTTTCCATTGAAAAAACTAAAATTGACCTTAAACAGCTTATTCTTCAAGCTTTTGGTGAATTTGAGGATAAGGCGAAAGAGGCTAAGCTGGAGTTTAGAATTTCGGCAAAGGATGATGTTTTTGTAAATGCCGACGGAAAGCATATGTGGAGGATTTATGAAAATCTTTTTTCAAATGTAATAAAATATGCCATGACAAATTCAAGGGTGTATGTGGATATTTTTATTGATGAAAGCTATGGAATTATGTCTATGAAAAATGTTTCTCAGGATGAAATAAATGTTAATGTTGAAAACCTTGCGGAAAGATTTATAAGAGGAGATGATTCAAGAAGCACAGAAGGATCGGGTCTTGGTCTTTCCATAGCAAAAAGTCTTGTTGTTTTACAGGATGGAAAATTTGAAATTGAGGCGGACGGAGATTTATTTAAGGTTACTGTAAAAATGCCCCTTTATAAAGAACTTCTAAAGAATGAAGAAAGCGAATGAGAGCATAAACTTATTTACGTTTTAAAAAGAGGGAGATTAATAAAGCTTTTGTTTTATTTTAGCCTAAATAGTGTTTAAACATAAGCTTTAAAGACTTTGTTCTTTTGTCTTGTATAAAGACAATATATGTATTATTATTGTTTTAAGGCAGGAGGGTGAGGATTTGGAAAATCTTAAGCTTTACAGAAGAAGGTTCATACCTAAAGAAACGGTGTTTTTAAAAGATGATAAAATACTTTTTCTTTCTGATGAAATTATGGTTACTAAATGGCAGGCTTTAAAGCCCAGATCTGATTTTTCCAAAGGCTATTCTTATTATTATCTTAAAAGGGGATATAAAGTAAGTAAATTTATTGATGATAATGACAATCTTATTTGTTATTACTGTGATATTATTGATGTTATATTTAACAAAGAGGAAAACTCCTATATTTTTGCAGACCTTTTGGCAGATGTTATAATATATACTGACGGAAGTGTTAAGGTTGTGGATTTAGACGAAATTGCAGATGCTTTAGACGAGGGGCTTATTTCACAGGATATGGCAAAAAGATGTTTAAGAAATTTAAACAGCCTGCTTTATATTATTTATAATCAAGGTGTAAAATCACTTCTTAAAGAGGAAATGGAGAAATAAATCTTGAACGGCAAAAAAGGGAGTATACATGACGGACATAGAGAAAGAATGAGAGAAAGGCTTTTAAACAGCAACATTAATTCCTTTCAGGATCATGAATTGCTTGAAATGCTGCTTTATTACATTCAGCCAAGAGGCGACACAAATGAAAAGGCACATAAGCTTTTAAGAGAGTTTGGAAGTCTTGACATGATAATAAATGCTAACTTAGACGACTTGCAAAGAAGGTGCGGCTTAAGCCACAAAGCATCTGTATTTTTTGTTATTATCAGGGAAACACTAAGAAGGTTCGATAAAGAAAGATGGAAGCCTAAAAAACTTATTGACAGCTCTGATATTGCAGGAGAATATGGAAAATTTCTTCTTAGCCACGAAAAGGTTGAATGTTTTTATGTGATTGCTCTTGACAGCCAAAGCAGACTTATAAGTGCCGAGCTTATAAGCATGGGCACAGTTAATGAAACTCATGTATATACAAGAAGCATAATTGAGGCAGTTATTAAGTGTAATGCAAGAACAGTTATACTTGCCCATAATCATCCCGGCGGAAGTCTTATTCCCACAAAAAGTGATGTGGAAACTACAGTTAATATAATAAAGGCACTTAACATGATTGATGTTTTTGTGGCAGACCATATAATTGTTGCAGGAAACGAATATTTAAGCATGTCTGACAAAGGGCTTATAGAAAATCTATAAAATTTACAAGGAGATGAGATTTATGGAAAAAAAGCTTTACAGAAACCCTGAGGGAAAGAAAATTTCAGGTGTTTGCATGGGAATTTCCGACTATACAGGAATAGATGTAACGGTAATCAGAATTTTTTGGGTTATTATGATGTTTTTTACAGCATTTGTGGGAAGTATTATTTTTTATATAGCTTGCGTTTTTATAATACCCGAACTTCCGCCTTATATTGAAGTTGAATATACAGAAAAAGATATTTAGTTTTTTGCCTCCGTTATTATACGGAGGTTTTTTTATTTAATTTATGATTTTCTTGCAGGTTTTACGTTTATTTCAGGTTTAATTTCTCCTTCAATTTTTCCATGTTCATTTTCAAAAGATTTAATGTTTTCACGAATTAAAACAAGAATGTGACTATTGAAGGAACGACCTTCATAATCTGCCACAAAACCTATTTTTTTCAACATTTCTTCTTCAATTCTTATTGATATACTTTTTGTAGCCATTGTATCACCTCATAATAAGTTTATTGTATATTTATTTTATGTTTTTAATGTGATATAATGTAAAAAATGAATATACTATATATCCAAAATATGAGGTGAAGTATGAAAGTTGCTGTTATTGGATCAAGGGGATTGAAGATTTATAACTTGGAAATGTATCTGCCTTTTACAGTTACTGAAATTGTTTCAGGAGGTGCAAGAGGTGTAGATAATTTGGCAAAGGAGTTTGCCATGTTAAAAGGATTTAAGTATACAGAATTTTTGCCTGAATATGAAAGGTATGGAAGATTTGCGCCATTAAAAAGAAATATTGAGATAATTGAATATTCTGATATGGTTATTGCGTTTTGGGACGGCAAATCAAGAGGAACAAAACATGTTATAGACAACTGCCATATACGTAATGTTCCTCTTAAAGTGATAATAATTCACAATTAAAAAAGCTGCCGTACTATAAACAGCACGACAGCGTTTTTGCTTTATTAAAAATCAACTTCTGTTCCGTAATATATACAAGTGAAAAGTTTTTTCATTGCCTCAGGGTCTATTGTTCTTGGGTTTGAACCTGTGCAAGCATCACCTACTGCATTTTCAGAAATTGCCGCAATTTTTTCGTTAAATTCGTTTTCCAGTATACCAAACTCCTTAAGCGTGTTTGGTATTTGCATTTTCTTGTTAAGTTCAACAATTCTTTCGCATAAGCCATTGATTGCTTCTTCAGTTGAGCCTGTTATACCTATTGAAGCCGCAATTTCAGCATATCTTTTTGCCGCAGTTTCATTTTTTGCATTATATTTAATAACATATGGAAGATACATTGCATTTGCAAGGCCATGTGTAATGTGTCCTGTTGAAAATGCCGCACCTGTTTTATGAGCCATTGAATGAACTATTCCTAAAAGAGCATTGGAAAATGCCATTCCTGCAAGACACTGGCCATAGTGCATAAGTTCTTTAGCTTCTTTATCTCCGTTATAGCTTTTTGTTAAATAATCATCAACAATTTGTATGGCTTTTATTGCAAGAGGGTCTGTAAAAGGAGAGTTAAGGGTTGAAACATAAGCCTCCACAGCATGAGTAAACGCATCCATGCCTGTGTGGGCAACAAGGCTTTGAGGCATTGTTTCAGCAAGAGCAGGGTCAACAATGGCAATGTCAGGTGTTATATTAAAGTCTGCAAGAGGATATTTAATTCCCTTTGCATAGTCTGTTATAACTGAAAAAGCCGTAACTTCTGTTGCTGTGCCGGAGGTTGACGGAATTGCAACAAATTTAGCTTTTGTTCTAAGGGTTGGGAAATTAAAAGGAATAATAAGGTCTTCAAATGTAACCTCAGGATATTCATAAAATGCCCACATTGCCTTTGCTGCGTCAATAGGTGAGCCGCCGCCTATGGATACAATCCAATCAGGCTGAAAATCCGTCATGGCTTTTGCGCCTTTCATAACTGTTTCAACAGACGGGTCAGGCTCAACACCTTCAAAAACAAGGGTTTCCATGCCCGCTTCTTTTAAATATTCAACTGTTTTATCTAAAAAACCAAACCGTTTCATTGAGCCGCCGCCAACAACAATAATTGCTTTTTTACCTTTTAATGTTTTTAAAACTTCAAGGGAGTCTTTTCCGTAATATATATCTCTTGGTAAAGTAAATCTGTTCATTTCCTGTTCCTCCTAAAAAATAAAGTATTAACCATGTAAAACTTGGTTATTAATATTATAACAAATTTATTTAAAATAACAAGAGAAATTGATAAAAAAAAATCAAACTTTTTGATGAAAAAGGTTAAAAATCAGAATATTTATTGATTATTTTTATATAACAAAGTATACTGTTTTTTATTACTACTTGTTAATTTTGAGGAGAGATATAATGTCAGAAGATAAAAAAATAATATTTAGCGGAATGCAGCCCTCAGGGCTTATAACACTTGGAAACTATCTTGGAGCGTTAAACAATTGGACAAAACTTCAGGATGAATATAACTGTCTTTACTGTATTGTTGATATGCACGCAATAACCGTAAGACAAAACCCTGCAGACCTTAGACGTTCCTCAAGAGAGGTTTTGCTTCAATATATAGCAGCAGGTCTTGACCCTGAAAAGAATATAATATATTATCAAAGCCATGTGCCGGCACATGCAGAGCTTAACTGGATTTTAAATTGTTATACATACATGGGTGAACTTAGCAGAATGACGCAGTTTAAAGAAAAAAGCCAAAAGCATACCGATAACATTAATTCAGGACTTTTCACATACCCTGTGCTTATGGCTGCCGACATTCTTCTTTATCAGACAGATTTGGTGCCTGTGGGGGAAGACCAAAGACAGCATCTTGAAATCACAAGGGACATTGGGGCAAGGTTTAACGGTATTTACGGTGATGTTTTTAAAATTCCGGAGGCATATATTGGAAAGGTTGCCGCAAGAATTATGGCTCTTCAACAGCCTGATAAAAAAATGAGCAAATCAGATGAAAATAAAAACAATACTGTTGCTCTTTTAGACGAGCCTGCTGTTATTATTAATAAGTTTAAAAAAGCTGTAACAGATTCGGAAAATGAGGTAAGGTTTAGCACTGAAAAACCTGGTGTAAGCAATCTTTTAAGCATATACAGCGCTGTTACAGGCATATCAATTGCTGATGCAGAAAGAGAGTTTGCAAACGTAGGATATGGTAATTTTAAAAAATCTGTGGGTGAGGCTGTTGTGGAAAAACTTGAGCCTATACAAAAAAAGGTTATAGAACTTGATAATAACAAAGATTATATAGACTCAATTATAAAATCAAACGCAGAAAAAGCCAATTATCTTGCAAACAAAACTTTGCGAAAAGTACAAAAAAAGGTGGGGTTTCCCCCAAGAGTATAACGACATTAAAAAGATGTGCCTGAACACCATCTTTAAGTGTATATAAAACACTAAAACAAAACAGGAGGAGAAAAAATGAACAATGAATTATTTGAAGAAACAAAAAACAACAAAATTTCCGCAAGGGTTTTAGCCGTTACAGGTATAACAGCGGCGGCATATTTTGCCGCAACTCTTGCAATTGCACCTTTGGGTTTTGGCCCCATACAGCTTAGGTTTTCAGAGATAATGGTGCTTTTGGCATTTATCGACCCACTTTATGCCCCTGGTTTAGTTATAGGATGCTTTTTAAGCAATATGTTTAGTCCTGCGGGTATAATCGACATGTTTTTTGGAACTATGGGAACAATTATGGCAGTTACAGGCATAATTAAAAGCAAGAGCCTTATTACAGCAACTATTTGGCCTACATTAAGCATGGTTATAGTTTCCATAGGCATTTCTTTAGGCTATGCTTTGCCTTATTTTCCTACACTTATAACAACAATGCTTGGTGAGTTTGCCGTTGTTACATGTGTTGGATACCCTGTTTTTAAAAGTATAATGAACAATGCAAATGTTATTGATATTTTAAAAATCAATAAATAATATTTGGTTATATAGAGTTTAAAAATAATTAAAGATTTATTTTTCATTAAAGGAACCTCTGAAACAGTTGCTGATTATGTAATTGTTAAGGAGGTTTTTATATTTTAAGCTTATGTGCTTTATGAAGAATTTAAGGTTTAAAAACCACAGGCAAAGGGTTGTTTTATGAACGTCCTTTTTTTGCACTCCTTTGCATATATAAATAATTAAGGGGTGATTTATTTTGGAAAGGAAAATTAAAATAATTGTATGCATTATAGCTGTTATGGTTGTGGGTTTTTCGGCACGAATTTTTACTGTAAATTCTTATATAACACAAAAGGATTTAAAAAAAGTTCCGAACCGAAAAACAGAGCTTAAAGTGTCTGAGATTTTGCTTAAAGATTCAAAGAAAGATAATGAAATAAACAAAAACCATGTGCAAAGCATTAATGTTATTTATGATGAAAAGGGAAAAGAAGCGGTGATTTTAGGGAAATATTCTTCGCAGATTACAGTTGTTTCAGTTTATGCAAGGAAAAATAATGTATATACATATGTGGGAAACTTAGGAGTATTTTATGATGTTGAGGAAGCTATGATTTTAAATATGGCTCAAAGAAAGGAGAACTGGGTTTTCTTAAGGGAAAAAGTCAAGACAGCCGAGGAAGGCTTTGAAACTGTGGGCTTTGTGAGAGGATACTGTTTTGGGAAAGATGATTATAATTTAATTTTCAGCACTTCATATAGTGTTTTAGCAGATAAAAACTTAGGGTTAAACAATGATGAATGTGAAAGCCTTTGGGAAAGAATTGCCGAAAATGGTAAGGTTGAGTTTAAAATGGGCAGTCATCCTAAAATTAAAGTAGAAAAGCTTCAAAAATATATGACTTCAAAAGACAAGTCCTTATTAGGCTTGCCAAAGGCTGAAAGCTATGAAGAAAAAGAGGAAAGAACTGTTGTGGAAAACTATTACTGGAGCGACGCATACAGCCACTTTATAATGGAAGAGGTTATAGACATAAGAAGCGGTGAAGAGGTGGCTGTGATAGAAAAAGCAATTAATTCGCCATATATTTTTACGAATAAAGATTACTCCGATTATAACAGAATTTTGGGAAAGGACGGAAAAGCAGATTTTGTTGAAGTCAGCAGTTTAATATTAAAATAAAGCAGATATATATTTTTGGGCGGTGTTTAAAATAAGGCGGGTGCAAAAATTTGAGCCTTGTCCAAAACCATTTGTCTTTCAAAAAGGGATGAAAGACTTCTGCTAAAAGCCGCATAGATGTGCGGTTTTTAACAGAGTAAATAGTAAGGTTAAAGTTAAATATCACAGCCGTAAAGTATTTTTTACAAAAAAATTACAGAAAAGGTGCTAAAAAGGTTAACTTTTTCCTTCATTGGATTTCATCTTCAGAACAAGGGTTAATATGAACCATGCAATGTTTTACCTCTGGAAATTGTGTTTCTATTTGTATGTGAACATTTTCGGCTATTTTATGTCCCTCGTATACTGTAAGGTTTCCGTCAACGGAAATTTCAGTATCAACATAAATAAGGCTTGCATGCATTCTTGTTTTGACTTCATCAACCCTGACAACTCCCTCGACTTTTCTTGTTACATAAATTATGCTTTCAATAACATCCTCGGGAGCGGAAGAATCAATAACCTGATTAAACCCTGTTATATATATTTCTATTGCAACTTTTATTATCATAAAAGAAACAACCAAAGAGGCTATGGGGTCGAGGATTTCAAAACCTGCCATTGCCCCTCCTATGCCCGCTAATGTGCCTATTGAAGAAAGAGCGTCAGAGCGATGATGCCAAGCGTCTGCCTTAAGTGCGGTGCTGTTTATTTTATTTGCTGCCAAAACAGTGTATCTATACATCCACTCTTTAGAAATAATAGACAATATTGCGGCGGCAAGAGCCATTGACCCTGGGCGGAAATAGTTCCCGTAAAAAATTGTTTTTGCTCCGTTTAAGCCGATGGCAATTGCCGTTGCCATAAGCATTAAAGCAAGCATTTTGGCAACAACCGATTCTATTTTTTCATGTCCGTAAGGGTGACCTTTATCGGCGGGCTTTGATGAAAAATAAATACCGATTATTACTGCTATGGTTGAAACCACGTCACTTAAAGTATGAACCGCATCTGCAACCATGGCATTACTTTTGCCAAGTATTCCTGCAATAAGTTTTATTATAAAAAGAAAAAAGTTTGCCACAAGTGTTACAAAGCTTACACGGTTGGCAATTGCAGCTCTGTCTTCTGTCTTTGCAGCTTGTTTCATTATTTTCTCCTCCCTTTAGAATATCAATTTATTATAGTTTATTATAAAGCAGCTTGTGCTTATTTCTTAATGGGTTATTATAATATAATTATCCATAAGTTTCATTCGCCTGTTGGCAAAAGAAAATGTCGGCTCTGCCGTCGCTTTCTTTTGCTTTTATGATATAATCTCCACAAATTTCATTTGTGGAAGAGCGTAGACAAAGTCAAAACCTTGAGGGCTTTGCCCTCAAACACCCACAAGGGTTTTACTGTCAGGAATTTGCTTCGCAAACCGCTACTTCGTTCAGCACTTTTTCTTAAGAAAAAGCGGCTTTGCCGTCGGACTTCTTTCCGATGCCCAGCGGCGGCGTTTATCTTCAACCTTCCTGCTTGACCCATCTAAAACCGCATGAATATGCGGTTTTGATAAAAGTTTTTGGTCTTGCTTTTTTCAAAAAGCAAGTGGGGTTGGGCAACGCCCAAGGTTTGTATTCAGTCTGCTGCAAATTTCATTTGCAGGAGAGCCTAAACGGCTCTGCCGTCGCTTTCTTTTGCCTTTATGATATAATATTACCTAAAGACCTTTGAGTCAACGCTAACATTTTGTTTAGAATTGCTAATATTTTAAACCATAGTAAATACGTAGGAAAATAGGTTGATTTATTTTTATCTGTGTGTTATATTGATTTTAAGAAAATTACGACACCAAAAATAAGGAGAGATGCACAATGTTAAAAATAGCTAAAAACTTAACCGAATTAATTGGAAAAACACCGTTAATAGAGCTTGGCGGTTTTGAAAGAGGAAAAGAGCTTAAAAGCAATATTGTTGCCAAGGCGGAGTATTTTAATCCTTTAGGCTCTGTTAAAGACAGGGCTGCCCTTTATATGATTGAAGAGGGTGAAAAAAACGGACAGATTAAAAAGAACACTGTTATTATTGAACCTACAAGCGGAAACACAGGTATAGGTCTTTCTTATATCAGTGCAATAAAAGGCTATAAAATAATACTGACAATGCCTGAGAGCATGAGCATTGAAAGAAGAAAGCTTCTTGCCATGCTTGGTGCGGAAATTGTTTTGACACCGGCGGCTGAAGGAATGGCAGGGGCCATTAAAAAGGCTGAAGAGCTTAAAAAAGATTTTGAAAGTGCTTTCATACCAAACCAGTTTGAAAATGATGCAAATGCTCAGGCACACAGAGAAACTACGGCAAAGGAAATTCTTGAAGACACAGAAGGGAATATAGACTTTTTTGTTTCAGGCATAGGCACAGGAGGAACAATTACAGGAGTGGGAGAAGTTTTAAAAGCACATAATAAAGATGTAAAAATTATAGCGGTAGAGCCTTTTTCAAGTGCTGTTTTAAGCGGCGAACCAAAAGGCCCTCATGGAATACAAGGCATTGGCGCAGGTTTTGTGCCAAAGGTTCTTAACACAGATGTCATTGATGAAATTATTAAAGTTAAAGATGAAGATGCAATTAAAGCAAGCAGACTTGTTGGAAAAACAGACGGGCTTTTAGTGGGCATCTCTTCCGGTGCAGCACTTCATGCAGCATCTGTAATTGCTTTACGACCTGAAAATGAAGGGAAAAGAATTGTTGTTTTACTTCCCGACACAGGAGAGAGATATCTTTCCACAGCACTTTTTCAATAAGCAGGTGTTTTTTATATGAGAAAACTTAAAAAGGTTTATGTTGAGGTTACAAATATTTGTAACCTTAACTGTAGTTTTTGCCCCAAAACAAAAAGAGAAAAAGCAGAAATGTCAGAGGAGTTTTTTGAAGAAGTTTTAAAAAAAATTAAACCGCATACTGATTATATATATATGCATGTTATGGGAGAACCCCTTAACCATAGCAAAATCTCTTCTTTGTTTGATATTTGTGAAAAGTATCAAATAAAAGCAAACATAACAACAAACGGAACTCTTTTAAACACCGCCGGCAAAGAGATAGTGAAAAAAAGTGCTTTACGGCAGATGAATATTTCTGTTCACAGCTTTGAAAAAGATGACGAAATTCAGTTTGAGAAATATTTAAGGAATATTATTGCCTTTATTAGGGAAACAAAAAAGGAAAGGGATATTATTTTTTGCATAAGACTTTGGAATCTTGGAAGCAGAGGTGAGGAAAAAATAAACAGCCTTGCGGCAAGGATATTAGAAGATGAGTTTGGTCTTGAAGAAGAAATTTTGAGAGGTGTTACAGACAGAAACGGAATCAGGCTTGACCACAAAGTGTTTTTGCAGCAGGAAGAAAGATTTATATGGCCTGATGCTGAAGGTGATGAGATATTTACAAAGGGCAATTGTTTCGGCCTTAAAACTCATGTGGGAATACTTGCCGACGGAACGGTTATACCATGCTGTATAGACAGTGAGGGAGTTATGAACCTTGGAAACATTAAAGATAACACTCTTTTGGAAATACTTGAGGGCGAAAGGGCTTTAGCAATATCTAAGGGTTTTGGAGAAAACAAGGTTGTGGAAAAATTGTGCCGCACTTGCGGTTTTAGACATAATGCATAAAAAGAGGACATGAATGTGTTTTGATTGAGTTATAAATTTTCAAAAGTCAACAAAAATTAAAATCTTACTGAATTTAAAGAGGAATTTCTAATTGGTTATAGAATAATTATTAGTAAGAAATAATTTATGCAAAGGGCATATTTTACTTCCGCTACTTGACAATAATAGGCAATCAAGCAGCCACATCCAAAATTTTAAGGGGGAGATTGTAATGATACAGATTATTGCAGGAGAAAAAGGCGAAGGCAAGACAAAAAGGCTTATAGAAATGGCTAATGCATTAAGTAAGGTCTCCGACGGTCACATTGTTTTTATTGATGATGATAACAGGCATATGTATGATTTGCACTACAATATCCGTTTTGTTAAAACAAGTTATAAAATTGATGATCAAAAAATGTTTTTTGGTTTTATTTGCGGAATTATGAGTCAGGACAGCGATATTGAACACATCTATATCGACGGGCTGCAAAATATTGCAGGGCCTATGGAAGATGCTGACATTGAAGCTTTTGTTAAAAGTATAGAAAATCTTTCGGTTAACGAAAACGTGGATTTCACCATGATTATAAGTATAAAAGCAGAAGACATCCCCTCTGCTGTGCAAAAGTATATTGTTAAATAAACATGGAAGCCAATAAAAGCGTTTATAACAGATATTCGTCATATTTAAAAAAGAGATTTGGCGATAGGGTTTATAAGTTGCCGATTAACATACCCGTTTCATGCCCTAACAGAATTGAGGGAAGAGGCGGATGCACCTATTGTGATGATAACGGTGCCGGATTTGATAATTTATCCGGCACCCTTTTAGTTGGGGAGCAGTTAAAAAGAAATATTGATTACATAGGCGGGAAATATAAATCAGTTAAATTTATTGCATATTTTCAAAACTTTACAAACACATTTTTGCCCCTTGATGAATTTAGAAATTATATAAACCAAGCGGCTAATGAAGATATTGTTGAAATTTCCGTTTCAACAAGGCCTGATTGTTTAAGAAAAGAATATCTTGATGTTCTTAAAGAAGTTCAAATGGAAAAAGATATAGATATAACAGTTGAGTTAGGGCTTCAAAGCATTAATTGCCGAACTCTAAAAAAAATAAACAGAGGGCACAGCGTTGCGGAATATATTGATGCAATGCTTCTTATAAAAGAATACGGCTTTAAAACCTGCACCCATCTGATTTTAAATTTGCCTTGGGATGGTGATGATGAAGCCGTTGAGGCCGCAAAAATTATATCTGCACTAAAGACGGATTTTGTTAAGCTTCACGGACTTTATATTGTTAAAGGAACTGAAATGGCAAGACAGTATGAAGCAGGAGAGTTTGAAATTTGTTCCCTTGATGAATATAAAAACAGGGTGGTTTTATTTTTAAGATATTTAAGCCCTGAAATTTATGTTCAAAGAGTTATAGGAAGGCCGCCTAAAACCGGCAACCTTTTCGCCAACTGGGATACAAGCTGGTGGAAAATCCATGATGATATTAATTTACAAATGGCTGAAAATAATTTCAAACAAGGTGATTTGTTTAATTATCTGAGAGGGAGCAAAGTAGCGAAGTTTTTTGAAGAAAGTTAAATTATAACTAAGGCTGACAAAAAAGTTCCATATTTTTTTGTTAGTCTTTTTATTTAGGCTAATAAAATTTAAGGGTACAAAATTGAACTCTTTAGAGAATTATATTTCTTAAGGTGATTTAAATCCGACTCAATTTTATCGTTGTATTATTTTAACATAATATAAAATTATTTAATGGCAAATTTAGACAAAACTTTCAAGTAAATGTTGTAACTAATATGAATTTATTGATATAATTAGAAATGATATACTTCATATAAATAAATGAGCAACATTTTATTTTATAAATAATAGTGTATAATTTAAAATATGCTATGTATTTATATATTTTTTATATTGGCAGAAGGAGAAGCATATATGAGCTTTCACAAATACAACTTGCAGAACTTTTTCTTTAACTGGCTTAAAAAAATTCCGACACGTGTTATAATAACTTTCGCTTTGGCGCTGTCTTTAATGTTAAGCAGTTTTTATTTACAATTTGCTTGGAACAGATATCAAAAAATGTATGCAACAGAATCCATAAAACTGGCAGAATCTTTAGCAACCCTTATGCCTGTAAATCATATTAAAGATTTATTGGAAGAAGAACATGCAGACAGCATACAACGAGATATTATAAAAGAAAAACTTATTGCTTTGGTGGAAAACACAAGTCTTATTCATTATGTATATATTATGGGAGAGCGTGACGGAGAGTCTTTTGTTTTAGTAGATTCAAATGTTTCTGATATTTCTTCCTATTCTCCTCTTGATGATTTTGATGAAAATATTTATGAATCTGATTGGATTCCTTTTAAAACCGATAAAAGTGTTCTTACAAAGCCCATACAAAATAAATGGGGAGGCTGGATAAGGGCCCTTGTTCCTGTAAAGGATTCTGAAAATGATGAAATTATTGCTATACTTGGTTTTAGTTATTCTGCCAAACAGTGGAACTTAAGCGTATGGAAGAAAATGATTCCCGACATTATTGTTGATATAAGTCTTTTGATTCTTTTGTTTTCTCTTATGTATATTTTGTTTAAACATTCACAGCTGAAAGAAAGAAGCCTAAAGCTTTCTTTTAACGAAGAGCTTTATAGACGACTGTTTCAACAAGCACCAATAGGAATTACGCTAAGTGATTATGACAGCGGAAAAGTAAGCAGCGAATTTGTAAGTGCAAACCCTGCTGCAACACGAATTCTCGGAAGGGATATTGAAGAATTAAGAACTGTAAATTGGGCAGAGTTAAGTGATGAAAAAAGCTTGGATTTTGAGCTTGATTTATTTGAGAGATTTAAAAAAGGTGAAATAGACAGCTATTGTCTTGAAAAGCAAATTAAAAAACCTAACGAAGAAAATATTTGGGTTAACGTGAAAGTATCATCATTTATAAATAAATCAAGTTCTGATTTTACATATCTTTGTTTAATTGAGGACATTTCTGTACGAAAGGAAATAGAAGAAACATTAAAAGAAAGTGAGAGAAGTAAAGCTGTTCTTCTTTCTCACCTTCCCGGGATGGCATACCGTTGTTGTTATGATAAAGAATGGACTATGGAATTTGTTTCAGAGGGCTGTTTGTCTTTGACAGGATATTCTGTTGAAAGCTTTTTAAATAATCATAAGATTTCATACAATGAAATTACATCCCTTGAATATAGGGAAATACTTTGGGATAAATGCACAAGGGCAGTAGAGCAAAAAAGAAGCTATAGATATGAATATGAGATTATAACAAAAAGCGGAGAACGTAAGTGGGTACTGGAAATTGGGCAAGGGGTATATGATAAAAATGGTAAAGTTGAGGCCCTTGAGGGAATTATACTTGATATATCTGAACAGAAAAAAAGAGAGGCCCAGATTAATTATCTAAACGAACGTGACTTTTTGACTGGACTATATAACAGAAGCTATCTTGAAAATATTAAAAAAACCATAAACCAGCAAAAAAACCTGCCCCTTTCCGTTGCTGTTTGTGATATTAACGGTTTACGTATGATTAACGATGCATACGGGCAGACATTGGGCGACAGATTAATAATAGAAGCGGCAAACCTGATTCAAAATTGCTGTCGTTCTACAGATGTGCTTGGACGTGTTGGCGGAGGCGAATTTTTATTGTTTATGCCTAACACTTCTGCGGATGAAGTGCATTTGATTGTAAAAAATATTCATGACACAATTGACAGCTATAATCGCAGAAAAAAACAGCAATTATATGAAATCAGCCTGACAATCGGTCACAGCACAATTGTTAACCAAGAGGAAACCATGGAAGAGGCTGTGAAGGTTGCAGAAAGCTATCTTAAACACCGCAAGCTTTTAAACCAAAAAAGTCTGCATCATTCCATACTTTCATCCATTATGGCAACTTTGTATGCTAAAAGTCAGGAAACGGAAGAACATGGTCAAAGGCTTGGACGTTATGCCGTTATGATTGGTGAAAGGCTTGGTTTAGAGCAAAAGGAATTAGATAATCTCAGTCTTTTATCTATGCTTCATGACATTGGAAAAATAGGAATTGATGACGGCATACTTAATAAACCAGGAAAGCTTACACCGCAGGAATGGGAGCAAATGAAAAAACATCCTGAAATAGGGCACAGAATAGCAATGTCAACTCCTGAACTTGAACACATTGCAGAATATATTTTGTGCCACCATGAAAGATGGGATGCAATGGGATATCCATTAGGGTTAGAGGGCGAAAAGATTCCTCTTCTTTCTCGAATTTTAGCACTGGCTGATGCTTATGATGCTATGACGGAGGACAGAGTGTATCGTAAGGCATTGTCTTTTGAGGATGCAATGGAAGAAATAAAACGATGCTCAGGAACACAGTTTGACCCTGATATAGTTGATTTGTTTGTTAAAGCAATTGAAGAAAACCCTAATTCAAATCAGTATCCGCTTTTATAGAATATAAGAAATAAAAATAAGAAAATTTATATTCGTTTAATAGAGTTTTAAAAATTAATTTTTTATACAAAAGGTTTTGAAAAGTTGTGTTTGGTGTATATTTATGGTATAGTATATAAGACAAGGGTAAGTGAGGCTTCCGTGTTGGAATTCTCACTTATTTGTTATGTGAATATATGTGTTTATTTTGCAAAGGATAATTACATATACTTTAATATATTGTAAAAAAGGGAGTGATATAATGGATGACCAGCCTCGAAGTTTGAATAGAAACTTCAAATATCAATATGGGAATATAGACAAATATGACGGTGCTTTTGCCGCAGGTTATTGTCCATTATACATTCGTTATGATGGGCTGATTTTCTGTGTGTCTATTACCGTCTTTTAAGACGGTTTTTTTATTTTTAAACTATATTTCCTTTAATAAATTTAAAAAAGAAAGGAATGGTTTTTATGAATTTTATTAACAAAAAAAGATTGGACAATGAAATTAAAAAAAATAAAGATAATACGGAGGAAAAACTTCGTTACTTTGCATTTTTAACAGAAGAAAAGCTTTTTGAGGAACTTTCATCCGAAATATCTGGGCTTGGAGAAGAAGATGCTGAAAAACGTCAAGCTGAACTTGGAAAAAATATAATTACTGTTGGAAATAAAAACACAACACTCCACAGGCTTAAAGAAGCTGTTATAAATCCATTTAACATGATTTTGCTTCTTATTGCAGCCATTACTTATTTTACAGATGTTATTGCTTCGTCGAAGCCTGATTATTTTACAGTTGTTATAATTTTGGCCTTGGTTATACTTTCGGGGATGGTTGCCTTTATACAAGGTGAAAAATCAAACGCAGCGGCAGAAAAACTTTCAAAAATGATTTCCAATATGGCTGATGTATATAGAGATGGAGAGTTAGTTCAAATTCCTATGGAGGATGTTGTTTCAGGTGATATTATACGTCTTTCCGCCGGGGATATGCTTCCTGCGGATGTGCGGTTTTTAACAACAAAAGATACTTTTATTGCCCAAGCGGCCCTAACCGGAGAATCCAATCCTGTGGAAAAATTCAACCAAATGGGAAAAAACACTGATGATGGAATTACTGATTTGCCAAATATTGGTTTTATGGGCTCCAACATAGTAAGCGGAAGTGCCCTTGCAATTGCTCTTGCAATAGGCAACGACACATATTTCGGCTCTATGGCAAAAACCTTATCGGGAGACAGAGGAAAAAACAGCTTCGAAAGAGGTGTTGATTCTGTAAGCAAACTTCTTATTCGTATGATGCTTATAATGGTTCCCATTGTGTTTTTAATTAATTCACTTATAAAAGGAGATTGGTCAAGTGCGCTGCTTTTTTCCATAAGTGTGGCAGTTGGTTTAACCCCTGAAATGCTGCCTGTGATTATGACATCAACCTTGGCAAAGGGTGCTGTTTCAATGTCACGGCATAAGGTTATTGTGAGAACTCTTGGCGCTATACAAACCTTTGGTGAAATGGATGTGCTTTGCACAGACAAAACAGGAACATTGACAGATGATAAAATTGTTCTTGAAAAATATATGAATTTAAAAGGCGAGGATGACAGCAGAATATTGCGCCATGCCTATTTAAACAGCTCTTTTCAAACAGGCCTAAAAAATCTTATTGACATGGCAATAATCAACAGAGCAGAGCAGAACCAGCTTGAAGATATACTTAATTTTTATACTTGTGTAGATGAAATTCCCTTTGATTTTTCCCGAAGAAGAATGAGTGTTGTTTTAGAAGACAAAACGGGAAAACGTCAGCTTATAACAAAGGGTGCTGTGGAAGAAATGATTGAAATTTCTTCTTTTATGGAAATTGAAGGCGAAGTTTTGCCCATGAATGATGAAACAAAGGCTTTAGCCCTTGAAATATATGAAAAGCATAACTCTGACGGTTTAAGGATGATTGCCGTTGCACAGAAAAACAGGGTTCCGGGAAGCGGCGTTTTCGGTGTGGATGATGAAAGGGATATGGTTCTTATTGGTTTTGTCGGTTTTCTTGACCCTCCTAAAGAAAGTGCCAAGGCTGCAATTGCCGCTTTGGATGAGCATGGTGTAAGAACTGTGGTTCTTACGGGAGACAGTGAGGGAGTGGCTGTAAAGGTTTGCTCCAAAGTTGGCGTTAACACCTCAAACCTTTTAACGGGGCGTGATGTGGAAAGTATGGATGATGATGCTTTATTAGAGGCTGTTAAAGTTTGCGATTTGTTTGCAAAGCTATCACCCTCACAAAAGGAAAGAGTTGTTAAAGCATTCCAAAGTGCTGGGCATACAGTTGGATATATGGGGGATGGAATTAATGATGCACCTCCGCTGCGTCAGGCGGACGTGGGTATTTCTGTTGACACTGCTGTTGACATTGCCAAAGAAACGGCTGATATAATTTTATTAAAAAAAGATTTAATGGTTCTTGAAAAAGGTGTTATAGAAGGACGACGCACCTTTGGAAACATAATTAAATATATAAAAATGGCTGCCAGCGGTAATTTTGGAAACATGATTTCTGTTATTATTGCCAGTATATTTCTTCCCTTTTTGCCTATGCTTCCTGTGCAGATATTAACACAAAATCTTTTGTGTGATTTTTCTCAAATGGGTATACCTTTTGACAGCGTAGATCCGGAATATCTTAAAAAACCACGTAAATGGGAAACAAAATCAATTAAGACCTTTATGGCTGTGCTTGGGCCTGTAAGCTCTGTGTTTGATATTTTATGTTTTGTTGTTATGTGGTGGGCAATAGGTGCTAACACCACAGAGCTTTCTCCATTGTTCCAGTGCGGCTGGTTTGTTTTTGGAACTGTATCTCAAGTTCTTGTTATACACATGATAAGAACTTCAAAGATTCCTTTTTTACAAAGTATGCCTTCAATGCCTTTATTTATATCAACCTTTGCAGTGCTGATTGTAGCTTTTCTTATAGGGTTTACTGATTTTTCAGTTGGTCTTGACATGATGCGTCTGCCTTTTAGATTTATACCTTGGCTTATAGGAATTTTAGTTGGATACTTGATTTGTGTGGAGCTTATAAAAAAGATATATATTGAAAAGTTTAAAGAGTGGATGTAATAGAAATACGCAGAAGTTTTAAAGAAATTGATAAAGTTGTAATGAATATATATGCATAGCGGTTATGTATAATTGTAACACAAGGCTGGAATTATACTTTTTGTTAGAAATTATATTGATTTTATATGAATAATTATGTATAATTAATTAATTATATATATAGAACAATTAATTAATTATGAAAACAAAAGGAGAATTTTTAATGAAACTTAAAGGTAAAATACTTTCAGCAGTAATTGCTTGCACAATGTTGTTTTCCGTTGGATGCACTCCAAAACCTGCACCAGAGGCACCGCCGGAAGGCTCAACACAAGCCTCTCCGCAAGGAAACGGAAAGCTTGTTATGGCTACAAATGCAGCTTTTCCTCCTTATGAATTTTATGAGGGTGGTAAAATTGTAGGAATTGATGCTGAAATTGCAGAAAAGATTGCGGAAAAGTTAGGTATGGAGCTTGAGATTTCCGATATGGAGTTTGGTTCTATTGTTGCGGCTGTAAAAAGCGGAAAAGCTGACATTGGTATGGCGGGAATGACTGTAACAGAGGACAGACTTGTTAATGTTAGTTTTTCTGACAGCTATGCGACAGGATATCAGGTTATAATTGTTAAAGAGGGTTCTTCAATTGTTTCTGCCGATGACTTGGCGGATAAATCCATTGGAGTTCAGGAAAACACAACAGGCGATATTTTTGTAAGCGACGATTTTCCTGATGCAGACGTTCAGCGTTACAGCAAAGGCACAGATGCTGTGCTTGCACTTTCCCAAGGCAAGGCTGATGCAGTTGTTATAGACAGAGAGCCTGCCCAAGTTTTTGTTGAACAAAACGAGGGTCTTATAATTCTTCCCACAGAATATGTTGTTGAAGATTATGCAATAGCTCTTGCAAAGGATAATGAAGAACTTTTAGAAAAGATAAATGCCGCACTTAAAGAACTTACAGAAGATGGCACTGTGCAGGAAATACTTGATAAATACATTAGTGCAGAATAATTAGTTAAAAAACGAAGTTTATTTAATGATGCTGACAAAGGCAAGATTTTGAGGGCTTCCTTGTCAGCACTTTGTTTTAAAAAGCAGGTTTTTACATGGTTTATGAAATTTGTTTTTAATATTACTGTATAGCCATTAAAAATTTTTGTTCCGCTTTTTTAAAAAGTTTATTAGCTTAAACCATTTTGAAAGGAATTTTACTATGACTGCTATGAGCAATTTTAAGCTTAGGTTTTATACAAACTTTATACAAGATAATAGATGGAAGTTTATAACCGAGGGGTTAGGGATTACTCTTCAAATAACCTTTTTTGCAGTTATAATAGGCATAATTCTTGGTTTTGTTGTTGCCATAATACGTTCCACAAATGACAAAACAGGCAAGTTTAAAATTGCAAGTTTTTTGTGTAAAATATACCTTACTGTTATAAGAGGAACGCCTGTTATTGTTCAGCTTATGATAATTTATTATGTAATATATGCAAGCTCGAAAATAAGTCCTGTTTTTGTTGCCATTATTGCCTTTGGAATAAACAGCGGTGCGTACGTTGCCGAAATAGCACGTTCGGGAATTATGAGCATTGATAACGGACAGTTTGAAGCGGGAAGAAGTCTTGGTTTTAACTACGCTCAAACAATGTGGTACATAGTTTTGCCTCAGGCTTTCAAAAACATTCTTCCCTCCCTTGCCAATGAGTTTATTGTGCTTTTAAAAGAAACCTCAGTGGCAGGATATATCACAATTCAAGACCTGACAAAAGGCGGAGATATAATAAGGGGAAGAACTTATGACCCTTTTATGCCTTTAATTGCAGTTGCTCTTATTTATCTTTTGCTGGTGGTTATTCTCTCAGCCCTTGTTGGAAAGCTTGAAAGGAGATTGAGAAGCAATGACAGATGAAAATGTGATTATTAAAGTTTCGAATCTTAAAAAACATTTTGGAAAAGGTGAGATAAAGGCCTTAGACGGAATTGATGCCGAAATTAAAAAAGGCGAAGTTGTTGTTGTAATAGGGCCTTCCGGTTCAGGAAAATCTACTTTTCTAAGGTGTTTAAATCTTTTGGAAGAGCCTACAGGCGGAAGTATAATATTTGAAAATTCAAACCTTACCGATAAGAATGTTGATATAAATAAACACAGACAAAAAATGGGCATGGTTTTTCAGCATTTTAATCTTTTTCCTCATATGTCTGTGTTAAAAAATATGATGATAGCTCCGGTAAAGCTTCAGGGAGTAAAAAACGAACAGGCAAAAGAACGTGCCATGAGTCTTTTAAAAAGAGTAGGCTTGGAAAACAAGGCAGACTCATATCCTAACCAGCTTAGCGGAGGACAGAAACAAAGGGTTGCCATTGTAAGGGCGTTATCCATGAATCCTGAGGTTATGCTTTTTGATGAGCCAACAAGCGCCCTTGACCCGGAAATGGTTGGAGAGGTTTTGGAGGTAATGAAAGACCTTGCCAAAGAAAAAATGACTATGGTTGTTGTTACCCATGAAATGGGGTTTGCCAAGGAGGTTGCATCAAGAGTTATTTTTGTTGACGGGGGCAGGATTGTAGAAGAAGGCACACCAAATGAAATTTTTAAAAACCCTAAAAGCGAAAGATTAAAAAGCTTTTTGGCAAAGGTGCTGTAAAGAAAAACTAAAACTTTGGGACTTGCCCCAAATTTTGCAAGGGTTTCATCCTTGAACCGATTAAAACCGCATATTTATTCGATTTTTGAGAAATATTGTTTTGCTGTGAATTAATTAGTTTATAAATTAATTTCATGGTTTAAAACAATGTTTTGGCAAAGAGAATGTTTTGCGTTATGGGTCAAGGTTGAAACCCTTGTTGTATTTATCAGCAAGTAAATCAAAGTTTTGAACTTATTAAAGAAACGGAGGAAATTTAATGAAGATTTCCAAAAAAGATGCACTTACATGGTTTGAATTTTTTTCTGCTTTGCCTGAAGATGAGAAACTGATGGTAAAACAGCAGGAAATTACATATGCTGTTTTTGCTCAAATTGAAGAAGCGGTTGATTACAGAAATGAAAAGCTTATGGCGGAAATAAAAAATTTAAAAACATTGGAAAACAGAACATATTATGTAGGCAGTCAAGAAAAGTTTGCAAAAGGATGCCGCTCGTGTTTATTGGGGACAGGCTTAAGTGCAATCAGAAAAACAAACAAATGCAATATAGAGTGTAAGTTTTGCTATAATTACGGAGAACTTGACGAAATTCCTCCTGTTGGAGAGGGCATGTGGGAAATTGGGGGAACAAAGTTTTATGAAAAGGATATTGACTTACTTCTTACAATGCCCAATAAACCTACTGGAGTTTCTTATGTTTATTTAGAGCCTTTTATGGAAATAGAAAAGTATTATGGCATTATTAAGAAATTTAAAAATGCAGGCATACATCAGCATCTTTACACAAACGGTCTTTTGGCAACAGAAGAAAATTTAAAGGCTTTAGGCGAGGCGGGTCTTGATGAAATCAGGTTTAATCTTGGGGCCTCAAACTGTTCGGATAAAGTAATTGAAAACATTGCTTTGGCGAAGAAATATATTAAAAATGTTGGCATTGAAACACCGATGACGCCTGAATTTTATCAAGAATTTTTCAAGAAAAAAGAAAGTATTTTAAACACAGGTCTTGATTTTATAAATTGTGCCGAGCTGCATTTAAACCCTAATAATATAGATAATTATTTTGGAGAAAACATGTATATTTCAAGGCATGGATATATTTCTCCTGTTTGGAGCAGAGAACTGACATTGAAGTTTATGAAAATTGCGTCAGATGAAACTTGGGATTTGTCTGTCCATGATTGCTCTAACTACACAAAGTTTGCAAGAAGTTTGAACTTAAACAGCAAAGAGGGGGGCTGGTTTGGCTCAAGTGATTATTCCATGGAGTTTGCAAGAATACCATATGAGGTGTTTTTGCCAATACTTAGAGATGAAGGTTTTAAGTTTCTGGCAGAAGAAGAACTGCCAAAAGAGTACAGGGCTGGGGAAATGATTTTTTAGCCTTTTAAGAAGGGAAGTTGGGGAAAATGAAAGTTGTAAAAACAGTTGATGAAGTTAGGGGTTATATAAAAAAGTGGCAGACAGAAGGTCTTACAATAGGCTTGGTTCCCACCATGGGTTATCTTCATGAGGGGCATTTAAGTTTAATTGAAAAAGCAAAAGAAAATGACAAGATTATAGTAAGCATTTTTGTAAATCCAACACAGTTTGGCCCAAATGAAGACCTTGATAAATATCCAAGGGATTTGGAAAGAGATATGAAGATGTGTGAGGAAAAAGGCGTGGATTTAATTTTTAATCCTCAGCCTTTAGAAATGTATCCTCAAGGTTTTTGCTCATTTGTGGACATGACTGTTCTTACGGAAGAATTGTGCGGCAAAAACAGGCCGAATCATTTTAGGGGAGTATGCACTGTTGTTTCAAAGTTGTTTAATATTATAACTCCTGATAAAGCATATTTTGGTGAAAAGGATGCACAGCAGCTTGCTGTTATTAAGCAGATGGTAAGGGATTTAAATTTTAACATTGAGGTAGTTGGATGCCCCATTGTTCGTGAAAGTGACGGTCTTGCCATGAGTTCACGAAATTCTAATCTTAATGCCGAAGAGAGGCAGGCGGCTCTTGTTTTAATAAAGAGTATGGAAATTGGAAAAGCCATGCTTGTTGGGGGCGAAAAACGAGTATCCACAGTAATTGATGCCATGAAAGCCTGTGTTTTAGAAGAGCCTATGGCTAAAATAGATTATATTGAAGCAGTTGATATATCTACGCTTCAAAAAATAGACCATATTGAGGGCGATGTTTTAGTGGCTATGGCTGTGTTCATAGGAAGCACAAGGCTGATTGATAACTTTTTATTCAAAAGCTGAAAATTTTAGAGAGATTAAACATTTGGGAAACACTGATTATATTTAAAAAACAACAATCAGTGTTTCCTTTTAAGATTATGGGTTTACATCTTTTGTATAAAATAAAAACAAAGTTTTCTGCATTTCAGAATAAACAGCAAAAACTTTATCGACAAGAGTTGACGTGCTTTAATGCATTTGGTATAATGACATGTATTTATAAAAAAACAAATAGAAAAAAGGAGATGTATTATGTCTGAAAAAACACATGCAGACCCGTCTGCGCTTGGGTTGTTTGGCCTTGCTATGGTAACATTTGTTGCCTCAAGCCAAAAGCTTGGAATCACAAACGGAGTTGCCTATATAATACCGTGGGCGGTTTTTTTAGGTGCAACTGCACAAATTATAGCCGGATTTCTGGACTATAAAAAAGGAAATGTATTCGGGGCCACAGCTTTTTGTGCCTATGGATTTTTCTGGTTTGCAATGGCAATTTCTTGGCTTATTAACCTTGGAACTTTTGGAATGGCATTACAGGAAAGTGCAGACACAAGTCAGCTTGGTATGGCATTTTTAGGATATCTTTTTTTAAGCATATTTCTTACAATTGGTGCAACAGAAACCAATAAAGTTTTGTTTTCAATATTTGTTTTGATTGATGTGTTGTTTATAGGTCTTGCAGTAAGTTCTTTCGTTAGTGAAGGTGCTATACATACCATGTTCCACAACATTGCTGCATGGAGCGAAATTGTTATTGCTCTTTTATCATTTTATGCGGCAGGTGCCAATGTGCTTAACAATCATTTTGGGGGAGAGTTTCTTCCAATTGGAAAGCCAATGGGCATTTTTGCGGCAGGGAAATAACTTAAATTTAAATCAAGATCCGGTATAAAAGATTTTTATAATCATTTATGCCGGATTTTTTATTTTGCCGATTATAAAGATTGCAGACAATTTGTGTTTATAACAGGCTGTTTTTCTGATATACTTTAATGAAAAGTATATCTATATTATTTTGCAAGTATAGGCGTTTCCCAATAGTTTATATTATAAGAAAAGGGGCGATATGTATGAAAAAAAGAGAGATTATAAAAACCGTTAGGGGAGAAAAGGCAATCGACGGTGCAGGAGTTCATTTAATAAGAGTTCTTGGAAAACGTGATGCCGAAGATTTTGATCCGTTTTTATTGTTGGATTCTTTTGATTCCTATAATGCACAAGATTATACTGCCGGCTTTCCAATGCATCCTCACAGGGGCATAGAAACCATAACATACCTTATATCAGGAAGTATTGAACATGAGGACAGCCTGGGAAACAAAGATGTAATTCGTGAGGGCGAAAGTCAATGGATGAGTGCAGGAAACGGAATACTTCATCAAGAAATGCCAAAGGCTTCTAAGCGGATGTTAGGACTCCAGATTTGGCTTAATCTTCCTAAAGCTGAAAAAATGACAGAGCCTTCTTATTTAAGCATAACAAAAGAAATGATTCCTTTAGTAAAAGTTGACGGGGGAGTAGTAAGAATTATCTCGGGAAAGTTTGAAGATAAAGAAGGTGTAAAGCCTGACCATATTCAAGCCTCGATTTATGATGTTCATCTTGAAAAAGGAAAGACCATAGAGATACCTACGGCTTTTGATGAAAATGCATTTATTTTTCTTATAGAGGGTGATGGGAAAATCAACGACAGCTACATAGACGAAAAAACTGCCGTTATTTTTGGTGCAGGCGATTATATCTCAGTGTCTGCAAAGGAAAACAGTGAGCTTAGGTTTATGTTTTTATCAGGCAAACCGCTTAAAGAGCCGATTGCTTGGGGCGGCCCTATTGTAATGAACACAAAAGAAGAGCTTTCCCTTGCGTTTAAAGAGCTTGAAGAAGGAAAGTTTATTAAAAGTTCCAGATAAATATAGCTTTTTAACATTTAAAAATATATAAAAATTTAAAAAGAACCTTTTGCTAAATGCTGGTAAAAGGCTCTTTTTGGGTTGTTTTTAAATTTAGACATTTAGGCTTTTACTTCTTTTAAACCAAGCCTTAAATGTTACGCAAGTCCGAAAAGAAGATGTGCAAGATGAAAGCTGTCTTTGCCCCCAACTTTAAGCCCTTTAGCACAATAATGACAGTATGAAACTACTTTTTCTGTGGTTATATTTTTACAGTAGTCTTCCATTATTTTTTTCTGTTCTTCCTCACTGTGCTCTATAAATTTGCCTTCTGCGTTTTCAACAAATCGCTTAGGAGCCAATTTAAGGTTTCTTTCAGGTGCCGGAGAAAAAAGTGAAATTCCGCAAAAGTCGGTTTTTTCTCTGTTTTCTTCAAGCTCAACAATTTCCACATTCATTTTTTTAAGCAGCTTTCTCACAGTGTCTTGTTCAACAGTGTTATCATGGGAACGCCAGCAATCCTGCAGTGTGATTTTTTCACCTTTATAATCAGGATAGGGGAAACTGTCATCGTTTAAAACCAACTCCCAAAACGACATAATCGGTATCTTTGGCAGCTGTTCTTGAAATATTGCCAAACAATTATGGCAGATATAAATAACTGTGTTTGATTCATTAACATCAATATAATGGGGAAGTTATTCCATTGTTCAGAAATTTTAGGCTGCATTTCATTTTCAAATTCCTTAACCATATAATTTTTTACACAACAGCGCATTATAGGCATGTTAAACCGTGTGTGTATATATTCTTGAACAACCTTGCTAAGCTGAGGGTGTTCCCTTGTAAAAACACAAGCTGCAATAAAAACCGGGTTTGAAATATCCATGATTACCCTCCTGTATACTTTAGGTTTAAGTTTTACTTATTTTTAAGTTAGCACAGTAGTTTATATAAGTCAATGGTTTAAGTCTAAGGAATTAATTGGTTTTACATCATTTATTTTTGTGGTATTATTTTTATGATATTATAAAAATAATAAGAATTTAAAAGGGAGATTAAAAATGTCAAAGATTAATCTGGAAGAAGCCTTAACAGGCAAGAAAATGGAGCCTCGATATATGGAATATACTTGGCGGGATGTTATTCTTTATGCGCTGGCAGTTGGAGCAGGGAAAGAAGATTTGATTTATACATACGAAAAGTGCCTTAAGGCAATTCCCACGTATGCAACCGTGCCTTACTGGGGAACTGTGAATGTGAAGCCTTATCAGTGGATGCCGCTTCCGGCATCAATGCTTGCGGAAGAAATTATTAAGCCTACAATTGCATTTTTAAATATGGATCATGAAATTATACTTCATAGACCTGTAGACCCTATTAAGGGAACTTTTCAGTGGCAGGATGAAATAGTTGGTGTATACGACAGAGGTGAAGGAAAAGGGGCAGTAATTAAAACAAAAATTGATGTAAGAGATGAAGCGGGAAACCTTGTCTGCACCAATTTTTCTTCTACATTCTTCCACGAGGCAGGAGGTTTTGGCGGAAAACCAATGCCTAAAAGTGATGTTGTTATACCTGAAAGAGAAGCGGATTTTATTGTGGAAGATTATGTGTCGCCCACTCAAAACCTGCTTTACCGACTTACCGGGGATACAAACTTAATACATGTTGACCCTGAATATTCCAAGGAAATGAAGTTTGAACAGCCTATTATGCAAGGCTTATGCTCATTTGGGTTTGCGTGCCGAATGAACATAGCTGCACTTATACCCAATGAGCCTGAAAGAATGAAGCGTATGGCCGCACAGATGAGCAGCCCTCTTTTACCCGGAAGCCCTGTTGAAATACAAATTTGGAAAGTGGCTGAAGATACAGCTTATTTTCGTTTTATAGATAAAACAACAAATAAAATAGTGCTTAACCGTGGTGTTTTTCAGTGGGAATGAGATTTTTAAACCAAACATTCATATCTTCAATATCTCCGCCTATTTGGGTGTTTTTTACAAGTGTTCCACCAAAAGAATAATTGCTTTTTGAAAATGTGGAATTCATTGAAAATGAGGCGGCTCTTGCAATTGTGTAAAGAGATTTGATGCCTAAAGAACACATTTCCTTTTCCATTTCTTTAAGCAAAAAAAATGAAAGATTGTTTTCTCTGTGTTGAGGAAGAACTGCAAAATCAGTCATTTCCGCATTTTTTTCAGCTTTGCATACATCGCAAGATGAAACACCTACTATTGTATTTTCTTTTTTAACTATGAAATAAATATAATTTTCTTTCATGCTTTCTTTTATATAGTTTGAATCAAAAACAGCAACGGGATATGTTTCAAAAACAAGTGAATATATCAAAGCCATTTCTTTTGCATCATCAGGAGTGGCTTTTTTAATTTCATAACCATTTTGAAGAGGTACGTTTTTGTTTAAAGATTTGATTTTATTATCTAAGGCAGTGTTTAAAACTTTATTGTTTAGGTTTTTGTCAACAGGCTTTGCCCTGTCATTATGAAAAAACTTTGCCATGAATAAGCACTTTTCATTGCCGTTAAAAAAATCAGGTATCTGAGCCTCTACAAGAAAACTTTCTTTTTCAAAGGTTTCTTTTATACCTTCTGGAACTTTAGCAAAGATTTTTGTATAGCTGTTTTCAATTGCCAAAAGGTTAAGTTTTTTTAGTGTTTCTGATATATTATTTTTATCAACATGCATAACATAAATTCTGTTGCTTAATTTTCCGTGCTGTATTTGCGAGTTTAAAATCGTAACTGTTTTATCGTACATTTTTCCTCCGAAAAAATTTAATTTAATAAAGTAATTTTAAAGCATGTAAAGTTTGTCATAAGAAATCCTCCTATACTTTTACGGATAGGAGGATTTTAGATTATCAAGAAAGTTTTAGAAGTTGAACATAAATGTCACAGACACATAAAACCTCTTTTTAAAGAAAGACTTTGCCAATTTAGCACAGCTTAAATTAATTTATTAATCAAGCACTAATGAAGGAGGAGCATACACTCTTGCCGCCAATTCTTGATCTAACGAATAAAGGCCCTTTGCATCATGGCCGAAAAGTTCGAATTTTTTTATAAGGTCGGAAGAATTTTTCTCTTCTTCTCCCTGTTCTTTAATAAACCAGTTAAGAAACTCTAATGTACGAAAGTCTTTAACATTCATTGCAGCTTCATAAATTCTATTAATCAATGCTGTTACAAACTGCTCATGCTCCAAGGCTTTGTCTAAAGGAAGGGCAAAAGATGAATATTCATTTTCAGGTGCGTCAATAGGCAAAAGTTTAATTTTTTCGCCGTTATTGAGAAGATATTCCCTAAAAAGCATTGCGTGGCTCATTTCTTCTTGAGCCTGAACATAAAACCAGTTGGCAAAGCCGTCTAAACCTTCATCACTGTAATAGTCTGACATGCCTAAGTAAAGATATGCAGAAAAAATCTCTTTTTGAATTTGTTCGTTTAATAATTCTGAAACTTTTTTATCCATATTAGTATCTCCTTTCAAATAAAAACAATAAATTTTTAAATTGTTAAAGTCTAAATAAGAAACAAAAGTTACATATAAAAATATATTTATATTTTAATAGTATACCAGCATTTTTAATATTTAACTGTGACTTAATCACAATAATTATTAAAAAAATATATATTAAATCTTAAAAATAATAATTTTAGCAAAAAAGATACAAAATATAACAGTAATATGGTACAATATTTTGTCAAGGGACTATGATTTTTATAAGAGATATAAAAGCTTTAGTAAAACTTAATTTTATGAAATGTCTTTTAAAAATACATTGATTATAATGTTTTACAGCGTTACTAAAAGATTTTAATATAGATGAGTAAAATTTTAAAGTATGGGAGGAATTAAAAAGTGAAAGGTATTATTCTTGCTGCAGGTAAAGGCACAAGGCTTTATCCAATGACGAAAACAGTTTGTAAACCCTTAATACCAATATATGACAAACCTCTTTTGTATTACCCCCTTGCTGTTTTGCAGCAGGCAGGTATTAAAGATGTTCTTATAATTGTTCCGCCAAGTGACTATGAATCTTTTGAACGTCTTTTGGGGGATGGAAGTCAACTTGGAATGAACATACAATATAAAGAGCAAAAGGTTCAAAGGGGAATTGCAGATGCTTTTATAGTAGGTGAAGAATTTATAGGAAATGATTCGGTTTGTCTTGTTTTAGGAGATAATATTTTTTATGGTGACGGATTAAGGGAATATCTTTTTGAGGCTTCAAAAAATAAATCTGGTGCCGCAATATTTGGCTATTATGTGAAAAATCCTGAAGCCTTTGGTGTTGTGGAATTTGACGAAAAAGGCAAAGCCATAAGCATTGAGGAAAAACCAAAGAATCCAAAATCCAACTATATTGTTCCGGGGCTTTATTTTTATGACAACAAGGTTGTGGATATTGCCAAAAACATTCAGCCCTCACAAAGGGGAGAACTGGAGATAACTTCCGTTAACAACGAATATCTTAAACTGAAACAACTTAATGTTGTTAAGCTTAAAGACGATTTTGTTTGGCTTGATGCAGGAACAGAGGACAGCCTTTTAGAGGCGGCTTTTGTTATTAGAAACATTCAAAAAGAAACAGGCAAATATGTTGCCTGCGTGGAGGAAATTTCTTATAATAACGGCTGGATTAATAAAAACCAAATAAAACTTCTTGGAGATGAACTTAAAACAACAAATTACGGCAAATATATTCTTTCAAGAATTGACTTTACAGAACAATAAAAACCAAAGAGGTGAATTTAAATGCTTAAGGGTAAAACAGTTGTTGTGGGTGTTTGCGGCGGAATTGCCGCTTACAAAATGGCAAACTGCGTAAGTATGCTTAAAAAACTCAATGCTGATGTTCATGTTGTAATGACTAAAAATGCAGCTAATTTTATTAACCCCATAACCTTTGAAACACTAACGGGGCATAAATGCCTTACGGATACTTTTGACAGAAATTTTGAGTTTCACGTGGAGCATGTTTCCCTTGGAAAAAGGGCAGATATAATGCTTATTGCGCCTGCCACAGCAAATGTTTTAGGCAAAATTGCAAACGGAATTGCAGACGATATGCTTACAACAAGCACAATGGCAATGCGTTGTAATGTTATTGTTGCCCCTGCAATGAACACCACAATGTATAATAACCCCATTGTTCAAGATAATATTGCAAAGCTTAAACATTTCGGTTATACAATTATTCCTCCTGATAGCGGCTATCTTGCATGCGGTGATGAGGGGGATGGGAAAATGCCTGAAGAAGCCCTTCTTATAGAATATATTCTTCAGGAGATTGCTTATGAAAAGGATATGAAAGGATTAAATGTTATTGTAAGTGCAGGGCCTACCCAAGAAGCTTTTGACCCTGTTAGATATATAAGCAACCATTCAACAGGAAAAATGGGCTATGAAATTGCAAAAGCGGCAACAAGAAGAGGTGCTGATGTTACCCTTGTAAGCGGAAAAACTAATTTAAAGCCTCCTGCATTTGTTAAAACGATAAACATTATATCTGCTCAGGATATGTTTGAAGTTTTTGAAAAAGAGTTTAGGAAAAATCATATTATAATAAAAGCCGCCGCTGTTGCAGACTATAGGCCCGCTGTGTTTGCCGATGAAAAAATCAAGAAAAAAGACGGCGATATGACAATGGAAATGGCAAGAAACATTGATATAATTAAATATATGGGGGAAAACAGAACTGAGGGTCAATTTATATGCGGTTTTTCAATGGAAACAGAAAATATGGTTAAAAATTCAAGAGAAAAACTTGTAAAGAAAAATATAGACATGATTGTTGCCAATAACCTTAAACAAGAAGGTGCAGGGTTTGGAACAAACACGAATATTGTTACTTTAATAACTAAAAATAGTGAGGAACAGCTAGAATTAATGTCAAAGGAAGAAGTTGCAAATATAATTTTAACTAAAATAATTAAAAATATGGGTGAGAGATAATTTAAAGGTTTGAAGAAAAACAGACTTTGTTTCAAAAGCTTTAAGGGAAATTAGAACACTTAAACCGCCTAAAAGCCGCATATCCATAAGGTTTTAAAAAAATTTTCTTGATTAGGAACTTACCTCGGAACCCCAACTTTGTTATGGCGGTATTTTCTAAACTCCTTTAAAAGAGTTGTTGCAAATTGATTTGACATTAAAGCGTGGAAGTAGTATACTACTAACGTGGAGGTTTTTGTATGATAAAACGAGTGACATTAAAAAAGCAATCTTACGATTATTTGCTTAATGCTATAACCGAAGAAAAAATTAAGCCGACTGAAATTTATAGTGAACAATATTTTGCAGATATGCTTGAGATTTCCAGAACCCCTATAAGAGAAGCGGTTTTGCAGCTTTCACAAGAAGGATTTTTGCAAATACATCCAAACAAAGGGTTTTCTGTAAAACCAATGAGCAATAAAGAAATTGAGGAAATTTTTGGGCTTAGATGTGCAATAGAAGGATATTGTGCCATGTATGCTGCCGAGCAGATAAACACAATGGAGGGAAAAGCTCTTCTAAAACGTCTTCGACACTTAAGCGAAGTGGAGAGAGAAGCCTATGAGGCCCATGTTTCTCCAAACCTTTGGATGGAAAACGATACTTTGTTTCATAAAGAGCTGTTGGAGTTTGCTCGAAACAGCCAGTTTTTAAACATTATGGACAACCTAAGAGCCAAAATTAAACTTGTGGGCATGAGGTCTTTGTATAAAAACGGAAGAGCCGAGGGAACAATGAATGAGCATGACGATTTGCTTAAAGCTATAGAATCAGGTAATAAAATGGATGCTTATCAAGCTGTTAAAAATCACTTTGACCAGTGCAAGAGAGTTATAATTGAAGGCAGAAAGTAAAAGAAAATTATATTTAAAAAGTAAATATGCGGACTTACTGAAATTATTATATTTCTGTTAAGGCCGCTTTTTTAAAAATCAACGTAGAGTGTTACACGTTACTGGAGGTTAATTTATGAAAATTACATCGGTAGAAACTGTTCAGCTTCCTGCACATCCAAGGCATCTTTGGGTGCTTATTCACACAGACGAGGGAATAACGGGCATAGGAGAAGCAACAGACAAAGTAGAGCTTACAAAAACAGCAGTTCATAATTTCTGTGCGGAAATTATACTTCAAAAAGACCCTCTTCAAAACGAAAAGCTTTGGGCAATGATGTATGACAGTGCCAATTATACAGGGTATATGGGGGCTGAAATGAGGGCTATGGGTGCTGTGGACATGGCTCTTTGGGATATTAAAGGAAAGGCTGCCAATATGCCTGTTTATAATCTTCTTGGAGGAAAAACACAAGATAGTCTAAGGGTTTATAACACATGCATAAGCTATGGAAATATAAGGGATAGAGAGTGGTTTATGGAAGATGCGGGAGAGCTTGCAAAAGACCTTCTTGCAAATGGAATTAAAGCTATGAAGATTTGGCCCCTTGACGGAATTTCAGAAAGATATAACGGTCAGTATGTAACAAGGGCAGAAATTCGAAAAGGTCTTATTCCTTTTAAAAAAATCAGGGATGCTGTGGGGGATAAAATGGAGATTGCTTTTGAAGGCCACTCCAGATGGAACCTTCCCATGGCTGTCAGAATTGCCGAAGAGCTGGAGCAGTATGACCCTATGTGGTTTGAAGACCCTATAAGTGTTGACAATATTACATGTTTTGCAAATTTAAGAAAGAAAACAAAACTTCCCATTTTGGCAAGTGAAAGGCTTGTTACAAAATATCAGTTTAGAGAGCTTTTTGAAAAGGATGCCTGCGATATTGCCATGTTTGATGTTAGCTATTGCGGAGGAATAACCGAGTGTAAAAAAATTGCCGCAATGGCAGATGCATATCATCTTCCTGTAACAACTCATAACTGCGGCTCTCCTGTAATGACCATGGTTGTTGCCCATCTTATGATCAGCTGCCCTAACACAAACGGAATTGAAACGGTTCGTTCCCTTTACAAAACTTTTGACATAACCGACAATGGTGTTGACATAAAAGACGGACATATTTATTTAAGCGATAGACCGGGTTTTGGAATTTCTCTTAAAGAGGAAGTGCTTAATGCCAAGGACACAATAAGGGTTGTAACAAAAATGGCAAAAAATGATCAGATGTTTGCAGTGGGCGGTGACCCTTGGGCACAATCTCCTGGGGATGACAAAGCGGGAGTAATTCTCATGCCTAAATAAACTTTTTAATTCTTCTTTCCGTATGTTATTGTAAATACTGTATTTGACAAGCTGCGTGCTTTTATATACAATAATGTTAATTGGAGGGGTTAAAAATGAAAGATAAAGATTATGGCAATATGTCCATGTATAAACAGAGCCTTGGTCACGTTGATAACAATCAAAAAAGACCGCTTACTTTTTACGAAAATTTTATAAAAAAAGAAAGAACAAAAAAATCTGAAAAAGCCCCAAAATCTGCAATTTGGTGGATGATAATGATTTTTTGTCTTGTGTATGGCTTTGAATATATTTATAAAGCCATGCTTGCTGCCCAGTAAACAAAAAAACAAATATAAAGATATAAAGTGCGGACAAAAAGTCCGCACTTTTCTTGATATAAGGGGTAAAATATGATAATATTTTTAAATGATTTTTAAACCTTGCTTTTAAATTATAAGGAGGATACAAACAATGTGCGGTTTTTGCGGTTTTAGCGGAGGACTTCTTGAAAGCGAGATTGCCCTTGAAAATATGATGAATAAAATTATACACAGAGGCCCTGACAACCATGGAAAATATATAACAGATAAAATAGCAATGGGATTTAGAAGATTAAGCATTATTGATCTTGGTGAAAGCGGTTCTCAGCCCATGTTTAACGAAACAGGAGAGATAGTTATAACCTTTAACGGCGAAATTTATAACTATAAGGAACTGAGAGAGGAGCTTATAGAAAAAGGTCACATTTTTAAAAGCAATTCAGACACAGAATGTATTATCCATGGCTATGAGGAATATGGTAAAGAGCTGCTTACAAAGCTTCGCGGAATGTTTGCCTTTGTTATTTGGGACAGCAAAAGTGAAACTCTTTTTGGAGCAAGGGATTATTTTGGAATTAAACCTTTTTATTATTCACAAGTTGACGGAGGTCTTGTTTACGGCTCTGAAATAAAAAGCCTGCTTGAACATCCTTCAATAAAAAAAGAGGTTAACACAGAAGCCTTGGAAAGCTATTTGACATTTCAATATTCCGTTCTTCCTGAAACCTTTTTCAAAGGTATTTTTAAGCTTATGCCAAGTCATTGTTTTACATGGAAAGACGGAAAAATGGAAATTGAAAGATACTGGGAGCCTAAGTTTGAAGTTGATGAAAATAAAACCTTTGATGAATTTGTAGAAGAAATTGATGCGGCAATGCAGGATTCTGTTAAAAAGCATAAAATCAGCGATGTTGAAGTCGGCTCATTTCTTTCAAGCGGCGTTGACAGCAGTTATGTTGCGGCAAGTTTTAATGGGGATAAGACATTTACAGTTGGTTTTGACTATGAAAAATATAACGAAATAGACTTTGCCAAAAAGCTTTCGGAAAAAATAGAGATAGATAACTACAGCAAGCTTATAACAAAAGAGGAATATTGGGATGCCATTTCCTCTGTTCAATATCATATGGACGAGCCTCTTGCAGACCCTTCGGCTGTGGCGCTTTATTTTGTAAGCCAGACAGCGGCAAAACATGTTAAAGTTTCCCTTTCAGGGGAGGGTGCTGATGAATTTTTTGGAGGCTACAATATTTATAAAGAGCCTGACGCTTTAAGGCCCATTACAAACTTGCCAAGGCCTGTAAGAAAAGCTTTAGGTGCTGCAGCAAAGGCTGTTCCTTTTAAAATTAAGGGGAAAAATTATATTATAAGAGGAAGCAAGGATTTAGAGGAAAGATTTATAGGAAATGCATTTATGTTCACCCAAAAAGACAGGGAGAAAATTCTTAAAAAAGCAAGCGGCAAACATTCGCCTATGTCTATAACAAAGCCTTTTTATAATAAGGTAAAGGATAAGGATGATGTAACAAAAATGCAGTATATTGACATTCACCTGTGGCTTATTGGCGACATTCTTCTAAAAGCGGACAAAATGAGTATGGCGCATTCTCTTGAGGTAAGAGTTCCGTTTTTAGATAAAGAAGTTTTTGATGTGGCAAGAAAATTGCCAAAAAAGTTTAAGGTCACAAAAGAAAACACAAAGGTTGCCATGCGTGCCGCCGCAAATAAATATGTTCCTCAAATGGTTGCGGAAAAAAAGAAACTTGGTTTTCCCGTACCCATAAGAATATGGCTTAAAGAAGAAAAATATTATGGTATGATAAAAAATGCCTTTGAAAGTCAGGCGGCAAAAGGGTTTTTTAAGACAGATGAAATTATAAAAATACTTGATGACCATAAAAATGGAAAAGAAGACAACAGCAGAAAAATTTGGACAATCTACATGTTTCTTGTTTGGCATAAAGAGTTTTTTAATTAGTAAAGCAATTAAGTTATATGGTGTTTAGCTATATAGCCAACTGTTTTATTAAAAAAATATATTTAATTATATATAATAAACAAAACAATAAAGATGTTTTTATCAGGCAGTTTAAGGCTTGGTAAAAACATCTTTAAATATATGTTTTATATTGCAGAAGTCTTGACAAAATATTATTTTAATGGTATGCTTTATCCATTTAAAGTGCAACAGTTTAAAGCGAGGAAAACAATCGCAGAAGGAGTTTTGAAAATGGAACATATAAGTCTGAAATATGGCTCTTCATCGGTGGAGTTTGATATAAAAGGAGCAAAAAGCATTACCCACCTGCATGAAAATGAAATGAGAACTATAGAAGATGCCAAAAAGGAATTTCTTTATTGTATAACAGAGGGAGTTATTGAAAGCGAGCCTCTTAATAAAATAATTTCTCCTCAAGATCAGGTTACTGTTATTATAAGCGATATTACAAGGTTTTGGTCAAGACAGGATATTTTGTGCCAGCTTACTGTGGAATATCTTCATGATGAAATAGGAGTGCCTTTTGAAAACATAGTTGTGCTTAATGCCCTCGGATCCCATAGAATGCATACAGAGGAAGAAAAGGAAAAAATGGCAAGCTCATATGTTTATAAAAACGTAAAGGTTGTAGACCATGATTGCTACGCAAAAGACCTTGTGTATGTGGGAACAACACCAATGGGAACAAAGGTAAGTGTTAATCCCCTTGCTGTGGGAAGAAAGCTTATTTGCATTGGCTCTACAGTTCATCATGTTATGGCAGGTTATGGCGGAGGAAGAAAAAGCATTGTTCCCGGGGTTGCCTCATTGGAAACAATACGTATGAACCATATTCATGCCCTTGACCCTGAAAAAGCCATGAGTGATGTTCGTGTTGGAAGCGGTATGGCAAAGGAAAATCCTATTAACACAGATATGGTTGATGCGGGAAATCTTATTAATGTGGATTTTGGAATTAACATAGTTGTAAATGCCGACGGAAAACACAGCGGATTTTTCTGCGGAAACTTCGATAAGGCTTGGAGAGAAAGCTGTCGTTATGTTCAAAAGGGTTACGGAGTTCCAATAGATAAAGAAGTTGATGTGGTTATTGCAAGCTGCGGCGGTTTTCCTAAGGATATGAACCTTTATCAATCCACAAAATCTCTTTTTAATGCCGCAAGGGCTGTTAAAAAAGGCGGAACATTAATACTTCTTGCAAAATGCAATGAGGGCGGCGGCTCGAAAGATTTTTTTGACTGGATAGAGCCTCTTAAAAGAGGATGCCTTGACGAAGAATTAAGAAAAGCCTTTACAATAGGCGGATATATTTTTTATGCCGCTTGTGAAGCACTTGGAAAGCCTGAAGCATCATATCTTCTTTCTGACATGGAGCCTGATATTGTTAAAGAAATGGGATTTAAAGCATATGGAAACATTGAAGAAATTCTTAGCAAGGTGGATTTTTCAGGTAAGGATATTTACATAATGGCTCACGGTGGAAGTCTTGTTCCTCAGCTTCAAAAAGATTATGAAAAAATATGCAGTGATATTTAATGAAAAATCAAAAACTAAGCTGTAGTTTTTTGTTAGGGGCTAGGTTGATTTTTATAACGGGTATTTTTTAATATTAAATTAAAATAAAAAACAGATAATTAATATGAATTTTGACACTATAATTTAAAACAAATTTAAACTTCGGAAGGGGTAAATGGTAATATGAACATTCCATTATTAATAGTTATTTTATATGTTGCACTTCTTTTTGCAATAAGTATAGGGGTTTCAAGGAAACAGAAAAATGACGGTGAAGCATTTCTTCTTTATAAGGGCAAAAACAATGCTTTTGTTGTTGCCGCAAGTATTGCAGGGCTTGCGATTGGCGGCGCATCTACAATTGGTATAGCAGAAAATGCTTTTTCTGTTGGTTTATCTGCAGGGTGGTATGATACGGCATGGGCAATCGGTGCTGTTGTTTCGTCATTTCTTGCTGTTAAATATTTAAGAAGAAGTGGTTTTTCCACAATCAGCGGCCTTGTTAGAAGTTTATACGGGGAAAAAACAAGCTTTATTATGGTTATTTCAATGTGTATAATTCAATCTGGTATTATTGCTCTTCAGTATAAGGCAGGCGGTTCTATACTTGCCGCACTTTTGCCTGAAATTTTCACTGTTGAGTCAGGAACCTTTTTCTCATTTTTAATTTTTATGCTTGTTGCTGTTATAGGCGGTATGGGAAGTGTTTCTTTAACAAACGTATTAAATCTTATTTTAATTTATGTGGGTGTAATTGTTGCGGCTGTTATTGTGCTTACAAACCATGGCGGCTGGGAGGCAATACAAGCTTTAACAATTGCAGAGCCTGATGTTCCATACATGAGCCTTACAGCAGGCATGGGCTGGATTGGCATTGTCAGCTGGATAATTGTTATGCTTGGAAACACAAACTCTGTTCAGGGTGTTGTTCAAATTGGTTTAACGGGAAGAGATGACCGTTCGGCTACATACGGATATATTTTAGGGGCGGCATTAATGATACCCGTTGGGTTTATATGTGCTCTTTTAGGTGTTGCAAGCAAGGCGCTTATTCCAGATTCTCCTGCATCTATTGCACTTCCAATGATTTTAATGAGCATTCCTCCTGTTTTGGGGGGCATAACACTTTCAGGGCTTTGGGCGGCAGATATGGGAACAGGCTGTTCAATGATTATTGGTCTTGCCACAACAGTTAGCAATGACATAGTTTATAGAAACTCAAAAGAAGAAGGCTTAAATGCAAAAAGAAGCATGGTAAATAAATTAATTGTTGTTGTAAGCAGTTTTATTACATATCTTATTGCAACACAGATGGGAACAATTTTAGGGGCTATGCAAAAAGCTCTTTCATTGGCAATAGGAACTTCTTTCATAGTTGTAGGGGCACTTCTTTTTCCTAAGTTTTCAGGCAAAAAGGCAGGATTTTGGACGATTCTTGCATCTATTGTCAGCATAGTGGTGTGGAATGTGTCTGCCGCAGTTCATCCAATATTTTTTAACAGCATAGGAATATTCATGCTTTTGATTTGCGGAGTTGTGTTTATTACAATAAGCATGTTTGATAAAGAAAAGGTTGGATAATAAGCATTAATTCAAATTTAAAAAACATAAAATAGATTTGCTTAAAGGGATGGGTCACAATTATGGTTGTGGTTTATCCCTTTTTTGCGAATTTTTAGCAAAGTTTAATTATATCCCTTTTCTTTTTAGGTGAATATGTGATAACATGGAAAACATAACCTAATCATGTTATGTTTTGTAATAAAATTCGAGTTTACAGGGGTGGGGTATGAAAAAGCGAAAGATATTTGCGCTGACTTTAATAATAAGTCTGCTGTTTAGCGGGTGCATGAGAGAAGAAAAAAAGAAATCTGAAGATAAGCCTGTAAGGCTTACTATTTGGCATTATTACAACGGAAGACAAAAGGAAGCTTTTGATAACTTAATAGAAAAGTTTAATCAAACAGTAGGTGCAGAAAAAAGAATTATTTTAACTTCTGAGTCAAAAGGGGATGTTGGAAATTTAGAGGAAGGCATTATATCGGCCGCCGAAAAAAAAGTAGGCTCTGAAAAACTTCCTGATATTTTTGCTACATATCCTGACACTGCAATGGTGCTGTATAATAAAGGACTTTTGGCTGATTTGGGAAAGTTTATTACCCAAGAAGAAAAAAGTGAATATAACCCAGCGTTTTTAAAAGAAGGTGAATTTGCCCGGGGAGAGCTTTATATATTCCCTGTTGCAAAAGCAACGGAGCTTTTATATCTCAATAAAACAGACTGGGATGTTTTTGCAAAGGAAAGCGGATATGATATTTCCTGTTTTTCAACATGGGAAGGCATTAAAGATATGTCAGAGGTTTATTATGAATGGAGTGGGGGCAAGGCGCTTTTTGGAAGGGATGCCGCCGCTAATTTTATGCTGGTTGGTTTAAATCAGCTGGGAGAAGAAGTTTTTAAAAAAACAGAAAAAGGTGTTGAAGCCTTTTTAAATGGTAAGGCATTGGAAAAAATATGGGAAACTTATTCCCTGCCTTATATAAAGGGATATTACGGTGCTTTCGGACGTTTTAGAAGTGACGATTTAAAAACAGGAGATATTGTTGCGGCGGTAGGTTCAACATCAAGTGTTGCTTATTATCCAAAGGAGATTACATTGGAAAGCGGAAATACATATGATATAGAAGTAATAGTTTTGCCTCTTCCAAATTTTCAGGGAACTAAAAAAAGTGCAATACAGCAAGGGGCGGGAATGGCAGTTATTAAAAGTGAGGGGAAAAAAGAAAAAGCTGCTGCAGAGTTTTTAAAATGGTTTACATCTTCGGAACAAAATGTTCAGTTTTGTATAGATACAGGATATTTTCCTGTTAAAACCAATGAAAATATAAAAACCGATATGGATTTAGCATTGGCAAATATCGATATATCTGAAAATTTATTGTTTTACAACAACATCAGCTTAGGAATGGATGCTGTTTCAAACATTGATTTATATACATCTGTTCCTTTTGAAAAAGGCAGCAATAAGCGAAATGTTATAACAAAGTATTTAACTGAAGAACTGGATGTTTTTAAAAATGACTATGAGAAGCTGGTAGAAAGCGAGAAAAGTGAATTTTTAAAAGAAAGTTATAATAAATGGTTATCAGGTCTTGAAAATGATTTAAAAGATTAATTTATAAATGGATGGGTGATAAATATTGAATAAGAATAAAACAATATTTTCAAAAACCTTTACTCCTGTTCTTGCCGTAGCGATTCTTATTATAGGTGTTTATATAATATTTAATCATCATTATGTATTAAAAATTCTGCGTGATAATGTGGTTACTGCATATGAAGAACAGATGATAAACAGAAGAAATCGCATGGAAAGCCAAATGGGCAGAGGTTTTTCTGCACTTAATGACAATGGTGAACAAATAACGAAAAAAATAGAGAGCCTTGTAAAAGAGAGCGGCAAAACTTTAGGGCAAATTGAAAATGATGTCCAGCTAAATCAAAACATTTTAATAAATATAACTGATGAAGTTTTATATACACTAAAGATAAGCGGTGCCACAGAGGTTTTTCTTATTTTAGATGGATTGTCTTCCTACGGAAACCCTGACATAAGGGCGGGGGTATATGTAAGAAACAATGAGGCAGGAAGCTATACCTATGATGACAAAAATCTTTTGTTTGAAAGGGGCATACCTGCTATTTCAAAGACTTTAAAGTTGCCCCTTGATACATTTTGGCAGCCTGGATTTTTATTTGACAAGGAAGAGGGAAACGAATATTTTTTTAAACCATTGAATGAAGCAAAAAAAGGAGAAAGCCAAGATTTTAAAGATTTTGGCTACTGGAGTTTCGGAAACATTGTGGATGAAAAAGATACAGGAATTTTAACATATTCTGTGCCGCTTATAGGAAGTGATGAAACAGTATTTGGTGTTATCGGAATAGGAATAAACGAAAGTTTTTTAATGAGAGATTATAAATATTCTGAAAGAGAAAATGACGAAAGCCGTGCTTACATTCTAGCAAAGGCTTTGGATGAGAAAACATTTAAGCCATATGCAGTAAAGGGAGAGTCTTACAGCAAGGCTTCAATACTTGAAAAAAATATTGAACTTGGAGATGAAAAAGAAGGTATATATTACTTGGAAACAAATTATCCCTCTAAAACGGAGGTTTGTTTGAACCGTCGGGATTTTCGTTTGTATAATTACAACACCCCTTTGCATCAGAGCAATGGGTTCTTATTGGAATGCAAAGATGTGACGAGCTTTTTTCAAAATATTATATTGTAAAAAAGGTGCTTAATATACTGTTTGCTATAAGTGTGTTTGTTTGCGCTATGGGTGTGTTTTTGTTCAGCAGGTTTATGTCTGCACCCATACAAAAAATGGTTCAAACATTAAGGGTGAGCGACCCTAACAGACCCATAAAATTAAACAAGTTAAACATAATGGAGATAGATGAACTTGGAGAAGCCATTGAAAACCTTAGTTTTAGAGTTGCAGAGGCATATTCTAAAATTTCAACAATAATTCAAATGTCAGATTCGGGAATTGCCGTTTTTGAATATAAAGAAAAAGAAAACCTTGTCTTTTGCAGCAACGGATTTTATGAAATAATGGGAATGGATTCTCTTACAAAAACAAATGTGTATGATAATGCCCAAAGCTTTAAAAAAGAAATGGAAAAGCTTTTGGATATGAAAAATATAGAGAAAGAAAAGATTTTTGAAATTTCCGATTCCAATGAAAAAAAGCGGTGGTTAAGACTTATATGCAGGAGAGAACAGGAATCTATACTTGGGGTTGTTACAGACATAACCCTTGACATGAGGGAAAAGAAAAAAATTGAGCATGAAAGAGATTATGATGTATTAACAAGCCTTCCAAACCGCAGGGCTTTTGAAGAAATGCTTAAAGAACTTAGCGGCTGCAAGCATAGTTTAAAAAAAGGTGCAATGCTTGTTTGGGATTTGGATAATTTAAAGTATGTAAATGATACATACGGCCATCGCATGGGAGATGCTTATTTAATTGCTCTTGCAAAGTGTTTAAAAAGGTTTAACAGCAAAAACATAATTTCAGCAAGAAGGTCGGGAGATGAATTTGTTACCTTTATTTTTGGATACGACAAAAAAGAGGATATTGAAAAGATAATCAACAATATGTGGCAGCTTATTCAAAACACAAGCATTCTTCTTGAGGACAAGCGTGAATATAAAATACGTATTTCAATGGGCAAGGCTTGGTATCCTAAAGACAGCATTGATTTTGACACATTGTTCCACTATGCCGATTTTGCCATGTATATGGTAAAGCACAGCAAAAAAGGAACTATGGCAGATTTTGACCATGAAACATTTATGGAAAACAAAATTCTTCTCCACGGGCAGGAAGCTTTTAATAATCTTCTTGAGCAAAGACTGGTTGAATATATGCTTCAGCCTATAGTTTGGGCACATGACGGCAAGGTTTATGGATATGAAATGCTTATGCGTTCTAAGCTTGAAATATTTAAAAGTCCTTTGGACATTTTGAGAGTTGCAAGTTCACAGTCCAAACTTCACGAGGTTGAGGTTATTACATGGTTTGAAAGCATGAAAGCTTTTGCAGCCAAGGTTGAAGAGGGCAGCTGCGGCAAGGATGTAAAGGTATTTATAAATTCCATAGCAAACCAAATTATGTCGGAAGAAAACATTAAGCTTTTTGTCGGTACATATAATGAATATCTTCCCAATATTGTTTGTGAAGTTACTGAAAAGGAACAGGAAAATGAACTTATCACAAAGGAAAAGGTTAATCTTATAAGGCGATGGGGAGGCCTTGTTGCACTTGACGATTATGGCTGCGGCTATAACAGCGAGTCTGTGCTGCTTAGAATTTTTCCAAACATTGTTAAAATTGATATGAGCATAGTAAGAGGAATTGATAAAGACGATAAAAGAAGAAGACTTGTGGGGAATTTATCTCTTTATGCAAAGGAAAGAGAAATTATGCTTTTGGCAGAAGGTGTGGAAACAAAAGAAGAGCTTAAAACTTTACAAGATTTAGGTGTGCATCTTCTTCAAGGATATTATATTGCACCTCCTTCCTATGAAGTCACATCGGCAAGGGAGGAGTTTATAAATCAGTTGCAAAAATAAAATGGGTTTAGTGAAACCGCAATAGCTGTATTTGCTTTAAAGCATTTAAGCAAGTTTTTATTGAATGAAAATCCACAGGGTGTTATAATTTGATTAAACAAGTTTAAACATTTATTTGCTTGGCGGGAGTGATTTTTTGAGAATAATTTCTGAAATATGTTTTATAACCAGATATCCCAACTATGCACAAAGATTAAGCAATCAATTTGCTCTTATGGAAGAGGGTTGTGAAGTTTTTTCTGTAGGGAAAGAGTTTAATGCTGAAGACTTCTATCAAAAAGGCTTTAAGCTTATTGTTTTGGCAGATGACGATTCTATTGCCATGCATAATGACGGAAGCGGAAACTTTTTTCCTATGGGCTTTTCCACAATGGATTGTATTTGCTCTCTTGACAAATCTTTGGGTATGGGAAAAACAGTTTACGTAGCGGCAGAAAACACAAGGGATGTTGATTTTAAGGTTTTAGAAAAATATTATGAAACAACATGTCTGCCTTATGACCCTTGTGACAGCAGAGAAAACGAGCGCTTTGAGTATGCGAAAAGAGAAAATGCTGTGTATATTGTTGCCCCTGTTGCTTATGAGGCGGCAAAGAAGGCGGAAATTGATTTTGTGTGTCTTTTGCACAGCCGTGAAACTTTGAAAAAAACAGTAAATGCGGCAAAAGAAGTTTTAAAGGTTAAAAATATTGAAATAGAAAAAAATAAAGAAAATGTGCTTAGAATGGAGCAGTATAAGGTTGTTTTTAACTTTACAAATGATGCCATACTTGCAACAGACGAAAACGGAATAATAATTGCCGCCAATGATATGGTTTATAAATTTCTTTGCCTTGACCCAAATGAAAAGTTAGAGGGAAAAAGGGTTGACAAGGTTGTAAAGGGAACAAAAATGATTAAAGCCATGGATAAGGAAAAAGGAGATATAGGCGACGTTTTTGAACTTCCCTACTGCACTGTTTTAACACACAGAATACCTATTGAAATTGACGGACAGCGAAAGGGTGTTGTTTCAACTTTTCAAGACTTGACGGCACTTCAAGAGCATGAAAAAAATGCCCGTGTAAATTACTATAAAAATAAAAAAGGGTTTTATGCAAAATATAGATTTGAAGATATAAAGGGAAGCAGTGCAAAGATTGAGGAAACCAAAAATATTGCAAGAAGTTATGCGTCTTCAAACTCCACAGTTCTTATTCTTGGGGAAACAGGAACAGGCAAAGAGCTTTTTGCCCAAAGCATACACAATGTAAGCCGTCGTGCAGATGGACCTTTTGTTGCAATTAACTGTGCCGCCATACCTAAAAACCTTTTGGAGGCGGAGTTTTTTGGTTATGAGGAAGGCTCTTTTACAGGGGCAAGCAAAGGCGGTAAAATGGGTGTTTTTGAAATGGCACATAAAGGCACCATATTTCTTGATGAAATAGGTGAAATGCCTTTAAGTATGCAGGCACAGCTTTTGCGTGTTATTCAAGAAAAAGAAATAAGAAGAATAGGCAGTGACAAGGTTGTTCCTGTTGAGGTTAGGGTAATTGCGGCAACAAACAGGGATTTGCAAAAAGAAGTTATAAAGGGAAGTTTTAGAGAAGATTTGTTTTACAGACTGAATGTTTTGGAACTTAAAATTCCTGCGTTAAGAGAAAGAAGTGAAGATATAAAAGAAATTTCCATACACTATCTAAAAAGCTTTAATTACGGAGGTTTCAGAGCAAACGAAGCCCTTTGGGAACAGATTATAGAAGAACTTGAGAAGTATGAATTTAGAGGAAACATAAGGGAACTTCAAAATATGCTTGAGCGGCTTAGTGTTATGCTTGAAAATAAGCATATAACAACAAAGGCACTTTTTGGTGAAATTGAAGATGGGTTAAGTGAAAAAAATAAGAAAAGTATTCAAAGGCCTTCAAACACACAAATAAAATATGATGACACAGATTTTGGAATAAGCGAAGCCCGTTTGTGGGAAAAAAATAAAATTTTAAATGCACTTAAAAACAATGGGTTTTCAAGAACTAAGACGGCTGCTGACCTTGGCATAAGCCGGTCTACGCTGTGGAACAAAATGAAATATCATAAAATTGAACTTTAGAGGAGACATAAAAAATGAAAATTCTGTTTGTAAATGCTTGCGTAAGAGGAAAGTCCAGATCAAGAAGTTACAGTATAGCGGAAACATTTTTAAAAGAGTTAAAATTGCAATCAAATGAAGTTGAAATTGCGGAGGTGGATTTAATGAAAATCAATCCTCCGTATTTAACATATTAAAATTTTGATGAGCAAAATGAATTGAAAAACAGCGGGAAACTGGATTCAGAATTGTTTGAGTTGGCAAGGCAGTTTTCAAAAGCCGACAGGGTTGTTATTGCCGCACCTTATTGGGAAAACAGTTTTCCTGCAATTTTGAAAGCATACATAGAAAACATATCGGTTGCAGGGATAACTTTTAAATATACGGAAAAAGGCAGTGAGGGTATGTGCGCCGCAAAGAAAATGATTTTTATAACAAGCAGAGGAGGAATTGCAACAGGTGATTTTTCTTTCCTTGAACAAGGGGGAGCATATTTAAAAAGCCTTTGCGGTCTTTATGGGATTAAAGATTTTGAAATGATTGCGGCGGAAGGCCTTGATATATTGGGAATTGACGTTGAAGGTAAAATGTCTGAAGCAATGGAAAAAGCAAAAACAGCAGCGAAAAGTTTTCTTTTATAAAATATTAAAGATTTGTTATAAAAGATTAGGAAAAAAATTATAAAAGGGTTAGAAAATTATGATATAATAACCACAAATTTCATTTGTGGAAAGAGCCTGACGGCTCTGCCGCTGTTATCACAGCGGATTATATTACTCATAAAACTTTTCAAGTTTTATTCGTTTGTTGCCAAAAGGAAATGTCGGCTTTGCCGCCGCTTACTTTTGCCCTTATGATATAATAACCACAAATTTCATTTGTGGAAAGAGTCTGACGGCTCTGCCGCTGTTATCACAGCGGACAGACTGAAGACAAACCTTGGGCGTTGCCCAACCCCACTTGCTTTTTGAAAAAAGCAAGACCAAAAACTTTTATCAAAACCGCATATTCATGCGGTTTTAGATGGGTCAAGGGTAAAACCCTTGTGGGTGTTTGAGGGCAAAGCCCTCAAGGTTCTGACTTTGTCTACGTTCTTACCGCTGTTATCACAGCGGATTATATTACTCATAAAACTTTTCGAGTTTTATTCGTTTGTTGCCAAAAGAAAATGTCGGCTCTGCCGTTGCTTTCTTTTGCCTTACGATATAATAGCCACAAATTTCATTTGTGGAAAGAGCCTAACGGCTCTGCCGCCGCTTACTTTTGCCCTTATGATATAATTAAAGAATAAGCAACTATGTTTAAACGGTTTTGCTGTATGTGTTTTTTACAAAAATTTATATTAAAATTGTATTAAATGTTAATAAACAGATATGTTCAGTGTGATGTTTTGTGGTATACTTAAATGCAGTTTGAAAAAATAAAGGGGAGGTATATTTATGGAAAACTTAAAAAAGGTTAGGCTTATGACTAACCTTGCCGTATATGATAAGCATTATGGCGATGAGGACAGAAAAATTACTTCCCTTTATAAAATAGATTATATATACAGAAAAAACTTTATAACAAGACTTGGTGTGCTTTTAGGAACAACCATAATTATCGGTATTTATTACGGGCATAAAATACTTGTTATGGATGAAAACATATTTGATATTTTAACAAAGTCTGAATTTATAAAAATGGGTGTTTTTATTTTAGTTCTACTTGCAGTTTATACCATTATAGGCATTTACATACACGGCAAAAGATATAATCTGGCAAAGGAACGTTGTGAAAAATATGAAAAAATGCTTGCAAAACTCTATGGAGAAGAAACAGAGAGTGCAGGAGGGGGAAGTTAAGACATATGGAGCAGATAATACATAATATAAGAATTCTTTCTTCTGTTTATAAAAGAAATAGTGACAAGGCGGAGCTTCTTTTTAAGTTTTTTGCAGGGATAATTGTTTTTGGCTGGATAAGCAGACTTTCCCTTGGAAATGTTCATATGGTTAAGGTTATAGGCATAACTTTTTTATGTGGGCTTATATCAATGCTTGTTTCAAGCGGAACGTTTTTGTTTTTTGCCGCAGTTGTGTCCTGTTTTTACATATCTTTTGTTTCGGTTGAAGCGGCGGCTTTATTTTTTCTTGTTTATTTTCTGATTCTTGTGTTTTATGTCAGAATTTTTCCCAAGGAAAGTATAATAATTTTACTTATGATTGGTGCCTATGCTTTTAAAATTCCATATGTTGTGCCTTTGGCGGCAGGAATTTATGTTGGAATAAAGGGTTTGGGGGCTGTTATTATAGGTGTTTTTCTTTATCATAACATAGGTGTTATAAAAGAAATTGCAGAAACTTTGGAAAAGACAGACTTTACCATAGCGGCTTTTGTGGATAACGGTGTTAAAATGCTTGATGTGGTTGTGAAAAACATAGACATAAGCTGGGTTTTTCCTGCAGGAGTGTTTTCATTAGGGCTTATTTCTGTTTGGATAATAAGCAACACTTTTATTGATAACGAAACAAATTATGGAATACTAGTATCAGGTGTTTTAATGATTATTGGTTTTTTATTGTGCGGATTTTTAACATCTGCAAAGGTTTCTATTGCAGGTGCATTAATAGGAATTCCTGTTTCTTGTATAATTGTGTTTTTTATACAGAAAATAGATTTTGTTCTTGACTATCCCAATGCCGAAAGGGTTAAATTTCAAGATGATAATTATGTTTATTACGTAAAGGCTGTGCCGAAAATAAAACAATAAGCGATAAAAGCAAGGGGAGGTGCCGGGGTGGACTATTTAGAAGTATTTTTTAGAACCTTTCGGATAACAAATATAAATCCGCCTACTGTGGGCTTTGTGGATATTCTTGATATTCTTCTTGTAGCCTACATGGTTTATAAAATAATATTTTGGATAAAAGAAACAAGAGCTTGGATTCTTTTTAAAGGAATACTTGTTATTTTTTCTTTTGCTTTTGTTGCCCTGATTCTTAGATTAAACACCATACTCTGGATACTTTCCAATACAATTTCTGTGGGAATTATTGCGGTTATAGTTGTTTTTCAGCCTGAGCTTAGAAAGGCCCTTGAAGAGCTTGGGAAAAGAAGACATATTGTTTCAATTCTTCGTTTTGATTCTGGAAACGAGGGAGAAGATTTTTCCGAAAAAACAAATGAAGAATTGCTGAAAGCTTGCGGAAAAATGAGTGCCGTTAAAACAGGTGCTCTTATACTTATTGAAAAAGATGTGCCTTTAGGAGATTTTGAAAGAACGGGAATACCCATTGATGCAGTTGTTACAAGCCAGCTTTTAATAAATATTTTTGAACATAATACACCTCTTCATGACGGTGCGGTTATTATTAAGAAAAACAGAATTGCTGCCGCTACCTGCTTTTTACCTCTTACAGAAAGCAATGAAGTAAGTATGGAGCTTGGAACAAGACATAGAGCGGCACTTGGGGCAAGCGAAGTAAGTGATGCCTATGTTATTATTATCAGTGAAGAAACAGGCTCTGTTTCTCTTGCAAAAGACGGAGTTCTTTACAGAAACATCAGCATTGAAACATTAGGCAGCATGCTTTCCCAGGGGAATAAGGCTCCAAAGAAAAAAGTTTCTATCTGGAGGGGGCGAAAGGTTGATGAGTAAAAAAAACAGATTGCGTGAAATTCTTATGAAAGATTTTTTATGGAAACTTTTATCCTTAACCATAGCCGTATGCCTTTGGTTTGTTGTAATAAATATTGAAAACCCTTCAGAAACAAGGAGTTTTCCTTTAACTTTGGAAATACTTAATACAGAAAGGGTTACAAACGAAAACAAAATTATATCAAATTATGATGAAATAAAAAACCTTAAGGTTTCGGCAAAAATCAGAGGGCAAAGAATTTCCCTTGACAGGCTTTATCAAAACAGGGATAAGATTCAAGCTTACATTGACTTAACAGCAATTAAAGATTTAGAAGATGGCGCAAGTGAGCACTTGCTTAATGTGCAAATAAAGATACCGCCAAATCTTGGCGACAGTTATGAAATTGACAGCAGAACACCTTCAAACATTACCGTTAAAATTGAAAATAAGCTGACAAAAACATTCCCTGTGGAATTGGCTGCAGATCTAAGCGGATATTCAAACCCTGACGTATTGCCTTTAACAGTGGAGGTTTCAGGTTCGGAAAGTCTTGTTAATTTAGTTTCAAGAGTGAAGGTTGTAATGGAGGCATCGGCCATACAAGAGGATACAACATATACGGGAGAAATTATTCCTTATGACAGCAATGGGCAAAGAGTTTACGGAGTTTCATTAAGCACAAAAAATGCAAGTGTGTATATACCTATGAAATCAAGTAAAAAAATAAAAATTATTCCTGACATTATGGGTGCGGCCAAAGAAGGTTATTCATACGAAAGCATTACCTGCAGCCCTGAAGAAGTTTATGTAACGGGAAGTGATGCTTTACTTAAAGATATGGAAGCAATAAAGCTTCCGCCTGTAAATATATCTGATAAGGATGAAGATATGGAAATAGGCTTTTCAATAAAAAGTTTTCTTCCTTTGGGTGTAAACCTTAAAAACGGAGAAGAAGAAAAAGTTGTTGTTAAGGTTGTAATTGTGAAGGAAACGGTTAAAGATGTAACTCTTATGTATGACAACATTTCCTATATTGCGGAACTTGAAGAAGGGCTTATTGCAGAGATTGCACCGGCAGACATAAGTTTACAGTTAAAAGGCTCTCAAGAGATTTTAGAAGGAGTTAAGGACGAAGATATAAAGGGCAGTATTGTTATATCAATGCTTGAAGAAGGTGAATACAGACTTCCTGTGCAGGTTCAAATTCCTAAAGGCACAAGGCTTACAGAGGTGGAAAGCCCTTATATAACAGTTGTTATAAAAAAGACTGAAGAAATTTCAGAATAAACATTTAAGTCATAAAAAGTTAAGTTCTAAGAGTTAATCTTGTGCTTAACTTTTTATTGTTTAGGCGGGAAAAGAGTTTTAGGTTTGCGCTGCTTTTTTATGCTTTTAGTTTGCAAATATTAAGATTTTATAGTAAAATTATGATTATTATGAATGTATATTATGAAAGAAGGTTAAGAAATTTAAATTATGAAATATTTTTTTGATATTCGTCTTAATGAAGATTATGCATGGAAAATGAGTGAGTTTCACTTTCATGATTCCTATGAAATAACTATTGTGCTTGAAGGCAGAGGAGAGATGGGTGTAGGCTCGCACACATACACAATGAAAAAAGGCGCTGTTATGCTTTTAAATGATGCAGCCATACACAGAAGCAGAGTTGAGGAAAATGCTGTTTACAGAAGATGTGTAATTAAGTTTCCAACAGAATATATATCAATTCTTTCCACACCGCAAACCGACCTTGTGAAAATGTTTAAAATGAAAACACCTTGTATACTTCTTTCAGATGAGGAGCTTATCCAGGTTTTTAAATTATGTGAAAAAGCCATGGAAAAGGGAGAAGAATATGGTGACGACCTTATGTGTCAAAATTATTTTATTGAGCTTTTAATCATGCTTAACAAAATGGCTGAATATTGCCCTAAAGCAGAACCATATCACTCTAAAAATGTGGACAGGGTTACACCCATTATGAACTATATTGCAGACAATGCTGATAAAGAAATTACCTTAGACTCTATTGCAGTGCAGTTTGAAATAACAAAACAGCACCTTTGTTATATTTTTAAAAAAACAACAGGGCTTGGTATAAACCAGTATTTAACAGCACAAAGAATTATAAGAGCCTGTGCTTTTTTAAGAGAAGGCAAAAGTGTTCAAGAGGCAGGAGAACTTTCAGGTTTTGGAAACAACTCACATTTTATAAGAACATTTAAAAAAGCTTTGGGAATTTCACCGGGGAAATATTCTGCAGGTTACAAAGAAACAATTTTTATTTAATTTGGGAGTGTGAAATTTGTTTATTACTGAAAAAAACGAAACAGGCATTACTATTAAAAAATATAAGGGAAAAGATTCAGTTGTTAAAATACCAAAACAAATTGACGGTTCTGATGTTACTCAAATCGGCGATGAAGCTTTTAGGGATTGCGAATTTATACTTGATGTAAAAATTCCTGAAACTGTTACATATTTGGGCAATTATGCTTTTTGTCAATGCCGTGGATTAGAGGAGGTTGTGCTTCCTAAAAGTCTTGTTACGGCAGGCAGCCACTGTTTTTACAACTGCAGAAATATAGTGAAAATGGATGTTCCTTGCGGCCTTAAATATATAGGCGACGGATTTATTAAAAATTGTGAGAAAATATGTGTTATTAAAATAGATTGTCATAAAAACATTTCAGGCGGTGTTGTTGCCTTTTTAAACGAGCTTAAAAGTGATTTCTGCCTTGAAATTGAAGACATTAATACAAAGCTTGTGTTTCCGGGTTATGATTTTGAATATGTTTCTATAAATGCCGCAAAGATATTTAAAACGGTTACCCACGGAGCAGGCTATAAATATAGGCTTGCTGTTGAAACAAGGGGAATAAGGTTTATTGAATATGATTCCTTTTTTATAAGAGCAATAGCCTCGGAAAAAGTGGAAACTTGTTTAAACATTGCATTTACAAGACTTAAAACACCTTTTATGTTAAGCCAACAATCAAAGGAAAACTATTTAAAGTTTATTTCCGATAACATATGCGATGCTGTTATTTACTGCAGTAAAAATGAAGATATAAGTGCAATGGAAATTATGAAAAATAACAGCGTTATCACTTCGCAAAATATAGATGAAGTTGTGGATACTGCCGCAAAACAATGTAATTGCCAGCTTTCAGCATATATTCTTGATTTAAGGCTTTCGGGAATAAAACCAAAGGAAAAGAATTTTGAGCTTTAAAAGTGTTCTGTTATATGAAGTTTGAATATAGCCATTCAGATGTTATTGTAGGAGATTAATATGTCAGCGGAGTATGAAATTATAAAAAAATTAGAAAATGTTTGTTCAAATATTTTAAACACATCAAGAAATCAGCTTTATGTCAGTATGAGATATTTGGCAATGGCTTTTGATGGCCTTTCCTATGCGCTTAGCAATGAAACCGATACTTTAGGAACAGACGGTTTTCATCTTTTTTATTCCCCGGCTTTTTTAATGGAAAAATACAGTAAAGGCGGAATATGGATTAACCGTGCCTATGTTCATATTATTTTTCATTGTATATTTAAGCATCCCATAAGTATGGATGCAAGGGAAGAGCGGCTTTGGAATGTAAGCTGCGACATTGTTTGCGAATTTATTATAGACGGCATGGACATATCTTCTCTTAAACAAAATAAATCTGCCACAAGAAGACTTGTGTATGATGAAATATCAAAAACCATTAAAATTCCTACTGCTCAAAGAGTATACAGACTTATTTTGGAAAATGAAAAGCTTTTGAAACAGCTAAAGCTTATTGAGGAAGAGTTTTATATTGATGACCATAGTTTTTGGCTGCAGTATCAAAGCGTAAAACAGCCTTCATCTTCTGAAAACAGCGAAGGGGATAGTGAGGGAGAAGAAAACCCTGATAACGCCGATAATGAAAACCCTGATAAACCTGAAAAAAACAAAGATGATTTTAATGAAAAATGGGAGAATATAAGCCAGAAGACTGAAACGGATATGGAAACCTTTTCACGTGATAAAAGTGATGAGGCCGGAGGAATGACTGAATTTTTGCGGATAGAAAACAGGCAAAGATATGATTATAGAAGTTTTCTTGAAAAGTTCACTGTGCAAAGGGAAGATATGCAGCTGGACTTAGACAGTTATGATTATATTTATTATACTTACGGGCTTAAAGTTTACGGAAACATGCCGCTTATTGAAAATCTTGAATATAAAGATGTAAAAAGAATTGAAGAATTTGTTATTGTTATAGACACCTCGGCTTCTTGCGAAAGTGATCTTGTTAAAAGGTTTTTAGAGGAAACCTATTCAATAATCAGTGAAAATGAAAGCTTTTTTAGAAAAATACAGCTTCATATTATACAATGCGACAGCAAAGTGCAAAGTGATGAGGTGATTGCCGCAAAGGAAGACTTTCAACAATATATGCAAAGGTTTGAAGTTAAGGGCAGAGGCGGAACTGATTTCAGGGCGGCTTTTGAATATGTAAACGGCCTTGTTGAGGAAAAAAAGCTGAACAATTTAAAAGGGCTTATTTATTTTACCGACGGCTACGGAACATATCCTAAAAATATGCCCCGGTATGAAACGGCTTTTGTTTTTCTTGATGATAACTTTGACGATAAAGGGGTGCCGCCCTGGGCAACAGAGATAATACTTGACAAAGAAAATATTTACAGTTTCGGAGGAAATGAAAGGTGAATATAAAACGTGCTAAGGAAGAAATTAAAAATTCAATAGAAAGTTATTTGTTAAGGGATGAATATGGAGATTATATGATTCCCATTGAAAGCCAAAGACCTGTTTTGCTTATTGGCCCTCCGGGAATCGGAAAAACAGCAATTATGCAGCAAATTGCAACAGAATGTAAAATTGGGCTTGTTGCATACACCATAACCCACCACACACGACAAAGTGCAATAGGACTTCCTTTTATTGAGGAAAAGGAGTTCGGAGGGAAAAAGTATTCTGTAACAGAGTATACAATGAGTGAAATTATTGCCGCTGTTTATGAAAAAATTGAAGCAACAGGCTTAAAAGAAGGAATACTTTTTATTGACGAAATAAACTGTGCCTCTGAAACCCTTGCCCCTGCAATGCTTCAGTTTTTACAATATAAAACCTTTGGAAGCCACAAAGTTCCCGAAGGGTGGATAATTGCGGCTGCCGGAAACCCACCTCAATATAACAAATCTGTAAGGGAGTTTGACATTGTTACCCTTGACCGTGTTAAAAGGATTGAAGTTGAAGAGGATTATGGGGTTTGGAGGGAGTATGCAGTTTTAAACAATGTTCATAATGCTGTTTTAAGTTATTTGGACATTAAAAAGGAAAGCTTTTACAGTGTGAAAAACACTACGGAAGGAAAGGTTTTTATTACAGCCAGAGGCTGGGAGGATTTATCAAAAATTATTTATGTTTATGAAAAACTTAATAAAAAAATTGATTTTCAGGTGGCAAGCCAATATTTGCAAAACATGAAAATTGCCAAAGATTTTGCTTCTTATCTTGAGCTTTACTACAAATATAAAGCCGACTATTCCATTGCCGACATTTTACAGGGAAAAACAAAAGAAAGCTATGTAGACAGGCTTCGTGTTGCTTCTTTTGACGAAAAGCTGGGAGTTATAAGCCTTATACTTGGCGCACTAAATGACGGTTTTAAAGAAGTTGAAAAAAAGGATGACTTTGTTACAAAACTGCACGAAATGCTTAAAGAAGTTAAGGAAGTAATTTTTGCAGATGATAAAAAGGCGGAGGAAAATCTTGAAAGTTTTATAAAAATGAAACAGAAACATCTGCAGGTAAAAAAGGTTGGAAAACTTTTAAAAGCTGATGAAGAACGAATGGAGCAAAGGCTTATAGAAACCCTTGAGGGGTATTTGAAAAGTGTCAGGTTAAAAGGCTCTAAAACACAAGAGGATGCTTTTAATATAATAAAAGAAGAATTTAACGCAGAGGTTTTAAAAAGACAGCAGTCAATTGAAAAGGCTTCTGAAAGCCTTGAAAATTCCTTTGATTTTATGGAGCGTGTTTTTGGGGAAAGCCAAGAGATGGTTGTGTTTGTTACAGAACTTAACAGCGGTTATTACAGCATAAAGTTTATTAATGAAAACGGCTGTGTTAAATTTTATCAATATAATAAAAATCTTCTTTTTAAACAGCAGCAAAAAGCAATAACAGAGGAAATTGACAAAATAAATGATATGATGAAAAATTTAAAAATGGAGGAATAAGATATGAATTTTATGGGATATGAAAGACCTGACGGAAAAATAGGAGTAAGAAACCATATTTTAGTTTTACCTGCCTCGGTTTGCGCCTCTGACACAACAAGGCTTATTGCATCTCAAGTTAACGGTGCCGTTACTTTTAACAATCAAAATGGCTGTTCTCAGGTAGATAGTGATCAGCAGCTTACAATGGACGTTATGGCGGGGTATGCCGCAAACCCCAACATTTATGGAACTGTTGTTGTTTCTCTTGGGTGTGAAAACTGTCAAATGGATTTAGTTGTTAAAGCGATTAGAGAGAGAACAAACAAACCAATTGAAACCCTTATAATACAAGAAGAGGGAGGAACCATTAAAACAGTTGAAAAGGGTGTAAGGCTTGCAAGAAAAATGGCGGAGGAGGCAAGCGCCCTTAAAAGAAAAGAAGTTCCTTTTTCAGCTCTTATTTTAGGAACGGAATGCGGAGGTTCAGACCCTACAAGCGGCTTGGCGGCCAACCCTCTTGTGGGTGAAATAAGTGACAGGTTTGTTGCTTTGGGGGCAACCTCTATTTTAAGTGAAACCACAGAATTTATAGGTGCAGAGCATATTTTGGCTGAAAGGGCGAAAAATGAAGAGGTTCGTGAAAGAATTCTTGAAATTGTGAAAAGGTATGAAGATGCCCTTGCCCTTGTGGGTGAGGATGTGCGTGACGGAAACCCAACTCCAGGCAACAAGGCGGGGGGAATAACAACCCTTGAAGAAAAATCCCTTGGATGTATACATAAAGGAGGTCATACAGAAGTTCAAGCTGTTTATGACTATGCGAAACAGGTGGAGGAAAAAGGTCTTGTTATTATGGATACACCTGGAAACGACCCGTCTTCCGTTGCGGCCATGATTGCGGGAGGAGCGCAAATCATTGTTTTTACAACGGGAAGAGGAACACCTACAGGAAACCCTGTTGCGCCCGTAATTAAAATAACAGGCAACAGCAACACATTTAAAACTATGGAAGATAACATGGATTTTGATGCCAGCGGATTAATCGAAGGCGCTGAAAGCATTGAAGACATGGGGGATAGGCTTATGAACATGATTTTTGAGGTTGCCGAAGGCAGGCAGACAAAGGCTGAAAGCCTTGGGTTTATAGAAACGGCAATTGCACGTGTATGTAATTATGTATAAACCTTGGGCGGTGTAGGGAAAACACCTTGGGCTTTGCCCAAACCCACTCGCTTTTTGAAAAAAAGCAAGGCAAAAACCTTTGTTTAAAACCGCATATTCATGCGGTTTTATGATGGGTTCAAAGGGTGAAACCCTTGTGGGTGTTTGAGGGTAAAACCCTCAAGGTCTTAATAAAGATACACCTTGAACGTTATCCAAACCTACTTGCTTTTTGGAAAAAGCAAGACAAAAACCTTTGTTTAAAACCGCATATTCATGCGGTTTTATGATGGGTTCAAAGGGTGAAACCCTTGTGGGTGTTTGAGGGTAAAACCCTCAAGGCCTGTAAAGAAACACCTTGGGCTTTGCCCAAACCCACTTGCTTTTTGAAAAAAGCAAGGCAAAAACTTTTGTTTAAAACCGCATGAATATGCGGTTTTATGATGGGTTCAAATGGTGAAACCCTTGTGGGTGTTTGAGGGTAAAACCCTCAAGGTCTTAATAAAGAAACACCTTGGGCTTTGCCCAAACCCACTTGCTTTTTGAAAAAAGCAAGGCAAAAACCTTTGTTTAAAACCGCATATTCATGCGGTTTTATGATGGGTCAAGGGTGAAACCCTTGTGGGTGTTTGAGAGTAAAACCCTCAAGGTCTTATATATCAAAAGGAGTGTGTTTTGTGAAAATCGATGAAATCTTAACTCCTGCTTTAATACTTGAGCAGTCAGCCTTTAATGAAAACTTAAAGCTTATGAACGAGATTGTAAAAAACACGAAAATAGATGTCAGACCCCACTATAAATCGCATAAAAGTATAAAGATAGCAAAAATGCAAATGGATATGGGTGCTAAGGGTATTTCTTGTGCAAAGCTCGGCGAGGCTGAGGATTTAGTCGAAGCAGGGTTTAAAGATATACTTATTGCCAATCAAATAACACGCATTGATAAAATTAAAAAACTTGCAGAGCTTTGTAAAAAAAGCTTTATAACCGTATGCGTTGACAGTGCGGAAAACATAAGGAATTTAAATGAAGAGGCCAAAAAGGCAGGTGTTAAAATTAATGTTTTTGTTGAATTTAACATAGGCCAAAATAGATGCGGAGTTAATACCTTTGAAGAAGTTTTTTACTTGGCAAGGCTTGCGGAAAGCTTAGGAAACCTTACTTTCGGCGGCATTGAGGCGTATGCAGGGCATATCGCCCATGAATACAGCTATGAAAAACGCCTTGCCGCAACTGAAAAAATTGAAAAAGATTTAAAAGCATTAAAAAGCTATATTGAAGAAAGGGGCATAAAGGTTAAGGAAATAAGCGGCATAAGCACAGGCACAATTCGTTTCAGAGAAAACAGTGAAAGCGTTTATACTGAAACCCAGCCGGGAAGTTATATTTTTATGGATAGTGCATATACTCCTGTAAAGGTAGGGTTTAAAAACTCTCTTTTTATTCTTGCCGCAGTTGTTTCCGCAAAGACTCACATTGTTGTTACTGATGCAGGCTTAAAAACAGCAAGCACTGATATGGGTGCGCCTGTGCTTTTAGGTTTTGAGGACGTAAAAAGCCTTATGAGTGAAGAACATATCTCCCATAATATAAAAAATCATGGCTTTAATGTAAATGATTTGGTAAGGTATATCCCCTCCCATTGCTGCACAACCGTTAACCTTTTTGATGAAATTTACCTTGTAAACAAAGAAGAGGTTATTGATATAATAAAAATAGACAGCAGGGGAAAATCATATTAAAAAAGAAATAAAAACTAATTTGATAAATTAAAAATAATGCTAAGCAAAACCAATGTTTTGCACAACAGGTTAAGGGTGAAATGGGGATATCCTCAAGGTCTTAACCTTCAATTTTGTATAAAGAAAGGAGTCTTTCATGGAATTAAAGACATTTGAAACAGGGCCAATTCGCCCTCCTATGCATGCAAACAGCCTTCTTTTGAGAATTACGGAAAACTGCACCTGGAACAGGTGTAATTTTTGCACACTTTATAGAGGCGGACAGTTTAGAATGCGTTCCGTTGAAACTATAAAAAAAGAAATAGATAATGTTGCCTATTATAGAGATATGATACTTAAACACCGTCTGCCAAGCGGTGAATTTAATATGGACAAAATTTCGGCACAATACTCTTCATTGCTCTCCTTTGAAGAGCAGGATTCATATTCCATGGTTTTTGGCTGGATAAAAAATGACAATATGGAAAATGTGTTTTTACAAGATGCCAACACCCTTGTTTTAAAACCCCAGATGATTGTTGAAATTGTTTCATATCTTAAAAAATCACTTCCATCTATTAAACTTGTGGCATCTTATGGAAGAGCAGACACACTTGTTAAAATAAGCACCGAGGATTTTATTTTAATGAAAGAGGCAGGGCTTAATTTAATTCATTCAGGCTATGAAAGCGGAAGTGACAGAGTTCTTCAGCTGTTAAATAAAGGCTGCACTCAGGCAGACCAGATTGAAGCGGCAAAGCGTATTAAAAAAGCAGGAATAGAGCTTAACATTTATTATATGCCCGGAAGCGGCGGCAAAGAGTTTAGTGATATAAACGCCATAGAAACAGCGCAAATGATAAGTGAAGCAAACCCTGATTTTGTTAGAATCAGAACTTTTGTTATTAAACCTCAAACTCCCATGTGGCAAATGGAGCAGGAAGGGAAATTTAAGGACTGCACAGACCTTGAAAAAGTTATAGAGCTGAAAAAAATGCTTGCCAATATAAAAAATGCCGACAGCTATGTTTTAAGCGACCATATAATAAATCTTCTTCCCGGAATTGAGGGCCGAATTGATAAAGACAGAGATAAGATTTTGTCATATATAGACGGTTTTCTTACTCTTTCGGAAAAGGAAAGAAAAATATATCAGCTTGCAAGAAGAATGGGCTTTGGCGGAGGGTATGAAAACATGAGGTTTATTTCACAAAGAGATATTAAAAGAGTGACCTCTGTTGTTGAAAACGTTAAAAATGATGATGAATGGGAAGCTGTTTTAAAGAAATATTTAATTAATTATATATAATTTATTTTTATTAATTATAAAAAATAATATAAACTTCTGCAGTTTTACAAATTTTTTGCAGAAGTTTTATATTTTTTTAAAAACCTGAAGTTTTTATTAGCATCCCATTTGGTGAAGCAGGTATTTATATACCTAAGGTACTTTTCTTAATTTTACTTTTTTGTAAGAAAACAAACAGTCTTTGAAAAAGCCTGAGGTTTGATTTAATACTGAAATTTATGAATTTATACTTAAAGTTTTATTAATAAGCAATATACAAATTAACCAATTTAAATAATTAAACTTGTGAACTATTACCATATTCTTGTGTGCAGATACGTAACTTGTTCGCCATAAGGATTTTTGTAGAATGTTACCAATGAATATTGCCTATAGTAATATTTTTTGTTTAAAATTTTGTAGTAATTTTAACGAATTAATTATGAAGTCTTGTGAAGTTATTTTTACTGTGTTAAAATAATATATAATGTAGATTAAAGGTGCTACAGTTAAGTTTTTTAAATATACTTAGGGGGGAAAATAATGAATAAACAGTTAAGAAAAGCGACTATGGACGGAAACACAGCTGCGGCTTATGCTTCCTACGCTTTTACTGAAGTTGCTACCATTTACCCAATTACGCCATCAAGTCAAATGGCTGAAATGGTTGACGAATGGAGCTCAAACGGAGTTAAAAATATTTTCGGACAGACAGTAGATGTTAGGGAAATGCAATCTGAAGGCGGTGCGGCAGGTGCTCTTCACGGTGCTCTTCAAGCAGGTGCTTTAGGTTCAACCTACACAGCCAGCCAAGGCCTTATGCTTATGCTTCCTAATATGTATAAAATTGCAGGAGAATTACTTCCTGGCGTTTTCCATGTTAGTGCCCGTGCTCTTGCTTCAAACGCTCTTTCCATTTTCGGTGACCATCAAGACGTTATGAGCTGTCGCCAGACAGGTTTTGCTTTGCTTGCGGCAGGCAACGTTCAGCAGGCTTTCCACATGGCATGTATTGCTCACCTTACAGCAATTAAAAGCAGAATTTCTTTCCTTCACTTTTTCGACGGTTTCAGAACAAGCCACGAATATCAGAAAATTGAACTTCTTGAGTATGATCAGTTAAAAGAACTTGTGGACATGGATGCAATTGCAGCTTTTAGAAAAAATTCTCTTAACCCTGACCATCCTTCAACAAGAGGAACAGCTCAAAATCCGGACATTTTCTTCCAGTCAAGAGAGTCCGTAAACAAATTTTACGATGCAGTTCCTGAAACTGTTCTTTATTACATGGACAAAATTAACGAATTAGCGGGAACAGACTATAGATTATTTAACTATTACGGAGCAGAAGACGCAGAAGATGTTATTATCACAATGGGTTCATCAAGCGACGTAACAAGAGAAACAATTGATTACATGAGCTCTAAAGGAGATAAATTAGGTCTTCTTGAAATTCATCTTTATCGTCCGTTTTCAGTTGAACATTTCTTAAAAGAAATGCCTAAATCAGTTAAGAGAATTGCTGTTCTTGACAGAACAAAAGAGCCCGGCGCTCTTGGCGAGCCTCTTTATCTTGATATTAAAAATGTTTATGCTGATGTGGAAAATGCTCCTTTTATTATTGGCGGACGTTACGGCCTTGGTTCAAAAGACTTTACTCCTATGGATGTAATGGCTGTTTATCAAAATCTTAGAAGTGAAAACCCAAAAAATAACTTCACAGTTTCAATTATTGACGACGTTACTAATCTTTCACTTCCTGTTTATAAAGAAAACTTTGACTCCACACCACAAGATAACTTCTCATTCAAATTCTGGGGTCTTGGTTCAGACGGTACAGTTGGTGCAAACAAATCTGCGGTTAAGATTATCGGTGATCACACAGACTATTATGCACAGGCTTACTTTGCATATGATTCAAAAAAATCAGGCGGTGTTACAATTTCTCACCTTCGTATGGGGCCAAGCCCTATTAAAGGTTCATATCAGATTAAGGCGGCTAACTTTATTGCTTGCCACAACCAGTCATATGTAGACAAATATGACCTTATCGGCGACCTTAAAGAGGGAGGCACATTCCTTCTTAACACAATTTGGACACCTGAGGAGCTTGAAGCTAACCTTCCAGCAGAGCTTAAGAGAAAAATTGTTGAAAAGAAAGCAAAGTTCTATACACTTAATGCTGTTGACATTGCTAAGGAACTTGGTCTTGGCTCACGTATCAACATGATAATGCAGGCTGGTTTTTTTGCGCTTAGCAAGGTTCTTCCTATTGAAGATGCTGTTAAATATCTTAAAAAAGAAGTTGAAAGGTCTTACGGAAACAAGGGACAAGATATTGTTGACATGAACAATGCCGCAATTGATAAGGGTGTTGAAATGGTTCAGGAAGTTACAGTTCCGTCATCATGGGCAAATGCTGTGGATGCACCTGCTGAAATCAGCTCAGAAATGCCTGATTTTGTTAGAGATGTTCTTAAAAAGATGGCTCGTCAAGAGGGTAACGACCTTCCTGTTTCAACATTTACAGGCCGTGAAGACGGTTCATTCCCAGGCGGTGCTACGGCATGGGAAAAAAGAGGTATTGCAATTGACGTTCCTGTTTGGATTAAAGAAAATTGTATACAGTGTAACCAATGTGCCTACGTATGTCCTCATGCTGTAATTCGTCCTTCACTTCTTGATGAAAATGAAGCTGCAAACGCACCTGAAGGATACGAAATGAAAGCGGCAACAGGCTTTAGCGGCATGCAGTATCACCTTGCAATTTCAGGCTTAGACTGTACAGGCTGCGGTGTTTGTGTAAGAACATGCCCTGCTAAGGAAAAAGCACTTAAAATGGAAGCTTTTGCACCAACAAAAGAAGTTAATACAGCTAACTGGGAGTATACAAGAAAGAATGTTACTCTTAAAGATATTGCAGAAAAACAGAAATTCACAGTTAAGGGAAGTCAGTTCTTAAGACCATACCTTGAATTCTCAGGCGCATGTGCGGGCTGTGGTGAAACACCATACATCAAGCTTATCACACAGCTTTTCGGAGACAGAATGATGATTTCTAACTCTGCAGGATGTACACATATCTGGGGCGGTTCACCTGAGGTTCCTTACACAACAAATGAAAGAGGCCACGGCCCATCATGGGGATGCTCACTTTTTGAAGATACTGCAGAATATGGTTATGGTATGTTCCTTGGAGTTCAGGCTGTTCGTAAGATGGTTAAATCACAGGTTGACGATGTTATTCCTACACTTGCAGACGGAGAGCTTAAAGAAGCGTTAACACAGTGGAGTGAAAACTACAAAGTTACAGCTGACACAAGAGAAAGAGCAGACAGAGTTGTTGCGGCTCTTGAAGCTGAAAAAACACTTTCTGCTGAACTTGAAGAAATTTATTCAAGAAAAGATTACCTTCTTAAAACATCACAGTGGATTATCGGCGGTGACGGATGGGCTTATGACATTGGTTACGGCGGTCTTGACCACGTGCTTGCTTCAGGAGAAGATGTTAACGTAATTGTTGTTGACACAGAAGTTTACTCCAACACAGGAGGCCAGTCTTCAAAGGCAACACCAACTGCTGCTATTGCCCAGTTTGCGGCAAGCGGTAAGAAAACAGGCAAGAAAGACCTTGGAAGAATGGTAATGAGCTATGGCTATGTATATGTTGCACAAATTGCCATGGGTGCAGACAAAAACCAGACATTAAAAGCTATTGCGGAAGCAGAAGCTTATGACGGCCCATCAATTGTTATTGCTTATGCTCCATGTATCAACCACGGAATTAAAGGCGGCATGAGCTATGCTCAGGAGCAGGCTAAACGTGCTGTTGAAGCAGGCTACTGGCACTTATACAGATATAACCCAATGCTTAAAGAAGAGGGTAAAAATCCGTTTATTATGGACTCTAAAGCTCCTACAGGCGATTTTAAAGCATTCCTTAAAAGCGAGGTTCGTTATTCCTCTCTTGCGAAGAAATTCCCTGAGATTGCTGAACAGCTTTATGAAAAGGCAGATAAGGATGCACAGGAAAGACTTGAGGCTTATTTGGCTTTGGCAAAGGCTTGATTTTAAATTTAAATATAGTTTAGTTTGATTTTAAACACCCTAAGGTTTATGGCTTTAGGGTGTTTTTACGTGTAAGCAAAGTTTATGTGCTTTTTGTGCTGTTTTTAGGTATATTAAAAACGTAATATTTATGAGGTTTTAATAAAAATCAAGTAAGTTAAGAGCATATTTTTGCATATAAGTAAATTATTAAAAAAGTTTTAGGATTTTTGAAGTGGTTTGTATAACGCACTCGCCTTATAATTGTAGCTTAGTGAGGTGAGAAAGCAGATATGACAAATGAACAGTTCAAGCTTATTGTAAGACAGTATGAAAGCCTTATATTTTCTATCTGTTTTCAGTTTACAAGAGATTACCATGAAGCCGAAAATCTTACTCAGGAAACTTTTCTATCAGCCTTTAATAACATTGACAGGTGTTCTTCTGATAAATATAAACCTTGGCTTTGCAGAATAGCGGCGAATAAAGCAAAGGATTTTCTTAAATCTTCTTACAAAAAGAGGGTGGAGTTTTTTGAGGATGGAAATGAAAACATTTTAAAAGGAGGCATTCAGCCTGAAAAATGTTTTCTTGAGCAAGAAGGTGCAGAGAGGATAAGTAAGGCGATAAAAGAACTAAAAGAGCCTTACAAGCTTGTTTCAGTAATGTATTTTTTTCAGGAAAAAACTTATGACGAAATAGGCAGAGTTTTAAATAGACCTCCAAAAACGGTGCAAACACAAATACTCAGGGCTAAAGAAATTCTAAGGCGTAAATTGAGAGGAGGGTAAAGCTATGGAATACTTTGATGAAAAGGGTCATTTAACGGATTTTGCCTTAAAAAAACTTGTTGAAGGTGAAGAGAATGAATTAAAACGGCTGGAAATAACGGAACATTTATCTTTTTGCGACAGGTGTCTTGATAATTACATAAAAAAAATGCCTGAAACGGAGCTTATGTCCGTGCCTGAAAGTATGGAAAAGTCAATATTTTATGTTCTCAAAAAACGAGTGAGAAAAGTGTTTTATAGCAATTATGCTTCAATGGCGGTGGCGGCTTCTCTTTCAATGGTTTTATGGGTTGGAGGTGTCTTTGAAATGAGCATTGAACATTTTAAGACATTTAATGATCATGTGAAAATAGAAAGGGGATTTTCCGAAAAATTAAGCAACAAATTTTCGGAGGAATTAGAAAAGATTATGGAGGAAATATGTTATGGAAAGCAAAAATAAGTTTTTTACATTTATATTTAGTTTTATTCCCGGGGCTGGGCATATGTATCTTGGGATGATGACAAAGGGTACCGTTTTTATGTCACTTTTTTTCGGAATATTTGCAATTTTGGCATATTTCGGGCTTGAGGTTTTCATGGCATTTCTGCCTGTTGTTTGGTGTTATAGTTTTTTTGATGTACTTAACTTAAAGCATTTGACATATGAAGAAAGAATTGCATCAGAAAAAAAATTCGAAAGCTCATTACGTGATATTATGGGGAACAACTGGTTTTTTTCAAACAAAAGACAAAGAGTTATTTTGGGTTGGGCTTTGATTATTATTGGGCTTAATGCGATTTATGACAGGGTTTTTTTGCGTACTTTACACATGATTTCCAGCTGGTTTGGCTTTGAAACCAGATTAGGAAACTTAACTTATAATATTGGAGTGATTGTTCCGACTTTTGTGGTTGCCTTGCTTTTAATTATTATGGGTGTTAAAGTGCTTAAAAACAACAATGATATATCGAAGAAAAATGAGCTGTATGAAGAAGATTTAGTAGAATATAAGGGTGAAGATATGGAGGAAAAAATAAAATAGTGTTGGGAGTATAGATAAAAACCGTATATTTGTGCGGTTTTTATTTTTTATAATAAAAGTTAGTTTATGTGCGAAACAGTTAAAAATGCTATAATTATGTTGGGGCAAAAACAAAGCAATTCATTAAAAGACAAGGCTTTAAACATACATAGGGGAAGGAAGAATAATATTTTTGTAAGTTTTATGATCTTTTGTCTTTTTGGAACAAAAGATAGTTTTTTTACGTATAGGTTATTGTAACATTTTTTTAATTGTTTTAATTGCACCTATGTTTTATAATTATTTTCATAAGGAGGTATGTTATGAAACAGATTGCAAGGTTTCAAAAGGTGAGCTTAGAAAGGTTTAAAATCGATTCCGAAAAATATTTTAAAAATGAAGAAGAGCTTATTTTTGCATATAAAAACATTAAGAAGCCTGAACGTGCAACGAAAGGCTCTGCGGGATATGACTTTTTTATGCCTTTTGATATTGTTTTATCTCCTAATGAAAGCATAAATGTTCCAACTGGAATAAGGGTTTATATTGAGGAGGGCTGGGTTTTAAAATGCTATCCAAGAAGCGGTCTTGGTTTTAAATACAGACTTCAGCTTAATAACACAGTGGGTATAATTGATGCAGATTATTACTATAGTGATAACGAAGGGCATATCCATGCGAAAATAACAAACGATACAAATGAAAATCTTGAGCTTGAAATTAAAACAGGCGAAGGGTTTATGCAAGGAGTTTTTGTTGAATTTGGAATTACCTTTGATGACGTGTGTGAAAAAATACGGAACGGGGGCTTTGGAAGCACCACAAAACAAGTATAATTTTAAGGAGGAGTATTCTAAATGAAAAGATTTATTTTAACGGCTATTGCTGCCATTTGTATGACTATGGCATTTTCTGTGTCAGGGTTTGCGGCAACGGAAAATTATGTTTCAAACGATATGCCTGTTAAGGCTGAAGCAGAGCTTACAGGTGCCTATGCGCCAAGGCTTACAATTAAAAAAAGCAGTGACCACAGGGCGGGAGAAAAAATCAGGTTTGATCTGAATCTTACAAACGCCGAGTGGCTTTATGAAGGAACAGGGGCCATTAAAGATACAAACGGAAATGATATAATCGGCATAACATATACTGTTTTGACATCAAGAAGCATGATTATAGAGGTTGATAATGATGAGTTTAATCCAAGTGAAAAAGATATTACAATCCCTTTGGAAACAAGAATTGATGACATTGGAACAGCCGATGTAACAATAGACCCAAGGGGTTCAACTGTTTCCGCAGGTACATATACGTTTGCGCATGTAAGCTTTCCCGGCATGGGCATTCAGCTTTCAAATGTTGATACAAAAAAGGGAAGTTTCGACCTTGGCTTTACCGACAACTACCCTTATGCTATGGCAAGGGGAAGAATTTTCAAACTTACACTTAATAACGGGTTTATCTTCCTTTCTGCCGACGAGGTTGAGGGCAGCGGGAAATATTCAGATTATGCCGATTTTAAAATTGACAGCAAAAATAAATCTATTGCTTATGTGGAGATTAAAGAATACACATCAAACAGCGTAGGCTCAATAAAAATAAAAGGCATAAAAACAGCCACAACCGACAACACAGAGAAAAAAACAACAACCCTTTATGTAGAGCCTGTTTATGGTGAAGGCGGAGCAGTTTCTTTTAATCTTGGTTTTTTGGAAAGTGAAGAAAACATGAAAACAGGCACTCCTGTTTTATTTACAATAGGAAAAAATGGATATGTTGTTGAAGAAAATGAAGTTGAAAGTGATGCGGCACCATATATTGATACAAACGGCAGAACAATGCTTCCTTTAAGAGCTTTGGCAAATGCGTTTAATATTTCCGATGAAGATATAAAATGGGATGATTATACAAAAACAGCTACTTTGACAAACAAAGAAGGCAAGGTTGTTACCATTACAGTTGGAAGCACACAGCTTAAGGTTGGGTCTGCAAGGGTAACAATGGACACTACTGCGGTTATCAAAAACGAAAGAACATATTTGCCTATGAGAGCTGTTCTTAACGCACTTGGAATTAAGGATGATGATATAATTTGGAACGACACTGACAAAACGGTTCTTGTTTACAACAAGTAAGCTTTAATCACAAACACCCCCTGACAAATGAAAAGTCAGGGGGTGTTTATATGTTTTAAGGCATTGGGCTTTGCCCAAACCCATTCGCTTTTTGAAAAAAGCGAAGCAAAAACTTTTGTTAAAAACCGCATAGAATATGCGGTTTTTATACGGGACAAGGGTGAAACCCTTGCGGGGGAGTTGGGGGCAGAGCCACCAAGGTATTAATCTCTTTATTACTCAACAACACCCAAAAGCTCTGCGGCTGTTAATGCCATTATTTTGGCGGAAGTCTTCATTTCTTCTATAACAGCATATTCGTCTGACTTGTGTGCAAGTATAAGCCGCCCGGGCCCGTAAACCACACATTGCTCAAGCCCGCCTTTTTGCACAACATACTTTTGGTCGTCCATGCCGGGGCTTACTGAAAACTCCATCGTTTTGCCAAGGAAAGCTTCCCCTGAAGAAAGCAGGGCGTTTACAATGTCTGTGTCTCCTGAAACAAGGGTGGGGTTATCTTGAAGATAGTATTTAATTGAATAGCTTATTTCAGGCATTTCTTTCTTTGTTTTTTCTAAAACCTCTTCAATTTTTGATTTTGCCCACGAAACGCTGTGCTCGGGAATAAGCCTCCAGTCAAAGCTGATTTTACAGCTTGGCGGAACAAGATTTACCTTTTCCCCGGAAGTTATCATTGTTGGTGTAAGGGTTGTTTTTTTACATTGGGGAGGGTTTATGGGCAGTGACGAAAGTTCTGAAATTAAAGGCTCTATGTCTGAGTTTATGTTGTTAAGAAGCCTGTTTGCAAACTCTATGGGGTTTACCCCTTGGCTTGGCATGCTTCCGTGACTTTGTTTTCCTGTTATGTTTACGTCAAACCAAAGTGTGCCTCTATGGCCAAGACAAATTTTATCATAATCAAGGCATTCTGTTATTATACAGTAATCGGTGTTGTTTTTGTTAAACCATCCCTTCTCCACCATGTACCCCACGCCGCCTAAACCGCCGCTTTCTTCATCGCATGTGGCGGAGCTTATTATTGTGCCCTTAAGCTTAATGCCTGCTTTTTGAAGGGCTTTAATTGCTATTATCTGTGAAACAATTCCGCTTTTTTGGTCGGCAGAACCTCTTGCATATATTTTGCCGTTTTCTATGTGGCAGCCGTATGGTTCAAATGTCCAGTTTTCACCTTCAGGAACAACGTCATAGTGGCCTGTAAAGTGAATGTTTGGACGCAGCTGCTCTCCTTTAAGGGTGCCGGCAACATTAATTCTTGGAAGCCCTATACCATCAGGATCCACTTCTTTAAGCTTATCTTCGGGAACGGATATGTATTCGATTTCAAGACCCATTTCTTTCATATAATCGCCGATTGCCTGGGTACATTTTTCATAATTGTTTCCCGGAGGGTTTTGAGTGGGTATAGAAAATATCTCTACGGCAAAGTCAATAAGTTCCTGTTCTAAGCCTTCTACAGCCTGGTCTATTTTTTTTATAAGTGCCTCTCTTTTTGAATTATTCATTTATGCCCTCCTTAAAAATATAGAAATATACACTGTTATAGAATATTAAAAAATTATTTATATATGCTTCATACATTATAACATAAAAGCAAAAGAAAGCGGCGGCAAAGCCGACATTTTCTTTTGCCAACAAACGAATAAAACTTAAAAAGTTTTATGAGTACTATAATCCGCTGTGCTAACAGCGGCAGAGCCTTTAGGCTCTTCCACAAATGAAGTTTGTGGATAATTATACCATAAAAGAAAAAGAAAGCGGCGGCAAAGCCGACATTTTCTTTTGCCAACAAACGAGTGAAACTTGAAAAGTTTTATAAGTACTATAATCCGCTGTGCTAACAGCGGCAGGGCCTTTAAGGCTCTATGTTATTTTTTAAAAACAAAAAAGACCTGAGTCTACAGGCCTTTTAGTTATGGCTTAATACTATTAAATTGTAACGGAGTGTTTAACCCTGTCTTTTTCTTCCGCTTTTTTTCCGTCATTCCATCTGTCTGTTGTTCCCACAAGATAACCTGTTATTCTTCTTATTCTTTCAAAAGGTGGAACAGATTTAAATTTGTACTCTAAATCAACAAACTCCCCATCCGCTGTAACAATCATTTCTGCTATATCTCTATGAGGATATTGCTGAACTCCGTGGATTATATAAGCGTCGATTTCCTCTTTACTCATTTCTGCATTTCTTACAGTTACTTTTACATCCATATTAATTACCCCCTTTAGGTTATTTACAATCTATTAAAAGAAGTATATCATAAAAATACCAGCATAAGTGTTGCAGCTGCAATATATTTAAAGAGGTGATTTTATTTGTATAAAGAGTTAAGTCTTTTTGATGGTGTAAGCGAGGAAGAATATTATGCAATGATGAAGTGTTTTGAAAGCGAAGAAAAGTCTTTTTCCGCAGGCGAGGTTATACTTGATTATTTTGAAAACAGAAATAAAGTTGGAATAATAAAAGAAGGCTCTGCCTGTCTTGTGAGAATAGATATAGACGGAAACAGATATATTTTGGAAAATTTGCATGAGGACGATATTTTCGGCGAAACGGTTGCATTTTCTCTTTGCGGCAAGGATAGTATTTTTGTGGAGTGCATAAGTGACTGTGAAATTCTTTTTCTTGAATATGAGCATATTACAAAAAGATGCGAAAATGCATGCACCCACCATTCTATACTTGTTCAAAATATGTTTAAAGTAATCTCTGAAAAACTTCGTGACATAAGTGTAAGAGTTGAAGTTTTAAGCAACAGAACAATAAGACAAAAGCTTTTGTGCTATTTTAACATTCAAGCTTCGGCGGTGGCAAGCCATTATTTTGAACTGCCGTTTTCATTAAGCGCTTTGGCTGATTATATTGCTGCTGACAGAAGTGCTGTTATGAGGGAAATAAAGAATATGAAAGATGAGGGTTTACTGGAAACCGACAGAAGAATGGTGAAGCTTAAGGTGAAATATTAAAACCAAAGGAGTGTTTATCTTGATAAGAAGCGACAGAGAAATAAAAGACATAGACGAAATTTTAAACATTCTTGAAGAATGCGAGGTTTGTCATTTGGCAATGACAGATGGGCTAAAACCCTATGTTGTTCCTTTAAATTTTGGATATACTTATAAAGACTCTTTGTTGGAACTTTATTTTCATTGTTCAAAAAAAGGAAAAAAGGTTGATATTTTAAAAAGAAATCCTAATGTGTTTTTCCAAATGAATGTGGGCGGAGAGCTTATTTATGATAAAATAGGATGCAAAGTTGGCTATAAGTACAGAAGTGTTATGGGTGAGGGTGAGATTGAATTTGTTGAAAATTCCGCACAAAAAGCAGATATACTTAAAAATATACTTTTTAAACTTACGAAAGAAAACTATGAGCTTTCAGAAAAAAATGTAGACGGAGTTGCGGGTTTAAGGCTTAAAACAAAAAGTGTAACAGGTAAATCTAAAAGATAATAAGTGAAATTCAAAGGTTGTGTAAACTTTTACCATTTGTGTGTTGGTATAAAATATCTGTAGTTACAAATAATACTCCCACAGGAAAAAAACAAAACCAATGGGAGGTTATAATAAATGAAGGCAACGGGAATTGTGCGCAGAATTGACGATTTGGGAAGAGTTGTTATACCTAAAGAAATCCGCAGAACAATGCGTATAAGAGAGGGAGATCCTCTTGAGATTTTTACTGACAGAGAGGGTGAAATTATTCTTAAAAAATATTCACCTATAGGGGAGCTTGGCACTTTTGCTAAAGAATATGCTGAAAGCCTTGCTCAAACAGCAGGTCACACCACCTGTATTATTGATAAAGATCAAATTATTGCCGTTTCAGGAGGTACAAAAAAAGATTTTTATGAAAAACACATAAGCTCTGCAATGGAAAAATGTATCAATTCAAGAAACACATTAATTATGGGCAGAAGTGATAGTAATTTCATTCCGCTTCTTGAAGATGATACCATTAATTCATACAATTATCAGCTTGTTGCCCCGATTATATCAGAGGGAGATGTTTTGGGAGCAGTTGTTTTCCTTTCTCAGGATAAAAAGATGGGAGAGGTTGAAGGAAAGCTCGCCGGAGCGGCCGCAGGGTTTTTAGGAAAGCAAATGGAGCAATAAAGTTAAAAAGTCCGTTTCTGAATAAGTTTTCAGAGGCGGATTTTTTATAAATTAATTTTAATAACAGGATTAATGTTAAATAGACGCAGATAGAAAGTTATGGTTTATAGTACAAAATTTTTAAAAAAGGACACAAGAGTTTAACTTTGATTTTATATTGCAGCAAAAAAACTGTTTTTAGTTAAAATTAATACAAAATTTCCTTTCTGTTTTATCCATGCTATTGTAAAATTAAATTCTCTGTGATACCATATTAAAAAGATTTATTTATGTTGACAGAGGCAAAAGTATTTGTTAAAATAGCGAAATTATAAACGAAATTTCGGCACCTAAATTAAGCTGATTTTTTAGATAGTATTTATTGCATAAACCATTAGTATTATATTGTTTTTTCCATAGAAATAGATATTAAATTTTAGATGTTATCAGGATTTATTTTAAGGCGGAAAACAAATATATGTATAATAAAAATGCAGCAAATTTATCTTAAGTTATTATTTCTGACTTGGAGAAAACTTTAACCATATTTAATTATTGCAAAGGAGAGAAATGGAAAATGTATAAGCTTGTTAAAGAGGGTCTTACCTTTGATGATGTACTTTTAATTCCTGCAAAAAGTGATGTTTTGCCTAAGGATGTTGATATTTCCACATACTTGACAAAAAAGATTAAACTTAACGCTCCGATAATGAGTGCGGGAATGGACACTGTTACTGAATCTAAAATGGCAATAGCTGTTGCAAGACAGGGTGGAGTTGGAATTATCCATAAGAATATGTCTATAGAGCGTCAGGCGGATGAGGTGGATAAAGTTAAAAGGTCGGAGCACGGTGTTATTATCGACCCTTTCTGGCTTACACCAGACCACTATGTGTATGAGGCCGATGAGCTTATGAGCAAATTTCATATTTCAGGTGTTCCCATTACAGTAAACGGAAAGCTTGTAGGCATAATAACAAACAGAGATATTCGTTTTGAGAAAAATCATAACAAAGCTATCAGCGAATCAATGACAAAAGATAACCTTATTACTGCTCCTGAAGGAACAACTTTAGATGAAGCACAGGATATACTTACAAAGTACAAAATAGAAAAGCTTCCGATTGTTGATGACGAAGGATATCTTAAAGGACTTATTACAATTAAAGACATTGAAAAGGCAATTAAATATCCAAACAGTGCAAAAGATGAACACGGAAGGCTTCTTGTTGGTGCTGCTGTAGGAGCTACTATGGACGTGCTTGACCGTGTTGAGGCTCTTGTTAAGGCATGTGTTGATGTTATTGTTATTGACACTGCCCATGGTCACTCACAGGGAGTTATAGACACTGTAAAAAGGATTAAAATGATTTATCCTGACATTCAGCTTATTGCAGGAAATGTTGCCACTGCAGAGGCTACTGTTGAACTTATAAAAGCAGGTGCTGACTGTGTTAAGGTTGGAATAGGCCCCGGTTCAATATGTACTACACGTGTTGTTGCAGGGATTGGAGTGCCTCAGATTACTGCTGTATTTGATTGTGCAGAGGCGGCAAAGTTTTACGGAATTCCTATTATTGCTGACGGAGGAATTAAGTATTCAGGTGACGTTGTTAAGGCAATTGCGGCAGGTGCAAGTATTTGCATGATGGGCAGCTATTTTGCAGGATGTGAAGAAAGCCCCGGAGATACTGAGATTTATCAGGGAAGAAAATATAAGGTGTATCGTGGAATGGGTTCTATTGCTGCTATGGAAAAAGGAAGCAAGGACAGATATTTCCAGGATGACCAAAAAAAGCTTGTCCCGGAAGGCATTGAGGGAAGAATTGCGTTTAAAGGCAGTGTTGAAGACTCAATTTATCAGCTGATGGGCGGTTTAAAGGCAGGCATGGGTTATTGCGGAACAAGAACCATTGGCGAGCTTAAAGAAAATGCTAAATTTATGAGGATTACAAGTGCGGGCTTAAGAGAAAGCCATCCTCACGATATTCAAATAACTAAAGAGGCACCTAACTACAGCGTTGAGTATTAATCTGTTTGGGGGAAATTATGAATAATGAAATAGTAATTGTACTTGATTTTGGCGGTCAATATAACCAGCTTATAGCAAGAAGAGTAAGGGAATTTAATGTTTACTGTGAAGTAAAAAGTTATAGAACATCTTTGGAGGAAATAAAAAAAATTAACCCTAAAGGAATCATTTTTACGGGAGGGCCAAACAGTGTTTATGATGAAAGCTCTCCCCATATTGCCAGGGAAATCTTTGAAATGGGAATTCCTGTTTTAGGAATTTGCTATGGAAGTCAGCTTATGGCATACACTCTTGGAGGCACTGTAGAAACTGCCGCCGAGAAAAGTGAATATGGAAAGACTAATGTTTCTTTAAATAATGAAAGTCTTCTTTTTAGCGGTCTTGACAATAAAGAAATTTGTTGGATGAGCCACACTGATTTTATTTCAAAAGCTCCTGAAGGTTTCACTGTTACTGCTTCAACAGATTCATGCCCTGTGGCGGCAATGGAATGGGCGGAAAAGAATTTTTATGCTGTTCAATTTCATCCTGAGGTTAACCACACACCAAAAGGAAAGGATATGCTTTCTAACTTTCTTTTTAGGATATGCAAATGTAAGGGTGACTGGACAATGGCAAGATATATTGACAGTCAAATTGAATCAATCAGAAAGCAAGTTGGAGATGGAAAGGTGCTTTGTGCATTAAGCGGCGGTGTGGACTCGTCGGTTGTTGCGGCGCTTGTCAGCAAAGCAATCGGAAAACAGCTTACATGCGTTTTTGTTGATACGGGGCTTATGCGAAAAAATGAAGGAAATGAAGTTGAAGAGGCTTTTGCAAATCGCTTTAACAGCCATTTTGTTCGAGTTAATGCAGAAGAGCGGTTTTTAGACAAATTAAAAGGAACAAGCGAGCCTGAGGCAAAAAGGAAGATTATCGGCGAAGAATTTATCCGTGTTTTTGAGGATGAAGCTAGGAAAATCGGAAAGGTTGGTTTTCTTGTTCAGGGAACTATTTATCCTGATGTAATTGAAAGCGGTTTAGGCGACAGTGCTGTTATAAAAAGCCACCATAATGTTGGCGGACTACCATCGGTTGTGGATTTTGACGAACTTATTGAGCCTTTAAGGATGCTTTTTAAAGATGAAGTAAGAAAAATGGGAATGGAGCTTGGACTTCCTGAAAAACTGGTTTGGCGTCAGCCTTTCCCAGGGCCCGGGCTTGGAATTCGTGTGCTTGGTGAAATTACTAAGGAAAAGCTTGATGTTCTTCGTGATGCAGATGCTATTTTTCGTGAGGAGATTGCCCTTGCAGGATTAGACAGAAGCATAAACCAGTATTTTGCTGTTCTTACAGGAATGAGAAGTGTAGGCGTTATGGGAGATACAAGGACATATGATTATACCCTTGCTCTTAGGGGAGTTACAACAAATGACTTTATGACAGCCGATTGGGCACGTATTCCTTATGAGATTTTAGATAAAATTAGCGTGAGGATAGTTAATGAGGTTAAGCATATAAATAGAATAGTTTATGATATTACAAGCAAACCACCTTCAACTATTGAGTGGGAATAACATAAAATCTCTGGGAAGCCGCTAAACAAGCGTCTTCCCAGTTTTAGCTTCATCAAAATCAACAACAATTTTTTAATGCCATTGTAAAAAGCAAGTATAAACAGCCCCCTGATTTTATATCTGACAATCAGGGGGCTGTTTATAGAATTTTCAAATTAAATCTAAAATACTATTTACAAAAGATGGATAACCAATTCTTTAAAAAACCTCACAGCACTGCCCCACTCCCTCAAATGCGGCAGCACCGCAATTACAAGCTTTATAAGTAAAAGATTTATATGTTGTTGCTTTGTATTAATAATTAAAAGCTGGATAAGTATTATATATAAGGGGCAGCAATGCATTTGGGATTTATATCTGCCCCTTTTGGAGCCCGATTAGGGCATTTTGGATAGCGATTTTATATTATATTAATAAGCCATATAACAAAAGGAATTGTTATAAGACACAGAATTGTTGAAATTGTGACACCTACAGAAATATACTCGCTGTTTTCAATGCCTGCTATGTTAGCCACAATGGGCAATGACATGCCTGAAGGTGTTGCCAGCAAAATAATAAACATTAGCAATGTGTCGCCTTGTAAAAAACCTGTTCTGCCAAACAAGAAAAATGCACAGACAGGAATTAAAATAAGCTTAAAAACTGCCGCAGAGGCAGAAGCCAAATTTGTTTTTATACTGCTTAAGCTAAGTCTTCCTATAGACATTCCTATATAAATACTGGCAAAATATTTGCAAGTGGCACCTACGTTTTTCATTGTATCCCAAACAATATTTCCGTTTAAATCTAAATTAAAAAGAACTATAATAATTCCTAAAAAAATAGATAAAGTCATAGGGGAAATCAATTTTTTAATACTGATGTTCTTTTTTCCTACAATGCTTGGCGCAACCACCCAATAAAAAAATGAATCCACTATAGTGAAAGCTGCAGCTGCAATGCCTGCCTGAAAAGAAAAAATACTTGTTATTAAAGGGATGCCTATGTAGCCTGAATTTCCATAACATTGAAGAAGAAGGTGCATACTTTTTTGCGGTTCTTCTTTTTTAGAAAATTTAGATATTAGTTTTGCTATGAAAATAAAAACAACATAACATATTAAAGTGGCAAAAAAAACTCTAAATCCTTTTACCAATTCATTTCTTTTTAATGAGCCTATAATTGTAATCAGCATAAGCGGAAGTATCAGTTTTGCTATAATTGTCGCCAGGCTGTCAATTAAATCATTATCAAAAAGTTTCAATCTTTGCTCTAAGAGTCCGATGGCCATTAATGTAGCAATGATTTTCATTTGATAAACAAGAACTGTCATTGTGCCATCCATAAAATCACTCCTAAGTTCCGCTTTTATTACTTAAACTATTGTAGCAGAATTTATTAAATATATTAAATTCAAAAAAATCATAAGACTATAACTTTTAGTTATGGTTGTTTTGTGTTAAAATATATTATTATAACTTATTCAAGGAGGGGATTAGGTGAATGAAAATAAATTTTTATATTATATAACAATATGTGAGGAAAAAAACCTTACAAAAGCTTCGGAGAAATTGTTTATTTCTCAACCTTCTTTGACAAAGTATATTAATTCTCTTGAAAAAGAGTTGGGGCTAAAATTGATGGATAGAAAAAGTGTTCCTATTTTTCTTACAGAAGCAGGAGAAGTTTATTTAGAATATTCAAAGGATATGCTAAACAGATATAAAGAATTAAAAGAATCTATGGAAGAAATAAAAGAAAAAGAAGGAAATACAATTGTTTTTGGAATTTCTTCTAATTTATCAAAATATTATCTGAACGATGTAATTAACATAGCAAAAGAAATAAACCCTGACTTTGATTTTAGGGTAATTGAAGATACAAGTTTTAACATGCAGGAACTTATAAAGGATGGATACATAGATGTTGGCTTTTTAAACACGGAAAATTTAGAAAGCGAAGACATTTATTATTCAATAATACAAGAAGACAGAATATGTCTTGTATGCAATAAAAACAATCCTATTTTAATTGATAAAAAAATAAACGAAAATAATGAATATGTTTTCAGCAAAGAAGAGATTAGCAGCCTTCCTTTTTATTCAAGAGAAAAAACGTTTCAGCTAACAAAATCCGTAGAAAACTATTTGATAAAAATGGGGGTAAAAATAGAAAATATAATTGAAATAAAAGATTTAACCACAATTTTTTATCTTTTGTGCAGCACCAACAGGTTAGCCTTTGTGCCTGAATTTTTAATGAATGCATCAGGTTTTAAGGACAAGCTATCTATATGCAGTGTTGAAAACGAAGATATAAAATGGTACATGACACTTGCTTATTCTAAGAAAAGAAAATTGAATATAAACACAAAAAAGTGGATTAAAAAAATGAAGGATTTCTACAAAGAAAAAGACTGGTAATATAAACAGAATAATTTATATTATAAATACAGCAGAAAATACAAGTACAATAGAAATATAGGCTTATATACTGTACTGGTATAAAAATAGACTTTGTCTAAACCTATCTGTTTTTCAAAAACAAAAAACTTTAACAAAGTTATATAAACATAGAACCTTAGTTATGGATCAGAAGTTTGGTTTTATCATCATTCTGGCTCGTTACAAAAGATATGTTTTACAGAATCTCTTCCAGTCATTGAACATTTCTGGCTTTTTCTCTTTCAAAATTTTCATATGTAAATATTATTATATGGTATTTTAATACTAATAAAAGAAAGATTTTTTAGTATATCTTAAAAGTGTACCCATACAATATGCAGTTTATTTAATTGAGATATGGAAACTTTCATTAAGTAATGTTATCATTTTTTTATCGGAAAAAGAAATAGCTTAAACTTAATGAACTTTATATAAATGTTTCTTTATAAAACTTAATGATATTACAATTGTTATGTTAAGAAAAGGATTTATATATTGTGTAAAAAAAGAGGAGAAGGGGAATGGTTATGAAAACTTTTAAAGCTAAAGAATTATGTATAAAGGCATTATTGATTGCGCTGGTTACAGTTACAACTATGGCTGTTCAGGTGCCTGTGCCTGCCACCAGCGGATATATCCATTTGGGAGATAGTGTTATACTTATTGCAGGAGTATTTTTCGGATGGGAATATGGGCTTATTGCAGGGGGAATAGGGTCTATGCTTGCCGATATTTTAGGGGGATATGCCCATTGGGCGCCATTTACCCTTATTATCAAGGCTTTGATGGGCTTTGCTGTAGGTAAAATCGCTGATTACAGCAAAGTTAAATCGAATTTTTTAAATTTACGAAACACACTTGCTTCGGTTGTCGGCATTATTATTATGGTTGCGGGTTATCTTATAGGCGGAACTATACTTAAAGGAAGTCTTGCAGTAGCTTTGACTTCTGTGCCGTCAAACATGGTGCAGGGAATAGGCGGCCTTATTATTTATATTGTAATAGGAATTGCATTGGATAAAGCTAAGATTTATAAATATTTAACATGATTATATTTAGAAGACATGAGTTATATTTTATAGTATTGCGAAATATATTACAGTTATGAAAAGATTAGCGGGTTATTTAGTTAAAAATATATTGGTCATTAAATTTAAAATATAAGATTATAAAAAAACCATGGAGTAACTTATTCCATGGTTTTTTGTAAGAATTGAAAATGTTGAAGATAACCAAACCGCCATTTGTTTATGTTTTTAAAAGTGCAGAACATATTGTGTGTTAAGGTTTGGGTCTTAAATTGTTTAGATATTCATAGGGGATTTTAAGATTTCCCCGTCCCACACCTAAAGAAATATCCGGCTTGTTATCCCCGTGAAAATCACTACCTCCTGATGGCATAAGGTTTAAAAGAGCCGCTATCTTTGTTATTTCCCTTTCTTGTTCAGGTTTATATGTGGAATATTTTGTTTCTATTGCTGTAAGACCCAAAGCTTTTAATTCTTTTGCCATTGTTGTTATTTGTGTATAATTCATGCCGTAAAGTGTAGGATGGGCAAGAACAGCTATGCCTCCGCTTTTACGAATTAAATCTATACACTCTTTTGGGGTTGGAAGAGTACGTGGCACATACCCCGGTTTGCCTGAACCTATAAGGCTTGTGAAAGCTTTGTTTTTTGTTTCAACATATCCTTTTTTAACCATAACGTTGGCATAGTGAACCCTTGAAAAACCATCATTTCCCGCCTCGGCAAAAAGCTCTTCGTATGTAATGGGAAAACCAAGCTCTGTCAGGCGTTTTGTCATTTTAATATTACGTTCCACCCTTTGTTTTAAAAGTTCATTTATGTTTGCCAACAAAAAGGGATTTTTATAATCTACAAAAAGCCCCACAATATGTATTTCTGTTTTTTGAGGTGCGTAGTAGTAAGCGGCAAGTTCAATTCCGCTTATAACTTCAATGTCATAATTTTTTGCAGCATCAAGTGCTTCTTCTATACCGTTTACATTGTCATGGTCTGTTATTGCCACAGCACTTAAACCGCACCATACGGCTTCGGCCACCAAGTTTGCAGGTGATAAAGTTCCGTCTGAGGCCGTTGTGTGTGTATGCAAATCTATATATCTTTCTCTATTCATAGCTCATTGCTCCTTTACATATAATTTAATCATAAACAAAAAAAATAATCAACTGGTAAAAAGATTATGCTGAATTTTTTTCTGTTTATGTGTTTAAATCATTTTTGTAAAAAGTTTTTGGGTTTTAATTATTTTTCAGCATTATTTTAGTCTGAACTTATTTAAATTTAAAGAAACAAAAGATATTTATGAAGAAATAATTATTGATTAAGGAGGGAGCGTCTGTATAAATGCAGTAAAGAAGCATAGTGAATTAAGTTAATCGGAGGTGTTTTATGGATAAGCGAAAAAAAGCAGTTTCTGCAACGGAGGAAAGTAAATATAAAGGAGTTGCAAAGGGTGTAGGCATTGGACTTTTAATTACAGTTGCGGCATTTTTTATTATTGCGGCAGTGCTTACATATTCAGACATTTCTGAGGGTATAATATCTCCAGCATCTGTTGTTATAACGTCTGTTTCTGCTCTTTTAGCGGGATTTTACGGAGGTAAAGATGCAGAAAAAAGAGGTGTTGTTTGGGGAATGGCAACAGGGCTTGTATATGTTATACTTGTTTTCTTAATTCTTGCCTCCGGGCAAAAAGAAATGATGTTTTCCTTAGGAAAGGCGGCAGGAATTTCATGTTCCATAGCAGGCGGAGGAATAGGAGGAATTTTGGGTATAAACACTAAAAAGTGAGGAAAGCCTTTTGATTAGAGTTTAGGGCAATATGTTTAAAATATCAAAAGCTTTGCCGCCGCATTATTATAACAGATGTTAAAGTGAAGACAAACCATGGGTATTGCCAAAGGTTTGTCTTCATGCTATCCATAACTTCTGCCAATGAAATTCCTAAGATTTTGGCTTTGTTTTTATATAGACATTATTATTATAGCAGGTGTGGGTTTTTGTTGTTTTTAATTAATTTAGTTATGATTTTAAAAACTAAACCACAATTTATACACAGCGATGGTCTGACAGGTATGACCATTTAAAAAAAGAAAATATATTTATTTAAAAAGAAAAAGGATATTAAATAAAAAAATATTTACTATAAAAAATCTGTAAAAAGCCTTGTATTTGTGGGAATTGATTATTGACTAAGAAGTAAGGCTTTGGTAGTATAGAGATATAAATATAAAACGAAATGCGTTCGTATATAGGAACTGCGTTTGGAATTTTAATGATAATATTATTTGTTTACTAATGTGGAAAGCTTTGCTACGAATAGCAGAAAGGGTGTTTAATATGAAATTAATGCACACAAAATTACCTGAGTTTTTAAAGAAAATGAAGGTGGCGGCAGGAGAAAGCTCAAAACCTATGGAAATAAAAATAAGAGGCCTTGAAAATCTTAGCTCTGCAAAAATGCAGTCTTTAAGAACAGGGCGAATTGAACATGCTGTGGGCGAAATGACTCTTAAAGACGGGGTTGAATCAATTGATTTTGTTGTTATTCCTCGTGTTCCTGAAACTATGCATACTGTTATAATAAAGGGCCTTGATAAAGACGGAAACGTTAAAAGTGCAATTTTAGAACTTGTTAATATTATTCATCCCACAGAAGAAGCTGAGCTTCTTGGATGTGATGATGTTGAAGACAGAAGACCCGGCATAGGAAGACACTAATCTAATTCGGTTAAACTAAGGAGGAATTAAAATGGCTAAATTAAAATATAAACTTATTCCCGAGGGAATGTTAAAAGGAAAATTCATACCTTTAAATATTGCGTTTATTGACTATAATGATGTTAAAGAATGTAATATTACACCTCTTGAAGCTTTTGAAGCTGTTGCAAAAACTGTTGACGGCCCTGTGGGCATGAATATTTTTGACCCTGATGTTGTTACAACAACAAGCGACGGCATAATGGTTGACGGAACCACTGTTTTCATGTCTGCTGCAGACAGAGGAAAAATAAACTGTGACTTTGGCTATCTTGAAATGGTTGAGATGCCTTATTCCGAAGAACTTATTAAAGAAGAACCTCATCTTTTACAGTGGGATGCAAACTTTAAAGGAAAAAGACTTTTCAGAGGCCCGGACCCTGCAAAGAAAATTATTCCTGTTCATAACGTTTGTATTTCAGGACGTGCAAGCAATAATAACTCTGCAACAGAAATGATGAATATTGTAACAATGGAGGAGATTCTTCTTCCTATACTTGGACAACAGCAAATTGTTGATAACGGTGATGTTGTTCTTGGGTTGACAGGCGGAACTATTTCAGTTGGAATTGGCATGATTATGCCTGAAATGTATGGACGAGTTTTCCCTACACGTCAGTTCCCTGCCGGTGAAACTGCACATGGAAGCGGAATTTATGCGCAGACACTTAAGGCTCATATTCCATGTATAGTTGCAGACAAATCTGTTCTTGCAAAATATATTATTAAGGCACTCCAAGCCGGATGTATACCCGGCAAAACCGTTGGTGCTTCTCCTGCTGTTTTAGCAGTTGCAAGACATATGGGAATTGAAGCTGACTATGATAACATTACAGAAAAAGCATACGAAGAACTTGGAAGCATTGGTATAACAAAAGAATGGATGAAAGAAAAGGTTGAAATTTTAACTCCGGAAGAAATAATCGCAAGAGCAGATGAAATTATTCCGGGCATTGATGAAGCTTCAAAATATAAGGTTTCAGACCTTGTGGAAGAGTGTGAAGTTGAGGTTTGATTAGGAGCAGATTATTATGGAAGACAGCAAAGTAATTGTTCAAGTGGATAAAACAGTTATTAAAATCAAAGGTTTAGAGGTTAAGGGTCTTAACATTCAAGAGGTTGAAAAAATACTTTTCAATAAGCTTAAAAGTGTTGTCCGCATAATCGGGGTTACAGGCTCGTCTGTTGAAATGGATGTTTACGGAATTGAGGAAGAAGATATTTTAAGAGAGGCTGACGGCATTATTAAAGCTGTTGCCGCCGCTGAAGGAATAACAATCAGCGATTTAACACAAATTGATTCTGTAGAAAAAATCAAAAGTGTGGATTTTAAAGATCTTCCTGAATATTGCGAAGGCACATGCATGAAGGAGAGATGGCTTAATGTTTAAGTCGGCGGCTATAATTCCCACAGGTGATGAAATCAAAGAAGGTATTGTTCTTGATACGGACAGCCCAATGATTATGCAGACACTTCTTTCTATAAACGGCAGGGCAGAAATTTTAAGGCTTTCACCTGTTACGGATGTTCAAAGCAGCATTGTGGATGTGATTTTAAAAACCGCAAAAGACAGCGACCTTATTGTTCTTATAGGAGGCAGCGGAGGAGGACACCGTCACAGTGAAACTTTAGGAAAAGATTTTACCCATTCATCCCTTGAAGAAATACTTACAAATAAGTTTTCTCAGGAGCTTTATGGTAAAAACGGTCATATGTGGTGCAAGCTTGTTATAGGAAACATTGGTGAAACTCTTGTTATAAATGTTCCGGGGCCTTTTGAAGAGGCAAAAGCAGCAATGTCTGCCTTTAAAGCGGAATATGCAAAATCGACTGAAAATCTTGAGGATATAAATAAGGCTATGATTGAGGCTGTAAAATCCAAGTATGGTAAAATATAAAAAGTTTTAATAAACTACGGTTGTTGGGGAGGGGTTCGAGATTTTTTCGGCTCTTCCCCATTTTAGACATAGGAGGAATTTTAAATGAGTAATTTTGGTGAAAATGTTGCATTTCCAAAAATGTATAAAATCAGACAAAATCTTAATGATGAAAAAATAAACGATATACCTGCAGAGGTTTTTAAAGAGTTTGATAACATTGGTTTAAGAGAAAAAATCAAAAAAGGATCAAAAATTGCCGTTTGCGGAGGAAGCAGAGGCATAAACAACATTGCTCTTATTGTTAAAAGTGTTTGTGATTATGTAAAAGACTGCGGTGCAACTCCTTTTATTGTTCCTGCCATGGGAAGCCACGGAGGTGCAACGGCAGAGGGACAGAAACATGTTTTAGAAAAGTTTGGCATGAGCGAAGAGGCAATGGGATGCGAAATATGTTCTTCTATGAAAACTGTACAGTTTGAAGATACAGAAATAGGGACACCTGTGTATTTTGATAAAATTGCTTTTGAAAGCGATGGAGTTATAGTTGTTAACCGCATTAAGCCTCACACAGACTTTACCGCTGAAAATGAAAGCGGAATTGTTAAAATGCTTTCTGTTGGCCTTGGCAAACAAAAGGGTGCAAGTGCAATGCACGATAACGGCCTTGGAAGAACAATTCCTCAAACAACAGAGATTATAATTAAAAATGCACCTATACTTGCAGGGCTTGGAATTGTGGAAAATTCAAAAGATGAAACGTATATACTTAAATCGGTTAAGCCTGAAAACTTTATTGAAGAAGATGCAAAGCTGCTTAAAATAAGTTATAGTCAAGTGCCAAAACTTCCATTTGAAGATGTGGATATTCTTATTGTTGAAGAAATGGGCAAGCAGTTCAGCGGAACGGGCATGGACACAAAGGTGCTTGGAAGACTAAAAATTGCAGACGAGAAAGAACCGACGGCGCCAAGGGTTAAAAAGCTTGTTACATTAAGGCTTTCTGAGGATTCATACGGAAATGCTTTGGGAATTGGCCTTGCTGATATTACTGTTAAAAAGCTTGTGGATTCAATAGACTATGATGCCATGTATTCTAACCTTATTACAACAACATTTCTTGAAAGAGGAAAAGTTCCTGTTTTTATGCCTACGGAAAAAGAGGCAATTGGCGTAGCCTTTAGAACTTCAGGGGGAATGAAAAAAGAAACAGCAAAAATTATGATAATTAAAAACACCCTTCATCTTGGTGAAGTTATTGTTTCGGAAAGCATTTATAACGAAATCAAGAATGATGTTACTCTTATTGAGGAAAATATAAAAGTTTCATTTAATGATAAAGGCGAACTTGAAGTTTAATTTTTTAACACATTAAAAATATTAAAATATTAATAAGAACTTCAAACCCTTGTTGACACTTGCAAAGGCTGAATGTACAATAATATAATATAATTTTTATGTTAGAGTAAATATGCGTGTTAAATTATGCAGGAGGTTAGCATGGGTGAAGATAGATTTGACGAGGATATAGTGGGAGAGGAAACGGGGATGGAGGATTTTCCTAAGGAAATTGTTCAGCTTCTTATGAAAAATCATCCTATTAAAAATCCGTCAGCAGCAGAAGAAGGTTCTCATAGAGAACGAACGGTACACGAGGAAACAAATGACTTTAAAATGCCAAGCCGCAAGCATAAAAAAATAAAAAACGAAGAAACAAAGAATGAACATCTGCAAAAAAATGATTTTTCTGAAAATAATATACATAATAATGGACAGGAAAATCAGCAAGAAGAATATATAGAAGAAATTAAAGAAGACGAGGGTGAAGAAATTGTTCAGCTTGTGAGAAGAACAAGCCGTTCAGGAAGAAAATCTCCGTTATATTATGAAGATAATGAAACAAATAATGAAGAGTTTTCTGTAAAGAAAAAAACAAAGAAAAAACAAAAAAAAGCTCCTCAGACAACTTATAACGAAGGTGCATTTTGTGATATAGAAACAAAAGAAGAAACGGGCAAGGTTTTAGATGATTTCTTTAGAGATAACGAAGAGTATGATGATGAAGAAAGCACTATAAATGGAAAAACCATTATTATAACAGCCGTTGCTGTTGCGGCTTTAATTGTTTTGTTTTTAGGTTACAAGACAATCTCTTTAACAGGAAGGCTTAATGAAGCAAACAAAAAGGTGGAAGCCTATCATGAACTTAAAGAAAAACACGAAGAGCTGAAACTTAGTATGCTTGCCCTTGAAGAGCAGCTTTATTCTATGGAAGATGAAGATAATCTTCCTGTGGATAATGTGGGTGATGTTTCGGAAAACCATGAAGAAACAAACACTGTTCCCCAAGAAGAGCCTGCCTTGACTGAGCCGGCCAATATTGACCCAACACAGTTTGACACATACACTGTTGTTGACGGAGACAGCTTTTGGATTATAGCGAAGAAAACCCTTGGAAACGGTGCATTATATCAAAAGATATTAGATGCTAATGGGCTTTCTGAAAATGACAGAATAAAAGAAGGCCAAACGCTTAAAATCCCTAAACAATAAGAAATCGGAGGTTTGAAAAAGTGGAAAATGAGAGCAAGACTCTTGCCCAGCTTCGTGAAGAAGCGAAGCAGTTGGGAATAAAAAACATAACAGTTCTGAAAAAGGCCCAGCTTATTGAAAAAATACAGGCGGAAAAAGCCCTCCAAACAGACAGCGAAAGGGAAGAAAAAGAACTTTTCCATACCCCGCAAGAGGAAGTTCAAGAAAGAGATGAAAAGGAACAGGAAGAAAAACAGCATCAGCAAGAAGAAATAATTCAAGAGGGTATTTTAGAGGTATTGGCTGATGGTTATGGTTTTCTTAGAAGGGAAAACTTTCTTCCGGGAAGCGGAGATATATATATATCTCCATCTCAAATTCGCAGATTTAACCTTAAAACAGGTGATAGCGTAAGGGGAATTATCAGAAATTCAAGAGAGGGAGAAAAATTCAGCGCCTTGCTTTTTGTGAAATCCGTAAACGGCGATAACCCGGAAGAAGCAAAGCAACGTCCTAACTTTGAAGACCTTACACCTATTTATCCAACTGAAAGGCTTACCCTTGAAACTGAACAAAAAGAGGTTTCAGCAAGAATTATCGACCTTATTTCACCTATAGGCAAAGGCCAAAGAGGAATGATTGTTGCACCGCCTAAGGTGGGTAAGACAATTCTTCTTACTGAAATGGCAAATGCAATAACAAAAAATCATCCTGATGTAAACCTTATTATGCTTCTTATTGATGAAAGACCGGAAGAAGTTACAGACATTCAGCGCTCCATTGAAGGTGAAAATGTTGAGATTGTATATTCAACCTTTGACGAACAGCCTGAACATCACAAAAGAGTTACGGAAATGGTTTTGGAAAGGGCAAAAAGGCTTGTGGAGCAAGGCAAGGATATAATTATTCTTCTTGACAGCTTAACAAGGTTGGCAAGGGCCTATAATTTAACAACTGCTCCAAGCGGCAGAACCCTTTCGGGAGGTCTTGACCCTGCGGCACTTTATATGCCTAAAAAGTTTTTTGGCGCAGCCAGAAACATTGAAAATGGTGGAAGTCTTACGATTTTGGCAACGGCTTTAATTGAAACGGGAAGCAAAATGGATGATGTTGTTTTTGAGGAATTTAAGGGAACAGGCAATATGGAGCTTGTTCTTGATAGAAAACTTTCTGAAAGACGGATTTTTCCAGCCATTGACATAGTAAAATCAGGAACAAGAAGAGATGACAAGCTTTTATCTAAAGAGGAAATGGAATCTGTTTATATTTTAAGAAATTTAATAAGCGGAGTACAAACCTTTGAAGCAACTGAAAATATTATTGATCTTATTAAAAAAACAAAAAATAATAAAGAATTTGTAAAAACAATTCCTTTAATGAAAGGAAAATAAAATGTTTTTATTGCTAAAAAAAACATGATATGTTATAATATTTCCGTTGTCTATAAATAATTGATTAATTTGATTATTGATCAACAAACTTATTATAAGAGGTGAAAAAAATGAGAGAAGGAATACATCCGGAATACCACCAGTGCCCTGTTAGGTGCAACTGTGGAAATGAGTTTGTAACAGGCTCAACTAAGAAAGAAATTAGAGTCGAGGTTTGCTCAAAATGCCATCCGTTCTATACAGGCAGCCAGAAATTATTGCTTGAAGCAGGCGGAAGAGTTGAAAAATTCAACAGAAAATACGGCAGAAAATAAAATAAAAGCAGGGGGTCGGCGTGGGGTAATTTCAGCCGGCCTTTTTTTCTATATTATTTTGATTGGAGATAAAAATGAGACAAACAAAAATCGGAGGGCAAGCCGTAATCGAAGGCGTAATGATGCGAGGCAAAAAGATGTATGCTTTAGCTGTAAGAACGCCTGACGGGTCTTTATGTGTTGAGAAAGAAAAAATAGACGGCAAATTAAACAGGGAAGGAATTTTTAAACTGCCTGTTTTCAGAGGCATGGCTGCATTTTTAGAGTCTATGATTATGGGTGTTAAAATAATTATGCGTTCTGCACAGCTTGCAGGTCTTGAAGAAGAAACCGAAGAAGAACCGTCTAAGTTTGAAAGGTTTTTAGAAGAGAAATTAGGCGATAAGTTTACTGATTATTTAATATATTTCAGTGTTTTTTTAAGCATAATATTTTCAGTTGTACTTTTTTTTATGCTGCCTGTTTTTGTAGGGGGGATTTTTAAAGAATATCTTCCGGGAACATGGGCACTAAGCATTGTTGAAGGACTTACAAGGATTTGTATTTTTGTTCTTTATATTTTGTTAATTTCAAAAATGAAGGAAATTCAGCGTGTGTTTCAGTATCATGGTGCAGAACATAAAACAATAAACTGCTTTGAACATGAAGAAGAACTTACTGTGGAAAATGTGAAGAAGCATACAAGAATGCACAGACGATGCGGAACAAGTTTTTTGATTATTGTTATGATTGTCAGCATGATTGTTTTCTTTTTTTTACGCACAGATAATTTTCTTTTAAGGCTTTTAAGCAGGGTTATCCTTGTGCCTTTTGTTGCGGGAATATCTTATGAAATTATTCAATGGGCAGGAAGAAACGAAGGAGCGTTTGTAAAAATTATAAGTGCACCGGGGTTCTGGCTTCAAAAAGCAACAACTGCAGAGCCTGATGAGCTTCAAATTGAAGCGGCAATAGCTGCCATGAGGGGAGTGCTTGAGGATGAGGGCGTTGACTGTTAAGGAACTTCTTTCTCAAGGCTCAAAAAGACTTAAAGAAAGCGGAGCTGGAGAGTTTAATCTTGACGCACAGCTTTTTATGATGAAAGCTGCAGGTCTGACGAAAGTTCAGCTTTTTACAAAAGATGATTATATACTTACAGAAGAAGAAACAAAAGATTTTGAAGAAATGATAAAAAAACGTGAACAAAAAATTCCCGCTCAATATATACTTGGCGAGTGCGAATTTATGAACATTAATTTTAAAGTTGAAAGCGGAGTGCTTATACCAAGGGCTGATACTGAAATTCTTGTTGAAACCATTTTGGATTATGGAAAAAGGCATGCAATAAATAAAATAATTGATGTTGGAACAGGAAGTGGGTGTATACCCATAAGTCTTGGAAAGTTTGGTATAAAAGAGTTATGGGCAATTGATATAAGCGACACAGCTTTAAGGGTTGCCGCAGAAAATGCAAAAAATAACAATGTAAACATAAACTTTATAAAAAGCGATTTGTTTAAAGAAATTTCAGATTCTTTTGAAGGATTTTTTGATGCTGTTGTGTCTAATCCTCCTTATATAGAAACAAGTGTAATACCTTCTCTTATGGAGGAAGTTAAAAACCATGAGCCATTTTCGGCTCTTGACGGCGGAGAAGACGGTCTTGATTTTTACAGAGCTATAGTTAAAGACGGAAAAAGATTTTTAAAAGAAAAAGGCTGGATGTTTTTTGAAATCGGGTTTAATCAAGGCGAGGCAGTTTCTTTTTTGCTTAGAGAAGAAGGATTTATTAATATAGAAATTATTAAAGATTTAGCAGGAATGGACAGAGTTGTGCTTGGAATGAAAAGTTAGGGAAGAGGTAAAGATAAGGGATGTTTGAGCGTATTGAGGAACTTGAAAGAAAACACATGGAGCTTGGCGACAGGGTTAATGACCCTGAGGTTATTTCAGATCAAAATGTATGGCGCAAGCTTATGAAAGAATATAGTGATATTACACCGATTGTTGAAAAATATAAAGAGTATAAAAATGCAAACACAGCAGTTAAAGAAACCCTTGAAATGCTTGGAGAAACAAATGATGATGAGTTTAAACAGCTTCTTAAAGAAGAATTAAACGAAAATAGGGACAAAATTGAAATTCTTAAACAGGAAATAAAAGTGCTTCTTTTGCCAAAAGACCCTAATGATGAGAAAAACGTTATTGTTGAAATACGCGGGGGAGCAGGCGGAGATGAGGCTGCTTTATTTGCATCAGACCTTTTTAGAATGTATTCTAAATATGCGGAAAGCAGACGTTGGAAAACAGAGCTTATGAGTGCAAATGAAAGTGATCTTGGCGGTTTTAAAGAAATTTCTTTTATGATTAGTGGGCATGGTGCATACAGCAGGCTTAAATATGAAAGCGGTGTTCATCGTGTTCAAAGAATACCTTCAACAGAAAGCGGAGGAAGAATACATACCTCCACAGTTACGGTTGCTGTTCTTCCTGAGGCTGAGGATGTGGATGTAAACCTTGATATGAATGATGTAAGAATTGATGTTTTCCGTTCATCAGGAAACGGAGGTCAAAGTGTTAACACAACAGACTCTGCCGTAAGAATAACACATACTCCAACGGGGATTGTAATAAGCTGTCAAGATGAAAAAAGCCAGCTTAAAAATAAAGAAAAAGGCTTGAAAATACTTTTGGCAAGGCTTTATGAAATGGAACAGGCAAAGCATGATGATGAAATTTCAAAAGAAAGACGTTCACAAGTGGGAACAGGTGACAGAAGTGAAAGAATAAGAACATATAATTTCCCCCAAGGAAGAATAACAGACCACAGAATAGGGCTTACCATACACAGGCTTGAAAATGTTTTAAACGGTGATGTTGATGAAATTATTGATGCCCTTATAACCACAGACCAAACAAGAAAACTTCAAGGTCAAGAAGGGGAGTAAGGAAGGTTTTAAAATTGAGAGAATTTTGGGATTTATATATAACTTTTGCAAGAATAGGTGCCTTTACATTTGGAGGAGGGCTTACAATGCTTCCCCTTTTGCAGGCGGAAGTTGTTGAAAAAAAACAATGGGCAACGGGAGAAGAGCTTATGGATTATTATGCCATAGGACAATGTACTCCCGGCATAATTGCCGTAAACACAGCCACTTTTATAGGCTATAAAAGAAAAGGAATTTGGGGCGGTATAATTGCTACTTTAGGAATAGTTACACCATCCCTTATAATAATTACCACCATTGCTTCTTTTCTTACAGCTTTTGCACAAACTGCAGCAATACAAAGTGCATTTGCGGCCATTCGTGTTGCTGTTGCTGTGCTTGTTTTAAACACTGTTATAAAAATGTGGAAAACAAATATTAAGGGAACAATTCCCTTAATTATATCTTTATGTGCTTTGGCGGCAACTCTTTTTCTTAAGGTGTCGCCTATTTCTGTTGTTATTGTAAGCATTTGTTTTGGGTTTATTATGCCTCGTATAAAAGGGAGGTTATAAATTTTGGGACTTTTAGTTTTATATTTCGAGTTTTTTAAAATAGGACTTTTCGCAATTGGCGGAGGGCTTGCCACATTGCCTTTTCTTTTTCAGCTTTCTGATAAGTATGATTGGTTTACCCATGAAATGGTTAGTGATATGATTGCTATTTCAGAGTCAACCCCAGGGCCTATAGGAATAAATATGGCAACTTATGTAGGTTTTCAAAACTATGGCATAATAGGAGGCATAACGGCAACAGTTGGAATAATAACGCCGTCAATTATAATTATAATTATAATTGCCAAGTTTCTTAAAAAGTTTGCCGATAACCCCATTGTTGAGCAGGTGTTTTTTACACTGCGTCCTGCTGTTACGGGAATGCTTGGAGCGGTGGCTTTAACACTTGCAACAGGGGAAATTTTAAACAAAGATGTTTTTAATATTTCGGGAAGTTTGGCAGAAGTTTTTAAATATAAAGAAATAATTCTTTTTGCTGTTCTTATATTTCTTACAAATAAGTTTAAAAAACATCCGCTTTTTTATATTGGATCTGCCATGGTTATAGGAATAGTGTTTAAGTTTTAAAAGTTATTAATAAAAAAATAATTAATATATTTAAAGGTTATTATAAAATACTGTGTTTAAAAATATAATTATCGGTATTTTCGTTTCACAAGTTTTTTGGAAATCGTCTTATGTATCAGCTTTTCCGAGAAACAAATATTTCATTAAGGGGGAAGAATATGTTAAGACCTAATTTCACCAAGGAAGAATTTAAGGAGCGAATAGTTAATAATTTAAGTGCTGTTTTTAGAAAATCTGTGGAAAATGCTTCGGAAAACGAAATATATCAAGCCGCCGTTTATTCCATAAAAGAATCTATAAACGAAAGCTGGATGAAAACCCACGACAGCTATTATAATGATGATGTGAAAATTGTATATTATCTTTCGATGGAGTTTTTATTGGGAAGGTTTTTCGGAAATGCAATTTTAAACACTATGTCGTCACAGCCTATAAAAGAGGCTTTTGAAGAGCTTGGAATTGACTATAACAAAATTGAGGAAATCGAGCCTGACCCGGGCCTTGGAAACGGGGGTTTAGGACGTCTTGCAGCATGTTTTTTAGATTCTCTTTCAACCCTTAACTACCCTGCCTATGGCTGCGGCATAAGGTATCATTATGGAATTTTTGAGCAGAAAATAGAAAACGGTTATCAAGTTGAAAAACCTGACAACTGGCTTGAAAATGGTGATCCTTGGTGCATAAGACGAGGGGAGTATTCCATAGAAGTTAAATTTGGCGGAAACGTAAAAGCTGTTCCTAAAGGAAACGGAGAATATAAATATATTCAAGAAAATTATCAATCTGTAATAGCGGTGCCTTATGATTATCCTGTTATAGGATATGGAAACAAGGTTGTAAACACACTTCGTTTATGGGATGCTGCCGCAAAAAATAAATTTGACCTTCAAAGCTTTAATGAGGGCAACTATCAAAAAGCCCTTGAAGAACAAACACTTGCCCACACCCTTACAGACGTGCTTTACCCTGCGGATGAGCATTATTCAGGAAAAGAACTGCGTCTTCGTCAGCAATATTTCTTTATTTCGGCAACGGTTCAAAGGGTGATTGACAGGTTTAAAAAGGCACATACGGATTTTTCCATACTTCCCGACAAAGTTGCTTTTCAGCTTAACGATACACACCCGACGGTTGCTGTTGCAGAGCTTATGAGGGTGCTTGTTGATGAAAATGACGTGCCTTGGGATGAAGCATGGGATATAACCAAAAAAGTCTGTGCTTACACAAACCATACAATAATGAGCGAGGCTCTTGAAAAATGGCCTATTGAGCTTTTCAGCCGTATTCTTCCTCGTATATACACAATTGTTGAAGAAATTAATCGACGTTTTTGCCTTGAACTTATGGAAAAGTACCATGATTCTGCAAAAATAAGAAACATGGCCATAGTTGCTGACGGTCAGGTTAGAATGGCATATCTTGCCATTGTGGGAAGCCACAGCGTAAATGGTGTTGCCGCTTTACACACTGAAATTCTTAAAAATCAGGAGCTGAAAGATTTTTATAATCTTTATCCTGAAAAGTTTAACAATAAAACAAACGGCATAACCCAAAGAAGATGGCTTCTTCATGCAAACCCTGATTTAGCGGAACTTATAACATCAAAAATCGGTGACGGCTGGATTAAAAACCTTGATGAACTTAATAAACTTTTGGAATACTGTGATGAACTGGAATTTCAGGATAAGTTTATGGAAGTTAAAAGAGAAAATAAAAAAATTCTTGCAAAATATATTGAAGAAACAAAGGGAATTGAAATTAATCCGGACTCTATTTTTGACATTCAAGTTAAAAGGCTTCATGAATATAAGCGTCAGCTTCTTAATGTTTTGCACATTATTTCCCTTTACAACAAACTTAAATTTAACCCGTCGTTGGATATTGCTCCAAGAACATTTATTTTCGGTGCAAAAAGTGCCGCAAGCTATAAAACAGCAAAGCTTATAATTAAGCTTATAAACAGTGTTGCTGATGTGGTTAATAACGATGAAACAATCGGCGGAAAAATTAAAGTTGTATTTATGGAAAACTATAGAGTTTCACTTGCGGAAAAACTTATTCCCTGTGCCGATGTAAGCGAACAGATTTCCACAGCAGGAAAAGAGGCAAGCGGAACTGGAAATATGAAATTTATGCTTAACGGTGCAATTACGGTTGGAACATTAGATGGTGCAAATGTTGAAATCTATGAAGAAGTAGGGGAGGAAAATATATTTATTTTCGGTTTAAAAGCCGACGAAGCCATTGAAAAATATAAAAACGGCACATACGACCCTTGGATGGTTTATAACCTTAATCAGGATGTGCGAATGGCTCTTACTTCTCTTATTGACGGAACATTTGAAAGCGATCCTGAGCTTTTCAGAGATTTATATAATCTTCTTCTTAACGGGCTTCACGGAAGTCGTGCAGATGAATATTTTGTGCTTGAAGATTTTGAAGCTTATGCACAGGCGCAAAGTGAAGTTGATAAAGCATATAAAGACAAAAGAAGATGGGCTAAAATGGCAATTATAAACACTGCAAAAAGCGGAAAATTCAGCAGTGACAGAACAATTAACCAATATGCCAAAGAAATTTGGAATCTTGAACAAATCAAATAATTAAGGCTAAAATATCTCATAATACCTAAAAAACCAATTTTATTTTAAGCAAATTAATATACCTCAAAGGTCTGATAAAAAATATGACTTTTGAGGTATATTTCATTTTGTCATTTCTTAATTTTTTTTCGCATATTTATAAAAGATAGAAAAGAATAAAGGAGGATACCCTTTTGAAACGAAATGTGCGAAGTGCCGTTACAGAGGCTTTGGAACTGCCTAAGGAATCGGTTCTTGACATACCCCTTATAACTTTTGTGGGAAGGGAGGAAGTTATCCTCGAAAATTATAAAGGAATAATAGAATACAGTGAGGAAACGGTGAGAATTAACACAGGTGCAGGGGTTGTATGCTTGGAGGGGAGAAACCTTATTCTTAAAAGCATAACGGCAGAAAGCATAACTGTTAAGGGCACTGTTTTTTCCCTTGTTTTTAAGGTTTGAGGCATATTATATTAGGTTTGGAAAAAAGTTAACGGGAGGTGAATATATGTTTCTTGCGTTATGGCATTATCTTCGGGGATATGTTATTATTAAGGTGTCAGGATTTTCAGTTGAAAGGTTTATAAATCTTGCCGCTATGAAAGGTGTTTTTCTTTGGGATATAAAATATCTTGGAACAGGCACAATAATGAAAGTCGGCATAAAAGATTTTAAAAGGCTTGGAGATTGTGCAAGGCGGACAAAGTGCAAGGTTAAAATTATTAAAAAAAAGGGTTTTCCTTTTACCATAAGCAAATATAAAAAACGCAAGTTTTACACAGAGGGGCTTTTTATTTTTGTTTTTGCACTTTATGTAATGAGCAGTTTTGTCTGGACAGTTAACATTAAAGGCAATGAAAGAGTTGCGGCAGAAGAAATTATGGAGTTTTGCAAAAAAGAAGGCTTATACATAGGTCAGCTGAAATTTCGCCTTGACAACAAAACCCTTACAAAAAAAATAATTGCAGGCTTTAATGATATTTCCTGGGTTGCCATTGTTACAAAAGGCACTGATGTAACAATAACCGTTGTTGAAACTCTTCCTAAGGTAACAGTTGAAGATAAAGAAAGTGCCGTGGATATTATAAGCAAAAAAGCTTGTGTTATTGAAAGCATTTCTGTTTCAAGGGGAACTCCCCTTGTTAAAGCCGGGGATGTTGTTGATGAGGGGGATGTTCTTGTTTCAAGCATTCTTACAATAAAGGATATGGATACAGAAATAGGGCGGAAATATGTTTATTCAAAGGCTGAAATAAGAGGAAAAAGCTTTTATGAAAAAGAATATGAATATAGTCTTAAATATTTGAAAAAGGTATATACAGGAGAGAAAAAAACAGATAAAATTTTAATTGTAGGAGATTATTTAATCAACCCTGTTTCCCCTGTTTTAAATGGATTGTGGGAAAAGAAAGATGAAGATGAAAAAGTTTTTAAAGCGGGCAAAGTAACACTGCCTTTTAAAATTATAACTGAAAGTTTTTATGAATATAAAGAAGAGGAAACTGTAAGAACAGAAAAAGAAGCTAAAGAGCTGATTTTTAATGATATTGAAAAACAAAGACAGGAATTTGAGTTTAATGAAGCTGAAATTGTTGATATAAAAACAGAATTTTTTACAGATGAAGGAAAAACTGCAGCAAAGGTTGTTTACATTGTTATAGAAGATATAGGAATGGAAAAAATTTTTGACGAGAAGGGTGAAGCAGATATAAATGGATGAAAAAGAAAAGTTTGTTACCATAGAAAATGAGAAAATCTCCAAAGTTTTCGGACAATATGATGTAAACGTTAAAAGACTTGAGGAAAGGTTTGGGGTTAATATTGTAAACAGAGGAGATTTAGTTAAAATTGTAGGAGAGGGAAGCCGTGCAGAAAAGGCTGTAAAGGTGCTTGAACAGCTTATAAAGGTTGCAAGCAAAAATGATGAAATAACAGAACAAAGTCTTCAATACCTTATTGACAGTGTTGAGGAAAGCACAACAGAGGAGCTTGAAAAACTTCACGATGATGTTATATGTCTTACAATAAACGGAAGACCTGTGAAGCCAAAAACCCTTGGGCAAAAAAAATATGTTGATATGATTAGAAAAAACACTGTTGTTTTTGGCATTGGCCCTGCAGGAACGGGAAAAACATATCTTGCTATGTCAATGGCAATAACAGCATTTAAAAACAATGATGTAAATAGAATTATTTTAACAAGGCCTGCCATTGAAGCAGGAGAAAAGTTAGGCTTTCTTCCCGGAGATTTGCAGCAGAAAGTAGACCCTTATTTAAGGCCTCTTTATGATGCACTGTATGAGATTATGGGTGCTGAAAAATTTGCGGCAAATATGGAAAAAGGTCTTATAGAGGTGGCACCTCTTGCTTACATGAGAGGACGTACTCTTGATAATGCTTTTATTGTTCTTGACGAGGCGCAAAACACAACCCCCGAACAGATGAAGATGTTTTTAACAAGAATAGGCTATGGCTCAAAAGCTGTAATAACAGGGGATATAACTCAAATAGACCTTGGTGAGGGCAAAAAAAGCGGCTTGTTTGAAGCAACAAAAATTTTAAAGGGAATAGCCGATATTGACATGATAACGCTTACAAATAAGGATGTTGTGCGCCATCCCCTTGTTCAAAAGATTATTTTGGCATACGAAAAGTCTGAAACAAAAACAAAAGAAAATATAGAGAAAAATACACTTGGCAAAAGAGCGTTTGTGGGAAAGCGAAAGTGATTTAATTGAGCAAAACATATGAAAAAAATAAAAATAATATTGATAACACAGCCTTGTTTAATATGGTTTTGCTTGTTTTGGCATTTTTTATTACGGTGTTTTCTATAATCACAGGGTCATACATTAATGACACGGAAAACATAAAAGTAGGAGAGGTTGCCGGAAGGAGATATGTTTCTCCCATAACAACTGAAAACCATTTAGCAACACAAAAGCTTAAAGAAGAGGCACTTAATAAGGTTGAACCTCTTTATAAACATGATTTGGAAGTAAAGAGAAATGTTATTAATGAGGCTGACGGTTTTTTTGCCGATTTTAACAATGCTTTAAAAAAGGCTGAAGAGGCTGTTTCTGAAAATGATGAAACAGGTGTTAGTGAGCCGAGTTTTACAATAGATGCTGTTTTTAAAATCCCTGTTGCTGTTTCCGAAGAGCAGGCAAGAAGTTATTATGAATTAACGGAAATGGGAAAAGCCCAGCTTGCCGAAGAAACAAAGGGAATTATCAATAAAGCGTTTGATGAAAGAATAACGGAGGAAACTCTTTCAAGGGTGAAAATTAGTGCTAAGGAAAATGCCGCAAACACAGTTTGGCAAAAACCTTTAAGAGATTTAATTGATGATGTGGTTACGGCTGTTTTGGAGCCTGATTTTATAATAGATGCTGCGGCAATGGAGGCGGCAAGGGAACAAAATGTTTCGGAAATTCAGCCTGTAATGGTTTATAAAGACCAAAAAATAATTGATGAAGGCGAAGTTGTTACAGAGGAAGTTTTTAAACTTTTAACAGAGCTTGGGCTTATAAACAATACTTATGTGGGGAGTGTTATTCCCTTTGCAGGAAGCATATTTATTGTGCTTATGATATTTATGGCAGTGTTTTTTTACATGAAAACACAAAAACAGAAAATTTTAAAAGATAAGGCGAAAACCCTGGTGCTTTTTTCAGTTTATATTTTACATGTTTTAGCAATAAGTATTATGGCAAACATGGAAAGTTACAGCCTTATTCCCATATCTATTTTCGCCATGCTTATATCCATACTTATAAAACCGCAGATCGCTCTTGTTTTAAATGCCTTTGTGGCAATATCAGGGCTTTTTATATTCAACGGTCAAGGAGATTTTCTTGTTTACAGCCTTGTTACAGGCAGTTTCGCGGCTCTTCTTGTTCAGTACACAAACAGAAGGTCAAGAATTGTTATTGTTTCGGCAGGCATGGGTATTATTCATGGAATTGCTTATGTTGGAGTTAATCTTTTTTTCTTTAAAAACTTTTCACAAACGATTATGAACGAAGCCATATACTCTTTTTTTGTAGGATTTTGTTCGGTTTTGATTGTTATGGGAAGTCCTCCTTTATGGGAAGCCGTTTTTGGAATAAACACACAATACAGACTTCTTGACCTTTTAAACCATGATAACGAGCTTATGAGAAGGCTTATGGCGGAAACCCCCGGAACATATCACCACAGCCTTATTGTTGCAAACCTTGCGGAAACAGCGGCATACGAAATCTTTGCAGACGGTGTTCTTGCAAGGGCGGGGGCTTATTATCATGACATTGGAAAGCTTAAAAAACCTCAGTATTTCAGTGAAAACCAGTTTGGAGAGAATGTTCATGAAAATCTCGACCCTTATATAAGCTCTAAAATGATAGTGGAGCATGTGGCCGACGGCCTTGAGCTGGCTCGTGAACATAAAATTCCAAAGGTTGTTATGGATATTATTGAACAGCACCATGGAAATACTTTGGTGAAATATTTTTATTTTAAATCTGCCAAATCAAAACCTGACGTGGAAATCGACGAAAAGGATTTTAGATATAAGGGGCCGATACCCCAAAGTAAAGAGGCGGCAATAGTTATGCTTGCCGATACGGTTGAGGCCGCTGTAAGAAGTTATACAGCAACGGAGCATACTGCTGATGAAATTCCATCTCTTATTGATGAACTTTTTAAGGACAAGCTTACTGACGGACAGCTTAATGAATGCCGTCTTGACCTTAGCGAGCTTGAAACAATTAAAAAATCATTTTTAAGGGTTTTTAACGGAATGTATCATGGAAGAATTGCTTATCCAAAAACAGAAGAAATCGAAAAAACAAGGGAAGACCAACAGAACAAAAAACAGGAGGATTTAAAGTGACGCTTTTAATTGATATCAGAATTGAGGGGTATGAACTTTCAAAGGAAATGGAAGAAACACTGAAAAATGTATGTTTAAAATGTTTACAGTATGAAAAGTTTGAAGAAAAGTGTGAAATAAGCCTTTCTCTTGTTACAATAAAAGAAATAAAAAAAATAAACAAGCAGTTTAGAGGAATTGATAAAGAAACAGATGTTTTAAGCTTTCCTCAATTAAGTTTTGATGTTTGGGAAGAACCTGAAAAGAATGAAAATGATGAAATTATTTTAGGGGATATAATAATTTCTGTTGATACGGCAATAGAGCAGGCGGAGGAATACGGACACAGCTTTATGCGTGAAATGGCATTTTTAACTGCTCACAGCATGCTTCATCTTCTTGGGTATGACCATATTGAGGAAGATGAAGAAAAGGTTATGGTTTTAAAACAAAAGGAGATTCTTGAGTCTTTGGGAATTTTAAGATAATCGGGAGGACAAAATGAAAAAGTCATTACTTATTCTTTTATGCATAATTTCTTCCATGGCTTTTACAGCCTGTTTTAAAAAGAGCGGGAAAGAAGTTCCAAAGACACAACCTCCTTCAAGTGTTGAAAACAATGAGGAAGAAACAGAAGATGAGGATATTTTTAAAATTCCTCAAGGTTTTGTTTTAAGCACAATAACAGGAGAATATGTGGAGGAAGAGGCTGCAAAAAGACGTCCTTTTGCCATTATGATTAATAATCTTCATAAGGCATTGCCCCAAAGCGGTATAGGGCAGGCGTCCTTATATTATGAAACCCTTGCAGAAGGGGAAATAACAAGAATAGTTGGAATTTTTGAAAGTTTTGATGCTGAAAAAATAGGGCCTGTAAGAAGTGCAAGAGATTATTTTACAGTGTTTGCCATGGATAATGACGGAATTTTTGTTCATCATGGGGGAAGTGAAACAGGGTATGCCGCAATAAGAAAAAACGGTTTAGACAATATTGACGGCATGAATGATTCATCTTTTTGGCGGGATAAGGAAAGAATGAACATCCCGGGAATGTATGAACACAGTTCATACACAAGTGCTGAAAACCTTATTGAAAGTGCAGCAAAACATAAATATAAAATGGATAGAGATATTGAACCTCTATTTAAGTTTTATGATGAGGAAACGGCATTGGGAGGAAACGCTGTTTCGGCGGAAAACATAACTTTGCCATATTCTAAGTATCAAAAAAGCAGTTTTATATATGACGAGGAAAACAGAAATTATAAAAGAATACAAAGTGACACTGCTCAAATTGATGACTTGACAGGAGAGGTTCTGCGGGTTAAAAATGTGATTATACAAAAAACAGGCATATGGGTAATACCTCAAGATGATGCGGGGCGCAGAACTGTAAACCTTATTGGAAAAGGTGAAGGGATTTTTGCCACAAACGGAAAGGCAAGAACAATAACATGGGAAAAAAGTGATATTAAAACACCTACAAAATGGTTTGACGAAAAAGGCGAAGAGCTGAAAATAAATTCAGGGAAAACATGGATTTGTGTTTTCCCTGATAATATGGAATATATTTTGGAGTGATTTTATGGATAACAGACAGCTTCTTGAAGAGGCGAAAAAGGCCCAAAGATTTGCCTATGCCCCGTATTCAAAATTCAGTGTGGGGGCAGCACTTTTAACAAAAAGCGGCAAAGTTTATACAGGCTGCAATGTTGAAAATTCGTCATATGGTGCAGCAAACTGTGCTGAAAGAACTGCAATTTTTAAGGCGGTAAGTGATGGAGAAAGGGAATTTGAAAAGATTGCTGTTGTTTCAGTTTCAAATGACTTAACTTATCCTTGCGGAATTTGCAGACAGGTTATGGCGGAGTTTATGCCTAAGGGTTTAATTGTTTTAGAAAATTTAAAGGGTGAAATTTTAACATATTCATGTGAAGAACTTCTTCCCCATAGTTTTAAATTATAAAAATTTTAGTTGCAGAAGATTTATTAAAGTTAACATTGTTGTTAAAGACGGAAGGGGATTTACAGTTTGGTAAAAAATAAATTTTATTCAGGGTTTGTATCTTTAATAGGCAGGCCGAATGTTGGAAAAAGTACTCTTATGAACAGGCTGATTGGTGAAAAGATAGCAATAATATCGCCGAAACCTCAAACAACCAGAAATAAAATTCAATCTATTTTGACTAAAGAAGATTTTCAGGTGATTTTTATTGATACACCGGGCATTCATAAACCAAAGCATAAACTTGGAAATTATATGGTTAAAGCGGCAGAAACCACATTTAATGAGGTGGATGCTGTTTTAATGCTTATTGAACCTGGTGAAAGAGTTCTTGAGGCTGACAAAGAAGTAATAGAGAGGCTTAGAAACACAAAAACACCGGTTATACTTGTTATAAATAAAATAGATACAGTTGAAAAAAGCAAGATACTTACGGTTATAAACAATTATGGAAGTCTTTATAATTTTAAGGAAATTGTTCCTGTTTCGGCGAAAGAAGGAGAAAATTGCGACCGTCTTATGGAGGTTATAAAAAGCATGCTTCCCGAGGGACCTCAATATTTCCCCGGGGATATGATAACTGACCAGCCTGAACGTCAAATTGCAGGGGAAATAATAAGAGAAAAGGCTTTGCAGCTTTTGCAGGAGGAAATTCCCCACGGGATAGCTGTTGAAATAAGTTCAATGAAAAAGCGAAACGACAGAGAAATGGTTGATATTGAAGCAACCATTTATTGTGAAAAAGATTCACACAAAGGCATAATAATTGGTAAGCAAGGAGCGATGCTTAAAAAAATAGGCACAAGGGCAAGGCATGATATTTCAGCCTTACTTGGCTCGCCTATTAACTTACAGCTATGGGTTAAGGTTAAAAAAGATTGGCGTGACAGCGATTTTCTTCTTAAAAATTTTGGCTATGACCAAAGGAATATCTGATTATGAGTGTTACTAACCTTAGAGGAATTGTTTTAAAAGAATACCCTTCAGGAGAAAGCAGCAAAAGAATTGTTGTTTTAACAAAGGAAATGGGAAAGGTTAATTTGCATGTTAAAGGGGCAAAAAGCGGAAAAAGCAAGTTTCTTTCTGCAACCCAGCTTTTTTGTTACAGCGACTTTGTTGTTTATGAGGGCAAAGGATTTTTTTCGGTTACTCAGGCAGAGGTTTTAGAAAGTTTTTATTCAATAAGAGAAGACATTATTAAACTAAGTTATAGTGCTTATATACTTGAGTTTGTGGAAAAAACAATGTTTGAAGGTATGCGTGAAGAAGAGGTTTTAAAGCTTCTTCTTTACACGCTTACTGTTATTTCAAAGGCAAATTATGATGTGCTCTTGGCTGTAAGCATTTTTGAAATTAAATATCTCCAGCTTATGGGGCTTTGGGGGGAGATTGGACTTTGCGGAAACTGCGGCAGAGATTTACAAATTTATTATTTTACACCGCAGACAGGCTTTATTTGTGAAAACTGTAAAGACGAATTTCCTTTTGCCGCTGTTGTTTCAGGAGGGGCATTTGCTGCTGTAAGCCATGTTTTAAAAAATGAAGATAAAAAGATATTTTCGTTTAATGTATCAAAAAAGGTTAGGGCAGAGCTTAGATTAATGCTTGAAAGGTATATTTTGCAGCACACAGAACAGAAGTTTTTTACTTTAGATTTTGCAAAAAGCTGTGAGGAGGAGGGTTGATATTGAAAAGAAGAAATAAAAGACTTGTTATGGGTTTTTTAATATGTGTTATACTTTATTCTTCATACAACCTTATAAAAATATTTCTGGAATATAAGGCAGGGGACGAGCTTTATGAAAGTGCAAGGGATGAGTTTGTTTTTGATAATATAGCAGAAAATTTGCCCAAGGAAGATAATGAAGAAAGCGGCATAGAGGCAAGTGCAGGCAAAGCACAGGAAATACCTTTGGGTAAAAGGATTGATTTTAACAAACTTAAGGATGTTAATGAAGATATTATTGGCTGGATTAATATCAAAGGCACAACCGTTGATTATCCTCTTCTTATGAACAGAAAAAGTAATGATGATTATATATATACAAGCTATAAAAAGAAATATTCAAGCTTTGGCAGTATTTTTGTTGATTACAGAAATAATGATGATTTTACTGACAAAAACACAATTATCTATGGGCATAATATGAAAAACGGAGCTATGTTTGGAAACCTTATGAAATACGGAAAGCTTGAATATGCAAAAAATAATCAGGAAATTAAAATTCTAAGAGAAGACGGCATTGATGTATATGAAATATATTCGGCTTACAGAACAGTTGCCAACAGTGAAAGCTATGATTTTTCATTTAATGATGATAAGGATTTTAAAAAGTTTATAGACATGACCAACAAAAAAACTGTTGTTGATTTAGGGGTTAAGGCTGAAATTACAGACAGAGTAATAACCCTTTCTACCTGCACAGACACAGGACGAACTGCAAACAGATATGTTGTTCACGCAATATATAAAGAAACAGAAGAAAAATAAGGCGGAAATATAGAATTTTACATATTTTTAAAATGGTTTGGTTGTGGAAAAAATAACAATATGAGTGTTTCCCAATCGGGAATTTGCTTTGTAAAACACTTTGTAGCTTCTGTATTTATTTTTGCTCCTTCATTCAGTTTCAACTAAAAACCGCATTAATATGCGGTTTTGATAAAAGTTTTTGGTCTTGCTTTTTTCAAAAAGCAAGTGGGTTTGGGCAAAGCCCAAGGTCTGCATTCATGTGCTTTAAAAAATATTAAAATAAGTTAGGGGGATTTTTATGGGAAAAGGCAAAGGGTTTGTAGGAGAGTTTAAGGAGTTTATAAGCAAAGGCAATGTAATGGACATGGCTGTGGGTGTTATTATCGGCGGTTCGTTTAAGGTTATTGTGGATTCCCTTGTTGCGGATATAATTATGCCTGTTATTTCAAGGTTTTTCGGAGGCCTCGATTTTTCCAATTGGTTTTTCGCCCTTGACGGAGGAAACTATGCCACATTGGCTGATGCACAGGAGGTGGGCGCTGCCACTTTAAACTATGGAACGTTTATAACTGCAATAATAAACTTCCTTATTATGGCCTTTGTTATATTTGCAATGATTAAAGCTATGAACGGCTTAAGAAACAGAGGAGAAAAGCCTGAGGAAGAAGCAGCTCCAACAACAAAAGTATGCGATTTTTGTAAAACTGAAATTGCTGTTGATGCAACACGCTGCCCAAACTGTACATCTCATTTAGAATAAAAAAGTTTAACTTAATTAACCCATTAAACCGATTGTTTTAGACTTTGGTTTAATGGGTTAGGTGTTTTGTGCATTTTGTTAAGGAATTAGAAGAATTGAATTAAATCGTGATTTCCTTCGATATTTTTAAGCGGATTTCTTCTATTTTTTCATCTGAAACTTCCATGGGCTGCCATGCTATTGTTATGGTGTCATTTTCATATCTTGGAATCAAATGAAGATGGAAATGATATACGGTTTGTCCTGCAATTTCGCCGTTGTTTTGAAGCACATTCATGCCTTGGAAGTTTAGAGATTTTTTCATTGCATTTCCAATGTCAACGGCAAGTGAAAAAAGCCTGCCTGCTTTTTGCGAGTCTATTTCAAATATATCTGCATAATGCTCCTTGGGTAATATAAGAATATGGCCTTCGCTGCCGGGAAACCTGTCTAAAATTACCTTAAATTCATGGTTTTCATATATTGTGGCTGAGGGGATTTGGTTGTTTATTATTTTACAGAAAATACAGTTGTCCATATTTTTTAACCTCCTAAAAGTGGTATTTTATATTAAAAGTATACCACCGATGGAAGTTAATCGCAATTATAAAAGGCCTATGCTTAAATAGTTATTTAAAACTGCATGGTTTTGCTCATCATTTATTATTGTGTCAACAAGCTTGGCATAATCAAGGTTTTCAAGAAGAAGAAATATGTCACGGTAAAACCTTGCCTCTCCAAGTTCATCAAGAACGTTAATCCTAAGCTGTTCAGAATATTCTAAAATAGGCAGCTGGGGTATAGGTATTTCAGGAGGAGGAGAGCCTGCTATGGAGGTGTAAATTCTTTCAAAAAGACGTTTGTGGCGGCTTTCGTCAAGATATATTTGTCTGAAAATATCTCTTGCATGTTGATCAGGGGCAGATTCAGACAATGTTTTATATTTAATTGCCTCTGCTGTTTCATCTTCGATTGCCATTAAAATAAGGGTTAGAAGGCGAGAATCGGGTGTGACAGGCTCAGGGATGTCGTTTTCAACATTTGCCTTTTTAATAGGCTTATCTCTATTGTCTTTATACATAATAACACTCCTTTATGTAAGTTGTTCTTTCTTATATCAATGTATATTTTAAGGTTTATGAAAACATTACAATATCGACAAAAATTTGTGGATAAACCTTTAGGCATCTGTTAAAATATTTCCAGTTGTATGTTTTTTGATTTGAAACTCTTTAATTAATATTGTTAAGACTTTTTGAGGTGATAAAAATGAAGACAATAATCCTTACAGGAGGGGGAACGGCAGGCCATGTTACCCCAAACCTTGCCATTATACCAAAGCTTAAGGCAGATGGATGGGATGTTAAATATATAGGCAGCAAAAACGGCATAGAAAAAGAACTTATTGAAAAAGAGGGTATTGAATATTATGGAATTTCTTCGGGAAAGCTTAGAAGATATATTTCCAAAGAAAACTTAACAGATGTTTTTAAAGTTATGGCAGGGGTTAAAGAGGCGGCTGCAATAATAAAAAAAATTAAGCCTGACATGATTTTTTCCAAGGGAGGCTTTGTTGCTGTGCCTGTTGTGTTAGGGGCAAAGCTTAACAAAGTGCCTGTTGTTATACACGAATCTGATATAACTTCCGGGCTTGCCAATAAAATTTCACTGCCCTTTGCAAAAGCCGTATGCACCACATTTCCGGAAACCGTTAATTCAATAAAAAAAGGAAAAGGAATCAACACAGGCACTCCCATAAGAGAGGAGCTTTTTTTCGGGAAAAAAGACAAAGGTCTTGAACTTTGCGGGTTTTTTGATGAGAAGCCTGTTGTTATGATGATGGGCGGAAGTCTTGGAGCAGTTAAAATAAATAAGTGTTTAAGGGCAATTCTTCCTGAAATTCTTAAGGATTTTCAAGTTGTTCATATTTGCGGCAAAGGAAATATTGACAGCGACCTTATAAATCTTAAAGGCTATAAGCAGTTTGAATATGTTAAGGACGAACTTAAAGATGTTTTTGCTTGTGCCGACATTATTATTTCAAGGGCCGGTTCAAATTCCATTTCGGAATTTTTGGCTTTAAAAAAGCCTTCCCTTCTTATTCCTCTTTCAGCCTCCGCCAGCAGGGGAGATCAGATTTTAAACGCAAAAAGCTTTGAACGTCAAGGTTTTGCCATGGTTTTGCCTGAAGAAAAAATGACAGAAGAAGCTTTGAAAGAACATATTTACAGACTTTTTCAAAACAAAGAAACCTATATAAATAAAATTAATAAAAGCTGCCAGACAAATGGCGTTGATGCTGTTATTGCATGTATAAACAAACATGCGAGGATTTAAGAAAATAGTAATAAATATTAAGAGGTTTGAGTTTGACAAATAACTTTTCATACATTAAACTTTACAAAAGAAAAAGAAAGCAAAACAGATAAAGGAGATATGTATGAAAAAGTTATTGTGTATTATATTAATGGGAACTTTGGTTTTTACGGCATGCGCCTCAACCCCCCAAGACGGCGGAACATCACAGGAAAACAAACAGGATGAAGAAACCAATGATAAAGTTGAGAAAGAAAATCAAGCTTATGAAAACATGCTTCTTGAAAGTACAAACTTGATGCCTCAGCTTGAAGAACTTAACACAGGGGATGTTATTGCTGTTATGACAACAAGTATGGGTGAAATAAAAATTAAGTTTTGCCCTGAAGAAGCACCTAAGGCTGTAGAAAACTTTATAAGCCTTGCGAAAAAAGGATATTACGACGGAATTACATTTCATAGGGTTATTGACGAATTTATGATCCAAGGCGGTGACCCAAACGGAAACGGCACAGGCGGTGAAAGTGTTTGGGGAGGTAAGTTTGACGATGAATTTTCCCCAAAGATGTATCATTTCAGAGGTGCTCTTGCCATGGCAAACAGCGGAGCAAATACAAACGGAAGCCAGTTTTATATTGTTCAAAACAAACAGGTGGAAGAGCAATATTTTGAAAATGTTGACAGTGTTATTGACGAGTACGGCGGAGATAAACTGCTGACCATTGCCGCAACGGGAAAGATTTTCAGAACAAACTATAACGAGGATGTAAGAAAAAAATATCTTGAACTGGGCGGAACACCTCAGCTTGATTATGGATATACTATCTTTGGACAGGTTTATGAAGGAATGGACGTTGTTGATAAAATTGCTGCTGTTGAAAAGGATGAATCTGATAAGCCATTAAAAGACGTAGTTATTGAAAAGTTGGAAATTAAAACAGCTGAATAAAGACAGAATAAAGGGGCTTTGTTAATAGCATTGCTCCTTTAATTTTTGCGGCGAAAGTAAAAAAAGGATAGACTGTTAATAAATCAAAATCTTAAGAGTTTTTTGTAAATATTTCCTTTTGCAAACTTCTGTTTTTAAAAGCAGGGCTTATATTCAACTTTCTTAATTTTATTTTTTGAAAATAAATGAATTTAGATGAAAACGTAATGTTTGCCGCACACTAAAAGAAGTTATTGTTATTTTATGTTGAGGAAAAGAAAAAAATATGATAAAATATTTTAGAAAATAAAATAACTAAGATTTTTCAAAGGCGTCTATGCGCCTTTGAATTTTGTGTAATAAATTAAACGCAATGGGAGGAAATAAAATAATGCGTACAAAGTATATTTTTGTTACGGGCGGAGTTGTTTCAGGGCTTGGCAAAGGAATCACAGCGGCTTCTTTAGGCAGGCTTCTTAAAGCAAGAGGGTATAAGGTTACAATTCAGAAGTTTGATCCGTATATTAACCTTGACCCGGGCACAATGAGCCCTTTTCAGCATGGAGAAGTTTTTGTTACCGAAGACGGAGCCGAAACAGATCTTGACCTTGGACACTATGAAAGATTTATAGATGAAAATCTTAACATAAACAGCAACACCACAACAGGTAAGGTTTACTGGTCTGTTTTAAACAAAGAACGTAAAGGAGAATACCTTGGAGCAACAGTTCAGGTTATTCCTCATATTACAAACGAAATTAAAGAGCGTATGTATAGGGCAGGCAAAAGTGACGGCAGTGACATTGTAATTACCGAAATCGGCGGCACAGTGGGGGACATTGAAAGCCATCCTTATCTTGAGGCTATAAGACAGGTTTCACGTGAGGTTGGAAGAGAAAACTGTCTTTACATCCATGTGACTTTAATTCCCTATCTTTCAAAGGGCGGCGAAATGAAAACAAAGCCCACACAGCATTCTGTTAAAGAAATTCTTTCAATAGGAATACAGCCTGACATTATTGTTCTTAGAACAGAACATGAAGTAAGTCAGGAAACAAAATCGAAGTTATCACTTTTTTGCAATGTGGAAGAAGACAGCATTATACAAAATCTTGATGCTGAAAGTCTTTATCAAATTCCAATTATGCTTGAAAACGAAGGCCTTGCCAAAGTTGTTTGCAGAAAGCTTGGAATTGAAGATAAAACGCCTGACCTTGAAGAGTGGATGGACATGCTTGAAAAGGAAAGAGGCAGAACTAAATCTGTAAATATTGCACTTGTGGGAAAATATGTTGAACTGCATGATGCATACCTTTCCATTGTTGAATCACTATATCATGGGGGCATTGCAAATTCTGCAAGGGTTAATATAATGTGGATTAATTCTGAAGATATTTCTGAAGAAAATGCAGAGCAAATACTTAAAGAAGCAGACGGAATTCTTGTTCCCGGCGGCTTTGGAGATCGTGGAGTTGAGGGAAAGATCGCGGCAATAAAATATGCACGTGAAAAGAAGGTTCCTTTCCTTGGAATTTGTCTTGGAATGCAATGTGCTGTTATAGAGTTTGCGAGAAATGTAGTTGGATATGCAGATGCATGTACGTCTGAAATTAATTCGAAAACAAGCCATCCTGTTATTGACCTAATGCCTGAGCAAAGAGATATTGAGGACATGGGAGGAACAATGAGGCTTGGTGCATATCCTTGCAAGCTGAACCCGGGCACGTTGTCTTATGAGGCATACAAATCAGACCTTATCTATGAACGTCATCGCCACAGATATGAGTTTAATAACGCATATAAAAAAGAACTCACAGAGGCAGGATTAATTATTGCGGGAATTTCACCAAACGAAAAGCTTGTGGAAATTGTGGAAATTAAAGACCATCCATGGTTTGTGGGCGTTCAGTTTCATCCTGAATTTAAGTCAAGACCAAACAGACCGCATCCGCTTTTCAGAGATTTTATAAAAGCTGCGGTAAAAGAGTAAAGGCTAAAAACCATAGGAATGTGCCATACTTCACAAGGTTTTTAGTTTTATAAGGAGGATTTGTTATGAAGAGGATTTTCTTTTTGGCTTTAAGTTTTATTTTGGCTTTTGGCGGAACTTTAAATGCTTTTGGTATGGAAAAAAGAGGCATTGAGGGAAGTTTTTCCGAGGAGGCTGTTTTGGAAAGCGGAGCACAAATCGACTTGCGTGGTGTGGGTACTCTTCTTTTTCTTAACGGGGATTTTGCTTATGATTGTGAAGTTGTTAAAGAGCAAGATGCAAATTTTTTGCCCATTAGGGCTGTTGCCGACGCCCTTGGTTATAAGGTTGATTGGAACGGCAGCGAAAAAAAGGCAGCAATAAAAAATGAAGATACTGAAATAATTTTTGAAGTGGGCAGCAAAGAAGTACAGGTTAACGGAAAAAACATAGACGCAGGCTATGAAACCATTATTTATAAAAATATGACTTATGTTCCCTTTAGTTTTTTAGCCGAAACCCTTAAATCAGGAACTATGGTATATGCAAATGAGTTGGGGGATAATCATAAATATTATTATGATACTCAAATGCCTATAACACCTGAAAATTCAATTCTAAGAAATTACAACAACATTATAATTGATAAAAACTATGATGAAACAAAATCAATTCCTCAGGAAGAGGCAATAAAAATTATTAAAGAAACTTGTCTTACAGGCCTTGAAAACTTTAAAAAAACAATAACAGAAAACCTTGAAACCTCAGGGGAAAACAAAGATAGATTTGACAGCGAGTTTAAATCTATTGAAACGGAAATAAACAGAATGCTTTATATAGGCACAGTTTCAAAATACTATACTTTTGCCATGGGCCCATATGATGTGATTTTTGACAGGTTTGACGGGAAAATATATTTTAGAATTTATTCTTCTTCAACAATAATAAAAGAAGTGGATGTAAACGATAAATCCTTATTTATTTCTGTTTTTATAGTTGGATAAAATAAATAAAAAGTATTCTGATTTCATCATAAAGGATGTGCTTGGAATTAAAGATTTTTAGCACATCCTTTTAAAATTAATAAATTTTTAAGAATATGTTAACTGTCTGTTTAACTATATGGTTTGTAAATTGTGATATAATGTCCACAAATTTCATTTGTGGAAGAGCCTAACGGCTCTGCCGCTGCTATCACAGCGGATTATATTACTCATAAAGCTTTTCAAGTTTTATTCGTTTGTTGACAAAAGAAAATGTCGGCTTTGCCGCCGCTTTCTTTTGTTTTTATGATATAATGTCCACAAATTTCATTTGTGGAAGAACGTAGACAAAGTCAAAACCTTGAGGACCTTGCCCTCAAACATCCACAAGGGTTTTACTGTCAGGAATTTGCTTCGCAAACCGCTACTTCGTTCAGCACTTTTTCTTAAGAAAAAGCGGCTTTGCCGTCGGACTTCTTTCCGATGTCCAGCGGCGGCGTTTATCTTCAACCTTCCTACTTGACTCATCTAAAACCGCATGAATATGCGGTTTTGATAAAAGTTTTTGGTCTTGCTTTTTTCAAAAAGCAAGTGGGGTTGGGCAACACCCAAGGTTTGTCTTCAGTCTTCCACAAATTACATTTGTGAAAAGAGCCTAACGGTTCCTACCGCCGCTTCCTTTTGCTTTTAATGATATAATAGAAAAGGCAGTATTTACTGGATACCTTGAAGGAGGTAAATAAATGGATATAAAAAACGAAAGTGTCCTTGTTTGTATAACAGCTCAGTGCAATTCAACAAGGCTTATAGACCGTGCCTTTGAAGTTGCGGAAAAAAACGAAGGTGAATTACATATACTCCATGTTCAAAGGGGAGACAGTATTTTTAACAACAGTGAAACTCCTAAGCTTTTAGAAGAACTTTTTAATTATGGCAGCGAAAAAGGCGGAATGATACATTTTTATTGTGACGAGGATGTTTCGGAATGTATAGGCAGGTTTGCAAAAGAAATGAAGATTACAAAAATCGTTTTCGGAGAACCTCCTACAGAAGCCGGCGATGAAGAAAACATAACAGAACGACTTAAAGGCATTATGAAATTTGTTCCTAAAGAAGTGGAACTGATAATAATTCCTAAAAAAGATACAGAAGAAAATATAAGTATTAAAAGAAAATGATGATTTTTATTGCATTAAGTGTTATAATATATTATTATTTCTTTTGGAATAAAATTGTATCTATTTACAAAAGGAGAGAATCAAATGAGCATTTACGAGGATTGGATAAATAAGGCATTCACTCAAGACGGAAGAAGTGTCGAAGAGGTTTGGAGCGATTATCTTCCTAAAGAGCAGAAAATATATGAAGAAATTCTCGAAAAGAAAATAACAGAAATTAAAGGAACAATTTCTGAAATTGCCAAAAAATATAACTTGACGGAAGAATATGCAGTTGCGTTTGTTGACGGGCTTAACGATATTCTTTCTGAACCTTACAAGGTTGACGAGCTTGATGAGAACAGCCTTGTTGAAATTGTTATTGATTTTGAAAAGCTTTATAAAAAGATGGTTGAATATAAAGCAGAGCATCTTTATACCCTTAAGCAATGGGAAGGGATTTTCAGCATTGAAAAACAAAAAGAATTTTTTCTTGAACAGAAAAAAAGTAAGACAGTTATTAACAATACTAAAGTAGGACGTAATGACCAATGCCCTTGCGGCAGCGGCAAAAAGTATAAAAAGTGTTGCGGAGCATAAGTTTATGAAAACAATTATCAGAAAAACGGATAATTTGAATATTGATGAAAGCGTGATAAAAGAAGCCGCCGGGATTCTCCAACAGGGAGGCCTGGTGGCTTTTCCTACAGAAACGGTTTACGGCCTTGGCGCAAACGGGCTTTCTGAAGAAAGCTGCAAAAAGATTTATGAAGCAAAGGGCAGACCGTCGGATAATCCGCTTATTCTTCACATTGGAAACATAGACCAGCTAAAAACAATAGCAAGTGAAATTACTCCCCTTGCAAAAAAGATAATGGATGCTTTTTGGCCAGGGCCGCTGACGCTTATATTCAAAAAAAAACCATGTGTTCCCGATTCTGTTACAGGAAACCTTGACACTGTAGGAATACGTTTTCCGTCGGGAAAAATCGCACAGGCACTTATAAACCAAGCTAATCTTCCTATTGCCGCCCCAAGCGCAAATTCTTCGGGAAAGCCAAGCCCCACAAAGGCATCTCATGTGGAGTTTGACTTAGACGGAAAGATAGACATGATTATAGACGGAGGAAGGGCAGATTTCGGTTTGGAAAGCACAATAGTTGATGTTACGGCAGATGTGGCTGTAATTTTGCGTCCGGGAGCAATCACTAAAGAAATGCTTGAAAACCTTCTTGGAAAGGTTGAAGTTGACCCTGCTATAATAAACAATACAAATGAGGATTTTGTTCCTCGTGCCCCAGGAATGAAGTATAAACATTATTCGCCAAAGGCAAAGATTATGCTTGTTAAAGGAAATGAAGAAGATGTTATTAAAAAGATAAACGAAATGGCAGATGCTAATATGCAAAAAGGCCTTAAAGTCGGTGTTTTGGCAACTGACAAAACAAAAGACAGCTATAAGGCAGACATTGTTTTAAGTGTTGGAAAAAGAGAAGATGATTTGGAAATAGGTGCTAACTTATTTAAAGTTTTACGAAAGTTTGACTTTTTGTCGGCTGATGTTGTATATTCAGAAGTGTTTGATGAAACTGGTGAAGGGCTTGCCATAATGAACAGGTTAAATAAAGCGGCGGGATATTGTTATATAAAGGTGTGATTTAATATGAAGATATTATTTGTTTGCACAGGCAACACTTGTAGAAGTCCAATGGCAGAAGTTTTAGCAAAAGAAATTTTTGATAAAAATGAGTTTGAAATAAGTTCGGCGGGGGTTAGTGCCAATGCTGGCGAGCCTGCCAGTAAAAATGCCATAGCTGCTGCCGCTTTGCTTGGTCTTGATTTAAGCGAACATAAAGCAAGACAGCTAACTGCCAAAATGATTGAAGAGGCAGACATTGTTTTAACCATGACACAAGGACATAAACACGTTATTGCATCCTCAATGGAAAAGTTAGCCACACCTGTTTTTACATTGGCGGAATATGCAAATATGGGCAAGGATGTTGCAGACCCTTACGGCTGCAGGCTTGATATATATAAAGCCTGTATTTTAGAGCTTAAAGAATATATAGAAAAGGTTTCGGAGGTTTTAAAATAAATCTTTGGTTTAAGAAAGCGTAAGATTTTTAGGGTTAAGGCAAATCTTAGAGTTGTTTAAATCTTCTTGATTTTTAGTTGAGTTATATATTGTTGTTATGCTTTTTCCATATATAAATTTATTTACAAAAGAAAAGGTGGGGTATAAAATGATAGCACTTGGATGTGACCATGGCGGGCTTTCTCTTATGGTGGAAGTAATAGATTATCTTGAAGAGGCGGGAATTGAATTTAAAAACTTCGGCACAACTACAATGGAAAGTTGTGACTATCCTGACTATGCAAAGGCTGTTTCCGAAAGTATTTTAAAAGGCGAATGTGATAAAGGTATATTAATTTGCGGAACGGGAATAGGAATATCAATAGCTGCAAATAAGCATAAAGGTATAAGAGCGGCGTTATGCCACGACTGTTTTTCAGCAAAGGCAACAAGGGAGCACAATGATTCAAACATTCTTGCCATGGGGGCAAGAGTTATAGGGCCTGGGCTTGCTCTTGAAATTGTTAAAATATTTTTGGAAACAGATTTTTCAAACGACGAAAGGCATCTTAGAAGAATAAAAAAGATTGAAGACTGATTGGGGGAAGTAATTTATGAGTAAACTTTTTATTTCGCAGCACCCGCTTATTCAGCATAAAATGTCACTGCTTAGAAATAAGGAAACAGGAACAAAGGAATTTCGAGAAATAATAGGTGAGGTTGCTCTTCTTCTTACTTACGAGGCAACACGTGATATTCCCCTTGTGGAGGTGGAGGTTGAAACACCTATTGAAAAAACAAAATGTAAAGAAATTATTAAAAAAATTGCCATTGTTCCCATACTTCGTGCAGGAATTGGAATGGTAGACGGAATTCAAAGCCTTATTCCAAATGCAAGGGTTGGTCACATTGGCCTTTACAGAGATCCTGAAACCCTTATGCCTGTTGAATATTACTGTAAACTTCCGGGAGATATTGAAGAAAGCGAAGTTTTTCTTATTGACCCTATGCTGGCAACAGGAGGAACAGTTGATGCGGCAATTGCTTTTTTAAAGGAAAAGGGAGCAAAAAAGATTACTTTTATATGTATTTTAGCTGCACCTGAAGGTGTTAAGGTGATTCAGGACAATCACCCTGATGTTGATGTTTATACAGCTGCTTTAGACCCTAAGCTTAACGAACATGGATATATTGTTCCCGGTCTTGGCGATGCGGGGGATAGAATTTTCGGCACGAAATAAAAGATTTTCTTTTATACCGATGTGCTTAGGAGAGATTTAATTTGAAACATGATTGGGTTTTATATATAGCGGCGTTTTCCACCGCCTTTGCCATAGCCAATGTTATGACACCTGTGGCAAAAACACTTTCTCTTAAGGTTGGGGCAATAGATTATCCCAAAGACAGAGGAATGCATTCAAAAGCCATGCCCAGAATGGGCGGAGTGGCCATAGTGCTTGGGTTTATGCTTACACTTCTTTTGCTTTACAGATTTATGGAGTATAACAAGCCTATGCAGTTGTTTGGCTTTATTATAGGGGCGGGCATGATTGTCGTGCTTGGAATGTTTGACGACTGCTTTAATTTAAAGGCAAGGTTTAAGCTTATAATTCAAATTGCCGCCGCAAGTGTGGTTGTTCTTTCAGGGGTTAGAATAAATGTTGTGCTTTGGCCCTTTACCGCCGCACTTCAAGCACTTAGTGTTCCTGCAACTATAATTTGGATTGTGGGGGTAACAAACGCCGTTAACCTTATTGACGGTCTTGACGGTTTGGCGGCAGGTGTAAGTTCAATTGCGGCACTTTCTCTTATGGTTTTGTGTATACTTACGGGGGATGAAGTGGCTGTTGTTCTTACTGCAACACTTGCAGGAAGCTGTCTTGGATTTTTGCCCAGAAATTTTAACCCTGCTCAAATTTTTATGGGGGATACAGGCTCAACCTTTCTTGGATTCACCCTTGCCGTAACAAGTATTATGGGAGTTTTCAAGGGATATGCATTTCTTGCCTTGGCGGTGTCTATGCTTACTTTAGGACTGCCAATTTTTGATACTTTATTTGCAATTGCAAGGCGAACAGCAAAAGGAAAATCTATTATGTCTCCTGACAGGGGCCATCTTCATCACAGGCTTATTGACAGAGGATATTCACAGAAAAAGGCTGTTATAATTCTTTATGGAATAAGTACACTTTGCGGTCTTCTTGCGGTTTTTATTGCTTTTAAGGATGCAAAAACTTTTGTGGTTATTTTACTTATGATTTTTATTTTAAGTTTTGTTATATACTTTTTTAACCATAAGAAAAACGATAAGGAATAAATAGTTACATATAGATTAAGGAGGGGTGTTTTTGTTGTTCCTCCTTTTTTTTTATGGTATAATATCCACAAATGTATTTTTGGAAGAGCTAATGGCTCTGCCGCCGCTTTCTTTTGTTTTTATGGTATAATGATGAATAGTAATATAAAGGGTTAAAGCTTTATAATGCTTATAATCATAAAACTTGAATTTAATGGTTTTATGGATTTTGTTTAGTTAAATTAATTTTTTAAAAGGTAGCTATGAGGGATAAAAAATGCTTAATGAAATAAATACGGCTTTCGGTTCTGTCAATCTTGAAAGCAGTTTTATAAAAAAATATATTGGCAGTATAAAAAATGAATTTATTATAGCTTATATTTATGCTGGAAGTATTGAAAATCCCACAATTGAAAGAATTTCAAAAGGTCTTGGAATTAATACTTATATTGTTTATGAGTCGGCACTGTTTTGGAGCAAGGAAGGTTTTTGGGAGGTAAACGAGGGAGTTGTTTCCTTTCCTAAAAACGAGGTTATTAAAAAGCTAGTCGATATAGAAAAACGTCCTGAATATGACCCTATAGAGCTTGCTATGTATGCTGAAAAAAACCCTGATGTAAAAAAGCTTTTTGAAATAACACAAAAATATATGGGCAGACTTTTAACTCATAATGACTTGTCAGGGATTTTTTCCATTTATACATGGATTGGGCTTAGTTTGCCTGTTATTGAAAAGCTTCTTGAATATTGTGCTGAAAGAAATCACAGGAATATGCGATATATAGAGCGTGTTGCAATTGATTGGGCTGAAAATGAAATAACAACTCCTGAAGCGGCAGAAGAAAAACTGCGTATGTATAACACTGATTTTAGAAAAATACTTCGTGCCATGGGTCAAAGCAGTAGAAACCCTATACAAAGAGAAGAGAAATATATGACATCTTGGGTGCGTGAATATAAGCTTCCCATAGAGGTGATTGAGTTTGCCTGTGAAAAAACAGTTTTAAATACAGGAAAAGCCTCTTTTGCTTATGCCGACAAAATTTTAGTACAGTGGAAAGACTTGGGTATAAAAAGTGTGGAAGAAGCAAAGGCGCTTGAAGGAAAACCTTCCAATGAAACAAAGGTCAAGACTTCAAACCTAAAGAAAAGTTCGGCAGGAAGCAAAAAAAATAAATTCGTTAATTTTGAGCAAAGAGATTATGATTTTGCAGAATATGAAAGAAAAGAGCTTGAAAGAATCAGCAAAAAGGAGCAGTAACCTATGGCTAACAGAAGTGCTATATATAAAGAAATTTTAAAGAATTATGATGCGGTACAAACAGAGGCGGCTGCAAAAAGAAACCAAAGAAGACTGGAACTTTATGAGCGGTTTCCTCGTATTGAAGAAATAGATAATACTCTTTCAATGCTTGGCATTGAGGTTACAAAAGCTGTTTTAAGCTCTCCTCAAAATGCTGCAAAGGCATTAGAAGAATTGAAAGAGAAACAAAAAAAACTTAAGGAAGAAAAAGAGGATATTCTTAGCAATAACAAACTGCCCCTCGATTTTTTAGAAATACAGCATAATTGTAAAAAATGCAAAGACACAGGCTACATATCAAATGAAAGATGTTCATGTTTTAATCAAAAAATTGTTGATTCTGTTTATAACAAATCTAACATAAAGCAAATAATCAAGGATGAAAATTTTGAAAATTTCAGCATGGATTTTTATTCCCCAACAATAGCTGAGGGAGGAATTATTTCTCCAAGAGAAAACATGCAAAGAATTTTAAGCCATTGTCTTTCTTTTACAAGAAATTTTGAAAAAAGAAAAGAAAATCTTTTTATTTACGGAAAAACAGGTCTTGGAAAAACTTTTATATGCAATTGCATGGCGAAAGAACTTCTTGACAGAGGAGTGACTGTTATGTATGTTACAGCCCCTCAGCTGTTTATGCAAATTGAAAAAGAACGCTTTAATAAAGATGAAGAGGACGAAAGCAGAGAAGGATATTTAGAAGATGTCCTTTCTGTGGAACTTTTGATTATTGATGATTTGGGAACAGAGTTTGACACAATATTTACAACAAGCCAGCTTTTTAATATTATAAACACAAGGGTTATAAATAATCTGCCAATGATTATTTCAACCAATATGGAAATAAAAGATTTATCAGAAAAATACTCTGACAGAATAACCTCAAGGCTTATGGGGGATTTTACAACCCTTAAATTTATTGGCGACGATATAAGGGCTATAAAAAAATTTAAAAGAAGTTAAATATGTATAGCAGGTGTTTTTTTCTCTAAAAAAATTTATTAATTATTAAAAAAGCATAGAGCAAAAGAATAAATTGTGGATAGCAGTTTAATACATTATTTTAAGGAGGGTGGTAATTATAGAATTTAAGATGTTAGAAATTTAAATTTTAAATAAAATAAACTTTTTAATATTATCTGCGTTTATTTTAAGGGGAAAGAAAAAAATCAGAACTACATTACATGGTATTATAAACATTAAATTTAAAGGAGGAGTTTTAATGAAAAGTTTTAAAAGTGCGGCAATGGGGTTTGTTGCAGGTGCAGTGTGCATGGTTTCTGTAACTGCGTTTGCTGCTTATAATGACATCACAGTTACACTTTTTAATGATGTAACATTTACCTTTGACGGAGAAAAGACGGCATCACCAAGTGATCAGCCTGTTCTTAACCATAACGGTTATACATATGTGCCTTTAAGATATGTTGCCGAAACTTTGGGGGCAACTGTTAACTGGGATATTGTAAAAAGAAACATTGATGTTCAAAGCGATAAGAAAACTTATATTGTTGAAAAAGAAGTTGAAAAAATCGTTTATGTTGAAAAAGGTGAAGTTGATTCTGATAAGGCTGTTTACAGCAAGCTGCCTGTAAGAGCAAGGCAAAATGATCATCTTGTTGAAATTACAGGTGTTGCAAGTGATACAAATCTTCACAGCACAAAGGTTTTTGTTAATGTGGAAAATAAAAACAACGAAAGAGTTCAGCTTGTTCCAAGCACAAGCAAGCTTGTTGTTGACGGAAAAGAAGTGGAAAAGTTTAAAATACTTCATCAATGGGATACTTCATGGGAAACAAGATATATTGAATATGACGAATTAAAAGAAGGATATCTTATTTTTGAAATCGTGGACGAAGACTATAAGCAAATGCATCTCACATTTGACCTTAGGGATGCAAACGGTAAAGTTGAAACTTATAACTTCTACTTTAAAAGATAACGAAGGGAAGAAATCTTAATGAAATTTAAACAAATAACAGCTTATATTGTTGCATCTGCACTTATGTTTACTTCAACTGCATTTGCGGCAGTCAAAGAAGAAGTTAAGGAAAAACCCGTTTATACATATGAGCAAGTGCTTGAAAAAGCTCTTAAAAACAGCTCTGATTTAAGCCTTTTAGAGCAAAACCTTGAGCTGATGGAAAAGCAAAACCAATCCCTTGTTCAAAGCCTTGGCGGCATAGTTCATGGGGAAATGACTCCTGAATTGCCTCCTGTTACTTATCCTGAAAATCTTTATACTCTTCTTACGAGTGTAAATAGTATGACAACTGCAATGGGAGCTCAAAAATATCAAAGAGAAGCCCTTGAAAAAAGCCTTGCATATACTGTGATGACAACAATGGAGAGCATAACAAGCAGTGAAGAAGCTATTAAGCTTTCAGAAAAACAAAAAAGTATTTATCAAGCCAAATATAACAAAGCTAATCTTATGGAAAGGCTTGGGATGGTTTCTGCAAACGAAAAACTTGCTGCAAAAACAGAGCTTGAAAAATATGAAGCGGCCTTAACACAAGCCAAAATTGGCACTGAAAATTCTTATAACGGCCTTGCAAGGCTTATGGGAATGTCAAAGCCAGAGTTTGAAATTAATTACAGCGTTGAGTATATCCCTTATAAACCTGTTAAAGACATTGCTGAATATGCAAGAATTAAAAATTCAACAAACCCCACAATTATTATGACAAAAATGAATGTTGAAAACCTTAGAAATTCAAAGACAATGTCTGCTGCAAGCAGCAGCTCACCCTACAGCTATGACCAGACAATATACAACATTTCAAGCGCCGAAGCAGGGCTTAAAGCTTTGGAGGATGCGGGGAAGGCTGTTATAGAGGGAACTTATGCAGGAATTTTAAGCCTTGAGGCATCCATTAAAGAACTTGAAAGCAACCTTGAAATTGCAAAGAAAAAGCTTGAGGCAACAAAAACCAACTTTGCACAAGGAAGAGCAACAAGGCTTGAACTTGATGAAGATGGGCTTAATGTTAAAACTTTGGAAAACACAATAACTTCTTCAAAAATGAAACATGCAGCACTTGTTTACAGTTTTGAAAATCCTTGTGTAACTTTAGGCGGATCATCAAGCAGGTAAAGCTCATAAAAACATTAATTTTATAAGCCAATATTTCCACTGAAAACGTCTTTGGAGATATTGGTTTTTATTATACAAGTTTTCTTTTTATTGACCTATGCCGAAAATAGAGTATAATTAAACTATGTGAGCACTTGGAGGTGTTTAATTATGGCAAGACCAAAAAAAACAAGAAAGATATGCCGCTTACCTCATAATACTGAATTTTTTCCTCGCAATTTTGCTAATAAAGACAATAATGCAGTGGTTATGAGTGTTGACGAGTACGAAACCATAAGGGTTATAGACCTTTTGGAAATGACCCAGGAAGAGTGTGCCGCCAAAATGGGAATTGCAAGAACAACGGTTCAATCAATATATATTTCTGCAAGAAAAAAAATAGCCGACTGCCTCGTTAACGGCAAAAGGCTTATAATAGAGGGCGGAGAATTTAATGTTTGTAACGGCAGGGATTTAAACTGCGTTGAAAAAAGCTGCTGCAGAAGACGCAAAAGTGAAGAGGTGGGGTGATGGATATAAGAAAAGATTTAGAAGAATTTTTTCCTGTATGGTCCAAGCTTAGCCATGAGGAGCAGGATTTTTTAGTTCAAGGCTGTACATACCGCAGTGTAGGAAAAGACATAATGCTTCACAGCGGAATAATGGATTGTATAGGGCTTACTCTTGTTAAAAAAGGGAGGCTCAGAGCATATATTGTAAGTGAAAACGGACGGGAAATAACTTTGTACAGACTTTTTGAAAGAGATATGTGTTTGTTTACATCTGCTTGTGAAATGCCTAACATACAGTTTGATGTTAATGTGGAAACAGAAGAAGAATCGGAGATTATAATTATCAGTCAGCCTGTTTTTGAAAAGTTAAAAAGTTCTTCAATAGCTGTTGCAAATTACACAAACGAAGTTATGGCAGGCCATTTTTCAGAGGTTATGTGGCTTGTTGAACAAATTATGTTTAGAAGTTTCGACTCAAGGCTTGCTGATTTTTTACAACAGCAAAGCAATATTGAAGGAAGTTTAAAGCTTAATGTAACCCATGAAAAAATTGCAAAACATATGGGTACTGCAAGGGAAGTTGTAACGAGAATGCTTAAATATTTCCAAAATGAAGGCACTGTAAAATTATACAGAGGCGGAATTGAAATTTTAAACCCCAAGGGGCTTAAAAAAATAATAGATAAAGATTAATATATAGACCTGCCCGAATTTTTGCAGGTCTGTTTTATTTTTTACATAAAACCTTTCCCCTCATTATATAATTTACAATGGAAGTATTTAAGGGGGGACAAAGGTGCTTGAAAAGATTGCTCAAACAAATGCGGCAATAAACACTTTTATTTGGGGACCTGGAATGTGTGTTATATTTGTTGCAATAGGCATTTATTTTTCTGTTGGTACAAGGTTTTTTCAAATATCTAAATTTAAAATGTGGTGGCGTGGAACAATTGTTGCACTTTTTAAGGATAAAAATGTAACGGAAACAAAAGATAAAAAGTCAATATCCCAGTTTCAGGCTTTAACAACGGCACTGGCGGCAACAATAGGCACAGGCAACATAGTTGGAGTTTCAACTGCTCTTGTTTCAGGAGGTGCAGGGGCAGTTTTTTGGATGTGGATTTCGGCATTTTTTGGAATGATGACAAAATACGCAGAGATTATTTTAAGCATGAAATATCGTTATAAAGATTTAGACGGAAGATGGAACGGCGGGCCTATGGTTTTTATAGAAAAGGGTCTTGGTGTAAGATGGCTTGCTGTTTTGTTTGCTTTTTTTTGTATTTTTGCCTCTTTTGGCATGGGAAACATGAGTCAGGCAAACTCTATGGCAGGGGCAATTAATTCAACCTTTGGAATTGAAACATTACATATAGGCATTGTTACTGCAATTTGCACAGCACTTGTTATGATGGGCGGAATAAAGCGCATAGGCCGTGTTACAGAATTGACTGTGCCTGTTATGGCATTTTTGTATGTTGTGGGAGGAGTTATAATAATAGCTATGAACTATAAAAACATACCTTCTGCCTTTGTGCAAATTTTTGAAGGTGCATTTTCCGCCGCATCGGTAGGCGGCGGAATTGCCGGATACACCATATCCAAAGCAATGCGTTTTGGTGTGGCAAGAGGAGTTTTCAGCAACGAGGCAGGGCTTGGTTCCTCATCTATAGCGCATTCGGCATCAGACACTAAAGAGCCTGTAAAACAAGCAATGTGGGGGATTTTTGAAGTTTTTGTCGATACAATTGTTGTTTGTTCAATAACTGCTTTGGTTATTTTAACAACGGGGGTTTTAGGTGCAACCGACGGAAACGGTGAAATTATAACAGGAGCAGGGCTTACAATACTTGCTTTTTCAAAAGGATTTGGCTCTTTTGCAGGAGGTTTTATATCTGTTGGTATTTCAATGTTTGCCTTTGCAACATTGCTTGGGTGGAGTTATTATGGCGAAAGATGTGTTGAATATCTTTTTGGTTTACAGTATACTTTTCTTTATAAAATGCTTTTTGTGATTGCAATTATTGTGGGCTGTGTTTCTTCTCTTGATTTAGTTTGGGAAATTTCAGACACTTTTAACGGACTTATGGCAATGCCAACCCTTACTGCTATTATACTGCTTTCTAAAGAGGTTTTTGATGCTACAAAAAGATATGTTAAAAACAATAGATATTAAATGATGTAATATTTGAAAAAATAGAAAAAGTTGTTGACGAGGAATAAATTATATGTTAATATATTCTTTGTCAGCAACATTAGAAAGCCAAAAATTATTTGGCTCAGTAGCTCAGTTGGTTAGAGCGCCGGCCTGTCACGCCGGAGGTCGAGGGTTCGAGCCCCTTCTGAGTCGTTAATATGGGAGTTTAGCTCAGCTGGGAGAGCGCTTGCCTTACAAGCAAGATGTCACAGGTTCGAGCCCTGTAACTCCCATATCAGCCGTAAATTTAGATTTACGGCTTTTTTCATGCTGAAAATAAAATTAGTGGTGTCAAAGTGTTTATAAAGCCGTGTAACCACATTGCTTTACAAATTTTGGCTGTAAATTTTCTGAATTTATTTTTGCCATTACCCAGTCTAAGTTTTTACAAAGAAAATGGGTAACGGTTCAAAGGGTTTTGATATTTTTGGCAATAGTCAAGGTTTGATTTTTGTTTGATTATTTAGTATTATAAGATATATATTTAATAATTGAATGTTTTGAGATTATGGTTTTAAATAAAAAAAGGATGTGTTTAAAAATGAAAATAGGTAACTGTCTTATTGCCCAGTCAGGCGGCCCTACTGCCGCAATTAATGCAACTTTGGCAGGTGTTTATCAAGGTGCAAAAAACAACTTTGCAATCGGCAAAATATATGGCGGAATGAATGGTGTAGAGGGGATTTTAAAAGACAATCTTGTTGATTTAAGAAATATTCTTGATAAAGACGAAAATCTTAAACTTCTTAAAACAACACCGTCATCTTTTTTAGGCTCTTGCAGATATAAGCTTAAAAAAGGTGAAGAGGGACAAGAAGATTTAAAAAAACTTTTTTCCGTATTTGAAGAGCATAACATTAAATATTTTTTCTACATAGGCGGAAACGATTCTATGGACACCATTTTACAATTAAAAGAATATCAAAATATAAACGGGGGAGATGTTTCTTTTATTGGCGTGCCAAAAACAATAGATAACGACCTTACGTGTATAGACCATACACCGGGCTTTGGAAGTGCGGCAAAATACATTGCAACAACAGTTAAGGAAATAGCCGCAGACACAGCTGTTTATGAAATGGACAGCATTGTTGTTGTGGAGGTTATGGGCAGAAATGCAGGCTGGCTTGCTCTTTCGGCAGGGCTTGCAAGAGATAATTTTGACAGGCCTTGTGCAGATTTAATATATCTTCCTGAAAACATTTTTGATTATGAAAATCTTATTAAAGATATTGAAAAAATACAAGAAACAAAAAGACAAATCGTTATTGTTGTTTCGGAAGGTATTAAGGATAAGGATGGTAACTTTATTTCCGAATCTGAAATAAAGGACAGCTTTGGTCATGGCCAGCTTGGTGGTGCGGCAAAGCATGTAGAAGCGGAAATAAAAGCACGCATGAATGTTAAAGTGCGTTCTGTTGAGATTAATGTTCTTCAAAGATGTGCAGGTCATCTTTTAAGTGCAAGGGATATAAATGAGAGCTTTATGATTGGTGAAAAGGCAGTTGCGTTAGCTTTTGAAGGAAAAAGCGGTGTTATGGTTACAAGCGAAAGGCAAAAAGGAGCATCTTATGGACTTAGTCTTACATCAACTGATATTGAGCATATAGCCAACAAAGAAAAAACAGTTCCTAAAGATTATATGAATGAAAATAAAAACGGAGTAAGCCAAAAAGGATTGGATTATCTTAAACCTCTTATACAAGGCGAGGTTAGCCATGCAATGGAAGGCGGTATACCAAAGCACCTTATTTTAAAGGACTTTTTAAATCTATGCTAAAAAACCATAAAGCTGATATGCATTGGCTTTAGGTTATTAAAATTTTTGACTTTGCTTTCACTAAAAGCCAACGAACATCATTGGCTTTTAGTGAAGCATTATAGAAATAAAAATTTAAAACTAAATCAGTTCAATATATTTGTTCACATCATTTTCTATAATTTTCAGTGAAGACTGCCAAAATTCAGGTTTGGTGATGTCTATGCCTGCCATTGCGGCAATATCTTTGTGGCTGTTATTGCCTGTTGCGGCTAATATTTTTTCATAGTCTTTTGCAAAACTGCTGCCTTGTTTTAGATATATGCTGTATAACCCTTTGGCAAAAAGCAAGCCGAAGGCATATGGGAAGTTATAGTAGTTATAATCAGGGTCGTAATAATGGGGTTTAACCACCCACATATACTTATGTTTTATGTTTGGATTTAATCCGTCCCCATATGTTTTGTTTTGGGCATCAAGCATTATTTCGCAAAGCTCATCTGATGAAACCGAGCCGTGTGCACGTCTTTTAAACACCTCATCTTCAAATAAAAATCTGCTTAGTATATCAACTATTATTTGCACATTATCTGAAATATCATTTTCCAAAATAACAAGTTTTTGTTTATCTGACACAGTTTTTAAAGCTGCATTTTTAACAAGAGTTTCACAAAAAGTCGAAGCTGTTTCCGCAATAGGCATAGGATAGTTGCTGTTTAAAAAGCTGGCATCTTTAAGGCAATGTCCGTGAAAGCCATGTCCCAGTTCATGTGCAAGTGTCAAAACATCATTAAGATTTCCGCTGAAGTTTGTTAAAATTCGGCTCTCCTTTATAGAATGTATGTTGGAGCAAAAAGCTCCGCCCATTTTTCCCTCCTTTGGAAAAACATCAATCCATCTGTTTTCAAATGCCGTTTTGGCATAATCACCAAGGTTTGTGCTGAAGCTGTTGAAGTTTGTAATTATAAATTCCTTTGCCTCTTCATAGCTAAAAGTCATTTCGCTTTCGCCCATAGGTGCGAAAAGGTCATAAAAAGGCAGACCATTTTCATGCCCAAGTCTTTTTGCTTTTTTGTGAAGATATTTTCTAAGAACAGGCTGATAATCTTTCATTGCATTAAGCATTGAATTTAAAACTTCATATTCCATTTTAGAATCTAAAAGCGTCATACTAAGAGGTGATGAATATCCTCTCATTTCAGACAACGTTAAAACTTCTCCTTTTATACTGTTTAAAGCGGAGGCGGCAGGCTTTGATATACTTTTTAATGCTTCAAGTTCAGCATTATATGCAGTTTTTCTCAAATTTTTATCTTTGCTGTGTGCCATGTTTCTAACAGAGGAAAGAGGATGGCTTTCTCCGTTTATTTCTATTGTCAAAGACGAAGTAATGCTATCCCAAAGTTTTGCCCATGAAAGAGAACCTGTTTGACGCATTTTTGAAATAACTATCTCTTCTTCTTCGCTTAAAATATATTTACTTTCATTTTTAACTTCTTCAAGAAAAAATTTATGTTCACTAAGCAAAGGCGAATCGTTTATAACTTCGCTTAGATTGTTTATTTGGGAAAGCCATTTTGCAAATTTAGTTTCACAAGGCTTTAATTTTGAGTCAAGGTTTTCCATTGTTTCTAAAGATCTAAGTGCGTTGGCGTTTTCAGAATCTGTGCTTAAAAGAAGCTGGCAGTATTCCCCAAGGCGGCTTAATGTCAGGCCTGTTTCGTTGATAAAATCAATATAGAATTCAAGCTTTTTGGTTATATCATTATTTGAGCTTAAATTAATATTTAACCACAGTGAAAGCTGGTCTATTTTATTTTCTGCAGTTTTCAAATCTTTTTTAAATTCCTCTGATTCAAGACTTGTGTAAAGCTTATCAAGGTTCCAGTTTGTTTCTGTCATAAAATCTCACTCCTTCTTATATTAATAGGTTACCATTTTTTAGGAATATATTCAATATTGTACTGGAAATGAAAGGTTAATTGAAGTATAATAATTATAACAAGAAAGTTATAATATTAAAATCTACAATATTAGTTTTTAAAATGCGCCTTACTAAAAGCCGAAAGGGTGATGTGCCATGGGTTATTCATTAAACATTGGTGATATAATGAAATTGCTTAAATGTGAATATGCTGAGCCTCATAATGTTTTAGGTCTGCATGAGGAGATTTTGGGTAAGAAAAAGGTTCTTGTTGCTCGGCAACTTATACCAGGTGCTGAAAGTGTCAGTGTTATTGATTCAAAAAGTAATAAAAAGTTTATTTTGGAAAAAGTGCATGAAGATGGTTTTTTTGAGCTTGCCATTCCTAAAAGAACAAAATATTTCGACTATTATTTAGAGGTTGATTTTGGAAATGAAAATATTTGGATAAGTGCAGACCAATATACTTTTGAGCCTATTATAACAGAGTACGACAGGTTTCTTTTAGGTGCCGGAAATCACTATTTTATATATGAAAAGCTTGGCTCTCATATTAAAGAAATAAAAGGGGTAAAGGGAGTATCTTTTGCCGTCTGGGCACCTAATGCAAAAAGCGTAAGTGTTGTGGGCAATTTTAATAACTGGGATGCAAGAAGAAACATAATGAGAAAATTGGGCATCAGCGGAGTTTGGGAACTTTTTGTGCCAGGTCTTTGCCAAGGAGATATTTATAAATATGCTGTTAAGGATTATAAAAATCAGGTTGTAAATAAAATTGATCCTTACGGAAACTTTTTTGAAGTAAGGCCTGATACAGCAACAGTTGTTTTTGATATAAACGAATATGAATGGAAAGATTCAAAATGGATTGAAGAAAGAGAAAGCTCAGATAAATATAACCGTCCTGTAAATATTTATGAGGTTCATCTTGGAAGCTGGATGCGTGTGCCCGAGGAGGGAAACAGATTTCTCAGCTATAAAGAGCTTGGAGATAAGCTTGTAGAATATGTTAAAGATATGAATTATACTCATGTTGAGCTTTTGCCTGTTACAGAATATCCTTTTGATGGCAGCTGGGGATACCAAGTCACAGGTTATTATGCCCCCACAAGCCGATATGGAAATCCTTTGGAGTTTAAAGCTTTTGTTGATAAGCTGCATCAAAACGGAATAGGGGTCATTATGGACTGGGTGCCTGCCCATTTTCCAAAGGATGCACACGGGTTGGCAAGGTTTGACGGAACAGCTCTTTATGAGCATGAAGACCCATTAAAAGGAGAACACACAGAATGGGGAACATATATATTTAATTACGGACGTGACGAGGTTAGGAATTTTCTTATTGCAAATGCACTTTTTTGGATAAGAGAATATCACATAGACGGGCTTAGGGTGGATGCTGTTGCAAGCATGTTGTATCTTGACTATTGCAGAAAAGACGGACAATGGCTTCCAAACAAATATGGAGGACGGGAAAACCTTGAAGCTGTTGAGTTTATCAAGCATATGAATTCTGTTATAAGCGGAAGTTTTAAGGGAATTATGATGATTGCCGAGGAGTCAACAAGCTGGGAGGGAGTCACTAAAAGTGTAACCCATGACGGACTTGGATTTACGTTTAAGTGGAATATGGGGTGGATGAACGATTTTTTAAGTTATTTAAAAAAAGAAACAGTGCATAGAAAATTCCACCACAACTATATAACTTTTAGCATGATGTATGCTTTTAGTGAAAACTATGTTCTTGTTCTTTCTCATGACGAGGTTGTTCACATGAAAGGCTCTATGCTTTATAAAGCGCCCGGGGACAGATGGCAGAAGTTTGCGAACCTTAGAACGGCATATGGTTTTATGTATAGCCATCCCGGCAAAAAGCTTATGTTTATGGGAAATGAAATAGGGCAGTATTCTGAATGGAGCGAGGCAAGAAGTCTTGATTGGCACATTTTAGAAGATGATGACCATAAAAACTTGCAAGAGTATATAAGAGAGCTTAATGCTTTTTATATTTCAAATAAAACTCTTTGGGAAAGAGATTTTTCTCCCGAAGGCTTTGAGTGGATAGAATGTGATGATAACGAAAGAAGTATTATTGCTTTTACAAGGTTCTCAAAAGATAGAAATGAACAGATTTCAGTTGTGTGTAACTTTACTGAAACCCCCTATGAAAACCATAGTATAGGAGTTCACACAGATTTAGATTATATTGAAGTTTTTAACAGCGATGAAATAAAGTTTGGCGGAACGGGAAGAATAAATTTGGGAACATTAATAAATAACAAAACTCCCTGCAACAGATGTGAAAACAGCATTACAATAAAAATTCCGCCTCTTGGATTTGTTGCTGTAAAACCTGTAATGGTTAAAAATAAAGGTTGAAATAAAACAAATTCTGTTGACTATGGACTTGAATTTGTGTATAATTCTATAGTATGTGAAATAGGGTAAATAAATATCCTCCTCACAGGTATATTGGTAATCGAAGGGAGGGAAATTCATGTCAGAGGTAAAAATTAAAGAGAATGAAACCTTAGATAGCGCTCTTCGTCGTTTTAAAAGAAATTGTGCCAGAGATGGTATTATGGGTGAAGTTCGTAAAAGAGAACATTATGATAAGCCAAGCGTAAAACGTAAAAAGAAATCAGAGGCTGCAAGAAAGCGTAAGTTCAAATAATTTCAGCTTAAAAGGAAGATTACTATGTCTTTAAAAGATACTCTTTTACAGAATATGAAAGAAGCCATGAAAAACAAGGAAACTATTCGCAAGAATACAATTCAGCTGGTTCGTGGTGCTGTGCTTCAGATTGAAAAAGACAAAAAAGTTGAGCTTGACGATGAGGGTGTTCTTGAGGTTATTTCAAAAGAGCTTAAAAAACGCCGTGACTCGCTGCCGGATTTTGAAAAAAGCGGCAGAACGGATTTAATAGATGATCTTAACGAGGAAATAAAAATTTTGCTTGGTTATCTGCCTGAGCAGCTTAGCGAAGAAGAAATTAAAAAGATTGTTGATGATGCTATAAATGAAGTTAAAGCGGAAACCATGAAAGACATGGGTAAGGTTATGGCTCTTATTACACCGAAGGTGAAAGGAAGAGCTGATAATAAAATCGTTAGCACCTTTATTAAGCAAAGACTTACTAAATAAGAAAACATTTAAAAGGACGAATATATTTGTATTCGTCCTTTTATAATATAAAAATATAGTAAAAAAAGCTAATAAAAAAATTAAATTAACTTAAAAAACTTAAAAGTATTTAAAATATAGTTTTAACAGCAAGAAATTCTGGTTAAAATTCAGTTAAAAATAAAATAAATTATGTAACATGCTATATTTTTTTTATTTATTATGATATGATTAATAAAAGATATTTGATTTTAAAACAATGGGGTGATAATATGATTAATTCACTATTTGTTAATGGGTGCATTCTTATAGCTTTTGTTTATCTTAGCAGTCAGTTTTTTGGCACACATGAAATAGATTCACGTTCTCCATTGTGGAAAAGGGTGCTGGCGGGGGTGTTGTTTGGAATAACAGGCAGCTCCCTTATGATTAACGGCATTTCTTTTCCAACAGGTATTATCGTCGATTTAAGAACCATACCAATTCTTCTTTCCGCAATATATTGCGGCCCGGTTTCTGCTGTTGTAACACTTGCTATGTTAATAGTGTTTAGAGTTGGAATTATGGGAACTTCCTCTGTTTTACCTTTGGCAATGACAAACATGATTTTTCTTTGTGTTGTTTTTAGCATAATTTCTTTGTTAGACTGGGGATTTAGAAAAAAATATAAGGTTATGAGTGCTATAAACCTTCCATGTTCATCTGCCGTGGTTTTAATTATTTTTAAAGATGAAGAAATATTAGAAACTATTTTACCCATGTTTATTTTAAGCACAATGTTTTTGTCTATAATTCTTTATTTTATACTTTTATACATACATAAAACAAACAGAATGTATTCAAAATTCAGAGAAGAATCTCAAAGAGATTTTCTTACAGGGCTTTATAATGTACGAACTTTCGATAAAACTCTTAACGAATATTCCGAAAGGGCAATGGAAAGAAACGAGAGCCTTTCCCTTCTTATGATTGATATTGATTTTTTCAAAAAGGTTAATGACACATATGGTCACGGCTCTGGGGATATGGTATTAAAACAATTAGGCGAAATTCTTTTAAGAGCCTGTCGTTCATTTGATGTTGTTTCGAGAAAAGGGGGAGAGGAGTTTGCTGTTATTCTCCCAAATTGTAATTATCAAAATGCAGTCACAATTGCTGAAAGAATAAGAAAATCTGTTGAAGATGCGCTTTTTATAATAGAAAATGATAAAAAAATCGTGATAACAGTTTCTGTTGGTGTCGGCTCATATCCTGACAAAACAAACGACCCAGCAACTCTTCTTCATGATTCAGATGATGCACTATATTGTGCTAAAAAAACAGGCCGCAACAAAGTGGTTTAATTAAAGACAATTTAAGCCATGTTTAACTATGAATTGACAAAAATATAAAAATAGTTTAAATTTAGTAGTATACTAACTTAATAGAACTTGCGTTTTAAAGCAGGAAAATCAGACGGGAGATGAATTATGGGTATTCGCACAATTTTGCTTACAGCTGCCGGATTTCTGCTTTTGAGTCTTGGTGTTGTTGGGGTCTTTGTTCCTATTTTGCCTACCACGCCTTTTGTTCTGGCTGGTGTAGGGTGTCTTAGCGGAACTCCGAAATTAAGAGAAAAAATTTTGAAAATTAATTTTTTTAATGAATATTACGAGGGCTATCATAACGGTGATGGACTTTCGAAAAAAACAGTTATTAAAAGCCTTGTTTTTTTATGGGGAATGCTTATTATTTCCATGATTGCCATGGGAAAGCTTTGGGCCTTTTTAATGCTTAGCGTTATTGGGGGTTGCGTTACAATGCATATTCTCTATATTGCAAAGCCGAAGGAGGCTAAGAAAAAATGACTTCGTCAAAACGTGTCTTTGGAATGGTGGAGGCGGCTTTTGACATTATTTATCTTTTTGCGGTGTTTTCAATAGGGGTTTATCTTTTGATAAAGGGAGGGATTAAAAGTCCTTCAGCTGCTATGGCCCTTTTGCTTGGTTTTGGAGATTCATTTCATCTTATTCCAAGAATTTCTTATATTTTTACTAAAGATAATAACCGATTTGGAAAAGCAATGGGATTTGGAAAACTTGTCACCTCTGTAACCATGACTGTCTTTTATGTGATTTTATGGGAGTTTGGTTTAAGCCTTTTTGGATATGAAAGCAGTTTTACAATTGTTGTTTACTTGCTTGCTTTTGTTAGAATTATTCTTTGTTTTATGCCGCAAAATCGTTGGCTTGATCCATGCCCTTCTGTTAAGTGGGGAATATATAGAAATTTGCCTTTTTTAATATTGGGTGGAGCAGTTGCACTTCTTTTTCTGTTTAATATGGGAAGAGTTGATGCAGTGAACTATATGTGGCTTGCAATTGTTTTAAGTTTTGGGTTTTACATTCCTGTGGTGTTTTGGGTTCATAAAAATCCAAAGCTTGGTATGTTGATGTTGCCAAAGACTTGTGCTTATCTTTGGATGCTTATTATGTGTGTTTACATTTAATAATATGGCATAACGGAAGGCACATTTTTATAAAAAAAGAAAGGGGATAGACCTATGGACGAATTTAAAAAATTAACAAATGAAGTCGGAGCGCCTGTTGCCGATAATGAAAATTCAATTACGGCGGGGCCGAGAGGGCCTGTTGTTATGCAGGATGTATGGCTTATGGAAAAAATGGCCCATTTTAACAGAGAGGTTATTCCTGAGCGTCGTATGCATGCCAAGGGTTGGGGTGCTTATGGAGATTTTAAAGTAACGGGAGATATTTCACAGTTTACAAAAGCTAAGGTTTTGCAGCCCGGTTCTAAAACGGATGTGTTTGTTCGTTTTTCAACAGTTGCCGGAGAACGTGGTGCGGCAGACTGTGAACGTGATATAAGAGGTTTTGCTTGTAAGTTTTATACGGAAGAGGGAAACTGGGATTTAGTTGGAAACAACACACCAACCTTTTTCATAAGAGATGTTCATAACTTCTCTGACCTTAACCGTGCGGTTAAAAGAGATCCTCGTACAGGACGACGCAGTGCGCAAAACAACTGGGACTTTTGGACATTACTGCCTGAAACTTTCCATCAGCGCACAATTGTTATGTCTGATAGGGGAATACCTGCATCTTTTCGCAATATGCATGTTTTTGGAGAGCATACATTCAGTTTTTACAATGATAAAAACGAAAGAGTTTGGTGCAAATTCCATTTACATACACAACAGGGAATTAAGTGCCTGACAAACGAGGAAGCTTCGAAAATTAATGGTATGGATCGTGAACATCATGGTAAAGACTTGTTTGATGCCATTGAAAAAGGTGATTATCCTCGTTGGACAATGTTTGTTCAAATCATGACGGAAGACCAGGCTAAAAAACATTATGAAAATCCGTTTGACATAACAAAAATATGGCCGCATAAAGAATTCCCGCTTATTGAAGTAGGTGTTCTTGAACTTAATAAAAACCCTGAAAACTACTTTGCAGAAGTTGAGCAGGCTGCGTTTACACCTGCACACGTTGTTCCGGGCATTGGATTTTCTCCTGACCGTTTCTTGCAAGGAAGGCTGTTTTCTTACGGCGATGCTCAAAGATACCGCCTTGGCGTTAACCACAACCAAATCCCTGTTAACCGTGCTAAGGTTGCTGTGAATGAATATCACCGTGACGGAGCTATGCGTGTTGACGGAAACTATGGAAGAACTTCTGCATATTCTCCAAACAGCTATGGATATTGGACAGCACAGCCGGAAGTTGCAGAACCTCCTCTTGATATAGAGGGTGCAATGTGGCGCTATGACCCTAAGGATGACCCTACAGATGATAATTTCCGTGCAGGAGGCAATCTTTGGAGGATTTTGGCGGAGGATAAAAAGAAACTCCTTATAAGCAACACAGCTGATGACATTGCTCCTACAACAAACAATATAAAATATCGTCATGCTGTTCATTGCTATTTGGCAGACACAGAGTATGGAGAAAGAATAACCGAGGCAATGGGTCTTGATTTAGATAAGGTAAAAGAACTTTCAAAACTTGACAACAGAGGTCTTATAGAGGCGACGCTTTCTGAAAACATGTAATTAAATAAGCTTAATGAATTAATATGAAATAAAAATCAACCCCCCTTTTTTATGTGTAAAAAGGGGGGTTAATATTATTTTTCGTGGTAATGGAAAAGGGAAGCGGTACCCCCAAAAACTAATCCTGCCACAGGCCAAATTACCCATGTAAAATGCCAATCACTTGTGAAAAAACTCCACCCAAGATAAATTGCTGTAACAGCAGGCCAATAAACCCCGGCAAATTTTGACACCTTTTTTGAACGCTCCAGTTCGCTTGGTTTATATTCCCCTTCACGAAGCAATTGGTCATAGCTGCCCTTTATGGTGCCGACAGAAATTAAAAGATATACACCTGCGGAAACTATTATGAGGAGAAACCCTATGAAAAAAGATATAGTGATGTCTGAAGTGTTAAATATGCCTCCTACAATAAGAGGCAAAGGGCTTAAAATACAAAGCACTACTCCCATTGCTGTTTTCCTCATGTATCCGGTGTTAAAGGCTTCCCGTTTCTCATTTATAATGGCAGCTAAGCCATATTCAAGTTCAAAGTCGTTATCTTCTTCTAAATATTTAAAACGTGCCATTTTTGAACCGCTTATAATAAATATGGCCACTGCCATTGACACCATAATAAGCAAGGCTGAAATGCCTATGCCTGATGCTGCATTTTCTGTTAAATAAATTCCCTCATCTGACAATGCTATAAGCCAGATTAATAAAACAGGGGAAATAATACACAATACAACTCCACGTGCAACAGCTTTTGCGTAGATTGCTTTGCTTTTTAAAAACTCGCTCATTTCCTCCGCCGAAACTTTAATGTGGTTTTTATTTTTATCTGTTTCGGGATATTCAGCGGTTTCTATGTTGTCTTTTAATAAATAATCTGTTGTTACTCCGAAAATATCTGATAGTTCCAATATTCTGTTCATGTCTGGTATTGCGGCGGCGCTTTCCCATTTGGAAACAGACTGCCTTGATACGTTCATCTTTTCTGCAAGCTCCTCTTGAGACCAACCGTTGTTTTTACGCAATAGTAAAATTTTATCTGCTAAAATCATGGAAACTCCTCCCGACTATTTGTTATAATTAAATTCAAGGTGTTATTGCTGATTTAATTATCTAAGAAACTTTTTTATAATATATTAAAGAAATTATATCAATAATAACGGTTACATGCTATCAATAAGGCTTTAATTTTACGCAACCTCAGGTTGCGGCATGTAAAAGCCAAGGTTTATCTGCTTTAAAAAAGAAAAGCACAGACTTGATTTGGCTATAAACAGTATTTTTATAATTATATACTAACGTTGTGTTTTGCCATTATAAAAAAGGATATAATATTTCTTTTACGAAAATATTATATCCTTTTTACTGCCGCAGATGGGACTCGAACCCACACGGTATTTCTACCACTGGTGTCTGAGGCCAGCTCGTATACCAATTCCGACACTGCGGCTTAATTTACTTTCCTAAAAAGCATATAAGGTTTTTAGGAAAGTATCTATACTATCTATTGAAACTGTATGGGCTTTAAAGAAGGTGTAAGTTTATCCAGTTTAAAGCCTTGATTTTGCAAACCTTCGATTATTTTAGGCAAAGCTTTTACAGTTGAAGTCTTTGCTGATGTATCGTGAAGAAGAACAATTGCAAAGTTTTTATTCTTAGCACCGCCCAAAACATTATTAGTGATGTTTTCAGGGCTTATATATTTGTAAACCGCATCCTCGCCGGAAACATTCCAGTCGTAATATATAAAACCACGTGAATCCATTTCTTCTTGTATTGCGTCAAAAGTGTTATTTTTTATCATTTCGCCATTTGTTGAGCCGCCTGGAAATCTAAACAAAACAGATTTTTCTCCTGTTAAATCTTCAATTTCTGTAAAAAGCGAGTCAAAGTCTTCAAGGAAGTTATCCAAGGATTCATATATGTAGGAATATTTATGAGATTTGGAATGGAGCCCCAATGTGTGTCCTCTTTTTATAATCTCTTTATAAAACTTTTTATCTTCTTCATTTTTATTTCCTATAACAAAAAATGTAGCTTTAATGTTATAATCGTCTAATATATCCAATATCTCAGGAGTTAATGAAGATGGCCCGTCATCAAAGGTAAGATATGCCGTTTTGTCTTCAGGCCTGTAAACAGGATCTTCCCGCCAGTCAATTACCATGTTTTCAAAACTTCCGGAAAGAGCTACGCCGCATGAGCCGTAATCAAGATCACCATAATCATAATCATCCGTAAAATCCGGAACACTTTCTATAAGATTAAAGGCATATATTTTTTCATTAAGTGAATTTATTTCTTTAACACAATAATATATGATTATATTTGGAAGTGATACAATAAAAATAAAAATAACAACAAAAAATATTTTAACAGTTTTTTCTTTATTAGTCAATTAACAATTCCTCCAACCTATTTTGAACTGCAAAACATTATATCACACTTTCATTAATCTCAAAAGAGAAATAGAAAAAGTTTTTAAAAACGAAAATTACTTGACAAACAGTGTAATTAATAGTAAAATATTTTTTGCGTTGATATAAATATGTGTGCGCGTAGCTCAGCTGGATAGAGCGTCTGACTACGGATCAGAAGGCCGCGTGTTCGAATCATGTCGCGCACATAAATATTAAGCCATGCATAAAAAATTGTGCATGGCTTTTTGTTTTTCTAAAATTAGCAATTTATTAATATTTATAAGGTTTTTTCTGAATAGGCAGTTAGATATAAAAGAAGATTATCATAAGCTCTCCTTAATATTATGGGTTTGTGCTGGTTGTTTAAAGGGAAATAAGTACAACCCGTGTCGGAATATACATAAATATGGAGGTGGGAATATGCCAAAGGAGTATATAGTTGTTTGCCGTGAACCTGAAAATAAATCTTTGGATGAAGAGGCAAGACTCTTAAGAGCTTTATCAATTTTTGATAAAAAACTTAGAGAACGTGATGCAGGAAAAAGAAAAGAAAGTGAAAATAAGAAATAAGATATTCGTGGGGGAATAAGGATAAACCTTAGGATTTGCCTAAATTTAAAAATCCATACTACAACCGTATATTTATACGGTCGTAGTATGGATTAAGGGACAAGCCTCAAGGCTTCCGATAGTTTTATTTTAATTTATAAAAATGCGAAAAATGTTTTTTGAACATAGTCTTTGACATTACTCTAAAGTTTGGCGCCCTTCGTGATCCATGTAAAAGTTACTCCTATGTATAAGTTCGCTTAAGGGAACTATTTCATATCCTTTTGCTTTTAACCCCTTTATTATGGCGTCAAGGGCCTGAGGAGTATATTTCGCATCGTTATGGAAAAGAACTATGGAGCCGTTTCCTAAATGTTTATGATTAACAACTTGGTTTATTTCATGTTCTACACCATACTCTTTCCAATCTAAGCTATCATCATTAGAAACAAAAATAAAGATTTAATGTATGTAAGTGGTGTTTAATAAACATCTTGCTTTTTAACACAGTTCGGTGATAAACTATTAATAGTGATTCATTTTGTGTAATTTTGTAATTTTGGCAATAATGCCGCTTTATAAAAGTTGCAAAAAAGTTTCGCTATTTTTTATATATCATGTTAAAGATTAAATTATATTTATACAATATTAATATTTTTAAGGAGGCGCTGGTAATTATGGCTATTGAAAGAACTTATATAATGTTAAAACCTGATGCAGTTAAAAGAGGTATTATGGGAGAGATTATAAGCCGAATAGAAAGAAAAGGATATTCAATAGAAAATATAAAAATGTTGGTGCTTAATGAAGAAATTTTAAAAGAGCATTATTCACACATAAGCCATGAACCTTTTTTTAATGAAATTATTGAATATATGACAAGCGGCTCTGTAGTGTCGTTAATTGTTAAAGGTGAAAATGCAGTTAAAGGAATGAGAATTTTAATTGGTGCAACAAAATTTGAAGAAGGAACTGCAGGAACTATAAGAGGTGATTTTGCCTTTGATACAACACACAACGTAATTCATGGCTCTGACACTGTTGAAAATGCAGAAATTGAAATCAAGAGGTTTTTCAAATAAAGAGTAAATATTTTTTTAAAAATTAAATAATGTTATGGGCAATTTGTCTTTTATGAAAAGAAGCAAAACATTATGATTTCTGTTTAATTTCTTAAACATAGTGTTTTGCTTTTTGAGTATTAAAATAGTAATTAATGTTGAAACCGATGTTTTATTGCCGATTGATTTCAAGATAATAGTAATGTATAATCGAAATAATAAAATAGAAAGAGGTATATTTAATGAGATTTATAAATGAGCTTAGGGAAGGCGAAACAATAGTAGAGCATTATTTGTGCAAAACAAAGCAGACACTCAAATCACGTGCCGGAAAAAGCTATTATTCTCTTAAACTTCAAGATAAAACGGGAACTGTTGATGCGAAAGTTTGGGATTTGAATAATGATATAAAAAGCTTTGAAGAAAACGACTTTATTAAGGTTGACGGAACAGTAATAATATATAATAATGAGCCGCAGTTAAATGTTAAAAGAATAAGAAAAAGTATTGAGGGTGAGTATGATCCTGTTGATTATATCCCCAGTTCGGAAAAAAATATAGATGAAATGCATGAAGAGCTTTTAAGATACATTGACAGTGTTAAAGATAAATATATAAAGGCTTTATTGCAGGAAATTTTCATTAATGACGAAGATGTAAGCAAATGTTTTAAAACCCATTCAGCCGCAAGAACAATGCATCACAGTTATCTGGGAGGTCTTGTGGAGCATACATTAAGCGTTGTTCAAATTTGTGACTTTATGGCGCCAAGATATAAAAATGTTAACCGAGATTTCCTTGTTGCAACGGCAATGCTTCATGATGTTGCAAAGGTAAAAGAGCTTTCACAGTTTCCTCTTAATGATTATACTGATGACGGGCAGCTTTTGGGGCATATTGTAATGGGTTCAGAAATGATACATGATGCGGCAAATAAAATACAAGGGTTTCCCAAAACATTAGCAAGCCTTTTAAAGCATAGCATACTTGCTCATCATGGAGAGTACGAATATGGTTCTCCCGAACTTCCAAAGACTATAGAAGCGTTTATTTTACACTGTGCAGACAATATGGATGCAAAAACAAAGGCAATTGAAGAGGCCATTGAAGCTGACGTAACTCAAGGAAGCTGGGTTGGTTATCAAAGAATTATGCAAAGAAATATAAGAAAGACAGAGTATTGATTTTAAAGCATTCTGCCCAATATAAACGGAGCAGAATGTTTTTTTAGGAAAGGAATATTGTTATGAAGACTAAAGACCAAACTATACCTGTGGAGAAAAATAAAATATATAAAATAAAGATTGAAGATATTGGAAGTGAAGGTCAGGGAATAGGCAGAATTAACGGTTTTGCGGTTTTTATTCCTGAAGTGCTTCCGGGAGAGGTTTGTGAAGTTTTAATTGTTAAGGTAAATAAAAATTTCTCATATGGAAAGGCTTTGAAAATTTTAGAATTTTCTGAAAACAGAGCCGAGCCTTTTTGTCCTATTTATAAAAGGTGCGGAGGATGTTCTTTTCAGCATATGAAATATGAAGCTCAGCTTGATTTTAAAACAAAGCGTGTAAAAGATGCATTGGAAAGAATAGGGGGCTTTAAAAATATTGACGTTCATCATTGTGTTGGAATGGAAAGTCCCTACAACTATAGAAATAAGGCCCAGTTTCCCGTAGGACGAAAAGATGACAAGGCTATCATAGGATTTTATGCAAAAAGAAGCCACGATATTGTTGATTGTGAAAGCTGTAAAATCCAGCATAATGTGTGTGATGAGATAACAAAGGCGGTAAGAGATTTTATCGATATGTTTTCAATATCCGTTTATGATGAAAAAACAAACAAGGGTCTTATTAGACATGTACTTACAAGAGTGGGCTTTACTACAGGTGAAATTATGGTCTGTATTGTTGCAAACGGAGAAAAAATACCGCATAAAGAGATTTTAATAGAACGTCTTAGGGAAATTGACGGAATGAAAAGTATTGTTTTAAATGTAAACAGAAATAAAACAAATGTAATTTTAAGTAATGATATAAGGCTGCTTTGGGGCAACGATAAAATTACTGATTATATAGGAGATTTAAAGTTTGAAATATCGGCACTTAGTTTTTTTCAAGTTAATCCTGTTCAAACAAAGGTGTTATATGAAATGGCAGTTGAGGCGGCAGGGCTTACAGGAGAGGAAAATGTTATTGATATATATTGCGGGATAGGAACGATTTCACTTTTCATGGCAAAGAAGGCTAAGAAAATTTTGGGTATTGAAATTATTCCGGAGGCCATTGAGGATGCAAAAAGGAATGCTAAATTAAATAATATTAGGAATGCTGAATTTAAAGTGGGGTCGGCAAAAAGTATTATACCTGTGATTTTTGAGGAAGGATTTAGTGCCGATGTAGTTGTGGTTGATCCGCCAAGAAAGGGCTGCGAGAAAGAAGTGCTTGAAACAATAGTAAAAATGAGCCCTAAGAAGGTTGTGTATGTTTCGTGCGAACCATCAACTTTGGCAAGAGATTTGAAGTATCTTGGAGAGAATGGGTATGAGGTTGGGAAGGTGGAAATGGTGGATCAGTTTTGTCATACGGGGCACGTTGAGACGGTCGTATTGATGTCAAGGGTAGAGAAG
>JAXGXT010000005.1:0-251845 GCA_040772665.1 Lachnospiraceae bacterium | reverse complement strand
GTAAGCGTCAAATACAGCCCACATATAAAATAAGTCCTATCTATGAGATAATCATAAATAGGACTTTTGCTATTCTTTAGATTTAAATGTTGTCCGACATTCCTCTGGTAAGGTGCCCGACCAAGGGAGAAGATGATCCAGGGCCTCAGGGCTAGTAAGCTTTGTGTTTGGTAGTTCTTCAAATAGGTACTTCAGATAGTAGAAGGGATTTAGTTTATTCATTTTAGCTGTCTCTACTATACTATATATTATGGCACTAGCTTTTGCTCCGTGAGGAGATTTGCAGAAAAGGTAATTTTTCCTGCCGATAACAAAGGGCTTAATTTGTCGCTCTGCTCCGTTATTAGTCAGCTCACACTGGCCATCCTTTAGTACATTACTTAATAACTCCCAGTTCGATAAACTGTAGTTAATTGCCTGTCCCAGTTTACTCTTCTTTACAACCTTTGGCTGGACTTCTTGAAGCCATGACAAATAAGCCTCTAATTCAGGCTTTAGCTCTAGGTTTCTCTTATCTTGCCGTTCTTTAGAAGATAATTCCTTCCATTTGGATTCTAGATAGAACATTTTCTTAAAATACGCAAGGGCCGCGTAAGCGTGGGTAGATTCTATTACAGCTTCCTTCGGAAGTATTTTTAGGGCATCTGTATAGTAACGCCTTGCGTGTGCGAAGCAACCTACTCTGGTTATGTTCTCCACTGAGTTATAACCAGAATAGTCATCAGTCTGTAGAATACCCCTGAAGCCTTCAAGGAAATTCTTAGGGTGCTTACCGCTCCTTGATGGCTGGTATTCATACAATGCTACTTTTTTGCCAAATGTTCCGCTCTTGTATAGCCACATGTAGGATTTGCTTTCAGTAGGCTTTCCATCCTTTGTGAGTACCATCAGAGAACTCTCATCCGCTTGGATAAAGGTTTCTTTCAGAAGCTCACTCTTTAGTCTTTCGAAGAATGGTTCAAGCCAAAGCTCCGAAGACTTTATAATCCAATTAGACATGTTCTGTTTTGAAAGCTCTATTCCAAAGTGGCTAAATATATGTTCTTGTCTATCAAGAGGCAGGGCTGCTGAATATTTTTGATACATCAAATATGCAATCAGGCTGGGCGAAGCAAAGCTCCCTGAAATTACTGGCTCCGGCATTGGGGCTGTAATAATAGGGGCTTTTTCACCAGTTTCCTGGCACGGTCTGCATGTATATACTTTTCTAACATGCTCAACAATACATACCTTTGCTGGTACGATTTTGAGTTCCTTTCTTACTTCAACAGACATCTCGTGCATCTTAGAGCTGCATTTCTCACAAACCTTCTCATCTTCTGGAATATCATATTCTATTCTTTCAATTGGAAGATCATCAAAGGAAGGCTTGTTAATTCCTCTTTTCTTACTTCTTTCATAAGTAATTTTTTCGAGGGCAGGCTCTTCTACGTCTGGTCGTGAGGTAATTTCTGCTTCATTGAAAAATGAAATTTGCCCTTCATCTGCCGTATCACTGGATTTGCCATACTTCTTTACTGCATTTAGCTTAAGCTGCTCCTCGTACCATTTTATTTTGGCATTTGCTATTTCCAGTTCATGTTGTAGCTTGGCATTCTCATTTTTAAGTTCGTCTACTGATCCCTTATTATGTTGTAATTCCTTAATCTCAGTTATATTTTTCATATTAATATTATACCACGATTTGAATTACAAAAAAAGCCTTATTTCGTTGATAATTCAATATTTTATTAAATCAATGCCCGCTCTAGGGCTGGTTTGTGAGCAGTATCCTGTTCGATGCTTAGGCCATCAAGAAGCCATCTAAACTGTCGTTCGCTGATTGAAACCGAAGCTCCGCTTCCTTTGGCAGGCCATTTGAAATATCCAGATTCTAGTCTTTTATAGTGTATCCAAAACCCATTGTTATCCCATACTAAAATTTTTATAAGGTTCTGCCTTTTATTGCAAAATGCAAACAAGTGGGTTGAGAAGGGGTCTAGTTTTAGGACATGCTCTACTATTAGTGCTAAACCATCAACTGACTTCCTTAGGTCTGTAGAACCTAGAGCTAAATGTACCTTTTCTATTGTAATTTGCTTTATCATAGCTTTTTTAGAGATCTAATTAGCCTAAGTAGAAGGCCTTCATCGTAATCGCCAGCAATACTAAGCTTTACATCTTTTATCTGAATAACAAGGGACGAAACATCATCTTTAGAGATGGAAACACTGGCAAATTCGAATTCATTTGTGGCTGGATTATTTAATGTAATTCCTGATACTTCTTCAAGATTTCTAATCCAGTATCTAAGTGCACTGACATTGACTCCATTAATATCACTCCACTTTTTCTGGGTTAGATTGCTGGATTTATAGTCCTTTACACGCTTGATCCAAATTTCTCTATTATCCTCTAATTTCATAAAAAAGAAAAACACCTCCGATTATTATCTTTGGTGTATTATCTCATTCGATTAGTTTGAAATCTATATGGGCTGTATTTGACGCTTACGAAGTTTAGGAAAATATGTTTCTATGCCTTATTTTTTCGAGGAAAAAGTGATAATATATCATTTTTTGTAATGCCGCCGCCGGCAAGAAGAAGCAATAAATATATAAGCCCTAAAAAAATGATGTAAAGTGTTATAATTATAATATCATCTGCTTTTGGCGAGGGAAAAAGTTTTATTATTATGTATGAAGAAACAGCGCAAACAGCAGGGGTGAAAAAGCTTTTATAAAAAGAAATGCTGAATGGATTTTTTCTTGATACAGTTAAAATTTCCAACCCAACAACAACCATAAGGCTTATTGCAGTTCCTATTATAAACGCATCAATTCCTATTTTAGGCATAAGGAAATATATAAAAACAATATTAATTGCCGAAGAAATAATGTTTAATTTAAAAATTGATGTATGACAGCCTAAACCGTTTAATACACCTGCCAAAGTTATATTAAGATATAAAAAAGGGCATATTATGCAAAGTTTAAAAAGCATATCTCCAAGGTTTGGATATCCATAAATAAGCGAGCATATTTCCTTGGGAAATGAAGCGAAAATAACTGTAACTCCCCAGCCGATTATTGAAGTCCAGCAAAGTGCTTTTTCTATAAGAAAAGAAGTTTCTTTTTTTTTGCCTATGGCTTCTGTTTCGCTTAGTGCAGGAACGAGGGTTACAGAAACAGCAAAAAGTATTGCACTTGGCAGCTGTATAAGAGGCATTGCCATTCCTGTAAGGCTTCCAAAAGTTGCAAGGGCATTTTCACCGCTTGGATAAAGGGATAGCCTTTGTGGAATTAAAATGCTTTCAATTGTTGCAAGCATTGACCCTGTTACTCTGGAAAGAGTTAAAGGCACAGCCATTGAAAGAAGTACTATAAGTGCTTTTCTTTTTCTTAAGGATGGTTTTTTAGTTATGTTTTTTAGTGAAAATTTAAGAGAAACAATTGTAAATAAAAAAGAAATTGCTTCACCCAAAACAATGCCCAATGTTGCGGCGGCACATGCATATTCCAGCCCTCGGCTTACAAAATGAGAGGCAAGTGAAAAGATTGCCAAAATACGTACAATTTGTTCTATTATTTGACTTGCCGCAGGATAAACTTGGTTTTGTGTTCCCATAAAATATCCTCTTGAACAGCTTCCCAAGGCCATAAAGGGTATTGAAAGGCTTAATATTTTAAGAGGAAGAGTTGTTCTTATGTCATGTATTACATATTTGGCTAAAGGTTCTGCAAATATGTACATTCCTAAAGCAAGTGAAACACTTATGTAAAAAGAAAGAAAAAGTGCTGTGTGCAAAACTCTTTTTGCATTGGCAGGATTATTTTTTGCTGTTTCCTCTGCTGTAAGCTTTGAAACGGTAGTTGTAATGCCCGAGGAGGTTATGCTCCAAGAAAGCATGTATAAGGGCATAATTAATTGATAAAGGCCCACGCCTTCTGCGCCTATCATTTTAACCATACAGGTTCTGTAGTAAAAACCCATTAAACGTGTTATAAGATTTGCCGTCATGAGTATGGCAACACCTTTTATTACTGTTTTTTTACGCATAAAAAACTCCGCAAAATTAATGTTATTAAAACATTCTATGACGGAGTTTTTATTTATAATCTAAAGCTAAAAATTTTAATATGGAAAAGTATTCACGAAGATATTGTGTGGGAGCCAAAAATGAAACACTTTCTGCATTTAGCCCATAGGCATTAAGACCTTCTTGTTTGGCAATCATGCCTGCTCTAAAAATATGAAAGCCGTTTGTTGTGTAGACAATGCTATAATTTTCACTTTTAAAAATATCATCAAGTATAACTTTGCTGAATCTAAAGTTTTCTAATGTTCTTGATGATTTGTCTTCTTCAATAATAACTTCTTTTGGCACTCCGGCTGAAACAAGATATTTTTTCATTGCGGAAGCTTCCGTCACAAGTTCATTTTTACCTTGACCTCCTGAAACAATTATAATTACGTCTTTATTTTGAAGATAATAGTTTTTTGCCGCATCAAGCCTGTGTGCGAGAGATAGGCTGACTTGCTCACCCCTTAAGCCTGCACCTAAAACAATTACTGCGTTTGCATTTAACGGAGGTTCTTTAACTGAATTTTTATATACAATTGCTGTGCAGATTATAAAAGTAAAAACAAAAAAGAATAATCCTAATTTAAAAAAATTATGTAAAAATTTCAGCAAACCATTTTTACAAAAACAGTTTATTTGATTATAAAAAACAGAGTATAATAATATTGTTATGCCCACAATGGCGGGAAGAAGATTTCCGAAACTAAAAACAGAAAAAAATGACACCAGCACAGTATTTAAAATAAGAAATATACCAACAAAAATACCAAGCGGTTTAAGAAGTTTATCCAAAAAATATCACCTCAGTAGGTATTATATCAAAAATGCTGATTTTGTGCTAAATTATTGTTATAATTAAAAAAGAATTAATAATTATTAGAAGGAGAAGCCATGTTTGATATTAAGGAAGAATTAAAAAAACTGCCCTTAAAACCGGGAGTTTATATAATGAAAGATAAAAATGACGAAATAATTTATGTCGGCAAAGCCATTAAGCTTAAAAACAGAGTAAGCCAATATTTTCAAAACAGTAAAAATCAATCTCCCAAGGTTTTAAGCATGGTCAGCAAAATAGCTGAATTTGAATATATAGTTACAGATACTGAAATGGAAGCACTTATTCTTGAATGTAATCTTATAAAAGAACACAGCCCTAAATATAACATAAGCCTTAAAGATGATAAAATGTATCCTTACATAAAGGTTACATTAAACGAGGATTTTCCCCGAATTTTTGTCACAAGAAAATATGTTAAAGACGGGTCAAAATATTATGGTCCTATTACAGATGCAACGGCTGTAAGGGAAATTGTTGAGCTTTTACATAAAATATGGCCTGTTAGAAAGTGCAAGAAAAAATTTCCCAGAGATTTGGGGAAAGAACGTCCATGTCTTAATTATCACATAGGACAATGCAGTGCCCCCTGTGACGGATATATATCCAAAGAGGACTACAGAAAAATAGTTTATGAGGCAATGGATTTTTTGGAGGGGAAGCATCAGGAAGTAATAAACAGGCTTAAAACAGCCATGGAAGATGCCGCCGAAAATTTAGAGTTTGAAACTGCCGCTTCATACAGAGATAAGCTTAGAAACCTTGAAAGTGTTGTGGAGCATCAAAAAATGTCTAACATGAAAATGAATGACAGCGACGTTATTGCTTTTGCACGTGCTTTTGACGAGGCACTTATACAGATGTTTTTTATTAGAGATGGGAAAATGACAGGAAGAGAATATTTTCTTATAAAAAACAGTGATGGAAGCACAAGAAGTAATGTTATAACTGAATTTGTAAAACAATTTTACAGCGGAACAGCACTTGTGCCAAAAGAACTTATTTTGGAGCAAGATTTGGACTTGGAAGAAAAAGAACTTATTGAGGGGTGGCTTTCAGGCCTTAGAGGAAATAAAGTTATTATAACCGTTCCGCAAAAAGGTGAAAAACAAAAATTAGTTGAGTTGGCAAGAAAAAATGCAATAATTACCCTTGAACAATTTGGTGAAAAATTAAAGCGGGAAAAAGAAAGAACAGAAGGTGCTGTTGAAGAAATAACAAAGGTACTTGGAATTGATTTTAAAATAGAAAGAATTGAAGCTTATGACGTTTCTCATACTCAAGGCTTTAATTCCGTAGGAAGTATGGTTGTTTTTGAAAAGGGCAAGGCGAAAAAAAGTGATTACAGAAAGTTTAAAATAAAAACTGTTTTTGGGTCCAACGATTTTGCATCTATGGAAGAAATTCTTACAAGGCGAATTAATCACACATTAAAGGAAAAGGCAGAAAGTGAAGATAAAAAAGGGAATTTTGGACGTCTTCCGGACCTTATAATGATGGACGGCGGAAAGCCGCAGATTACAGCAGCAAAAAATGTGCTTTTTAATTTTGGTCTTTCAATACCTGTGTGCGGCCTTTTTAAAGATGATTTTCATAGAACAAAGGGCATTTTATTTGAGAACAAAGAAATTTATCTCCCTGAAAACAGCGAAGGCTTTAAGCTTATAACACGCATACAAGACGAGGTGCACAGGTTTGCCATTGAATATCACAGAAAACTAAGAGATGATGCAAAACTTGACTCTGTTCTTAACCACATAAGCGGAATTGGAGAAAAAAGAAGAAAGGCTTTGTTAAGGCATTTTGGCGATATTGAAGCCATTAAAAATGCAGAAGTTTCAGAGCTTCTTGAGGTTAAAGAAATGACAATTAAGGCGGCGGAGGCTGTTTATAGTTTTTTTAGAACCTAAACCCACAGTAAAAAGGTCTTTATTGTTTTAATACAAATATTGTGGTAAACTTTATAACAATGAGATTTATAAAATTACACAGTTTAAGGCTGTTTCATTGGTGTTTTTGTATAGTTTTTGATTCTCTAAAAGCTATTTTATAATGCAATAATGACGTTTGGAAAGTGTTACATCCAAAAAAACAATCTAAATAGCCATAAGCTGTAAAATCACATATAGTACAGGAGTGAACACAATGTATTTTGTAACAATAGAAGACTTTGCCGCAAACTTCAATTTAGAAAACCTTGTTCCTCAAGTTCCTTTGGAAGGTCGTGTTTTAAACAGCAGTGATGTTAATAGACCCGCACTCCAGCTTGCAGGATATTTTGACTATTTTGAAAACGATATGCTTCAAATAATAGGGCAGGTGGAGTGTTCATACCTTGAAAAAATGGAGCCTGTTTTCAGGCAGGATGTGTTACGAAAACTTTTTAGTTTTGACTTTCCTTGTTTTGTTATATGCAACAACCTTGCAATGCTGCCGGAAGTCGGAATTTTTGCAAGAGAGTTTGGCGTGCCTGTTTTTCGAACATCGGTAAGTGAATCCGATTTTATGAGCGAAGCCAACAGATGGCTTAGAAGTGAAATTGCAGAAAGAATAACAATTCACGGTGTTCTTGTTGATATTTACGGAGAGGGAATTTTAATAGTGGGTGACAGCGGTGTGGGAAAAAGTGAGGCCGCTTTGGAGCTTATAAAAAGAGGTCACAGGCTTGTTGCCGACGATGCTGTGGAAATTAAAAAAATATCCCCTGAAACTTTGATTGGAACTTGTCCTGAGCTTATAAGATATTTTATTGAGCTAAGAGGTATAGGAATTATAGATGTAAGGGAACTTTTTGGGGTAGGGGCTGTTAAACAGGAGCAGACAATAGACCTTGTTATAAAACTTGAAATGTGGGATGACGAAAAGGTTTATGACAGAATGGGACTTGTTGATGAATATTATGAAATTTTAGGAAACAAAATAATGTGCAATTCAATTCCGTCAAGAAGCGGCAGAAACATTGCTGTTATATGCGAAGCGGCTGCCATAAACTGCCGCCAAAAAAAACTTGGATATAATGCGGCAAAGGTTTTAAGTGAAAGGTTGGATCGTAAAATTGTGAGATAATAGTTGTTTTTGAGGGAGGCTTTCATAAATGTATCGCATAGGTGTAAATTTTGACTTAATATATATTACTGCAGGTATTGTTGATGACGAAGGAAAAATAATATTCAAAGAGTCTGTGCCCACCTTAAAAGATAGGAAACTTAATGAAATAATTAAAGATATGACAAAGTTGATTAAAGACTTGTGTCAAAAATATAAAATTGATTTAAATAAAGACATTGAATATATAGGTGTGGGCTGTTATGGAACCATAGATAGAGATAAAGGCATTATGGTTTATTCAAGTTATTTCGGTTTTAGAAATGCGTCAATTGCAGATGAATTTAAAAAGCATATCAGCATACCTGTGTATTTTGAAAATGATGCAAATTGTTATGCCTTGGCAGAAAGCAGATATGGTGCAACGAAAAAGTATTCAAATTCTGTTATTGTATCTTTAGGAACTGCAGTAAGCGGAGGCATAATAATAAACAACTCTATTTACAGAGGCTCTTTCTATGGTGCCGGAGAGTTTGGACATCATGTTATACTTATGGACGGAGAAAAGTGTGACTGCGGAAGAAACGGCTGTTGGGCGGCCTATGCTTCTTCATCTGCCATTGTAAGAGATGCACGTATTGCGGCTGTAAGACATCCCAAAAGTGAAATGTTTAAAATGGTAAATGGAGATATCAGGCTTATGAGTTACAGAACGCCTTTTGAAGCCGCAGAAAAAGGCGATGTTTATGCCATGGAAATTATAAAACGATATAAAAGGTATATTTCCATAGGGCTTATTAATATTATAAATATACTTCAGCCTGAAGCCATAGCCATTGGGGGAAAAATGCGTTATGTCGGAAATGAATTTATAAAGTCTGTGGCAGAATATACACAGGAAAAAGCATTTGGCCAAATTTCAGGTAAAAAAACAGAAATTCTTCTTGCCGATATGAATTATGATGCTGTTATTATAGGTGCGTCCATGTTAGGCAGAGAAAAATGAGGTGAAAATGTGACTGTATATGATATGTTTGTAAATTCAGTTGGGAAAGAAAACGTTTTAGAAAACGAACCTATGAAAAATCATTGCTCTTTTAAAACAGGAGGAAATGCAAGATATTTTATTACACCTAAAGATGCAGAAAGCTTAATTGAAACTATAAACACTACGAAATTAAAAAATATACCTTACTATATTATCGGCAACGGCTCAAACCTTCTTGTTTCAGACAAAGGGATTAACGGAGTTGTTATTTCAATGCTTGAAGGCTTTAATAAAATTGAGGTGAATGATGAAAACATCACTGTCGGTGCAGGTGTATCTTTAAGCCGTGTTGCCAATGCGGCTTTTGAAAATGAGCTGGAAGGGTTTGAGTTTGCATCGGGAATTCCGGGAAGCTTCGGCGGCGGAGTTTTTATGAACGCAGGGGCATACGGCAGGGAAATTAAAGATGTGTTTGTTAGAGGAACTGTTTTAACTTCTGAAATGGAGATAAAAACTGTTTTGGCTGACGAGCTTGAGTTAAAATATAGAAAAAGTGCCCTTGAAGAAAAAGGTTATATTCTTATTAACGGAACAATTTGCTTAAAAAATGGCAATAAAGAAAAAATCAAAGAACTTATGGCTGATTATAACGGCAGACGAAAAGATAAACAACCACTTAATTTTCCAAGTGCCGGAAGCACTTTTAAAAGACCTGAGGGGGATTTTGCAGGACGTCTTATTGAAGAGGCAGGACTTAAGGGATATACTGTCGGGGGGGCACAGGTTTCTGAAAAACATGCAGGTTTTGTTATAAATAAAGGCGATGCCGCAACAAGTGATATATTGTCTGTGATTGAGCATTGTAAAAAGGTCATTAAAGAAAATTACGGAATTGAGCTTCAATGTGAAGTTCGTATGATTGGAGAGTTTTAAGATTTCGGCTTAAGAGTCTAAAAAATTGAATTATGGTTTTATTTATATACAAAGGAGGGCGGCAATTATGAAATTTGTAATTGTTACGGGGATGTCAGGTGCGGGAAAGTCAACGGTGCTTAAATTTTTGGAAGACATTAATTATTTTTGTGCAGATAATCTTCCTCCTGCTTTACTTTTAAAGTTTGCTGAACTTTTTGAACAGGGCAGTGAGATTGATAAAGTCGCTCTTGGTATAGACATAAGAGGGGGCAGGCTTTTTAACGAGTTTTTTAATGGATTATCTTTGCTTAGGGAAAACGGATATGACTATGAAGTGCTTTTTCTTGATGCTTCTGACGAATCTCTTATAAAAAGGTTTAAAGAAACAAGAAGAACACATCCGCTTTCAAAAACAGGTTCAATTGAAGAGGGAATACAAAAAGAAAGAGAAACTTTGCAGGAAGCTAAAAAAAGAGCGGATTATATTATTGACACAACAAACATACTTACTCGTGAACTTAAAGAGAAGATAAACAGTATTTTTGTTTTGAACGAAAACTTTGAAAGCCTTATAATAACAGTTTGTTCTTTTGGCTTTAAATACGGAATACCCATAGATTCGGATTTGGTTTTTGATGTAAGATTTTTGCCGAATCCTTTTTATATTCAGGAACTTAAAGAAAGCACAGGCAATGATTCTCCTGTTGCAAAGTATGTTCTTGGTTTTAAAGAAAGTCAAATATTTCTTGAAAAATTAACGGATATGATGGAATTTTTAATTCCTCAATATATAAAAGAAGGAAAAAACAGGCTTGTTATAAGCATTGGCTGCACAGGGGGAAAGCATCGTTCTGTCACATTGGCAAATGAGCTTTATAAAACTCTGGCAGATAAAAAACACAGTGTAAGGCTTAAACATAATGATATAGAAAAGGATGCAAGAAATAAAAAATAGGCTTTACAGACAAAACTAAACATCTGCTTTAGGAGGGGAAAAGTTTGTCATTTTCGTCTAATGTTAAAAGCGAGTTAGCACATCGATTTGGGGAAGCACGACATTGTAATATTGCAGAAATTTGTGCAATCATAAATATGTGTGGTCAAATCAGTGAAATCGAGGGTGGCTTTTGTGTAAAAATTCAAACTGAGAATGTTGTTGTCGCAAGAAAGTACTTTACATTAGTTAAAAAAACTTTTAATATAGAATGCGAAATAGTAGTTAGAAGAAATAACCAGTTAAAGAAAAATAGGGTATATATTTTAACATTATCAAATAAAAATAACGGCGGAATAAAAATTCTTTCAGCAACGGGAATTTTAAGAGAAGGAGTTTCGACAACTATAGCTTTCGACAGAATATATCCGCTTACAGTTGCAAGTGTTTGCTGCAAACGTGCTTATTTAAGGGGAGCTTTTTTATCAGGCGGTTCTATAAGCCACCCCGAAAAGACATATCATTTGGAGTTTGTTAATCCTTCTTTAAGATACTGCGAAGACTTAAAAGAAATTATAAACTCTTTTGGAATGGATTCAAAAATTGTAAAAAGAAAGGAACACTATATTGTTTATTTGAAAGAAGGGGAACAGATAGTAGACCTGCTTAATATAATTGAGGCACATGTTGCGTTAATGGATATGGAAAATGTACGCATACTTAAAGATATGCGGAACAACGTTAACAGAAAAGTAAACTGTGAAACTGCCAACCTTAACAAAACCATAACTGCTTCCGTTAAGCAGTCTGAAGATATTGTTTTTATAAGGGATAATTATGGTTTTAGCCATTTACCGAAGCAGTTGGAAGAGATTGCTGTTGCAAGAATAAACTATCCCGATGCAACTCTTAAAGAACTTGGGGCAATGATGGACCCGCCTGTGGGAAAATCAGGGGTTAATCATCGTCTTAGAAAAATTAGTGCAATGGCGGAAATTTTAAGAAGTAATGGGGGAAAATGATTATGAATAACAAAACAGTAGTTGTAAAAAATGCCTTTGATACAAGGCAGGCTGCACTTTTTGTTCAGACAGCAAGCAGATTTAAAAGCAATGTAAAAGTTTCTATTGAAAACAAAAATGTAAGTGCAAAAAGTCTTATGTGCATAATTTCCTTAGGCATAAAAGAGGGTGATAATGCCACCATATATGCAGAGGGCGAAGACTGTTCCATGGCAGTGGAAGAGCTGTGTGCAATTTTAGGATAAGCTTTTTTGCAATGCTTAAGTTTTAATAAGTATGTTTTTAGTTTTGCCGCAGAAGTTTAATTTCTGCGGGCGGAAAATTTATTTTTCAAACCGCTGCTTTATGCGTATTTATTTTTAACCTTCATAATTTCATTTTTTTGAAAAGTGAATGAGTTTAAACAAAATTTAAGATAATATTAAAAATGACGCACATGCCTAAAAATTAGGAATGTGCGTCATTTTTAATTTGAAAGAGGGTTTACAGGAGTATCATCTTTTCGTATTTCATAGTGAAGATGAGGGCCTGTTGAATATCCTGTGTTTCCCGAATATGCCACAACATCGCCTTTTAAAACATAATCACCCTCCTTTACGGTAAGCTGTGAATTATGGGCATAAATTGTGACAAAACCATCGGAATGCCTTAATTTAACCACATTTCCAAAAGAAGGGCTGTTTCTTGCCTCTGTTACAACTCCGTTTGCTGTTGAACACACAGGGGTTCCTATTACAACTGCAATATCAATGCCGTTATGCTCTTTTACTTCCCCTGTCAGCGGATCATTTCTTATGCCGAATTCTGAGCTTATAGGCCCTTCGCAGGGAAGTCCGGAAGGAGTAAAAGCAAAGACAGCGTTTTCCATTTCTTCTTGATTTAGAGGCTCTTCACTTTCTTTTAATAAAACATCCGAAGATAAAATATCAATGGAGCCTTCGTTTTTAAAGGATTGATTTATTGTTACAATGGTTGCTTTTGAAATACCTGTTTTCTTGTAAAGGTCGCCATGTGACGACGCTGAATAAGCATTAAGGTTTTTTCCTGTTAAAGCAAAGGCTGAAATTATTGTAGCCGCTAATACAAAATAAAATAAAGTTATATTAAAAAGTTCTTTAGCTCTTTTTTTTCTTTTCATAAAACCACCTTGTAATTTTTAGTTAATATTTATTTAATATTTTATTCATAAAGTGAATAAATTATACTAAAAAATAAAAACTATGATTTTGATGGTTTTTGAAAATTAGTTAAAAAGTCATATTTTTTGTTATTTTTTCAATAATATCTTTAGTTTCCTCTTTAGGAAAGACCATGTATTGGCTTAAAACCATTGTTTGATCTGCATATGTTTTTTCAACACCTTTAAGAGATATGAAAATTCTTTCCACACCAAAAATTTTTTCAAGAATTCCTTGTTTAGTCCATATTTTTTCTATATCACTGTAAGAAATTACAATATGATTTTTCCTGCCTGCTTTCATTTTAAAATCTATTATTTCATCATTTAAAGTAATTGAAACACCGTGCCAAAAGAAGAAAACATAAATATATACAAGAATTGTTACAGGAAAAAGTGTCTTTAAAATATTAAACAAAGAGCTTTTGTAAGGAGAAAGAACAGATGCAATAAAAAGAAAAAGAAAAATTACGGCAAAGGCCTTTAATGTTGCGATAAGAATTAAAAAATAATGTGGTTTAAGCTTTTTTTCCATAATATCCTCCAAGTTTGTCAGTGATTGCTTCATTTTATCAGTTTATAGCAACAATCACAACAAGAAATAAAATTTTAATTTTTATTGACGTAATTTTTTAAAAGAACTATACTGTATTATAGAAAAAAGTTTGAATTTTGGAGGTGAGCCTTTATGGAAGCTGGCAGTAGTTGCCGCTCGGAGGAAGTTCCGTTGTGTGGATATAATAAAAGTTTTATAGTTGCCGCAAAGAAAGGTTCACTTATTATTTATAAAATTTGAGACTGATGTGTTTTTCTCAAAAAGGTTTATAAGTGCGTCTTAATGCTTTATGCCTGCGGTAAGTTTTATAGGGCATATTTTTTATGCGAAAAATTGAGAACAGGGTGAAAAAATGGACGAGAGAGAGAGCATGTTTAAAGAATGGATGGAGCTTATTAAAAACAGCAGCTATGCAAAGCTTAAAGAGGAGCTTGAAGATAACAACCCTGCGGATATAGCAGACTTTTTTAAAGAAATACCGAAAGAAAAACAACTTCTTATATTTAGGCTTTTAACAAAAGATAATGCGGCAGACACATTTTCTTTTATGGATTCAGACACTCAAGAAAGAATTATTGCAGACATTACAGACAATGAAATCAGAAACATCGTTAATGACCTTAATCTTGACGATACTGTTGATTTTTTAAGTGAACTTCCTGCAAATCTTGTTACAAAGGTTTTAAAAAATACAGATTCCGATAAAAGAAAAATTATTAATGAATTTCTCCACTATCCTGAGGATTCTGCAGGAAGCATAATGACAATTGAGTTTGTTCAGTTTCACAGCTACATAACCGTTAAAGAAGCAATGAAACAGGTGAGAAAAACAGGGCTGAACAAAGAAACAATTTATTCATGTTATGTTGTTGATGAAAGACGTATTCTTATAGGAATGGTTTCTTTAAGAAGTCTTGTTCTTGCCGATGAAAACACAACTGTTGAAGAGCTGATGGAGTATGATGTTATATACGTAAACACTCTTGATGACCAAGAAGATGTTGCACATATTTTTAAGAAATATAATTTTATAGCTTTGCCTGTTGTGGACAATGAAAACCGTCTTGTGGGCATTATAACAATTGACGACATTATGGATGTTATTGAGCAGGAAAACACAGAGGACATGGAAAAAATGGCCGCCCTTATTCCTGCTGATGAAGAATATCTTAAAACAAGCGTTATGGACCTTGCGAAAAACAGAATCGTATGGCTTCTTGTTCTTATGATTTCAGGAACTCTTTCAGGGGCAATTATAAGCAGCTATAACAGCAGGCTTGACCCATCCCTTACAATTATGCTTGCGTCTTTTTATCCTATTTTAATGGGCACAGGAGGAAACGCAGGTGCTCAGGCTTCTACTCTTATAATACGAGGCATGGCAACAGGAGAAATTGGGGCAAGAGATGTTTTCAAGGTTATTTTAAAGGAAATAAGAGTTGGCATTATTGCGGGAAGCACCTTAGGAATAGTAAACTTTTTAAGAATTTTACTAATTAAAGGTGCGCCTATGAGTATCAATTTGGTTGTTTCATTAAGCATGACACTTACTGTTATTTTTGCAAAAAGCGTTGGATGCACACTGCCCATGTTTGCAAAAAAACTTAACTTTGACCCTGCTTTAATGGCTTCGCCTCTTATTTCCACAATTATTGATTCACTTGCTCTTATTGTGCTTTTCACCTCGGCGCAGATTATGATTGTTTAAGCTAAAATCGTGACAGAATTTTTAAAAGAAAAGGTCTTTTTATATCAACTGCCTTTTCAGGGCAAAGCTCCTGACAGCAAAAACATCTTATGCATTTTTCCGCATTATAATAAGGCTTTCTGTTATCCATGGTGATAATTTTTGCAGGGCAGTTTTTGGCACAATCACCACAGCCTATACATGTTTCATGATTAAAAATCAGTTTTGGGTGTAAATTTTTGTTTACGAATTTTTTCATAAATTCAGGAGGGTTATCACCCAAAAAATGCATGCTGCTTGTTTTTGGAATAGAAAAGTCTTTCATTACAAACTTTTCACAATTATCGCCTATGAAGTTTATATCATCAACTGATTTGCTGCATAAATCTCGCTCAATCATTCTTTTAAGCATTGGTGCTTGTTCAGGAGATAGGTTCATTATTTTTGACATTGCCAAGTCTGCTTCAAAGGGATTTTCAGATGCTATAATAACACCCACTTCTCTTGGTTCGCCGCCTGTGGGTCCATGGCCTTCCATTCCAACAATTCCGTCAATAAAAGAAAGAACAGGGCTTTTATAAAGGCAGATGTCTATAAGGCAATCGGAAAATGATGATGCGTCGGGATAATTAAAGTGGTATTCTGCTTTAATTGTTCCTGGAATTATTCCGAACATGTTTTTTGAGGCTCCTGTCATTTTTGTCATACAGTGTGATTTTAGTTTTGCAACAGAAATAACTTTGTCTATGTTTTTTGAAAAATTTGCAACTGTAAGTTTCTTTAAAATCAATCCTTTTGGGTTTGCTTCTGCTGAAACAGAGGTATCATAATTAAGGCTTGCTCCGCTTAAAAGTGCGGCTTCCTCCATTCCCGTTACTTTATACAAGGAACGAAGAAGAATTTCGTTAAAAGGGCCGCCGGGGCTGTCGCCGATTATAACTTTGCAGCCATATTCAATTATTATTTCCGCAAGGGCACGAACAAAAACGGGGTGAGTGGTGGCTGCTTCTTCAGGTCTTTTTTTCATTATAAGATTTACCTTTAAAAGAACTGTTTCTCCCTTATTTAAATATTTATTTAAACCGCCTAAATTTTCAATAGTGGAAATCAGGCTTTTTTTAACATTTTCATAATCGTAAGTTTTACATTCTAAAATGGAAACTAAAATTTTAATCAACTCCTTTTTGTGTTATTTTAACACTTAACTGTATTATTAACCAGTGGCAGGGGGGATAATGTCACAAATGTTGGTTTTATTGCCGCTTTATTTTGTTCTTATGGTATAATCCTCCACAAATTCCATTTGTGGAAAGAGCCTAACGGCTCTGCCGCTGTTATCACAGCGGATTATATTACTCATAAAACTTTTCAAGTTTCATTCGTATATTGACAAAAGAAAATGTCTGCTTTGCCACCGCTTTCTTTTGTTTTTATGGTATAATCATTAAATTAAGTATAAGAAAGGATGGACTTAGATTATGAAGAAATTTTTCAAAAAAAACAGGGATAAACTTTTTAATATACTTCAAGACGGAGAAATGGTTATACTTTTTTCAGGAGAGGCACCTGTAAAAAGAGGGGATGAGAAATATCCTTTTTCACCGGATAGGAATTTTTATTATATTACAGGAATAGAACGTGAAAAATGTGCTTTTATAATGTCTAAAATAAATGAAGAAAGGTTTGAAAGGCTTTATATTGAAGAGGATAACGGCGAACAGGCAAAATGGGTGGGGGCAACAATGACTTCTGCTCAAGCCGCAGATATATCAGGAATAGAAAGTATTAAAACAATCAGTGAAATTTATAATGATATAGAAGCAGGAAAAAGGCATTATTCAAAAATCTTTCTTGATTGGGAAAGAAAAGACCTTTTTGGCGAAGAAAGTCTTGATGGCTTTAAAAGCAAATATAAAAATATTACTTTTCAAAATATACATTCGCTAATTGCTGAAATGAGGGTTATAAAAGAACCAGAGGAAATTGAGCTTATTGAAAAGGCCATAGAAATCACAAAACAAGGCATTGAAGCCATGATGAAAAATGCAAAAGCAGGCATGATGGAGTATGAAATTGAGGCATATTATGATTTTGTTTTAAAAAGCAATGGTGTTAGAGAAAAAGCTTTTCAAACAATAGCAGCCTCTGGAAAAAATGCAACTGTTCTTCACTATACTGCAAACAACAGTAAAACAGAAAAATCAGATTTGATACTTATTGATGCAGGGGCTCAGAAAGATTGGTATAATGGAGATTTAAGCAGAACATTTCCCGTAGGCGGGAAGTTTGGCGAAAGGGAAAAACTTATATATAACATAGTTCTTGAAGGACAGAAACTTGTTATGGAAAAAATAAAACCTGACGTCACAATTCCCATGCTTAACGAAGCTTTAAAGGAATATTATTTTCATGAGCTTAAAAAAATAGGGCTTATTAAATATAAAGAAGAGGTTACAAAATATTATTATCATAACGTAGGGCATTTTCTTGGTGCAGAAACCCATGATGTGGGAGATAGAACCCAAAACCTAAAGCCCAATATGGTTTTGACTGTTGAGCCTGGTCTTTATATTGAAGAATGGGGCATAGGAGTTAGAATTGAAGATGATGTTCTTGTAACAGAAAACGGATACAGAAATTTATCTTCTGCCATGATCAAAACAGTTGAAGAAATAGAAAGTTTTATGGCTAAAGGTGAATAATATGGATTTTTTGGAAAGTGATATGTATGAGCCTGTGGCAAAGTTTTTAGAAAAAGAGGGTTATGAAGTTAAGGGGGAAGTTAAAAACTGCGATATGGTTGCCTGCAAGGATGGAACGACTGTTATTGTGGAACTTAAAAAGACCTTCGGACTTAAGCTTGTTTATCAGGCTGTTGACAGACAGGAATTTTCAGATTACGTTTATGTTGCCATTGGCAGAAATAAAAAAGGTATGAAAGACAGTTCTTTTAAGTCTATGGCAAAGCTTTTAAAACGGCTTGATATAGGGCTTATAACAGTTGCTATGGACAGCCCCTTAAAAATTGTGCAAGAGGTTATTACACCTATTGATTTGAGAAAGGTGAAAAATAAAGCCAAAAGAGCAGCTCTTGATTCGGAATTTGAAAACAGGAATTTGGGCGGCAACAAAGGCGGAGTCAGCAGGGAAAAAATTATCACTGCTTACAGAGAAAAAAGCATCAAAGTTTTATGTATTCTTGAAAAAAGAAAAGTTATAACTACAAAAGAAATCAGAGAAATGGGAGAAACCGAAGCCAACTCCATACTTTACAAAAACTATTATGGATGGTTCGAAAGGTTGGAAAAAGGAGTTTATAAGCTTAGCCCTAAAGGGGAAAGTGCTTTAGAAATAATTGAGTTTAAGGATGTAATAGAATATTACAGAAAAACAATATAATAATATTTTCTAAAATTTTATAACGTAGATATATTAAAACTTTAGAATTTTGCTAAGATTTACTTGTTTTTTAAAAAGTAAGAAAAACCCACAAAAACCGAATTATTGTGCGGTTTTTGTGGGTTAAGCAGTAATTAGATATGATTTTTAAATTTTTTGCATTTAGAAAAGATTATTTATTTCGCTTAATGACATAATTCGTTCAATCATTACTTTATATTTTTCCATAAAATCTTTTACTTTTGAAGCTGTAAAGTGTATGCAATACTCAGACTTTTTTGCTTCATCAATACATAATCCGATTTTTTCTATAAGGCTCTCGTTTAAAATTCCGTAAAATTGAGGACCTTTTGAATCATAAAAACTTTTAGTATTTTTTAAAAATAATTTATTATGATTGCTGTATAAAGAAAAGAAAGCATATTTATTTGGATAAGACAAGTTTTCATCATCTATTATGTAAAAATTGATTTTAGGGTTTAATTCACAAATTTCTATAACTCTTTGTATATGAGCTTTTCTTTCTTCAACACTCATTCTGTAAACAACGTCAGTGCAATAAAATTCTCCGTCTTCTATATATTTAATTAAGTCGGTTTTCATCATGAAAAAGTCAAGAGTCTCATGGTTAAAAAGATCTTCCCATGTAGAAACAAGCTTTCTTAAAATTTTTTCCGTTACACTGTTATATCCTTGTTCATAAGCAGCTTTAACCAAAGAGTCGATTAAGTTTGGAGGCAAAAGGTATTCAAAGCCTTTTGCAAGAAAAATTTGATAGTTGTTTAAAGCATAAAAATTACTTCTGTAGCCATCCATTATCATCTCTCGTGATGACATTGGAAGTATAAGAAGATGATTTATTTTAAAAAGAGTAGAAGTATTTGCAAAAACTCTTTCTACTTTTTCAGGATCTGTTATAACAGAAATCATTTCAAAATGACCGTTTGAATTAATAGAGGCCATTATTGCAGCTTTATTTTTAATTACTATAAGATTATTTTCTTTAAAATTAGAGTTATTAAAAAAGTTGAATGAAATGTGATGAAATCTGTTAATAATATAATAAACTTGAAGCAGTTCTTTCTCACCTAATGTATCAAGATTTAAACCTACGTTTGCTGTTATGGTTGCATTTGGTTTTAAACATATTTCCTTTTGATTTTGACTGAGAATAAAATTCAGTTTGGAAATATCCATTGTGCATAAAATTTCGACAGGTTCTGAATTGCTGAAAACTAAATCGTAAAAGGCTGTATTAACAAAGTTAGAAATTTCGTTTTGACCAATAAACACGTCTGTTTGAAGTTTAAGTTTGTCTGAAGTTTTTTTGTTTTTATCTTCTAAAGTTAATTTATATGCATTTTTAAGCATTGAGTTTATGCAGTCTTGTAAATTTTCAGTTGAAGTTTCAAGTTCAAACTCGTTACAAAAATTTTCAAATTCATTTTGATCCAAAATCTCGTCAGCAAATGTTTTTGAAAGTTTTGCATTTACTGCAAGTGAAATTCTTGTAGAAGGCAGTTTTGATTGGTTGCACCACTTACTTACATAAGAAACATCATAACCTGTTATATTTGCCAAGGAACTCAATTTTATATTAGTAAACTTAACTAAATTTTTTAACACGGAACCGTAATCTTCCACATTATTTCTCCTTTCTTTAGCAAGTTGACAAATTTAATCAATGTGAATTGTATTTTATTCAAGTTGAATAAAATTGAATAAAGTTGTCTTTCTTCAAAGTCATTATAACATATTATATACTCTTTTAAAATGGGTTATTTAAAAAAGACTAAACTTATTTAGTTTTATTAAGTAGGAGGGTAAGCAAAATGAAGAAAGTAAAGGTAATATCTGCACAAGAGGCTGTATCACTTGTTAAAGACGGTGACACGGTAGCACTTAACGGATTTGTGGGAAGTGCAAACCCTGAATCACTTACGAGGGCTATTGAAAAACGTTTTTTAGAAACAAACGAGCCTAAGAATCTTACTTTGTTTTATGCGGCGGGAGTAGGCAACCGTGACGGAAGCTGTGCGGACAGATTTGCACATGAGGGTATGATAAAAAGAGTTATAGCGGGACACTACAACTTAGCCCCAAATTTGGGACAGCTTATTATTGATAATAAAATAGAAGGTTATAACTTTCCGCAAGGTGTTCTTTCACAGCTTTACAGAGCTATTGCAGGAGGAAAACCCGGTATAATTTCTCATGTTGGCTTAAATACATATGTTGACCCAAGAATTTCCGGCGGTAAACTTAATGATTTAACAAAAGAAGATTTAGTTAAACTTATTGAAATAGACGGTCACGAAACTCTTTTTTATAAATCATTACCTATTGATGTATGTTACATAAGGGGAACATACGCCGACGAAAGAGGCAATGTAACATTAGAAAAAGAAGTTACACCTGTTGATGCCACATCAATTGCACAGGCAGCTAAAAACAGCGGCGGTATTGTTGTTGTTCAGGTTGAAAGAATTGTTAAAGAAGGAACTTTAGACCCTAAACTTGTTAAGGTTCCTGGAATTTATGTTGACTATGTTGTTATTTCAACACCTGACGAGCACCAGCAGTGTATTGGTAAGGAATTTGATCCTACACTTTGCGGCAAAGCAATTGCTCCTGCAGGAGAGATGGAAAAGCTTTCTCTTTCAGCTAAAAAGGTTATTGGAAGAAGAGCGGCAATGGAACTTAGAGAAAACACAGTTGTTAACCTTGGAATAGGAGCACCTGAATATGTTTCCATGGTTGCTAACGAAGAGGGAATCGGCGATTATATGACACTTACTGTTGAGCCCGGCCCTATAGGCGGTATTCCTTTAGGCGGTTCTCAGTTTGGAGCATCCATTAATGCTGAATGCTATGTTGACCAAAACTTCCAGTTTGATTTCTACGACGGAGGCGGCCTTGACCTTGCATTCCTTGGGCTTGCACAAACAGATAATAAGGGAAATGTAAACGTAAGTAAATTCGGACCAAGAATTGCCGGCTGCGGCGGTTTTATAAATATTACACAAAATGCTAAAAAAGTTTTCTTCTGCGGCACATTTACAGCGGGCGGGCTTAAAACTGCTGTTGAAGATGGAAAAATGGTTATCACTAACGAAGGAAAAGAGAAAAAGTTTGTGGATGCTGTTGAACATATAACTTTCAGCGGTGAATATGCAAACAAGGTAAATCAGCCTGTTATGTATATAACAGAAAGAGCTGTTTTCGAACTTAGAAAAGACGGTTTATACCTTATTGAAGTTGCACCTGGAATTGATATTCAGACACAAATTATTGACCTTATGGGCTTTACTCCAAAAATGGAGGATGAAGTTAAATTAATGGATGAAAGAATTTTTAGAGAAGAACCAATGGGTCTTGGTAAATAATAATTTATTATTTCAAATATATTAACTAAAAGGAGATGTCTTTTATGAAGTTAGTAGAACTTAAAGAAAGTATCAGTAACATTATCATTGAGGTTGAGGGTGAGGTTGCTATTTTAACAATGAATAGACCTAAAGCTCTTAACGCTTTAAATGCTGAAACAATGAAAGAAATGGTTACAATCATGGATTGTATCAGCAATGATGATTCTATAAACGGCGTTATTATTACTGCTGAAGGAAAAGGCTTTATTGCAGGAGCGGATATTACACAGTTTGTTCCTCTTGATGCAATGGGCGGAAGAAAGTGTGCAGAGCTTGGACAGATCTGCTGCAGCTCCATTGAAAAGCTTGAAAAACCTGTTATTGCTGCTGTAAACGGCTATGCACTTGGCGGCGGAAACGAAGTTTCCATGGCTTGTGACATAAGAATTGCAAGCACAAATGCAGTTTTTGGTCAGCCTGAGGTTAACCTTGGAATTATGCCATGCTTTGGCGGAACACAAAGATTAACAAGACTTGTTGGATACGGAATTGCAAAAGAACTTATCTTTACAGCAAGACAAGTTAAAGCTGAAGAAGCTCTTTCAATTGGTCTTGTAAATAAAGTAGTTGCTCCTGAAGAACTTCTTTCATCAGCAAAAGAAATGATGGCAACAATACTTACAAAAGCTCCAAAGGCTATTTCAATGTGTAAAGTTGCAATCAACAGAGGTAAAGAAATGGATATGGACGACGCTCTTGAACTTGAAAGAGATGTTACAGGACTTCTTTTTTCAACTGCTGACAAAGTTGAAGGCGTTGCAGCTTTCCTTGAAAAAAGACCAGCTAAATTTACAGGTAAATAATTAATCCGTTTGTCTGCCACACCTTGTTCGTTGCATACTAAAGTTGGGGAATTTTAGTGAAAGTGTTTTGGTATTTCTTATAATTATGCTTCGAACAAGGCGGCATATAATAAAAATCCCAATATTTGCTGTAAACAGACTTTAAAATCCATCATAAGGAAACAATTACAGCGAAATTTAGGTATTTTACTGGAAAGGAGGCCTTATATCAGGGGAGAAGTTTTTTGGGATTTATGCTTTTATATAATTATTAGGAGGATGAAATAATGTTTGGATTAATAGGTATTATATTATCTTTGTGCCTTTTGATTTACCTTGCTTACAGAGGTTGGTCAGTTATTCTTTTGGCACCTATTTTAGCACTTCTTGCAGCATCATTTGCTGTGTTTGACGGAGGTCAAGTTCATCTTTTAGCTACATACACAGAGACATTCATGTCCAATGCAGCTAACTACGTTAAAAACTATTATCCTGTATTCTTATTGGGTGCTTTATTCGGTAAGGTTATGGACGATACAGGAACAGCCAATTCAATAGCTATGTTTATTGCAAAAAAAGTTGGTAAAGGTAAAGAAATTTGGGCAATCGTAATTGCCGGCGGACTTATTACATATGGCGGCGTTTCCATGTTTGTTGCTGCATTTGCTCTTTATCCAATTGGTGCTGCTTTATTTAGAGAAGCTGATATTCCAAAAAGATTGTTACCAGGCTCAATTGCTATGGGTACATTCACATTCTCTATGACAGCTCTTCCGGGTTCACCACAGATTCAAAATGCTATTCCTATGAAATATTTAGGAACAGACCTTTTTGCTGCACCTATCTTAGGTATAGTGGCTGCATTTATCATGTTCTTTGGCGGTACTCTTTGGATTGTTACAAGAGCTAACAAAGCAAGACATGCAGGGGAAGGATACGGTGTTCATCCAAACGAAAGTTTAAATGCTGTAGATTTAGATGATGCACCTTCATTCGGAGCAGCTATGATTCCAATATTAATTGTATTAATAGGAAACTTTGTTCTTTCAAAGGTTATTTTCCCAGGTATGGACTTCTCATACTTAGAAGAATCTTTTAATACAACACCTTCAGCTGTACTTGGAAACTGGAGTTTGATTGTATCTTTGATTGTAGCTATCCTTGTGGCAATTGTATTAAACAAAAAGAGATTTAAAAAAGGTATCATGAACACACTTAAAGATGGCGTTCAAGGCTCATTCCTTGCTATCATGAACACAGCTTGTGAAGTTGGTTACGGTAACGTTATTAAGACACTTGCTGCTTTTGGTGTCGTAGGTGCAGGATTAATGGGAATTTCATCAAATCCTCTTATTACAACAGCTATCTCAAGTTCAGTTCTTGCAGGTATCACAGGTTCTGCTTCAGGCGGTGTTAGTATTGCTCTTGAGGCATTTGGTCAGACATTTATGGATCAGGCTGCTGCTCAAGGAATTCCAATTCAGGTTCTTCATAGAGTTGCTGCTGTTGCCTGCGGTGGCTTAGACAGCTTACCTCATAACGGTGCTGTTATTACACTTCTTGGTATTACAGGTATGACCCATAAAGACAGTTATGTTCATATTGGTATGGTTACAGTAGTAATTCCAACAATTGCAGCAGTTGTTGTAATTACATTAGGAACACTTGGTATTGTATAAGTTATACATAATATAAAAAAGCTTTATGTTAATAATTAGGGTGAGATTGATTTTTCAATCTCACCCTTTAAAATTTATGTTTAAAAATAAAAAAATAGTTGGAGAGTATTTGTTAACTCCAACTATTAATAAGTTTAATTTTAAAATCTGTTGTCAATTATTTTTTCTGCCAGTCTTTTTTCTGTGTTTGAATAAACTGCCAAAATAAGTATTGTTAGGATATTTTCAATAACTTCAAAGTCTTTAGATGTTTTATCGATTTCAAGGCTTTGCAAAAGTTCATGGTTGTTTGAAAAACTGTGGCTCATTTTTGAACTTTTTACACTTTTTTGTATTATGATAAAGTTTTTATATACTGTTTCTAAAATCTTACTTTTTGAATTGATTGTAAGTTCCTTAGTGATAGGGGAAAGCACAGTTTTTATATCGCTTATGGAAAGAATGCTCTTTAAATGATAAATTATAATTAAAAGCATAATGTGGTTTTTATTATATTTTTTTTTCATAGGCGGCGGAAAAAGCTTTGCTTTTGCATAATTATTTATCATTGTTTTTGTAAGAATTTTATCCTCATCATTTCTTTTATACATGTCAAGTTTGGTTTCCATAAAGGTTGTAACTTGATCCATATATAATTCTATTTCAGGGATATCACTTAATTCAACTGTTTCAAGGTCGAATATCTCTTCTGCTAATTTTATAAGTTCTTGGTTAAATTCCACTAATTCATCACTCCAAGCAAATTGTTTATAGAAATTAAAAAATTATCTCATAAAATTTAAAATGTAATAATTTATATCAGAGCAAAGATAAATTTTAAGCTTTGCTAAAATCATTATTTTTTAATATTTATTTCCAAAAAGTATCTTTTTATATATTATATAGTATTTATAACCATGTATCAAGTTTTTAAGAAAATTTTAATTTTATCGTTGCAAATTCATAATAAAAATGATAATATATGAATATAATAAGATGTAGTTATAATAACTATGTTATGTGATGGAGGTATTTGAATGGAAAATATTAAAAGAGGTTCTTTGGGTGCAAGAATAAGAGATCCTATAAGTGCGCTTACTCATTTTATCGGGTTTGTTTTATCAATTCCCATACTTATAGTGCTTGTTATTTTAAGCAGTAAATATGCTACAATTTATCATGTTGTTTCATTTTCTATTTTTGGAGCTTCGCTTATAATGCTTTATGGAGCAAGCACAATTTATCATGCACTTCCTGTTTCCGAGAAAACAGTTGCAATATTAAGAAGAATTGACCATATGATGATTTTTGTGCTTATTGCCGGAACTTATACACCTGTTTGCTTAATTACATTAAAAGGAACCTGGGGCTGGACGCTTCTTGCTCTTGTTTGGGCATTTGCCTTTGGGGGAATAATTCTTAAAGCCGTTTGGTTTAATGCTCCAAGGTGGCTTTCCACAGCGATATATGTTGTTATGGGGTGGCTTGTTGTTTTTGCTTTTTATCCCTTAGGCAAGTCTATGCCTTTGGGAGGAATAATTCTTCTTTCTTTAGGGGGAATTTCATATACTTTAGGCGCTGTGATTTATGCATTAAAATGGCCTAAACTAAACTTTAAAAACTTTGGTTTTCATGAAATTTTCCATGTTTTTGTAATGATTGGAACAGCTTTTCATGTAACTTTAATGTTTGCTTATCTTTTATAAAAGAAAAGGGCAAAATCTTATAAATAGCTTTTATTGGGGCTATAAAGATTTGCCCTTTTTTTATTTAAAAAACTTGACTTTGAGGACAAAAATGCTAAAATATTTAGGTAGCTAAGTAATGGGGGTGGTTATGATGTTTTGTTCTATGAATGAAGATTCAAAGGGATTGGAATTTTATTTTCATTGCGTTATGAAACTTCATAGAGCGAAATTTATTGAACTTATTTCTGATTTGGAGTTTTTTCCGGGCCAAGTTCCTATACTTGCGGCAATAAATAAAAACAACGGCTGCAAGCAAAAAGATATTGGAGGCATAGTTATGTTTAAACCTGCAAGCATAACAGATGCATTAAAAAGAATGGAAAAAAACGGACTTATTCAAAGAAAAAATGATGAAGATGATTTAAGAATTGTAAGAGTTTTTATTACTGAATTAGGTAAAAAACAGCTTAAGGAAGCTATAAAAATAAACAAGGAAGTTGAAGAAATTTGTTTTATGAATTTTACAAATGAAGAGAAGAAAACATTTAGAGATTTTCTCAAAAAAGTGATTATAAATTTAGAATCGGGAGAGAAAGATAATGCTTAAATTATCAAAGTATTTAAAAAAGTATAAGGTCTATACAATACTTGCACCTTTACTTATGATTTTAGAAGTGGCTTGCGAGCTTGCACAACCTAAACTGGTTAGCAACATAATCAATATAGGAATAGCCGATAAAGATATAAAATATATAATTAACACAGGAATTATAATGTTTGTTATTTCTCTTTTGGGAATTGTTGGAGGAATTGGGTGTCTTATTTTTTCAAGCCTTGCAAGTCAAAATTTCGGGGCTGACGTAAGAGAGGATATGTTTGTTAAAATTCAAAAGTTTTCATTTTCCAACATAGATAAGTTCAATACCTCTTCGCTTATAACAAGACTAACAAACGACGTTACCCAAGTTCAAAATGTTGTTTTAATGAGCCTTAGAATGCTTGTTAGAGCACCATTTCTTGCTGTGGGCGGAATGTTTATGGCCTTTAGCATAAGCCCTAAACTAACGGGAATAATTATTGCAACTGCTCCTGCCGTTGCTGTTTCCATACTTGTGCTTGTTAAAACAAGTTTTCCCTTTTTCTCGGTTGTGCAAGCCAAGCTTGACAAGGTGAACATGGTTATGCGTGAAAACCTTTCAGGGGTTCGTGTTGTAAAAGTTTTTGTAAGAGGCGATTACGAGAAAAAGAAATTTAATGAAGCAAATGAAGATTATAGAGATACTACCATAAAAGCCTTTCAAAAGATTATTCTTCTTATGCCCATAATGTTTTTTATTATAAATTTTGCAATTGTGTGCGTTCTTTATGTGGGAGGAATTCAGGTTAACCAAGGGAATATGCCTGTGGGTGATGTTGTTGCAATTTTGACTTATCTTATGCAGATTTTCACTGCACTTATGATGGTTTCTATGGTGTTTATGATATTTTCAAGAGCAAAGGTTTCTGCAGACAGAATTAATGAAGTTCTTGAAACAGAGGTTGATATTGTTGACCCTCTTAATTCTGTTAAGGCAGAGGATGGTGAGGGGTGCCTTGAATTTAAAAACGTATATTTTAAATATGGCACAGGAGATGGAGAATATGTGCTGGAAAACATAAACTTCACAGCGAAAAAAGGAGAAACTGTTGCAATTTTAGGAGAAACAGGCTCAGGGAAATCAACACTTATTAATCTTATACCAAGGCTTTACGATACTGCCCAGGGTGAAATTTTGATTAATGGAGAAAACATTAAAAACTTAAAGCTTAAGGATTTAAGAGAAAAAATTTCAGTTGTTTTGCAAGAGTCAATACTTTTTTCAGGAACAATAAAAGAAAATATAAAGTGGGGAAAAAAGACTGCAACCGACGAAGAAATAGAAACTGCCGCAAAAAGTGCATGTGCCCATGAATTTATTGAAAGCTTTCCTGAAAAATATGAAACAATGCTTGGACAAAAGGGAGTAAACCTTTCAGGGGGGCAAAAACAAAGAATTTCCATCGCCAGATCTCTTATTAAAAAACCGGAAATCCTTATTCTTGATGACAGCACAAGTGCAGTTGATGTTGTTACGGAAAAGAAAATACAAAAAGCTTTGGCAGAAAACCTTAAAGATACAACAAAAATAATAATTGCTCAAAGGATAAGCTCTGTTATAAATGCCGATAAAATTATTGTTATAGGAAAGGGAACAATTGCGGCAATAGGAAAACATAATGATTTGCTAAAATCAAGCAAAGATTACAGAGAAATTTATAACTCCCAGATAGGCAAAGGGGTGAAAGAAAATGAGTAAAAATCAAAACCCTCCTATGCCATTTAAAAAACATGGCATGAATAAAGGGGAAAAAGCAAAAAACTCCAGGGAAACAGGCAAAAGGCTTTTAGGATATCTTTTTGAATATAAAAAGAAATTTGCAGTAATATTCTTTTTAATAGTGATTGTTGCTCTTTTTTCAGCAATAGCAACAAGGCTTATAGGTGTTGCTGTTGACAGGTTTGCTTATAATGAAGGTTCAAAAAGTTTTTATAATGTTTTAATTATTATGGTAATTCTTTATGCATTAATAAGTGTTTTTACATGGCTTGAAAACAAGCTGGTTATGGATGTTTCTCAAAGAGCGGTGGCAAAAATAAGAGCGGATATTTTCGATAAACTTCAAAATCTTCCTCTTAAATATTTTGACTCAAAGCCTACAGGGGAAATTATGAGCAGAATTACAAATGACGTTGATAATATCTCAAACACCTTAAACCAAGGCCTTGCACAATTTCTTTCAAGTGTTTTGACAATAATTTTTGCTTTTGTTGCAATGCTTGTTTTAAGCCCTACTCTTACAATTGTTACGTCGGTTTCCATACCTATCATGCTTATTTTAATCAAGTTTGTTACTTCCAACAGCAAAAAGCATTTTTCTGCAAGACAAGAAAAATTAGGAAAGCTTAACGGATATATTGAAGAGGTTATTTCAGGGCAAAAGGTTGTCAAGGTTTTTAACAGGGAAGAAGAAGAAATTGAAGAATTTAAGGTTATTAATAAAGACCTTGTTTATTCAAGTGTAAAATCAGAAATTTTTTCAGGTGCAATTGCTCCTCTTTCCACAGCCGTAAACAACATGATATATGCTTTTATTGCAGGCGTTGGTGGAGTTATGATAATAGCAGGACTGCCTATGACAGTTGGAACAATTTCTTCATTCCTAACATTTTCAAGGCAATTCACAAGGCCCATAAATGAAATTGCAAGCCTTGCCAATATGATAATGGCGGCACTTGCCGGTGCCGAAAGAGTTTTTGAAATAATAGACGAGCCTTCTGAAACAATAGATTCTTATGGAGCATATGAGCTTAATAATGTTATGGGAAGAGTTGACCTTTGCAATGTTGATTTTTCATACAATGAAAAAACACCTGTTTTAAAAGATGTAACCCTTTACGCAAAGCCTGGGCAAACAATAGCTTTTGTCGGCCCTACAGGGGCAGGCAAAACAACAATAATAAATCTTTTAACAAGATTTTATGACATACAAGGGGGAAGTATTTTAATTGACAACCATAACATAATGGATATAAAACGAGAGAGCCTAAGAAAAACTTTGGGCATTGTTCTTCAAGACACATATCTTTTTACGGGAACAATTGAAGATAACATTAAATATGGAAGACTTGATGCCACATTTGAAGAAATTAAAGAGGCGGCAAAGTTGGCCAATGCAAATGAATTTATAAAAAGGCTTCCTGACGGCTATAAAACAGAGCTTTCCGACGGAGGAAGCAATTTAAGTCAGGGTCAAAGACAGATGATTTCCATTGCCAGAGCCATATTGTCAAACCCACGTATTCTTATACTTGATGAGGCAACAAGCAGTGTAGACACAAGAACAGAAATGAAAATTCAAGACGCAATGAGAAATCTTATGAAAGGAAGAACAAATTTTGTTATTGCCCATAGGCTTTCCACAATAAGGGATGCAGATTTAATAGCGGTTATTAATGAGGGCAGAATTGTAGAAAAAGGAAACCATGAAGAACTTTTAGAAGAAAAAGGGTTTTATTATAATCTTTACATGAGCCAATTTGAATTACAGCTGGCTTAAAATCAAACTAAAAATTGATTTTAAGAGTTAACAGAAAAAGATTTTTCTGATTTATAGAATAGATTATATACGTTATGAATAACTAAATAAATTTTATCCCTCAAAAAACTATAAAAAAAGATGAAAATATACATTTTTAACATTGTTAATTGACTAACATAATAAAAAGAGATTATTATGTTAGTAGCAATAAAAACATTCACATTCTTAGGAGGGACATATATGGATAATCAGCTTCAAAAGAAATACGGTCTTCCAACAGCAATATCCATGGTTGTTGGTATTGTTATTGGCAGCGGAGTTTTTTTCAAAGCCGAAAAAATACTTTTGGCAACAGGGGGAAACCTTAAATTAGGAATAGCTGCATGGGCAATCGGTGCGTATATTATGATAAGCTGTGCCTATGTTTTTGCAGTTATGGCAACAAAATATGTCCATGTTAACGGTATAGTTGATTATGCCGAAAATATAATGGGCGAAAGATTTTCTTATGGAGTAGGCTGGTTTATGGCCGCAATTTATTATCCAACCCTTACCTCGGTTTTGTCGTGGGTTTCTGCAAGATATGTGTCTGTTCTTTTCGGCTTTGATATTACAGGAGGGCAATGTATGGTTATTGCATGTTTCTTTCTTGTGGGAAGCTTTGCAATGAATGCACTTTCACCTGTTATTGCCGGAAAGTTCCAAGTAACGACAACTGCAATAAAGCTTATTCCCCTTTTTGCAATGGCAATTATAGGCACAATAAAGGGTTTTTCAAGCGGTTTGATTATAGAAAACTTTACCAGCTTTTCTTCTGAGGCTGCTATGGAAATGCCTCTTTTTACGGCGGTTACAGCAACTGCGTTTGCTTATGAGGGGTGGATTATAGCAACCTCTATAAATGCAGAACTTAGAGATGCAAAAAAGAATCTTCCAAAAGCACTTGTTATAGGAACAGCACTTATTGCCATAGTTTATATAAGCTATTACATAGGGCTTTCAGGAGCTGTTGAAAACAGCATACTTATGGAGAGCGGAGAAAAGGGTGCAAGAATTGCCTTTAGTGCGATTTTTGGTTCAAAAGGCGGAACTTTAATACTTGTTCTTGTTGTAATTTCTTGTCTTGGAACACTTAACGGTTTGATGCTCGCCTGCACAAGAGGTTTTTATTCTCTTGCTGTAAGAGGCAAAGGGCCTAAACCGGAAATGTTTTCGCAGTTGGATAAGATTACTAACATGCCTTCAAATGCATCAATTTTAGGTGTTTTAGTGGCGGCACTATGGCTTTTATATTTTTATGGCGCAAACCTTACTGCACCATGGTTTGGATTTTTCTGTTTTGATTCCTCCGAGCTTCCAATTGTTACACTTTATGCTGCATATATCCCTATGTTTTTGGTGTATATAAAAAAAGAAAAAGAGTTAAACAGTTTTCAAAGATACACAGCGCCGGCTTTAGCAATTATAGGTGCTTGCATTATGGTTATTGCCGCAATTTTTGCCCATGGCATGGCTGTTGTTGCGTATCTTGCCATTTTTATTGTTATTATGAGCATAGGATTTTTTTATTATAATAGAAAATAAAATAAGCTATTTATAATGCCAATGATTGTCTTTGTCCAAGCCTGTTCGTTTTTTTAAAGTGAACGGGCAAGGACAAAGACTAACGGCTTTGTCTGCATATTTTTAAGATGATTTTACTATTGATTTGTATGGATGTTTATGATAAAATACAGAATAGTTTTATAACTTATTAAAAGCAATGATAAGGAATAGTAGAATTTAAAACTCTTTTCAGAGAGCCGTTGGAAGGTGAAAAACGGCAAGGTTTTATTTTTGAACTCGCCTTTAAGCTTCCCGCTGAACTTTTTATGTAGGCGGTGACGGGTGTTTCCACGTTACGGGGGTTTAAAGTGTGCTTTTTGGCAAACTTAGAGTGGTACCACGGAGTAGTTCTTCGTCTCTAAAAAGAGATTGAGGAGCTTTTTTTATTTTATAAAAATTGCTCTTTTCCGGCAAAGGAATAGGCTGTAGTTTTAAGTATAAAGCTTATGGTATTTGTTTATGATTTTAATTAAGTTTACAATTAACTTTTCAAGTGAATTTTAGGAGGATTTTAAATGAACAGTATCTATGAATTTGAAACCATAGAAAAAAAGTGGCGTGACATTTGGGAAAATAACCCTATAAACAAAGAAGATGACAAAAAACCAAGATACTACTGTCTTGACATGTTTCCTTATCCTTCAGGGTCAGGGCTTCATGTGGGACATTGGAGAGGCTATGTTTTAAGTGATGTTGTGAGCCGTTATAAAATTTTAGAGGGATACCAAGTTCTTCATCCAATGGGATGGGATGCATTTGGGCTTCCTGCTGAAAACTATGCAATTCAAACAAATACTCATCCTGAAATAAGCACAAATGCAAACATTTCAAATGTAAAGCGTCAGCTTCGTGAGATAAGTGCAGTTTATGATTGGGATAAAGAAATAAATACAACAGATAAAAGTTATTATAAATGGACACAATGGATTTTTGCAAGAATGTTTGAAAAAGGTCTTGCATATGAAAAAGAAATGCCTCTTAACTGGTGCCCAAGCTGCAAGTGTGTTCTTGCAAACGAAGAAGCCACAAACGGCGAATGTGAACGCTGCGGCTCTACTGTAACAAAGAAAAATCTTCGCCAGTGGATGTTAAAAATCACAGCCTATGCTGAAAGACTTCTTAACGATTTGGACAATCTTGACTGGCCTGAAAAGGTTAAAAAAATGCAGACCGACTGGATTGGAAAAAGCTATGGAGCAGAGGTTGATTTTAAAATCAAAGATACAGACAAAACTATTACAGTTTATACAACAAGACCTGACACACTTTATGGAGCAACGTTTATGGTGCTTTCACCTGAGCATGCTTTTGTTAAGGACATAACAACAGATGAATATAAAGAAGATATGGAAGCTTATTGCTTTGCTGCGTCAACAAAGTCTTCCGTTGACCGTATGACGGATAAAGAAAAAACAGGTGTGTTCACAGGACGTTACGGAATTAATCCTCTTGACGGTTCTCTTGCCCCTATTTGGGTTTCCGATTACGTTTTGGCAGATTATGGAACAGGAGCAATAATGTGCGTTCCTGCCCATGATGAACGTGACTTTGAGTTTGCGAAAAAATTTAACCTTCCCATTGTTCAAGTCATTATAGCTGAAGGGGAGGAAGAAAAGGAACTTCAAGAAGCATACTCAGGTGACGGAAAAATGATTAACTCACCGCTTTTTGAGGGAATGAAAGCTTTTGAAGCAAAGGCAAAAGCTCCTTTAATGCTTGAGGAAAAAGGCCTTGGAAAGAAAACCACAAACTATAAGCTTCGTGACTGGGTGTTTTCAAGACAGAGATATTGGGGGGAGCCTATTCCCCTTGTGCATTGCGATTGCTGCGGAACAGTTGTTGTTCCTGACGAAAAGCTTCCAGTTGAGCTTCCTATGGTGGAAAGCTATCAGCCTACAGACACGGGAGAATCTCCTCTTGCAGGCATTGAAGAATGGGTTAACACAACTTGCCCTAAATGCGGCGGGCCTGCAAAAAGAGAAACAAACACAATGCCTCAGTGGGCAGGCTCTTCATGGTATTTTCTTAGATATACTGACCCTCATAACGATAAAGAGCTTGCAAGCAAGGAAGCTCTTGAAAAATGGGCACCTGTTGATTTATATGTGGGCGGTATAGAACATGCTGTTCTTCATCTTCTTTATGCACGTTTTTATACAAAGTTTCTTTATGACATTGGGGCTGTGGGTTTCGAAGAACCTTTCCAAAGACTTTTCAATCAGGGAATGATTAATAAAGACGGAGCAAAAATGAGCAAATCAAAAGGTAATGTTGTTTCTCCTGATGAGCTTGTTGAAAAATACGGCTGTGACTCATTAAGAATGTATGAGCTTTTTGTTGGACCTCCTGAAATTGACAGCGAATGGGACGACAGAGGAATTGAGGGTGTATATCGCTATCTTAACAAGGTGTGGAGATTTTTCAACACATATAAAGATAAGGATGCAGCACCTACAAAAGAATCTGACTTTGCAAAAAATATCATGATAAAAGAAATCACATCAAGACTTAATGCTCTCACAATGAACACTGTTGTAAGCGGCTTTATGGAGTTTACAAACAAGATGATTGATGTTGCAAAGGAGCAAGACGGAATTGACAAATCATGCCTTGAAACTTTAGCTGTTCTTCTTGCACCCTTCACACCTCATATTGCCGAAGAAGTTTGGAGGGAAATGGGAAAAACAACAACTATTTTTGAAGCTTCATGGCCTGTTCATGATGAAAGCAAGCTTGTTGTGGATGAAATTGTAATTCCTTTACAAATAAACGGAAAAACAAGAGAAAACCTTACAATAGGTAAAAATGCTTCAAAGGATGAAGTTATCGCAAAAGCAAAAGAGGTTTGTGCATCAAGGCTTGAGGGGAAAGAAATAGTTAAAGAAATTTATGTGCCTGGTAAAATTTTAAACATTGTTGTTAAATAACTAATATAAAAAAGGGTGTTTCAAAAGCTGTATAAACTTTTGAAATACCCTTTATACTTTTATGTCTAATAAAGCAGTTCCAGTTTCTAAGGCCATTTTTTCTATGAGAGATGAATTGGATGAAGACGTTTTTTCTAAATAATTATTGTTTGAAATATTTTTTTCATGGTCTTTTTTGTTTGTTACAGCTTTATATTTAATTGGTTTTTCTTTTGGTATCCGCATTAAGATAGACTTCCCATAAAGGGCAGGGTCATTTTTTGACAGAAATCTATGGTCTTTTAAAGGAACTTTGTTTCCTGTCATAATTCTTAAAGCGATTTTAAGACATTTCATATGTGTTTCCAGTGCATCTTTTTCCTGTTGGTTTTTTTCTTGACTTTCTTTAAGTTCTTTTTCAACCATTTTAAGTTCTTCTAAAATTTTATTAAAATCTTCCCTTTTTTCATCCGCAGTTGTTGTTTCGAAAAAAACATTGTCTACAGGTATATTTTGCGAAACAGGGGAAATTTCTTTTTGTAGGTTACTGTTTGTTTTTAAATTTCTTGCATTCATACCAGAAACCTTGTAAAGGCTGTTTTCAATTTTCATATAATCACCTCATTTTATTATGGCGCTTATATATAGCTTCGTCACATTTACAAAGAAATTAAGGTTTGAAATTAAACAGGCATTAAATAAAAACCTTGTGAAGATAAGTCCAATAGAGATAGTTAAGGTCATATATTATTAAAAATAAATTTAAAAATGACGCTATTGTCATAGCAAAACGTGTTCGTGATTCTTTCATCTTTGGCAACGTTATATAAATCGCATCATAAAACACAGGAGGTAAGGTAAAAGCACATGCAATTGCCGCACCCCATCTTAAAAATTGCAAAGGAATGAATGTCGCCAAAATAAGAGCAACGCAGTTTATGGAAAAAGAAATTTTAAGATGCTGAAACATTGTTTCAATATCAGCATTATTTGCAATGGTGCATTCGTCGGCTATGCCTTCTTCAAGAAGTTCTGCTTTAGTCATACATTTTTTATAAATCATGTAAGAAATTGAAGAACATATAACCCAAAGAATTAAAGCTTTAATAAGTCCTGTCATAAAATTACTCCTTTGTTTTTAATTTATAATTATACACCTTAACACAAAATATTACAATACTCTTAAAGTTTAATAAAATTCTTTTTTTGAATATTAATCCATTGAATTTAAAGGAAATAATACGTATAATTAACAATGGAAAATATAACAATAAAGGAGAATTTTATATGAAAAAGATAGTTGGGTTTTTTATTGCGGCATTGCTTGCTTCAAATATAAGTTCGGGAATGGTTTTTGCGTCTGATGCAAACAAGGAGATGCGTGGAGTTTGGGTCGCATCAGTATATAATATTGATTTTCCCTCTGTTTCCTCTAAGGGAAATTCTCAGGCGCAAAAAGCCCAGCTTGAAAAGACCTTCGATGATTATAAAAATGCAGGGCTTAATTCTGTTTTTTTACAAGTTCGTCCAAAAGGTGATGCCCTTTATAATTCTGAAATAAACCCTTGGAGCGACGTTTTAACAGGACAAGCAGGCAAGAGCCCCGGTTATGACCCGCTTGAATTTGCTATTGAAACAGCACATGCAAAGGGATTGAAGCTTCATGCATGGCTAAATCCTTACAGGGTAACTACATCGGGTGTTGACGTGTATGCCCTTGATGATTTAAATATTGCAAAACAACATCCGCAATGGCTTATAACACATAATAATGCACTTTATCTTAACCCAGCTTTAGAAGAAGTTCAAAATTTTATTTGTGAAACCGTTAAAGAAATACTTATTAATTATAACGTTGACGGCATACATTTTGATGATTATTTTTATCCTTCAAACTATCCTCTTACAGAAGGGGGAAAAGACGGCATTGAAGCCGATACAAGAAGGGAAAATGTAAACAATCTTATTAAAAAGGTGAATGAAGTTGTAAAGCAATATGGAAAAGGTGCAGAATTCGGAATAAGCCCAATGGGTATTTATAAAAACGTAGATGGCTATATTGCAGGAAGTGAAAGTTATTATACAGTTTTTGGCGATTCTCTTAAATGGGTGGAAAACGAATGGGTTGACTACATTACACCTCAAGTATATTGGGAAACAAGCCATAAAACAGCGGCATATGAAAACGTGGTTTCATGGTGGAATGATGCTGTTGAAGGAACTGATGTAAGGCTTTATATAGGTGAAGGAATTTATAAAGATGCTGTTGCCACTGAAATTGACACACATTTTGAAATTTGTGAAAAATATTCAAATATAAAAGGAAACTTTTTTTACAGCTCAAAGGATTTACTTTCAAACAGGGAGGGAGTTCTTGATAAAATAACAACGATTTATAAAGCAGCCGACAGCAAAAACGATACACTGACCGCACCAAAGCCTGTTGTTCCTTCAAAAACTGTTACGGCTGTTCCAACAAGCTCTTCTGTTCTTGTTGACGGGTCAAATGTGGATTTTGAAGCTTATAACATTGATGGTTTTAATTATTTTAAACTAAGAGATATTGCATATTCTCTTAACAACACCCACAAACCTTTTAATACTGTTTGGAATGAAAAAGAACAGGCAATAACCCTTGAAATAGGCAAGGACTATGAGGTTACAGGCGGTGAGCTTTCAAAAGGCAAAAATACTTCAAAAAAGGCTGTTTATTCAACAGCAAAGCTTTATGTTAACGGAAGTCTTGTTGATTGTGACGCTTATAACATAGACGGAAGTAACTATTATAAGCTTAGGGATGTTGCAAAAGCCGTTGACTTCGCTGTTGTTTGGAGTGAAAACATTAATTCGATTGGTATTGTCAGCTATGTTGGGTATGAATTTGAATAATAAAAAGGTTAGCATGCAAACAAAAGTGTTGACATAACACATTTGACATAATAGAATTATAATAATTTTAATTTATGGAGGAATAAATAAATGTCAAAACAGTTAAATGCTTTTAAAGGCAGCCAAGACTATGTAGTTTCCGAGCAGCTTATGCGTGCTGTAAATATATCCATGGCTTTAGAAAAACCGCTGCTTATTAAAGGTGAACCGGGAACAGGCAAAACAATGCTTGCAGAGGCAATAAGTAAAGCTCTTAATAAAAACCTTATAATATGGAACATTAAATCAACAACAAAAGCACAGGACGGACTTTATGTTTACGACGTTGTTCAGCGTTTATATGACAGTCAGTTTGGCGGTGAAAGCGTTGATGATATTAAAAAATATGTTAAGCTTGGAAAAGTTGGAGAAGCTTTTGATTCTGAAGAACAGGTTATTTTGCTTATTGATGAAATTGACAAGGCTGACCTTGAATTTCCCAACGACCTTTTATGGGAGCTTGACAAAATGGAATTTCATATTCCTGAAACAAAAGAAACAGTACGTGCTAAAAAAAGACCTGTTGTTATAATTACTTCGAATGCGGAAAAAGAACTTCCTGACGCATTTTTAAGAAGATGCATTTTTCATTATATAGATTTTCCAAGCCAAGAACTTATGGAAGACATTGTAAAGGTGCATTTTGATAATTTAGATAAAAAGCTCCTTGAACAAGTTATGGAAACATTTTATTGGATAAGAGAAATGGACGTGCAGAAAAAACCAAGTACTTCAGAGGTTATAGATTGGATTCAAGCACTTCAAATAGGGGGCATAGACTCTGAAATTATTAAAAGAGAAATTCCTTTTGCGGGAGTTCTTCTTAAAAAGAACGAGGATTTGGATACGGTTGAGAAAGTAAAAAGACGATTTAAATTTTAAGAAAGAGGTGAGCATATGTTTAGCGCCTTTTTCTACCTGTTAAGGGCTAAAGGTCTTGATGTTTCCCTTAACGAATGGCTTACTCTTATGGAGGCTCTTGACAAAGGACTTGCAGGTTCAAATTTTACTTCTTTTTATTATCTTACAAGAAGTATACTTGTTAAAAGCGAAACGGAATTTGATATATTTGACGGAGCATTTCTTGAGTTTTTTAAGAACATACAGCATTTTGAGGAATTGCCTAAAGAACTTATTGACTGGCTTAACTCACCGTCTGAAAAGAAAAATAATTATGATAAAGCCCAAGATGATTTTAATAAAAGCCTTTCAATGGAAGAAATACAAAAAATGCTTCTTGAACGTCTTCAAGAACAAGATGCGGAACATAACGGCGGAAAATACTGGGTGGGTACGGGCGGTATGTCTGTTTTCGGCAACGCAGGAAATGCTTCAAACGGTATTCGTGTGGGCGGAGAATCAAGGCGTAAAAGTGCAATGCAGGTTGCAAGTGAAAGAAAGTTTAGAGATTTCAGAGGCGACACTGTTCTTGACACAAGGCAGTTTCAAATGGCTTTTCGCAGGCTAAGGCAGTTTTCAAGCCGTATAGATGCACCAAAAACAGAGCTTGACATAGATGGAAGCATTGATGCAACATCAGAAAATGCAGGAAATCTTAAACTGATTTATGAAAGACCACGTCAAAACACTGTTAAAGTGCTTTTGCTTATGGACAGCGGAGGTTCAATGGATTATTATAACAGCCTTTGCACATCACTTTTCCAGGCAGTAAGCAAATCCAGCCATTTTAAAGATTTAAAAGTCTTTTATTTTCACAATTGCATATATTCCAAACTTTATACTGACCCTTATTGTATTCCGGGACGTTGGATTGATACAGAATGGGTTTTAAACAATTTAAGCAGTGAATATAAAGTGATAATTGTTGGGGATGCGTCTATGGATCCTCACGAACTTTTGGGAAGAAGCTATTATAACTATGGTGCAAGAACAGAAGTGACGGGAATGGAATGGCTTAAAAGATTTAAAGAAAAATATAAAAAAATTGTATGGCTGAATCCCATTGTTGATATAGCTTGGCGCTCGTCTTTTTGGATGCAGACATACAATATAATTAAAGATGAGTTTGACATGTATCCTTTAACTGTGAAGGATTTGGAAAAGGCTCTTAAAAAACTTATTGTTTCAAAGTAAGTAAATAAAAAATCTTTGTTTATAAACTGCAAAAGGGGTTGGAAAAAGTAAATTTAGCTTTTTCCAACCCTTTTTTAAATTTAATTTGTTATCCTAAATATGTTGAACCTTCTAAAGGAATAAGAACCTCAATCCTTGGGTCTTTTGAAGCAAAGCCAACAACGAATGTTGCGTAATTTTTTCCGCCTTTTAAAATTAATTCAGGGTGACGCACAACAACTTGACGAGTGTTTGATGTTTCCACAATCATTGTGTGTTTGCCTGGAGAAAAAGAAAGATAACGTGTTGATTCGCCAAATTCCAAATCATAAACAACTGGTTTGTTATCTATATAAATATTAACAGGGGTTTTGTCTGAGGCAATATTAATAAATCTCATTTGTGCAATTTTGTTATGAACTTCTTCGGGAATATAGTCGCTGAAAACCTCAAGGCTTGCATCCGTGCTTATTCCTGTTAAGGCTGCTGTAGCTATTTCATTAGGGTTTAATTGAATTTGTGATGATATTAAGGGGTTATCTTTTGTGCCTGTGCTGTAGGCGTTTATTATATATGTTCCGGGGGTTGCAGTAACATATTCTGTAAATTCTTGAAACTTAAAGTTTTGTACAATAAGCCTGTTGTTTACATAAAGGTCTATGTTTACAGGCGGTTCTGCCGCAATGGCATGAAGAAACCGAATGTATGCGGTTTTGTTTTCTCCTATGTCTTGGAGTTCACATTTATCAGGATATCTCATGGTTTTCTGCCTCCTTTTGTTTTCAGTATATGAAGGTGGCTTGAACATTGTTTCAACAAAAAAAAGAGCAGAAATTGATAAGTTCCGATTTCTGCTCTTTTTTAAGTTTTTATCTTATGTAGAGATTAAAGAGTTGCCATAATATTTACGGCATTGTTTTTTACTATCACTTCTCCGTGTTCAGACAGATGATATTTTGAAAGAGTGCCTGAAATATGCTTTTGACCGTATTCGTTAAGTATAAGCTCAAGAACGTCTTTTTTAAGTCCGTTATCGGCCTCATGGTTTTGTACGAGTAAAAAATATTTTCCGCTAAGCTTATAAAGCGAGCTGAAACCTGTGAATACAGGCGAAAGCCTTAAAGAAACCTCAGAAACTATGTCAAGGTTTTCAAAAGAATATACGCAGAAATCTTCATCTGATGTATTTTCGAAAAGATATGGAGAAACAGGTTTTTTCTTATATCTTCTAATATCTTTGTTTTGTGAAATAAGAGAAACCTTGTCTTTTTGAGTTTCTTTTTCGGGCAGTTTAGTTACAATAATCATAAGCCCGTCAACGCTTACAGGGGCTGCCTCAACCATAAGCGGCGTATTTTCAAAGGAAAAGCCGCATTCGGCAAATGCCTGCTCCATAATATCTCTGAAAAGTTCTTGTGTTTTTTCTGAGGGCTTTATCAGCTCCTCCAGGTCAATGTTGCGTTCTTTCAAATCTGCACGGGTTAGAGTGAGTTTAATCTGGGTATCACTTAATTTTTCTATTTTCATATATATCACTTCCCCTCTATTAGAGTATAGTTAATATTATCAAGTCTGTAAAGAGGGTATTAATGTTAAGCGGCCAATTTGTGAAGTTTACCTTTAAAAATATGTGTGATATAATATCCATAATGAAGTTTTTTGACTAAACTAATCTTTCGCATATAATTTTCAACTTATAACAGTATATGAACAGCCGTCAAGAAAGGGGCATCTTTAATGAAAAAAAGCAAACTTATTTCGTTTTTTCTGACACTTGTAATTTGGGCAGGCCTTTTTTATTATTTTCTTCCTGCCATAAACATTAAAAATCAGGAGTTTTGGTCTTTTGCAATAATTCTTATTATTGTTGGAGTAGTAGTAAACAGTTATTCAATTGTAAGAGAGCTTATTGAAAATAAAAATCAGCTGACATTAAAAGAAAGATTGAAACAGTTTAAAATTACGGTTTTAATTGTTGGCGGTATAGCTGTATTTTATATTGCAGGAAGCCTTTTTTCTTCACCTATAATAAGGGCGTCTTCATATAGAAGTCTTCTTAAAGTTCAAACAAGTAATTTTAAAGAGGATATAAAAGAAGTTGATTACAGCCAAATACCTATTTTAGACAGTAATTCAGCCGCCCTTTTATCTGAAAGAGAAATGGGAAGCATGATTGACATGGTAAGCCAGTATGAGGTAAGCAATTATTATTCTCAGATAAATTATCAGAATAAACCTTTCAGGGTTACTCCCCTTGAATACAGCAGTCTGGTTAAATGGCTTACAAACAGAAAGGTTGGAATACCTGCGTATATAACAATAGATATGACAACACAGGATGTTAACCTTATTAAGCTTAATGAAAGTATAAGAATTTCTCCAAGTGAACATTTTGGCAGAAATCTTGACAGATATGTACGTTTTAAATATCCCACATCAATGTTTGCAAGAAAGAATTTTGAAATTGATGATAACGGCACACCGTTTTGGATTTGTCCTGTTATTGATAAAACAATAGGTCTTTTTGGCGGAACTGACATTAAGGGTGCTGTTATACTTAATGCTGTGACTGGAGAACATGTTTATTACGACATAAATGATATGCCCACATGGGTTGACAAGGTGTATGATGCCGAGCTTTTAGTGCAGCAATATGATTATTACGGAATTCTTGTTAACGGATATATAAACAGTATTTTCGGACAAAGAGGATGTCTTCAAACCACAGAAGGCTACAACTATATAGCCCTTAACGACGATGTTTGGGTATATACAGGAATAACTTCTGTAACAGGGGATGAATCCATTGTTGGCTTTGTGCTTATGAACCAAAGAACAAAGGAAACTAACTATTATCAGGTTTCAGGAGCAAAGGAATTTTCTGCAATGTCATCTGCGGAAGGTCAGGTTCAGCATCTTAATTACAGGGCAACGTTTCCTCTGCTTTTAAATGTTGGGGGAGAACCCACATATTTTCTTGCTTTAAAAGACGGAGGCGGTCTTGTTAAAAAGTATGCTATGGTTAATGTTGAAAGATATCAAATTGTTGCAATAGGCGACACTGTGGCGGAAAGTGAAAGAAATTATAAAAACCTTATGACAGACAGCGGAGTTATAACAACGCCTCAAGTGGAAAGCCAAAGCTTAAAAGGTGTAATAAGCAATATTTGGAACATTGTTATTGAGGGCAACACTTATTATTATTTTATGCTTGAAGAAAATGATAATCTTTTTGAAATTGCAGCCAAAGAAAATATAGGCATAATAAAAGCACAGCTTGGAGATTTGGTTGATATTAAATTTTATAATGATGGAAGAGAGGGAGTATTTGTTATTTCAGAATTTACTATCCCTGAAAAGAAAGTTAACACAACTATAATACCTCCATCAAACTCAGACTTGGAAGATGGTTTGAATTTAGATGCTGAAGAATAATTTTTTTGTTTCGAAAGAAGTTTTACAATAAAAAAAGATTAAAACCACATCATGGTAAAGTTATTACGCATTAAAATGTTTTTAAGTATAAAACATACTAAAACAGTTGAAATGTAAAAAATAATGTTGTATAATTTAAGAAGATTTTAAAGTCGGTCTAAGTTTTTTAAGGAGGAATTTAAATGAGTGTAAACGCTGTTATGTTAAAACCAATTGATAAAGTAGTTACGGTTGTAGATGATGTAAAAAAAGGCGACACTGTGGTTTATAAAAAAGAAGAGGTTGATTGTCAAGTAGTGGCTGTTGAAGATATTCCTGCTTTTCATAAAATATCTGTTGTTGATCTTGAAAAAGGTGAAGAAGTTATTAAATATGGTCAAACAATAGGCGGGATGATTCAAGATGTTGAAAAAGGCAGTTGGATAAGCCACAAAAATATTATAAGCTTACCAAGAAACTATGAGGACGAATTATAAGAATAATGAAAGGGGTAATTAATAATGACTTTTATGGGATATGGAAGGCCGGACGGAAGAGTCGGTATCAGAAATAAAGTTTTAGTTTTGCCTACAAGCGTATGTTCCGCTGAAACATGCCGCTTGGTTGCAAGTCAGGTTGAAGGTGCGATTTATGTTGGAAATGATGCAGGATGTTCCGATGTTCAAGAAAACCTTGATATATGCACTGAAATGTTTTCAGGCTTTGCTGCTAACCCTAACATTTACGGAACAATTCTCATTGGCTTAGGCTGTGAAGGGTGTACCCCTGATATTGTTAAGACGGCAATTTTGAAAAAAACAAACAAACCCCTTGAAGTTTTTGTTATTCAAGAAGAAGGCGGAACTGTAAACACAATTAATAAAGCTGTAAATGCTGCAAGAAAAATGGTTCAGGATGCATCTCTTGTGCCTAAAAAAGAATATCCTGTAAGCGAACTTTTTCTTGCCCTTGAATGCGGCGGTTCTGATGCAACAAGCGGCCTTGCAGCTAACCCTGTTCTTGGAAAGGTTTCAGATAAGATTGTTGACCTTGGCGGTTCTGCGGTTATGAGTGAAACAACAGAATTTATAGGTGCAGAGCATATTTTAGCACAAAGAGCGGCAACACCTGAAATCAAAAAACAAATTATCGGAATTTGCAAGGACCTTGAAGACCACCTTGCAGGTGTTAACCAAGACTTACGTACAGGACAGCCAACACCCGGAAATAAAGAGGGCGGTATCTCCACAATTGAAGAAAAATCACTTGGATGTATATATAAAGGCGGTTCAAGGCCTATTGTTGAAGTTCTTAAGTATGCGGAAATGCCTACGAAAAAAGGTGCGCTTATTATGGACACACCTGGCTTTGATGTTGCAAGTGTAACTGCAATGGTTGCGGGAGGATGTCAGGTTGTAATTTTTACAACAGGAAGAGGAACTCCTACAGGAAATATTATTGCGCCTGTTATTAAGGTTACAGGAAACAGCAAAACATACCAGAAGATGATTGACAATATAGATTTTGATGCAGGCGGAGTTATTGACGGAAGTATAACCATAGAAGACTGCGGTGAGCTTCTTTTTAAAGAACTTATGGACGTTGCAAACGGAAAGGTTACAAAAGCTGAAGCCTTTGGTTTTAACGAGTTTTCAATGCAAAGAATTTGTAAGTTTATTTAAAGCTTAAAAATAAGTTTAAAATTTAGGATAGTTAAAATCTTCAGGGATTTATATTGAAATGCTGATAAAAGCCTAACTCATTAGGTTTCTGTCAGCATCTTCTTTTGAAAAGCAAGCATTATGCATTTATTGTGTATATTTTTGATATTTTGATTCATTCACCTAAAGCTGCATGGAATGGGATTTTTTGAAATTTTATTTCACCTTCTAAAAAAGTGAATGGCTTTGGGTGAAGTCCAAGGCTTGTTCATTTTAAATTAGTTTTTACCTGTCTTGTTTTAAAATTTATTTGGCAACGATTTTTAAAGCCTGCTCATAAATTATTTTGAGAGTAGGCTTTTTTATTTTTTTGTGGTAAAATATAAAAGATGTACATTTTTTTCAGGGAGTTGAGTTTATGAAACCTCTTATAGCTGTTCCTATTGGGGATGCGGCAGGTATAGGACCCGAAATTGTTGTTAAAGCAATATCGGAAAAGTCGGTTTTTAATGCTGCAAGATGCGTTGTTATCGGGGATAAAAAAATAATTGAAAATGCAATTGCTTTAACAGGTGTAAAGCTTAATATAAAAGTAATTGAAGAGCCTGAAAATGGGGATTATTCAGAGGGGGTTTTAAACCTTATCGACCTTGATAATATTGATATGAGTTTGTTTAAAATTGGCGAAATACAGGCCCAGTGCGGCTCTGCGGCATATGAATATATTAAAAAAAGTACAGAACTTGCAATGGATAAAAAGGTTGAAGCTATTTCCACAACACCCATAAATAAGGCGGCCTTAAAACTTGCCAATGTGGACTTTATTGGGCATACAGAGATTTTTGGTCACCTTACAAACACCAAAGACCCTCTTACAATGTTTGAGGCAAAAGGTCTTAGGGTGTTCTTTCTTTCAAGGCACGTTTCTCTTATTGAGGCTTGCAAAATGATTTCCAAAGAGCGTATTATTGACTATGTAATACGATGCCGAAAGGCCCTTAAAGAACTTGGCATAAAAGACGGAACAATGGCTGTTGCAGGGTTAAACCCACATAGCGGCGAAGGCGGGCTTTTTGGAAAAGAGGAAGTAAATTATATTTATCCTGCTGTGGAAGAGCTTAAAAAAATGGGTTATAAAGTGGAGGGGCCAATAGGTGCAGATTCTGTTTTCCATTTTGCTTTAAAGGGCAGATATAACAGCGTTCTTTCTCTTTACCATGACCAAGGGCATATTGCAACAAAAACCCTTGATTTTGAAAGAACAATTTCCATTACCTGCGGAATGCCTATTTTAAGAACATCTGTTGATCACGGCACAGCTATGGATATAGCAGGTAAAAATATAGCAAGCCATATAAGCATGGAAGAGGCAATATTAATTGGGGCTAAATATTCGCCCAATTATAATAATAAAAATTAATTTCAGCCGAAAAGGAGGCCTTTAATATGGAAATTAAGTTTGCAGACAGAATGGACAGCTTTAAAGAAGGTATTTTTACAACCCTTGCAGTTATAAAAAAGGAAATGCTTGCCCAAGGGAAAAAGTGTTATGATTTATCGGTGGGGACACCTGATTTTGTTCCTGAAGCCCATGTTATGGAGGCTCTTATTGAAGCTGCAAAAGATACGGAAAACTATAAGTATGCCATAACAGATTCACAACAGCTTATTGAAGCAGTTCAAACATGGTATAGAAACAGATATAACGTAAAGCTTGAAAGTGATGAAATTATGTCGCTTTACGGTTCTCAAGAAGGTTTAAGCCGTGTGTGCTTAACGCTTTGCAATGAGGGCGATATTGTTCTTGTTCCAAACCCAGGATATCCGATTTTTGAAATAGGGCCTATGCTTAACGGAGTAAAGCTTGAATACTACGAGCTTAAAGAAGAAAATGACTATTTAATAGATTTTGATTCCATTGATAAAGAAACAGCAGAAAAAGCAAAGGCGATTATTGTTTCTTATCCTATGAATCCTATTTGCAGAATTGCCCCAAGGTCATTTTATGAAAAACTGATTGCTTTTGCAAAAAAATATAACATAGTTGTTCTTCATGACAACGCTTACAGTGATATAGTTTATGACGGAGAAAAGGGAATTTCATTTCTTGATATAGATGGTGCAAAAGAGGTTGGAATTGAGTTTAACTCCCTTTCAAAAGGATATAACCTAACAGGTGCAAGAATATCTTTTGCAGTTGGAAACAAGGAAATAATCGGTCAATTTAAAAAACTTAGAAGCCAAATAGACTACGGCACATTTATGCCTGTTCAAGCAGCTGCAATTGCCGCAATAACAGGACCACAGGAAAGTGTTGAAAGAAACAGAGCAGAATATGAAAAAAGAAGAGATGTTTTTTGCAACGGTTTGGCAGAAATAGGTTGGGAGGGTGCAGTTTCCCAAGGAACAATGTTCGTGTGGGCAAAGCTTCCAAAAGGATACACAAACAGTGAAGAATTTGCTCTTGAACTTATTAAAAGGGCAGGGGTGTTCTGTGTTCCGGGAAGTGCGTTTGGAAGCCTTGGAGAAGGGTATGTGAGGTTTGCTTTAGTTGCAGCAACACAAGAGTTTAAGGAAATAGTTCAGGTTATAAAAGAGTGCGGAATAATTAAAAGTTAAGAAAAAACAATTGGGGATTTACCTTATGCCTAAATAAAAGATTTTACTTTCCTATGCCTTTGCTTTTTGGAATAATCTTTTTTTGAAAGCCTTATTAAAAGTTTGGCTTTCATAAATTTAAAGAAAATGAACTCATGTATTAATACTTTATAAGTGTATTATTACATGAGTTTTTATAGTTGCAGTATTTATTAATTTATGAAACTTTTAAGATTATGATGCTAAAATGTCTTTAAAGTTATTAATTATTCTTGCTGTAAGACCCCAAATTACATCACCGTTATAGTCATAAAAAAATTGTTTTGTTTGATATTTCCCCCATGCATAGTTTTTTCCGTCAACTATAAGGTGGAAAGGAAAATCAGGAGCAAATCTTGGTTCAAGATTAACAAGTGACATTCTTGGTTCTGTTTCCATAATAAAATTAAGGGGGATGAAAATCACTTTTTCAACTTCGTCTTTGTTTAGATTAAGCTCTTTTGGATTAAAGTTTTCAATCACACCAACAAAAGGCTTAATAAATGCTCCGAAACTTGTTGTGATAAAATCACAAGGGCCAAGGATTTTAACTCTTTCGGGAAGAATGCCAAGCTCTTCCCAAGTTTCACGAAGTGCTGTTTCTTCCGCTGTTTCATTGCCTTCGCTTCTTCCTCCCGGGAAACAAAAATCCCCCGGCTGATGTTTCATATGCAAAGCTCTTTGTGTAAGAATCATACAAGGCTCATTATTTATTTCTACAAGGGGAATAAGAACGGCAGAAGGCTTTGCATAACCTTCCACAGTTGGTATTCTTTCGTTGAAAGCTTTTTCAAATATTGTATATTTCATGGTTATTATTCCTTTCTTAATTTTACTTTTCGTGTTGCAGCTCTTCTGGCTTCCTCTTCAATATAAGCATAATGTTTTCTTGTTGTGTTAACATCGGCATGGCCTAATGTGTTGGCAACAAGATAAATATCTCCTGTTTGCTGATATAAGTTTGTTCCGTAAGTGCTTCTTAGTTTGTGGGGTGAGATGTTTTTTAGTTTAACGGAAACCTGCGAATACTTTTTAACAAGATTTTGGACTGTTCTTACGTTTATTCTTTTGCCTTGAAGTGAAACAAACAAGGCATTTTCGGTGTCGGCAGGGTTTAAACTGCGTTCTTCTAAATAGTCAACAATAGCCTCTCTGACTTCGTCACCAAAATAAAGAATAACAATATTTCCGCCTTTTCTACGGATTTTTATACCGTTTGTATCAAAGTTTATATCAGATTTATTAATTCCCACACATTCACTTACACGCATTCCTGTGCCCACAAGAAGAGAAATTATTGCCAGATCCCTCTTTTTTGTATATTTATGATATTCCTTTTGTTTTTTCGTTAAATTGCTGCCGCTTTCAACCTCATCAAGCAGGTCACACATTTCGTTTATATCAAGACGCACAATTGCTTTTTCTCGGGTTTTTGGGGCTTCCACAAGGGATGCGGGGTTTGCTGTGATTTTTTTTCTGCTGTAGAAAAACTTAAACATAGTTCTTATGGCTGAAAGTTTTCTTAATTTTCCGTTTTCTTCGTTTTTATGTGAAAGATTAAGCTTAAAATTATCATAAAGCGTTACATACTCTAAAAAAAGGTCAATATCCTCAGATTCTATTTTAGAAAGGTCTGTTATGGAAAAATCAAGGATATTTTTGCCTTTAAAGGATTTATGATTTTCGGTAAGATATAAAAAAAATATTCTAAGGTCATAGGCATATGCAAGACGTGTTTTAGTTGAACGTGTATTTCCCAAGCTTATAAAAAATTCTCCTAAAAAAGGTGGAAGCTCTTCCAAAAGAGAACGTAAAAGTTTAATATCTTGCTGTTGTTGTTCTTCATAAAAAGTTTTTTCCGCCACTTTCAGCACCTCCATAAAAATATTTGTTTATTTTAAAATTATAATGAGCGGCAAAAATTTGACATAAAAGTAAATTTTTATATTAAAGTTTTACTTTTAATTTTCTCCTTTCAATATTATACATAAAAATTTGAACTTTTAAAAGGTTTCTTTACAAATAAGTTAATCATTGCTTGCAAATAAGGGCTTTGATAATTATAATATACTTTATATACTTTTTTTAAGAAACTTATTTTTTAACCGTAATGAGAGAAGGTTTATTATGTCTGTTGAAAATGATTTATATGTTGAACTGGATAAAAGAATACGTAAGTACCATCCTACAAAGGATTTTTCTATGCTTGAAAATGCCGTTGCTCTTGCAACAAGCGCACATTCAACACAGAAAAGAAAAAGCGGTGAGCCTTACATTGTTCATCCGCTTAAGGTGGCATATATACTTGCTGATCTTGAACTGGATATGGAAACAATCGTTGCGGGAATTTTGCACGACACAATAGAAGATACTCAGTATTCATATTTTGACATAGAAAGAATTTTCGGCGAGGAAGTAGCCATACTTGTTGACGGCGTTACAAAACTTACCAAGCTGAGTTATTCTGTTTCCACATCAAAAGAAGAAGTTCAGGCTGAAAACTATAGAAAAATGTTTATGGCAATGGCAAAAGATATAAGGGTTATTCTTATTAAACTTGCCGACAGGCTTCACAACATGCGCACCCTAAACTATATGACAGAGGCCAAACAAAAGGAAAAAGCGCAGGAAACACTTGACATCTATGCTCCTCTTGCCAACCGTTTAGGTATTTCTAAAATTAAGGTTGAAATGGAAGATTTGTGTTTTAAATATCTATATCCTGATGAATATAAAGATATAGCTGAGAAAATCGAGCTTAAAAAAGAAGAAAATGAAACATATGTTAAAAAAATATGCAGCGAGCTTTCGGAAAAAATGAAAGAGCTTAACATAGAGGGGAAGGTTTACGGAAGAAACAAACATCTTTTCAGTATTTATAAAAAGATGAAAAACCAAAACAAAACTTTTGACCAGATTTATGACCTTTTTGCAGTTCGTGCAATTGTTGACACAATAAGAGATTGTTATGCTGTTCTTGGCATTGTCCATGATATGTATAAACCTATGCCTGGAAGATTTAAAGATTATATTGCAATGCCAAAAGCAAACATGTATCAATCCCTCCACAACACATTGATAGGCCCTGAAGGTGAGCCTTTTGAAGTTCAAATAAGAACTGTGGATATGCATAGAACAAGTGAATATGGTATTGCCGCTCACTGGAAATATAAAGAGGGAAAATCGGGACAGGGAGATAAAACTGAAGAAAAGTTAGCCTGGTTAAGACAAATACTTGAGTGGCAAAAAGACATGAGCGACAACAAGGAGTTCATGGATACAATAAAAACAGATTTAAATATTTACGACGAACAGGTTTATGCCTTTACACCTCAAGGTGATGTTATAAGCCTTCCTCAAGGAGCAACACCTATTGATTTTGCATACATGATTCATAGTGCTGTTGGAAACAAAATGGTGGGTGCAAGAGTTAACGGAAAAATTGTTACCTTTGACTATCAAGTTAAAAACGGCGATAGAATTGAAATTATAACGAGCCAAAATTCAAAAGGGCCAAGCCTTGGCTGGCTTAGCATTGTTAAAAGTTCACAGGCAAGAACAAAAATAAATCAGTGGTTTAAAAAAGAATTTAAAGAAGAAAATATTGTTAAAGGCCGTGAACTTCTTGCTGCTGATGCTAAAAAGAAAGGCTATTCCTTAAGTGAACTGATGAAACCTGAATGGGTTGAAATTGTATGTAAAAAGTTTGCTTTTAAAGAATGGGATGCACTTTGTGCAGGCATTGGCCATGGTGGAATTAAAGAAGGTCAGGTTATAAACAGATTTATAGAAGAAGTAACAAAAGAAACAAAGAAAAATCAGACAGCGGAAGATATAATTAAAAAAATGGAAGAATCCGCCGCAAAAAAGTCAATCAGGAAAAAAGGCGGAAGCGGTGTTATTGTTAAAGGTGTGGGGGACGTTTCTGTTAGATTTTCCCATTGCTGCAACCCTGTTCCCGGAGATGAAATTATAGGGTTTGTAACAAGGGGCAGAGGTGTTTCAATACACAGAACCGACTGTATAAACATTATGAACCTTGATGAGATAGAAAGACACAGGCTTATTGATGCAGAATGGGATGCGGGAATTGAAAAAGACAGCAAAGTGGCATATACTGTTGAAATAAGGCTTGTTTGCAATGATAGAAACGGACTTATTATGGACATATCAAGGGTGCTTTCCGAGGAAAATCTTCTTGTTAAAAATTTTAACGGAAGAAGTTTGAAAGACGGAACTGCCATGTTTAATATCACAGTGCAGATTAATGGAAAAGAGCATCTTGACCAGCTTGTAAAAAGGTTTATGAACATCAAAGGTGTTGACGAGGTAGAAAGAGTTAACAGTTGACGGAGGAAGAAAAATGAGAGCTGTTGTTCAGCGCTGCGGGTATGCAAGGGTTAAGGTTGAAGGGAAGATTGTTGGAGAAGTAGGAAAGGGTATAATAGCTTTAATTGGTTTTTTACCCGCTGACAATGAAAAAACCATGGACTATATACTTGAAAAAATTTTAAATTTAAGAATATTTGAAGATGAAAATGAAAAAATGAATTTATCTCTTCTTGATGTTAAAGGGGAACTTTTGATTGTTCCCAATTTCACCCTTTACGGCGATGCAAGAAAAGGCAGACGCCCAGGCTATTCAACAGCCGCATCACCGTCAGAGGCAGAAGAAATGTATTTAAAGCTAATTGAAAAAGCAAAGAAGCTGCCCGTTAAAACGGAAAGCGGAATTTTTCAGGCAAATATGCAAGTTGAACTAATGAATGACGGGCCTATAACATTGTTATTGGACAGTGAAAAACTTTTTTAGGAGGATATTACTATGAAACTTTTTAAGCATGTGGTGCGTGGAATGGATCAGAATGTATATTTCTATTTTGATGAAGACACTAAAGAGGGAGTTATTGTTGACCCGGGTGACGATGCGCAGCAGATAATTAAACTTATTGATGAAAATGAAATTAAGGTGAAAATGATTTTGCTTACCCATGGTCATGGTGACCATATTGGAGCTGTCGGTGCAATTAAAGCAAAATACGGCAGTCCTGTTGCGGCCCACGAATGGGAAATTCCCGTGCTTGCCGACGAACGTGCAAATTTCAGCGGAATGATGGGGCAGGGAGTTTCTTTTCAGCCTGACATTATACTTAGAGATGGCGATGAAATAAAGGTTGGAGATGCTGTTATAAAAGTAATTCATACTCCCGGACATACAATAGGCGGTGTATGCTTTTATTCGGAAAATGACGGAATTCTTTTTTCCGGGGACAGCCTTTTTTATGCATCAATTGGAAGAACTGATTTTCCAAACCCTAATTTTGAAGAAGGCAAAGGATACCCTACAAAAGAAAACTTTGAAAAACTTATAAACAGCATTAAAAAAGTTTATGAACTTCCGGAAGAAACTGTTGTTTTGCCAGGACACGGAATGGAAACAAAAATCGGCTTTGAAAAGAAGTTTAATCCCTTTGTAAAAGGCTGATGAAACATGATAAATTTTATTTTAAAAGGGCATGATTTGCCCCATGAAGTTCAGACGATAATTCAAGTTTTTTTCCCAAATAAACGATATTATGAAAAAGAAGAAATAGAACTGAAAGGTATTACCGTCGTAAGCGAGCTTACGACGGATTTTTCAGGCGCTTATTTTTATGAAGACGGGAATCTTATTTTAAAAAAGAAATATTATTACGATAAAATAGACACTCCAAGAGAGAAAAAAAGAGTAATCAAAATGTCTCTTTATCTTTGCCTTAAAGAAGTAACAGGTTATGAGCCAAGATGGGGAATGATAACGGGGATAAGGCCTGCAAAAACTGTTAATGAATTGTTTGATGAGGGGCATGATAAAGAATATGTTATGAATTATCTTACAAAAATGTATTGTGCTTCAAAAGAAAAGGCTCGGCTTGCAATTAATGTAGCCGAGGCGGAAAGAGATATATTAAAAAATAATACGAAAAAGGACTACAGCCTTTATATAGGTATTCCTTTTTGCCCCAGCAGATGTTTGTATTGTTCCTTTACTTCCTATGCCTTAAGCCAGTATGGCAAAAGAGTTGATGAATATTTAGACAAACTCATTGAGGAGTTGGAGTTTATTTCTCAAAACATGGAAGGAAAAAGGCTTATGACAGTTTACGTAGGCGGCGGGACTCCTACTTCTCTTAATGAAAAACAGCTTGAAAGACTTTTAAAGGCTGTGAAGGAGAATTTTGATTTAGAAAATGCCCTTGAATATACTGTGGAAGCAGGAAGGCCTGATACCATAACAAAAGAAAAACTGGAGCTTCTTAAATCTTACAAAGTTGAAAGAATTTCTATAAACCCTCAAACTATGAATTTAAAAACCCTTGAAGAAATTGGCAGAAACCACACTGTGTCACAAGTTGTTGAAGTTTATAATGAAGCAAGAGAAATTGGTTTTAAAAATATAAATATGGATTTAATTTTAGGTCTTCCTAATGAAACTGAGGAAGATGTAAAAAACACCATGGAGGAAATTTTAAAGCTGAATCCGTCTTCCATAACTGTTCACACCCTTGCTGTTAAACGTGCTTCCAGATTAAAAGAAAATTTAGAAAAATATGATTTTGTTCAGACGGAGCTTATGGAAAAAATGATTGAAATTAGTTTTGAATATGCAAAAAAAATGGATATGGAGCCATATTATATGTACAGGCAAAAAAATATGGTGGGAAATTTTGAAAATGTGGGATATTCAAAAAAAGGATTTGAAAGTATTTATAATATAGAAATTATGGAAGAAAAACAGACGGTTATTGCGGCAGGAGCAGGAGCTGTTTCTAAAATTTATGACTTTGAAACAAACGGCATAAGCCGAATTTTTAATGTGAAAAGTGTGGAAGAATATATCTCAAGGTTTGAAGAAATGCTTGAAAGAAAAAGGGCTGGAGGATTTTAAATCTTTAATTTCGCAAAAAAACAATAAAAATTTGCAAATAGTATTGACAAAATGCTTTTGTTTGTATATCATCTTTTAATAACAATTTAAAACTTTAAATAGGCAAAGAACAAGAGAAGTATTTGTTTTCATCCATCAGAGAGAAGTGTTTATAAGCTGGAAGACACTTTTGGTAATGAAGCAGAGAATGTAGCTTGGGAGCTTTTATGCTGAAATAGCAGTAGGTGTAAACGGTTTGCCCCGTTAAAGGCTTTTAAGAGCCTGCAATAAGTTTTTGCAGGAATTAAGGTGGTACCACGAGCTTTCGTCCTTTTAGTGTGACGGAAGCTTTTTTTATACTGATTTGGAGGTTATAAACATGATTACACAAGCCCCAAAGGGAACTAAAGATATATTCGGCTCTGAAATTCCTGTCTGGCAAAACATTGAATCAAAAATGCGTGAACTTTGTAAAAACTATGGAATTGATGAGATAAGAACGCCGATTTTTGAACATACAGAGCTTTTTTTAAGAAGTGTTGGAGATACAACAGATATTGTGCAAAAGGAAATGTACACTTTTAATGATAAAGGAAACAGAAGCATTACACTTCGTCCTGAAAGTACGGCTGGGGTTGCAAGGGCATATATTGAACATGGCATGCATAATAATGCCCAGCCCACTAAACTTTTTTATATTGCACCTACATTTAGATATGAAAACACACAGGCAGGCAGACAAAGACAATTCCACCAGTTTGGTGTGGAAATGTTCGGCTCTTATTCAGCGGCACTTGATGCAGAAGCAATATCGGTTGCACATGAGCTTATAAAAAGTCTTGGAATAAAAAGTGTGGAACTTAGAATAAATAGTCTTGGAAATAACGAAAGCAGAGCCGTCTATAACAAAACATTAAGAGAGTTTTTAGGGAAAAACATTTCTTCTCTTTGCCCTGAATGCAGAGAAAGATATGAAAAAAACCCTCTTCGAGTCCTTGACTGCAAGGTTGAAAAATGCAAAACCATAATTGACGGAGCGCCTTCTGTTCTTGATTGTCTTGGGGAAGAATGCAAAAATCATTTTGAAATGCTTAAGAAAATACTTACTGAAATGGGCATTGAATATGTTGTTGACCCCATGATTGTAAGAGGACTTGATTATTACACAAGAACTGTTTTTGAGTTTGTTACATCAACAATAGGCGCACAGGGAACTGTGTGCGGCGGCGGCAGATATGATAACCTTGTTGAACAGTGCGGCGGACAAAGCACCGGAGCCGTCGGTTTCGGGCTTGGTATGGAAAGGCTTATAATGACCCTTGAAGCACAAAACGGAAAAGAGGAGTTTAAACCCTTTAGACATCTATACCTTGGCTCTATAGGAGAAACAGGATTTATTAAGGCACAGGCAATAACATATAACCTTAGAAGAAAAGGAATTAAAGCCGAGTGTGACACTGTCGGCAGAAGTGTTAAAGCGCAGATGAAGTATGCAAACAAAATAGGCGCCATGTATTCGGCAATTATTGGTGATGATGAAGCTGCAAACAACAAAATTTCTCTTAAAAATATGGAAACGGGAGAAACAAATGAAATAAGCATTGATGACATCTATGAAAAACTTCTTGAGATTATTTAGCCTTAAGGGCACATTAAAATATTATTGATAAAAACTTGTATTTAATTTTGGAGGAGATAAATATGGAACTTAAAATTCAATTAGCGGAAAATTTAAAAGAAAAGCCTGATATGAACAATCTTGGCTTTGGAAAATTCTATACAGACCATATGTTTGAAATGGACTATACAGAAGGAATAGGATGGCATGACCCAAGAATTGTTCCTTACCATAACCTTATTATGGACCCTGCAAGCATGGTTTTGCATTACGGTCAGGCTACTTTTGAGGGGCTTAAGGCGTATAGGGCAAAAGATGGAACTGTAAGACTTTTCAGACCGGAAAAAAATATGGAAAGGCTTAACGAGTCAAACACAAGGCTTGTTATTCCTAAAATTGATGTTGACTTCTGTGTTGAGGCAATTAAAAAACTTGTTGAAATTGAGAAGGATTGGATACCTACAGACGAGGGAACAAGTCTTTACATAAGACCTTTTGTTATTGCAACTGATGTTCATGTTGGTGTTCACCCATCATACACTTATAAGTTTATGGTTATTCTTTCTCCTGTTGGTTCTTATTATAAAGAAGGCATTAACCCTGTAAGAATTTATGTTGAAGATGAATATTGCCGTGCTGTTAGAGGCGGAATGGGTTACACAAAAACCGCAGGAAACTATGCCGCAAGTCTTATTGCACAAGATACAGCAGAAAAAAGAGGATACACACAAGTTCTTTGGCTTGATGGTGTAAACAAAGAATACGTTGAAGAAGTTGGAACAATGAACATAATGTTTGTTATTGATGGTGAGGTTATTACACCTGAACTTAACGGAAGCATACTTTCAGGAGTTACAAGAAGAAGCGCAATAGAGCTTTTAAAGGATAAAGGATATAAAGTTACAGAAAGAAAAGTTTCTATTAAAGAACTTTGTGAAGCCATAAAAGCAGGTAAGCTTACTGAGGCTTTCGGCACTGGAACTGCGGCTGTAATTTCTCCAATTGGCGAACTTTTGTATGAAGGTGAAACATTTATTATTAATGACGGAAAAATAGGTGAAGTTTCACAGCTTGTTTATGATACAATAACAGGCATTCAAAGCGGTAAGGTTGAAGATAAATATGGCTGGATAACAAGAATAGATGCCTAAAAACAAAAAGCACAGGGACATTTCCTTGTGCTTTTACTTGTTTTAAAACTATAGTATAGCTTTAAATTCTTGAAGTTTTTTGAAGTTTCTGATACTATAAAGAGTAGTTTAAAACCTATAGACATAAGGAGATTATTATAATGGGAGAATCAATGTCAGGCTTAAAAAGAAGCCATATGTGTTGTGAATTAACAGAAAAATATATTGGTGAAACAGTTACTGTTATGGGCTGGGTTCAAAAAAGACGTGATTTGGGCAAGCTTATTTTTATTGCTCTTCGTGATAGAACTGGTATTGTTCAGGCTGTTGTGGACGGAAACACTGTGTCTGAAGATATTTTTACAAAGGCTGAAACAATAAGAAGTGAATTTGTTGTTGCAATTAAAGGAGAAGTTTCAGCAAGAACAGAAGAAAATATAAACCCTGCAATGAAAACAGGAAAGATTGAAATTGTTGTTAAAGAGCTTAAAATATTGGCTGAATCTGAAACTCCGCCTTTTCCTATTGAGGAAAACAGTCAGGTTAAGGATGATTTAAGGCTTAAATATAGATATATTGATTTAAGAAGACCTGATATTTATAAAAATATTAAGCTTAGGCATGATGTTGCGTTATCAGTAAGACAGTTTCTTAATGATGAGGGTTTTCTTGAAATAGAAACTCCCATACTTGGAAAAAGCACACCGGAAGGTGCCAGAGATTATCTTGTGCCAAGCCGGGTATACCCTGGAAATTTCTATGGCCTTCCCCAAAGCCCTCAGCTTTATAAACAGCTTTTAATGGTTTCTGGAATGGATAGATATTATCAAATTGCAAAATGTTTCCGTGATGAAGATTTAAGGGCAGACCGCCAGCCGGAGTTTACTCAAATTGACATGGAGCTTTCATTTGTTGAAGCAGAAGATGTTATGGGCATAAACGAAAGGCTTATAAAAAAGGTTTTTAAAGAAACAATGAAAGTTGATGTTGAAATTCCTTTTAAAAGAATGACATATGCAGAGGCAATGGAAAGGTTTGGTTCAGACAAGCCTGATGTTAGGTTTGAGATGGAATTAAAAAATATTTCCGAAATTGTGAAAGATACAGATTTTGTTGTGTTTAAAACAGCACTTGAAAACGGCGGAAGTGTTCGTGCAATCAATGCCAAGGGCTGCGGAAATTTCCCGAGAAAGCAAATTGATAGTCTTGTTGAATTTGTTAAAACTTATAAGGCAAAAGGCCTTGCATGGATTGTTGTTAACGAGGGCGGAAGTATAAAAAGCCAAATTTCAAAATTCTTTACAGATGAAAAAATGGCTGAAATTGTTTCTGCCGTTGATGGAAAGCCAGGAGACCTTATACTTATTTGTGCCGATAGTGACAAAGTTGTTTTTGATGCACTTGGTGCCCTTAGGCTTGAAATTGCAAAACGTCTTGAACTTACAAACCCACATGACTTTAATTTCCTTTGGATAACGGAATTTCCCATGCTTGAATGGGACGAAGAGGACGGCAGGTTTGTTGCTGTTCATCATCCGTTTACAGCACCTATGGATGAAGATACTGAGCTTATTGAAACAAACCCGGGAAAGGTTCGTGCAAAAGCTTACGACATTGTGCTTAACGGAGTTGAGCTTGGGGGCGGAAGTATACGTATTCACAGAAACGACATTCAAAAGAAAATGTTTAATCTTCTTGGCTTTTCAGATGAAGAAGCTTATGAAAGATTCGGTTTTCTTCTTGATGCTTTTAAATATGGTGTTCCTCCCCATGGCGGGCTTGCGTTTGGCCTTGACAGAATTATAATGCTTATGTCAAACTCATCAAGCATACGTGATGTTATTGCATTTCCTAAGGTTAAGGATGCAAGCTGCCCAATGACTGATGCGCCAAACAGTGTTGATGTAAAACAGCTTGAAGAGTTAGGCATTATTATAGATGAAAAAATTAATCAGGATAACGAAGATAATTAATTGCAAATTGTTTTAGCAAAAAACTTTGTGTTCAACGATTGGGGTGGGATTGATTTTTCAATCTCACCTTTTAAAGTTTATCTTAATTTGATTAAACTAAATAACCGAGAAATTTAGACTTTGCCTAAAGCGGGTATGAAATTTTTTAACTCAAGAGTTAACCTTTATAAAATTATTTATTTATGATTTTAATTAATTTATAAAAGAGGAGATATAGTATGCAGCTTAAAGATTGCGTAAGTCAAGTGCATAACATAGGGGCGCAAAGATTAAAAATGCTTAACAGCATGGATATTTTTACAGTTGCTGACCTTATTGAATATTTTCCCAGAGATTATGACGACAGAACAAATGTTAAAATGATAGACGAACTGGAAGAAGGGGAAGTTAATACATTTACGGCAAAAATATATTCACAGCCTGAAACAATGCGTATTAAAAATATGTTTATAACAAGTGTAAGGGTAAGCGACGGAAGCCACATTATACAATGCGTATGGTACAACCAGCAATATTTAAAAAACTTATTTAAAGTAGGTCAAGAGTATATTTTTACAGGCAAGTTTCAAACAAATCACAGCAAAAAGCAAATAATTTCTCCGGATTATGAACTAATTAACGAAAAAGAGCTTTTAAGCGGAGGGCGCATAATGCCTGTATATACACTTACAAAGGGTATGAGCCAAAAGATTTTTCGCTCCATTATAAAAGACACCTTAGAGAAAACAAAAAATCAGCTTATCGATTTTTTGCCGAAAAAAATAAGAATGGAAAACAATCTTTGTGACAGAAATTTTGCAATTTTAAATATACATTTCCCTAAATGCAACGAAAGCTTTTTTTTAGCAAGAAAAAGGCTTGTTTTTGAAGAGCTTTTTCTTCTTCAAACGGCACTTTTGAAAATGAAAACAGACGTGAATTTAGGAAAAGAAGGAATTGTGATTGAAAGTTCTTCAGCTAAAGATATGATTTTAAAAAAACTTGGTTTTGAGCTTACAAATGCTCAGAAAAAAGTGATAACCGAGGCGGAAGAGGATTTTAAAAGCGGAAAAGTTATGAACAGGCTTGTTCAAGGTGACGTGGGCAGCGGAAAAACGGCAGTTGCCATGGTTTGTGCATACATTGCAATATCCTGCGGATATCAGGCTGCTCTTATGGCTCCTACGGAAGTTTTGGCAAAACAGCATTATGAAAGTTTTAAAGGTATTTTTACTCCCCTTGGAATTGAAGTTGCCTTTTTAAGCGGCTCTATGAAAAAAAGAGAAAAGACAGAAAATCTTGAAAACATAAACAATGGAAAAGCACAAATGGTTATAGGAACCCATGCCGTTATTCAAGATAGTGTTGAGTTTAAAAATCTTGGATTTGTTGTTACTGATGAACAGCACAGGTTTGGAGTTAATCAAAGAATTTCTCTTTCTCAAAAAGGGAAAAATCCACATGTGCTTGTTATGACAGCAACCCCCATACCAAGAACTTTAGCACTTATTCTTTATGGTGATTTAGATATTTCCATAATTGATGAGCTTCCGCCCGGTAGACAAAAAATTGATACAAGAGCAGTAAATAAAACATATAGAAAACGAATTTATGCTTTTATAAAAAAAGAACTGGATAAAGGCAGACAAGCATATGCTGTCTGCCCCTCAATAGAGGAAAGTGATAAAAGAGAGGCGGAGGCTGTTACAAAATATGCCGAAAAGCTAAAAAGTCATGAATTTAAAGATTACAAAGTTGAAATACTTCACGGAAAAATGAAAGCTGATGAAAAAAATGCTGTGATGGAAAGTTTTTTAAAAGGGGAAACTCAGCTTCTTGTTTCCACAACAGTTATTGAAGTGGGTGTTAATGTTCCAAACGCAACAATTATGCTTATAGAAAATGCAGAGCTTTTTGGTCTTAGTCAGCTTCATCAGCTTAGAGGCAGGGTTGGAAGAGGAAGTGAACAAAGTTATTGTATACTTGTTTCTGATTCAAAAAACAAAGTAACATTAGAAAGAATGAAAGTTATGCAAAAAACTTGTGACGGTTTTGAAATTTCAGACACAGATTTAAAACTAAGAGGGCCTGGTGAGTTTTTTGGAACAAAACAGCATGGGCTGCCTATGTTAAAAATTGCAAACTTGTATAAAGACATGGAAATTCTTAAAAAGGCACAATGTGCCGCCATTAGCCTTATTGAAGAGGACAGGCTTTTGGAAAAAGAAGAAAATTTACTTTTAAAAGAAGAAATATATAAAATATTTAAAAACAAAGAAATCGGCATATAAAAAAGAAATTTGGAAGATAAAATATAATTCCCTGCTGATATTCGGCATTTAGCATAAGTTATTGTTGTTTTTTAAATATTATTTTGCTATAATGTAGGTTATGCAGACTATGGATATGATTAACGGAGGTTTTATGAGAGTTATTTCAGGTTCTGCCAAAGGGCATAGACTTGTTGCCCCTGAAGGGCTGGATACACGCCCCACAACTGATAGAATAAAAGAAACTTTGTTTAACATTATTTCAAATGATGTTTACGACAGCAGCTTCCTTGATGTTTTTTGCGGAAGCGGTGCAATTGGAATTGAGGCTTTAAGCAGAGAGGCGAAAGAGTGTATTTTTATTGATAATTCCGAAAAATCAATCGAAGCCCTTAAAAAAAACTTAAAGCATACTAAACTTGAAGAAAAGGCAGTTATAATAAAGAAAGATGTTATTTCAGCTTTAAAAGAATTAGGAGAAAAAGGTGAAAAGTTTGATATAATTTTTATCGACCCTCCTTATTTATCGGATTTATATAAACCTGTTTTAAAAACCTTGGCTAAATATGAAATTTTAAACAAAGAAGGCTTTATAATAATTGAACATTCAAAGAAAATAAATATCTTTGAAGCGTCAGGGTTTAAAATTTTTAAAACAAAAGATTTTAAAAAAACAACAATAATGTCTTTTTTGACTTGGGAGGACTAATCTTATGCTAAAGGCAATTTATCCGGGCAGTTTTGACCCTGTAAGCAAGGGTCACCTTGATATAATTGAAAGGGCTTCAAAAATTGTGGACAAACTTGTTGTGTCTGTTTTGGAAAACCCCAAGAAAAAAAATTCTCTCTTCACCGTTGAAGAAAGAATTGAACATTTAAAGCTTATAACAAAACACTTGGACAATGTGGAAGTAAGTTCTTTTCAGGGTTTGCTTGTGGAATTTGCAAAGGAAATTAATGCAGGCATTGTTATAAGGGGGCTTCGTGCTGTGACAGATTTTGAAAACGAGTTCCAGATGGCTCTTATAAATAAAAGTCTTAGCCCTGAAATAGAAACTTTTTTCATATCCACAAGCGTTGAGTATTTATATTTAAGCTCAAGCACCATTAAAGAGGTTGCTATGTTCGGCGGAAATATAAGAGAAATGGTTCCTAATGAGATTATACAGTTTGTTTTAGATAAATATAAGAAATGAGGTGTGCCTTTAATGGAAAAGATTCTTGAGCTTTTAGATGAACTTGAAGATATTATCGACCAAAGTAAAAGTATAGTTTTTTCAAGCAGGGTAAGTGTGGATAAAACAGAACTTTACAGCATAATAAATGATATGCGTGAATTTCTTCCAAACGACATAAAACAAAGCAGGTTTATTGTTCAGGAAAGAAATAAAATACTTATTGAGGCTCAAAAAGAAGCGGAGTTAATAACAAAAACTGCAGAAGAAAAAATGGCCAAGCTTATTGATGAACATGAAATAACAAAAGCCGCATATGCCCAAAGTGCTGAAATAATAGAAGCCAGTAAACGAAATGCAAGGGAAATGAGAATTGGTGCCGCTGAATATGCCGATGAGGTTCTTGCTCTTGCAGAAATGCGGTTAAAAGAAATGCAGGAAAGTTTAAGAAAAGAAAGCATTGCCATTGACGAATTTGTGGGGCATACATTAGATGTTCTTTTTGAAAACAGAAGGGAACTAAGAGGTGTGGATAAATAATTAAAATCCATTTGATAGAGGAATAAATTTCCCAATCAAATGGATTTTTTTAAAACAATAAAAGTATTGCCGCTGAAAAAAAAGCAGCAAAAAAAGCTTTAACAGTTTGTGACAATATGTAAATTCCTTTATTTATTGGAATGTCGGAGATTGTGGAAAAAATTTGAAATTGTATAGAGGCTCCGCCAAAATTAAGTATAAATGCTAAAAGCGAAACCTTTGATATAATATTTATTTCATGTTTGCTTATAAGGCTTGCCCCTGCTGTCATTTCTATAAGCCCTGTTCCAAGAAAGGATAAAAAGGTTTCGTTATTAAGAATTTTTAAAATATAAAAAATTTCTTTTACCATGCCGAAAATAACCATACAGCCTCCTATTAAAACAAGAGTGTTTGCGGCGGAATATATTGAAGAAGAAAGAATTTCCCCTATTGGAGGGGTATTTTTTTTGTTTAAAGAGAAAACCTTTTTAGGCTGCACATATTCAGCTTTAAAAATAGCTCCCGAGAGTATTCCCATGAAAAAAGAGGAGAGCATAGTGGCAATTAAAATAATATAGCCTAATTTTTCATCTTTTAAAAATGAATACCCAACAGTGGATACAATGAAAATCGGCCCAGGATTATTGCAAAAAGAAAGCAGACTTTGGCATTCTGAAAGTGTAAGTCTGTCTTTTTTATATAAATCACTTACAGCCTTTGCACCTACGGGAAAGCCTGCCATAATTCCTATAATAAAGGGAAAAGCTCCATAGCCGTTTACATGAAAGAGAGTTTTCATTATAGCGCTGCATTTTTCACTTAGCATTTGAGGAAAGCCTGTATGTATTAAAATATTTATACACACAGAAAAAGGAAAAAGTGAAGTAAGAACTTTTGAATACCATAAAAGAAGACTTTCCGTTGAGGCAATTGTTAAGTTTTTAGGAAATGCCATTGCAAAAAAAATAAATATAATCACAAATAAAGAAATCAAGGTTTTTCTCATTTTTATATCCTGTTGTAAGTTTTTATATTATATGCACAGATTTATACAATAACAACAGGAGTTGTATATTCTTTGTTTAATGCTCTTTGTGTCTTTTCGGGACAGCCAAGAAAGTATATATTTGTAAACTTCTTTTCCATATCAAGCAATGTTCTGCAGTTTAAATCAACAAGGTTGTCGCTGTTTTTAAAGTTTGTTATAACAGGAAGAACAGCCTTTTGTGTAAGAAGCGAAATCACAGCTTGTTTGTCTTTTCTGAACCCTAAAACTCTTATATATGGTGAATATCCTGAATTTTTTATATTTTCCATATCTTTTGTTTTAATATCTAACAATATATGAAGCAATGCCCTTTGAAGTCTTGTATAAGTATATCTTTTTGTTTTTATTCCTGATAAAATTTCATCAGCCTTAAAGTGATTGCCATTTACAAAATTTAATATTCTGTTTTCCAAGCCTTCTGAAATGTCCAAAATTTCAGCAAGCTCTTTTGGTGTTTTGCTTCTGAGAAGAAAATTTAATTCTTGTGAAAAGGAATTAAGTTCTATGGGGGAAACTCCTCTTTTAATTCCTTCATAAAGTATTTCAAAGGAGGATTTAGGCATTGTTTTTTCAATGTCACACAAATTTTTTTCTAAAACTGCTTTTCTTATTCCTGTTGCGGAAGCAAAAGAGTTTATTTCGAGAGAAGTATATTCTTCACCTTTTCGTTCAACGGTAAAAATTTGAATATCACTTTTAAGCTTTGAAAGTGCCTTAATATACTCTGCCGCAAGAATGTTATTTGAGGAGGAGATTATGTTTTGTGAAGTCCCTGTTATAACTTCCAGTGCTTTTTGGCGGGCAAAGGGATAAGAGTTTCCCAAATCCAAATATTTTTTTATAAGAGCTTTAAAGTAGGAACTTTCTTCTGTCAAAAATAAAGCGGTTTTTCTCAAAGTTTCTATGTTGCCGCTTTCACTGCCAAAGGAAATATAATCTACAATATTTGTATCATTTAAAAGCTTAACCGCACAATGGGCAAAAGTTTCTGCTGTTGAAGAAGAAAAAATTGTTGGAATTTCAATCACAGCATCAATTCCGTTTAAAAGAGCCATTTTTGTTCTTGACCATTTATCAATAATGGCAGGCTCTCCCCTTTGGACATAGTTTCCGCTCATTACAGCAATAACAAAATCACATCCTGTGATGCGTCTTGTTTCTTCTATATGAAATTTATGCCCGTTATGGAAAGGGTTATATTCGGAAATTATTCCTGCAATTTTCATTTATACTCCTCCGAAGGTTTTTATATGGTTTAAAGCCAAGGCTCTAAAAGCTTAGATTTAGCCTTTATCCATATTTAAATAATAAATCAGTTCACTCTAACAAAGATAAATTTATAAAAAAAGCTATATGGTTAAAAGAATTATCAAAAAAAATTCATATCCTAAATCATTTAATCAGTATCATATCATAAAAAAAGAAAAAAATCCCTAAAAATCTTATAAAGGTATTGTAACATTTAGCAGTGTTGTATATAATTGAAATGGTGTTTTTTTTAATACAATTTGATAAGGGAAAAAGAAAAGCCTTGTAAGGCTGTTTCCCTACAATACAATTAGGAGGAGTTTAAATGGATTTCTTAAAACTGATGAAGGATAAAGCAAAGTCTGACATTAAGACAATTGTTTTGCCTGAATCTTATGAGGAAAGAAGCCTTAAAGCCGCTGATATTATCTTAAAAGAAGGTATATCAAAGGTTGTTCTTATTGGGAAAAAGGAAGAAATTATTTCAAAGGCGGAAGGTCTTAACCTTGAAAAAGCAATTTTTGTTGACCCTGAAAACTTTGATAAAATGGATGAACTTGTGGCAACATTTTGTGAACTTAGAAAAAGCAAAGGTGTTACCCCGCAAGAAGCTTTAAAGACACTTTCCGACCCTATGTATTTTGGGGTTATGCTTGTGAAAACAGGCTTTGCCGACGGAATGGTTGCAGGGGCTGTTCATTCAACCGCAGACACTTTAAGACCTGCTTTACAAATTCTTAAAACAAAACCGGGAACGGAACTTGTTTCTTCATTTTTTATAATGGTTTGCAAAGACGAAACATACGGCGATAACGGCGTTCTTCTTTTTGCCGACTGTGCTCTTAACCAAAATCCAAATCCTTCTGAGCTTGCGTCAATTGCCATTGATTCAGCAAAGTCTTACAGTGCGTTTGTGGGCGGCGAAGCAAGGGTTGCAATGCTTAGCCATTCTTCAAAGGGAAGTGCAAAGCACCCTGATGTGGATAAGGTTGTTGAAGCAACAAAAATTGCCAAGGAAAAAGCTCCTGAAATTAAATTAGACGGAGAATTGCAGCTTGACAGTGCCATTGTTCAAAGCATAGGCGAACAAAAAGCCCCCGGAAGCACAGTTGCAGGACGTGCCAACTGTCTTATTTTCCCTGACATAGATGCAGGAAACATTGGCTATAAACTTGTTCAAAGATTTGCAGGTGCAGAGGCTTACGGCCCTGTTCTTCAAGGAATTGCAAAACCTGTTAACGACCTTTCAAGAGGCTGTTCGGCAGAGGATATTGTTGCTGTTGCCGCAATGACTGCCGTTCAGTGTCAAATTGAAGGATAATAAATAATTACAGATTAACACGAAGGAGATATATTATGAAAATTTTAGTTTTAAACTGCGGAAGCTCATCATTAAAATATCAGCTTATGGATAGTGTAACAGAGGCTGTTCTTGCAAAAGGCCTTTGCGAAAGAATAGGGATTGACGGAAAACTTAAGCACGAACCTGCCGATAAAGAAAAATATATTGTGGAAAAAGATCTTCCTGATCACACTGTTGCAATACAGTCTGTAATTGATGCTCTTCTTGATAAAGAGCATGGAGTTATTGAATCTGTTAAGGAAATTCATGCAATAGGACACCGTGTTGTTCACGGCGGAGAATATTTTTCTTCATCAGTGCTTATAACAGACCAGGTTAAAGAGGCTCTTGAAAATTGTTCTGACCTTGCTCCTCTTCATAACCCTGCAAACCTTATGGGTATAGCTGCTTGTGAAGAGCTTATGCCTGGAGTTCCGCAGGTTGGAGTGTTTGACACAGCTTTCCATCAAACAATGCCTGAAAAAGCATATCTTTATGCAATACCTTATAAATATTATGAAAAATATAAAATAAGAAAATACGGCTTCCACGGAACAAGCCATAGATTTGTTTCACAAGAATGTGCCAAACTTATGGACACTCCAATTGAAGAGCTTAAAATCATAACATGCCATCTTGGAAACGGTGCGTCTGTTTGCGCAGTAAGAAACGGTGTTTCTGTAGATACTTCAATGGGCTTTACGCCTCTTGACGGAGTTGCAATGGGAACAAGAAGCGGAAGCATTGACCCTGCTGTTGTTCTTTACCTTATGAAAAAAGAAAATCTTTCACCTGTTGAAATGGATAAAATTCTTAATAAAGAATCAGGTGTTCTTGGTTTATCAGGGGTTTCAAGTGACTTTAGAGATATTGAAAATGCTGAAAGCGAAGGAAATGAAAGAGCGGCAATGGCTCTTGATGCTTTTGCATACAGAGTTGCTAAAACAATAGGTGAATATGTTGCAACAATGAAGGGTGTAGATGCAATTGTATTTACAGGCGGAGTTGGTGAAAACGGTTCAATTACACGTCAGGTAATTTGTGACTATTTAAGATACTTAGGAATTAATCTTGATTCTTATAAAAACTGTTTAAGAGGAACTGCTATGGAAATTACAACAAAACAATCAAGAGTTCAGGTTTTTGTAATTCCTACAAATGAAGAACTTGTTATAGCAAGGGATACAAAAGAAATTGTAGAGAATCTTAATAAATAATTGACAAATTAAAGATGCATATGTATAATATTAAAGGTGCGACAATGGGAGTGATTGTATGATAGTTGATATTTCATCTATACTTAAAGTCAACAATGAAAAAGTTGATTTTTCGATTAGTGAAAATATAGAAAATACCGGCAATTACCCTGACGTCTGTGGGTTTCTATCGCCTGTAAAGGTTGAAGGAACAATAACTAATCTTGATGGAATTTTTGAAGTCAGAGGAGAGGGCAGTGTTTTTGCGCAGATAAACTGCGGAAGATGCCTTGGACCTGTTGATGTTGAAGTTTCTTTTGAGGTAAATGAAGATTTTTCGCTTACAGGCAGTAAAAATGAAGAGATAGAAACTTTTTCGGGATACACCATTGATTTATCATCTGTGGTTGCTCGAAGCTTGCTTGTTGGACTTCCAATGAGGGTTCTTTGCGATAATGACTGTAGAGGTCTTTGTCCAATTTGCGGAAGGGATTTGAATAAAGGGGATTGTAAATGTGATACCTCTGTAATAGATCCCCGTTTTGAAAGTTTGCGTTCTCTTTTTAAATTGGATGGGGAGGTGTAGAAATGGCTGTACCAAAAGGAAGAGTATCTAAGTCTAAGAGAGATAAAAGAAAAGCACAAAGCTGGACAATCTCTACCCCAACATTAGTTGCATGCAGCAAATGTGGAGAGTTAATGGTGCCTCATAAGGTGTGTAAGGCTTGTGGTTCTTACAATAAGAAGGTAGTTTTAGACGTAGAATAATTTGATTTTTATTGAAAGGACAGCTGATGCTGTCCTTTCTGCTATCTGAACTAAAGGAGTGAAACCATGGAAAATGTTAAAATAGCCGTTGACGCAATGGGCGGTGACAATGCACCGGCTGAAATAGTTAAGGGTGCTGTTGAAGCAGTTAACGAGTTTAAATCCAATATTGTTCTTGTGGGAATTAAAGATAAAATAGAAGAAGAACTTAAAAAATATACATATGACACAAACAAAATAACAATAGCTCATGCCTCTGAAATAATAGGCACTGATGAAACCCCCACAACGGCCATAAGACAAAAGAAAGACTCTTCTATGGTTGTAGGCCTTAACCTGGTAAAAAAGGGAGAGGCAATGGCGTTTGTTTCGGCAGGAAGCACAGGTGCTTTGCTTACAGGTTCAACAGTTATTATAGGAAGAATAAAAGGCATTGAAAGACCTGCCCTTGGAACATGTCTGCCCACAACAAAAGGTTTTACATTTCTTTTAGACAGTGGTGCCAACGTAGACTGCAAGCCTAATTATATTGTTCAATTTGCTAAAATGGCTTCGGTTTATGTTGAAAATGTTATGGGAATTAAAAACCCAAAAGTTGCTCTTGCAAACATCGGTGCCGAAAAGGAGAAGGGAAATGCTCTTACAAAAGAGGCATATGAGCTTCTTGAATTAACACAGGACATAAACTTTTCGGGAAATATAGAAGCCAGAGAGATACCTTTTGGTGAAGCTGATGTTGTTGTTTGTGATGGTTTTGTTGGAAATATAATTTTAAAATTTGCAGAAGGTCTTAGTTTAGGACTTTTAAGTATAATTAAAGAAGAAATAACAAAAGGTATATATAAATTTGCGGCTGCTGCTTTAAAGAAACCTTTTAAGCAAATAAAAACACGTTTTGATGCAGAAGAGGTTGGCGGCGCACCATTTTTAGGATTAAAACACCTTGTTGTTAAGGCACACGGCAGTTCTAGGGCAAAAGGAATAAAAAATGCCATAAAACAATGTGAAATTTTTGTTGAAAATGATATTGTATTAAAAATAGAAGAGAAGCTATAATGTATTAGTATTATATTATATCTTGGAGGTAATGGTTTTATGGATAAGTCACAGGTTATTGCAATTATTGCGGAGCAGCTTGGAATATCTGAATCGGAGATAAAAGAGGAAACGGTGTTTGCTGACTTAGGGGCAGATTCGCTTGATTTGTTCCAAATTATTTCTGCATTGGAAGAAGAATTTAATATTGAGTTTGAAAATGAAGATGTGGAAAAAATTAAAACAGTAGGCGACGCTGTTGAATATGTTAAAGCCATAGTGGAGTAATTTTAATGAATGATAAAATAAATTTTACTGAACTTGAAAAAAAAATTGAATATAGTTTTAATGATAAATCAATTCTTGTTTTGGCTCTTACACACAGTTCATATGCCAACGAGCATAAAATAAAAAAAATCGGTTATAACGAAAGGCTTGAGTTTTTGGGCGATGCTGCGTTGGAGCTTATAATCAGTAAATTTATTTATGAAAGGTTTCCTAAAATGCCTGAAGGTGAGCTTACAAAGCTTCGTGCAGGTGTTGTTTGCGAAAGTTCTCTGGCTAAAAAAGCAAGAGAAATAGGACTTGGTGATTTTCTTCTTCTTGGCAACGGCGAGGATATAACAGGCGGAAGAAACAGAGAGTCTGTGCTTGCCGATGTGTTTGAAGCGGTGATAGGTGCTGTTTATATAGACGGAGGCTTTGAATGTGCCGAAGATTACGTTTTGCGTTTTATGGAGCCTGTTGTGGAAGACTTGAAAGATAATTTTAAAAGCGAGGACTATAAAACACGTCTTCAAGAAATTATACAAAAAACAAGCAAACTTCCTATCAGCTATATAATTGTTGATGAAACAGGCCCTGACCACAGTAAAAACTTTGTTGCAAAGGTAGCCCATAACGGGTGCGATTTAGGCAAAGGTGTAGGCAGAAGTAAAAAAGAGGCAGAACAAAGCGCCGCAAAGGCAGCGATTGACCAAATGGAAATTTAACTATAACGGGAGCTTTTTACAGGTTCCCGTTTTTATTTAGGGAGGTACTGTTAATGAAGGCTAAATATTTAACACCTGTGGTTACTATTTTTGACAGCAACGGAAAAATTGACAGGCTGGGAAACGAAAAGGTTTATGAGCACCTTATAAAAGGCGGAGTTGACGGCCTTGTTGTTATGGGGAGCACAGGCGAGTTTTTTAATATGACAATAGACATGGTTAAGGAACTTATTGACATAGCAACTGCATATTGCAAAAATAAAATTAAGCTTTATATAGGGACAAGCCGTATGGATACACTTGAAACTATTGAACTTAGCAATTATGCAATTGATAAAGGTGCAGACGGAGTTATGATAATAAGCCCTTATTATTTTAAGCTTAATGATGCAAGCATTGAAAGATACTATGATATTGTTGCCGAGGGAATAAAAGGCCCTATATATTTATATAATTTCCCTGATATAACAGGTCATGACCTTAAACCTGAAATAACTTTAAGTCTTGTAAAAAAGCATAAAAACATAGTTGGATACAAGGATACAATCAGCCTTATATCACACACAAGAGATTTAATGAACCTTATTTTGCCCCAGTTTCCAAACTTTGAAATTTACAGCGGATATGACGAATGTTTTGGTTTTATGTCGCTTTCAGGAGGAGCGGGCGTTATAGGCGGACTTTCAAACCTTATCCCTGAGGTTTTTGCAAAGTGGGTTAAGGCTGCGGAGGAAGAAGATTATAAAACAGCGGCCGAATGTCAGAAAAAAGTTAATAAAGCTATGAAGATTTACGCAATTAATGCACCATACATACCTGTTATGAAACGTGCTTTGAATTTAATTGGTCTTGGAATAAGTGAATATATGACAGAACCTTTTCTACAATGCACAAAAGAGCAGGAAGATAAGCTTAAAGAAATAATTAAAGAACTTCAGCTTTAAAAAATAAGCCCATTTGCATAACGCAAGTGGGCTTTAAGCTTGAAAGAAAAAATTACCACAGATATTTATGCGAACAAATTGTTAACTTTTTTAAAAACCATATAAAATTAAAAGTGTTTATGCTATAATAGAACAAAGGTTCTTGAAAGGGTGATAAAATGTCGGAGTTTAAAATTGAATCAAAGTATAAGCCCACAGGGGATCAGCCGCAGGCTATTGAGAAGCTTTCAAAGGGATTTTCAGAGGGCAAAAAATTTCAGACACTTTTGGGTGTTACAGGTTCGGGAAAGACTTTTACAATGGCAAATATCATTGAAAAGATACAAAAACCCACACTTGTTATTGCCCATAACAAAACTCTTGCAGCACAGCTCTATAACGAGTTTAAAGAGTTTTTTCCTAACAATGCAGTTGAATATTTTGTTAGCTATTATGACTATTATCAGCCGGAGGCCTATGTTCCAAGCACAGACACATATATAGAAAAAGATTCCTCCATAAATGATGAAATAGATAAACTTCGCTATTCTGCAACAGCGGCTCTTATTGAACGCAGGGATGTGCTTATAGTTGCCAGTGTTTCCTGTATATATGGTTTGGGAGATCCGTCTGACTATAAGGATATGATGATTTCACTGCGCCCTGGTATGATTAAAGACCGTGATGAAGTAATGCGTAAGCTTATTGATATACAATATGACAGAAATGATATGGATTTTCAGCGAGGCACCTTTCGTGTGCGAGGGGATGTCTTAGAGATTTTTCCTGTTGCCAGCAGTGAAAGTGCAGTGCGTATAGAATTTTTTGGTGATGAAATAGACAGAATAACAGAAGTGGATGTACTGACGGGAGAGATTTTAGGAACAAGAAATCATATCAGCATTTTCCCTGCTTCTCATTATGTTACATTGCCTGAAAAAATGAATATTGCCATTGGCCGAATTGAGGACGAGCTTAGTGAACAGCTTAAAATATTAAAAAGTGAAGACAAGCTTCTGGAGGCTCAAAGGCTTGAACAAAGAACAAATTATGATGTTGAAATGATGCGGGAAATGGGTTTTTGTTCAGGAATCGAAAACTATTCACGTCATCTGTCTTTAAGAGAGGCAGGAAGCACACCAAGCACTCTTATTGACTTTTTTCCTGAGGACTTTTTAATTATTGCAGATGAAAGCCATGTTTCTATTCCGCAGATAAGAGGCATGTATGAGGGTGATAAATCACGAAAAACAACTCTCGTTAATTTTGGATTCAGACTTCCGTCTGCCCTTGACAACAGGCCTTTAAAGTTTACAGAGTTTGAAGATAAAATAAACCAAATTCTTTTTGTTTCGGCAACTCCGTCAAAATATGAAGCGGAGCATTCTCAGCAGACTGCTGAACAAATTATTCGCCCCACAGGGCTTCTTGATCCTAAAATTGTTGTTAAGCCTGTTACGGGGCAAATTGACGATTTGCTTGGAGAGGTTAATAAAACAACTAAAAATGGCGATAAGATTTTAATAACAACTCTCACAAAAAAAATGGCTGAAAGATTAACTGATTATATGCGTGAAGCAGGGGTTAGGGTTAGATATCTCCATTCTGACATTGACACACTTGAGCGTCTTGAAATAATAAGAGATTTAAGAATGGATGTTTTTGATGTGCTTGTTGGCATTAACCTTTTAAGGGAAGGCTTAGACATACCAGAGGTTTCCCTTGTTGCTATTTTAGATGCAGACAAAGAAGGGTTTTTACGTTCAGAAACCTCCCTTATTCAGACAATAGGACGAGCCGCACGTAACAGTGAAGGGCGGGTTATAATGTATGCCGACGTTATGACAGAATCTATGAGGCGTGCTATAAGCGAAACTGAAAGAAGAAGAAAAATACAAGAGGAGTATAATGACCTTCATGGAATTACACCAAAAACCATTGAAAAAAAGGTTTTCGAGGTTATTCAGGCAACAAAATCAGTTGATGAAAAAACAAAAATGGGCTTTGATAAAGACCCTGAAAGTATGAGTGAAGAGGAATTAAAAACCCTTATTAAAAAAATGGATAAAGAAATGAAAACAGCGGCAAGAGATTTACAATTTGAGCAGGCCGCTTTATTAAGAGATAAAATTTTAGAAGTTAAAAGGTTGTTAAAATAGACTTGAGGTAAAATAATGAGCAAAGACAAAATTATAATAAAAGGTGCAAAGGAGCACAATTTAAAAAATATTAACCTTGAAATACCAAGGGATAAGCTTGTGGTTTTTACAGGTGTAAGCGGTTCGGGAAAGTCATCTCTTGCCTTTGACACAATTTATGCAGAAGGCCAAAGACGTTATGTGGAAAGCCTTTCAAGCTATGCAAGGCAATTTCTCGGACAAATGGAAAAGCCTGATGTTGAATATATAGAGGGGCTTTCTCCTGCAATTTCCATTGACCAAAAAACCACCAGCCATAACCCAAGGTCTACAGTTGGCACTGTTACGGAAATTTATGATTATTTAAGACTGCTTTTTGCAAGAGTTGGAATTCCCCATTGTCCAAATTGCGGAATTGAAATTAAAAAGCAAACTATAGACCAGATTGTTGACCAGATTCTAACACTTACCGAAAGAACGAAATTTCAGCTTCTTGCCCCTGTTGTAAGGGAGAGAAAGGGTGAGCATATCAAGCTTCTTGAAGATGCTAAAAAAAGCGGTTATGTTCGTGTTAGAACCGACGGCATTATATATGAACTAAGCGAAGAAATTAAATTAGAAAAAAATAAAAAACATACCATAGAGATAGTTGTTGACAGGCTTATAATCAGAGAGGGAATACAAAAAAGGCTTACAGAATCCATAGAAACAGTTATGGCTCTTACAGGAGGTGTGCTTGTTGTTAACAACACGGACACAAACGAAGATATGCTTTTTAATCAAAATTTTGCCTGTGCTGATTGCGGAATAAGCTTAAGCGAAATAGAACCAAGGCTTTTTTCTTTCAACAATCCTTTGGGGGCATGCCCTGAGTGTACAGGTCTTGGTATGCTTATGAAGTTTGACCCTGATTTGATTATACCAAATAAATCTTTAAGCCTTAATCAAGGTGCAATAAATGCACCGGGATATAACTCTGTTTCCTCAAAAGACAGTATGACAGGAGTACTTTTTAAAGCTTTGTCAGAAAAATACGGCTTTGATCTTGATTTGCCGTTTAGTGAGCTTTCCTCAAATGTTAAAGACATTATTCTTTATGGAACAAAGGGTGAAAAGATAACAATAAATTATAAAAATTCCAATGGAGGAGGAAGCTATTCTTATGCTTTTGAAGGTGTTATAAATAACCTTCAAAGAAGATATAACGAAACTTCTGAAACCATGCGTCAGGAATATGAAGAGTATATGACTAACATTGTTTGTCCCTCCTGTCACGGAGCAAGGCTTAAACCTGAGGTTTTGGCAATTACCGTTGGGGATAAAAATATCTCTCAAGTTACAGAAATGTCCATTAAAAATATTAAAAGTTTTTTCGATAGTCTAAGTTTATCTAAAAGGGATTTACTTATAGGCGAACAGATATTAAAAGAGATTAATACAAGAATAGGCTTTCTTATTGATGTAGGCCTTGATTATTTAACCCTTGCACGCTCGGCTGGAACTTTAAGCGGCGGTGAATCCCAAAGAATCAGGCTTGCAACACAAATTGGTTCAGGGCTTGTGGGCGTTATTTATATACTTGATGAACCAAGCATAGGACTTCACCAAAGAGATAACGAAAAGCTTATAAAAACTTTAAAAAATCTTCGTGATATTGGAAACAGCCTTATTGTTGTTGAGCATGACGAAGACACAATGTTTGAAAGTGACTTTATTGTGGATATAGGCCCTGCCGCAGGAGAAAAGGGCGGAGAGGTTATTTTCAGCGGATCGGTAAAAGATATTCTAAAATGTAAAGAGTCTGTTACAGGCCAATATTTAAGCGGAGAAAAGCAGATTTTAATTCCTAAAACAATAAGAAAAGTAAAAAAAGATAATATGCTTAAAATTTTAGGTGCATCTGCAAACAATTTAAAAAACATAAATGTTGAAATACCTTTAGGGATTTTTACTTGTGTAACAGGTGTAAGCGGTTCGGGAAAATCTTCACTTATAAACGAAATTTTATATAAAAGGCTTGCAAGGGATTTAAACAGGGCAAAGTTAAAGCCTGCTGCACATAAGGATATTAAAGGCATTGAAAAATTAGACAAAATTATAAACATAGACCAGTCGCCTATAGGAAGAACTCCAAGGAGCAATCCTGCCACATATACAGGGCTTTTTGATTTGATAAGAGATGTTTTTGCCCAAACAACAGAGGCCAAAATGCGTGGTTATCAAAAAGGACGTTTTAGTTTTAATGTTAAGGGCGGAAGGTGCGAGGCTTGCAGCGGTGACGGCATTATAAAAATCGAGATGCATTTTTTGCCGGATGTTTTTGTCCCTTGTGAGGTTTGCCATGGAAAAAGATATAACAGAGAAACTCTTGAAGTTAAATATAAGGGAAAAACAATTTCAGACGTTCTTGAAATGACTGTGGAAGAAGGGTTGGAGTTTTTTGGAAACCTGCCTAAATTAAAAAATAAACTTCAAACTCTTTATGATGTGGGTTTAAGTTATGTACGTCTTGGGCAAAGCTCTACAACATTAAGCGGCGGTGAGGCGCAAAGGGTTAAACTTGCCACCGAGCTTAGCCGAAGAAATACAGGTAAAACAATCTATATACTTGACGAGCCTACAACAGGGCTTCATATTGCCGATGTTCATAAGCTTATTGAAATTCTTCAAAGGCTTACAGAGGGAGGCAACACAGTTATTGTTATTGAGCATAACCTTGATGTAATTAAAACTGCAGATTATATAATCGACCTTGGCCCTGAAGGCGGTGACGGCGGCGGAGAGATTATTGTTTCAGGAACACCTGATAAGGTTATGGAGTGCGAAGCATCTTATACAGGCAAATACCTGAAAAAACATCTAAACAGGTTGACAAACCATATATAAAAATTGTACCATGTATTGTAATGACTACAATGGAGGAAAATTTTATATGGCTAAGAATAAAGTGCCTCAAAAGGATTTTGTTAAGAACTTTTCAGCAGCTCAGGAGCAGCTTTTAAAACATTTTGACTGTGATGAAGACTTTTTTTTGAAACCGCTACCTGCCAGCAGATGGTCAATAAAAAACGAAGGAGAATTTTATTTTCTCTACTACTGGCTTGATGATGAAAAAAGAATGGATGCAGTTGTTGTAAAGAAAAATGGTCAGCCTATGCTCTTTAAAACAGAAAAATACACTATGGTTATCGGTATTGACTGTGTTAAAATTGGTTTTATTTTTCATAACGGAAATAAGAGAAGTTCAATATAAGATTTATTAAAAATAATTAAAAGCGATAGTTACTTTAACTTGTGATTATCGCTTTTGAAATTTCAGTTTATATTTAGGAGGATAAATGGATTTAACCATAAAACATTTTAACGAGCTTTCAATTTGTGAACTTTATGAAATATTAAAGGCAAGGTCAGCTATATTTGTTGTAGAGCAAAATTGTGTTTATCAAGACATTGATGATAAGGATAAAGGTGCATATCATTTATTTTTAAAAGAAAATGGCATACTAAAGGCATACCTAAGAATTCTTGAAAAAGGAGTGTCTTATAAAGAGGTTTCCATAGGCAGAGTAATCACCACAAAGCATGGTGAGGGTTATGGAGGAAAGATACTTAAAGAGGGAATATGTTTTGCCAAGGAAAAAATGAATGCAGAAAAAATAAGAATAGGTGCTCAGCTTTATGCAAAAGAATTTTATGAAAAACATGGTTTCGTACAAGTTTCCGAACCTTTTTTAGAGGATGGAATTTTACACATCGAAATGCTTTGGAAAATCTAAGGAGGAAAGTTTATGAGTTCAATGGAGAAAATTTACGAAGCGGCAGGATATATAAAAGAAAGAAGCAGCTATAACCCGAAAATAGGTTTAATTTTAGGCTCAGGGTTAGGTGAATTTGCCGACAGGCTTGAAAACGCAGATGTTTTTGACTATAAAACAATTCCCAATATGCCTGTTTCAACAGTAGAGGGGCATAAGGGCAGATTTGTTGTTACTGAAGAACTAATTTGTATGCAGGGCAGATTTCATTTTTACGAAGGATATTCCATGGAAGAGGTTACATTTCCCATAAGGGTTATGAAACTTCTTGGTGTTGAAACAATTATTGTTACAAATGCCGCAGGCGGTATAAATTCCTGTTTTTTGCCCGGAGATTTAATGCTTATAAACGACCATATTAATTTTATGGGAACTAATCCTCTTATAGGAAGAAATCTTGACCATTTTGGAGAAAGATTTCCCGATATGAGTAATTGTTATAATAAAAAGCTTGGTGAGATAGCTAAGGAAGCAGGAAAAGACAAGGGAGTAGCTTTAAAAGAGGGTGTTTATTGTGCAATGACAGGGCCGAATTACGAAACACCTGCTGAGGTAAGGATGATTAAAGTTTTAGGCGGCGATGCAGTTGGAATGAGCACTGTTCCTGAGGTTGTTACGGCGGTTCACAGCAAAATGAACGTGATTGGAATAAGTTGTATAACAAACATGGCATCTGGGGTAACAGAAAATAGTTTAGACCATCAAGAGGTAATTGAAACAAGCGAAAGGGTAAAAGAAAAATTTATTTTGCTTATTGAGGGTATTATAGATAAACTTATTAATAATAAGTTATAAGACAACATTTAAGTTTTATTAAAACTAATTTGTTTTTTATAAATTTAAAAGATTAAATAATGCCACAGACATGCAGTGTCTGTTTTACAAAGCAAGTTTAAAGTTTTAATTCAAATAAACCAAAGCGACTGCCTTTAAAATTAAAGACAGCCGCTTTTTAGCTTAGTATGTAAATAACTGTGTCCATGAAGTTCCGTCAACACCAACGCCGATATATTTAAAGTTAGGGTTCATAATGTTTTTTCTGTGACCCTCTGAATTCATCCAGTCTGTTACTACCTTTTCAGGTGTTTTTTGACCAAGGGCAATGTTTTCTCCTGCGCCTCTGTAGGAAACACCTGCTTCTTCAAGTGCAGTAAAGCAGCTTCTTCCATCAGGTCTTGTGTGTGAAAAGCTTGATTTTACTTCTTTAGCCCTTACTTGTGCCGCCGCCGCAACTTTAGAGTCTACTTGAAGAGCTGACAATCCTTCTTTTGCTCTTTCAGCATTTACAAGCTCAACAACCTTGCTTGCATATGATGAAACAGAAGTTTGAGTTTCAGATTTATCCGGAGTTGTTACGTTTTCTGTATTGTTGTTATTGTTTGCCGAGCCGCTGTTTGAAGACGGAGGCGCCGTATCTGTAGGTGCTTCTGTTTTATTGTTTGAAGTTGGTTTTTTAATGTCTGAAATGTTAGTGTTATTAAAAGAACAATTGTTAAGTTTTTCTTTTGAAATGTCTTCGATATTAACATTTGTAATTTTCTTTAAACTATCACTTTGAACACATGAGTTTTTAAGAAAATCATTAAGGTTAATTTTATTGCTTAAAACATAGTTTGTTTCCAAATTAGAGCATGACTGAGAACTTTTAATTTTTTCTAAGAACGTATTTGTGTTTATGGGCATAGCCATAGCATTTACTGACATTGTTAAAACGGCTGCTGTTACTGCTGAAATCATTTTAATTTTTTTCATTGATAAAATTCCTCCTTAAATAGAAAATTCGACAATAACTAATTCAATTAAAAATGTTATGTAGTTATTGCGAAAATGTTATGTAACTGTTACGAACTTGTTACATGATTATATTACCATATTATTTTAAAATTTAAAAGGGGTAAATTATGGAAATTTAATTATTTTCTAATAATTTTATGAAAATATTGATTTTACTTTATTTTAATATATTTATAAAGTTAAAAGAACAATACCTTGCAAAGAGCTTGCTTGTTTAAAAACTTGCTTACTAAACCACAATTTTCTTGTGTCAAAGTTTATCTTTGCATTGATATAACTATATAATGCGAAAATATCATAACATATAATGGAATATTTACAACAATAAAATAAGACAGTTTTTTTAAAATAATAATTTATCTTTAACAATAGAAAAATAAGCTTTTATTTAAGACAGAAAAAAAGCCAAGTCAGAAGAATATTCATGACTTGGCTTTTAATTTTAATTAATTCCTGGCAATCCTGTAAGCCCGGGAAGACCCTCTTCAGGATGGTTATCTATTTCGTTATCCAAGCCGGGCAAAGATGGTTCTTCTGTGTTATCAATTCCAGGTATTTCAGGAATTTCAGGAACTGTAATTTCATGGGTGAATTCACAATACTTTTTTAAGTCTATGGCGCCTTCTTTAAGGTTTCCGTCAGAATCTTTAGGGTTGTTTATAACATTTCCCTCTTCATCCACTGCCAAAACAACTTCAATCACACTTTCAGGAGGACAGTTAGGTGAGGGCACAGCAAGTCCTTCTTTACAGATTTTAAACTTTTTATGAACTTCACATACTTTATCAGCACCGGGTGCATCTGCCGCCGCAATGTCTGTGCTTACAGCATTTCCAAAATAATCATGTTCGCAAAGTTCGCTGGGGTTGTTGCCTGAAACAGAACAGATACTTTTTGTAACAATTCCGTTTGGTGCAGTAAAGCTTTTGTTTTCAAGACCTGTGTGAACTTTTTCCATAACATCTTTCCAAAGAAGAAGATGATAACTTTTGTCATAGCTCATTCGCTTAGGCTGGTCGTATCCCATCCAGATTCCCGCAACATAATAAGGAGTGTAGCCAGCAAATATAAGGTCTTTATCGTCACTTGTTGTTCCTGTTTTTCCGGCTATAGGCATGCTGACTTTAGAAAATCTTGCAAGACCTCCTGTGCCGCCGCCTGAAATAACGTCTTTCATCATATCAGTTAAAAGATATGCTGTTGTTTCCTTAATAACACGATGTGTTTGCGGTTGTTCGTTGTCAATCAAGATATTTCCGCTATGGTCAAGAACTTTTGTATAAAAAACGGGTTTTGTATAAACACCCTGATTTGCAATTGCACCGTATGCGGCGGTAAGCTCAAGAACGGTAACGCCGTCTGTAACACCGCCAAGAGAAATTGCAGGGCCTTTGTCAGAATACACTTTTCCGTTAACCGTTCTGCTTTCAACAAGGGTTGTAAAGCCAAAATTTTTTAAATAATCAAAAGCTGTGTCCATGCCAACTTGAACAATGGTTTTTGCCGCAAGTATATTTAAAGAATCTCGAATACCCTCTCTTACTGAGCAAAGCCCTCTGTAACCTGATGAATACCAGTTTTTCGGCGACCAGCCGTTATAGGTAAAAGGTTCATCCATAATAAGAGTTCCCGGCATAACAATTCCCAAATCAATGGCGGGGGCATATGACGCAAGAACTTTAAAACAAGAACCGGGCTGTCTTAAGGCCTGAGTTGCTCTGTTAAAAACAAGGTCTCCGTTTTTTTCACGTCCGCCCACTATTGCTTTGATGTGGCCTGTTCTGTAATCCATGATTGTCATTGCCGCTTGCAAAGACCTTGAAATTGAAACATTATCAGCAACAAGTGTGTTTGTGCTGTTTAACAATTCTTCCTTAACGGATTGGACAAAAGGTTCAATTTCATTATCATCTAAAATTTCTTTGGTTCTTGAAAAATGGCTTTGCTCTTCTGTTTTATTATCCATTACGGAAATTGTGTATGTTACAGTATAGCTTTTTCCGCTTGGAGGAAAAAGTGCATCATTGGCAAATGAATCCTCCATTGTTTTTTGCATATCATCATCTATTGTAAGATAAATTTTAAGACCGCCGCTGTAAATTAAATTGTAGGCTTGTTTACGTGACATTTTTTTTTCGTTTTCAAGCTGTGTTGCAAGTTCTGTAATGGCACTGTCAACAAAGTAATTGTGGTTTGCAGTATCCTTTTCATTTATATCTGTTTTTTTGCCTACAATTTTTGAATAAACGTCTTCTGCAATGGAAGTGTCATATTCTGCTTGAGTTATGTATTCAAGCTCTAACATTTTATCAAGAACAAGCTTTTGCCTCTGTTTGTTTTTTTCTTGGTTTGTAAGAGGACTGTAAGCTGTGGGGTTTTTTGTTATGCCTGCAATACAGGCGCTTTCTGCCAAAGTAAGCTCGTTTACATCTTTGCCGAAATAAAACTTTGAAGCAGACTGAACACCGTTTAAACCATGGTTAAGGCCGATTGAGTTAAGATAAAGCTCAAGAATATAGTCTTTAGCTTTTGTTTTTGAGCCTAAGGTTTTGGTTAGTTCTTTTTCAAAGTTAACAGCAATATATTGTTCTTGAAGTTTTCTTTCAAGTGTCTTTTTGGAAGTTAAAACCTCGTTTTTAATAAGCTGTTGTGTTATTGTGCTTGCCCCTTGTGACATATCCATATTTTTTATATTTACAAAAAGAGCACGCACCATGCCTTTTGCATCAATTCCGTTATGCTGATAAAATCTTTCGTCCTCAATTGCAACAACTGCCTGCTGCAAGTCAACAGGAATGGATGTTAACTTAACATATTCTCTATTTTCTTCACCGTGAAGACGATCAATTTCATTTCCTTGTGCATTATACAAAATTGAGGTGTAGCTTTCAGGCACAGCATCTTTGGCGCTGATATTAGGAGCACTTTCAATTATACCCATGTATGCGCCTAAAAAAGCTCCCCCAAGGGCAAACCCGCCTATAATTATCATTACAATAAAAACTCTGAGAAAGATTGTCAAAGCCGATTTTTTTCGCCTGACTCCTTTTTTTTGTTTTTGTTCCGATTTTTTTCTATTGGCATTTTGAGAATAATTCATCTTATGCCTCCTTTCCTAAACATGAATTATAGCAGAAACAGGTGTTTTTTAAAAGTGTATTTATTAAATTAATCCGCCCTAAACCATAAGAAATCCTTAAAGTGGCACAAGAAAGGGTAATATTTACTTTTTCTTAATATAAAGATGAATTTTTGTCTTTGGTCAAATACATCTGTTTTTAAAAGTATAAAATATAACCTTTGTTTAAAACTGTATGACTATGCGGGTTTAGATAAGAAAAGGGCTTGATTTTTACTATGTTTAAACTTTATACTTTATGAATTTTTAGAAGTTAAGTTTTCTTATATCCTCCCGCCATTAACTTAATAGAAGTTTTTACAGTTTTACAGCATAAGGTAGTGTAGGAGGGTGATTAAATGTTTAGGCGGATAAAATCAAAACACTTTAAAATGATTTTTAACATCATAATTATTGTTTCAGTAATTTTTTTCGTATATTCTTTTATTGAAAAGTCTTTAATGCCTTCTTTAATCGCCATAAGTAAAGGAGAGGCTAAAATAATTGCCAATAAAGTTATTGATACAAGTGTAAAAGAGAGTGTCAAAGAAAAAAATATTAAAACTCAAGATTTTTTTATATATCTTAATGAAGGAAAACAGCTTACTGCAAACACAATACTTATAAATGAATTATGTGCTGATGTAAGCTTAAATATAAATAAAGGGCTTAAATCTTACGAGGAAAAATACATATATGTTGCATCAGGTGCTTTAACAGGCATGGAACTTTTTTCTAATACAGGCCCTAAAACTAAATTTAAAATAAGACAAATAGGAGAAACTTTTGTTGACTATGAAACCTCTTTTAGTTCGGCAGGAATAAACCAAACAAATTATAAAGCATGGATAAAAGTTAATATTGAAATTAAGCTTATTCATCCCATAAAAAGTGAAATTGTTACTGCCGAAAGAAAGGTTATGCTTATAGACACTGTTATAGAAGGAAAAGTTCCCGACAGGTTTTTAAATATCGAATAAAATATTGTATATTTTTTAAATTCACTATATAATAGTGAAAAAGTATGAATTAAACTTCGGAGGATAAAATTATGGATAAATTAAAGAATTTAGAAGATATATTAAAAAAATATAAAAAAATATGTGTCGCATATTCGGGTGGAACAGATTCAGACTTCCTTTTAAATGCGGCAAAAAACGTACTTGGTGAAAATGTTATTGCAATTATAGGAAACGGTGAAATGATGGCAGAAAAAGATTTTGAAGATGCTGTCAGGCTTGCAAAAAAATCAGGCGTAAAGTATTATACAATAGAAGCAGACGTATTTGCAGTTGAAGAGTTTAAAAATAACGATAAAGAGCGTTGTTACTACTGCAAAAAAAATATAATGGGTGAAATTATTAAAACCGCTAAAGAATTAGGGTTTGAATTTGTTGCCGACGGAAAAAACTTCGACGACAACAACGCTTATCGCCCCGGAGGCAAGGCAGTTAAAGAACTTGGAATTATAAGCCCTCTTTATGAAGCCTGTCTTACAAAGGCAGAAATAAGGGAATACGGCAAGGAAATGGGCATTGAAACATGGAATAAGGCATCAAACAGTTGTTTAGCTACAAGATTTCCTTATGACACTGTGCTTACGTCTGAAAACTTCAAAAAAGTAGAGGCGGCTGAAAAACTTATTGCTCAGTTAAACATCCCAAGCGGCAGAGTACGTCTGCACGGGGATATTGCAAGGATTGAAGTACCTAAAGAATATTTTGCTGTGTTTATGGAAAATGCAGAACTGATTAAGAAAATCAAAGAAGTTGGATTTAGATATATAACCCTTGATTTAGAGGGATTTAGAAGCGGAAGCATGGATTAAGGTAAAAATGAGAGGAGAAATGTTCTTTTGGATTTAAGAAAACTGCTTAATGACATTAAGGAAAACAAGGTTTCTATTGAAGAAGCAGAAAAAAAGCTTAAGTTTGCCCCTATGGAAAACTTAGGATATGCTGTTGTAGACCATCAAAGGGCAATCAGAAACGGATGTCCCGAAGTAATATATTGTGCCGGAAAAACAAACGAACAAATAACAGGAATTATTTCAAGTATGCTTGATGCAGGCACAAAAAATATTTTGGGAACAAGGGCAACAAAAGAAATGTATGATGCTGTTAAAGCTATTTGCGAGGATGCGGTTTACCATGAAAATGCAAAGATAATACTTATTGAGCGTGAGCCTGTGGAAAAAATCGGCGGTAAAATCCTTGTTGCAACAGGCGGCACAAGCGACATACCCGTTGCGGAAGAAGCTGCAATTACAGCCGAATATATGGGCAACAACGTTATAAGAATGTATGACGTGGGTGTTGCAGGCCTTCACAGACTTCTTAGCAGACTTGATGTAATTGCAGAGGCAAATGTAATTATTGCCGTTGCAGGCATGGAGGGTGCTCTTGCAAGTGTTATAGGAGGTTTGACGGACAAGCCTGTAATAGCTGTGCCAACATCTGTTGGATACGGAGCTAATTTCAGCGGTTTAAGTTCATTGCTTTGTATGCTTAACAGTTGCGCCAACGGAGTTGTTGTAACAAATATTGATAATGGTTTTGGAGCAGGATATACAGCCAGCAGCATAAACAGAATAAACAGATAAAAGTGGAACCTTTTGACCTTGTTTTGATTTTAGGAGGTATCAGCATGAAAAAAGTATTATATTTTGATTGTTTTGCCGGAATAAGCGGCGATATGACACTTGGAGCACTTCTGGATTTGGGCATTGATAAAGAAGAATTTTTAAAAGAACTTTCAAAAATAAATGTTGAAGGTTTTAGTGTTGAAATTGGAAGAGTTAATAAAAATGGTATAGACGCTATGGATGTGGATGTAATTTTAGAATCTGAAAATAATGATAATTGCCATGTTCACGAGCATAACCATGATGGAGATGCCCATGAACATCTGCACTGCCATAATGAGGGCGGACATGAACACTCGCATGAGCATGAACATTCACACGAACATGCCCATGACCATACTCATGAACATCACGGACACAGTCACTTTAACCACCATGATCATGAGCACAGCCATTCTCATAATCATGTTCATAGAAATCTTTTTGATATAAATAAAATAATTGAAGACAGTGATATTTCTCAAAATGCTAAATTATTGGCAAAAAATATTTTCATGCGTGTTGCTAAGGCAGAAGCTAAGGTTCACGGAAAATCTTTGGAGGAAATTCATTTTCATGAAGTTGGTGCATTAGATTCAATTGTTGACATAATTGGATGTGCTATTTGCATTGATATGATTAAGCCTGATGAAATATATTCTTCTGTTGTAAATGACGGATATGGTTTTATTAACTGTCAGCATGGGCAGATGCCTGTTCCCGTTCCTGCAACGGCTGAAATTTTTGCAAATTCAAATGTAATTTATAAGCAAATTGATGTTGAGATGGAGCTTGTTACACCAACAGGTGCTGCAATTATTGCCGAGCTTCCAATTTCTTATGGTGTTTCTCCTAAAATGAAGGTTTTAAAAACAGGATATGGTGCAGGCAAAAGAAGCAGCAAAATACCTAATGTTCTTCGTGTTATTATGGGAGAGGGTTTGGAAGATTAATGGGTTATAAAAACTATGATGAAATTAATGTTTTAGAAACAAACCTTGATGATTGCACAGGAGAAATTTTGGGATATGTTATGGACAGGCTTTTTGAATTGGGTGCTAAAGATGCTTATTACAGCCCTGTTTTTATGAAAAAAAATAGACCTGCTTATAAATTAACTGTGCTTTGTAAAGATGAAGACATTGAACAAATTGAAGATTTAATTTTTTCTGAAACAACTTCCATTGGAATAAGAAAGAGAAAGGAAGAAAGAACTATACTTAAAAGGGAAACAAAAGAAATTAACACAGACCTTGGTGCCCTTAAAGTAAAAGCTGTGCAGACTAAATCAGGGGAAAGATTATATGCCGAGTTTGAAAGCGCAAAAGAGCTTTCTTTACAAAACAATGTGCCTTTGATGGATATTTATAAAAAAATTTAAATCAAAAGGCTCCGCTTTATAACTGCGGAGTCTTTTATATTTCAGAAATTGTATAGAAATACTTTAAAAACCTGTAACATAATGTTAACAACTATAATATATTACAAACATATTACAAATATAAAGCTGCAAATTAAGAAATTTATCATCATTTTTATTCAAATTGCATAAATTTACCTTTAAAACTCCCTAATTTTAAAAATTGGTTGACAATTATATATGTTCCACGTATAATAAAACCGTAATAAAAATGTAACATTTAATAAAAAAGATTTAACTTGGGAGGAAATTATGAAAATCAATAAGCTTTTTACAGCTGCTATGATTATTAGCTCCGTTTTTACAGTAGGATTTAACTTTCAGGCTTTTGCCAATGTTATAGGAACAACAAACAGCAACGATATAAATGTTAGAGCAGGATCTAACGTATCTTCTGTTAGAATAGAAACTATAGGAGAAGGAACTGAAATACAGATTACTGCACAAGAAGGCGACTGGTATAAAATTTCTTACGATAAATTAGATGGCGCATATATTTCATCCCAATATGTGGATATAGTTCAGGCAAAAGGAAATGTTATAGATAATGATGTAAATGTAAGAAATGCCGCAACAACATCTTCTGCTGTTGTAGGCAAAGTTAATAAAGGCGACACAGTTACAATAACAGGTCAAAACGGGGATTGGTTTAAAATACGACGTTCAAATGGGGAAACAGCTTACCTTAGCAAAAACTTCGTTACAGGACTTCTTATTTCAGAGGTTCCTTTGTTTAATATTTCAGAGGCATCTGTTGTAAATACATATGCAATCGTTACCTCTACATCAGGGCTTAAACTTAGAGAAGGTGCTTCAACTTCCGCAGCTTCATTAGGAGTTCTTTCTTATGACGAGGTTATTGATGTTATTGAAGCAGGTTCTGAATGGATTAAGGTTAAAACAGAAACAGGTGCTGAAGGATATGTAAGCAAAGAATTTGTTTCCGTAAGAACAGGTGAAAAACCCTCAAGAAGTGCTTCTTCAAAGGGAGATCAAGTTATAGCTTATGCAAAAAACTTCCTTGGAACTCCTTATTCATGGGGAGGAACAAACCTTAATAAAGGCGTTGACTGTTCAGGGTTTGTATATTCTGTTATGAAAAACTTTGGCGTTACACTTAACCGCAGTTCTTCATCAATGGCTTCAAACGGAGTTTATGTTGAAAGAGCCTCTCTTCGTACAGGAGATCTTGTTTTCTTTGATACAACAAATGCAACAAATAAAGGATATATCTCTCATGTTGGAATTTATATGGGTGATGGAAAGATTATTCATTCATCTTCAGGAAAACAATGGGGAGTTACAACAAACAGTCTTAGTGAACCATATTATAATACAAAATATGTTACTGCAAGAAGAGTATTAAGATAATTAAGATAATTAAAAGTGTAATGACCCTAAAGCGTTAAATTGCTTTAGGGTTTATTTTTTTGTATAAAATTAATTGAAATTACAAATATTAATAATTATCTTATAAAATAAATTAAGTTTGCAAATATTTTAATTTTTATATGCATAATAGCCTATGATTGGGTATAAGATTTGTATGTTTTTAATAAAACTGTTATATAAATATAAGCTTTTCACAAACTTTTTCTTTAATATATTGAATAAATGTATTGTTTTTGTGAAAATATCATATGAAACCTTGCTGCTGTAAACTAATGTACGTTCCACGAATACAAATTAAGAAAAGTTAATTAAAAAGTCCGCCAATAGGATAATTTCAATACAAAAATACATTGACTAAAATATTTTTCCTTATATAATGAATATAGAACAATTATTTAGGGAGGGAGCTGCCATGGATGCTTTTGATATTATAGGTCCTGTTATGATCGGGCCTTCAAGTTCTCATACTGCAGGTGCTGTAAGGATCGGAAAATATGCCTTAAATATATTAGGTGAAAACCCTGTGAAAGCAGATATATATTTCAGCGGCTCTTTTGCCAAAACATATAAAGGCCACGGAACAGATAAGGCTATAATTGCAGGAATTTTAGGAATGGAAACAGACGACATAAGAATAAGAAACAGCATGGACATTGCAAAAGAAAGAAATTTAGAATTTAATTTTTATGAAACAGAAATAGAAAATTCTCATCCAAACACAGCCTTGGTTAAGCTTTTTGGAGAAAGTGAAAAAACAGTTTCTGTTCAAGGTGCTTCTGTCGGAGGCGGAAATATACTTCTTACAAAAATAAATGATACAGAAGTAAGCATTACAGGCAAATCCACCACATTAATCGTCCATCATCTTGATAAACCCGGAATGATTTCTGACGTTACAAACATTCTTGCAAGAAGAGGAGTTAATATAGGGAGATTTGAACTTAGACGAGGAGAAAAGGGCGGCATTGCAGTTATGATAATAGAAGTTGATGGAGATGTGGATGAAAACACAAATAAGGCAATAGAAAACTTTCCAAATGTAACATCTTCGGTTATTTTAAAGGCAATTTAAAAGGAGGCTTGTGGTTAGTTATGAAATATGAATCATTGGCTGAAATTGTTAAAACTGCTAAAAATGAAAATTCTTCAATTTCTGACATTGTTATGAAAGATCAGGCTGAAACAAGAGGAGAAAGCGAAGAAAAGATTTATGAACAAATGCTTTTATCTTTAAATGTTATGAAAGAGGCTTCTGAAGAAGGCATTGATAAAGATAAACGTTCTGCAAGTGGTTTAACAGGAGGTTCTTCGTATAAAATGGATCAGTATGTAAAAGGTGGCAATACAATATGCGGCAATGTTTTCGGAAAGGCTCTTACACGTGCCTTGGCAGTTTCGGAAACAAACGCATGTATGGGAAAAATAGTTGCCGCACCTACGGCGGGAAGCTGCGGAATTATTCCTGCCGCACTTATTACTGTTATGGAAGATAAAAATTTTTCTGAAGAAACCGTTGTAAAAGGCTTGTTTACAGCTTCGGCAATAGGAATGGTAATTGCCAACAAAGCAAGCATATCAGGTGCAGAGGGTGGATGTCAGGCCGAGTGCGGAAGTGCTGCGGCAATGGCGGCAGGTGCTTTAGTAGAAATGTATGGAGGAACACCTGACATGGTGGCTCATGCATGTGCAATAGCTTTAAAAAATGTTTTGGGGCTTGTCTGCGACCCTGTTGCAGGGCTTGTGGAAATTCCATGCATTAAAAGAAATGCGGCAGGAGTGGCAAATGCTTTTACGGCGGCTGAACTTGCCCTTGCAGGTATAGAAAGTGCAATTCCTGCAGATGAAGTGATCTGGGCGATGAAAAAGATTGGTGACAGCATGTCTTCTTCACTTAAAGAAACTGCCGAGGGAGGGCTTGCAATAACACCAACAGGCAAAGAGTTATATAAAAAGGTTTTCGGATAAGAAAGGAAGCGAAAGCAATTGATTTCTTTGGAAATGATTTATGATGCACAAAGGGTTTTAAGAGATGTGGCAAGGGTTACTCCTTTAATATCTGCACCAAAAATAGGAGAAAACATTTATATTAAGGCTGAGAACCTTCAGCTTACAGGCTCTTTTAAACTTAGAGGTGCATATTACAAAATTCACAGCCTTTCTCAAGAAGAAAAGGAAAAAGGAGTAATTGCCTGTTCAGCAGGTAATCATGCTCAGGGTGTTGCCCTTTCAGCATCAAAAAGCGGCATTAAATCTATAATATGTATGCCGAGCGGAGCACCTTTATCAAAAATTGAGGCCACAAGAGGTTATGGTGCAGAGGTAGTTCTTGTGCCTGGAGTTTATGATGATGCTTATGCAAAGGCAATAGAGCTTATGGATGAAAAAGGTTATACTTTTGCACATCCCTTTGATGACGAAAAGGTTGCGGCAGGCCAAGGCACAATAGCTCTTGAAATTTTAAACCAGCTGCCCGAGGTTGACATGATTGTTGTTCCTATTGGCGGCGGCGGCCTTATAAGCGGCATTTCTTACGCAGTTAAGGCAATAAAACCTGAGTGCAAGATTATAGGTGTGCAGGCAGAGGGAGCCCCAAGCATGTATCAATCTTGTAAACTCAATGCCATTACAGAGCTTGAAAGTGTGTCAACAATAGCAGACGGTATAGCAGTAAAAAAACCGGGAGAGCTTACATTTGATATTTGCAAGACACATGTTGATGAAATTGTTACAGTAACAGAAGATGAAATTGCAACTGCAATTCTTGCTCTTATGGAAGGGCAGAAAACCGTTGCCGAAGGCGCAGGAGCAACGGCTGTGGCGGCGGTTATGTTTAATAAGATTCAAACAAAGGGGAAAAAAGTTGTTTGCGTTGTTTCAGGGGGAAACATAGATGTGAGCATTCTTTCAAGAGTTATAACAAAAGGTCTTACCAAAACAGGAAGACTCACTGAAATTGAAACAAAGGTGTTTGACAAACCAGGACAGCTTATTAATCTTTTACAAGTTATTTCAAAAACAGAGGCAAACATAATAAGCATTAATCATGAAAGAGAAGATGTTAAATCAGAAATAACTTCATGTGTTGTTAAAATGGTTCTTGAAACAAGAAATGTTCAGCATGTTCAAGAAATAAAAGATGCACTTACAAAAAAGGGCTATGAAATATTTTAAAATATAAACGAAGTTTATATAAAATTAACTTTTCATAATTTATAATTAAGGAGGGAGCTTAGTCTTTTATAAAGACTTAGGCAAAAGAATATGAAAAAAAGAAAATTAGGTTTATTAACAAAGCTTGTATTGGCAATTATTGTAGGTATCATTATAGGTAATATTGCAAGATCATCAGGGCTTGAAGTAATCATAGGCATAGGTGCAACATTTAACTCAATATTTGGTCAGTTTCTCGGCTTTTCAATACCTCTTATTATTATTGGTTTTGTTGTTCCTGGAATTGCAGATCTTGGAAAAGGTGCAGGGAAAATCCTTGCTCTTACAACGTTGGTTGCTTATGTTTCAACAATTTTTGCCGGAACGCTTACATATGGCGTTAACCATATTTTATTTCCTAAATTTCTCGAGGTTGGTTCAATTGTGTTAAACGACCCGACAAATGCAGAAGAAACAATGGTAGCAGCACTTTTTAATATCGAAATGCCTCCTGTGATGGGTGTTATGACTGCCCTTTTAATGGCTTTTCTTCTTGGTCTTGGCATTGCGGTTACAGAGCATAAAACTTTAAAAGATGTTTTTGATGGTTTCCAAGATATTATTATGAAACTTGTTTCAAACATTATAATTCCTCTTTTGCCTTTCCACGTTTATGGTATTTTTGCCAACTTAACATACTCCGGAACGGTTATGGAAATAATGTCGGTGTTTGCAAAAGTTTTCTTTGTAATAATTGCGCTTCATATAACTGTTATTGTTCTTCAATACACAGTTGCAGGTGTTGTTGCAGGTAAAAATCCTTTTATTCTTATAAAAAATATGCTTCCTGCATATACAACAGCTATAGGCACACAATCTTCAGCGGCAACAATTCCGGTAACACTTATGGCAACAAAGAAAAACAAAGTTTCAGACCAGATTGCAGACTTTGTAATTCCTCTTTGTGCAACAATCCATCTTTCAGGCTCAACAATAACACTTACAAGTTGTGCTATGGCAATTATGCTTCTAAATGGGCAAACAGTTACATTCTTGAGTATTTTCCCATTTGTTCTTATGCTTGGAGTAACAATGGTTGCGGCTCCAGGAGTTCCGGGTGGTGCGGTTATGGCTGCTCTTGGTGCTTTAGAAACAATGCTTGGGTTTAATCAGGAAATGATTGCCCTTATGATTGCTCTTTACATCGCTCAGGACAGCTTCGGAACTGCATGTAATGTAACAGGTGATGGTGCAATTGCTGTGTTCATGGATGCTATTACAAAAAAGAATAAAGAAGTGCCTTCCAATATCTAAAATGAAAAGAAATAAAAAGAAATTATAAAATATAGCCAAAGTTTAAAGTGTGATTATACATTTTAAACTTTGGCTTTTTAATAGTTTTGATGATTAAAATATTTATGAATTTTAAAGATTATATCATTTTGATTTAATCACCTTGTTTTTTGGTTATTTGCGTGATAGAATGAGAAATAATTTTGAGATTTTACATTTTCAGTGTTAAAAAAGAGGGGATAAAATGAAAGTTTTAATTGCTATAGACTCTTTTAAAGGCAGTGTTTCTTCAATTGAAGCAGGAGAAGCGGCCAAATGCGGTGTTTTAAAAGTTTATGATAATGCCGAGGTTATTGTTATGCCGCTTGCCGACGGGGGAGAGGGCACGGTTGAAACCCTTGTTCACGGCATGGGAGGACGGTTTGAAAGTGTTTCAGTCAGCGGCCCTCTTATGGAAAAGATTGATGCTGTTTATGGTATTATAGAAAAGGACAAAACTGCTATAATAGAAATGTCTGCGTCGGCAGGCTTAACTCTTTTGCCCCTTGAAAAAAGAAACCCTTATTTAACAACAACATACGGTATTGGAGAAATGATTAAAGATGCCATTGAAAAAGGATGCCGAAACTTTATTATAGGCATAGGGGGAAGTGCCACAAATGATGGCGGTGTTGGAATGCTTCAGGCTTTGGGTTTTGAATTTCTTGATGAAAACGGCAGAGAAATAGATAAGGGCGGAAAAGCACTTGAAAATATATATGAAATAAAAACCGAAAATGCTGTAAAAGAGCTTAGAGATTGTTTTTTTAATGTTGCATGTGATGTGGATAACGTTCTTTGCGGAGAGAGTGGTGCATCAGCTGTTTTTGGACCGCAAAAGGGTGCGTCAAAAGAAATGATAGAAGTATTGGATAACGCACTTTTAAACTTTTCAAATGTAACTAAAAACCTTTTTGGGGAGGATTTTTCCAAAGTGTCCGGAACAGGTGCCGCCGGAGGTCTTGGTTTTGGATTTAAGGCATTTCTTAACTCGGTTCTTAAACCGGGAATTGAGATTGTTCTTGATGAAATTGATATTGATAAAAACCTTAAAGGTGTGGATGTGGTTATAACAGGTGAGGGCAGAATTGACTTTCAGACCATGATGGGCAAAGCACCAATTGGTGTTGCAAAAAGAGCTAAAAAACAAGGGATAAAAGTGTTTGCTATTGCAGGGGCTATAGCTGACGATGCTTTGGGATGCAATGAAAAAGGCATTGATGCTTTCTTTTGTGTTATTGACAAAGCAATGTCATTAGAAGAAGCTATGGAAAAGGAAACGACGAAGAAAAATATTATAAAAACAATAACACAAATTTTTAATGTTATTAAATCTTGTGAAAATTATTTTGGGGCGGAGAAAAAATGAGGGTAATTATTGTGGGGTGCGGTAAGGTTGGAACAACCATAGCCGAACAGTTGAGCAAGGAAGGTCATGACATTGTTATTATAGACATTAACAGCGAAATTCTTCAACATGCCGCAAACAACCTTGATGTTATGGGCATTGTGGGAAACGGAGCAAGTTATGCCATTCAGATGGATGCAGGAATTGAAGATACAGATTTGGTTATAGCTGTAACAGATTCAGACGAGCTTAATCTTCTTTGCTGTCTTATTGCGAAAAAAGCTGGAAACTGCAGCACAATCGCTCGTGTAAGAAATCCTATTTATAACAATGAAATTAACTTTATAAAAGAGGAACTTGGTCTTTCTATGGCGATAAACCCGGAGTTTACCGCTGCGGCGGAAATTTCAAGGATGTTAAGCTTTCCTGCGGCAATTAAAATAGATACATTTGATAAGGGCAAGGTTGAAATTCTTAAGTTTAAAATAGAATCCCATTCTGTTTTAAACAATGTAAAACTTATGGAAATCAAAAAAAAGTTTAATACAAACATTCTTATTTGTGCTGTTGAAAGAGGTACTGATGTAATTATACCTAAAGGAAGTTTTGTGCTTCAGGAAAACGATATTATAAGCATTGTTGCCTCCACTGTTATGGCCACTGCATTTTTCAAAAAAATAGGCGAAGAAGTTTATCATGTTAAAAACACAATTATTGCAGGGGGAGGGACCATTGCATACTACTTGGCCAAAAGCCTTATTGAAGTTGGAGTAGATGTTAAAATAGTTGAAAGAGATAAAATCCAATGTGAAAAACTAAGTGAACTTTTGCCCAAGGCAATTATAATAAACGGAGATGCAACAGACCAAGATGTGCTTTTGGAAGAAGGGCTTGAATTTGCCGAATCCTTTGTTTCTCTTACAGGCTTTGACGAAACAAATATTTTGCTTTCACTTTTTGCAAAAAGTGTTTCAAAGGGCAAAATTGTGACAAAAGTTAACAGAATATCCTTTAATGACATTATAAATAATTTTAACTTGGGAAGTATAGTTTATCCTAAATTTATAACTGCCGAAAGCATAACTCAATATGTAAGGGCAATGCAAAATTCCATAGGAATAAATGTGGAAACACTTTATAAAATAATTGAAAACAGAGCAGAGGCCTTGGAGTTTTTTGTAAAAAAGGGCACATCTATTGTTGGTGTGCCCATAGAAAAACTTAAGATAAAACCTGATATTATAATTGCTTGTATTAGTCATAAAGGCAAAATTATAATTCCCGGAGGAAAAGATATTATAAGAATAGGTGACAAAGTAATTATTGTAACAACAATTGTAGGGATTAATGATATTGAGGATATACTTATACATTTTAACGATATTCCTAAATTGGAGCGAGGGATAAAATGAATTTTTCAATAGTAAGATTTATTCTTGGCAAGGTTATTATGATTGAGGCGATGTTTTTAATTCTACCCTTTATTGTAGGAATAATTTTCAAGGAAACAGATGCTTTTTCGTTTTTGCTTTGCTCTTCTTTTTGCTTTATTACAGGTGCATTATTAACAAAAAAAAGACCTAAAAGCCAGCTTTTTTTCGCAAGGGAAGGCTTTATCATTGTTGCCTTAAGTTGGATTACATTGAGTTTTTTTGGTGCTATACCTTTTGTTTTATCAAGACAGATTCCAAACTTCACAGATGCCCTTTATGAAACTGTATCAGGTTTTACAACAACAGGTTCAAGCATTTTAGCAGACGTGGAGTCGTTAAACAGAAGTACTTTATTTTGGAGAAGTTTTACCCATTGGATTGGCGGAATGGGTGTTGTTGTATTTATGCTTGCAATACTTCCAATGACAGGCGGTCATAATATGCATCTTATGAGGGCAGAAAGCCCCGGACCTGCAGTAGGTAAGCTTGTTCCACGAATAAGAGACACTGCTAAAATGCTTTATATAATTTATTTGGCATTAACAATTATTCAGATTATTATATTGCTTATTGCAGGCATGCCTTTCTTTGATGCTCTTTTAACGGCATTTAGTACGGCGGGTACAGGCGGTTATACAATAAAAAACAGTAGTATGGCTGCATATTCTACAACTATACAGACAATATCTGCTATTTTTATGATTTTATACGGAATGAATTTTAATGCTTATTATTTTATTCTTGTTAAGAAAAAAATAAATTTCTTTAAAATCGAAGAAATACAGTGGTACTTAGGTATAATTTTTGTTTCGACATTTATAATAATGCTTAACATTAAGGAAATTTCGGGAAGTCTTATTCAAGCTTTCCACGATGCTTTTTTTCAGGTTTCCACAATTATTACAACAACAGGCTATACAACCGCAGATTTTAATATATGGCCAAATCTGTCAAAAACTATTTTGATTATATTAATGTTTATCGGTTCTTGTGCGGGAAGCACGGGCGGAGGTATAAAGGTTTCAAGAATAATTATTCTTTTCAAACTTGTAAAAAAAGAATTGGGATATTTTATTCATCCGCGGGGAGTTAAGGTAATAAAGATGGAAGAAAGAGCTGTAGCAAAAGAAACCTCAGATGGCGTTGCAACATTTATTGCCACATATATAATAATATTTACCATAAGCTTTATTATTCTATCTCTTGATAATTTTGATATGATGACCAATTTTACTGCGGTTGCCTCTTCGATTAACAATGCGGGTGTCGGTATGGGGCTAATCGGACCAGGAAATAACTATGGGATGTTTTCTGACTTGTCTAAATATGTTTTAATGTTTAATATGCTTGCCGGAAGGCTTGAGCTTTATCCTTTACTTATTTTATTCACACCTTCGGTTTGGAAAAAAAGTTAAAGCATTGTAATTTAAAAAGGTTTCCGAAAACTTCATCATAATCGACAAAGTTTTTGGAAACCTTTATATTTTAGATTTTACATGCAGTTATTTACAATAAAGATTTATGCTCTGGGATGCGATTTTACATAAGCATCTCTAATTTTATTTTTATTGATTTTTGTGTATATTTGTGTTGTGGAAATATCCGAATGTCCAAGCATTTCCTGTACGCTTTGAAGGTCACAGCCGTTTTCTATGAGGTGAAAGGCGAAAGAATGTCTTAATGTGTGTGGTGTTATTTCTTTAATGCCTGCTTTTTTTGAATAATGTTTAACTATTTTCCAAAAACCCTGTCTTGTCATAGGTTTTTTATTACAGTTTAAAAAAAGATAACAATCGCTGGAAGAAGCCGCATTTTGAAGATTTTCTTTTTCCGTTTCTAAATAAAGGGTTAATGCTTGTATAGCTTTTGAGCCTAACGGAATAATTCTGTCTTTATTTGATTTTGTGCATTTTATGTATTGAAGCGGCAGATTAACATCTTGAATTTTAATATTTATAAGTTCGCTTACTCTCATTCCTGTTGCATATAAAACCTCAAGCATGGCTTTATCCCTTATACCTTTGCTTTGGGATAAATCAGGCTGGCTTAAAAGCAATTCAACATCTTCCAAAGACATAATTTCCGGAACATGTTTTTCCACATGAGGGATTTCAAGACCGACGGCAGGATTTTCGGGCATTAGACCCTCTTTGGAGAGATAGTTGAAAAAAGACCTTAAAGACGCCACACTTCTTGATATGCTTGAATTTGCTTTGTTGGATTTTTGCATATCATAGATGTAAGACATTACATTTGTTTTGTTTGCGTTTGCAGAATTGTTAATGCCAATGTTGTTAAGATATTTATAAAAATTACATAAATCTCTATTATAAGATAAAATTGTATTTTCTGAAGAATTTTTAATTTTTTTTAGATATACGCAAAAGCTACCTATATTTTCCATGGAATTATTCTCCTTTTTAAAAGATACTGCCATAATTATAAAATATTTTATGAATATTGTCGATAGTAATATTGCTGAAAGTTATGGAAAAACATCAAAAGTAACAAATTAGCATTAAAATAAAAAAGCTTAGCTTAGTGACAGTTTTATCATTGCGGCTAATGAGGTGAAAATTATACCGGCTGCAAGTATTATTATATATTCTGCAATAATTCGGCGTTTTTCCCTTGGCAATGATGCTTTTATATTTTTAATGCTTTTATATTTGTTTAAAGAAAGATTTATTGCGTAGGAAGATAAAACAAAAACTGCTGAGGTAAATAAAAAAAACTGAATAATGTTGTATATAAATGCTGATATATTTCCTGAAAAGATTATTGTATTTGCCGAAACACCGTAAAAACATCCGCAGACAACAATCCATGGAAGTATAAAAAAAATCCCAAATGAAAATAGTCCTGAAATCCAAACAGGAATCAAAAGTTTTGCAAAATAAAAGAAAGCGCTGTAAAAGGGATTGTTTTTCATTATTGTAAATTCCGCAAGGAAAAGAAGATTAAATTTATTTGATAATAAAAACCCAATTCCTACACCTACACCATAAAGAAAGCAGATAATAAAAAATATTATCTGCCAAGAGGTATAAGTTTTTTTTCTTTTTTTCATGGCATTTCCCCCTTGAAGACGTATAGGTCTTGTACTAAAGGATATGCCTTAAAATTTATGTTTATGATTTGTAAATTGTTTTTAAATTTTTAATTTGTGAAAACATATTTTGAAAAATCAGTTCTACGACTGTAATGGCTGCCATTGCTTCAACAACAACAACTGCCCTTGGAACAATAACAGGGTCATGCCTGCCTTTAATTTCTATTTCAATATTTTCTCCATCTTTATTAATGGTTTTTTGAACAGAGGAAATTGAAGGAGTTGGTTTAAATGCCGCCCTAAATATTATATCGCTTCCGTCGCTTATACCTCCTAAAATTCCGCCGCTGTTATTTGTTTTTTTGGAAACCGTATCATTGTTTTCAAAAAAGAAACAATCATTGTTTTGACTGCCCTTTATTTTTGAGGCCTCAAAGCCTATTCCAACTTCAAACCCTTTAACTGCCCCGATAGAGAAAATTGCTTTTGCAAGGTTTGCATCAAGTTTATCAAAAACAGGCTCTCCTATGCCGACAGGCATACCTGTTACCACACATTCCACAACTCCGCCTGCGGAATCCTTGTTTTTTATGCATTCGTCAAGAAAAGCAGAGGCTGTTTCGTATGCTTTTTTATCAGGCATAAACAAAGGGTTTTCTTTTATGAAAGATTTATCAAAGGAAGTTATTTTTATATCACCTATGGAGTGAGTGTATGCTGTTATTTCAATTCCCATTTCTGAAAGAATTTTTTTTGCCACTGCTCCTGCCGCAACCCTTGCTAAAGTTTCTCTGCCTGAAGAACGGCCTCCTCCTCTATAATCCCTTATTCCGAATTTCTTATCAAATGTATAATCTGCATGGCCGGGACGATAAACGGAAGAGATATTTCCATAATCTTTTGACTGATGGTCTTCATTATAAACAAGCATTGAAATAGGTGTTCCTGTTGTTACACCTTGAAAAACTCCAGAAAGAATGTGTATTTTATCACTTTCGTTTCGTTTTGTTCCGTATTTGTTTGAGCCTGGTTTTCTTAAATCCAAATCTTTTTGAATATCTTCTTCACATAAAGCTATCCCTGCAGGGCAGCCGTCTATTACAACTCCAAGTGCTTTTCCGTGGCTTTCTCCCCAGGTTGAAACTGTGAAATTTTTGCCTAAAACAGAACCTGACATAATTAAATCACCTCTTTAAAGAGTTTAGCATAAGTAAGGACTAAAGTAAATTTTCTTTTAATTTAATGGAACTGCAAAATCAAGGCTTGTGTTTTATTTATTAAAATTTGAAATAAACCCATTAAAATTAACTTTGTATGTAAGCAAGACTATGGTATAATATCTGCAAATTCATATTTATTATAATTCAAATTAAGTATTGCTTAAGAAAGGCAGTGATTATTTTAAGATGTCAGACTTCATGTTTGCTTTTTCTCTCACCCTTTTTGCAGGGCTTTCTACAGGCATAGGCAGTGCCTTGGCTCTTCTTACGGAAAAAACCAACACTAAATTTCTTTCCGCCGCTTTAGGTTTTTCGGCGGGAGTTATGATATATGTTTCCTTTGCCGAAATTCTTGTGAAAGCAAAAATATCTCTTGTTGGTGTGCTTGGGGAAAAGCTTGGCTCATGGGCAACGGTTGGCGGTTTCTTTTTCGGCATAATTTTAATAGGCGTTATTGATAAACTTATACCTGAAACAGAAAATCCTCATGAGGTTCACACCGTTGAGGAAATGGACGGAGAAAGCGAAGAACATAAAACAAACTTAATGCGAATGGGTTTATTCACAGCACTTGCCATAGCAATACATAACTTTCCGGAGGGTCTTGCCACTTTTACAGCAGCTCTTAATGACCCTAAACTTGGGATTCCCATTGCTGTTGCAATTGCCATTCATAATATACCCGAAGGTATCGCTGTTGCAGTGCCTATTTTTTATGCCACAGGAAGCAAGAAACAAGCTTTTAAGCTTTCATTTTTATCCGGACTTTCAGAGCCTGTGGGGGCTCTGATTGGATATGCACTTCTTTATAGATTTTTTAATGATGTTATGTTTGGAATTATTTTTGCATCTGTGGCAGGAATTATGGTTTATATAAGCCTTGACGAACTTCTTCCTTCCGCAAGGGAATATGGAGAGCATCATATTGCCATTTACGGGTTGGTTTTAGGAATGGCTGTTATGGCCGTAAGCCTTTTGCTGTTTTTATAAGAAAAAATGGGTGTTAAGCAAAAATATTAAATACAATTAAAAAAGTAATATTTTACAACTTATTTGACAATAATTACTTTAAATGTTATGTTAAATTAAAATACCAATTTAGGAGGAATGTCTATGAAAAACTTATTCGATTTAACAGGTAAAGTTGCTTTAGTAACAGGGGCTTCATCAGGTCTTGGAGTTCAGTTTGCCAAAGCTCTTGCAAATCAAGGTGCAAACATCGCCATTGCTGCAAGAAGAGTTGACAAGCTTGAACAGGTGAAAAAAGAGATAGAAGAAATTGGTGTTAAATGTATTGCTGTGAAATGTGATGTTTTAGTGACTTCCGAGATAGTAGAAATGGTTAAGACAGTTAAAGAGCATTTTGGCAGAATTGATATTTTAGTTAACAATGCAGGTGTAGGAAAAGGAATTCCAGCCGATACTCAAACAGACGAAGAATGGCAGTCTACACTTAAAATCAACTGCGATGCTGTTTATTATACAGCGAGAGAAGTTGGCAAGGTTATGCTTGAGCAAAACTATGGTAAAATTATTAATGTAGGCTCAATTCATTCACAAGTGGCTATGCCCGGCTCACCTATTTCGGCATATTGTGCATCAAAGGGAGCTGTTTTAATGCTTTCTAAGGCTCTTGCAAATGAATGGGCTAAAAACAACATAACAGTTAATACAATTGGCCCTGCGTATTTCCCAAGTGAGATGACAGCCACTATTTTAGAGGATGAGGCTGCTCTTGCAGGAATCAAAATGCTTTGCCCAATGGGAAGACCGGGCAGAGATGGAGAATTAGACGGAGCTATTGTTTATTTTGCTTCTGACGCTTCAAGTTATACAACAGGACAATATTTGGCAGTTGACGGTGGTTGGACGGCTGTTTAAACTTATTGCCCCTTGTCGAAAAAACGACAAGGGGATTTACATTTATATATGATATAAGATCCACAAATTTCATTTGTGGAAGAGCCTAACGGCTCTGCCGCTGTTATCACAGCGGATTATATTACTTATAAAACTTTTTAAGTTTTATTCATGCATTGTCAAAAGAAAATGTCGGCTTTGCCGCCGCTTTCTTTTGCCTTTATAATACAATATAAAATTAACAAAGGAGATTAATTCGTTTAACGAATTTTTATATGATATGGAAGTATATTCAAGTTTTGCACAAGTTTATGACAGGTTTATGGAAGATGTGGACTATGATATGTGGGTTAAATATCTTAAGGAAATTTGGAGAAACTATGGATTAGAGCCAAAGCTTGCCGCTGAGCTTGGATGCGGAACGGGAAATATTACAGTCAGGCTTGCAAAAAGCGGCATTGAAATGATAGGAATTGATATTTCCGAGGAAATGCTTAATATTGCCCGGGAAAAGGCTGAGGAAGAAAATGCGGAAATACTTTATCTTTGTCAGGATATGTGTGAGTTTGAGCTTTATGGAACTGTAGACACAATTGTAAGCCTTTGCGACAGCATAAATTATATAACGGAGGAAGATGACCTTCTCCAAGTTTTTAAGCTTGTAAATAACTATTTAGAACCAAAGGGTCTTTTTATTTTTGACGTTAATACAGAATATAAATTTAAAAATGTTTTAGGCGAAAACACTTTTGCTCAAAGTGATGAGGATGCCGCATATATATGGCAGAACACTTATGATGAAATTGAAAAAATAAATGAATACTACGTAGACTTTTTTATTGCCGAAAATGACGGGAAATATTTAAGGGTTGAAGAGTGTCACTATGAAAGAGCATATAGTATTGAAGAAATAAAAGGCATTATTGAACAAAGCGGCATGGAATTTTTAGCGGTTTATGATGCTTTTACATTTGACATGCCTAAAGAAAACAGCGAAAGAATATATTTTGTTGTAAGAGAAAAAGGGAAATAAGGAGAAAGAAATGGACTATATTATAAGAGCAACAGCTGCAAAAGGTGCAATTCGTGCCTTTGCGGCAACAAGCCGTGAAACTGTTGAAACAGCAAGAATTTCTCATAATTTAAGTCTGGTTTCAACTGCCGCCCTTGGCAGGCTTTTAACTGCGGCGGCAATTATGGGAACAACTTTAAAAAATGACGGTGAACTTATTACAATTCAGATTAAAGGGGATGGCCCTTTAAAAGGTCTTATTGTTACAAGCGACAACAAGTCACGTGTAAAAGGCTATGTTTTAAACCCTGATTGTGAAACCTCTGAAAAGTATCCCGGTAAAATTGACGTAGGAAGTGCAATTGGAAAGGGATATTTAACAATAATCAAGGATATAGGCTTAAAAGAACCTTATTCAGGTCAAATTGAACTTGTGAGCGGTGAAATTGCTGAGGATTTAACATATTATTTTTTCAAAAGTGAGCAAACACCTTCCGCCATTGGCTTGGGTGTTCTTATTGAAACAGATTTCAGCGTAAGGCAGGCGGGAGGATTTATGATTCAGCTTATGCCTGATGCCCCTGATGAAATTATTGATGCCCTTGAAGAAAAACTGTCAAAAACACCATACATTACAGACTTGCTTGATATGGGCATGACACCTGAAGAAATTTTGCAGATGATTCTTGGAGATTTTGGTTTGGAAATAAACGATAAAACGCCAATGGAGTTTTACTGCAACTGTTCAAGGGAAAGAGTTGAAAAAGCACTTATTTCAATTGGTAAAGAAGAGCTTATAAGCATGATTGAGGAAGATAAAAAGGCTAATCTAAAATGCCATTTTTGTAATAAATCCTATGATTTTAATGAAGAGGAGCTTAAAAAACTTCTCGAAAGTGCCACAAATAAATAAAACATAAAAATAAATACCCAAGCTTTCCTTAATTATATTTTTGGAAAACTTGGGTGTTTAATTATTCTGATAAATCGGCAGAAAATGAACTGCCTTTAGCTACTTTTAAATTATCTTCTAAAAGGGAGCATAGGGTAACAGAATTAGACCCGCATTTAGCATTAATTTTATCTACTGCCATTTCCGCACGCTGTTGCTTTATGCTTGAATCATCAGATAGTGAAAGCTGCTGTGAATGAAAATCTGTAAGTTTATCGGCGGAAACACCTATGTGACGGAGAGGTTCATTTTTCCACATTCTGTTAAATATCTCAACGGAGTATTCATAAATTTCTTTTGTGCTGTTTGTTGAAAAACCAAGGCTTATCTGGTGGGAATAGACATCAAAGTTATTTGTTTTTAAAGAAACACTGATTTTTTGAGCAAAAAGGTTATAATTCCTTAATCTTTCCCCCACACTTTGTGAAAGAGCAAGAAGAACTTTATATGCTTCCTCCTTAGTTGTTACATCCTTTGGTGTTGTGGTTGAATTGCTTACGCTTTTATATACATGTTTTTTGCCGAAAGGGGCAATAATATCATCGGAAATTCCGTTTGCGTAATTTTTTAAAGTTACCGCAAAGCTTTTAAATTCGTGTTCAAGAAGGTTGTAGTCATATTCTGCAAGCTGGCCAATTGTGAACACCCCCATTTGGTTAAGCTTTAACCCTGTTTTTTTACCTACCATAAAAAGTTCGGAAACAGGCAGAGGCCAAAGACGGGTTTTCATGATGTCATAATCAAGATATATAACTTTATCAGGTTTTTCTAATTCTCCTGCCATTTTTGCCAAAAGTTTATTTGGGCCTACTCCTATGTTTACTGTAAACTTAAGGGTGTTTTTAATGTCTTCCTTTATTTTTTTGGCGGCTTCAAAAGGCGGTCCGAAAAGTCTTTCCATACCCGTATAGTCAATAAAGCACTCGTCTATGCTGAAAACTTCAATTCTGTCACTGTAATTATAGAGGAAGTTGAAAAGTTTTTTTGAACATTCGTTATAAAGTTTAAAATCAGGAGGAAACATTTTAAGAGAAGGACATTTTTTTAATGCCGAAGCTATTGGTTCTCCTGTTTTTATTCCGAATTTTTTTGCAGGTATGCTTTTTGCAAGAACAATGCCATGACGTGAATTGCTGTCACCGCCGATTACGGAAGGAATTTCCCTTATATCTTCAAAGCCTGTTTCTAAAAGCTTAACTGCACTCCAGCTAAGAAAAGCGCTGTTTACATCTATGTGAAAAATAGTTTTTTTCATAATTAATGCACCTCTAAATAATTAAAACTATGAAATTAAGTATGTAAGTTCGTATAAAATATGTTACCATGATTATATCACAAACATAAGTTCTGTGCAAACATGAAAATACTTGCAGATTTCATTTTTTTATAATATAATAACTTTCACTATATCAATTGAAAGGATGATGAAATTGGGCACAAATCCTATTGTAACAATGAAAATTAATGGGGAAGATACAATTAAAATTGAGCTGTATCCGGAAGTTGCACCAAATACAGTTAATAACTTTATATCTCTTGTTAAAAAAGGATATTATAACGATCTTGGATTTCACAGAATTATTGAAGGTTTTATGATTCAGGGAGGATGTCCGGAGGGAACCGGAATGGGAGGCCCAGGGTATCAAATTAAAGGCGAGTTTTCTCAAAACGGCTTTAAAAACGATTTGAAGCATGAACCGGGAGTTCTTTCAATGGCAAGAAGTATGCGCCCTGATTCTGCAGGCAGCCAGTTTTTTATTATGCATAAAACATCACCTCATCTTGACGGAGCATATGCAGCTTTCGGAAAGGTAACAGAAGGTATGGATATTGTTAACAGGCTTGCGTGTGTAAAAACAGAAAGAGGAGATATGCCTCTTGAGCCTCAGGTTATATCAGAAGCAACAGTTGAAACATTTGGCATTGAATATCCCGAACCTGAAAAAAATTAAAAAATAAGCCGAATTGCTTGATTAAAGCAGTTCGGCTTAAATTTGTTAAAAGAAAAAGTCTATAAAAATCTTTTTAATTTTAGCTTGGTTTATTGCATTTCAAATGACTGACAGTCTGTGCATTGTTTTTCAGTTGGGCTATATTCGTGAGTTCCAACTTTTATTGAGTCTAAAGCACAATAGTTTTCTTTTTTGTAATGATGTTTGCACTGTTGAACTGAACACATAATACATTTGTTTGCTGGCATAATAAAACCTCCTTTCAAATTAGGATGATAGTATTATGCCCCAAGCTTAATAATTTATTTTAAAATAAGTGGAGGAAAATGATGGAAAAATCAAAAGTTTATTTTACTAATCTTCGTGCAAAACCAGGTGAAAATCTCTTGCAGAAGTTGGAAAAGTTAGTAAAAGCCGCAGGAATTGAAAATATTGATTTTAAAAATAAGTTTGCGGCAATAAAAATTCATTTCGGAGAACCCGGAAATCTTGCATATCTTCGTCCAAACTATGCAAAAACTGTTGCTGATGTGATTAAAAGTCTTGGAGGAAAGGTGTTTTTAACAGACAGCAATACCCTTTATGTAGGCAGGAGAAAAGATGGGCTTGAACATATGGAGGCGGCATATGAAAACGGATATAACCCTTTTTCAACAGGATGCCACATTATTATTGCCGACGGAATTAAAGGCTTAAATGAAACAATTGTGCCTATTGACGGAGAGTATATAAAGGAAGCAAAAATAGGGGCGGCTATTATGGATGCCGATATTATTATTTCTTTAAGCCATTTTAAAGGCCATGAACAAGCAGGTTTTGGCGGTGCAATAAAAAATTTAGGCATGGGCTCGGGAAGCAGAGCCGGCAAAATGGAGATGCACTCTGAAGGCAAGCCTTTTGTTGCGGCAAAAAGATGCGTAAGCTGTAAGAAATGTCTTACAATATGCGCCCACGATGCAATTACATTTAATGAGGACAACAAGGCTGTTATAAATCTTGAAAAATGTGTGGGTTGCGGCAGGTGCATATCAATTTGTGCTTTCAATGCCATAAAGCCTGACTATAAAACATCTGTTGAAGCGTTTAACGGGAAAATGGCTGAATATGCATATGCTGTTGTTAAAGGAAGACCGCATTTTCATATAAGCCTGCTTATTGATGTTTCACCTTTTTGTGATTGTCATGCAGAAAATGATATGCCTCTTATTCCCGATGTTGGAATGTTTGCATCTTTTGACCCTGTTGCCATAGATGCGGCTTGTGCTGACATTGCTAATAAACAGCCTGTTATCCACGGCTGTGCCATTGACGGAAAAGAGCAGGGCGATCATTTTGAACATATGCACCCAACCACAGACTGGAGAGGTTGTCTTGAACACGGCCAGAAAATAGGTCTAGGAAGCATGGATTATGAAATTATAGAAATTTAATTTTTAGGCATGTGCTTTGATAAATATTATGCATAAAGTGAAGACAAATCTTTAATTTTATCTGTACCTTTGTGTTTTAATAAATATTTAAGCCATGCTTTTTTAATGGAATTTATATACATAAAACAGCTTATATTCTAAATTATTTACCAGTATTAAAATAAATAAATTGTGAAAAACTCACAAAAAATATTTTTTTTTGTTTAAAAAGAGGGAAGTTATAACAAATGCAGAATAATACAATAGTATAGGCAGGAAATTTTTAATGCCTTTAAGCATTTGGACATAAGTTTGTATCAATTTTATAATACGGGAGGTAGATTTTATGAAAGTTTATGCAACGGGTGAAGTAAGAAACATTGTGATAATGGGTCACAGCGGCTGTGGAAAAACTTCTGTTACGGAATCTGCGCTTTTTTATTCAGGTGCAACTAAGCGACAAGGAAAGGTTTTGGAAGGGAATACAACAAGCGACTATGACCCTGAAGAGATAAAAAGAGGAGTATCAATACAATCTTCTATAATTCCTGTTGAATGGATGAATACAAAAATAAACTTCATTGATACCCCCGGATATTTTGATTTTGTGGGAGAAATTAAAAGTGCCATGGCTGCGGCAGATGCAGCACTTATTGTTGTGTCGGGAAAATCAGGCCCCGAGGTTGGAACGGAAAAAGCATGGGACTACTGTGAGGCGGCTTCCATGCCAAGAATGATTTTTGTTAACCAGATGGATGATGAAAATGCCAACTTCAATACTGCCCTTGGACAGATGCGTAAAAAATTCGGAAAGGCAATAGCACCTTTTCAAATTCCTCTTCGTGATGATGACGGAAAATTTATTGGATTTATTAACTGTATTGAAAGGGAAGCAAGGGTTATTCAGGAAACAAAAGCTGGAAAAATTCTTGTAGAAGCTGAAATTCCCGAAATTATGCTAGGAGAGGTTGAAAGCCTTAGAGGAATGCTTATTGAAGCAGCGGCAGAGGCAGATGACGAACTTCTTGAAAAGTTTTTTAATGAAGAAGAAATGACTGAGGAAGAAATATATAGAGGTCTTAACACCGGAATTATAAACGGTACTGTTGCGCCTGTGCTTTGCGGGGCTGTTACTCTTGGATACGGAATAAAAGTGCTTATGAACTCTATAGTTAAATATATACCGCCGTCAAATATTTGCAGACCAAGTGTAGATTGCATTGATTTTAATCTTAATGAGCCTGCAATTAGAAAAAATGACCCGGAAGAACATTTTTCTGCTTTTGTTTTTAAAACAATTGCAGACCCATATATAGGACGTCTTAATATTTTTAAAGTTATGAGCGGAAAGCTTAAAAAAGATGATGTGATTTATAATCCTGATAAAGACAGTCTTGAAAAAATAGCCCATGTTTATATTATAAGAGGGAAAGAGCAAATTGAAGTTGATGAAGTTTATGCAGGAGATATAGCTTCTCTTGCAAAGCTTACAAACACATCAACACAAGACACACTTTGTTCAAAAGATTTTCCTGTTGTTTTGCCTAAAATCGAGTTCCCTGAATCTGTGCATTCCATGGCAATAAGACCTAAGGGAAAAGGCGATGAAGATAAAATTTCTTCGGCACTTTCAAAGCTTAAAGAGGAAGACCCTACAATAAAAACAGAAATTAATTCGGAAACAAAACAATCCCTTGTTTACGGCATAGGAGAACAGCATCTTGATATACTTATTGAAAAGTTAAAAGGTAAATATAAAATTGAGGCTGAGCTTTTTGAGCCTATTATACCTTTTAGAGAAATGATAAAAGGTAAGGCTGAGGTAAGAGGAAAATATAAAAAACAATCAGGCGGTCATGGACAATTCGGTGATGTTCTTATGATTTTTGAACCGTCAGGAGATCTTACAAAACAGTATGTATTTGAGGAAAGAGTTTTTGGAGGCGCTGTGCCTAAACAATATTTTCCTGCAGTTGAAAAAGGTCTTCAGGAAAACATTAACTCCGGCGTTCTTGCAGGATACCCTGTTGTTGGTTTAAAAGCAACTCTTATTGACGGAAGTTATCACGCTGTTGATTCAAGTGAAATGGCATTTAAAATGGCAACTTCAATAGCTTTTAAAGAAGGACTGCCTCAGGCAAAACCAACTCTTCTTGAACCGATTGCCCGGGTTGAAGTTCTTATCCCGGAAAAATACATGGGCGATATTATGGGTGATATCAATAAACGACGTGGACGTATTTTGAAGATGGACCCTGAAGGCAAGGATATGCGAATTTTTGCGGAAGTGCCTATGAGCGAAATGTTTAAATACTGCACTGACCTTCGCTCCATGACTCAAAGCCGAGGAGAATATAAATATCAGTTTGAAAGATATGAAGAAGCTCCTGTTGAAATTCAAAAGATAGTAATTGAAAACAGAAAGAAAGAAAAAGAAGCATAAAATAAATAATATATTATGCCGTAAAATCAAAAGAAAGCGGCGGCAGAGCCTTTAGGCTCTCCTGCAAATGAAATTTGTAGATAATTATACCATAAAGAGGATATTCCTTAAGCTATAAAAAGTTTTAGGAATATCCTTTTATTTTTAAAATACATATATAAGAAACTTTATGTTAAAAAATAATGCTGTGACAGCTTGGTTTTATTGACAAACACAGCAGGTATGGTATACTATTTTAATAATATTGCCGATTAACCGGAAAATATTTACACTGACAAAAAAGGAGGATGAAATTATGTCAACACAAACAGGTAAAAAAGTGGGTATGGCGGCAATGTTTTCTGTTGCTTCAGTATGGTTTACTACTCACGCAGGGGCAGGGTTTGCAACAGGAAATCAGGCATGGCAATATTTTGCTCAATATGGGGTTCCGGGAATGATTATGCCGCTTATTTCAATGGGTCTTCTTGCTTTTGTTATGTATGAAGCAATGCTTATGAGCCAGCTTATAGGTTCAAGAAGCTATGGAGATGTTATGAAACATCTTTTCAAACCATATGATAAGCTTTATCTTTCATTTGAAATTTTCTACTACTGCATAGTTATTGCGGCGGTTGCGGGGGTTATTTCAGCTGCTGCAGGGCTTGTTGTTGAAGTTATACCAATGAGCAGTATTTTTGCCACAATAATAATAGGGGTTTCCTTGTTGCTTCTTATTATTTTTGGTGCGGATTTAGTTAGAAAGGTTGCCACAATATTAGGAATTCTTATTATTGTTTCAGGCTTCACAATTTACATAATCGGCTTTTTCAGAAGTGTTGATGCTGTTGGGCAGGCAATTTCAGTTATGTATGCCCCAAAGGGTTTTGCTTATCCGCTTTGGAGAGCCATTGTTTATGCAGGTTTTCAATGTGTTTCAATTCCTGCTATTTGTGCCTGTTGTGAATTTCTTACAACAAAGAAAAGCATAAAAGGGGCTTCTTTTATAGGATTTCTTATGAACGGTTTGGGTGTTGCACTTACAGTTTGGATGCTTATAGGGTGGAAAGATGTTTTATTCGCAGCCCCAATTGACACAAAGGCATTCACACTTCCTAACCTTTTTATTTGCCAGCAGCTTGGAATTCCGTTTCTTTTTTATTTTTATAAGATTTGTTTGTTCTCTTGTCTTATTTCAACAGGTGTTTCATGTATATTTGGTATAGTGGTTAGGCTTGAAAATAATATTTTTACAAACTCAAAAGGTATATTTGAAAATATTATGGCAAAGCGTATTTTAATAACTATTGCTTCAATAGTTATTTGTATGTTAATTTCATCTTTCGGACTTACTAAAATTGTTATGTATGGTTATGCATACTGCGGATATTTAGGAATTATATGTGCAATTATTCCTTTTCTTACAATAGGACATAGAAAGAATAAGGAGTTAATGAACAGCAGTAACAAAGGACTTATGATTGAATAAATTATAAACAAAGGGTGTGGATTTACTTCCGCACCCTAATTATATTTAGAAGGTGAAAATATGTATTCATTTGCAGATATGCATTGTGACACAGCGGTAAAGGCATATGAAAGAAATGAGGGAATGTTTGAAAACTTACTCCATCTTGATATTAAAAGGCTTTTAAACTACAATGCTCCCGTACAGTTTTTTGCAATTTGGCTTGATAAAAAATATCATAATAATGCGTTTTTGGAAACTATTAAAAGAATCGATTTTTATTATAATCAGATTGAATTAAACAAAAACCTAATAAGCCATGTTAATTCCTTCAATGATATTTTAAAGGCAAAAAAAGCGGGAAAAATAAGCGGTATACTTTCTGTTGAAGGAGGCGAAGCCCTAGAGGGAAATATAAAAAACCTCCATACTCTACACGAAAAAGGTGTAAGAGCAATGACGCTGACATGGAATAATAAAAACCATATTGGCTGCGGTGCAGGAGGAGAGGGCGGTTTGACCGACTTTGGCATAGAGGTTGTTAAGGAAATGGAAAAACTTAATATGCTTGTAGATGTTTCTCACTTAAATGATGATGGGTTTTGGGATGTTATAAAGATTGCAGAAAAACCAGTTTTTGCAAGCCATTCCAACAGCAGGTCTGTTACTGAAACAAAAAGAAATTTAACAGATGAACAGATGAAAGCAATTGCACAAAAAGGCGGAATTATAGGTTTAAATATGTATAAATCCTTTTTAACGAAAAATAATGATGCTGCTATTGAAAATGTTTTAGAACATATTGATTATATTATGAAAATAGTTGGAGAGGATTATATTGGGCTTGGCTGTGATTTTGACGGAATAGATGAAATGCCGACGGAAATAAATGGAGTTCAAGATATGACTAAGTTTTTTTGTGCTTTAGAAAAAAAATACGGTGAAAATATCACAGCTAAAATAGCAGAAAACAATTTTTTACGCTATTTTTCACAATGGAGTTAAAGTTTATTGCAAAAGCTGTGTTTTTGTTATAAAATAAGAATTGAAATTTTCAAAGGGGATGAAATAAATGGAATTATCTAAAAGAGCACTTGGAATTAAGCCCTCAAGCACTCTTGCTATTACTGCAAAAGCAGCAGAACTTAGGGCGGCTGGTAATGATGTGATTAGCTTTTCAATTGGAGAGCCTGATTTTGACACACCTGAACATATTAGAAAAGCGGCGATAGATGCTATTAATGAAGGTGTTACAAGATATACGGATTCAAACGGAACTTTAGAGCTTAGAAAAGCTGTTTGTAAAAAGTTTTTTGATGATAACGGACTTAAATATGATCCTAGCCAAATTATTATTTCAAACGGTGCAAAACACTCTGTTTCCAATGCTTTTTTAGCACTTTTAAATGAAGGTGATGAAGTTATAATACCTGCTCCTTATTGGTTAAGCTATTCTGCTATGGTTGAAATTGCAGGCGGTGTTCCTGTTATTATATATACAAAAAGCGAAAACAATTTTATGCCTGAAAAAGAACAGCTTGAGGCGGTTTATACAAATAAAACAAAAGCTATAATTGTTACATCGCCTTCAAACCCAACGGGAATGATTGCAGATGAAAAAGATTTAAAAGTTGTTGCGGAATTTGCTGTGGAGAGAGATCTTTTTGTTGTGTCTGATGAAATATATGAAAAGCTTATATATAATCCAAACAAAAAGCATATAAGCATTGCCTCTTTAGGCAAAGAAATATATGACAGAACAATAGTTGTTAACGGTGTTTCAAAAACATATGCCATGACAGGCTGGAGAATAGGCTATGCGGCTTGTCCTCCTGCAATTGCAAAGGTTATTGGCTCTGTTCAAAGCCATATGACATCAAATGCTAACTCTATTGCCCAAAAAGCAACAGTTGCCGCTCTTCTTGGCCCGCAGGATTGTGTTGAAGATATGCGTCTTGAATTTTCAAGACGTTGCGACTATATTTATGAAAGAGAAGAAAACATACCTCTTATTTCAGCTTTAAAACCCGAAGGAGCATTCTATCTTTTTATTAATGTTTCAAAAACATACGGCAAAAGCCATAAAGGCAGAAAAATAAATTCAGCCGCTGATTTTGCTCAGCTTCTTCTTGAGGAAAAAATGGTTGCCCTTGTTCCTTGTGCAGATTTTGCTATGCCTGATTATATTCGTATTTCATATGCTTGTTCTATGGAAAACATAAAAAAAGGAATGGATAGATTAGAAGAATTTGTTAAGGAAATTGAGTAAAAAACAAGGAGAACATTTTTAAATATGTTCTCCTTATTTTATCCTAAGGAGTGATATTGTGGAATATGAAGTTATAGAAAGCAACCTTGTTTATAAGGGAAAAGTTTTAAATGTATATAGTGATAAAATACTCATTCCAAACGGAAATGTTGCCACAAGAGAAAATGTTGTAAGAGGAAATGCGGCGGCAATAGTTCCTATTGATAAAGAGGGAAAAATAATCTTTGTAAGGCAATACCGCCATGCTTCTAAAAGCATGATGCTTGAAATCCCTGCTGGAATGATTGAAAAAAATGAAGACCCAATGGAGGCTGCCAGCAGAGAATTGGAAGAAGAAATCGGTTATAGATGCAGTAACATGTTTTTTATAAACAGTGTGTATATGGCAATAGGAATTTGTACAGAAAAGGTATTTTTTTATATTGCTGAAAATCTTGAAGAGGGAACTCTTAACCCTGACCCTGACGAAATTATTGAAATTGAAAGATACAGCCTTTCGGAAAGTTTAAAAATGATTTTTAACGGAAACATTCAAGACGTTAAAACCATGGCCGGAATTTTTGCTTATAAAGAATATTTAGAAAATTATAAATAAGTTTACAGAATTTGAAAGGAGCATAATTTAATGCAAAAGGTTTATACAAAAGTAACCGACAGCCTTAATTTTTTTCAAGGAATAAATGCGGTTGAACTGGCTGAAAAATATGGAACACCTCTTTATGTGTATAATGAAAAAATTCTTAGAGAAAAATGCAGAGATTTAAAACAGCTTGTAACGTACCCTCATTTTGTTGTTGATTATTCCGCAAAGGCAAACAGCAGCCTTGCACTTCTTGAAATTATAAAAAGTGAAGGTCTTGAAGCTGATGCTGTCAGCCCCGGGGAAATTCATATTGAGCTTATGGCAGGTTTTAAGCCTAATGAAATTTTCTATATATGCAATAATGTTTCAAAAGAAGATATGCAGTATGCAATTGATAAAGGAGTTACTGTAAGTGCAGATTCTCTTTCACAGCTTGAGCAATACGGAAAGCTTAACCCCGGCGGTGAAATTGCAGTGCGTTTTAACCCGGGAGTTGGGGCAGGGCATAGTGAAAAAGTTGTAACGGCGGGAAAAGACACAAAGTTTGGTGTTGATGCAGAGCTTGTTGATGATGTAAAGAAAATTTTAAAAAAGTATGACTTAAAACTTATTGGAATTAATCAGCATATAGGTTCGCTTTTTATGACAGGTGAAGCATTTGTCAAAAGTGTGGATTCACTTCTTGAAATTGCCAAACAGTTTGAAAACCTGAAGTTTATTGACATGGGCGGTGGTTTTGGCATACCCTATAATAAAGAAGAGAATGAACCGCCTCTTGACCTTGAAGATTTAGGACGCCGCATTGATAAAGCTATTTATGCTTTTGTTGAAGAATATGGTAAGGAAGTAACATTTCGCATAGAACCGGGACGCTACATTTCTGCAGAGTGCGGTGTTATTCTTTCTTCAGTTCATACTGTAAAAACTAACTGCGGAAGAAAATTTATAGGCTGTGACACAGGTTTTAATGTTCTTCAAAGGCCGCTTATATATAATAGCTACCACGGAGTTGAGATTTTTAGAAAAGACGATAAAAAAAGCGAAAAAGGTGAAGTTGTAACAATAGTTGGAAACATCTGTGAAAGCGGAGATATTCTTGCAAAGGATAGGGCATTGCCTGAAATCTTTGAAGGAGATTTGCTTTGTGTTCTTGACGCAGGAGCCTACGGACATGTTATGAGTTCTAATTATAACAGCAGATTAAGACCTGCCGAAGTTCTTATTCGTGAAAACAATGAGGTTGTTTTAATAAGAAAAAGAGATACTTTGGAAGATATTACAAGACAACAAATTTCATTGAAAAACAAGGAGGAAAAATAATGTCTACAGCAGAAATAAAAGGGGCAAGAAATAAAGCATTGGCTGAAAAAATTATAAAATCCCTTGACAAAAGAAATATAACAGGTTATTTTTGTAAAACAATTGAAGAAGCAAATGCAAAAGCCCTTGAGCTTATTAAAGAAAACAGCTCTGTAACATGGGGCGGCGGAATGGCAATAAGAGATATGGGGCTTACACAAAAGCTTATTGACGGAAATTATAATGTTTTTGACAGAGATACTGCTGAATCTTCGGAAAAACTTAACGAGGGAATGAGAAATGCTTTTTTTGCAGACTGGTTTCTTGCAGGCATAAATGCCATATCGGAAGACGGGCATATTGTAAATGTTGACGGACTTGGAAATCGTGTTGCCGCAATTACATTCGGGCCCAAGCATGTTCTTTTGGTTGCAGGCTTAAACAAGGTTACACAAGATCTTGAAAGTGCTGTTAAAAGAGCAAGGTCAACAGCGGCACCTTTAAACAGTTTTCGTTTTGACATTAAAACACCATGTCGTTTTGATGGTGTTTGTCATAACTGTAATGTTGATGAGTGCATATGCTGTAGTATAAACATAATTAGACATTCAAAAATTAAAGACAGAATGCATGTTATTCTTGTTGATGAAGAATTAGGATTTTAAGTAAAAAGTCCTTGCGGGTGGAAAGCCTGTAAGGATTTTTTTATGCTTGAAATTAAGTATAGCATATGAATTTTATGTTCTCTGACCATATTTTTTATTTTATCTTTAATTATAAGTCTTTTAGAAAATACTATTGTTTAAATAATTCTAAAGCATATTGTTAAATACATTTTTAGAATGTATAATAAAAAAGTAAATAAAGCTGTTTTTGTATATTTTACTTTTAAAAAGGACTGATATTTTTGTCAAAAAGAAGGATTAAAAAGAAAAGAAAAGGTTTTCCTGTTATAATTATTTATATTTTATGTGCTGTTTTAGTTTGTTTTTTCCTTTATAAGGCATTTAGTTTTGCCTTTAATATAGGCAAAGGGCTTACATCTCAAACAGAAAATAACAACGAAACCCTTGGTGAAGAAGTTCATATTGTAATTGAATCAGGCTCATCAACACAGGATATAGCTGAAGTTTTAAAAGAAAACGGCTTGATTGAAAGCGTTGTATCTTTTAGACTTACAAGTAAAATGGGCGGCTATGACGGAACATACCGTCATGGAAAATATTCATTGCAAAAAGGTCTTTCAGATGAGGAAATAATGAAAATTCTTCAAAGCGGTGTTACATACGCACAAACCATTAAAGTTACCATTCCTGAAGGGTATACCACAAATAAAATTGCTCAGGCGTTGGAAGAAGCAGAGCTTATAAGTTCGGAAGAATTTTTTGATGAAATGAATAATGGTGTTTTTGATTACGAATTTTTAAAGGATGTTCCAAAACGTGAAAACTATTTGGAGGGTTATCTTTTTCCTGCAACATATGATTTTCCTAAAGATGTTTCAGCTCACGAAATAATAGAAAAGTTTTTAGACAGATTTGAGATTTCTTATGAAAATATTATAAAGTCTTCAAGCTTAGACTATACCTACGATGAAATTGTTATAGTTGCATCCCTTATTGAAAGTGAAATTCAAGTTCCCGAAGAAAGAGAAAGGGCGGCAGGAGTTATATATAACCGCCTTAAAGAGGGAATGCCTTTACAGATTGATTCCACAGTTCAGTATGCTCTTTCCACAAGAAACGAAGTTGTGACACATAAAGATTTGGAAGTGGATTCTCCTTATAACACATATAAAAACAAGGGACTTCCAATAGGCCCTATTTGCAGCCCTGGAGATGAAGCAATAAAGGCGGCTGTTAACCCTGAAAATAACAAATATATTTATTATGTTGTGAAACAAAGGGGAAGCGGAGAACATGTTTTTACAGAAACCTACGACGAGTTTTTAAAGGCAAAAAAAGAGTATCAAGATAATTTTAACAATTAGGAGAAAAATATGAAATATGTTACAGATGAATATTTGCATGGATATTTAAGGCTTATTCAACCTAAATATGACGGTGTTTTAGGGGAAATACAAGAAGAAGCAAACGAAGCCAATGTTCCCATTATTCCCCATGAAGTGGCAAGATTTTTAAGCACAATTCTTTCTATAAAAAAACCGAAAGAAGTTTTGGAGATTGGAACAGCAGTTGCTTTTTCTGCAGGTCTTATTTCAAGGCATCTGCAAAAAGGCGGGCATGTAACAACAATTGACAGATATGAAATTATGCTTAAAAGTGCCCGTGAAAACATAAAAAGAATGGGTCTTGAAGATACTATAAAAATCATAGAGGATGATGCCGCAAATGTTTTGCCAAAGCTTAGCGGCCCTTATGATGTTGTTTTTCTTGATGCGGCAAAAGGACAGTATGCACAATTTCTGCCTGAAATTTTAAGGCTTTTGCCTGTGGGGGGAATTTTGATTGCTGATGATGTTCTTCAAAACGGAGATATAGCCAAATCAAGATTTTCAATTCCAAGAAGGCAAAGAACAATTCATAAAAGAATGAGAAATTTTCTTTGGGACATTTCTCATCTTGATTGCTTAGAAAGCACAATTATACCAATTGGTGACGGAGTTGTGCTTTGTCATAAAATAAAGGAATATGTGCCTGTTGAAGGAGAATTTAATGATGATTGATAAAAAAATAGAACTTCTTGCTCCGGCGGGAGATTTAGAGAAACTTAAAATTGCGGTGCTTTATGGGGCGGACGCAGTTTATATAGGCGGTGAAGCCTACGGACTTCGTGCCAAAGCCAAAAATTTTGATTTTTCTAAAATGGAGGAAGGCATAAAGTTTGCCCATGAGCATGGTGTAAAGGTTTATGTTACTGCCAACATTTATGCTCATAACGAGGATTTTCAAGGAATGGCAGAATATTTTAAAGAAATTGAAAAAATAGGTGCCGATGCTCTTATAATATCAGACTTGGGAGTGTTTTCTGTTGCAAAAGAAGCTGTTCCCAATATGGAAATTCATGTTTCCACACAAGCAAACAACACAAACTATAAAAGTGCACAAATGTGGTATAATCTTGGCGCAAGAAGAGTTGTTGTTGCAAGAGAGCTTTCTCTTAAGGAAATAAAAGAAATAAGTGATAACTGCCCTAAAGATATGGACATTGAAGCTTTTGTTCATGGGGCCATGTGCATTTCTTATTCGGGACGCTGTTTATTAAGCAACTATTTAAGCGGAAGAGATGCAAATAAAGGAGAATGTTCTCACCCATGCCGCTGGAAATATCATCTTGTTGAAGAAACAAGACCGGGAGAATATATGCCTGTGGAGGAAAACGAAAGAGGAGCATATATATATAATTCCAAAGATTTGTGCATGATTGCCCACATTCCGGACCTTATAGATGCAGGTATTAAAAGCTTTAAAATAGAGGGAAGAATGAAAACACCTTTTTATGTGGGAACTGTTATAAAAGCTTACAGAGAAGCTATAGATGATTATTTAAAAGATCCTAAATTATATGAAAGCAAGCTTGAACATTATATTTCAGAGGTTTCTAAAGCAAGCCACAGGGAATATACAACAGCATTTTATTATGGAAAACCTGATGGAGAACAGCAGGTTTATGCAAATAATTCTTACATAAGAGGATATGACTTTGTAGGAATTGTAACGGAAAGCTATAAAGAAGAAACAGGCTTTGCAGTTGTTATGCAAAGAAATAAGTTTGAGGTGGGGGATGAAATAGAGATACTTCCTGCCAAAGGTGAGCCTTGGACAATGATTGTAGAAGAAATGCAGGATGAATTTGGAGTTCCCATACAATCGGCACCTCACCCACAGCAAATTTTAAGGATTAAATTTCCTAAAAAAATTAATGAGTTTGATATGATAAGAAAGGTTATTAAATAAAAACAAATATAATAAAAATTTAATAATAATGCTGTTAAGTTTTCATATAGTCTTTTCAGAAGGGAGATATTATAAACACCTTCTGAAAAGATTGAATTTATAATATGAAATATATTGACAAGAATATATATATTGTGCTAAAATATTTGTCAATGTAAACTTAAAGTTTATTATGTTGTTAAGTAAAATAGGAGGGCGAACCATAATGTCAAAACTTAGAAATTGTCTTTTTTGTGAACTACCGTGGAAAAATATTGACGTTTTCATATTAAAAAGCAACATTAAAAGTTTTTTATTTAATGGCTTTCCTTGTTATTATTTTAAATATTATTTGCGGCAATGAAAAGGTTTTTTCTTTTTATTGCCTTTATTTTTGCAAAAAAGTTAATTGGGAAACTATTATAAAGAGGTGCTGACAAATGTTGAAACACAAGGATGTTTTAGGACTTAGAGAAATGCATAAAGAAGAAATCCTTGAAATAATTTCTTTAGCAAAGGAAATGAAAGAAAGGATAGATAATCCATCTTTAAGGGTAAGTGAGCTTAAAAATGTAAGTATAGCGACATTGTTTTATGAAAACAGCACCAGAACAAAAACTTCATTTTCTCTTGCAGGGAAATATCTTGGCGCAACAGTTCAAGATTTAGGGATAGCAACAAGCAGTGTTTCAAAAGGCGAAAGCCTTATAGACACAGGCAAAACCCTTGACCAAATGGGAATAGAAATTATGATTATGCGAAACTCTTTAACAGGAGCACCTCATGTTTTGGCAAAAAACGTAAACGCTCATGTTATAAACGCAGGCGACGGTTCTAACGAGCATCCAACTCAGGCACTTCTTGACTTGTTTACAATCAGCCAGTATAAAAACAGTTTTGAAGGCTTAAAGGTTGCCATAATAGGAGATATTTCTCATAGCCGTGTGGCAAGGAGCAATGTTTTCGGGCTTAGTAAGCTTGGAGCTGAGGTTGTTCTTGCAGGGCCGTCAACTCTTCTTGGAGGGCTTAATAAACTTGGAGTTAAAACAACAACAGATATAAAAGAAGCAGTTAAAGATGCAGATGTTGTTATGGGGCTTAGGATACAGTTTGAAAGACAAAAAAAGAATAAGTTCCCGGGCATTAATGAATATAGAGATTTGTTTGGAGTTAACAGCGAAATTTTAAAACTTGCTAAAAAGGATGTTCTTATTATGCACCCAGGCCCTGTTAACAGAGGGGTTGAACTTTCAACAGATGTGGTTGACGGAGAAAATTCAGTTATAAATATTCAAGTTAAAAATGGACTTGCCGTAAGGATGGCAATTCTTAGTCTGCTTGCAAAGGGAGGTAAAAAAGATGAAAATACTTATTAAAAACGGAAAGGTAATTAATCCTGCAACAAAGCTTAATGAAATTACAGATGTGTTTGTTAAAGACGGAATTGTGGCTGAAATCGGCAAAAACTTATCGGTTGAGGCTGACAGAGAAATTGATGCGCAGGGCATGTGGGTTGTTCCTGGATTTATTGATGTTCATGTTCATCTTCGTGAGCCGGGTTTTGAATATAAGGAAACAATAGAAACAGGAACAAAGTCTGCAGTTAAAGGCGGCTTCACAACAATTTGCTGTATGCCTAACACAGACCCTGTTATAGACAGCGAAATAATGATTGAATATATTAAAATGAAGGCTGAAAGGGAGGGCGCATGTAATGTTCTTCCCATTGGCGCAATAACCAAAGGACAAAATGGTTTAGAACTTGCAAACATTGGCAAAATGGCTGCCGCAGGGGCTTGTGCCATAAGTGAGGACGGAAAAAGCGTTCTTGACTCAGGCCTTCTTAAAACTGCAATGAGCTATTCAAAAATGTTTAATATTCCAGTTATGAGCCATTGTGAAGATAAAAGCCTTGTTGGCGGCGGGTCTATGAACGAGGGAGTGCAAAGTCAGCTTTTAGGAATAAAAGGCATATCTAATGACAGTGAAGATGTTATTGTTGCAAGAGATATAATCTTAGCAAAAAGCACAGGAGCAAAGCTTCATCTTTGCCATGTTTCAACAAAAGGCTCAATTAATCTTATAAGAGATGCACTAAAAAGAGGTCAGGATGTTAGTGCGGAAATTTGTCCCCATCATTTTGCATTAAGTGACGAGGCTGTTGTGGGATATGATGCAAACACCAAAATGAACCCGCCTTTACGTTCATTTAAAGATGTTTTGGCTTTAAAGGAAGCCCTTAAAGATGATACGGTTAAAATTATAGCCACAGACCATGCTCCTCACAGTGTTGACGAAAAAAACTGTGAATATGAAAAGGCGGCTTTTGGAATTGTAGGTTTAGAAACAGCATTTGCCCTTGGAAATTCAGTGCTTATTGAAGAGGGCTGGCTTTCAGCTGAAAAGTTAATAGAAAAAATGACAATAAACCCTGCCAAACTTCTTGGAATTGATAAAGGCGATATATCCCAGGGAAAATCAGCAGACATAACAATTATTGACCCTGTTTTTGAATATGAAATAAATTCGGAAGATTTTGTTTCAAAGGGTAAAAACACACCTTTTAACGGATATAAAGTTAAGGGGAAAATTATGTATACACTTGTTGACGGAGTTGTTAAGGTGGAGGAAGGTGAGTTAAAGTGATAATCGACAGACTTATTGAAAAGATAAAACAAACGGAAAATCCAACAGTTGTTGGTCTTGACCCAAGACTTTCCTTTATCCCCGAGTTTATTCAAAAAGAATGCTTTGAAAATTACGGAAAAACTCCAAAAGCTGTTGCAGAAGCCTTCTTTATGTTTAACAAAGAAATAATTGATGCAACCTTTGACCTTATTCCGTCAGTAAAACCTCAAGTTGCCATGTATGAAATGCTTGGCACTGATGGAATTGAAAGTTATATAAAGACAATTAAATATGCCAAGGAAAAGGGACTTGTAATAATAGGTGATATTAAAAGAGGAGATATTGCATCAACTGCGGAAGCTTATTCTGATGGTCACATTGGCAGAGTAGATGTTGAGGGAAACTTGTTTGAAATTTATCATGAGGATTTTATAACCCTTAATCCATATCTTGGCTGGGATTCCATTGAGCCTTATATGGAAAACTGTAAAGAATATGAAAAAGGGATGTTTGTTCTTGTTAAAACTTCTAACCCAAACAGCGGACAGCTTCAAGATTTGGATGTGGGAGGAAAAACCCTTTATGAGCATGTGGGTGTTCTTACAAGCAAATGGGGAGAAGAGCTTATGGGCAAAAACGGATATTCAAGTGTTGGTGCAGTTGTTGGTGCAACACATCCTGACCAGGCGAAAAAACTCCGCTCCCTTATGCCTAACACGTTTTTCCTTGTTCCGGGATATGGGGCGCAAGGAGGAACTGCCGAGGATTTATCAGTATGTTTTGATAAAGACGGTTTAGGTGCCATTGTTAATTCTTCAAGAGGGATAATTGCGGCACATCAAAACAAACTCTACAAAGATAAATACAGTGAAAAAGATTTTGCACAGGCGGCAAGAGAGGCTGTTATTGATATGAAAAACGACTTAAGGAGATGTATATAATGGAAAAAACTATTAAGGCGGAACTAATCCTTGAAAACGGCATGCGTTTTAAGGGAACAGCCTTCGGTTATGTTAAAGAAACAGTGGGAGAAGTCGTTTTTAATACAGGCATGACAGGATACGAAGAGCTTTTAACAGACCCTTCATACGCAGGTCAAATTGTGACAATGACATATCCTCTTATAGGAAATTACGGAATTAATCTTGATGATTTGGAAAGTGACGCACCTAAGCTTAAAGGTTTTGTTGTAAGGGAAAAATGTGATTTTCCAAACAACTGGAGATGCGAAATGAATCTTGATGATTTCCTTAAGCAAAACAAAGTTATGGGAATTGAAGGAATTGACACAAGAGCACTTACAATGATACTTAGAGACAGCGGAGTTATGAAAGGCATAATAACAACAAGAGGCAAGGATTTAACCGAGAAACAAATTAACCTTAAATTTGAAAGTCTTAACAATAAAAACTTAATAAAAGAATGCACAATAAAAGAAAAGTATGAAATTCCGGGAACAAGAACACATATCGCTTTTCTTGACTTAGGTACAAAAAAAGGAATTTTAAGAGATATAAAAGCAAGAGGCTGTAAAATCACTGTTTTGCCTGCTTTCACCTCTGCCGAAGATATACTTTCCCTTAACGCTGACGCTGTTTTTATTTCCAACGGGCCGGGAAATCCTATGGATGTGCCTGAAATCATTGAAACAGTTAAACAGCTTATAGGCAAAAAACCTATAATGGGAATTTGCATGGGTAACCAGATAATAAGCCTTGCCCTTGGGGGAAAAACCGAAAAAATGAAATTCGGCCATCATGGTGGAAATCATCCTGTTAAAGATATAAAAACGGGAAGAGTTTATATAACTTCACAAAATCATGAATATGTTGTTACAGATCTTCCGGATGATGTGGAGCCTGCATTTGTAAACATAAATGACGGAACAATAGAGGGTATAAGGCATAAAAAACTTCCGATTTTCAGCGTTCAGTTCCATCCTGAAGCAAGCCCGGGGCCTTTGGACACAGGGTTTTTGTTTGATAGATTTATAGAAATTGCAGAAAGAGGTGGAGATAATGCCTAAGGATAATACAATTAAAAAAGTGCTTGTTATTGGCTCAGGCCCCATTGTTATAGGGCAGGCTGCGGAGTTTGACTATTCAGGAACTCAGGCTGTTCAAGCACTTAAAGAAGAGGGCGTTGAGGTTGTTCTTGTAAACAGCAACCCTGCCACAATAATGACAGACAGAGATATGGCACACCACACATATATCGAACCACTTACTGCGGAATTTATAGAAAAGGTTATAGAAAAAGAACGCCCAGACAGCATTATTGCAGGAATGGGAGGGCAGACAGGTCTTAATCTTAGTTGTGAGCTTTATGACAAAGGTGTTTTAGATAAATACAATGTGCGTGTAATCGGTACATCAATTGAGTCAATAAAAGAAGGAGAGGACAGGGATTCCTTTAAAAAGCTGATGGAAAGAACAAATCAGCCAATTGTTGAAAGCGAGATAGTAACAAACATTGAAGGTGCGGTTGAGTTTGCCGAAAAGTTAGGATATCCTGTTATTGTTCGTCCTGCATACACACTTGGCGGAACAGGCGGAGGAATTGCTGAAAACGAAGACCAGTTAAGGGAAATAACAGCACAGGGAATTCATCTAAGCCGTGTTGGTCAGGTGCTTATTGAAAGAAGTATAAAAGGTTGGAAAGAAATTGAGTTTGAAGTTATTCGTGATGGTGCAGGAAACTGTATAACAGTGTGTTCAATGGAAAATGTTGACCCTGTTGGTGTTCATACAGGAGATTCAATAGTTGTTGCCCCTGCGCAGACACTTTGCGATAGGGAATATCAAATGCTTAGAAAAGCAGCAATAGATATTATAGATTCAATATCTATTGAAGGGGGATGCAATGTTCAGTTTGCACTTGACCCAAACAGCTTTAACTATGCAGTTATAGAAATTAATCCTCGTGTAAGCCGTTCATCAGCTCTTGCTTCAAAGGCAACAGGATATCCTATTGCTAAAGTAGCCGCTAAAATTGCTCTTGGCTACAGACTTGATGAAATTAAAAATGCCGTAACAAAGAAAACTTTTGCTTGCTTTGAGCCAACCATTGACTATGTTGTATGTAAAATTCCAAAATGGCCATTTGATAAATTTAAAAGCGCAAAGAGAACTCTTGGAACAAAAATGATGGCAACAGGAGAAATTATGTCCATAGGCAACAGTTTTGAAAGCGCACTTTTAAAAGGTGTCCGCTCTCTTGAAATAGGCCAGTATACCCTTGAAAGAAAATACAGCAAATCTAAAACTCTTGAAGAACTTAAAAAGAGAGTTGTTGTTCCCGATGATGAAAGACTTTTTGACCTTGCGGAAATGCTTAGAAGAGGTTACAGGGTTGAAAAGGTTTGTGAGATAACAGGTATGGACAAGTTTTTTGTATATAAAATTAAAAAAATTGTTGATATGGAAGAATATCTTAAAACAATAACAAAAGATGACCTTGACGAAGAAACACTTAGAGCATACAAAAAAATAGGGTTTTCAGATAAGGGAATAGCAGACCTTTTAGGGGAAGGAGATGTTACTCCGCCTGAAATTTATAATCTAAGAACGAAATATAACATACTGCCTGTTTATAAAATGGTTGACACATGCGCAGGAGAGTTTGAGGCTGCAACTCCATATTACTATTCTACTTATGATGAGCATGATGAAGTTGTTGTAAGTAAAAATAAAAAGGTTATAGTTATAGGTTCAGGCCCTATTAGAATAGGACAAGGTATAGAGTTTGATTACTGTTCTGTTCACTCAATTCTTTCTCTTAAAAAAGCAGGCGTTGAAACAATTATAATTAACAATAACCCTGAAACTGTTTCAACAGACTTTGATACCTCCGACAAGCTTTATTTTGAACCGCTTACAGAAGAGGATGTTCTTAATATAGTTGAAAAGGAAAGACCTGACGGAGTTATTCTCCAATTCGGAGGGCAGACTGCAATCAAGCTTGCAAAGTTCTTCCGTGAAATGAACATACCTATTTACGGAACAAAGCCTGAACAAATTGATGCGGCAGAAGATAGGGAAAAGTTTGATGCACTTCTTGAAGAACTTGACATTACACGTCCTAAGGGCAAGGGTGTTTGGAGCATTAAAGAAGGAATTGATGTTGCAGACGAACTTGGGTATCCTGTTCTTGTAAGACCATCCTATGTTCTTGGAGGACAGGGCATGGAAATAACATATTCTGAAGAACAGCTTGAAAAATATCTTAAAGAGGCATTTATTAAAGACAGCAAAAACCCTGTTCTTATTGACAGATATTTGCAGGGAAGAGAAATTGAAGTTGATGCCATTTGTGACGGCAAGGATGTTGTTATTCCCGGAATTATGGAGCATCTTGAAAGGGCAGGAGTTCATTCGGGAGATTCCATATCTATCTATCCGCCGCAAAATATTTCTGACACAATAAGAAATCAGATACTTGAAGTAACAAAGAAAATCTCTATTGCTCTTAAAGTAATAGGTATGATCAACATACAGTTTATTGAATATAAAGGAGAACTTAATATAATCGAAGTTAATCCACGTTCAAGCAGAACTGTGCCTTATATAAGCAAAGTAACAGGGGTGCCTATCATTGACATTGCCACAAAAATTATGCTTGGCGCAAGCCTTAAGGATTTAGGCTATGAAACAGGAATTTGTCCTGAGCCTGACACAATCTGCATAAAAGTGCCTGTTTTCTCAACAGAAAAGTTGCCGGAGGTAGAGGTTAGCCTTGGGCCTGAAATGCGTTCCACAGGTGAAGTTTTAGGTGTGGGAAAAACTTTGGAAGAGGCTCTTTTTAAAGGCTTTACTGCGGCAGGTGTTGTTGTTCCAAAGAAAAACGGAACTGTTCTTGTTACAATTAAACCTTATGACAGACCTGACTTTTTGCCTATTGCTAAAAGACTTAAAAATCTTGGTTATAAATTTCTTGCAACTGAAGGCACTGCCGAGTATCTTAAAGAAAACGGCATTGACAACTTAACAGTTGTAAGAAAAATAAGCGAAGGTGTTCCAAATGTTCTTGATGTTGTTAGAAGCGGAATTATTGATGTTATAATAAACACACCAAACAAAGGCAATAATTCTGTAAGTGACGGTTTTAAAATAAGACGTGCGGCTGCAGAAAGTAAAGTTAACCTTATGACATCTCTTGACACAATGAGCGCACTTCTTGATGTTACTGAAAGCGATGTTACTATTGAAAATATAGGAGTTATTTCTCTGGAGGAAGTATAAATGAAAAGTTTTACAACAGCAGAGATTTTATCAAATAAGGAAATAGCAGAAAACATTTTTGAAATGAATATTTTAGTTCCTGAAATTTCTAATGAGGCAAAGCCCGGACAGTTTATAAATATCTACACAGGTCTTGGAGAGAACATTCTCCCAAGACCAATTTCCATAAGCGAAATTGATAAAGAAAAGGGGAGTTTAACTCTTATTTATCAAATTGCAGGCAAGGGAACAAAAGTTTTCAGCTCACTTAAAGAAAATGATAAAGTGCAGGTTTTAGGCCCACTTGGAAATGGCTTTGAAATTTCAGAAAAAGAGGGCACTTATATTCTTGTAGGCGGAGGTATAGGTGCGCCGCCTCTTGTTGAGGTTGCCAAGAATTTAAAAGGAAGAATTATTGTTTTTCTTGGTTCTCGCTCAAACCCTATACTTGTTGAAAAGTTTCAATCCTTAGATGCAGAAGTTAACGTGGCAACAGACGATGGAAGCGTTGGATTTAAAGGCAACGTGGTTGAACTTATGAAAGAAATCAACCCTAATGCAGATGCAATTTACTCCTGCGGCCCTAAAATAATGCTTAAATTTCTTTCTGAATGGGCACTTGAAAAAGGCATTGATGCACAGGTTTCCATGGAAGAAAGAATGGCATGCGGCATTGGTGCATGCGTTGGCTGTGCTGTTAAAATTAAAAAAGATAATGGGTTTGAAAATAAAAAGGTTTGCAAAGACGGCCCTGTTTTTAAAGGCAGTGAGGTGATTTGGGATGAATAAAATCAACACTTTAGTTAATATTTGCGGTGTGGAAATGAAAAATCCTGTTACAACTGCATCAGGAACCTTTGGAAGCGGCAAAGAATATGCAGAGTTTATCGATTTAAACAGACTTGGAGCAGTTACTGTTAAGGGTGTTGCCAATGTGCCTTGGTTAGGAAATAACTCACCAAGAATTGCTGAAACATATGGCGGAATGCTTAATTCCGTTGGTTTGCAAAATCCCGGTGCTGATTGTTTTATTGAAAATGACATTCCTTTTCTTAGGCAGTTTGACACAAAAATAATTGTTAATCTTTGCGGACATAGCATTGAGGAATATTGTGATGTGGCGGAAAGAATGAGTGAGGCTGACGTTGACCTTTTTGAGCTTAACATTTCCTGCCCCAATGTTTCGGCAGGAGGGATAACCTTTGGAACAGAGCCTAAAATGGCAGAAAAGGTTGTTTCCGAGGTTAAAAAATATTCAAAAAAACCGTTGATTGTTAAGCTGACACCAAATGTTACAGATATAACAGAAATTGCAAGGGCGGCGGAAAGCGGCGGAGCAGATGGAATTTCCCTTATAAACACACTTCTTGGAATGAAAATTGATATTAATAAACGTAAACCGGTTCTTGCAAATAAGGTTGGCGGTCTTTCAGGACCTGCAATAAAACCTGTAGCTTTGAGAATGGTTTATCAAGTTAATAAATGCACAAAACTTCCTATTATAGGAATGGGCGGAATTTCAACATGGGAAGATGCCATTGAATTTATAATGGTTGGTGCAACGGCTGTGGCAGTGGGTACAGCAAATTTTATGAACCCTTTTGCAACAATTGAGGTTATTGAGGGCATTGAAAAATATATGCTTGAAAATAATATAAAGGATTTAAGCCAAATAAGAGGCATAATAGAATAACAATTTATTTGCAGATAAAGAAAAACCTTGTTTTTGCTCAGGTCTATCTGCTTTTAATATGGGTTCAAAGGGTGAAACTCTTGTGGGGGTGTTAGGGGCAAAGCCCCTAAGACCTTTACCATTATATTTTAACTTTACTGTGTTCTAAGGCTGTAAAAATATAAAATAGATTTATGATTAAAAGATAAGTTTACGGGAGGAAATATATGTTAAGTTCCGAAAAAATCGAATTTATTGAGTTTATGATAGGCGCTGATGTTTTGCGTTTTGGAGATTTTATAACAAAAAGCGGTAGAAACACACCATATTTTATAAATACAGGCAATTATAAAACAGGCCGCCAAATTGCTACCCTTGCTAAGTTTTATTCAAAATTGATTAAAGATACATGCGGAGAAAACTTTGATGCCATATTCGGCCCTGCATATAAAGGAATACCCCTTGCTGCGGCAACGGCTGCAAACATGGCAACAGAATTTAATATTGATAAGCCTTATTTCTTCAATAGAAAAGAAGTTAAAGATCATGGCGAGGGCGGAAGTCTTGTGGGTTATAAACCTGTTGATGGTGATAAAATTATAATCATAGAAGATGTAATAACAGCGGGAACTGCAATCCGTGAAACAATGCCTGTGCTTTTTGATGCGGCAAAGGTAAGTGTTAATGATATGTTTATTTCTGTAAACCGCTGTGAAATTGGTCAATACAGTGAAAAAACAGCAGTTATGGAAGTTAAGGAAGAGTTTGGAATTGAAGTTCATTCCATAGTAACTGTTAAAGATATTTATGAATACCTTAAAGAAAAGGAAGAATATAAAGATGTTCTTTCGAAAATGGAAGAATATATGGAAAAATACTGCAGGTTTTAAAACAAAAAAACAGAGTTTTGTTCTATGCCAATCAAAAAGGTGAGGTTGAATTTCAATCTTACCTTTTTTTTAACCGCTTTAATATATTTAGTGCTTATAAATCTTTAATATTATTTTTATAAACTTTTGTCATAAATATAACCGCAAGTATAACCGCAACAATTTCTGCAATTGGATATGCAAACCAAATCTTAGATAAATCTCCCGTTTTTGAGAGGAAAAATGCAACAGGCAAAAGCACTGCAAGCTGTCTTGTAACAGACATTGTAAGGCTGTAAAAACCTTTTCCGAAAGCTTGAAAAACAGCCGTTAAAATTATTGAAAAGCAGGCTATAATATAATGTGTTGAAATTATTCTAAGAGCAGGGATGCCGATTTCAAGCATTTCACTGGAAGCATTAAACATTAAAAGGATCTTTTCGGCTTGTGTTAATAATGCTAAAAATGCTGCTCCCATTATTACAAATGAGGCTATAAGGCTTATTTTTATTGTTTTTATAATCCTTTCTTTTCGTTTTGCACCATAGTTGTATGCGATTATTGGCACCATTCCGTTATTAAGGCCAAAAACAGGCATTACAGCAAAGCTTTCTAATTTATAATAAATACCCATTACAGCTGTTGCTGTTGAAGAAAAACCGAGAAGAAGATTGTTCATACCAAAAACCGTAACCGTGGAAACCGAACGCATTAAAATTGCAGGTAAACCAATATTATAAATGGTTTTTATAACATGGAAGTTCGGTTTAAAGCCTTTTATTTTTATTTTAATATCATGGTTAAAATAAAGATTAAATATTATCCCTATAACAGCAGATGAAAACTGCCCAATAACTGTTGCAACAGCCGCACCTGTAACTCCCATTTTCGGCATACCAAACATACCAAAAATTAGTATAGGGTCTAAAATTATATTGATAATAGCACCTGTGGCTTGTGTAATCATGCAGTAAACCGTTCTGCCTGTTGCTTGTAAAAGACGCTCGCACAATATTTCTATAAAAAGAAAAAGTGAAAATACAGTACATATTTTAGTGTATATAACTCCGTTTTCAACTATTTCCATTATATCAGTTTGTGCATTAAAATAAAAATCTGTGAAGAAAAAACCTAAAACGCACATTAAAAGTGCACTTAAAACTGCAAGGAAGGCACCGTTTTCAGCAGTTTTATTAGCAAGGGTGAAGTTCTTTTCGCCCAAGCTTCGGCTAAGAAGGGCGTTTATTCCAACTCCCGTTCCAACTGCAATGGAAATCATTAAGTTTTGAACAGGAAAAGCAAGGGAAACGGCAGTGAATGCATTTTCGCTTATTTTTGAAACAAAATAACTGTCAACTATATTATAAAGTGCTTGAATAAGCATGCTTATAACAATTGGAAGTGAAATGTTTATAAGAAGTGAACCTATGGGCATTGTGCCCATTTTATTTTCTTTATTTTCTGTCATTATAATACCTCTTTTGAATAATGGGAGCCTTAAAAACTGTTTTTAAGGCTCTTTTCTATGCATTTAAAAAATTCAATATAACCCTTTTTTGAAAGGTGTTCCCCGTCTTCTTGAAGATACTCATCTATACCGTTTTTGATTACTTCTTTTAAATGAAGGTTGAAATCTGCAAGAACCAAATTATGCTTTTTTGCAAGGTTTCTGCAGTTTTCCACATAAGGCTCAAGTCTTTCGTTATAATTATAAGGCATAAAAACAGTGTCATCCACAGGCGGCGGTGTTATCATTATAATTTTGCACTTAGGATTTATAAGCTTAAGTTTTTCTATCATCATTTCAAGATTAATATTATATTCATAAAGGGTTATATATCCTTCACCCATTGCAGAATCGTTTGAGCCAAAAAGAAATGTAACTATATCAGGCTTTAGGGAAGCAACATCCCTTTCAAATCTTTTTCGGGCATCCCTTGTTGAATCTCCATTAATGCCTTTATTAATTACTTTCCAAGAAGGATAAGCGTTTTTTATTAATGTTTCTATATTTTCATTGCTTGACACTCCGTATCCATAGGTAAGGCTGTCACCAAAAAGAATAAGTTTCATTTTATAATTCCTCCAAGGTTTGGAAAAAGTTTGGAAAAGATATATCTACGCATTCCGATTGAACTATGGTTGTATCACCTGTCATAATTCCCATTATTGCAAGGCTCATGGCAATTCTATGGTCATTGTAGCTTTCACACACAGCACCATGTAACGCTTTTTTTCCTCTTATAATCATGCCGTCTTCAGTTTCTTCAATATCAACACCAAACTTTTTAAGCTCTGTAACAACGGTTTTAATTCTGTTACTTTCTTTAACCTTAAGCTCTTCTGCATTTTTTATTATTGTTTCTCCCTCTGCAAAAGCGGCCGCAACTGCAATAACAGGTATTTCATCAATAAGAGTTGGAATTATGCTTCCCTCAACTATAGTTCCTTTAAGGCTGCTGGATTCAATAAAACAATCGGCAACCAACTCTCCACACATAATTTTTTGGTTTGTAAGGGTAAGTTTTGCACCCATATTTTTAAGAACTTCAATAATTCCTGCTCTTGTGGGATTAACCCCTATGTTTTTAAGAGTTAGTTTGCTGTCAGGGCATATTGCTCCGCCTACCATAAAATATGCCGCAGAAGAAATATCAGAGGGCACCTGTATTTCTTTTCCGTAAAGCTGTGAAACAGGATTGCAGATTATTTTATTTTCTTCACGTTTTATATCTGCACCAAGATAATTAAGCATAATTTCAGTGTGATCCCTTGTTGGTTCAGGTTCAACTATAACAGTTTCACCCTCTGCATAAAGGGAAGCAAGAATTATGGAACTTTTAACCTGTGCGCTTGCAACAGGAAGGGTGTAGCTAATAGGGTTTAATTTTTTCCCCTCTATTTCAAGGGGAGCATAAAGTTTTGAATTTTTAATTGTTCCTTTTATTTGTGTGCCCATTAAAGAAAGAGGGTTGGATATTCTGTCCATTGGTCTGCCTTGAATGGAGGAATCGCCTGTAATTTTAATTTTAAAGTTTTGCGCCGCAAGTATGCCGCTTATAAGCCTTAATGTTGTTCCGCTGTTACCCACATCTAAAGTTTCTAAAGGCTTAGAAAGTCCGTAAAGACCTTTTCCGTGCACTGTTACATTTGTTTTATCAACTGAAATATCAATGCCCATTTTTTTAAAACAGGAAATTGTAGAAAGACAGTCTTCTCCTGTTAAAAAGTTAGAGATTTCTGTTACACCTTTTGCAATAGAGCCAAACATAACAGCCCTATGACTTATGGATTTATCTCCAGGTATTGACACTTCACCGTTTAAGCTATATTTTTTTTCTATTGTTTTGTTCATCTTTATCACTCAATTCAGTTTTTAATTGTTACCTCAAAATTCATTTCTCTAAGAACTTTAATGCTTTGCTGCCTTTGTTCTTCACTGTCAAAGGATATATGAAGAACTCCGCCTTCTTGCTCTCTATTATTGACAATGCTCATATTTTTTATATTTATGCTGTTGGCTGAAAATAAAACGGCAATAACTGCAATGGAGCCGGGTTTATCAAGTATATCAACATTAATGTCATACATTTTAATAAAGGAGCCTTTTGACGTACTTGAAAAGGAGTTTCTGTATAACCTTGCTTCTTCAAAATAGTTATATACAGACGAATTATCATTTTTAAAAATTTTTGTTTTTATATCGGAAATAACATTTTCAAGGCTGCCAAGAACTTTAATTATTTCCTTTTGGTTATCCATGCAAATACTTTCCCACATGGCAGGGTTTGAGGAGGCAATTCTTGTTATATCCTTAAAGCCTCCTGCCGCAAGAAGTTTCATATGTTTTTCGTCTGTATCAAGGTTTTTAACATTATTACAAAGGGCAGAAGCGATTATATGCGGAACATGACTTATGGAAGCCACAATATAATCATGCTCATGTGGGGAAACCACAATTGGTATTGCCCCAAAAGCCTCAAGCCCTTTTTTGAATTCTTCTAAATATTCATTTGGAACACTTTCGTCGGGAGTAAGTATATAGTAAGCATTTTCAAACAAATGCTCCTTTGAAGCACTGTAACGAAACTTTTCCGACCCTGTCATAGGATGTCCGCCTATAAAGTGGAACTTTCCCTTAAATTCTTTCATTTCTTCATAAATGTTTCCTTTTGTGCTGCCCACATCTGAAACCACACAGCTACTGTCTACAAATGAGGTGAGTTTTTTTGCATAGCTACATATAAGGTTAACAGGGGTGCATATAAAGACAACGTCACAGCCGCAGAAAATTTCTGTAACATCTGTGGCATATTCGTCAATTATTCCTTCGTTGTAAGCTGTTAAAAGTACATCTTCGTTTCTGTTTGCCGCAACTATTTTTTTAGTATGAAGACGGCCTTTAAGAGCCTTGGCAATTGAGCCGCCAAGAAGACCCAAACCGATAATTCCTACTTTTTCAAACATTTAGAACTTCCTTCCCATAAGGTTTATAAGAGGCCTTAATTCGTCACAAAGCTTTTTAAAATCTGCAGGATTAAGAGATTGAGGCCCGTCGGAAAGAGCACATTCAGGGCATGGATGAACTTCAATCATAAGTCCGTCCGCACCAGCCGCCACAGCCGCTTTTGCCAAAGGCGCAACATAATCTCTAACCCCTGTTGCATGGCTTGGATCAACAATAATAGGCAGGTGGCTTTTTGATTTTATAACAGGAATTGCACTTAAATCAAGGGTGTTTCTTGTTGATGTTTCAAACGTTCTGATACCTCTTTCGCAAAGTATTACATTTAAGTTACCCTCGCTCATTATATATTCAGCCGCATTAAGCCATTCTTCTATTGTTGCACTTAAACCCCTTTTAAGAAGAACGGGAATGCCTGATTTTCCTGCTGCTTTAAGAAGCTCAAAATTTTGCATGTTTCTTGCGCCAATTTGAATAAGGTCAAGTTTGCCTTCTTTTGCGGCTTCAATTGCAACAATGCTTGTTACTTCACTTATAATTTTAAGGCCTGTTTTTTCCCTTGCATTAGCCATATATTTAAGGCCTTCGCTTTCAAGACCTTGGAAAGAGTAAGGAGATGTACGAGGTTTATATGCTCCGCCACGAAGAATTTGGGCTCCCCCTTCTAAAACAGCCTCTGCCGTTTTAAACATTATTTCCTCACTTTCAACTGCGCAAGGCCCTGCCATAATTACAAATTCGTCACCGCCGATTTTAACTCCGCCAATGTCGATAACACTTGCTTCGGGGTGGAATTTTTTGTTTGAAAGTTTATAGCTTTCGCTTACGTGAACAATTTTTTCAACACCCGGCATAAGCTGTGGATTTTTTTCAAGGAAAATGTGCTTATCTCCCACAACTCCAATAATCGTTACATCTTTACCCTTTGACAGATGTGCCTGAAGTCCGCACCCTTCAAGGTTATTAATAATGTTTTTTATATTTTCTTCTGTTGAAGAAGTTTTCATAACAATAATCATTTTTGTCCTCCTGTTGCGCTTTAAAGCGTTAAATTAATCTGAAACAATTTTATATCCAAGATATTTTCTTGTCAACAATATAATAGCATATTTTTTCTTCAAAGTCATACTATTTTAAAAAGAGGAGGGGTACATGCCTTGAACACTAAAGCAGAAATTCTTTATTTGACAAGCGGCAGTATTAGAAAGTGTTTAGAAACCATAGAGCCTGAAATATATGAAAAAACACAGGAAATAAGAATAAGAGTAAATAAGCCCATAGTTTTGAAATTATGGGGAAACAAAGATTTAATACCTAACAAGAATTTTAAGCCAAGTTTTAAAGACATTTCCGAAACAATGGAAACCTTAGGCGGATATTCACTTTATTCGATAAATGAAGAAATCAAAAATGGCTTTATCTCTTTAAAAGGAGGGCATAGGGCAGGCATTTTTGGCAAGGTTGTAATTAAAGATGGAAAAGTCAGTGATATAAGAAAGATTTCATCTGTGAATTTAAGAATTTCTCATCAAATCTATGGCGGTGGCGAAAAGGTTTTGCCATTTGTTTTACAAAATAAAAAGGTGCTTAATACAATGATTATTTCTCCTCCGGGATGCGGAAAAACCACGCTTTTAAGAGATTTAATAAGGCTTATAAGCAGCAAAGCAATAACAATTTCCGTTATAGACGAAAGAAGTGAAATCTCTTCTGAAAACATAGATTTAGGGGATAACACAGATGTTTTAGATGGTGCGCCAAAGGTTTTTGGCATGAAAATGGCTTTAAGAAGTATGGCCCCTGAGGTTATAGCTGTTGATGAAATAGGAACGGAAGAAGATGCAAAAGCAATTTTTGAAATGACCTGCTGTGGTGTAAAGGTTATTTGCACTTGTCACGGGGAAGATATTGAAACAATATCCAAAAGAATGGAGCTTTCTTCTTTATTTGAAAAAAAGATTTTTGACAGGTTTATTTTCTTGCAGAATAAGGAAGGAACAATGGGAGATATTAAATATATACTTGATGGAAATTTAAATGTTATTAAAGGAGAAGGATAAAATGTTTCTGAAAATAACAGGTTTTATAATAATTATGATAACAACTTATATTTCGGGTCTTTATCTTGCTGCAAGAACCTCTTTTAGAATTTATGACCTTGAACAGCTTAAAAAAGCCATAACCATATTTAAAGGCGAAGTTGTTTATTCTTCAGCACCTCTTGGCAGTCTTTTTAAAGAAATAAGCGAAAGGACAAGCGGTGTTATATCTATACTTTTTGATTTGGCATCAAAAGAAATAGAAAAAAGAAGCGGTGAAGCTTTAATAGACATTTGGGCACAGGTTTTGGGTGAAGTTTCAAAACATTCATATTTTAATACTGAAGATATGGAGTATATCTACTCTTTCGGGCGAACTTTGGGTTACGCAGACAAAGGACAGCAATCGGATAACGCAAGGCTTTTAATTGAATATGTAGAGAACACTCAATCACTATTGCGGGATAAAAAAATATCTGAAGAAAGGCTTTATAAATCTTTGGGAATAATGTGCGGGCTTATGATTTCTCTTGTTTTGCTATAGAAAGAATAAAGAATGTTAAACTATTTTATTTAGTAATATGTATTTCTGAATTTATATCGGGGGGAACATTATGGAGATTAATATTGTTTTTCAAATTGCGGCGGCAGGAATACTTATAGCCGTTTTAAATCAGGTGCTTATAAGGGCAGGCAGGGAAGAACAGGCTATGATGACAACACTTGCAGGGCTTGTTGTTGTTTTATACTGGGTTATTCAATACATAAGCAAACTTTTTGAAACAGTTCAGACACTTTTTCATCTTTAATATAAAGGGTTGGGATAGTATGGAAATTTTACAGGTTGTTATGGCGGGAATTGTGGGAACAGTGCTTTCTGTTGCATTAAAAAAGGAAAACCCACAATTTAGCATACTTTTAAGCCTTGTTACGGGAATATTGATTTTTCTTTTTGCGGCAAGGTATTTGGAAAAAGTGTTTTCCCTTTTAGCTCACCTTACAAAAACAGCAGGTCTTAGTGATGGATATTTAAACATTGTTATAAAAATAATCGGTATTTCATACATAGCAAAGTTTGGTTCTGAAATAGCAAAAGATGCAGGTGAAGGCTCTATATCAACTAAAATAGACCTTGCTGGAAAAATTTTTATTGCAGTAAGTGCAATGCCTGTGATTATGGCACTTATGGAAATGGTGCAAAATTTTATTTAGGTGGGGAGATTATGAAACAAAGGATAATTTGTTTTTTGGTTATGTTTGGTCTATGCATAGTTTTTTGTGAAAAAATTTATGCCGAGGAAAAAGTGAACACCATAATAGGCAGTGAACTTGCGAAATTTGATTTAGAGGAAATAGACAGTGCTATGGAAGAAACTGATTGGGATTTCAGCTTTAAGGAAACTGTTATTGAAGCGGCGGACAAAGGAATAAAAATATCTCCGAAAGAGATTTTTTCAAAAGTTATAAAACAATTCTTTACAGAGTTTATAAATCAAGTTTCTCTTATTAAAAAAATAATATTTATAGCAATTTTATGTGGGTTTTTAAAAACTTTGGAAGACTCTTTCGGAAGCAAAGAGGTGGCAGAGCTGGGCTTTTACGTTTGCTATATACTTCTTATTTACATAGTTATGACTTCATTTTATGAAAACAGCAAAATGGTATCTAAAACTATTGACTCCCTTATTATAATGCTTAAACAAATGATACCTCTTTTTTTAACAATAACCGCCTTTTCCGGACAGGCGGCTCAGGCGGCTGTTATGGGGCCTTTTATAATGAGTGCGGCAGGGATTTTAAGTTTTGTTATAAATTCTGTTTTTGTTCCTGCAATAAAGCTTACAGCCATGCTTCAAATTGCAAATAACATATCTGAAAAAGGTATTTTAAATAATTTAAGCGAGTTTTTTAAAAACATTATTTCCATAGGACTTAAAGTTTGTGTTTTTTTATTTATGAGCATAGCGGCACTGCAAAAAACAGGTGCGGCGGGTATTTCAGGCATATTAGGCAAAACAGCAAAAAGTGCTGTAGGGGCTGTGCCTGTTGTGGGAGATATTATGACAGGTGCTGTGGAAACAGCCGCATCTCTCACAGGGCTTTTAAGAAGCTCTGTTGCAATTGGAACGGTTATTGCTGTTTGTGTTGTTGTTATGACACCTGTGATAAAGCTTCTTGTTATATTTTTTATATATAAGTTTACAGCCGCTGTTATAGAGCCTGTGAGTGAACCAAGGCTTATAGATGCATTAAACGGGGCAGGGGATTTTTCTGCACTTTTAATGGGAGCGATATTTGTTGTAAGCAGTATGTTTGTGTTTTCAGCAATAATTTTACTTACTGTTATTTAAATATGTGTTATGGATAGAAGTTAGTTTCAACAAAGAGAATTTAAATCAAGAAAAGCCTTGCTTTGCCACAAGGAGGATTTGTGTAATGTTAGAGATAATAGGAGCATATATAAAAACTATAGTATCCTTTTTGATTGTTTCGGTTTTTGTTGAAATAATTACTCCCGAAGGATATAAAAAATATTTAAAACTTCTTATGGGTCTTATGCTGACCTTAACGGTTCTTCGTCCTGTTGCATATTTAAGCGGTATAAACGAGAACGTAATTGGGGGAGCCGTAGAAAGGTGGTCTGAGGAAATTTGGGAATTGCCTGAAACATATACTGACACAGAAGAAAACAGTTTAAGTTTTTACATATTTGAAGAACGTCTTTCAGAAAAAATTTGTTTTGATGCAGAGGCTGAAAAAGCAGAAATTGTTGTAGACGAAAGTGATGAAAGCTACGGTAAGATTTTAGAAATAAGGTTATATAAGTCGGAAAAAGGAGATGATGACAGTAAAAAAGTGGCTTATATTGCCGGCAGATATGGTGTTGATATAAAAAACATAGAGTTTATTTACCAATGATTGGGGGATTTGCCTTGAATAAAAATACTGTTATGAATTTTTTAAGAAAAGACAGGAAAAAGCTTAAGGCTGACTTAGCCGCTCTTTTAGCAATGGGGGTTATGCTTATTGTTCTTGGGAATATGCTTTTTGGAAATAAAGAAACTTTTCCTATAAAAAAACAGGAAATTATGGAAACAGACGATAAAAATGAAACCGTTTCTCAAAGCAGTGATATGGAAAATAGACTTGCTTCTGTTTTTGCATCCATTGACGGGGCAGGCAATGTTGAGGTAATGGTAACCTTAAAGGCGGGAAATGAAATTATAATTGCGGAAGAAGAAAAAACAAGAGATATTAAAGGTGAAACAAGTGTAGAAAAAAGTGCGGTTATTCTTTCGCAAAGCGGCGGAAACGAGAAGCCTCTTGTGTTAAAGGAAAAATATCCCGAAATAGAAGGGGTTATAATTGTTGCCGAAGGGGGAGATGACATTTTTGTAAAAGAGGCGCTTACAAAAGGAGCTCAGGCACTTTTAGATGTGCCTGCACATAAAGTTGAAGTTTTTAAAATGAAAAAATAGGGAGGTACATATATGTTTGCAGTAAGAAAAAACCAGATTGTTGTAACAACACTTGTTGTAATGATAGCCGTTGCAGGTTATCTTAATTTTAACCATAGCGACAGCGCCGAAAGCGCAAGTAATGATGATGTTTTAAGTTACGAAGCCCTTATTGATGACGGCGGTGAAATTACTGTTTTGGCAGACGATTTAGAAGACATTCCCGTTGCGGCAGAAGATATTAAATTAGACCCAATTACAGCAGAAATGGGATATTTAGATAACGATGATGACACAGGTGCCGCAGTTCTTGTAAATGCCCCTCAAGGAGCAGATACATATTTTATTCAGGCAAAGCTGGAAAGAGAACAGGCAAGAGCAAAGCAAAAGGATATGCTTACGGAAATGATTAATAATGAAAATCTTGAAACTGCTCAAAAAAGCGAATTTGCAAAAAATATGCTTACTCTTCAAGAAAGAATTGAAAAAGAAACAGCAGCCGAATCTATGATTAAATCAAAAGGTTTTAGTGAAGCCTATGTAAGAATTGATGATGAAACAGTTGATGTTGTTGTTGACAGTGCAGAGCAGTTAACAGAAAAACAAGCGGCGCAAATTGAAGATATTGTAAAAAGAAAAACAGGGCTTCCTTCAGATAAAATAAGAATAAGCACTTTAAAAAAACAATAACTTAATTATAAATTAATATAAAGGGGGGCTTTGAAGCCTCCCGTTTTTTTATTCATAACACATGCATAAAAAGTTTTGCATTATAAGGCAAAACTGTGTATAATAAAAACAAATATGCAGACGGTAATAAATAAAAAGAGTGACTTTTGTTTTGATGCATTTATATAGGAGGAAATTAAAATGTCTGAATACAGCGAAAATAAAAACGGTCAAATTAAAATAGCTGATGAAGTTATAGCAATAATCGCAGCAACTGCCGCTGCAGAGGTTGAGGGTGTTATTGCCGCAGGATCAAAAACCGCAGAATCTTTTGTTGAGTTTTTTGGCAAAAAAAACCTTGCAAAGGGCGTAAAGGTAAGTGTTGAAGAAAACGAAGCTTCTGTTGACATTGAAATTGCAATAAAGTTTGGAATAAAGCTTGTTGAAGCGGCAAAGGCTGTTCAGTTAAAAATTAAAAATGCTGTTGAAACTATGACAGGTCTTTCTGTTTCAACTGTTAATGTTACAATTTATGCAGTTATTGTTGAAAAAGAAAAGGAAAAAGATGAAACCGAAATTTAAGAAATTAATAACCCTTGGGGGAGCTCCTCTGAGGGTTTAGTTCCTTTATAAAGAGATAAAAATTAGCTACGGAGGATTTATATGAGCAGAATTAATGCCAGAAAAAATGCATTCAACTTGCTTTTTCAGTATGAGTTTATAGATGCTGAGGAGATTGAGGAAAACAAAGATATCTTTTTTAAAGAAAATATGGAAATAAACGAAACCGATAAAAAATATATTCTTGAAACCTTTGACGGAACTATTGAAAAAATTGAAGAGATAGATAAAATTATTTCAGATTATGCAAAGGGATGGACAGTTGAGAGAATGAGCAAGGTAGATTTAGCTATTTTAAGACTTGCTGTTTATGAAATGCTGTTTTCAGACGAAACTCCGCAAAGTGTTGCTATTAACGAGGCGGTGGAGCTTGCAAAAAAATACAGTTCTGACGAGGCGCCTGCATTTATAAACGGAATTTTAGGCAAAGTATCCAAGGGGTGACTTTCATGTTAAAGCCCAAAGTGCATACAGTTTCACAGGTTAACAGATATATAAGAGGAATTTTTGAAAAAGATTTTATACTTCAAAGTCTTTGGGTTAAAGGCGAGGTTTCAAACTATAAAAGACATTCCATGGGACATTTATATTTTACAATTAAAGATGAAAACAGTGCAATAAACTGTGTAATGTTTAAAGGCAGTGCAATGATAATGCCTTTTGAACTTGAAAACGGCATGGAGGTTAACATATGCGGGTATGTTTCCACATATGAAAAAACAGGCCAGTATCAGCTTTATGCAGAAATTATTGAGCCTTCGGGTATAGGTTCGCTAACGCTGGCTTTTGAACAGATAAAGACCAGGCTTTTAAACGAAGGACTTTTTGATGAAGATTATAAAAGAGAAATATCAAAAAACCCTAAAACAATTGCCGTTATTACTTCCCCAACAGGGGCGGCAGTCAGAGATATTATAAATGTTTCAAAAAGAAGAAACAATGCAGTTGAAATTGTGGTTGTTCCTTCTCTTGTTCAAGGAGAAAATGCCGCAAGGGAAATTGCAAAAGCAATTAAAGATGTAAACGAGTGGGGGAAAGCCGACACAATAATTTTGGGCAGAGGCGGAGGTTCAATTGAAGACCTTTGGGCTTTTAACGAAGAAATTGTTGCAAGAGCAATTTTCGCATCAGAAACACCTGTTATAAGTGCAGTTGGACATGAAACTGATTTTACAATTTCAGATTTTGTTGCCGATTTAAGAGCACCAACTCCGTCAGCCGCAGCTGAGCTTGCGGTTAATGACGTTTTTGCTGATTTGGACAAGGTAAATGCTTTAAGGCTGAGAATTAATTTTGCAGTTGAAAAAGCAATTCAAGGAAGAAAAAAACATATAGAATATTTTTCAAAAGGCATTTCTTTTAGACGTGTCCATGAAAATGTTGTTAACAGTGTTATAAATTTAGACAAGCTTAAAAAAGATATTGACAGGTCTATAATGAATATACTTTCAATAAAGAAACAAAAGCTTTATTACAATTCCCAAAAACTTGAACTGCTTTATCCTTTAGCAGTGTTAAAAAGAGGTTTTACAATGACATTTAATGAGGAAAATCAACTTGTTTCATCTGCTGATAATATTAAAGCAGGAGATATTATTAAAATTAAATTTCATGACGGGGAAGTTTTAGCCAATGCAAAAGGAGTGAAAGTTGATAATGGCGAAGAAAAAGCATAGCTATGAAACTGCATTGTTAAGACTTGAAGAAATTGTTCAAGAGTTGGAGAATGATGGGGCCGGGTTGGAAAAATCCATAGAGCTTTATAAAGAAGGAATGGAGCTGACTTTGTTTTGTAAAAATTCTCTTGAAGCTGCCGAAAAAGAAGTTATGGAGCTTAAAAAGAATTTTGAGGGAGAATATACACTTGTTTCATTTGATGAAAACGGAGATGAATAAAAATTGGAGATGAAGCTTGAACTTCAAGAGAGAAAAACTTTTATTGATGAACAGCTTAATAAAATTTTACCGGAAGAAACTGAATATCCTGATATAATTTTTAAAGCAATGCGATATTCTGTGTTTGCAGGAGGGAAACGGCTTCGTCCCATTCTGCTTTTAGAGTCGAACAGGCTTTTCGGAGGAAAAAAAGAAGATGCATCAGTTTTTGCGTGTGCAATTGAAATGATTCACACTTATTCACTTATACATGACGACCTTCCTGCTCTTGATAATGATAATTTCAGACGGGGACGACTAACAAGTCATAAAGCCTTTGGAGAGAGCATAGCTATACTTGCAGGAGATGCTCTTCTTAACTATGCATATGAAATTATGGCTGCGGAAGTTTGCCAAAACAGCATGTCAGGCTCTGCAAAAGCTATGGAATATATTGCTAAAGGTGCTGGAATAAGAGGAATGATTGCAGGACAGATTGTGGATGTAATAAATGAAAAAAGAGAAACAGACAAGAAAACTCTTGATTATATAAATGAAAATAAAACAAGCGCTTTAATTCAAGCCGCTTTAAAAGCGGGAGGAGTTTTAGGAGGCGCAAATGAAGATTCTATAGATATTCTTAATGAAGCCGGAAAAAGAATCGGCATGGCTTTTCAAATTCAGGATGATATTTTAGATGTTACAGGAACAATGGCAGAAACAGGAAAGGCTGTATTAAGTGATGAAAAAAATTTCAAAACCACTTATGTAAGCCTTTTTGGTGTTGAAAAAAGTATGGAGTTTGTTGAAAGGCTTTCAAAGGAAGCCATAGAAATGTTAGAAAGCTTTGGAGAGAGAAGCAAATTTTTGGTTGAGCTTACAAAGTATCTTATTTACAGAAAGGCTTAAGGAGTTTTGTGTATGAAAATTTTTGGCTTTGCGGGGTGTAAAGGAATATGGCGATAAAGCAGGTTTTTTCCAACTCGACCCTTATGGCAGGCATAGCTGCCTGGGTTATTGCCCAAATTTTGAAGGTTATTATAACTACTATATACGAGAAAAAAATTGACTTTTCACGAATGTACGGCGCAGGGGGGATGCCAAGTGCTCACAGCGCCCTTGTTACCTCAATGACTACTTGTATTGGAAAAATATATGGTTTTGATGCACCTATTTTTGCTGTAAGCTGTATTTTCAGCATGATTGTTATGTATGATGCCGCTGGGGTAAGGCGTGCGGCAGGAAAGCAAGCCGCAGCAATTAACATGCTTTTTCTTCATGCGGATTTAAGATTTGATGAACAGCTTAAAGAGCTTTTAGGGCATACTCCTCTTCAAGTGTTATGCGGGGCAATTCTTGGAGTTATAGTTGGAATTTTTTTCTGATAAAGAAAGTCAGGGTGTACCGGTTTGAAAAAGTTATTAAATACAATTAACAATATAAACGATATAAAAAAACTAAACCTTAAGCAGCTGCCAAGGTTAGGGGATGAAATAAGACAATTTTTATTGGATAATGTTTCTAAAACAGGCGGACATTTAGCCTCTAATCTTGGTGTTGTGGAACTTACAATGGCTGTTCACTATTGTCTTGATTTAGAAAAAGACAAAATTGTTTGGGATGTGGGACATCAGGCCTACACTCATAAAATTTTAACAGGCAGAAAAAATGATTTTAAAACCTTAAGAAAGCTTCATGGATTAAGCGGTTTTCCAAAACCTGCTGAAAGCGTTACAGATATATTTGCAACAGGCCACAGCTCAACCTCTATTTCGGCAGCTCTTGGCATAGCAACAGCAAGAGATTTAAAAGGCACAAAAGAAAAGGTTGTGGCTGTTATAGGGGATGGCTCAATGACTGGCGGATTGGCTTTTGAAGCTTTAAACAATGCTGGCAGAAGCAATACGGACATTGTTGTTATATTAAATGATAACCAGATGTCTATTTCAACAAATGTGGGGGCGGTAAGCAGGCATTTAAATGATATAAGATTAGCGCCCATTTATCTTAGTGCTAAAGCAGGTGTTCATAAAATACTTGACAGGGTGCCAATTGTTGGAAACTCCATAGATAAGGCAATTGAAAAACTTAAAAACGGAATAAAATATTTTCTTGTTTCAGGCATTGTGTTTGAAGATTTGGGTTTTAACTATGTCGGCCCTGTTGACGGGCATAACATTGAAGAGCTTATAGAAATAATAAACAAAATTAAAAATACAAAAGGGCCTGTGCTTCTTCATGTTAAAACCATAAAAGGCAAGGGCTATGAATTTGCTGAAAAATATCCTTGCAAATTTCATGGCATAGGCTGCTTTGACATTGAAACAGGAGAGTGTGCTAAAAATACATCACTTCCCTCATTTTCAAATGTCTTTGGTGAAAGCCTTGTTTCTCTTGCAAAAAAGGATAAAAGAATATTAGGAATTTCGGCTGCAATGGCAAGCGGAACAGGATTGGAGAAGTTTGAGAAGATTTTTCCCAATAGATTTTTTGATGTGGGGATTGCAGAGCAGCATGCTGTTACCTTTGCGGCAGGGCTTGCAAGTCAAGGTTATATTCCTGTGTTTGCTGTTTATTCCACGTTTTTACAAAGGGCTTATGATCAAATAATAGAAGATGTATGTTTGCAAAATCTTCATGTTGTTTTTGCCATTGACAGAGCAGGTATAGTTGGTGCCGACGGTGAAACTCATCAAGGAGTTTTTGATATATCTTTTCTTTCACATATACCAAACATTGTGATTATGGCTCCAAGAAACGGAAAAGAACTTAAGAACATGCTTTCTTTGGCAGTTGAATTAAAATGCCCTGTTGCCATTCGTTATCCAAGGGAAAACGCTGAAAAAGATTGGGACAATGATGAAAAGCTTCAGCTTGGCATAAGTGAAATTATAAATCACGGAAAAGAAATAGCGATTATTTCTTGCGGAACCATGTTTGAGGAAGCAAAAGCGGCATGGCAAAAGCTTAAAGATGACGGAAAAACACCTATGCTTATTAATGCCCGTTTTATAAAACCTTTAGATAGCAACATGATTAAAACTGTGTGTGAAAACTGTCAGTATGTTTTTACAATAGAGGACAACCTTTTAAAAGGCGGCTTTGGAAGCATTGTTGCAGATGAAATTATTAAAGGCAGATATGAAAATATAAAAATAACAAACCTTGCCTTTGATGATAAATTTATAGAGCAAGGCTCAAGACAAGAGCTTTTTCAAATACACGGCTTAGATGGCGAAGGCATATATAAAAGCATTAAAAAGGTTATTGATGAGAGGTAGAAATATGGCTGAAAAGGAAAGACTTGATGTTTTGCTTATGGAAAAAGGCTTGGTTGAATCACGAGAAAAAGGCAGAGCCTTAATAATGGCAGGCAAGGTTTTTGTTGCAGGGCAAAAGGAAGAAAAGGCAGGAACAAAAATTAATGTTAATTCAGAAATAGTTGTTAAAGGCGATGATAAAAAATATGTAAGTCGTGGAGGGCTTAAGCTTGAAAAAGCCATAAATAATTTTGGCATTGTTCTTAAAGGAAAGGTTTGTATGGATATAGGTGCATCCACAGGCGGCTTTACAGATTGTATGCTGCAAAATGGTGCAGTAAGGGTTTACTCTGTGGATGTGGGATACGGACAGCTGGATTGGAAGCTTAGAAATGACGAAAGAGTTGTTTGCTTGGAAAAAACAAATGTAAGATATTTAAATGAAGAGCAAGTGCCTGAACTCGTTGATTTTGCTTCGGTTGATGTTTCGTTTATTTCTTTAACAATGGTGATTCCGCCTATTCTTGAACGAATGAAAGAAGATGCACAGCTTGTGTGCCTTATTAAACCTCAGTTTGAGGCAGGGCGTGAAAAGGTGGGCAAAAAAGGTGTTGTCAGAGAGCTTTCCGTTCACTGTGAAGTAATTGAAAAAATTATAGATTTTGCCTTTGAAAAGGGTTTAAACATACTTAATATTGACTTTTCACCAATTAAAGGGCCTGAGGGAAACATTGAATATCTTATACTTTTAGACAGAAAAAAAGAAGGGTTTTTGAAGGAAGAAGCCTATGAAATGGCAAAGCAAGTTACTGCTTTATCACATAACGAACTTTAGGAGAATTTTTTAAAATGAGAAAAATCGGAATTTTGCCAAACACAAAAAAAGATGAAAATTACTTTGCCACAAAAAAATTGGTTAAGTTTCTTTTGAAAAAAGGCTGCCACCCTATGGTAAGTGACAGCCTAAGTTTAGTGCCGGAGCTTAAGGCATATGCAACAAAAGAGGAGATTATTTTTCGTGAGTCAGAATTTCTTATTGTTCTTGGCGGTGACGGAACAATGTTAAGCTGCGGCAAAAAAGCTTCAAAATACAACTTGCCTATGCTTGGAATTAATCTTGGATATCTTGGTTTTTTAACTGACGTCGGCAAAGACGGCATGGAAACAAGTGTTGAAAAGGTTCTTGAAGGCAAATACAAGCTTGAAAAAAGGATGATGCTTGAGGCTGTTATTTCTTCATCAAAGGATGGGAAAAGAACTGTTACTGCTCTTAATGAAGTAAGTATTTCAAGGGGCAGTATGGTTGATGTTGGAGTTTACATTAATAATGAATTTATAGACAATTATTTTGGTGACGGTATTCTTGTTTCAACTCCCACAGGGTCAACAGCATACAACTTGGCGGCAGGGGGGCCGATTTTAAAAAGCGATGCCGACATGGTTGCAATAACCCCCATTTGCCCCCACACACTGCATTCAAGAAGCATTGTTGTAGGCGCTGAAGATGTGGTTAAGCTTAAAGTAAACCGATATACAAGACAAAGAATTTTCGCTGTCATTGATGGACAAAACAATTGTGTTCTTGAAACAGGTGATACAATTCTTATTAAAAAATCCAAGTTTTATACAGGAATTATAAAAACGGGAGATTTAGGGTTTTATGATGTGCTTAGAAACAAAATGATGGGAAGGAGATGAACTTGAGATATGAAAATTTCCAGACAAACAAAATTACTGGAGATTATTGAAAACAATGTTGTTGAAACACAAGAAGAGCTTGCTTTAATGCTTAAAGAAGAAGGCTATAATGTAACTCAAGCAACAATTTCCAGAGATATAAGACAGCTTAAAATAACAAAAATTGCAACTGAAAACGGCAGACAAAAATATGCGGCAATAACCACTATGGATTCTGAATTTTCAGAACGAATTATAAGAGTTTTCAGAGATGCTGTTGTAAGTGTTGATTTTGCACAAAACATAATTGTTATTAAAACCCTAACGGGAATGGGCATGGCTGTTGCCGTAACACTTGATAACATGGAAAGCTCCGATATTCTCGGCTCCATAGCAGGTGATGATACGGTTTTTTGCGTTGCCAGAACAAACAGCCAGGCTGTTGAATTTATACAAAGATTAACAAGAATAATTAATGCTGAATAAGGGGTAAATGCTATGCTTTTGGGATTACATATCAAAAATGTGGCTTTAATTGAAGAGGCTGAAATTGAATTTTCAGAGGGTCTTAATATACTTACAGGCGAAACAGGTGCAGGAAAAAGTATGATTATAGACTCTATTAACTTTGTCCTCGGGGGAAGAGTAACAAAGGACTTTGTTAGAAAAGGTGCAGAAAAGGCTGTGGTTCAAGCTGAATTTTCCATAACAGATAAAGGAATCTTTGAAGTTCTTGAAAATCTTGGAATAGAAACTTCTGATGAAATTATTGTTATAAACAGAACAATGACCTCCGAAGGAAAAAGCAGTGCAAGAATAAACGGAGTTGTTGTTACAATAAGCATGCTTAAACAAGTTTCTGAAACCCTTATTGATATACATGGTCAGCATGAGCATCAATCGCTTTTAAATCCGAAAAAACATTTGCAGATACTTGACAAATTCTGTGGTGAGGATTTAGACAAGTTTAAGGAAAAGCTTTCAATTTGCATTGAGCAATATAAAGAAGTGCTGGCAAAACTTAAAGAGGTCAGCGGTAACGATAAAGAAAGAGAAGAGAGAATTGATCTTCTTAAATATAAAATAAATGAAATCGAAAGTGCCTCATTAAAAATAGATGAAGAAGAAAATCTTGAAGAAAGAAAAGAATATCTTAATAATATTGAAAAAATAAGCCGTATTTCCCAAAAATGTGCCATGCTTTTATATTCGGGAACAGAAGAGCAAAATTCAGCTCTCGACAATGTTAACGAAGCTGTAAGACAGCTTGAAGAATTGCTTTCCATTGATGAAAAAATGGAGGATGTGTATGAAAGCCTTTTAAATATAAGTGCTTTGCTTGAAGAAACAGGCAGATTTATCAGGCAATACAGTGACTCTTTAGAAACTGACATAGATGAAATTGATATGCTGGAAGAACGCCTTGATTTGATTTACCGCCTTAAAAAGAAATATGGTCAAACAATAAAAGATATACTTTTAGTTCAGGAAAAATCTCAAACAGAATTGGAATTTATAGAAAACAGTGAGGAACAAAGAGGAAAACTTACTGAAGAAAAAAATAGTATTTACAATCAAATTAAATCTATTTGCGACATTATGAGTAACATCAGAATCACAAAAGCAGCTGAAATTTCAAAAGAAATTGAACTTCAGCTAAAGGATTTGGAAATGAAAAATGCTTACTTTGATATAAAAGTTATTCAAAAAGAAACTTTTAATTCCAAAGGCCGTGATGCAGTTGAATTTATGATAAGTGCAAATCTAGGCGAAGAGCCAAAACCTTTGGCAAAGATTGCCTCGGGAGGCGAAATGAGCAGAATTATGCTTGCAATGAAAACGGTGGTTGCAGATGCAGATGTTATTGAAACATTTATATTTGATGAAATAGATGCCGGAATAAGTGGAAACACCGCCTCAAGAGTAGGAGAGAAGTTAAGCATAATTGCTGGCAAAAGGCAAATTATATGTATAACTCATCTTCCTCAAATAGCCGCAATGGCAGATTTTCATTTTTTAATTGAAAAAACAACTGAGAAAACAAGAACAATAACAAAGGTTATAAGGCTTCAAGAAGAGGGTCAGATTGAAGAAATCTCACGGCTTATGGGAGGTTTCAGCGGCGGAAGCTTGGTTACACGTGCAGCCGAAGAAATGAAAAAAGCAGCAAATACCTTTAAAAATACTAAAAGATACAAATAACTGCAAAAACATATTGATTACCCACAAATCCTATAATATAATAGGTAATGATGGGAGGTGTTGATATGAAAGTTTCAACAAAAGGAAGATACGCCATAAGGCTTATGATTGATGTTGCGGTTAACAGCAACGGCAACAATGTTTCACTGAAAGAGATATCTTCACGGCAGAATATTTCTGTTAAATATTTGGAACAGATTGTTGGGCAGCTTTCTAAATTTGGCTTACTTAAAAGCACAAGGGGCTCTCAAGGCGGATATAAGCTTGTAAAAGAACCTAATGAATACAAAATTGGTGATATTTTAAGAGTTACAGAAGGAGATCTTGCTCCAATATCCTGCCTTGAAGGGGGAGAAAATATTTGTCCAAGAAGTTCTGACTGCACAACCCTTGGTTTTTGGGAAGGGCTTTATGTTGTTATAAATGAATATGTGGATAAATACACACTGGAAGACCTTATAAAAGAATGCAGCTCCAATAATGAAATTGATTATATTATATAAATTAAAATAAAACATCCTTAATACTTTCATTAGAATTATAGTATTAAAGGATGTTTTTTTTATAAGTTAATTTCAGTTGCGATGTAAATGTATTTATAAAGTTTAAAGTTTATGGTTGAAAAAATGTGCTAAGAAAATTCATATTTTAAGCCATTTAATTGATAAAAAAACTCGTATTTATTATTGACAAATGACAAAAATAATTTTATAATAAAATCATAGTAAAGAAATAGGAATACAATGAATTAAACATGATTTTAAAGAATTATTTTTTCATATTAGGGTTTTTTATTTTATAAGGAGTAGGTTCTTGAGCAACCTTTAAAGTTTTTTGTTCATCCTCCTCGTCATCACATTCAGCAAGCCAACGCATAAAAAACTCAAAGGATTCTCTTTTGCGTGGAGTTAAAGATGAGTAAATATTTCTAAGTTCATCAAATTGTTCAGGATAATTATTTTTGACATACGGGTTTCTTACATCATTTACACAAAGTAAATAATCTATAGAAACGTTAAAATATTCAGCAATTTTTTTAAGGTCTTTAATTGAAGGTTCGTTTCTTCCTGACTCATAGTTTGAAATTGCAGTATAGCCGTAATTTAAAATATTACCTAAAGCACTTTGTGTTAGTTTATTTTCCTTACGAAGACTTTTAAGTCTTTCCTTAAATTCCATTTTATCACCTCGATAAGCATATAATATATTGAAATTACTAATTTCTTTTATATAACTTTAAAACTTTAAATCACTTTAGTTTATTGATAAAGAAAAGATATTTACAACGCTTACTATAGTAAAACAAAATCAATATGTCACTTATTATGTCATTATTATATTGTAAGTGGCTGTTAATTGAAATGATTTGTCACAGAATGAAAACAAACATTCACAAAAATCAAATCTAAATTTTTAACAATTGAGGCAATGATATTTTATCTTTTAATAACAAAATAATTCATAAAAAGGGGTTTTTATTATGTCAAAGTTTGTATATATGGATAACGCAGCAACCACACCTGTAAGAAATGAGGTTCTTGAAATTATGATACCTTATCATAAAGAAAGCTTTGGTAATGCGTCAAGTGTTTATCGTTTTGGCCAACAAAGCAGAAAAGCGATTGAAAAAGCAAGAGAGCAGGTTGCAGTTGCAATTGGAGCATTGCCCGAAGAAATCTTTTTCACTGCTGGAGGAAGTGAAAGTGATAACTGGGCAATAAGGGGCACAGCTCTTGCACTTAAGGAAAAAGGCAAGCATATAATAACAACAAAAATTGAGCATCATGCAGTTTTTCATACTTGTGAATTTCTTGAAGAAAATGGATATGAGGTCACATATCTTGATGTTGATAAATACGGAGTTGTTTCTCCTGATGAAGTTGAAAAAGCAATACGCCCCGACACGATTCTTATTACAATAATGGCGGCCAACAATGAAATAGGAACTATTGAACCTATAAAAGAAATCGGCGAGATTGCACGAAAAAATAAGGTGTATTTCCATACCGATGCAGTTCAGGCTGTTGGACATGTTCCTATTGACGTAAAAGAAATGAATATTGACATGCTTTCTCTTTCAGGGCATAAGCTTGGTGCCCCAAAGGGTATAGGTGCTCTTTATATTAAAAAAGGAACAAAAATAAAACCTTTAATATATGGAGGAGCTCAAGAAAGAGGAAAAAGGGCAGGAACCGAAAATGTTCCCGGCATTGTGGGTCTTGGTTATGCAATGGAGCTTTCTGCAAATGAAATGGAAAAAGAAATTAAAAGGCTCACAATTTTAAGAGATAAGCTTATTGAAGGACTTTTAAAAATACCAAACTCATTTTTAAATGGACATCCAAACAAAAGACTTCCGGGAAACTGCAACATTTCTTTTGAATTTGTTGAAGGCGAATCCATTTTAATGCTTTTGGATGCTTTGGGAGTTTGTGCTTCAAGCGGTTCAGCTTGCACCTCTGGAAGTTTAGACCCATCACATGTTCTTTTGGCAACAGGGCTTAAGCATGAGGAGGCTCATGGCTCTGTAAGGTTAACATTAGGTCTTGACACAAAGGAAGAAGATGTAGATTATGTTATTGAGAAGCTTCCGTCAATTATAGAAAGATTAAGAAGCATGTCACCTCTTTATGCTGATTATGTATGTACAAAGGAGAGATAATTATGGATTATAGCGAAAAAGTTATGGATCATTTTATGAATCCAAGAAATATGGGAAGTATTGAAAACGCAAGTGGAACAGGCAGGGTAGGCAATGCAAAATGCGGTGATATTATGCAGGTGGATTTAAAAATTGAAAATGGTGTGATTGAAGATGCCAAGTTTAAAACTTTTGGCTGCGGGGCAGCCATTGCAACAAGCAGCATGGCTACAGAGCTTGTTAAAGGCAAAACAATTGAGGAGGCTCTTAAAGTTACAAACAAGGCTGTTATGGAGGCTCTTGATGGTCTTCCTCCAGCAAAGGTGCATTGCTCTCTTTTAGCAGAAGAAGCTTTAAATTCAGCTTTATGGAATTATGCAAGCAAGAACAATATAGTGATTGAAGGGTTAAAAAAACCTCATGATGATATTGATCATTCTAAGGATATTGACTGCGAATGAGAATAACTATAAATTGGAGAAGTGAAGTTGATAAAGAGATTTCATTTCTCCGATTTTTATGATATAATACCCACAAATTTCATTTGTGGAAGAGCCTAATGGCTCTTACCGCTGTTATCACAGCGGATTATATTACTCGTAAAACTTTTCAAGTTTTATTCGTTTGTTAGCAAAAGAAAATGTCGGCTTTGCCGCCGCTTTCTTTCGTTTTTAGATATAATACCCACAAATTTCATTTGCGGAAGAGCCTAATGGCTCTGCCGCCGCTTTCTTCTATTTCTATGATATAATTTTGAAATATGTTTAAAAAAACCGAATTTTAAAAAGTGTTTAGGCAGGTGGAAAAATGAACAAAGGCAAGGTTGTAGTTGGAATGAGCGGCGGGGTAGACAGTTCCGTTGCGGCATACCTTCTTAAAGAAGAAGGATACGAGGTTATAGGCGCAACTATGCACATTTGGCAAAATGAAAATGTTGAAAACAACGAAGACGGCTGCTGCGGTCTTTCTGCTGTAGATGATGCAAGGCGTGTTGCAAACATTCTTGACATTCCATACTATGTTATGAATTTTAAAGGTGAGTTTAAAAAAACTGTAATAGATTATTTTGTTAATGAATATCTTAGCGGAAAAACTCCAAACCCATGTATAGCCTGCAACAGATATGTTAAATGGGAATCTCTTTTAAACAGAGCCAGAGAAATTGGCGCTGATTATATAGCCACAGGTCATTATGCCATAATTGAAAAACATCCTCTCACAGGAAGATATACCCTTAAAATGAGTGATGCAAAGGCAAAAGATCAGACATATGTGCTTTATAATTTAACACAGGAACAACTTAAAAGAACCCTTATGCCCGTTGGAAATTACACTAAAGATAAGGTAAGGGAAATTGCTGAAAAAATTGGGCTTCGTGTTGCCGATAAGCCTGACAGCATGGAAATATGTTTTATAGAAGATGATGATTACGGAAAGTTTATTGAAGAAAACTGCGGTAAAAAAATTAAAGAAGGAAATTTTGTTGATTTAAACGGGGATGTTTTAGGAAAACATAAAGGCATAGTCTATTATACCATAGGACAAAGAAAAGGTCTTGGAATTACCTTTGGAAAGCCTATGTTTGTTTATGCAATAAGGCCTGAAACAAGTGAAGTTGTGCTTTGTCAAAACGAGGATTTATTTAAAACAACCGTTTATGCAAATAATGTGAATTTTATGGCTTTTGAAACACTTACCGGAGAAATTAGGGCAGAGGCTAAAATTAGATACAGCCACAAAAAAGCTCCGTGTACAATAAGTCTTGTGGATAGTGACACAGTTAAATGTGTTTTTGATGAGCGGCAAAGAGCTGTAACTCCAGGACAGGCCCTTGTTGTTTATGATGGCGATTATGTTATTTGCGGAGGGACTATAATCTAGATATCAGGGCACTTCTTTAACATAGGAAGCTGCCTTTTTTATTAAATAGTTTAGTATGTATTTTTTCGACACACTTGCTGAACAGTGAAGTTTTGTCTGTAGTTTAGACAATGAATGAAATTTATTTTACTTTTTTGCTTGCCTTTGGAGAAAAATGTGATAAAATATAGTATATTTGAATTCGCTGTATGCGGACAAATGAACGCAGAGGAAGAACCTTTGCTAAAAATAAGGTTGGAGGATTAAAAGATGGATTTTGAATTTAATGAAGTGAGAAATGCCGACCCTGAAATTGCGGAGGCAATAAAAAGAGAACTTGCAAGACAGAGAAACAATATTGAGTTGATTGCTTCAGAAAACTTTGTTTCAAAGGCAGTTATGGAAGCAATGGGATCTCCTCTTACAAATAAGTATGCAGAAGGCTATCCCGGCAAACGCTATTACGGTGGTTGTGTTGAGGTTGACGTTGCAGAAAACCTTGCCATTGAAAGAGCAAAAGAGCTTTTTGGCTGTGACCACGTAAATGTTCAGCCGCATTCAGGTGCATCTGCAAACACTGCTGTTTACTTTGCAATGCTTACTCCGGGAGATACTATACTTGGCATGAACCTTGCCCATGGCGGACACCTTACCCACGGAAGCCCCGTTAATATTTCAGGAAAATATTTTAACATTGTTCCTTACGGAGTTGATGAAACAGGATTTATTGATTATGACGAACTTGAAAGACTTGCTAAAGAATCAAAACCTAAAATGATTGTTGCAGGAGCAAGTGCATATGCCAGAACAATTGATTTTAAGAAAATATCTGAAATTGCCAAAAGCGTAGAAGCATATTTATTAGTTGACATTGCCCACATAGCAGGTCTTATTGTTGCAGGTGAACATCCATCTCCTGTGCCTTATGCTGATTTTGTTACAACAACAACACATAAAACTCTCAGAGGCCCAAGAGGCGGTATGATTATGTGTAAAGAAGAATATGCAAAGGCTATAGATAAGGCTATTTTCCCGGGACTTCAAGGCGGCCCTCTTATGCATGTTATTGCGGCAAAGGCAGTATGTTTTAAAGAGGCTTTACAGCCTGAATATAAAGAATATATGAAACAGGTTGTAAAAAATGCTTCTGTTCTTGCAAACAGCCTTATTGAAAGAGGAATTAACATAGTTTCAGGAGGTACAGACACACACCTTTGCCTTATTGATTTAAGAAGTGTTGACCTTACAGGAAAAGAGGCTGAAAAACGTCTTGATGAAATAGGGGTAACATGTAATAAAAATACAATACCCTTTGATCCGCAAAGTCCTTTTGTAACAAGTGGAGTCAGAGTAGGAACACCTGCAGTTACTTCACGAGGAATGAAAGAAGAGGACATGGTTGAAATTGCAGATATAATTTCACTTGTTCTTAAAGACTTTGAAGGGAACAAGGAAAAAGCAAGACAAAAGGTTATTACGCTTACTGATAAATATCCTTTATATTAATTTAATTTGGTGTAATTATATTAAAACTTAAGGGAAAAAATTAAAAACAGGGCATTTTCTTTTTGAATTGCCCTGTTTTACTTTGTTGACAAAAATGAATATACATACTAAAATAATTAAAATGTTCATTTATTACTTGAGGAGGATAATTTTGGTTAGTGACATAGCACTACTTGTTTTATTTATTTGTTTACATGGATTTTTTAAAATGCATGAAGCTGCTTTTAATGAGCTTAATTTAAAAAAAATTCACTTTGCGGCGGAAGAAGGAGAAAAAACTGCCCAAGCACTTGAAAAATACTTGGAAAAAAAAGATACTTTGGAATGCAGTTTGCAATTTTGCTATATTATCTGTTTTATAGCAGCCGAATTTTTTTTCGTAAAGGTTTATCAAAACTTTAATTTTATAAAAGTATCAGGGCTTTCTCATAACATTTTTTATAATATAATAGCTGTTATTGTTTTTGCTATGATTATTTTATTATTTGGTAATATAATCTCTAAGGCATTAGGCTCATATTTTGGTGAAAAGCTTGTTTTAGCAACAAAAACTTTGATTTTAGCTTTTTCATTTATTACTTTGCCATTTGTTTTGCCATGCCTTTTTATAGGAAGCGGAATTAATAAAATAATAGGTATGAACAGCAAGGAAAGCGAAACAGGTGTAACCCAAAAAGAAATAAGAAGCCTTGTTGATGAAGGTAACGATACAGGTGCCATTGATTTAACAGAAAAAGAAATGATTAATAATATTTTTGAATTTAATACAACCATGGCAGGAGAAATTGCAACACACAGAACAGACATAGTTGCCGTTCCTTCTACCGCCTCTTTGGAAAATATTATTGAAGTTATAAGCGAAGAAAAGTTTTCAAGAATACCAGTATATAATGAGAATGTTGATGATATTATAGGTTTTTTTCGTGTAAGAGATTTACTTAAATTTTATCTTAACGGAAAAAACGGAAGAGATTTTAAACTTAAAAAAATACTTCATGAGCCTTACTTTGTGCCGTTTTCAAAAAAAATAGATGAACTTTTTGAGGATATGCAAAAAAATAAAGTTCATATGGCTATTGTTATTGATGAATACGGCGGAACGGCAGGTATTGTAACAATGGAAGATCTTATTGAAGAAATAATGGGTAATATTTTTGATGAATATGATGTTGAAGAAGAAGAAATAACTGAAATTGATGAAAATACGTTCCTCATTAAAGGCACAACAGAGCTTGATGAAGTTGAAGAAATTTTAGATATTAATTTTAAAGACGGAGAAGACTATGACACCATTGGCGGTTTTATAATAGGTCAGCTTGGAAGAATACCTGATGAAAATGAACACCCGGAATTGATAATTGATAACTTAATTATTAAAGTTGAAAAAATAGATGATAAAAGAATTGAATTTATTAAAATAAGCAAAGAAAAGGAAGAAGAAGTAGCAGAAGTATAATTAAAAAAAGTATAATTAAATTTTTATACTAAACACTCTTAAGGTGCTTCCCCTATTTGGGGAAGATAATAGGGAATTTGGTGAAAATCCAAAGCAGCACCCACTACTGTAATTTGGACGAAACCTTAAAACGCAAAACTTTGCGAAACCACTGTTGAATTTTAATGGGAAGGTTAAGGGATTAGGATGAAGAAAAGTCAGGAGACCTGCCTTATGGAGAGTTGAAACAATCTTGGGGATGAAGATGGGTATTTTTTTTATGCCTGTTTTTAAAAAAGAGGGAATTTAAAAAACATTGGTAACACAGCATAAAAAAATAAGTTTAGGAGGAATTTAAAATGAAATTCAAGAAAACAGTAATATCTTTGTTAGGGGTTTTAGTTTTATCATTATCATTTGCAGGCTGCAGTGAAAAAAAATCTGCTGAAGTACAAAAACCTGCTGTAGAAGAAAATGTTCAAAACGAAACAGAAAGTACATCTCAAATCATAATAGACAGCATAGGCAGGGAAGTTGAAATTCCAAACCCTGTTACAAAATGCGTTGTTGCAAATGCTTATAATGTTGAAATTATAAATGCAATTAATGCAATTGATTCAATAATAGGGGTTGACTATAATATTTTTCAAGATAAAGAGTCGTGGAAAAATAAGTTTTCTGAGGAAAGTCTTATAGGAAAAGACCAAAAACAGCTTAACTATGAAAAAATAATAGAGCTTAATCCTGAAATTTTAATTCTAACAGGCAATGGTACATATGAGGAGGCAGAAAGCCAGCTCTCACCTTTTGGAATTAAAGTGGTTGTGGCAGATGCTTACTATACAGACCAATTTGAAAAGACATGCGAATTAATGGGTAATATCTTTGGAAAAACAGAAGAAGCAAAGGAACTTTCCGGCTATTTCATGGACAAGCTTGCTTATATTGATAATCAGCTTAGCAATGTTGAAAAGAAAAAAGTATACTTTGAATATAGAAGAGCAGGAAACACCACAATACCTGGAAACTTCTTTTTTAATATGGTTGAATATTCAGGAGCAGACAACATTTTTAAAGACTCTGCAAATGTGGAAGTGGATGTTGAGGCTGTAGTTGCCGCAAACCCTGAATATATAATTAAGGTTTCTGCACCTGATGTATATTCTTCGTATTATCCGCCCACAGAGGAAGATATGATTTCAATAAAAGAAGAGCTTAAATCAAGACCTGCCTGGGATACAATAGATGCAATAAAAAATGAAAATATTCTTCTTCTTTCTCACTATGTTCATGGGGGAGCATCAAAGCTTGTGGGAACAATGTATATAGCTAAATTTCTTTATCCAGATTTGCTCCCTGATTTACATCCCGAAGAAGTTTTTAAAGATTGGCTTGTGAAATACCAAAAACTTGATTATATTGAAGGGCATTCATATCCTGTCTATGGTTTTGAAGATTAAAATGAACAAAGAAAAAAGTATAAGGCAGCAATATGAAATATTAGAAAGAAAAAAAATAATTTCATTATTGATAAGCATTGCGGCAACTGTTATTTTAGGAGTTTATTTTACTACCTTGGGCATTGCCGACACAAACCTTAAACAAGTTTTTTCCGCCATAAGCCTTTCTATAAAAAGTGTTCTTAATTTAACTTCACAGGAGATTGGTTCTTCGGAAAAAATAATTGTTTTAATGCGTTTTCCTCGAATAGCTATGGCGATTATTGCAGGAGCAGGAATGGCGACGGCAGGAAGTGCCATGCAGGCGATAACAAGAAATCCTCTTGTAAGCCCTTTTACAATAGGCATCTCTTCTGCTGCGGCTTTTGGTGCATCCATATGTATAGTGTTTGCTCAAACGCCTTTTTTCAAAAGTGAAGCAGACATAATTTTCTCCGCCTTTTCTGCGGCTATTTTATGCATGATTATTGTATACTCCGTTTCGGGAAAAATGGGCATGAGCTCTGAATCAGTAATTTTAACAGGAATTGCTTTAAACTATTTTTTCAGTGCGGCAACCTCGGCTGTGGAGTTTTTTGCTCAAGAGCACAGGCTGGCGGCTGTTGTTCAATGGACTTTTGGAACATTTAACGGCATTGTTTGGAGAGAGGCTATTGTTTCAAGCTGTTTTGTTATAACAGGAGTTTTGATTCTTCAATTTAACAGCCAAAAGCTTGGCGCAATGGCTTCCGGTGATGATGAACTTGTTGAAAGCCTTGGAATAAACACTAAAAGGATAAGGGTTATAACAGGCGCTGTATCTGTACTTATGACAGCGGCAATAATAAGCTTTACAGGCGTTATTGGTTTTGTTGGGCTTGTTGCACCCCATATTGCAAGAATACTTATTGGCAATGATTATAAATTTCTTTTGCCTTTTTCAGCAGTTACGGGCGCTCTTCTTCTTATGATTTCAGACGCAGTGGGAAAAACAATTCTTTCCCCTGTAAGCATACCTGTTGGGATAGTTGTTTCGTTTTTAGGTGTTCCTTTATTTATTCACCTTATTTTAAGACAAAGAAGGGGTGGTGAATAATGAAGCTTTCTGTGGAGGGAATAGGGCATTTTTATGTTCCCGAAAGGCAAATACTTAATAATATCAGTTTTGAGATAAGCGGAGGAGAAACAGTTTCTCTTTTAGGCTCAAACGGAACAGGAAAAACAACTCTTTTAAAGTGTATTTGCCGCATAATTAAGCCTAAATCGGGGAAAGTTTATATTGATGATACAGATGTTTCCACTCTTTCACAGCAAAAAAAAGCACAGCTTATAGGCTACGTTCCACAGTACACAGGCAGTGTTTTTCCTATACGTGTTGTGGATGCTGTGATGATGGGAAGAATTGCTTTTTCAAAAAGAAACATAACAGAAAAAGATAAAAACATCGTTTTTGATATACTCGAAAAAATGGATTTAGAAAGGTTTGCCTTTAAAAACATAAATGAAATGAGCGGAGGAGAAAGGCAAAGAGTTTTTATTGCAAGAGCTTTAGCGCAGGAACCGAAATTTTTAATCCTTGACGAACCTACAGGCAGTCTTGATTTAAAAAATCAGCTTCTTACCCTTAGTCTTATAACGGAAATTGCCAAGGAAAAAAATATAGGAGTGCTCATGTCTATACATGACCTTAATCTTACTTCAATGTTTTCCGATAAAATTATCGTATTAAAAAATTCAAATATTTTTGCCTATGGAAGCCCTAATGAAGTTTTAACTTCTGACACAATTAAATCTGTGTATGACGTAGATACTGTAATAAAATATGAAGAAGAATATCCTTATGTTCGATTGCTGAAATAAAAGTATTTCTTGCCAAACTTTTGAAGATAATGTAAACTAACTATTTAGAGATACTATTATTTTAATTTGTTAGAAGGAGAAATAAAAATGCTTACAAGCAAGCAAAGAGCTTATTTAAGAGGTATGGCAAACGGTATAGATACAATATTTCATGTTGGTAAAAGCGGGGTTACTCCCGAGCTTACTGAAAGCTTTAATCAGGCTTTAGAAGCAAGAGAACTTGTTAAGGCAAATGTTCTTGACAACAATCTTTTAGGACCTCGTGAAGTTGCTCAAACAATAGCCGAAAGAACAAAGTCAGAAGTTGTTCAGGTTATTGGGAATAAATTTGTGCTTTACAGAAAATCTAAAAAAGAGATAATTTCGCTTCCTAAAACAAAATAGCATTTAAGCGGTCCTACATTTACAAATTGTAATGACCGCTTTTTTGTCGTTTACTTGTACTTTTTAGAAGTTTAAAGTATAATAATACAATCAGAGGTGATAACTTTTGGCTGATGATTTAGTAAATATAAAGGGAGTAAAAAAGTTTGCTGTTTTAGGAGGAACTTTTGACCCTGTTCATAACGGACATATATCCGTTGCAAGGGAAATATTGCAAAAAACTGATATTGAAAAGGTTTTGTTTATTCCAAGCGGAATGCCTCCCCATAAAGACATTCATGAGGTCACAGACAGTAAAACAAGGCTTGAAATGACAATGCTTGCAGTTGAGGGCGAAAAAAACATGTGTGTTTCGTCAATAGAAATTGAACGTAAGGGCATGACCTATACAGTTGATACTATTTCCCAATTAAAAAAGAAATTAGGAGAAAAATCCAAATTTAAGTTTATTATAGGCGCTGATGCCATGCATTATATTAGTACATGGAAAGACTATAAAAAACTTCTTAAAATTTGTGATTTTGTTGTTGTAACCAGACCTGGGTATAAAAAAAATCAGCTTGTTTCAGAAATTGAAGATATAGAGAAGAATTTTGGCTGTGACATCCAGTTTGTAGAAGTTGAGCCTGTTGAAATATCGTCTTCCATGGTTAGGGAAAATGTTAAGAAAGGGCTTTCTGTTAAAGATATGGTGCCTGAAAAGGTTGCCGAATTTATTGCTGAAAATAAGCTTTATAAGTGAGAGGTTTATATGTTAAGTTTTAATACTATGGAGAGAAAATTGCAATCTGCTTTATCTCTTGAAAGGTACATTCACACTATGGGTGTTGTTAAAACGGCTGTTAAAATGGCTGAATTTTATAATGTTGACAAGAACAAAGCATATGCGGCGGCTCTTTTGCATGACTGCGCAAAAGATTATCCTGCGGATATGAAAAGACGGTTTTGCAAGGAGTTTCATGTGCCTGTTGATGAAATTATGCTAAACCAAATTGATTTGACACATTCGTTTTTAGGGGCAGAGGTGGCTAAAAGAGAATATGGCGTTACAGATGAGGAAATTCTTGATGCCATACGATTTCATACAACGGGGCGTATAAATATGACTATGCTTGAAAAAATAATTTTTATTGCCGACTATATAGAGCCTAAGAGAAAAAGTTTTGACGGGTTGGAAAAGGCAAGGGAACTTGCATTTATAGATACGGATAAAGCAATGAAATTTATTCTTGAAGAAGTTATAGAATATATAAAAGAAAGAAAAATGCAGCTTCACCCATTATCGCTTGAAGCTTTAGAATATTACAAAAATTTATAATACAGGAGGATTTTAATATGGATCTTGATTTTAAAGAGGCAGCAAGACTGGCTAAAGAAGCATTGGAGGATAAAAAAGCAGAAGATATAAGGGTGCTTGATCTTAACAATCTTTCAAATATAACCGACTATTTTGTTATTGCAAGCGGCAACAACGTTAATCAGCTTAGGGCAATGGCGGATGCAGTTGAAGAAAAGCTTTTTAAAGCAGGCTACAAACTTCATCATTCGGAAGGATATCAAGGAGGAATTTGGGTGCTTCTTGATTTTGGAAATGTAATAATTCATATTTTTAATAAGGAACAAAGAGATTTTTACAGCTTAGACCGTGTTTGGGGCGATGCTAAAGAAATTAAGTGAAAATAAGCACGTAAAAAGCGAGGTGAAAACCTCGCTTAACTTTGCAAATTATCTTTTGTTGGCACGTTTGTTTAAGCTTGCCATTTTATCGTTGGATTGTTTGAGGAATTCTTTCATTTTTTCCTCAAAATCATTAACGGGAGCTTGAGGTGCATGTGTTTGCGAATCATTGCTTTTATCAAACCTTGGTTTTTGCTCTCTTGGTTTAAAGTTGGAGCTTCTTTGAGGTTTTTCTCCTCTATCGGTTCTTTCGGGTTTTGGAAGTGCGGCACGAATGGAGAGGGAAATCCTTTTTGTTTCAGGATCAATAGACATAACCTTAACTTTAACCGGATCATCTACTTTAAGGTGGTCGTTGATATCTTGAACAAATGAATTAGAAATCTGAGAAATATGAACAAGACCCTGTCCGTTTTCGTTTAAAGAAACGATTGCACCAAATGGTGTTATTTTGATTACCTTACCTTCAACGATACTGCCTACGATGGTTTCTGACATTAATAACTACACTCCTATTATTTAATAAAAACTTGAATAAGAGAATTATAGCATATACGTTAATAAATTACAAATATATTTGGGAGGAAAAAATGGCGAAAAGAAATGAAATTATAGAAGTTAAGATAGATGATATAGCTTTTCCCAACAAAGGCAAGGGTAACTATGAAGAATTTAGAGTTACTGTTAAAGACACTTTGCCGGGACAGAAAGTACTTTGCAAGGTGGCGAAAAAACGTGAGGGCAAAATAGAGGCTCGTCTTGAAGAAGTACTTGAAAGGGCTGAATATGAGGTAATGCCCGGATGCAGCCATTTTACAGTTTGCGGCGGATGCACATTTCAAAACATTACCATGGAAAAGGAAAACGAAATAAAGGAAAAGCAGGTTTTAAGTTTGCTTAGGGAAGCTCAAATAAAAGATTTTAGCTTTGAGGGAATTGAAACATCACCTGTTGAAAAAGGATACAGAAACAAATGTGAGTTTTCATTTGGAGATACAGAAAAAGATGGAGAGCTTGCTCTTGGCATGAGAAAAAGAAAAAGCTATTATGAGGTGGTTACTCTTAAAGACTGCAACATAATTGATGAAGACTATATTAAAATAATTGATTGTGTTTTAAATTTCTTTAAAAACAGGAATATTCAATTTTATCATAAATCAAAGCGTGAAGGAGTACTTAGGCATTTGGTTGTTAGAAAAGGCGCCTACACAGGAGAAATCCTTATTAATCTTGTTACAACAAGTGAAATTAATTTCTCTTTGCAGGATTTTAAGGAGGAAGTTTTACATATTCCTCTTATGGGAAAAATATGCGGAATCTTGCATACAAAAAATGACGGTGTTGCTGATGTAGTTAAAAGTGATGAAACTGCAATTATTTACGGAAGACCTTATTATATAGACAAACTTTTTGATTTAAGTTTTAAGATTACAGCCTTTTCCTTTTTTCAGACTAATACAAAAGGTGCTGAAAAGCTTTATTCAATAGTAAAGGATTTTTGCGGCGAAACAAATAATAAAATTATTTATGATCTTTACTGTGGAACGGGAACAATAAGCCAAGTTATGGCAAAGAGCAGTAAAAAAGTTATAGGAATTGAAATTGTGGAAGAGGCTATAGAGGCTGCAAAAGAAAATGCAAAGCTTAACAAAATAGAAAATTGTGAATTTATAGCCGGAGATGTTCTTAAAACAGTGGATTCTCTTCAGGATATGCCTGACGTTATTATTGTTGACCCTCCAAGAGAGGGAATTCATCCTAAGGCAATTACAAAAATAATAAATTTTAATGCTCCGCAAATTATATATGTTTCTTGTAAACCTACATCTTTGGCACGAGATCTAGTGATTTTTGAAGAAAATGGATATAAAGTGAAAAGAGTTAAGTGTATGAATCAGTTTGGAAGAACAGGACATACAGAGACGGTTGTAATGATGCAGACTGTGGTGAAAAGGGAGAAAAGTAGGATTTGACCATAAAATATTGTGGTTTAAAGATAAAACAGGGCGAAAATCGAGGCAAAAAATGCACGATTTTCGCTCTGTTTTTTCGCTCTGTGTTAGCCATTGGTAGTAATTTTGTAAGCGTCAAATACAGCCCATATAGATTTCAAACTAATCGAATGAGATAATACACCAAAGATAATAATCGGAGGTGTTTTTCTTTTTTATGAAATTAGAGGATAATAGAGAAATTTGGATCAAGCGTGTAAAGGACTATAAATCCAGCAATCTAACCCAGAAAAAGTGGAGTGATATTAATGGAGTCAATGTCAGTGCACTTAGATACTGGATTAGAAATCTTGAAGAAGTATCAGGAATTACATTAAATAATCCAGCCACAAATGAATTCGAATTTGCCAGTGTTTCCATCTCTAAAGATGATGTTTCATTACTTGTTATTCAGATAAAAGATGTAAAAGCTTAGTATTGCTGGCGATTACGATGAAGGCCTTCTACTTAGGCTAATTAGATCTCTAAAAAAGCTATGATAAAGCAAATTACAATAGAAAAGGTACATTTAGCTCACAGGACACACAGACCTAAGGAAGTCAGTTGATGGTTTAGCACTAATAGTAGAGCATGTCCTAAAACTGAACCCCTTCTCAACCCACTTGTTTGCATTTGCAATAAAAGGCAGAACCTTATAAAAATTTTAGTATGGGATAACAATGGGTTTTGGATACACTATAAAAGACTAGAATCTGGATATTTCAAATGGCCTGCCAAAGGAAGCGGAGCTTCGGTTTCAATCAGCGAACGACAGTTTAGATGGCTTCTTGATGGCCTAAGCATCGAACTTAGGATACTGCTCACAAACCAGCCTAGAGCGGGCATTGATTTAATAAAATATTGAATTATCAACGAAATAAGGCTTTTTTGTAATTCAAATCGTGGTATAATATTAATATGAAAAATATAACTGAGATTAAGGAATTACAACATAATAAGGGATCAGTAGACGGAGCAAAATGAGAATGCCAAGCTACAACATGAACTGGAAATAGCAAATGCCAAAAATAAAATGGTACGAGGAGCAGCTTAAGCTAAATGCAGTAAAGAAGTATGGCAAATCCAGTGATACGGCAGATGAAGGGCAAATTTCATTTTCAATGAAGCAGAAATTACTCACGACCAGACGTAGAAGAGCCTGCCCTCGAAAAAATTACTTATGAAAGAAGTAAGAAAAGAGGAATTAACAAGCCTTCCTTTGATGATCTTCCAATTGAAAGAATAGAATATGATATTAAGAAGATGAGAAGGTTTGTGAAAATGCAGCTCTAAGATGCAGATGTCTGTTGAAGTAAGAAAGGAACTCAAAATCGTACCAGCAAAGGTATGTATTGTTGAGCATGTTGAAAAGTATATACATGCAGACCGTGCCAGAAGCTGGTGAAAAAGCCCCTATTATTACAGCCCCAATGCCGGAGCCAGTAATTTCAGGGAGCTTTGCTTCGCCCAGCCTGATTGCATATTTGATATCAAAAATATTCAGCAGCCCTGCCTCTTGATAGACAAGAACATATATTTAGCCACTTTGGAATAGAGCTTTCAAAACAGAACATGTCTAATTGGATTATAAAGTCTTCGGAGCTTTGGCTTGAACCATTCTTCGAAAGACTAAAGAGTGAGCTTCTGAAAGAAACCTTTATCCAAGCGGATGAGAGTTCTCTGATGGTACTCACAAGGATGGAAAGCCTACTGAAAGCAAATCCTACATGTGGCTATACAAGAGCGGAACATTTGGCAAAAAAGTAGCATTGTATGAATACCAGCCATCAAGGAGCAGTAAGCACCTAAGAATTTCCTTGAAGGCTTCAGGGGTATTCTACAGACTGATGACTATTCTGGTTATAACTCAGTGGAGAACATAACCAGGTAAGTTGCTTCGCACGCAGGCGTTACTATACAGATGCCCTAAAAATACTTCCGAAGGGAAGCTGTAATAGAATCTACCCACGCTTACATGACCCTTGCGTATTTTAGAAAATGTTCTATCTAGAATCCAAATGGAAGGAATTATCTTCTAAGAACGGCAAGATAAGAGAAACCTAGAGCTAAAGCCTGAATTAGAGGCTTATTTGTCATGGCTTCAAGAAGTCCAGCCAAAGGTTGTAAAGAAGAGTAAACTGGGACAGGCAATTAACTACAGTTTATCGAACTGAGGTTATTAAGTAATGTACTAAAGGATGGCCAGTGAGCTGACTAATAGCTTGCGGAGCAAACGACAAATTAAACCCTTTGTTATCAGCAGGAAAAATTACCTTTTCTGCAAAATCTCCTCACGGAGCAAAAGCTAGTGCCATAATATATAGTATAGTAGAGACAGCTAAAATGAATAAACTAAATCCCTTCTACTATCTGAAGTACCTATTTGAAGAACTACCAAACACAAAGCTTACTAGCCCTGAGGCCCTGGATCATCTTCTCCCTTGGTCGGGCACCTTACCAGAGGAATGTCGGACAACATTTAAATCTAAAGAATAGCAAAAGTCCTATTTATGATTATCTCATAGATAGGACTTATTTTATATGTGGGCTGTATTTGACGCTTACGTAATTTTTAATCTCATCATTTAGAATGAATTTTATCCACATCAATATTTATTAGAGAATTTTTTTCATTGTCCATAAACTTTACAAAATAAACAGTTAGATTTTAGCTATTTATCAGTAATATATTTTCTTACTAGAGTAGAGGCTTTTGTTTGTGTTATATCTAACGCTTCCGCAATTTTTCTTGTTGTTTTATATTTCTTATAGGCATGTTCGACAATGGATTTTTCATAGCTGCTCATAGCGTCTTTTAATGAAGATACATTCTCAACAGAAGAAGGAACAATATTTGTATCAATACTATATTTAAATAAGTGTGATGGAAGATGATGTTTATCAATTACAATGTCATCCACAGTTACTACAAGCCTTTCTATAATATGGCTAAGCTCTCTGACATTACCTCTCCATGAAAATGATTTCAATATGTTATAGGCTGCATCGGAAATTTCATGATGCATCTGATATTTATTTGAAAATTGGTTTAGAAAATAATATATAAGTTTATCAACGTCTTCTCCGCGCTCTCTTAGAGGAGGCATAAAAACTTCAAAGATATTTAATCTGTAATATAAATCTTCTCTAAAAGTTTCATTTTGAACCAACTGATTTAAATCCCTGTTTGTTGCGGCTATAATTTTTATATCTACTTTTTTGGGCACTGATGCACCGACAGGAAAAAATTCCTTTTCTTGAATTACATGCAAAAGCTTGGCTTGTATATTAAAAGGTAATTCAGCTATTTCGTCCAACAGCACTGTCCCTCCATTAGCCCTCTCCAGCAAGCCGATTTTACCGTCAGAGCGGGCACCTGTAAAAGCACCTTTTACATATCCGAATAATTCTGATTCCAAAAGTTCATTTGGAATTGTTGAACAATTTATGATGATAAAAGGTTTTTCTTTTCTGGGGCTAATTGAATGGATGTAGCTAGCTAACATGGTTTTTCCGGTACCAGATTCTCCTGTTATAAGACAAGTAGAATCTACTTTACTGATTTTTTTTGCAAGTGCCATAACATTCTGCATTTTTTTGCTGCTGAACATAATAGAGGAAGCATCAACTTTAAGCAAATCTTCAGAAGAATAGCTTGGGTGAAAAAGTTTACTGTTTTCAAGTGAATCACGCACACTCATGGCGACAAATTTTAAATTACCTTTATCGTCAAATATGGGATTAGCAATATTAATAAGCTCCGAGCCTAAAAATGTGGTTTGTTTAATGGCATAAAGTTTTTTTTCGTCATAAACATGAGGAAGAATAGACGGTGACCACCAATTTGAATCTACCATGTCAAAAAAGTTTTTACCTATGATTTCTTCCGGTTCTAAACCATAATGGCGTTTACAGGCTTTGTTTACATAGACCATATTGTATTCATTATCATAAACCCATATTTCGTCATATAGATTATGAACGATTTGAAAGAATGTTTCATAATTAAGCCCATAAAATGTTTTTTCGTCTTTCACACGAATCCTCCCCCTTTTTAAATAAAACAAATAAGTTAAATATATAATACGTCATGAGTGAGTAAAAATCAACTCATGAAGGAGTTTCAACTCAAATTTTTAATAAAACTAAGCCTAAAAACGCCTAGAAACCGCTCCTTTTGACTTGGCATGCAATTTGCTTAAATAATACATGTAATTATTATTCATTGTCGTAAATATATGAAGGAGGAATAAGAATGAAAGTAATTGATTTGTCACAAACTTTAGAACAGGGAATGTCAGTCTATCCTGGTGCACCGGAACCAACCTTTGAGCAAGTAGGAAGCGTGACCGGCGGAGATGTTTATCAATTGATTAAGTTTACAATGACAACTCACACAGGAACTCATATGGATTGTAATACGCATGTTTCAAAAGAGGGTTACTACACAGACACACAAGATATGGCATTTTTTATGGGAAAAGGTGTAGTGATTGACTGTAGTAAATATGGCGAAAGAGAAGAAATGGGTATGGAAATATTCCGGGGAATTGACCTTGACGGCATTAACTTTATACTTATTTACTGTAACTGGGCTAAGAGGTGGGGAACATTAGAGTTTTGGAGCAACTATCCATATATTAGCGAAGAGGTTGCACATTTTATTGCAAGCCATAAAACTATTAGAGGCATTGGTCTTGAATATGCATGTTTAGACCCGGCAGAGCAGACAGATTTAGATTTACATAAGATAATTCTTGCTAAGGAAAAAGTTATAATAGAAAACTTTACTAATTTAGATAAACTAATTGGCAAAGAATTTACCTATATCGGGCTGCCTTTAAAATTAAAAAACGGTGAGGGTTCACCTATCAGGCCTGTTGCAATTATTAACAATTAATTTGTCAAACTTGGAAGTTTAATATTATAGGAGGGTTATCATGGAAAAGTCAACCGGCAATGGAAAGTTAGATAAACCGTTGTTTATTTCTTCAATTATTTTTACTGCTATAATAGTTTTTTTCTCTGCATTTAATCCTGAAACTGCTTCAAAAATTTCGGGAACAATGTATAGTTGGGTTGTTTATGATGCAGGATGGTTAGTTTTGCTTTCAGGCTTGTTTTGTTTATTTTTTTTACTATGGTTTTCTTTCAGCAAGTATGGAAGAATAAAGTTGGGCGGTACAGATGCTAAACCTGATTTTAAGTTTTCAACTTATGCATTTATGATGTTTACATCAGGTGTAGGATCATCACTTATCTATTGGGCAATGGGAGAACCTATGATATATCTTGCTTCCCCACCTATGTATGCTGAACCATTTTCCATAGAGGCTACTTTTTGGGCAATTACTTATCCGTTATATCACTGGGGCCCGGTGGCGTGGGCCATCTATTGTATTCCGGGAGTTCCTTTTGCTTATTTTTTATATAATAGAAGGCAAAAAAAATTAAGACTCAGTGATATTTGTGAAGACGTTATCGGAAAGAAAAATGCTAATGGAGTGGTAGGATATATTATTAATATCTTAGCTATTTTCGGAACCCTTGCAGCTGTATCAACAGGTATTGGGTTTTGCAGTGATTTGATAGCTTCGGGATTAAATAAAATATTTGGTATACCTCATACATTTTTAACACAGCTTCTTATTGTTTTTTCCTTTGTTGCTGTTTTTACTCTTGTTGTATTGGCGGGAATGAAAAAAGGTGTAGCTAAGCTGAGTGATTCTTGTGTTTATTTAGCTCTTGCATTAGGAATATTTGTGCTTCTAGTTTCCAATACAGGTTTTATAATTAACTATTATTTTGATAGTGTGGGTTTTATGTTTCAAAACTTTATAAGAATAAGCACTTGGTTGGACCCTGTCGGGGGAGAACCATTTCCTCATGATTGGACTGCATATTATTGGGCATGGTATTTTGCTTATTTTATTATGATGGGATTATTTCTCGCAAAAATATCAAAAGGAAGAACATTAAAACAAATGATTTTAACTTGTATTATCTGTGGAAGTTTGGGCTGTTCTTTCTTCACAGGAATCTTTGGAGGATATACTGTTGGAAACCAAATGAGCGGAGCATTGCCTGTAATTGAATGGGTAACTGATTAGGAACTGCCGGAGCGGTTACAAACTTGATTTCAGCTCTTCCGCTTGGTTCAGTTGTTCTTATTGTTTTTATTATTGTTCAGTTCTTTCTTATGTCCACAACTATGACATCTGCAACATATGCCTTATCAATGATGTCTACAAAAAATTTATCTGTTGAAGAAGAGCCGGATTCAAAAGTAAAAATTGCATGGTCATTTGGAGTTGGTGGTATGAGCATGGTTGCATTTTTAATGGGCGGTTCTATCGGTGCTATAAAATCATTATGTGTTGTGGCCGGATTTCCAATGATTATTTTGACATTTGTAGTGCTTTTAAGCTTGCGAAAGTGGCTGAAAAAAGATTTTAAAACAGCAGTAGAAGATGAAGATGGTAATCTTATTATTAATTATGAAGAGTAAAAATTTACTTAAATAAATAAAAATATTGGGAGGAATTAAAAATGAAAATCAAAGAGTTAGTGGCGAAATTAGATAGGTATATGACTATTGTGTCTGCAGACGAAGCCGGCAGAAATTTAATTGTAGGAAACAATGAAACAGACGTTACAGGTATTGTTTTAAGTTTTTCCGTTAATGAAGAAATAATAAAAAGAGCAGTTGGTGAAAAAGCTAATGTTATTATTTGCTATAATCAATACACTTTGTCTGCCACCGATAATATAGTAATGTCCTTAATTAAAAATGATATTGCTTTAGTTACAGTGAAATTAGATTTGGATATTTGTGATAACGGCTATGAAAATATTTTATTGGATAAATTAAAATTTGCTAAAAAGGATATATTAGATGTTACATTCAAAGAGAAATGTTATAAATTAGTATCTTGTATTCCTATACTGCCTGAGGATTACACAACTCAAATTAGAAAAGCAATAGGCACAATCGGAGTTAATGACGGTGTTAACGGTGCAGGATACATAGGAACTTATTCGGAAGTTTCTGATTGTATGTATGGACATCAATGGTTTGTTACAATGCCTGGGGCAAATCCATTTATCGGAGAAATTGGAGATTTATCTAAAGTAGATGTAGAGAGGTTTGAAATGATTATACCTGAACATCAAATAGACGAGTGCATTGCTAAACTTTGGGAAATCCATCCATATGAAGAAGTAGAATATGATGTTTACCCGGTTATGGAAACAAGAAACCATAAAGGCAGCTGCAGGCTTGGAGAAATTGAAGGACTCTCTCAAGAAGAGTTAATAAAGAATTTAAATTCAATATTGAATACAACAGATACTGTATCAAATTCAAAAAATGAGACAGTTTCTAAACTTGCAGTTTTCGGTGAGGTTTGTAATGAAATGGCAGAAAAGTTACTGAGTACAAAAGTTAATGCCGTTATTACATATAACATTTGTATAGAAAACACTAAAAAACTTGAAGACAACGGAATATCAATTATTAAAGTAAATGAAGCAGAGCTGAAAAAACTATCATTGGAAAAGCTTTCTGAATTTTTATCAGAAACAGAAAAAATAACATCACTTATATAAATTTATTTTAGATTAATTTATATAATTAAAAAACTGTAATCAATTTAGCCTCTTCTTATTGGTTGAAGAGGCTATTTATAAAAAGGAGGTATTACAGCATGATATTCCCTAAAATGTATAAGATTAAACAACATTTTGACGAAACAGAAATAAAAGATGTTTATTTAAAAACATTTGAAGAGCTAGGGCGAATATGTTTGGAAAAAGATATAAAAGGAAAAAAAATCGGTATAACCGCAGGCAGTCGAGGAATTAAAAATGTAGATAAAATATACAAGGCGGCTATTGATTACGTAAGGACAAATGGGGGATTTCCTTATCTTATTGCAACAATGGGTTCTCATGGCGGCGGTAGTGTAGAGGGACAGCTGGCAATATTAAAAGAGTTGGGAGTTACTGAGCAAACTATGGATTGTCCGATTTTATCTTCTGTACATGCAGATAAAATTGGAGAAACTCCTGATGGAATTCCTGCTTATATAAATGAAAAGGTTAAAGAAGTAGATAAAATTATTATAATTAATAGGATTAAAGAGCATACTGATTTTTCTGCAATAATAGAAAGCGGCTTACATAAGATGATGACAATAGGTTTGGGAACACTTGAAGGAGCAGACAGTGCGCATATTAATGCTATGAAATATAGCTACTTCCACACAATTACAGAAGTGGGCAAGATTATAAAAGATTATCTTGATATTGTTTGCGGCATTGGAATTGTTGAAAATGCTTTGTGTAACACACACCATTGAAGCTATAAAGAAAGAAGATTTTTTTGAAAGAGAAATTGAACTGCTTGAATTGGCAAAAGAAAAAGCGGCTAAAATACCGTTTAATGTGTTTGATATTCTTCTTGTAAAAGAAATAGGAAAAAACATCAGTGGGGGTGGGATGGACAGCAAGGTAATTGGAAGAATTCGTGAATTAGGTCAAACAGACCCGGAATTTCCAGACATAAAAAGAATTTCAATTTTTGGTATAACAAAGGAATCCCATGGTAATTACTGCGGTCTCGGCCTTGGAGATTTTTCAACCATGGAAGTATTTAACGAGTGCAATTCTTATCAGGCAATAAGAGATACTGTTATTAACTGCGTGGTTTCTATGACACCTGAATACGCAACCTTTCCTTGTTTGTTAGACGATGAAAAAGAAATGATAGAGCAAACATTTAGAAACATAGGAGCCGTTGATGAACTTGATGCAAAACTGGTCTACATAAAAAACACGAAAGAGCTGCAGGAAATGTATATCTCCGAAGCCTTAATAGAAGAGGCAAAACAAAATAAAAATTTAGAAATTTATGAAGAAATCTATGAATTTAAGTTTGATGAAAATAACGATATGATTGAACCGATGTTATAAAGAATTTTAACAATAATCTATAAAGCTCAATATAACGGAAGTAAGAGATTTATGATTCTTCCTCAAGAACATATGAGGAAACCTTTGTATTATAAAACCGGTGTTGCAGATTTTTATCTGCAACACCGGTTTATTTTATAATTGCTTTTTTTTAGCTTTAAACTTTGCTTTTCTTGCTTTTTCAATATTTATTTTTTTGCCCTTGATTTTATTTCCTTCCATTCCTTCTATAATATCTTTGGCATATTCAAAAGGAACATCAACATAGGTAAATTCATCATAAATATCAATAGAACCGATAAGTTTTCCCGGCACACCTGTTTCTCCTGCAAAAGCACCAACAATATCCTTTGCTCTAATCTGATTATTTTTTCCTACATTAACAAATAACCTAACCATTTCTTTATTTGGATCTACAGATTTTTTTGATACAAATTTATTTGCCTCATTAAGGTCATTTTCATCATCGCTATAGTCTGATATTGCTTCTCCTAATTGAAGTTTAAGAAGAGCTGCGGCAATATCCATTGTTACTATTTCACCATCATTATTATCGTTAAGAATAGTTTCCACAATATCTACATACTTGCCTAAACCGCCCTCATTAATGGTTTCTTTGATTTTATCTACAAATAAATTTGTTTTTGTTATTTCAATGTCACTAAGTGTAGGAAGTTTTTGCTGAATTATTTTTGTTTTAGCATAACGCATTATATCACGAAGTTTATAAATGTCTTTTCCTACACAAAAAGAAAATGCTTTTCCCTTTCTTCCTGCACGGCCTGTACGGCCTATTCTATGAACATAATACTCTTCATCCTGAGGTATGTCATAGTTGAACACCACATCTATATCATCCACGTCAATGCCTCTTGCGGCAACATCTGTTGCAACAAGGATTTCTATTGAACCGTTTCTGAATTTTTGCATAACCCTATCACGCTGACCTTGTTTTAAATCTCCATGAAGCCCGTCTGCAAAATAACCTCTTCCAAGAAGCTGCTCAACAACATCATCAACTCTTTTTTTAGTGTTGCAAAAAACGATTGCAAGTTTTGGCTCATGTATATCTATTATTCTGCAAAGCGCTTCAAGTTTATATTTTTCTTTAACATCAAAATATATTTGTTCAGTCTGCGGAACTGTAAGTTCTTTTCTTGAAACTTTAACAAGCTGAGGCTCTTTTAAATACCTTTTTGATAAATCCATAATCTCAGGACTCATTGTGGCAGAAAACATAACAGTTTGTCTGTCAGCAGGCGTTTCAACAAGAATTGTTTCAATATCATCTCTAAAGCCCATATCAAGCATTTCGTCCGCTTCGTCAAGAACAACAAAATTAACGTTTTCCATCTTAAGGGTGCGTCTGCGCATATGGTCCATAACACGTCCGGGAGTTCCTATAACAACTTGGACACCTTTTCTAAGCGCCATAATCTGTCTATCAATTGGTTGTCCGCCATAGATTGGCAAAACCATTATGTTACTTTTGAATTTAAGAAGCTTTCTGAATTCTTCGCTAACTTGAATTGCAAGTTCACGTGTCGGGCAAAGAATTAAAGCTTGTAAACTTCTGTCTTTTGGGTTAATCTTTTCAAGGCAGGGAATTGCAAAAGATGCTGTTTTCCCCGTTCCTGTTTGGCTTTGGCCCACAACATCATGCCCGTCTAATATTATAGGTATAGCTTGGGACTGTATGGGAGTTGCTTCTTCAAAGCCCATATCTAAAACAGCTTTAAGAGTGCCGCTTGATAGATTCATTTCTTCAAATCTTAAATTTTCCATTCATATTTCCTTTCGTTGTTAACTGTATAAAAATAGTTTTTAGATAAGTATAACAATATATTCATAAAAAATCAATGTTTATTTATTAATTCAATAACTTAATCTTGAAATTGTGGTTGTTTTTAAATTATGCTTTGATTTTTAAATCATTTGAAGTTTTAGTTTTAAAATTAATATAATAGAAGAAATAAATGGTTTGACTTTTCCGCTCTATCATGTAAAATAAGAGGTGAAGAAATTAACAAATTAAAGCGTTATTTTTTCAAAGTACCTAAAATAAAGAAAACGGAGGGATCGTTAAATGAAAAAATTTACAAAAAAAGTAGTTTCCCTTGCTCTCACATCAGCTCTTGTACTTAGCGTTTGCGCTACTGCAATGGCAGGGGAGTATGTAGTTCAGAAAGGTGACTACCTTTCAAAAATTGCACCTAAATATGAAACAACATGGCAGGAGCTTGCAAAGTTAAACAAACTTGCAAACCCTAATCTTATTTATCCAAATCAGGTTTTACAAGTTCCTGATTTAGCAAAACCTGAAACACCCGCACCTGTAGTTCCTGAAACACCTGCACCTGTAGAACCTGTTGAAGAGCCAAAGGCTGAAAAAGTTGAACTTACATCTTTAAAGGTTGAAGACATCACACACACAAATAATGGTATTGAGCCTGATTTTAGTGCTGATGTTAAATCCTACACAATGAATGTTCAAAGCGATATTTACGGAGTTAAGGTGACTCCTGTGGCTTCAGAGGGCGCAGTAATCACAGTTAACGGTGTAGAAGCTGTTTCTGGAGAAGGAACTATTGTTAAACTTGCTGATACATATGAGTTCTACAGCGTTGATTATTCCCTTAAGATTGAAATCGTTGTTACAAAGGGCGAAGAAACAGCTGAATACAACGTTGAAGTTGTAAGAGAAAATGCAGCAGACGTATATGCTTTATTTGAAGAAAAAGAGTATAACGACGATGAAACAGGCTTAAAAATGCCTTATGAAATTTACGTTCCTTCAAACTATGACGAAACAAAGGAATATCCTATTGTGTTTGCTCTTCATGGTTCAGGACAAAGAGCTCAATCTCTTGACATGGTTTTAAAAAGATATGAAATGGCTACTATTTGGGCGAAAGATTCAGAAAACGGAATTAACGAGTGTATCGTTCTTGCACCTCAATGTGCATCTAAAGATGATAGTGATAACTGGACAAGCCTTATGACTTTCAGAAGCGGTGCTGCTGAAACTGCATATGAAATGACTAACTGGAGTGTTGCGGCTTATAACCTTCTTGAAAAAACACTTGAAGAATATTCAATTGACAAAGACAGAGTTTATATGACAGGCTTATCAGCAGGCGGTTTTGCAACCTTCACAATCGCTGTTGAGCATCCTGAAATGTTTGCGGCTTTAGTTCCTGTTTGCGGCGGTGCTAACCCTGAAAAAGTTGAAGTTCTTAAAGGAATTCCTATGTGGATTTTCCATGCAGAAGATGACCCTACAGTTGGTGTTGAAGAATTCTTATATCCAACATTAGAGGCTCTTGACAAAAACGAAATCGAATATAAATTAACAGAATATCAGCCGGGTACAGTGTTTGTGCCATCAGCTCACTTCTCATGGGTTCCTGCTTATGCAGACGAGAATATGAGAAACTGGTTGTTTGAACAATCAAAATAATTTTAAGAAATTGAAGAGGGTGTAATGCCCTCTTCTTTTTTGCGCCTTAAATTAGAGATGTAACTAAAATTTAGGAATTTGAAAATATAGATATGGTTGAATTTATAAAAAAAATATGTTAAATTGTATAGAAAGGAAAAAACGCCTTAAAATTTATCAAATTATCCAGAGGAGGATATTTAAAATTGTATAAAAGAATTGTGCTTAAGTTGAGCGGAGAGGCCTTGGCGGGGGATAAAGAAGAATTTCATTTTGACAATAAAGTTATAAAAAGAATAGCTTCCCAGATTAAGGAAATAATTGATATGGGAACAGAAGTTACTGTTGTTATAGGAGGAGGTAACTTTTGGAGAGGGCGAAGTGCCGACAGCCAAATGGACAGAACAAAGGCAGACCAAATAGGGATGCTTGCAACAGTTATGAATGCCATTTACGTTGCAGACTTTTTAAGGCAGGAGGGACTATGCGCAGTTGTTCAAACTCCTTTTAAATGCGGAACGATGACAGAAGAGTTTACAAAAGAAAGTGCCTTAACTCATCTTAAGAACAAAAAGGTAGTGATTTTTGCCGGCGGTCTTGGACATCCAATGTTTTCAACAGACACAATAACAGCATTAAGAGGTGCAGAGCTTGAAGTTGATGCTTTGTTTTTTGCAAAAAATGTAGATTGTGTGTATGACAGCGACCCGTGCTCAAATCCAACGGCAAAAAAGATAAATGTGATTAAGTGTATTGATATAATAAAAAACAATTTAAAGGTTATAGATTTAGCTGCCGCATCATTATGCTATGAACAAAAAATACCCATTGTTATTTTCGGCTTAAATGGTGAAAACAGCATAGTTCGTGCTGTATCAGGTGAAAAGATAGGAACAATTGTAACGGTTGATTAATGCATAATTAAATAAATGGGAGGAATTTTTTATGTCAGATAAAATAGTTCAATATGAAGAAAAAATGAAAAAAACAATTGTAAGTCTTGAAAGTGATTATGCAACAATTCGAGCAGGACGTGCTAATCCTCATGTTTTAGACAAAATTACAGTCGATTATTATGGCTCTCCAACTCCCTTAAATCAAGTTGGCAATATTTCTGTTCCAGAGGCAAGGCTTATTCAAATTCAGCCTTGGGAAAAATCAATGCTTAAAGCCATTGAAAAAGCTATTAATATGTCGGATATAGGCATTAACCCCAGCAATGACGGAAACGTAATACGCCTTCTTTTTCCTGAACTTACAGAAGAGCGTCGTATTTCTCTTACAAAAGATATAAAGAAAAAAGGCGAAGATGCAAAGATAGCAATACGTAATGTGCGACGTGATGCCATTGATGCTTTTAAAAAGATTGAAAAATCCAAAGAAATATCTGAAGATGAATTGGCAGGCCTTGAAGAAAAAATTCAAAAGGTTACAGATAAATATATAAGTGAAATTGATAAAAAGGTTGAATCAAAAAGTAAGGACATTCTTTCAGTTTAAAATAAATGCCCCTGAATAAAGGGGCATTTTCTCAATAAAAATTTTTGATTTATAACAAAAACTGGGGGCAGCTTACTTTGGATAAAGAAAATATTTATGAAATTGATTTATCAAACATTCCAAAACATGTTGCCGTTATAATGGATGGCAACGGCAGGTGGGCAAAGAAAAAAGGCCTTGTTAAAAAGGCGGGGCATAAAGCAGGTGCGGATGTTCTTGAAAAAATATCCGATTATGCAGATGAAGTCGGTGTAAAGTTTTTAACGGTGTATGCTTTTTCCACAGAAAACTGGAAAAGAAGTGATGACGAAGTAAAAGGTATTATGGATTTGCTGCGTAAATACCTTAAAGAGCATATAAAAACATCGGAAAAACGTAATATGCGTGTTAAAGTAATAGGAGAAAGGGAAAGACTTGATAAAGACATTCAAGAACAGATTTTAAAGCTTGAAGACCTAACAAAACATAAAACAGGAATGACTTTAAATATTGCACTTAACTATGGCGGACGTGATGAAATTATCAGGGCCGTTAAAAGCATATCAAAAGATGTTAAAAGCGGTAAAATTTCAGAAGAAGATATTAACGAGGAAGCTTTTTCTCTTTACCTTGATACAAAAGATATGCCCGACCCTGAACTTGTTATAAGGACAAGCGGTGAGGAGCGTATAAGCAATTTTCTTTTGTGGCAGATTGCATATTCGGAGTTTAATTTTTCTCCTGTGCTTTGGCCTGATTATACTGAAAATGATTTTAAAAAAGCCATATGGGAGTATCAAAACAGGGATAGACGGTTTGGCGGAAGAAAAATCTGACAGGAGGTGCATTTAAATGATAACAAGAATTATATCGGGTTTAATACTTCTTCCTATAGTTGTTTTCTTTATTGTTTTTGGAGGGGTTCCTCTTAAGATTGCTGTTTTGGCACTAAGTCTTATAGGTATGTTTGAGTTTTATCGGGCTTTTCATAAAAAGATTAAACCTGTTCATTTTGTCGGATTTATTTTTGCTTTTATTTATATTGTTTTTGCCGAATTTTTTATAAATGAAAATAATATGTTTAATATATTAGTTTCATTTTTTCTTGTTTCCCTTTTAGCTTCTCTTGTTTTTTTCCATAATGACATAACAATTCAAGATATTATGGTTACTTTTTTCGGTTTCTTTTATGTTTCTTTCTTAATTTCTCATATATACCTTGTTCGAGAGTACACCTATGGTAAATTTTTCATTTGGCTTATTTTTATATCTGCATTTGGATGCGACACAGGTGCATATTTTACAGGAATGTTTTTTGGCAAAAACAAGCTTATACCTTCACTAAGCCCTAAAAAAACCATAGAGGGGGCAATAGGAGGTGTAGTTGTTGCAACACTTCTTGCAGTTATTTATGCTTTGATTATTGAAAGATATTTTGTTTTGGAAGATGTTAATACTGTTTTATTATGTTTTATAACAGGAATTATAGGTTCTCTCTTGGCCCAGATTGGAGATTTATCTGCTTCTGCAATAAAAAGATATGTGGATTTAAAAGATTATGGAAACTTAATACCGGGGCATGGCGGAATTTTAGATAGATTTGACAGTGTGCTTTTTACTGCCCCTGTTGTTTATTATATTATGCTTTTTCTTATAGAGGTGCTTTAATGAAAAATATATCGATTTTAGGCTCCACAGGTTCAATAGGCGTTCAAACCCTTGAGGTAGTAAAAGCAGTTTCAGGCTTTCGTGTTTTAGGACTTACAACAAACACTAATATAGACTTGCTTTATGAGCAAATTATTGAATTTAAGCCTTTAAAGGCTGCTGTTATGGATGAAAAAAAGGGAGAAGAACTTAAAAAAAGGCTTGAGGAAGTTAATGTTGAAATACTTACAGGAATGGAAGGACTTATTAATATTGCAACAATGGAAGAAGTTGACACTGTTGTTGTAAGTCTTGTGGGAAACATAGGCATTAAGCCCACCTATGAAGCTGTTTTAAACAAAAAAAATATTGCTCTTGCAACAAAAGAAGTTCTTGTAAGCGGGGGGGGCCTTATTATGGAGGCGGTTAAAAACAATGACGTAAAGCTTTACCCTATAGACAGCGAGCATTCTGCAATTTTTCAAAGTCTTCAAGGCAATGAAATGAATGAAATAAATAAAATTATTCTCACTGCTTCAGGCGGGCCTTTTAGGGGCAAAAAACTTAACGAGCTTCAAAACATAACTCCCAAAGAGGCACTAAATCATCCTAACTGGAGCATGGGGGCAAAAATAACCATAGACTCCTCAACAATGATGAATAAAGGTTTGGAGGTTATTGAAGCAAAGTGGCTTTTTGATATTGATGTAAAAAAAATCGAAGTGTATATTCATCCTCAAAGCATTGTTCATTCAGCGGTTGAATATGAAGATGGTGCCGTTATGGCTCAAATGGGCGTTCCTGATATGAAAGTGCCTATTGCCTATGCTCTTACTTATCCTAAAAGGGAAAGAAACAATTTTGAAAGGCTGAATCTTTTTGAAATTGGAACTTTGATATTTGAAAAGCCTGACTTAAAAGTTTTTAAATGCCTTTCACTTGCTTATAAAGCCATAGAAATCGGCGGAACAATGCCTGCTGTACTTAATGCGGCAAATGAAATTGCAGTTGATAAGTTTTTAAAAAAAGAAATCAGATGGCTGGATATTCCCTTAATTATAGAAAGAGCCATGAATGCATATAATGTTAAGTATGACTTTACCCTTGATGAGCTTTTGGAGGCGGACAGATGGGGAAGAGAATATGCTTCTGACCTAAAAATATAAAATGAAAGGAATTTAATTAATGTCTGGTTCATTTTCAGTAATACTTTCTTTTATTGTTTTCACAGTTCTTGTTTTAATTCACGAGTATGGTCATTTTATAATTGCAAGAAAAAATGGAATACTCGTTGAAGAATTTGCAATCGGCATGGGGCCGATTATTTTAAAAAAGCAAAAAGGCGACACACTTTATACAATAAGGCTTTTGCCTTTAGGCGGCTTCTGCCGTATGCTTGGGGAAGATTCTGCCGATAGTGATGAAAGATCTTTTAACAACAAAAGCACATGGGCAAGAATGGCAGTTGTTGTTATGGGGCCTGTTATGAATTTTATTTTTTCTTTTATTATTGTCTTTGCTTTGGCAGCATCTGCCAAGGCCATGATTTTTCCCATTGTTTCCGACTATGTTGAAGGCTCAAACGCACAAATTTCAGGCCTTGAAATTGGAGATAAAATTATAAAAATAGACGGGGAAGGCATAGGAACATATCAGGAGCTTTTTCTTGTTCTTGACGGAACGAAAGGAAAAAAACTTGATGTTATTGTCGAACGTGACGGAAAAAAACATAACCTTTCAATTCAGCCCGTACGTTCAAGTGATAACCGCTGGCTTATAGGGTTTAAGCCTACAATTAAAACAGGGCTTTTTGCACCTGTGGCAGATGGTTTTGAAAAAGTGGAATTAGGGGAAACTCTTTTGGATTCTGTTTATACAATGAGATATTACATTAAAAGTGTAGTTATTGGGTTTGTAAGGCTTTTTACTTTTAATATTTCCCCTGAAGAAATTGCAGGGCCTATTGGTATTGTTCAACTTATGGGTGAAACAGTAAATGACGGACTTCAAGAAAGTGTTTCAAGCGGAATAAGAAGTCTTATGACAATAGCTGCATTGTTAAGCACTAACCTTGGGGCTATAAATCTTTTTCCCATTCCCGCAATGGATGGAGGACGGCTTGTTTTTTTAGCAATTGAAACAGTAAGAGGAAAAGGAATTGACGGAAATAAAGAAGGTGCCATACATTTTATAGGCTTTGTTCTTCTTATGGTGTTTATGGCAATTATTGCCTCAAATGATATTTTACGATTAATAAAAGGGTGAGGTTATGACTGAAAGAGATAGTACAAAAGTCATTAAAATAGGAAGTTTAAAAATAGGGGGAGGAAACCCCATAGCCATACAGTCAATGTGCAATACAGACACCCGTGATGTTTTTGCAACAGTGAAGCAAATTAAAGAGTTGGAAGAAGAAGGCTGTGAAATTATAAGAGTTGCCGTGCCTGATATGGAAGCGGCGAAAGCTTTTGGAGAAATAAAAAAACAAATCTCAATACCCCTTGTGGCTGACATTCATTTTGACCATAAACTTGCTTTGGAAGTTATGGAGCAAGGTGCAGACAAGGTTAGAATTAACCCCGGAAACATAGGCGATAAGAAAAAAATTAAGGCTGTTGTTGATAAAGCAAAGGAAAAACAAATTCCCATACGCATAGGCGTAAATTCAGGTTCTTTAGAAAAAGAATTTTTGGAGAAGTACGGAAGTGTTACACCTGAAGCACTTGTTGAAAGTGCCTTAAAACATATTAAAATTCTTGAAGAACTAAATTTTTTTGATATAATTGTTTCAATTAAAGCCTCAAGTGTTCCGTCAAGTATTAAAGCTTATAAGCTTTTAAGTGAAAAAGTGGAATATCCTATACATGTGGGGATTACAGAAGCGGGAACCGTATATGCAGGAACAATAAAAAGCTCGGTAGGCATAGGAGCAATACTTTCAATGGGAATCGGCGATACAATACGGGTTTCTTTAACAGGAAACCCTGTTGAAGAAATAAAAGCCGCCAAAGAGATACTTAAAAGCTTTGAACTTAGAAAATTTGGAGTTAATTTTGTTTCCTGCCCTACATGCGGAAGAACAGAAATCGATTTAATCAACATTGCAAATAAGGTTGAAGAAAAATGCAGGCTTATAAACAAAGATATCAAAGTTGCTGTTATGGGCTGTGTTGTAAACGGGCCCGGAGAAGCAAAAGAAGCGGATATTGGCATAGCAGGAGGCAACGGCTTTGGCATTATTTTTAAAAAAGGTCAAATTATAAAAAAAGTACCTGAAGATAAGCTTGTGGAAGAACTTATGAAAGAAATTGAAAACTTGTAATTTTAAAGGGTTTGATATAATGGAAATTATAAAATTTAATAGCAAATTTGAAAAAGTTTCTCTTTCCCCTTTGGTTAGAGAGACTTTTAAAGATGCAGTTGTTACATCATTTATAATACATAAAAAAGAGCGTGTTTTGGAATTTTGCCTTGAATTAGCTGATGTAATTTCTGAAGAAATTATTGAAGATTTAAAAAAACAGCTTTTTAATCAACTTCCGCTTAAAGATATACTTGTTTTTTTAAAATATACAAACAGCAACACTTGTAATAAAAGTTTAATTGAAAAATTTTGGACAAACATAATATATAGAGTTTCTCAAGAAGGCCCTGTAAGCGGAAACATTATAAAAGAAGCCACTTGGGAACTTAATAATTCAAACCTTGAAATCCATGTTAAAAACAACACTTCTTTTTATCTTATTAAAAAAAGAATTGACAGAATTATTGAAAGAAAGCTTAAAGAAGAACTTAATCTTGAAATAAGAGCTCAATTTAAAGATAAAAAAAGCTCTGCTAAGGAAGAATTGCTTTTTAGAAAAGCAAAAGAAGAAAAAGAAATAGAACTTTTAAAAGAGATACAGGAAAAATTAAATTCTGCGGCGGCTGAAGCTGAAAGTGAGGCAATTTCCGCTGCAAGTGAAAAAATTTCAAACGGAATAATTATAGGCAGAGAAATACAAGGCAGTGTTGTAAAAATAAAAGAAACAAAAACCGAAAATGAAAAAGTAGTAATAGAAGGGCGTGTTTTCAACACAGAACCACGTGAAATAAAAGGCGAAAGATATATAGTTTCTTTTGACATAACAGATGGCTCGGATTCAACAACTGTTAAGTTTTTTGTTGATAAAAAAGTATATGACAGCGAAATGTCTTCATATTTTAAAACAGGACAATACCTTAAAGTTAAGGGAGAAGTTCAGTTTGATAAATATGCCAAAGAAATCAATATTATGAGCCGTGACATATCTATAGCCGCTCCTCCGCCTACAAGAAAAGACAATGCAAAGGTTAAAAGAGTTGAGCTTCATCTTCATACTCAAATGAGCAGAATGGACGGAATAAGCCCTGCAAGCTCATTTATTAAGCGTGCCCTTGAATGGGGGCATGAAGCCATTGCAATTACAGACCATGGTGTTGTGCAGTCTTTTCCCGAGGCAATGGAAACAAGTAATGGTAAGCCTATAAAGGTGATTTATGGTGTTGAGGGGTATTTAATAAATGACTTGGGGACAGCCGTGACATGCCCAAGAGGGCAAAGCCTTGACGATGGTTTTGTTGTTTTCGATTTAGAAACAACAGGTCTTTCGGCACAGAAGGATAAAATAACGGAAATCGGTGCTGTTAAAATTTTAAAGGGTAAAGTAGTCGATACCTTTTCTTCTTTTGTAAATCCAGGTGTGCCAATACCTTTTGAAATAACCAAGCTAACAGGAATAGACGATGATATGGTAAAGGATGCCCCTTTTATTGACGAGGTTTTACCTAAATTTATTGAATTTTTTGCAGACGATGTTCTTGTTGCCCACAATGCTTCTTTTGATGTGGGATTTATAAGAAAAGCGGCGGAAAACTTAGATTTAGAACATATTGAAAACACTGTTATAGACACTGTTGAACTTGCAAAAAGCATACTCCCTAAACTTTCCAAATACAGGCTTAATGTTGTGTGTGAGGCAATGGGTGTTGAATTAAAGGGTCACCACAGAGCCGTTAATGATGCATCTGCCACAGCGGAAGTTTTTAAAAAATTCATTGAAAAACTTGCTGAAAACCATATCTTTAATGTGAATGATATTAATGTGTTTTGCAGCAGAACAATAAATTATAATAAGCTTAAAGCATACCACGTTATTATTCTTGCAAAAAATAACATAGGACTTAGAAATTTGTATGAACTTATAAGCATGTCTCATTTAGAATATTATTCAAGACGCCCTCGAATTCCTAAAAGCAAATTAATAAAATACAGAGAAGGGCTTATTATAGGCAGCGCTTGTGAAGCAGGGGAGCTATACAGAGCCTTGCTTGATGAAAAACCCAAAGAGGTTGTTGATGAAATTGCAGAGTTTTATGATTATCTTGAAATTCAGCCATTAGGCAATAACAGGTTTATGATTGAATCATCCAAAGTTGATAATGTTAATTCATTTAACGACATAATACAGCTTAACAAAAGAATTGTTAATCTTGGCGAAAAACTTGGCAAGCCTGTTGTTGCCACATGTGATGTTCATTTTCTTGAACCTGAAGATGCAGACTACAGAAAGATAATAATGGCGGCAGAAGGCTTTAGTGATGCCGACAATCAAGCACCTCTTTATTTAAGAACAACTGATGAAATGCTTGAAGAATTTAAATACCTTGGAGAAGAGAAAGCATATGAGGTTGTTGTTTCAAACACAAACCTTATTGCTGATATGATTGAAAAAATCAAGCCTATACCTGACGGAACATTTCCTCCAAGAATTGAGGGCGCTGATGAGGATTTAAGAAATATAACTTTGGCGAAAGCACACAGTATGTATGGAAACCCCATGCCCAAGGTGGTTCAAAACCGTCTTGATAAAGAGTTGAATTCTATAATCAACAACGGTTATGCTGTTCTTTATATAATAGCTCAAAAGCTTGTTTGGAATTCTGTGGAAAACGGATACCTTGTTGGTTCAAGAGGTTCTGTAGGGTCGTCATTTGCGGCAACCATGGCAGGAATAACAGAGGTTAATCCTCTTCCGCCTCATTATCTTTGTCCTAATTGTAAATATTCGGATTTTGAAAGTGAAGTTGTGCGTGAAGTGTTTCTGGCAGGGGGAAGCGGCTGTGATATGCCTGATGCACTTTGTCCAATATGCAACACACCCCTTGACAAGGAAGGCCATGACATTCCTTTTGAAACTTTTCTTGGTTTTGAGGGAGATAAAGAGCCTGATATTGATTTAAACTTTTCCGGAGAATATCAGCAAAAAGCCCATGCATATACAGAAGAGCTTTTTGGAAAAGGAAAGGTTTTTAAAGCCGGAACAATAGGCACTCTTGCCGATAAAACAGCATACGGTTTTGTTTTGAAATATCTTGAAAGCAAGGGAATTGTTGCACATAATGCTGAAATAAACAGGCTTGTAAAAGGATGCACAGGGATTAAAAGAACAACAGGTCAGCATCCGGGCGGACTTATGGTTGTTCCAAGCAACCATGATATATGCGAGTTTTCCCCTATACAAAGACCTGCGGATGATTCATCTTCGGCAGTAACAACAACACATTTTGACTATCATTCAATATCGGGCAGACTTTTAAAGCTTGACCTTTTAGGCCATGATGACCCAACGGTTATAAGAATGCTTTATGATCTTACAGGGGTAAACCCTCAGTCTGTAAAGCTGGATGATGCAAAGACCATGTCTCTTTTTGAATCTCCCGCCGCCCTTGGTGTTACTCCTGAGCAGATAGGGTGCGAAACAGGAACTTTAGGCATACCTGAGTTTGGAACAAAGTTTGTAAGGCAGATGCTGGTTGATACAAAGCCTAAATCTTTTTCTGATTTATTAAGAATTTCAGGTCTTTCCCACGGAACAGACGTATGGGCAAATAATGCGGCAGATCTTATTGCAAATAAAACCATAACCCTAAGGGATACTATCTCTACTCGTGACAGCATAATGGGATATCTTATAAATAAAGGTTTGCCTAACAAGGCAAGCTTTAAAATTATGGAAAACGTAAGAAAGGGAAAAGGGCTTTCTTCCGATGACATAGAGCTTATGAAAAAACATAATGTTCCTCGGTGGTATATAGAAAGCTGTCTTAAAATAAAATATATGTTCCCTAAGGCACATGCTGCGGCATATGTTATGATGGCATTTAGAATTGCATATTTCAAAGTAAACTATCCTTTGGCATATTATGCCGCCTATTTTTCCATACGTGCAATAGATGATTTTGATTATTCCTGCATGTGTGTTGGAGAGGATAAAGCAAAACAAGCAATTAAGGAAATACAAGATAAGGGAAATACTGCCACTGTAAAAGAAAAAAACAAACTGACTGTATTAGAGATTGTTGTGGAATTTTATGCACGAGGATTTTTCTTTTATCCTATTAATCTTTATAATTCCGATGCAAAAAACTTTATAATTGATGAAAACGGGTTAATTCCCCCATTTAATTCACTGCAAGGATTAGGAGTTAATGCCGCACAAGGAATAACAGAGGGAAGAAAAGATGTAGAAGAATTTAAAACTGTTGAAGAATTTAAAGAAAAAACAGGTGTCGGAAAAACTTTGATTGAGTTGCTTAAAGAAAATGGTGTGCTAAAAGGTATACCGGACACAAATCAGTTGACTTTATTTTAAAAGTATAGAATAAATTATTTTTATGTATGGTTAAAAGATTTTAGTTTTACTTTTTAAAAGGAAATGGGTTTGAATAATTCAAAGTTTTCCTTTACTTTAAGCAGATTGGTTCAATTTGAATCAATCTGCTTTTTATTTGGTTTAAATTCATCTTTTTTGGTGAAATTAAATAAAAAGGATTTTGGAGAGATACTATGCTTTTTACACTTGCAATTGCACCTGTTTTTATTCTTCTTATGTTTACTTATGTTAAAGACAGATATGAGAAAGAACCTCGTTTTCTTCTTGTACTTGGCGCTTTTTACGGTCTTATTTTAGTGGCTGTTGTTTTATGCATAGATGTTATTTTAATGGAAACCCAAGCCTATAATAAATTTCCTGTATTGTTTCAAGCTTTTGTTACATCTGCGGCAAACGAAGAGGGTATTAAATTTCTTTTTCTTTTTTTTCTGATTTATAGAAATCCTAATTTTAATGAGCCTGTTGACGGTATAATATATTCAATTTTTGTTTCACTTGGGTTTGCCGCAGGGGAAAACATAATTTATGTTTTCAGCCCCGAGCTTGGAGGTTTTGAAACAGCCTTGCTTCGTTCTATATGCTCAGTTCCTGCTCATGGAATTTTTGCGTGTTTTATGGGTTTTTATTTTGCAAGATTTAAATATTTGAATTTAGGCATTAAAAATTTACTTCTTTCGTTTTTTGCACCATGGGCAGTTCATTCTGGCTATAACTTAATTTTGCTTTCGGAAATAAAAAACTCCACTGTTTTTTTTATTATTTATCTTATTTTAATATTTGCTTTGGCAATAAAAAAATTCAAAGCCCATTTAAATCTATCACCCTTTAAGCCTTGAAAAAAATATTAAAAAGAGTTATACTAATTTCAATGGATATATAAATCAGAAATATGGAGGTTAAAAGTGTGATTGAAGCAGTGAGTTGCGGGGGTATAGTGATTCATAAGTGGAAAATACTGCTTCTATATAAAAACCAAAACGGCAAATATGTAGGATGGGTTCTTCCTAAAGGAACAATGGAGGTTGGCGAAAATTACAGTCAAACGGCATTAAGGGAGGTTAATGAAGAAACCGGTTCAATTGCCGAAATAATTAAATTGGTTGGAAAAACGCAGTATAGTTTTCGTGGTGATGATGACATAGTTAATAAAACTGTGCATTGGTATCTTATGGAAACAGATTCCTTCTATAACAGACCGCAAAGTGAGGAGTATTTTGCAGACGCTGGATTTTATAAATTTCATGAGGCTTATCACTTGCTTAAGTTTAATGACGAAAGACAAATTTTAAAAAAAGCTTATCAGGAATACAGCGAACTTAATAAAAGCGGATACTTTCATAAAAAGAATTTTTTTAAAAGTTACAGTTAATAATAACTATCGGAGGTGTTTTAAATGAAAAACATAAGTTTTAGCGAATTAAAGGCATTGTTATCTGATGCAAAGGATACGGAAAAGAAGAAAGCATTTTATATTGCTATCGGTGTTTTTGTAACAGTTGCAGCTATTATGGCAGGTATAGGCATTGCTTTAATGAAAAGAAATTGTTTAGGATATGACGACGAAGAGTATGATGAATATTGGGATGACGACGAAGATTATTTCGATGATGAAGACGAAGAAATTGAAGAATAAAAAATAAAAAAGCAGGTTATCCTGCTTTTTTTATTGCAAAAGATTTCTTAAAATGATATAATTAAGAATAGATTAACTTTAAAAACATGCTGGTGTGGCGCAGTGGTAGCGCAATTGATTCGTAATCAATAGGCCAGGGGTTCAAATCCCCTCACCAGCTTTACGTTTGTGTAAAACCATTTTATTATGCCAAGCGTTAATCAGCAATTTCAAAATATACATAATAAATGTATGTATCAAAATCCCCGGTTTCTCTAAAAGCTGTAACTTCCTTGCCAAGCCTATAGCTGCCGGCAGTTAGTTCACCATATAACCACTCCCAATTAATTTCCCATTCTGTTTTTGAGTTTTTATTAATAATCCATGCTTCTGATGTCCATGCAAAATCTAAAATACTTTCTATGCTTATCCATTGATTTTCCTCTTTTTTTTCTAACCAAAAACTACTGCCTGTAAACAATTCTTCGCTGAAGTCTTTATTGCCTTGAATGCATACTAATTTTATCCCTGTTTTTGTTACACCCTCTGCAGCAAAAGATATTCCTAAAATGTCATTTGATAAAGCTTCTTTTTCTTCTTGCTCATTATTTAGCATTTTGTCATTATTTAATAACGGCAGGTCTTTAGAGGAACAGCCTGCTAAAACAAATAAAAAAATAGAAAGCAGAAAGAACAAAGAAATATATTTCTTCATTTTATCACTCCTTTTTAAAATTACATTCTATAATAACAGACGAAAACGAGGAGAATATGTTCCTTAACACAAAATTGTCTTATTGTCATAATCATATAAAAAATGTTTTATGTTTATAGTAATTATGTATAAAAATAAAATAAATTTTTTGTTTTTTAAAACAAAAGAAGGTGTTTTTAAAAAATTTCTTGCAATTATTAGTGCAACCATTTATTATATAGGACGTGTTTATCAAATTTTGAAAGGTGTGCTTTATATGAATGAAAATTTATATATGATGTGGCTTGCACGCTCTTTAAATCTTAATATACGAAAAATTTATTATCTTCTTGAACACTTTGGAAGTGCTTATGAAATTTGGAACGCAGAAGATAATCTTCTTTTAAGTATAAACGGAATAACAAATGAAACCATAAATTTATTAAAAAACGGTAAAGAGGAATTTCCCTATTGGGTTGACGAATTAAATAAATATAACTTAAAATATATATCTATTAATGACAGACGATATCCTGCTCTTTTGCGTCATATCCCTGACCCTCCGGCAGGGTTATATATAAAGGGAAGAATTTTTGAAAAAGAAGAACTTTTTATCAGTGTTATAGGTGCAAGGCGATGTTCGGAATATGGGAAAAATATGGCTTATAAGTTATCAAAAGATCTGGCAAGAGAAGGGTTTGTTATTGTAAGCGGAATGGCAAGGGGAATTGACTCCATGAGCCATTTGGCTGCACTTGATGCAAAGGGTAAAACCATAGCTGTTCTTGGTTTTGGACATAAGCATTGTTATCCTTCGGAAAACAGAACCCTTATGGAAAAAATAGCTCAGGAAGGATGTTTAATAAGTGAATATCCACCTGATTATGAAGCAAGTAAATATTTTTTTCCTCAAAGAAACAGAATTATAGCAGGTCTTTCCCAATGCCTTATTGTTGTTGAGGCGGGCAAAAAAAGCGGAACATTAATAACTGTTGATTTGGCTCTTGAGTCGGGGCGAACTGTAATGACACTTCCTGCAAATATAACAAGCAAAACAAGCGAGGGAACAAATGAGCTTATAAAACAAGGCTGTCCTATTATAACAAATATTGATGATGTGTTTTTTGAATTAGGTGTAATCAGGGATAAAAACAAAGAAGTTAAAGAAGAAAAAATAATTGTGGGCTTAGATGAGGAAGAAAGAAAAGTCTATTCTATTATAGAAAATGAACCTGTTCCTCTTGACTATATAACAAAAACACTTAAAATGTCTATACAGGACATTCAATATATTTTGACAATGCTGGAAGTTAAGGGTGTTGTTCAAAAACAGCCCGGTGAAAGATATATGAGAATTTACTAAATATAGAAGAGGTGGAAAAAATGGCAAAAAATCTTGTTATTGTAGAGTCGCCTGCAAAGGCAAAAACAATAAAAAAATTTCTTGGCTCTAATTATAAAATTGAAGCCTCAATGGGTCATGTTAGGGATCTGCCTAAAAGCCAGCTTGGAGTTGATATTGAAAATGATTATGAGCCAAAGTATATAACAATAAGAGGCAAAGGCGACCTTTTGGCTAAACTTAGAAAGGAAGTAAAAACCGCAAGCAAGGTTTATCTTGCAACTGACCCTGACCGTGAGGGAGAGGCGATAAGCTGGCATTTGGTTCATGCCCTTAATTTACAAGATAAAAATTACAGCAGAATCACATTTAATGAAATAACCAAAAATGCTGTAAAAAAATCTATTAAAGAGGCAAGGGAAATTAACATGCAGCTTGTGGATGCCCAGCAGGCAAGGCGTGTTCTTGATAGAATTGTAGGTTACTCCATAAGCAGACTGCTTTGGGGAAAGGTTAAAAAGGGTTTAAGTGCAGGACGTGTTCAGTCTGTTGCCTTAAGGCTTATATCAGACCGTGAAGAAGAAATTGAAAATTTTATTCCTGAAGAATACTGGACAATAGAGGCAGAACTTTTAAAGGAAAAGGTCAGCTTGAATTTCAAATTTTATGGAATAGGAAACGAAAAAACTGAAATTAAAAACAAAGCTGAAGCAGATGATATACTTAAAAAACTAAAAAATCATACTTTTTTAATTACTGAAGTAAAAAAAGGCACAAGAATTAAAAAATCACCGCCGCCTTTTACAACAAGCACACTGCAACAGGAATCAAGTAAATATTTAAATTTTACCGCACAAAAAACAATGATGATTGCACAGCAGCTTTATGAGGGCATTGACATTAAAGGCGAAGGAACAACAGGTCTTGTTTCATACATTCGTACGGACTCTGTTAGAATTTCTGATGATGCTTATAATGAAATTAAAAGCTTTGTTGCCGAAAACTACGGTGATGAATATAACAGCCCTGAAAGAAATGTATATAAAACAAAAAACAATTCACAAGACGCACATGAGGCAATAAGACCGACATATGTGGATAAAACTCCTGAAAGCATTAAAGACTCTCTTTCAAAAGAACAATTTAAGCTTTATAAGCTTATTTGGGAAAGAACGGTTGCAAGCCAAATGGCTCCTGCGTTATATGAAACTCAAAGCTCAACAGTTAAGGCAAATGATTGTGTTTTTAAAAATTCCAGTTCCCTTTTAAAGTTTAAAGGATTTCTTGAGGTTTATGACAAGGTTGAAGGTGATGAGGAAAGCAGTAAAATACCTGTTCTTTCAGAGGGGGATGTTTTATCTGCCAAGGATGTTTTATCTACCCAACACTTTACCCAGCCTCCCGCAAGATTTTCAGATGCATCTTTAATTAAAATTCTTGAGGAAATAGGGGTGGGCAGACCAAGTACCTACGCACCTACAATAGGAACAATTTTAAACAGAAACTACGTAGTTAAAGAGCAGAAACTTTTTTATATGACAGAGCTTGGTCAGGTTGTAAATGACATTATGAAAGAATATTTTAAAAATATTGTCAATGTTGATTTTACGGCAACAATGGAAGAAGAATTAGACAATGTTGAGGAGGGCAGTGTTGAATGGAAGGATATCATTCGCAAGTTTTATCCTGATTTTGACAAAGACCTTCTTAATGCGGAGGAAAAACTTAGCAAGATTGAAATAAAAGATGAAGTGACAGATGTAATTTGTGAAAAATGCGGAAGAAATATGGTTGTTAAATATGGAAAATATGGAAAATTTTTAGCTTGCCCAGGTTTTCCCGAATGTTCAAATGCAAAACCGTTTTTTGAAGATGCAGAGGTTCCTTGCCCTAAATGTGGTAAAAAAGTTTTAATTAAGAAAACAAAAAAAGGAAGAAAATATTATGGCTGCGAAGATAACCCAGAAGTTTGTGATTTCATAAGCTGGAACAAGCCTGTTGAAGAGGCTTGCCCTGTTTGTAAAAGCTTTATGGTTGAAAAAGGCAGTAAAAATAAAAAGATAGTTTGTTCAAACGAAAAATGCGGTTTTGTTAAAGAATAATTAAAAAATATAAATTTAAAAAACAAAAAGCAGATTGATTATATTTAATAACTCATTCTGCTTTTTATATTCAAGCTTTGTTTATAAAAGTTTGTTTAAACATCAGACGTTTAAATATTAATTATTAATTATTGAAAAAAACCCTTGTATACTATATAATAAACCTAGCAAAAGTTTTAAAAAACTTATGTAAAATTTTGAATGGAGGAGTTTTAGGATGAAGAAGGTAGGCATAATAGGTGCGGGACAAATGGGGATGGACATTGCACAGCTTTTCGCAAAAATTTCTATTGACGTGGTTGTTAGAGACATGTCAGATGAAATTTTGGAAAAAAGCATGGTAAAGCTTAACAAAAATCTTGATAAGCTTGTTTCTAAGGGGAAAATGACAGACGCAGATAAAGCCGATATTATCTCAAAATTTTCAATGACAACAGACATTAACTCTCTTAAAGACTGTGACCTTATAATTGAGGCCATTGTTGAAAATGTTGATATAAAGAAAAAAGTTTTTGCCCAGCTTGATGAAATCTGTGATGCAAAGACAATTTTTGCGACAAACACATCTTCAATTTCTATTACTGAAATTGCTTCTGCAACAAAAAGAGCAGACAAGTTTATAGGAATGCATTATTTTAACCCGGCAACAATTATGAAGCTTATTGAAGTAATAAGAGGATATGAAACATCTGATGAAACCTTTGAAATAATCTATGAGCTTTCAAAAAAACTTGGAAAAGACCCTATTGAAGTTAACGAAGGCCCTGGGTTTGTTGTTAACCGACTTCTTATACCTATGCTTAACGAAGCAATTTATATTTTAAGCGAAGGAATTGCAAGTGTTGAAGACATAGACAAATCTATGAAACTTGGCGCTAACCATCCTATGGGGCCTTTGGCTCTTTCTGATCTTATAGGAAACGATACTGTTCTTCACATTATGGAAGTTCTTGTTGCTGAAACAGGTGACGACAAATACAGACCTGCTCCTCTTTTAAGAAAAATGGTTAGAGCTGGTAAATATGGTGTTAAAGCCGGAATCGGTTTTTATAATTATAATAAATAAAAATATTGGGGATGAATTTATTGGAAGACTTAACCACTATTATTTATGAAAAACAAGGAGAAATCTGTCTTATTAAAATAAACAGACCAAAGGTGCTTAATGCACTTACTCCTGTTGTTTTTAAAGAAATTAATGCAGTTCTTGACGAAATTGAAATTGATGATGAAATAAGAATTGTTATTGTGACGGGAGAGGGCAGATCCTTTGCCGCAGGTGCCGATATTGAGCATATGAGAGATCTTGATGCAAAAGGTGCAAAGCAATTTGCCAACTATGCAACAAGTGTTTTAAGAAGATTTGAGTCTATTGACAAAGTTTTTATTGCGGCAGTAAATGGCTATGCTCTTGGAGGCGGATGCGAACTTGCACTTGCCTGTGACCTTCGTATTGCTGAAAAGTCCACAAAATTTGGTCTTCCCGAAACAAGTCTTGGAATAATTCCGGGATTTTCGGGAACACAAAGATTAACAAGACTTGCAGGAATAACTGTTGCAAAAGGACTTATTCTTACGGGAGATAAAATCGACGGAGAAGAAGCTTACAGAATTAATCTTGTTAATAAAATTGCAGAAGAAGGCAAGTTGATGGAAGAAACATATTCTCTTGCAAACAAAGTACTTAAAAATGCTTCAATCGCAGTTGCTTATGCAAAGGAAGCCATAACAAGAGGAATGCAGCTTGATATGGATAGTGCAATCGATTATGAAAAAAATCTTTTTGGTCTTTGCTTTGCAACTTTAGATCAAAAAGAGGGTATGACTGCTTTCTTAGAAAAAAGAGCTCCTAAATATATGAATAAATAACTTAAAAATTGCGGAGGTAATAAGAATGAAAGAAGTTGTTATTGCAAGTGCTGTAAGAACACCTATAGGTACATTTCAAGGCGCTTTTGCCAATGTTTCAGCGGCAGAACTTGGAACGGTTGCCATTAAAGAAGCTTTAAAAAGAGCTAATATAGAACCAAAAGATGTTGACGAAACAATTCTTGGCTGTGTTTTACAGGCAGGTCTTTATCAAGGCGTTGCTCGTCAGGCTGCTGTAAATGCGGGAATCCCTGTTGAAAAGCCGGCTCTTGCTATAAACATGATTTGCGGCTCAGGACTTCGTTCAGTTGCAATGGCTGCACAGTCAATTATGTGCGGAGATGCCGATGTAATTGTTTGCGGCGGAACAGAAAATATGACACAGGCTCCTTATGTTTTAGACAAGGCTCGTTCAGGATACAGAATGGGTGACGGAAAAATTGTTGACAGCATGGTTTTAGATGCTCTTACAGATGCTTTTTATAAATACCACATGGGTATTACAGCTGAAAATGTTGCTGAAAAATATGGCGTAACAAGACAGATGCAAGATGAATTTGCTTTAAGAAGCCAAAACAGAGCTGAAGAAGCACAAAAATCAGGCAAGTTTAAAGATGAAATTATTCCTGTAACAGTTAAAAACAGAAAAGGCGAAACAGTTGTTTCAGAAGATGAATATCCAAAACACGGCACTGTAATTGAAAAGCTTGAAAAACTTAAACCTGCTTTTAAAAAAGAAAACGGAACAGTTACGGCAGGAAATGCATCGGGAATTAATGACGGGGCAGCAGTTTTAATTGTTATGAGTGCTGAAAAAGCAAAAGAGCTTGGTGTTAAACCTCTTGCAAAAATCAAATCTTATGCTTCTGCAGGGGTTGACCCTCAAATTATGGGTGTTGCACCTATTTATGCTTGCCAAAAAGCTCTTGCAAAAGCAGAACTTAAGGTTTCAGACCTTGACCTTATTGAATGCAACGAAGCTTTTGCCGCACAGAGTATAGCTGTTGCAAACGAACTTGGTTTTGACATGGAAAAAGTAAATGTTAACGGCGGAGCTATTGCCCTTGGACACCCTGTTGGAGCTTCAGGAGCAAGAATTCTTGTTACACTTCTTCACGAAATGATGAAAAGAGAATCAAAATACGGCATGGCTACACTTTGCATAGGCGGAGGAATGGCTACAACTGTTGTTGTTGAAATGTAACAGAAAAAGTTTATAAAATAAGGATATAACTTAAATCCCCCTCATATATTAAATTGTATGGATACAGTTTACAATATGAGAGGGGTTTTTTATATGGAGCAGTTTGATATTTACAGAGATATTGCCAAACGGACAGACGGAAACATATACATAGGTGTTATTGGAGGCGTAAGAACAGGGAAATCAACATTTATTAAAAGATTTATGGATATGCTTGTTATTAATAATATTGCTGACGAAAACGTAAAAGCAAGAACAAAAGATGAAATGCCCCAAAGTGCGTCAGGCAAAACCATTATGACAACTGAGCCTAAATTCATCCCCAACGAGCCTGTAAAAATTACTGTCGGAGAAAACATAGGGCTTAATGTGAGAATGATTGATTGTGTTGGTTATCTTGTTAAAGGGGCAGAAGGGCATATGGAGGGTGACGAGCCAAGAATGGTTAATACCCCTTGGAGTAAATCACCTATTCCATTTGAAAAGGCTGCCGAAATCGGAACACAAAAAGTTATTAACGACCATGCAACAATTGGAATAGTTATTACAACAGACGGAAGCATAACTGATATTCCAAGAGAAAACTATAAAGAAGCCGAGGCAAGAGTTATAGGAGAACTTAAAAGTTTAAACAAGCCTTTTGTTGTTGTATTAAACTCAATAACCCCTTATTCTCAAGAAACCCTTGAATTAAAGCAAAAAATGGAGGAAGAATATAAAATTCCTGTGTTGTCACTTAACTGTGAACAGCTTAAGGAAGAAGATATTAAAGAGCTTTTGGAAGGCGTTCTTTCCGAGTTTCCCATTACAGAAATCTCATTTAATCTTCCTAAATGGGTTGACACCCTTGAAAATGACCATTACATAAAGAAGGAATTAATTGATTCTGTTAAATCCATTATGAAACATATGAATAAAATAGGAGATATAAAAAAATATATTCCTTCTATGGAAAACACATCTTGTGTAAGAAAAGCATTTATAGATGAAATAAACCTTGGAAACGGCAGTGCAAAGGCAGAGGTCGCTCTTAAAGATGATTTGTTTTATAAAGTTTTAAGTGAAACAATAGGTATGGAAATAGATGGAGATTATCAGCTTATTTCAATAATTAAAAAGCTTGGTGAAATAAAAACTAAACATGAAAAAATTCAAGCTGCTTTAAGCGATGCAGAAAGAAAAGGTTATGGAATTGTTATGCCTTCCTTCTCTGACATTACACTTGATGAACCTGAAATGTATAAACAAGGTTCACGGTATGGAATAAGGCTTAAAGCAAAAGGAAAAAGTGTACACGTAATAAGAGCCGATATTGAATCAGAAATTAACCCTATTATAGGGAATGAGGAACAGACAAAACTTTATATAGAAGAATTAAAACGTGATTTTACAGAAGACCCGAAAAAAGTATGGGATTTAAATATTTTCGGAAGAACACTGGAAGCTCTTATTTCAGACGGTATGAATAACAAACTATATAAAATGCCTGATGATGCTCAAATGAAGCTTCAAGAAACACTTGAAAAAATTGTTAACCAAGGAAGCGGAGGACTTATTTGTATATTGTTATAAAATAAAACTGAAAAGAGGATATTATGAATAATAGTTCTGTCAGCCAACATTATCCCTTTGAAAACAGACCTTTACCATACGCATATGATGCACTTGAGCCTTTTATTGATTCAAAAACAATGGAGCTGCACCATGACAGGCATCTGCAAACTTATATAGACAATTTAAATGATATTTTATCTACACAGCCTGCCCTTCAAAAGCTTTCTTTGGTTCAGCTTATTTATGTTTCAAGCGGGCTTCCCCAAAAGATTAAAAATGATTTAATAAATAATGCAGGAGGTGTATTTAATCATTTTAGATATTTTGAAGATATGTCTCCAAAGAGCACAAAAAAGCCTGAAGGTGATTTGGCAGATACTTTAGATGAATATTTCGGAAGTTTTGATAATTTTAAAGAAGAGTTTAAAGCTGCCGCTTTATCAGTTTTTGGTTCAGGATATGCCTGGCTTATAATTGATGAAAACCAGCCTGTAATAATTACAACGCCAAATCAAAACAATCCCATACAAGACGGTTACTGCCCTGTTATGAACATAGATGTTTGGGAACATGCGTATTATCTTAAGCATTATAACGAAAGATCAAAATATATTGATGATTGGTTTAATGTTGTAGACTGGGAAAAGATAGGCGAAAACTATAGCCTTTGTAAACTTTATAAATGAAAAAATGCGTTCTGTACAGCAATTATATACAGAACGCATTTTTATTTAAGTTTTTCGGTTTATAGACAATAAAAATGTTATATTAAATAATTTTTAAGACAAAGCTTCAATTAATTTATAGAATTTAATTTATTTTATAATATAACAGTAGATTAATATTGTCTTTGTATGTTATCATAGATACTATGTAAAGTTTTAATTAATTAGCAATTGGAAAATGGAGAGAAAAATTATGTCAAAATATATAGCTGAAAGTATTTTAAATATGCCAAGTTCAGGAATAAGGGAATTTTTTGATGTTGCAAATATGATGAAGGATGCTATTTCTTTGGGAGTGGGTGAACCTGATTTTGATACACCCTGGCACATAAGAGAGGCTGCAATTTCCTCTTTGGAAAAGGGAATTACATCATATTCTTCAAATTTAGGAATGCTTAAACTTAGGGTTGCAATATCTGAATATCTTGAAAAAAGATTTGATACAAAATATTCACCTGAAGACCAGATTCTTGTCACAGTTGGGGCAAGTGAAGGCATTGACGTTGCTTTAAGGGCAATAATAAACCCTGGTGAAGAAATTCTTGTTGTTGAGCCTTCATATGTAAGTTATAAGCCTTGTATTTCAATGTGCGGGGGCATTGCAGTTCCCCTTGTTACAAAGGCGGAAAATGAATTTAGACTTACGGCGGAAGAACTTGAAAATGCCATAACACCTAAAACAAAAGCTATTATACTTCCTTACCCCAATAACCCTACAGGGGCGATTATGGAATTGGAAGATTTGGCAGCAATTTCAAAGGTTTTAATAAACCATGATTTACTTGTTATAAGCGATGAAATTTATGCAGAACTTACTTATGAGGGAAGGCATGCTTCAATAGCTTCACTTCCGGGAATGTATGAAAGAACAATTGTATTAAATGGGTTTTCAAAAGCCTTTGCGATGACAGGATGGAGAATTGGTTTTGCATCAGGGCCGAAAGAGCTTATTGAAAGCATGACAAAGATACATCAATATATAGCAATGTGTGCCCCCACACCAAGCCAGTTTGCAGGAATTGAGGCACTGACAAGTGACATGATGGAAGATGACATCTCAATAATGAGGGATGCTTATAACGAAAGGCGAAAAGTAATGGTTCAAGGTTTTAGAAACATGGGACTTGATTGTTTTGAGCCAAAAGGTGCTTTTTATGCCTTTCCAAGTATACAAAAAACAGGTATGTCAAGCAAGGATTTTTGTAAAGCTCTTCTTTATGACCAAAAGGTTGCTGTTGTTCCCGGAACAGCTTTTGGTGAATGCGGTGAAGGGTTTATAAGATGCTCTTATGCATATTCAATTAATAATATAAAAGAAGCATTAAGAAGAATTGAAATTTTTGTTAGTAAAAATATTTAAGCTATGGATATATTTGTTGGTAAGGGAAAGACGAAAAATCAATATGAAATTCTTTTTTGCGGAATATGCAGTAAAGGCATGGGAGATAAGTGCTTAAAAAGGTATAAAGACGGGCTTTTAAATCTTGAAATCAAGAAAACTTCAGATGAATATTTTCTTGATGTTTGCCTTACAAATATTGTTGTTTCTTTGGCTGATGAAAACATAAAGGCTGTAGGAGCAAGCATATTTATGGAAGGAATAGAGTTAAGAAGCGGAGGTATAATAGGAAATCCGTTTAGTGAGGTTCAGTCTGCAGATGATGAAATTGAAATCTTAGGTGATAATTTGTTTTGCATAGCATTTTCAGGAAGAATCGGTATGGTTTTTCAAGGCAGCGAGAGTGATGGTATTTTTCTTAAAGAAAAATTAAGTTTAATAATGGATAACGAAAACAATGTAATAGTTTCAGAGACGGTTAAAATTATAGACTTAATAAGTGATAAATATATACTTGTTTCTGACGGAAGCGGAAAAGGGGGATACCCCTATGTCTGCGGACGCAGCGGAAAAAACTTTTACGAAAAAAGGCTTGCACAAAATTAAAGTTGTGCAAGCCTTTTTTTATAGTCTTAAATCCACATCGGAATTTCTTAAAAGAAGTTCTGTTTTGAGTTTTATGTTTACAAGTTCACGTTTAATCATTTCTATTTTTTTGTTATCATTTCTAAATGAGGGAGTTGAAACACTAACAGCATAAAGGGGTTTTCTGTTTTTCATTATGGGAACGGCAATACATTGAATTTGCTCTGAAAATTCCTCGTTTTCATATGCAAAGCCGGTTTCTTCAACTTCTCTTAATTGATTGTATAAAAAATTTAAATCTGTTATTGAGCGTTTTGTGCAGGATTGAAGTTCTTCAGGAAAAAGCTCTTTAAGTTCTTCAAGGGACTTTCTTGAAAGAAGTGCCTTTCCCAAGGCTGTGCAATTTGCAGGAGCCTGTTTGCCCACGTATGTAACAAGGCGAAGACTTTGTGAAGAATCTTTTTTTGCGATATAAAGAACATTTGGCCCGTCAAGAATTCCAAGACTGCAGGTTTCGTTACAAATTTCCACAAGCTTTTCCATTTCTTCATTTATGTGGGTTAAAAGATTTTTGCTGTTTACAAATGTAGATCCAACTGCAAATGTGCTTACACCAATGTGATATTTCAAAGTGGAGTCAAGAGAAATATACCTTCTTGATTCTAAGGTATGAAGCATTGGAAAAATACTGCTTTTAGGTGCCGATATTGTTTTTGCAATTTCCGTTAATGTGTATCCGCTTTCAGACGAAGCTAAAAGTTCAAGAATATCAAGAACTCTGCCTGTTGTGCGGTGGTCGTTTGTACCCATTTTAAATTCTCCTAACTATATGCTTAGTTTAACTTAAACTCTACTGTTTTGCCTATTCCTGATGTGGCATAAAATTCATATTTGTCATTTATAAAAATAGCCTCGGTGTTTGGTATGGCTTCTATTAAAGCAAGGCCTTTTTCTATTCCTAAAATAAAGCAGGTTGTGCTTAAAGCATCTGCTTTAGCAGAGTTTTCAGTAATAATTGTTGCAGAGTATACACCGTTATCTATAGGCATACCTGTTTGGGGGTCAAGTATATGATGATATATCTTATTGTTTTCTATAAAATATCTTTCATAGTTTCCGGATGTTACAACAGACTGGTTGTTTACGGTTAAAACACCAAAAATCCTATCCTCAAAAGGCTTTTTTATTCCTATTCTAAATGTATCTTCGGAATCAGGGTTTATTGTAAGCACATTTCCGCCAAGATTAATAATGGCTTTTTTTACACCTTTTTCAATGAGAAAGTCACGTGCTTTATCACCTATATATCCTTTTGCAATTCCTCCAAGGTCTATAGAGGCTTTCGGGTCTTTAAGTCTTACATTATTTCCGTTAATTTCTATGTTTTCCCAATTAACATGCTTAACTGTTTCTTCAAGTGCGTTTTTGGAAGGAACAGATGGAGTTTCTGATGTAAAGTTCCAAAGGTTTGTTACAGGCTCAATTGTTAAATCGAATTTTCCTTCTGAAAGGCTGCTGTATTCCTTACTCATTGACAAAAGAAGCACAGCATCATCTCCGGCCTCTACCCAATTGCCCCCACTGTGGTTAATTGACCAAACATCACTTTTTTCAATGGTTTTGCTTAGTTTGTTTTCATAATCTCGGCAGATAGCAAAACATGAGTTTATGATCTCCGCAGCTTCTTTTTCTTTCATGTTATAGATAGTTATTGTTGAAATTGTGTTTAATAAAAATGAAGTTTTTTCAACAGATGTATCTTTTTTTTGAACAGAACAGCCTGTTAGTATAAAAATTAAGGAACAGACAAGCAACAATTTTTTCATATATTTCTCCCATCAATTTATATTACTTTAAATTATACAATAAAATTTTAGTGTATACAACAAAAAGTATTTTTATAAACATCTAAAGACAGTAAGCTATGGTTTTATGAGGGCAAAAGTTAACATTATTACCTTTTAATTAAAGATGTAAATGCTAATTTCTTTAAAGTTATTTGTAAAAACTATAGGTTTTTCGTTTTAAAATATTTTTTGCTGCTATTTAAATTAATTTATAAATTAAATATTTAATAAAATGATTGCATTATAACCACATATATTGTAAAATGTACGTGCCTTTTATTGCGTATATACGTGGTTTTGGCTATTTATGTTAATTCGATTTTCAAAAAATAAATTGAATTAATTTATAAGATACGACAAAAACAATATGTCGTTTTCACTAAGGGAGGAGTTATAAAAATGAAAAGAACTTTGGCATGTATTTTAGCGGCAGCCATGTTGTTTACAACAGCATGCGGCTCCAAGCCAACACAACCACAGGCACCTGCCAACAACGAACAAAATGGTGAGGAAGCTAAAAATGATTCATCAGTTATGCCTGCAATTGCAAAAGAAGATATCAAAATCGGTGTAATTCATATTACGGACCCAGCCGAAGGTGCCGGATATACATATACCCATGATATTGGAATTGAAGAAATGAAAGAAAAAATAGGTCTGGAAGACAGCCAGATTATAAGAAAAAATAACGTTAACGACTCTGACGCTTCAGCAGTAGAAACTGCAATTCTTGAGTGTATAGAAGAAGGCGCAAATGTAATTTTTGCAACAAGCTGGGGATATATGGATGCTTGTGAGGCTCTTGCAGAGGAATATCCTGATGTAATATTTTCACACGGAACAGGTTATAAGAGTAACGGCAAAAACTTTAACAACTATTTCGGAAGAATTTATCAATCAAGATATCTTACAGGTATTGCAGCCGGTTTAAAAACAGAAACAAACAAAGTTGGCTATGTTGCGGCATGGGGCAAGGACAACTCAGAAGTTACAGGCGGACTTAATGCTTTTGCAATGGGTGTTTACTATGCAAACCCTGAAGCAGAGGTTCTTGTTAAAACAACAAACAGCTGGTTTGACCCTGAAGGCGAAAAACAAGCAGCAGATGCTCTTATTGCACAAGGCTGTGACGTTATAGGCCAACACTGTGACACACCAAACCCACAGCTTGCAGCTGAGGCGGCAGGAGTTTATGGTGTAGGTTATAATTCAGACATGTCAAAGGATGCACCTAACGCAGTTCTTACTTCAACAATTTGGCATTGGGGTGCATATTATACACATGCAGTACAATCCGTTATTGACGGAACATGGACGGGCGAAGATTACTATGGCGGAATGGCTGAAGGTCTTGTTAATTTAGCACCTTTATCAGAGCTTTGTGCTGAGGGAACAGCAGAAAAAATCGCTGAAGAAAAAGCAAAAATTGAAAGCGGCGAATGGGATGTATTTATGGGTGTTATTGAAACAAACACAGGTGAAACTGTGGGTGAAGAAGGCAAAAGCCTTGACGATGCCACAATCACAGGCGGAATCAACTGGTATTTTAAAAACGTTGTAGAAAAATAATTAAATAAATTAGTGGATGATTGCAAAAAGCCACATTGAAATTAAGTTTTATAGGCGGTCACAACTTGACCGCCTATTTTAAGTAAAAATACACGATTAAAAGTTTACATGAGGTGACACTATGCCGCAAAGCGAAAAACCTGAAAAGGTTAATTATGCAATAGAATGTAAAAATATACGAAAAGTTTTTGGAAGCGTTGTTGCAAATGATAAAATTGATCTTACGGTTAAACATGGAGAGATACTTGCACTTTTAGGAGAAAATGGCTCGGGAAAAACAACACTTATGAACATGCTTTCAGGAATTTACCATCCTGACGGCGGAACTATTTCCATAGGAGGAAAAGAAGTTTCAATTAATTCGCCTGTGGATTCTTCAAACCTTGGGATTGGCATGATTCACCAACATTTTAAATTAGTTGATGTTTTTAGTGCAATGGATAACATTGTTTTGGGAACAAAGGAAAAGCATATGCCTCCAAAGGTTCTAAAAGAAAAAATAAAAGAAATAAGCAAAAAAATCGGACTTGAAATTGACCCTGAAAAGAAAATTTACAATATGTCTGTCAGCGAAAAACAGACGGTTGAAATTCTTAAGGTTGTATATAGAGGTGCTCGAATTTTAATACTTGATGAGCCTACTGCCGTTTTAACCCCGCAGGAAACAGGCAGACTTTTTGATATTCTTAAAAAAATGAAAGAACAAGGTGCGGCCATTATAATAATTACGCATAAGCTTAATGAGGTTATGGCTGTAAGCGACAGAGTGACAATACTTAGAAAGGGCAGAAGCATTGATACTGTAAACACAAAAGAAACAAATGAAAAAGAACTTACAGAGTTAATGGTTGGACACCCAATCAGCCTTGAAATTGAAAGAAATTCAATGGAAAATAGAGAAACCATATTAAAAGTGGTTGACCTTACAGTAGAAAATAACGACGGAACAATTGCCCTTGACGATATTTCCTTTGAAATTAAAACAGGTGAGATTCTTGGCGTAGCAGGTATTGCAGGCAGCGGACAAAAAGAACTTTGTGAAACTATTGCAGGTCTTATGCCTGCAAGAAAAGGGGCAATACTTTACAAAAAAGAAAATCTTCTTGGAAAAACTCCTTCTGAAATTATTAACATGGGTGTAAGCATGAGTTTTGTGCCGGAAGACAGGCTTGGGATGGGACTTGTTGCATCTATGGGCATGGTTGACAATATGCTTCTTAAAACATATAAAAACGGGAAAAAGTTTTTTGTGGATCGTGCGCCTGCAAGAAAAATGGCTGAAGAGCTTGTTGAAAAACTTGGCATAGTTACACCGGGAGTTGATGCTCCTGTAAGACTTATGTCCGGGGGAAATGTGCAAAAGGTTCTTTTGGGAAGAGAAATCGGTTCAGACCCTAATCTTCTTATTACAGCATATCCTGTTAGAGGTCTTGATATAAATTCCTCTTACACAGTATATGACCTTCTTAATGAGCAGAAAGAAAAAAATATTGCCGTTATTTATATAGGTGAGGATTTAGACGTGCTTCTTGAGCTTTCCGATATAATAATGGTGCTTTGTAACGGAAAAATAACAGGAATTGTTGATGCAAAAAAAGCAACAAAAGAAAAACTTGGTCTTCTGATGACAGGCTCTCTTAACACATACGAAACAAAAGAAGAGGAGGAAGCAAAAAATGAGTGAAGTTAAATCCAAAGAGCCTTTTGCAAGAATTGTTAAAAAGGCAGAGCTTTCTCCAAATCAAACAATGAAACTAAGGCTTATGGCGCTTGTTCTTGCAATAACAGCCGGAGGGGTTTTTATTTTAGCAATAGGCTATAATCCTTTTGAAATATACAGCTCAATACTTTCCGGGGCTTTTAGAAGTTCTATGGCAATTCAGGCAACAATTAAAATAATGATTCCTCTTCTTATTTCCTCTTTAGGAATAACACTTGCCTTTAAAATGAAGTTTTGGAACATCGGTGCGGAAGGACAAATTATTGCAGGTGCTATTTTTGCCTCATATTTTGCTCTTTTTTATGACAGTTTAAACCATTGGCTTTTAATTTTTATTATGTTTGTAGCCGCAATTATAGGCGGCGGTATTTGGGGACTTATTCCTGCTTATTTTAAATCTAAGTTCGGAACAAATGAAACTCTTTTAACTCTTATGCTTAACTATATAGCACTTCATATTGTTTCTTATCTTAGGGATGGGCCGTGGATGGATCCAGCTTCTCAAGGCTATTCAAAAATTGCACGTTTTTCTAAAAATGCAGTTCTTGACAAGGTTTTCGGTGTTCATTTCGGGTGGATAATTGCTTTAATACTTGTTGTTTTTATTTTTATATATTTAAAATATTCAAAGCACGGTTATGAAATAAGCGTTGTCGGCGAAAGCCATGAAACTGCCAGATATGCAGGCATGAATGTAAAGAAGATTACTTTAAGAACAATGTTTTTAAGCGGTGCAATTTGTGGAATTGCAGGTATGGTTCAAGCAACAGGCTCCGACATAACGCTTACAACAGCCGTTGCAGGCGGAGTTGGCTTTACGGCAATAATTGTTGCATGGCTTGCCCAGCTTAACCCTGTTATGATACTTATTATCTCTTTTCTTTTCGGAGTTCTTGAAAAGGGAAGCAGTGTTGTGCAATCTTCCTTCGGTCTTTCAACAGACAGTGCCGATGTGCTTCAGGGAATAATACTTTTTTTCATTATCGGCTGTGAGCTTTTTATTAAATATAAATTTGTATTTCGTAAAAAGGAGGGAGTGAAGTAATGGAGCTTGATATGTTTTTAAAATTTATTGTTGCTGCTGTTTTGGCAGGAACCCCTCTGTTATTTGGCACATTAGGCGAAATTGTAAACGAGCGTGTGGGACATTTAAACCTGGGTGTTGAAGGAATGATGTCAATAGGTGCATGTGCCGGATTTATGTTTGGATATTTTTCCGATAGTTTTTATATAGCAGTTTTGGCTGCGGCTGTAATGGGTGCTTTTGCCTCGCTTATATATGCTGTTTTAACTGTTACTTTTCTTGCAAATCAAAACGTAACAGGTCTTACATTAACTATTTTCGGTGTTGGTATTTCAAACTTTGTGGGAGTTTTTATGCTGGAAAGATCCGAAACCGGAACACTGAAACTTCCTCCGACAATAACCGAACAAATGAGGCATATAAATATTCCCGGCATAAGCGATATTCCTGTTTTGGGAAAATTATTGTTTTCATATAATCCTTTTGTTTATATGGGCATAGTAATTGCTGTTTGTTTAGGCATTTATCTGCATAAAACAAAAATTGGTCTTAATGTAAGAGCAATCGGTGAAAACCCTGCCGCCGCAGACGCTGCAGGAATAAAAGTGACAAAGCTTAAGTATATTAATCTTCTTTTAGGAGGGGCAATATGCGGAATTGGCGGTGCTTATTGTTCAATGATTATAAACGGAGGGGTTTGGATAAGCAACAACGTTGGCGGCCTTGGATGGATTGCTGTTGCACTTGTTATTTTTGCTTCCTGGAAGCCGATTAATGCAATATGGGGTTCTTTTATTTTTGGAGCACTTCGTATTTTAAAATATTACGTGCCGAAATCTATTTTTCCTTTTCCAAATGCTTTTTATGATATGCTTCCTTTTCTTATAACTGCCATTGTTCTTGTTGCAAGTTCAATGAGAAATAAGAAGGAAAACAATCTTCCTGCAAGCTGTGGAATAAATTATTTCAGAGAAGAAAGATAATATTAAGCCGACAATTAATATGTTGTCGGCTTTTAATATGTTTAGATTTGTTGTATAATATTTCTAAAATTAAATTTTGGAGGTTTTTATGTTACTAAGTATAAAGTTTTATACTAAACTGATTGGGAGTGTTGTTTTTTTAATTCCTAAGATGAATAAATATAAAGCTCTCAAAAAAGCGGGAGAAAATATTGATTTTCAAGTTTTTGAAGAAGTAAACAAATGGTCAAAAAATAGGGTTAAGGATACAAAATCTGAAGTGGTTGTTTATGGAAAAGAAAATATTCCAAAGGACGGAAATGCTCTTTTTGTCAGCAATCATTTAAGCAACCTTGATTTTGCTGTTTTGCTTTCTGAAATTCAGCTTCCTGTTGGATTTCTTGCAAAAATTGAGCTTAAAAAAATACCTTTAATAAGAACATGGATGGAATATATCAATTGTCTTTTTATGGACAGAAGTGATATTAAACAGCAGGTTAAAACAATTACAGAAGGTATATCACTTTTAAAATCAGGACATAATCTTATAGTTTTTCCAGAAGGCACAAGGAGTAAAACAGGAAAAACAGGTGAATTTAAAGCAGGCAGTTTTAAGCTTGCCACAAAAGCAAAGGTTCCCATTATACCAATAACAATTACTGGTACAAACGAGGTTGTTGAAGGCAATAACTATAAAATTGTTCCAAGAAAAATAGAGATGTATATTCATGAACCCATTGATGTTGAAAATATGGAAAAGGAGGACTTAGGCAAACTTCATAAAATAGTTCAAGATATTGTTGAAAAGCCGTTTAATAATTAATATGAAAAAACTTAAATCAATTAAAAGCTTTATAATATTACTTTTAGCACTTTTATTTGCAGGATGCACACCTCAAGCGGAAGAAATTAAAACTTTACCTTCAGGCATGCTGGAAGTGCATTTCCTTGATGTGGGGCAGGCTGACTGCAGCCTTATAAAACTTCCCACAGGAGAAAACATTCTTGTAGACGGCGGAAACAGAGATGACAAAGACTACATTGAAGATTATTTGAAAAAACAAGACGTTAAACATATTGATGCCGTAATTGCAACACATCCCCATGAAGACCATATAGGTTCTTTAAAAGATGTTTTAAGGTTTGTTGAAACGAGCACTATTTTCCTTCCTGATGCGGAGGCTGATACTCTTGTATACACAAATCTGCTTTATGCTATTGAAGAGCAGAATGTTGAAGAAATAAGAGTGACAAAGCCCATGAAAATTGAATATGGAGAAGCAGAGCTTGATATTATAGCTCCATTAAAGCAATATAACGACTTAAATAATTCTTCAATAGTTTTTAAAATGACATATGGGGAAACCTCTTTTCTTTTTACAGGAGATATCGAAAAAGAAGCTGAAAAGGATATTCTTAGTTCAGACAAATACATAAAATCTGATGTTTTAAAAGTGGCTCATCATGGTTCTAAAACTTCAAGCACAGAGGAGTTTTTAAAAAGGGTTGACCCTAAAATTTCTGTTATTCAAGTTGGTCTTAATAACGAATACGGCCTTCCTTCTGATTCTGTTATAAAAAGACTTATGGAAATAACTTCAGAGCTTTATAGAACTGACGAAAACAAAGAGATTATTATTTATTCTGACGGGAAAACTTTAACAGTTGAAACAGCGCAGGGAGAAAAGGCAGCAGATATTTCCCAAGCAATAACTTATAACGAAGATATTATCGGAAATATAAATTCTAAGGTATATCATCTTTCCACTTGCAAAATTCTTCCGGCAGAAGCAAACAGAATATATTTTGACAATCGAAAAGAGGCTGAAAAGGAAGGCTATAAAAAGCACAAAGTTTGCGTAAAATAGGAGGATGAAATGGAGAAAATTATAATTTTGCTTTTATGTATTCTTATAGCCATAGGGATAATTATACTTATAAAAGTTTTAAATGTTGAAAAAAATGAAAGCGGAGAAAAATTTCAGCAAATTAAAAAAGACATGGATGAACAGCAAAGATATCTAAGACAGGAGTTATCTTCCGCAACTCATGAAAGCATAAAAAATCTTGGAGAATATATTTTAAATGCGGAAAAAACTGCTAATGAAAGCCATTCTCAAAAATTATCAGACATAGATAAAAATCTATCTGAAAAACAGGAAACACTTATGAAAACGGTGGCAATGCAGTTTTCACAACAAGAAGACAGATTTAAAACTTTTTCTTTGGAAAACGAGCAAAAGCTTGATAATATACGTGCTTCTGTTGAAAAAAAGCTTACTTATCTGCAAGAGGATAACAACAAAAAGCTTGATGAAATGCGAGGAATTGTAGACCAGAAACTTCAAAAAACTCTCGATGAAAGAATGACCCAATCCTTTCAGCTTGTTAATGAAAGACTTGAACAAGTTTATAAAGGCTTAGGTGAAATGAAAAATCTTGCAGTGGGAGTAGGGGATTTAAAAAAGGTTCTTACAAATGTTAAATCCAGAGGAATTTTGGGAGAAATTCAGTTAGGGGCAATTTTAGAAGAGATTTTAGCTCCCGAACAATATGTTACAAACTTTGCCACAAAAAAAGGAAGTAAAAATGTTGTTGAATATGCAGTAAAAATTCCTTCGGAAAAAGACCTTGTTGTTTATTTGCCAATTGATTCCAAGTTTCCGGGAGATACTTACGGCAATTTAAAAGATGCTTATGACAATGGTAATTTGGATGAAATTAATGCTTGTGCAAAAATTCTTGTTTCAACAATAAAATCAGAAGCGAAAGATATACGTGATAAATATATTGATCCTCCAAACACAACTGAATTTGCAATTATGTTTCTTCCGTTTGAAGGGTTGTATGCTGAGGTTGTAAACAGAGGGCTTGTTGAGATACTTCAAAAGGAATATCGTGTTAATATTGCAGGGCCAAGCACAATGGCAGCTCTTTTAAACAGTTTGCAAATGGGCTTTAAAGCAGTTGCAATACAAAAAAGAAGCACTGAGGTTTGGAGTGTTTTAGGTGCTGTTAAAACTGAATTTGATAAGTTTTCCGATGTTTTATCAGCAACCCAAAAACGACTGGAGCAGGCACATTCGGAACTTGACAGCCTTGTGGGAGTAAGAACAAGGCAAATTCGCAGAAAGCTTAAAAGTGTTGAAAGCTTAAGTGATTTTGAAACAAAAGAAATATTGGCTATAGAAGAACTTGATGAAAGCTTAGAAGAAAGCGAAGTTTAACTAAAATTAAAAAAAGTTTTAAGCCATAAATTATATGCTGTGTATTGTTATTTTTTATTTTATATGAATAAAAAACCTTGTTTTATGGTAAGAATTATGTTACAATATCAAGCGTTACTAAAACACACCTATTTTGGATTTTAACATGGTGCCGCTTTATAGCGGTGTGTTATTAGAAAAAATGGGGAGGTATAACCAAACAGGAGGAATAAAAATGAGCGTTATTTCAATGAAACAATTATTAGAAGCAGGTGTTCACTTTGGACACCAAACAAGAAGATGGAACCCTAAGATGGCTCCTTATATCTTCGCAGAAAGAAACGGAATTTATATTATCGACCTTCAAAAAACAGTTAAGAAGGTTGAAGAAGCTTATTTCGCAGTTGCTGACGCAATAAAAGACGGCGGCGAAATTCTTTTCGTAGGAACAAAAAAACAGGCTCAAGATTCAATTAAAGAAGAGGCTGAAAGATGCGGAATGTATTTCGTTAACCAAAGATGGTTAGGCGGTATGCTTACAAACTTTGAAACAATCAAAACAAGAATTGCAAGATTAAAAGAACTTGAAAAAATGCAGGAAGATGGAATTTTTGATGTTCTTCCTAAAAAAGAAGTTGCAAACCTTCTTAACGAAATGGACAAACTTGATAGAAACCTTGGCGGAATTAAAGAAATGAAAAAAATTCCGGAAGTAATGTTTGTTGTTGACCCAAGAAAAGAAAGAATTGCAATTCAGGAAGCACATACTCTTGGAATTACAGTTGTTGGCATTGTTGATACAAACTGTGACCCTGAAGAAGTTGACTTTGTTATTCCTGGCAATGATGATGCCATTCGTGCAGTTAAACTTATTGCAGGAAAGATTGCAGACGCTGTTATTGAAGCAAAACAGGGCGAGCAGCAAGAAACATCAGCTGAAACAGCTGAGGCTTAATTAATAATGTATTTTATCAGCTTCAGCCTTTTGTTTAGGGTTTGAAGCTGATTGTATATTCAGATAAATTAAATTCGTATAAATTTACAGGAGGAATAGAATTATGGCTATTACAGCTGCAATGGTTAAAGAATTAAGAGAAGCTACAGGTGTTGGTATGCTTGATTGCAAAAATGCTTTGGCTGAAACAGACGGCAACATGGAAGCTGCTATTGAACTTTTAAGGGAAAAAGGCCTTGCTGCATCACAAAAAAAAGCAGGACGTATTGCCGCAGAAGGTGCTGTTGGAGTTTTAGTATCAGAAGACAAAAAGACAGGCGTTGTTGTTGAAGTTAACTCTGAAACAGACTTTGTTTCAAAAAACCCTGTTTTCCAGGAATATGTTGCTCAAGTTTCAGAACATACTATTTCAACTGATTCCTCTAACATAGAAGAAATGCTTGCTGAAAACTGGAAGTTTGACACGACCCTTACAGTTGCTGAAGCTCTTAGCCAGAAAATTTCTGTTATTGGTGAAAACTTACAAATCAGACGTTTTGAAAAATTTGAAGCTGCAACAAACGGAAAAGTTGTTTCTTATGTACATGGAACAGGAAGAATCGGTGTTTTAGTTGAGCTTGCATGTGCAAATGACTCTGATGAATTAGACGAGCTTGGCAAAAACCTTGCTATGCAGATTGCAGCTTTAAATCCTAAATTTATCAAAACAGATGATGTTCCACAAGAATATATTGAACACGAAAAAGACATCCTTGCTAAGCAAGCTAAGGAGGACCCTAAAAATGCAAACAAACCTGATAACATTATAGAAAAAATGATTGAAGGCAGACTTGCTAAAGAATTAAAAGAATTTTGCCTTATTGAGCAGGCATATGTTAAAGATGGCGAAATGACAGTTAAACAATATATTGCTTCTGTTGCTAAAACTGTAGGAGCACCTATTGAACTTGTGCGTTTTGTTCGTTTTGAAACAGGCGAGGGCATTGAAAAGAAAGAAGAAAACTTTGCAGATGAAGTTGCAAAGGCAATGCGCTAATTAAAAAGTTATTTAACTCCTATATTTTTAAGTATAGGAGTTTTTTTATATAATAAATCGTATTATAATTATATTGATATTTAAACTTTTTTAAGGAGGTTTAACATGGCTAATATAATGGACTATTTAGAATGGCGTGGAGATTTAACTTTTTCTCAATCTCCCTTCAACGAGGTTGATAATTTAATATTTTCACAAATTATATACACAGATTTTAAAGATATTATTAAATCAGATTTATATAACAAGGAAATTACTTTAAAAGAAGCTGCCGAAATATTTTTTAAAAATCATAAAAAAGAAGAATTTGCCAACAAGCTCCTTTTTATAAAAAATTCAATTTCTCTTTTTAAAAAGGCCTCCGAAACGAATAGATTTTCTAATGTTAAAATTCGTAACTATGAAAATAAAATTAATTATGATGAGGAAAGCCAGTTTTCAGCCATAACTTTTGAAATTGATGAGCAAACAGACTATATTTGTTTTAGGGGAACAGATGATACAATTATAGGTTGGAAAGAAGATTTTAACATGAGTTTTACAATGCCTGTACCGGCACAGGAGGAGGCGCTGGAGTATCTTAAAAGAACTGCATCAGAGAATAAGTTCTTGGTTTTAGGCGGACATTCAAAAGGGGGAAACCTTGCCGTTTATGCAGCAGTTAAAGCCCCTGATGAATTTAAAGACAGAATTATTAAAGTTTATAATAATGACGGGCCTGGATTTAGCCGTAAAATGACAAAAAATAAAAACTATAAAGATATTTCGCCATTAATTGAAACTTTTGTTCCTGAAGCTTCTGTTGTTGGAATTCTTTTTGAACATGAAGAAGAATATAAAGTTGTTAAAAGTAAAAATATTGGCATAACTCAGCATAATGCTTTTTCTTGGAAGGTAATGGGTGCAAAGTTTATTTGTCTTGATGAAATACCTGAAAAAAGCAAAAGAATGGATGAAACTTTAAAATTATGGCTTGGAAGTCTGAACAAAAAACAGCGTGAAGACTTTGTTGAGGCAGTTTTTGCAATTCTTGAAAACAGCGATGCCAAAACCCTTGAGGAATTAATTGAAGATAAATGGTTGTTAATAAAATCTATTAAAAATATGGATGAAAACATGAAAAAAATATTTTCTGAAACTATTCTTAAGCTTTTAGATGAGAACAAAAAGAATTTTAAAAAAAATATAATAAAAAAATTACCCATTAAATTAACTAAAGAATAAACATTGTAAACTTATTTTGTTTTTTTGTTTACAAAACGGATAATTTATGATAAACTTCTATTGTAAATCGGTTTATATATTAAGTTTACAATTGGAGGTTGTTATGAACAAGACAAAAGAAATAGTTTTATGCGGAATGTTTACAATGCTTATAATTGTGGGGGCTTTTATAAAAATCCCCACACCCCTTATACCGTTAACATTTCAGTTTCTATTTACAATGCTTGCGGGCATTCTTTTAGGGTCAAGACTTGGAGCTTTAAGTGTAATTGTGTATATAGCTTTAGGGCTTATTGGCATACCCGTTTTTGCCAGCGGAGGGGGAATTGGTTATTTATTTAAACCCAGCTTTGGATATTTAATCGGCTTTGTTTTAGGAACATATGCAGGAGGGAAAATATGCGAAAGTTCGCCACTGCCTTCCTTTAAGAGAATTTTAGCAGGAAATTTTGTTAACATGTCAATTGTTTATACTTTTGGGGTTTTATATGGAATTTTTATTAACAGATATGTTCTTAACATTGATTTTAAAATTTCAACTATGCTTATGTATGGACTTTTGATACCTCTTCCGGGAGACATACTGAATTGTTTCTTAGGGGCCGTTTTAGGAAAAAGGCTTATACCTATTTTAAAACAAAACCTTTATCAAAAAGAAGAACCAGTAAAAAATTAAAATAGAAATCTCACCGCTAAAACAGGTGAGATTTTTATTTTATGCAAGTTTAAAAGCCGTGCGGGTAACACGGCTTTTAGGAAGGATGGTATTATGAATCTTTTTTTGGGGTTTTGTTTATCTCGTTTACAAGTAATACTATAAACTATGAATATTAACAAGGTGTGGAGTAATTGTAAATATTATGTGAACAAAGAAATTAAACTTTTTCGACAATAATTAATTACTATATTGTTGAGAAAGCAGTGCTTTTATGTTAGAATATTATATTATGCAAAAAATATAAAAAAGGTGGATTTAAATGCTTTCAGAAAGAAATAATGACATTTCAAAATATGAGCTTTTAAGGCAGGAAAGCTTTATTAAAGAAATTTATGATTTAAATTTAAAACAAAATGAAGACAAGTATTTTTATAATCTTGCAATGGGTTGCCAAATGAATGCTCATGACAGCGAGAAGCTAAAGAGTATGCTTGTTAGAATGGGTTATAAAGAAACGGATAAAGAAGATGATGCAGATTTTATTATATATAATACTTGCTGCGTTCGTGAAAGTGCAGAAGACAAAGTTTATGGCAAACTTGGCAGACTTAAGCATGTTAAACGAAACAAAAATGATTTGAAAATTGCTTTATGCGGATGTATGATGCAAGAAGATATTGTTATTAAAAAGATTAAAGAATCTTACCGTCATGTTGACATAATATTTGGAACATACAATATTCATAAACTGCCCGAACTTATGAAAACTCAGTTAGAAACAGGGGATATGGTAATTGATATTTGGGATGAACACGAGGAAATAATTGAAGATACGAATTATTTGCGTGAATTCCCATATAAGGCTTCTGTAAACATAATGTATGGATGTGACAACTACTGCAGTTATTGTATTGTGCCTTATGTAAGAGGGCGTGAAAGAAGCCGTGAAAAAGAAGATATACTTAATGAAGTAAGAAACCTTGCCAAAGACGGAGTTAAAGAAATAGTGTTTCTTGGCCAAAATGTTAATTCATATGGAAAAACCCTTGATAAGCCAATTTCTTTTGCCCAGCTTTTAAGAGAGGCAAATGAAATTGAAGGTATAGAAAGAATACGTTTTATGACAAGCCATCCAAAGGATTTATCAGACGAATTAATTTATGCAATGAGGGATTGTAAAAAAGTTTGCAATTATCTTCATCTTCCTTTTCAAAGCGGCAGCACTGCAATTCTTGAAAAAATGAGCCGTCAATACACGAAAGAAGAATATTTGAACTTAATTGAAAAAGTTAAAAAAGAAATTCCAGATATAATGATAAGCACGGACATAATCGTTGCCTTCCCGGGGGAAACTGAAGATGACTTTGAAGATACACTTGATGTTGTAAGAAAGGTAGGCTTTTCAACAGCTTTTACCTTTATCTATTCAAAACGTACAGGAACGCCTGCGGCAGTTATGAGTGAACAAATTGATGACAAAACTGCACATGACAGATTTGATAGACTTTTGGCAACTTTAAACCCAATGATTTATGACATCCACTCTGCACTTGTTGGCAAGACTTTAAATGTACTTGTTGAGGATATAAGCAAGCAGAATGATGATATAGTTTCCGGAAGAAGTGAAAGCAATTCTCTTGTTCACTTTAAAGGAGATAAAAGCCTTATAGGACACACTGTGCCTGTAAAAATTGTAGAGAACAAAACATTTTATTTAATAGGAGAAAGGATCTGAAAAAATGAGTATTTATGATGATGCAAGAGCTTTAGGAAGAGCAATTTTAGAATGTGATGAGGCGAAAAGTGTGTATGACGCAAGAGCGGCCTTTGAAAAAGATGAAGCGGCAAAGGCTCTTATTGATGAATACACTGCACTTAAAGAACAATGGGATGAAATAATGTCTGACCAGGAAAGCGATAAAGCCCCACTTGCGGCTCTTGGAGAAAAAATTGTTGCTAAAGAAAGTGAAATAAGAGAAAACCCATCTACATTTAATCTTTTACAAGCTGAGTCTGAATTCGGAGCTTTTGTAAATTCAGTATACAGCCTTATTAATTCAACAATCCAAGGCACTAACGAAGAACCTCAAGGAGGATGCAGCCCTTCAGCGTGTGCAGGATGCGGCGGCGGATGCCATTGATTTTAAAATAAACATTTCGGAGGTAAGCAATGTCAAAAATTACACCAATGATGGAGCAGTATTTTGAAATTAAAAAAAATTATAAATATTGTATTCTGTTTTTTCGTCTTGGGGATTTTTACGAAATGTTTTTTGATGATGCCGTTATAGCAAGCAAAGAACTTGAAATTACCCTGACGGGTAAAAACTGGGGTCAGGAGGAGCGTGCACCTATGTGCGGCGTTCCTTTTCACTCCGCTGATACATACATAGCAAGACTTGTTGAAAAAGGCTATAAGGTTGCAATTTGCGAACAGATTGAAGATCCTAAGCTTGCAAAGGGCATTGTTAAAAGAGATGTTGTTCGTGTGGTAACTCCGGGAACAATTATTGACAACGCAGCCTTAGATGAAAAGAAAAACAACTATATTATCTGTATTTATTGCGATAAAAACGGATACGGTTTAAGTGTCTGCGACGTTACAACAGGTGAATTTCTAACAACTGAATTTACAAACGTAAATGCCTCGTCTAAATTAATTGATGAAATTACAAAATATAATCCTTCAGAAATAATTTGTAACGCAGGTTTTAAAACAACAGCAGAAGCTTTATTGATTGAACAAAGGTTAAACCTAAAATTAAATATAACAGAAGACTGGATGTTTGACTATCATTCGGCAAACAAAAGAATTTGCAGACATTTTGATATAGACAGAATTGATGGGCTTGGCTTAAAAAATAAAATATTTTCTGTTTGTGCTTCGGGAAGTTTACTTGAATATTTAATGCAAACTCAAAAAACAGATTTAAGCCACATTTCACGTATAGAAACATATCACACAAGTCAATTTATGCTTATTGACACAAGCTCAAGAAGAAATCTTGAGCTTACTGAAACGCTTAGAGAAAAAGCAAGAAAAGGCTCGCTTTTATGGGTGCTTGATAAAACAAAAACAGCTATGGGGGCAAGGCTTTTAAGAAAATGGATAGAACAGCCTCTTGTGGAAAGTTTTGAAATAGAAAAACGTCTTTTAAGTGTAGAAGAACTTAAAAACGAGCTTTTTGTGCGTGAAGAAATTAAAGATATTCTTGGCTCAATGTATGATTTTGAACGTATAATGAGCAAAGTAATATATAGCACCGCTAATTGCAGAGATTTAATTTCTCTTAAAACTTCCATAGAGAACTTGCCGCTTCTGAAAAAAGTGCTAGACAAATCGGAAGCACAATATCTAAAGGAAATTTTTTCAGAATTAGATACTCTTGAAGATATATTTAAACTTATTGATAGTTCAATAAATGAAGAAAACCCTCCTTTCACCATAAGAGATGGGGGTATGATTAAAGAAGGCTATAATCCTGAACTTGATATACTTATTCATGCAAAACATGACGGAAAGAAATGGATAGAATCACTTGAAGAAAAAGAAAGAGAAGTAACGGGAATTAAAAACCTTAAAATAAGGTTTAATAAGGTTTTTGGATATTATATAGAAGTTACAAATTCAAACCTTGGTGATGTTCCTGAAAGATACATAAGAAGACAAACACTTTCAAATTGCGAAAGATTTACTACAACAGAGCTAAATGACCTGGCAGAGCTTATATTAGGTTCTGAAGAAAAACTTGTTGAAGTTGAATATAACATTTTTTGCGAAATAAGAAACACTGTTTCACAAAACGTAACAAGAATACAAAAAACTGCTCATTTATGTGCCATAATTGATACATTACAGTCTTTAGCTGAAGTTGCACAGCTGCAAGGCTACACAAAGCCTCTTATTACACAGGAAGGGGTTATTGACATAAAAGACGGACGTCACCCTGTTGTAGAAAAGATGCTCACAGACAATTTTATTCCAAATGATACATTTCTTGATAACGATGAAAGCCGGCTTTCCATAATAACAGGGCCAAACATGGCTGGTAAATCTACATATATGAGACAAACTGCACTTATAGTTCTTATGGCGCAAATAGGAAGTTTTGTTCCCGCCTCATCTGCAAAAATCAGCGTTGTTGATAGGATTTTCACTCGTGTCGGGGCATCTGACGACCTTGCTTCAGGACAGAGTACATTTATGATTGAAATGGTAGAGGTTGCCAATATACTTAATAATGCAACAAAAGACAGTCTGCTTATTTTAGATGAAATCGGCAGGGGAACAAGCACCTTTGACGGACTTTCCATAGCCTGGGCAGTTATTGAATATATTGCCGATAAAAACATTATGGGTGCTAAAACACTTTTTGCTACACATTATCACGAAATAACAGAGCTTGAAGGAAGGCTTGGAGGAGTAAAAAATTACTGCATAACAGTTAAGGAACAAGGTGAAGATATAATCTTTCTTCGAAAAATTGCAAGAGGCGGAGCAGATAACAGCTATGGCATTCAGGTTGGCCGCCTTGCAGGGCTTCCAAAAAAGGTAATAATAAGAGCAAACGAAATTTTAAAACAGCTTAATGCAGCCGACATAGCAAAAAAAGCAAAACGTATTGCAATGGAGGCTGAAGAAAAAAGCAGTTCTTCAATAAAGCAAATGGATGTTTTCACAATGTCAGACACTCAGATTGCTGATGAAATAAATAAAATTGATATTATGAGTTTAACACCTATTCAGGCTATTCAAGTATTGTTTGAACTTCAAAAGAAAACAAAGGGATTGTGATTTGAATGAACAAAATTCGTTTACTTGACAACAATACAATAAATAAAATTGCTGCTGGCGAGGTTGTGGAGCGGCCAAGCTCTGTTGTAAAGGAGCTTTGCGAAAACTCCATTGATGCTCAGGCAAGTGCAATAACCATAGAAATACGTGATGGAGGAACTTCCTTTATACGAATTAGTGATAACGGAAAAGGTATTGAAAAAGATTTTGTTGAAACTGCTTTTTTACGTCATGCAACAAGTAAAATCGAGGATATTGCTGATTTAGATAATATATATTCATTAGGCTTTAGGGGTGAGGCTCTTGCAAGCATTGCTTCTGTCAGCATTGTGGAAATAGTTACAAAACCACACAATCAAGAAACAGGGTTCAAAGTTGAAATAAGCGGAGGAAATATAACTTATTCAGGAGATTATGCTTCTACGGAAGGAACAAGTATTAGTGTTAAAAATCTATTTTATAATGTTCCTGCAAGAAGAAACTTTTTAAAGAAAGCCACTGTAGAAAGCAGCTATATTTCTGACATAGTTAATAAAATAGCTCTTGCACATCCTGAAATTTCGATTAAATATATAAATAATGGAAATGTAATGCTTCATACAAGCGGAAACAATGATTTAAGAACAGCCGTCTTTCATGTTTACAGTAAGGAAATGAGCCTTAAAATGATAGACATAAATTATTCACAGCGTGATTTTAAAATTTCAGGGCTTTTAGGCAAACCGGAAATTGCAAGGGGAAATAGAAGTTACGAAAACCTTTTTATAAACGGAAGATTTGTAAAAAATGAAACTGTTTCTCAAGCCATAGAAGATGCATATAAAACAAGACTTATGGGAGGCAAGTTTCCTGTTTTTGTTATTAATTTATATCTTAATGCCAATGTAGTTGATGTTAATGTTCACCCTACAAAACTTGAGGTTCGTTTTCGTGACGAAGATGCCATTTATGATTTTGTTTATAATGCTGTTTTTCAAGTTTTAAAAGATGAAGTTCTTATACCTCAAAGTAATTTAGAAGGCAAACCCTCGCCTCAGGTTATGGATTTTATTAAGCAAGACATATCTTTAAAAGAAAATTCTGTTCAGCAAGTTTTTAACAATGAAGTTTTAAGCTCAGAAAACTCTAAGGTTTCTTATACTAAGCCTTCCTCAAACTTTAATGAACTGAAAGAGCTTTATAAAAGCAAAGTACTTTCAGATGAAGTAAACGGAGGAAAGAATGTATTAAAAGAAAAAACTTTAAGTTACATCCCTATGCCTGAAGTAAAGCAAGAAATTATGACAGCTGAAAATAAAGAAGAAAAACGAGAACTTTTTTTCAATAACTATAAAATAACGGGACAAATTTTTTCTACATATTGGATTATAGAACAAGGCTCAAGCATTTTTTTAATTGACCAGCATGCAGCACATGAGAGAATACTTTATGAAGAGATGTATAATACATTTTCAGAAGAAAAAATTGTTTCTCAAAGACTTTTACAGCCATTAATGCTAAATCTTACAGAGTATGAAAAAGAACTTTTAAAAGAAAACATGAGCATTATTGAAAAGTGCGGGTTTGAAATTGAAAACTTTGGAAACATTAACTATGCAATAACAAGCATGCCATATATTTTTAAAAATCCTGAAAATTTAAGCTTTTTCAATGAAATTTTAGATGCACTTGATTCTAATTCCATAAAAAATGCTTATGACACAAGACTAAATACCGTTGCAACAATGGCTTGTAAAGCTGCAGTAAAAGCAAATGATAAACTTGATTTTCAAGAGGCCGTGTCAATAATAGAAAAACTTCTTAAGCTTGAAAACCCCTTTAGTTGCCCACACGGCAGGCCGACAATAATAGAACTTACAAAATATGAGATTGAAAAGAAATTCAAAAGAATTGTGTAGGTACATTTTATGAAAAAACCACTAATTGTTATTGCAGGGCCAACAGCCTGCGGAAAAACCGATATTGCAGTTATGCTTGCCAAAAAAATTAACGGAGAAATTATTTCTGCAGATAGTATGCAGATTTATAAATTTATGGATATTGGCACTGCAAAAATAAAAAAAGATGAAATGCAGGGCATAAAGCATTATTTAATTGATGAACTTAATCCTGATGAAGAATTTAATGCTATGATTTTTCAGCAAAAGGCAAAAAAATATATTGAGGAAATACACAATAAAGGAAAAACTCCTATACTTGTAGGTGGAACAGGATTTTACATAAACGCTTTAGTTTACGATAATAATTTTATGTTAACCGACGAGGACGATGGCATAAGAAAAACACTTTATGAAGAAGCCGAAATCTATGGAAAAGAATATGTTTATAAGAAATTAGAAGCCGTTGACCCTGAGTATGCATCAGAAATTCATTTTAACAACATTAAGCGGGTTATAAGAGCTTTAGAATATTTTCTTCAAACGGGGGAGAAAATGAGTTTGCATAATTCCAAATCCAAAAAAAAATCTTCTCCTTATGATCTCAAATTTATAATTTTAAATATGGACAGACAAAAGCTTTACGAAAGAATTAATTTGCGTGTGAATTTAATGCTTGAAAAAGGTCTTCTTGATGAAATTAAGAACCTTTTGGACATGGGATATTCATCTGGCTTGGTTTCTATGCAAGGACTTGGATATAAAGAATTTATGCCTTACTTAGAAGGCAAAAGTTCTTTTGAAAATGCAGTTGAAACCCTTAAACAAAAAACAAGAAATTTTGCTAAAAGGCAGCTTACTTGGTTTAAAGGCCAGAATTTAGGTTTTTGGCTTGATGTAACAAACAAAACAAAAGAAGAAGCCGTTTGGGAAATTTTAAACTACATAGGAGCAGACAATGATTGATATTGACAGTTTTATAAAAGAAAGTTTTGGCATAACAAATAATGTTTGGAATTTTGCTAAAAAAACAGAAGCTGAAATAGAGTCAAAGTTTAAAGAAATTGATAAAATAACAGAGTATAATCAGCTTAAAATTTTACACGCAATGCAAAAAAACAGGCTTAGCGACATGCATTTTGCCTCTACAACCGGCTATGGATATAACGATTTGGGCAGGGACACCCTTGAACAAGTTTATGCCGATGTTTTTAACACCGAATCGGCACTTGTAAGGCCGCAGATTATAAGCGGCACCCATGCACTAACAGTGGCTTTGGCGGGAAACCTTCGTCCAGGTGATGAGATTTTATCTCCGGTTGGAATCCCTTATGATACACTTCAAGGTGTTATAGGAATAAGAAATGAAAAAGGTTCTCTTGCTGAATTTGGTATAACATATAAACAAGTAGATTTATTGCCAAACGGTGATTTTGATTATGAAGGAATTAAAAATGCCATAAACAAAAAAACGAAACTAATCTCCATTCAGCGCTCAAAGGGATATGAATATCGTAATTCTTTATCTGTTGAAAAAATAGGTCAGCTTATAAAATTTATAAAGGAAATAAGAAGTGATTTGATTTGCATGGTTGATAACTGTTACGGCGAATTTGTTGAAGAATTAGAGCCTACAGATGTAGGTGCAGACATGGTTGTAGGCTCTCTTATAAAAAACCCTGGGGGCGGACTTGCTCCAACTGGAGGATATATTGCTGGCAAGGAAGAATATGTTGAAAATGCAGCAATAAGGCTTACTTCTCCAGGCTTAGGAAAGGAAGTAGGGGCAACATTGGGAATAAATCCAACATTTTTTCAAGGACTTTTCAATGCTCCGCAAGTTGTTGGAGGAAGTGTTAAAGCCGCTGTTTTTCTTTCAAAGTTATTTTCTTCCCTTGGTTTTAATGTGCTTCCGCCGCCTGATGAAAAAAGAGCAGATATTGTTCAATGTGTACAGCTTGGAAGTGCAGAAAATGTAATTGCTTTTTGCAAAGGCATACAAAAAGGTGCTCCTGTTGACAGCTTTGTTACTCCCGAGCCTTGGGAGATGCCTGGATATGACTGTCCTGTTATTATGGCGGCAGGGGCTTTTGTTCAAGGCTCATCTATTGAACTTAGTGCCGATGCACCAATTAAACCGCCATATAATGTTTTTTTTCAGGGAGGTTTAAGTTGGCATCACGCTAAAATAGGAATAATTATAGGTTTACAAACAATGGTTGATAATGAGCTTTTGAAAGTTTAAGTTCATAATAATATAAAACTTGGAGGAGAAACAATGAAAAATAAATTTCGTTTACTTGCTGCTATAATTGCAGCTGTAATAAGTATAAACTCATTCGCTTTTGCTGAAACCGCTCCCTCCATAGAAGCAAACTCGGCAATTTTAATAGAATCAACAACAGGCAAAGTTTTATTTGAAAAAAATGCAAATAAGGCTATGTATCCTGCAAGTATGACAAAACTTCTTACTGCAATTGTTGTATTTGAATATTTTAAACCGGATGATATTATTGTTGTAGGCAGAGAAATAAATGATATTTCCCTTGATTCAAGCAAAGCAGGGCATAAAATTAATGAATCAATAACAGTTGAAAACCTTGTTAGGGGGTTGATTATTCCAAGCGGAAATGACTCGGCGGCTGTTATAGCCTCTGCTGTTGCAAAAAAATACAAAAATGATGATACACTTATTCCTGAAGAATGTGAAAAGATTTTTTCAGAGCTTATGAATGAAAAAGCAAAAACTATTGGCTGCACAAACACAAATTTTGTTAATCCGCATGGATACCATGATGATAATCATTATACTACCGCCGAGGATATGGCAAAGATTTCTGCAATAGCTTTAGAAAATGAAACTTTAAAAGAAATTTGCGGAGAAAAAAGGTTTTCAGGAAATAGCATGGGCAATAAAGATAAAACAGGTCTTGTAACAAATGATTATAATTGGTCAAGCCATAATCTTCTTATTACAGCAGGAGAATACTCATACCCATATGCAACAGGCCTTAAAACAGGTTTTACCAATCAGGCAGGCAACTGCGTTGCCGCATCTGCGGAAAAAGAAGGGGTTCAGCTTATAGCAGTTATTTTTGATTCTCCAGACCCAAACAGATGGATAGATGCTCAAAAACTTTTTGATTTTGGCTTTGATAATTTTGGCTTTATGCGTCTTATATGGAAAGGTGACGTGGCAGAAGAGATACAGCTTTATAATCATAAATCTTCTGAGGGCGACAGCCTTAACCTTATTGTTAAAAATGATATAGATTTATTTGCATCTAATGATGATTTTAGAACAATAGTGAAAGCAATTAACATAACAAATGAAGATTATATTTATAAAAGTAAAGATAATACAGAAATAAAAATAAAAGCACCAATTGAGGCAGATACTGAACTTGGAACGGTTATATACAAGCTTGGAGATAAGGTTCTTGCAGAAGAAAAACTATATGCCGAAAGAAGTGTCGAAAAAGCTAATTTAATTGAAAAAATTATGTATAACTTAAAAACATTCTTTACAGGTCTTTTTACAACGAAAGGATTAATAACAACCTCAGTTGCAGTTGTTGTTCTTATAATTTTAATTATTATTATTAGAATTTTAATTAACAGAACAAGAAGACCTAAAAATAAATATATTTTTAAAACCTCTAAAAGAAGAAGATACTAATAATTAAAATGCAGCATATTTTATTAATACAAATATGCTGCATTTTTGAAATAAGAGGGTTTTAAAAGTACTCTATAACTATTCGCAAAACACAACTTTTACGAATAGTTATTCTTGCTTATATCTTTTTCTTCTTTAAAAGCTTTATATAATAATTTTTATAACTTATACAATAAAAACCATGAATCCATACTTGGCACTCTACAGAATTTAAAAAGCTCCAAAACAAACTCTGTATTTTACTATCTGAAGTAAATAACACTAAACATAATTCTTACGATAATTTATTTTAACTCTGTAATGAAGTTTGCATGAATACATATAGTATCACCGTCTAATCTATTACTGATTAGGCTTTTTTTAGCCTTATACCAGTACAATACAAATTAGTGTCATAAGTGTTACTTAAAAGCCTATTTAAAAAAACATCTATGCCCTCTTCTATTTTTATCAAAAGTCATGGAATTTAATATTACATAGATTTTACATACAGCTGTATTTGACTTATATATTCCTTCGTTATTATTAACACGTAAAATAAATAAAAATTGGAGGAAATTATTATGAAAAAAACAATCAGCTTTATCTTAGTTCTCACTTTTATGGCTTTATCTGTGGCAGGTTGTGCAAATGGTTCTGAATCAAGCAATTCTAAAGGCGGTGAACCTAACTTTAACACATCAAAAGAAATCAGCGTCATATCCAGAGAAGACGGTTCAGGCACAAGAGGTGCTTTTATTGAGCTTTTTGGCATAGAGGCCAAAGGTGAAGACGGAAGTAAAAAAGATATGACAACAAAAGAGGCTGTAATTGCCAAACAAACTGATGTAATGATGACAAATATAGCTGAAGGTGAATACAGTATAGGTTATATTTCTCTTGGTTCTTTAAATAATACAGTAAAGGCAGTTAAAATTAATGACATCAACCCTTCTGCCGAAAATGTTAAAAATGGTACCTACCCTATTGCACGTCCGTTTAATATTGCTACAAAAGGAGAACCTGACGGTCTTGCAAAAGATTTTATTGATTATATATTGTCTGCTGATGGTCAGGCAATTGTATCTGAAAGCTATATTGCCATATCAGATAGTACGACTGCTTATAATGGGAGTAAACCCTCTGGCAAAATTGTAGTGGCAGGTTCTTCATCTGTAACTCCTATTATGGAAAAACTTAAGGAAGCATACATAAAAATCAATAAAAACGCTGCAATTGAAATACAGCAAAGTGACTCTTCCGCAGGCATGACAGCAGCTGTTGACGGAACTTGCGATATTGGCATGGCGAGCCGTGAGCTTAAAGAAAGTGAACTTGCAAAACTCACAGCAACAGCCATTGCACTTGATGGCATCGCCGTTATTATCAACAATAATAATCCCATTCAAACATTAACCACAGAACAGGTAAAATCTATTTTTATCGGCGAAGCAATTATATGGAGTGAAATTCAATGAGAAACCCAATAATGGAAAAACTTATGTGTGCCCTATTCTTTATAGCGGCACTCACCTCTATACTGGCGGTTGGTCTTATATGTTTCTTTCTTTTTGCAAATGGACTTCCTGCCTTTGCTAAAATCGGGCCATTAAACTTTTTATTGGGAACCGAATGGTCACCTTCTGACACACCTGCTTCATTTGGTATATTGCCAATGATTGTGGGCAGTTTATATGTCACGGCTGGCGCCATTATTATCGGAGTGCCCATAGGCATATTAACAGCTGTTTATTTTTCATATTCCTGTCCCAAAAAACTGTATAAAAAGATAAAGCCGGGAGTGGAACTTCTTGCAGGAATTCCTTCTGTAGTATATGGTTTTTTTGGTATGGCGGCAATTGTGCCCTTTACAGGCAACAGCATAATGTCGGCTTGTATATTGCTTGGCATAATGATACTGCCAACAGTAATAGGAATTGCAGAAAGCTCATTACAAGCTGTGCCTATTCAGTATTATGAAGGTGCTTTGGCACTTGGCGCAGGTCATTACCGCAGTGTGTTTTATGTGGCTCTTCCTGCTGCAAAGTCAGGGGTTTTGGCAGCTGTTTTATTGGGAGTTGGCCGTGCCATAGGCGAAACAATGGCAGTAATCATGGTGGCAGGCAATCAGGCACGTATGCCCGTATCGTTGTTTAAAGGGGTAAGAACTCTTACTGCAAACATTGTTATTGAAATGGGTTATGCTGCAGAACTCCACCGTGAAGCACTAATTGCAACGGGAATTGTGCTGTTTGTGTTTATTCTTATAATTAATCTTTGCTTTTTTGCACTTAAAAAGGAGGATAACTAATGCCAAAACAAAAATACTTTGAAGTAACAGCTAAAATTATAACTTTGCTGGCAGCTGTTGTCACAATGGCTACACTTGGATTTCTTGTAGGGTTTATTCTTATAAAGGGTGTTCCTTATATTAAGCCTCCACTGTTTTCTTTTACATACAACAGTGAAAATGTATCACTTATGCCTGCAATGATTTCAACTGTGTTTATGACATTACTCTCACTAATAATCGCAGTTCCTTTAGGTGTTTTTTCAGCTGTTTACTTAACTGAATATGCAAAACGTGGCAATAAGATTGTTGCTGTAATTCGTATTATGAATGAAACTCTTTCTGGTATACCGTCAATTGTTTACGGATTGTTTGGATTGTTATTTTTTGTCACATTTCTTGGTTGGGGCTTTTCAATGCTTGCAGGAGCATTTACGCTGGCAATTATGATACTTCCGCTTATAATGCGCTCAGGCGAAGAAGCTCTTAAATCAGTACCTGATACTTATCGTGAAGGTGCTTTTGGCTTAGGTGCGGGAAAGCTGCGAACTGTTTTTAAAATTGTACTGCCTTCGGCCATGCCGGGTATTTTGGCTGGCATTATATTAGCCGTTGGTCGAATTGTTGGGGAAACGGCGGCACTTATCTACACAGCAGGAACTGTAGCACAAATACCGACAAATCCGTTCATGTCAGCAAGAACATTATCTGTGCATATGCATGCTCTCTCAAGCGAAGGGCTGCACACCAACGAAGGCTATGCAACAGCAGTTATATTGTTATTTGTTGTAATAATTATTAATACTGTTTCAGCAAAAATCGTAAAAAAAATTGGAGGAACGCCATGAACTGCTTTACAATAGAAAACCTTGACTTACACTACGGCGATTTTCATGCTCTAAAAAATGTAAACTTAAATCTTAAAAAAGGCAGCATTACAGCATTTATAGGGCCTTCAGGCTGTGGAAAATCGACCTTGCTTAAATCTCTAAACCGTATGAATGACTTAGTTGAAGGCTGTAAAATAACAGGAAGCATAAAACTTTTTGACGAAGATATTTATGGAAAAATGGATATAAATGTTTTGCGTAAACGAGTTGGAATGGTTTTTCAAAAACCAAATCCCTTTCCAATGAGCATTTATGATAATATTGCCTTTGGGCCTCGAACACATGGAATTAAAAGCAGATATGAATTAGATGAAATTGTTGAAAAATCACTAAAAGGTGCCGCTATTTGGGATGAGGTAAAAGATCGTCTTAAAAAATCTGCACTTGGTTTATCAGGCGGTCAGCAGCAAAGACTTTGTATTGCCAGAGCCCTTGCAGTATCCCCTGAGGTTTTGCTAATGGATGAACCAACAAGCGCCCTTGACCCTATTTCCACAGGGAAGATAGAAGAACTTTTGCTGACTTTACAAAAAGAATATAGTATAATTATTGTGACACACAACATGCAGCAAGCAACAAGAATCAGTGATAAAACAGCATTTTTTCTTCTCGGTGAAGTGATTGAATATGGCGAAACAAATAAAATGTTTTCCATACCGCAAGATAAGCGGACAGAAGACTATATTACCGGGAGGTTTGGATAATGAGAAGTTATTTTGATGAACAACTTATCACACTTAATAACAGTTTAATTGAAATGGGAGCACTTATTGAAAACGCTATTACCAAAGCAACAAAAGCACTTGTTGAGCATGACGGGGTGCTTGCTGATGAAGTTATGAACAGTGATAACATTATTGATGAAAAAGAGAAAGATATTGAGAGCCAGTGCTTGAAGCTTTTACTTAGCCAACAGCCTGTTGCACGTGATTTGCGTCAGATATCAGCTGCTTTAAAAATAATTACAGATATGGAACGTATAGGAGATCAAGCCGCCGACATTTCACAACTGTGTATTTACATTGTAAAACAACCATATATAAAAGAGCTTGAGCATATTCCTCAAATGGCACAGGCAACATGCAAAATGGTTACTGACAGCATTGATGCCTATGTGAAAAAAGACATTGAACTTGCCGAATTTGTTATATCATATGATGATACAGTTGATGATTTGTATTTAAAAATAAAAAAAGATTTAATCAATCTTGTTCATCAAGATGTAAAAAACGGAGAACAGGCATTTGATCTTTTGCAAATTGCAAAGTACTATGAACGCATTGGTGATCATGCAACAAACATTGCGGAATGGGTTATTTTTTCTATTACAGGGCATCACGAAAACAGCGAAACTTTAAAGGAGTGATGAAGTGCAGTTAATTTATATTGTGGAAGATGATGACAGCATACGTGAAATGTTGATGTATGCTTTAGATACAGCAGGATATAAAACAGAGGGTTTTGCAGACGGCGGTGAAGTTATGCCGGCTTTGGCAAACACTATGCCCTCTCTTATTCTGCTTGATATTATGCTGCCCACAAGGGATGGCCTTAGTATATTGAAGCAAATGAAAAAGATGGAAAAGTTTAATACTATACCCGTAATTATGCTTACGGCAAAAGGCGGCGAATTAGACCGTATTAAAGGTCTTGATATGGGTGCGGACGACTACATCACTAAGCCATTTTCTGTGATGGAAGTTATTTCACGTGTTAAGGCTGTTTTGCGGCGTTGTCAAGGCAGCGAAGAGAAAATGAAAGAATTGCAAGTCGGAGAAATTATATTAAACAGCGAAAAACATACTGTTATTTCCGATGGAAATGAGGTTATTCTCACCTTTAAAGAGTTTGAGCTTCTTCACTGCTTAATGGTTAATGAGGGGATTGTTCTTAGCCGTGACAGGCTGCTTGAACAAGTTTGGGGGTTTGATTATAATGGCGAAAGCCGAACGGTAGACATGCATATAAAGTCTTTGCGTCAGAAATTAGGGGCATCAGCAGACGTTATAACAACAGTTAGAAATGTTGGTTATAAGATTGGGGTGTAGCGGCCATGAAAAGAAAAATCTATTTAAACATGTTAGTTCTTACCACCTTTTCAGTGCTGATTGTTTCAGCTTTTCTTTGTTTTTTATTCTATAATCAATTCACAGCACAAGTTAGAATGGATTTATATGAGCAAGCAGGTTTTTTTATGAATGATAACACACAAGGGGCTTTATACGAGCTTGATGCTTTTAAATCTTCCAATACACGTGCAACTATTATTCTTCCCGACGGAACAGTAATTTTTGACAATGTGTCAGATGCACAAACTTTAGAAAATCATCTGGACAGGGAAGAAATAAAATCAGCTCTTAAATATGATTATGGTGAGAGCAAACGCCATTCAAACACGCTTGGTTTAGAAACATATTACAGCGCAGTTAAACTTACAGATGATTCTATTTTACGTCTTGCAAAAACAACGCAAAGTGTTTGGGGGCTTTTTTCAGGCGCTATTCCATTGGTTTTGGGGATTATTGTGTTTGTAATAGTTTTAGGCTATATATTTGCAGGTAGTTTAACAAAAAGAATTATTTCGCCTATAAACAATGTTGACCTCTCAAAGGATTTAAGTGTTCCCTATGATGAACTATCTCCCTTTATCAGAACGATTTCCAATCAGCGCAATAAAATTTCTGAAGATTTTGCTGCCTTACAAGACAGCCGTGATACAATCAATACAATTACAGAAAATATGAACGAAGGCATTGTTATGGTGGATGCAAAAGGTGATGTTATATCCATTAATAAAAGTGCCCTTTCTATACTTGACACAAATTTATCTGCAAAAGGAAAAAATATTCGTGAACTTTTGAGGGATGTAACTTTAATTGAAAGCCTTCAGCAAGCATTATCAGGTTATGCGGAAAATATCACTTTTAAAAAAGACAATAAGATTTTTAATGTGTTGGTAAGCCCTGTTTCTAAAACAGGAGCAATTTTATTTTTTCTTGATATTACTGAAAAAACACTTGCAGATGAAAGACGGCGAGAGTTTTCCGCCAATGTTTCCCACGAATTAAAAACTCCTCTTACAAGCATATACGGAAATGCAGAAATGCTTTACGAAAATGTTGTTAAGGAGGAAGATAAACCGATTTTCTATCAAAAAATAATGAATGAGGCTTACAGACTAATAGGTCTTATTGAAGATATTATTATGCTTTCAGAACTTGATGAACATGCACAGATGCAGAATTTTGAAAGTATTAATCTTTCTGATGTGGCAAAAGCATGTATGGAGGCACTTTTTGATAAAGCATCTGAATTATCTATTAGTATGGAAACAAAAGGAACAGGAATTATTGAGGGCAGTTATTCCCTGATTTATGAATTGATGTTTAATCTTGTTGATAATGCCATTAAATATAACAAGCCAAAGGGTTCTGTGCTTATAGAAATTTCAAATGAAAACCAACAGACAAAACTAACTGTATCAGATACGGGAATAGGCATACCCATAAACGAGCAGGAACGAATTTTCGAACGTTTTTACAGAGTTGATAAATCTCGTTCTAAAAAATCAGGCGGCACAGGGTTAGGGCTTGCAATTGCAAAACATATTGCAGGGGCAATGAATGGTAAAATTACGGTTGCAAGTCAAAAAGGAGAAGGTTCGATGTTTTCTGTAGATTTTTATAAACAGTGAACTTAAACATTTCTTTAAATCAACAAGTCACACCGAAAACATATCAGTGTGACTTGAGAAATAAATTCTTGAATTTTGCCCTATCCCACTCATTTTATAAAACGAAAAAATAAATTCTTAAACGAGTAAGCTTATTGAGCTGCCTTTTATATCTTTAGAATATGTTAAAGCTAAAATTATTCTTTGCTTTTATTATATTCTTCAAGATCTGCAATAGCTTTATATAATTTTTCAGAAGTTACAACATAAGGAGCGTTATGAACATCTCTAACTTCTAAAGTTTTATCAATTACAGGCTTAAGCTCGTCATAAACAACTTCTATGTCTGCAAGCTTTGTTGGAAGCCCTACTGATTTATAAAAATCAAAAAGCTCATCTCTTTTGTCAAACTGTTCGTCATATGTTAACAAAACAAGAACTCCGTATGAAACCACTTCTCCGTGCAGGTGGTTTTTTTCAATCTGAGGAAGCACTGTAAAACCATAGAACAATGAATGCGCTATACTGCTGTTTATTGAAAAATCAATAAAGTTTGAAACCATGCCTGTTGTAACAAGGTTGCAAAGACAAATTTGCTCAAGCTCATATGATGGAGTGTTATTTTTACAATCTTCAAGAGCCTTTGCTCCAAACTGAACAAGAGGTTTGTAACACTGAACTCCTGCCGCAACTCCAAAAGCATCACCATGGCTAAGATCTTTTCCTCTTGAAGCAAGGGAAGTTTCAAAGTGCTTTGCCATTGTGTCGCCCATTCCTGTCCAAAGATAAACATCAGGAGCCTCTGCTATTACCCTTGTGTTAATAAAAATATGAATAGGTGGAAGATTTCCGAACTGATAAGTGTCCTTCATCTCTCCGTTAGGATAATACATAACAGCAACTGAAGAAACAGCCGCACAAGTTCCTGCTATTGTTGGAAAAGAAAACAAAGGTTTATTTAATGTATGAGCAACATATTTACAACAGTCAATGCTTTTTCCGCCGCCAATTGCAAAAATCATGTCTGCTTCTTTAACTGATGAATTATTAATTAATGCATCTCCGTTTTCAAAAGAAGCTTCCCCGCCATACCAAATAAAATCAATTACACTTAAATCTGAATTTTCTAAAGATTCTAAAAGGTAACCTCTTACAGCTTCTAATGCTCTTTTTCCTCCTATGGCAACAGCTTTTTTGCCATATGCCCTACAAATGTTTCCAACATTTTCATAAGCAGAATCACCTACAGTATAACTTGGTAAAGCCTGTGAATAAAAAGCCATATAAAAATTCCTCCTTGTTTTTAAAATTTAATTAAAATTTTTTAAATCTTTTTAATACTTATTTTTATTATAAATTTTATGATGTCGAATGTCAATACGTTGTTCAACAACCCATATTAAATTAATTAAAAATTTAAAATAAAAACAGTAAAACCACATTTATAGGGTTTTACTGTTTTATATCTTTAATGACTACTCAACTTGAGGCTCACCTTTTAATTCCTTAATTCCTGCCATGGCATTTTTTACTTGTTCTTCTTCTCCGTCCACAACAATAACAACAGCTCCTTCAGAACCATAAATACCGCCTGCGGCAATACATTTTGCTTTTACACCATAAAGAATTTCTAAAGCTGTAATTTCTGTTATAACCTTTGCACCCAGCATAGGCATAAGCCCTACTTTGTCACCAATTGCCTCATTAATTTCATTTCCTGCCATAAATTCAACTGCTTCACGAACATCGGGAATAAGCTTTTCAAGACCTATGGGAACAATAAGTTCGATTCCCCTTTGCACAAGCGGCCCCCAAGCGGCTCCAATTGTTCCGCCCATATCATTTGAAGCAAGAACAGCGGCTAAACCTGTGTGGTCAACTGCATTTCCGCCTTTAATGAAAATATCACCGGCTTTCATATTTGGAAGATGTGATTTCCAATGATAATCACGGTCTTTAGCTTTTCCGTTTTCAATAACAAAAGGCGGTATTCTATCGTCTGTGTTTGTTTCTCCTGTTTTACCGTCTGTTATTATTCCTACAGTATATCTGCTTTTTTTATCTATTGTTTCACCAAGAAGTTCTGAAAGAACAAAAGCGTTAGTTGTTCCTCCCGCTATAATAATGTGTTTGTCAACAAGAGCTTTTTGAACACTTGGCAAAGCCTTAACTCCCTTTGCAATAAGCCTTTTTGACTCGCTTGTTGTAAGTGTAATTTGAATTCTCATATTTTTCCTCCTTGATATTATTTATTGTTTAGAAAACTACATAAATTAAGTATACAGTATTTTGTTATAAAGTGCAAACATATGTAAAGATTCAATAACTTGTATAAAAAATTATTCGTTTTCTCGATTAATTGAATTGTATAGCATTTTTCTTGCTAAAACTGCGGGGTTCATACTTCCGTCTGCGTTTTCCAGCACGACCGCAACCGCATATTCAGGCTCTTCGGCAGGGGCAAATCCAACAAACCAAAGATGGTCATTTCCGTTGGGATTTTGGGCAGTTCCTGTTTTACCTGCAACCTGAAAATACTCGCTTTGAGCATTTTTGCCTGTTCCGTTATTAACAACATCAACCATAACTTTCTTAAGGCTTTCTGCTTCCTTTTCCGTAAATATCTTACCTATGGGTTCAGGAACATTTTGTGAAATTGTCTTTTCTTTGTAACTTTCAACATGGTCAATTAAATAGGGTTTCATTTGAAGACCATTGTTTGCTATTGCCGCTGTAATAGATGCCATAAAAAGAGGTGTTACGGTTGTTCTTCCCTGCCCTATCGAGGTTTCCACAAGTTCGCTTAGTGTAGAATCTTTTTCTATTAAAACATTTGATTTTACAGAATTTAAATCAAATGTAAAGCTTGAATTAAAACCTAATTCTTCTGCTGTTTCACGAAGTTTTTCAGAGCCTATGCGCTTGCCAAGTTCTGCAAAATAGCAATTACAGCTTTTTTCAAAGGCTGTGTCAAAGTTTAACTCTCCGTGTGCCGTTGCGTTATAGCAGCGTATTATTCTTCCGCCAAAATCAGCCTCACCCTTACATTCGTAGTTAAAACCGTCCTCTAAATCAAGATTTCTCATTGCGGCTGTTGCCGTAATTATTTTAAATATTGAGCCGGGAGTATAAATTCCTTGTGCGGCCCTGTTTACAAGCGGCCCGTCTTCATTTTCTTTCAGCAAGTCCCAGTTTTTAGCAACAGTCTGTGGGTCATAGTTTGGCTTATTAGCCATTGCCATCACCCTGCCTGTTTTAACTTCAATAACAACAACGGAACCGTTGTTTGTTCTAAGTAAGTCGGTTGCAATTTTTTGCAGATATTTATCAACTGTTAAAACAATGCTGTTTCCTTCAACTTCGTTGCCTGTTAAAAAAGCAGACACTCTTTGAAAAGTTTCATTGTTTATTTTTTGAAGTGTAAAATTTTGTGCCGCTTCAAGACCTGATTTTCCCGCTCCAACATATCCTAATATATGTGCACTGTAAACTCCGTCATTATAATATCTTACATAAGTTTCACCGTCTTTTTCGCTGTAGGCAAGAATATCACCGTTAATATCTTTTATACTTCCTCTTTTAATTGAATTGTCGGATGCATTTATTCGTGGGTTATATGGGTTTGTTATCATAGTTTTACTGTCAAAAACTATGATTTTAAAAACTGATGCTCCAAGGAGAATAAACATGCCTATAATTATAAAAAATATACGAAGTATACTTTTCTTACTGCTCTCCATAGGCTTCCTCCTCCTCTTTTTCAGCGGCATTCCAACTTGAAAGCCATTGTAAAAACCCTATTGTAATAATGCTTACAACAACAGAGCTTCCTCCATAACTTACAAAAGGCAGTGTAACTCCTGTTAATGGAATAAGTTTTATATCTCCGCCTATAATAAGGAAGGTTTGAAAAGCCATCATTGAGGTAAATCCTGCCGCAAGCAGGCTGTAATAACGTCTTTCAATATTAAAGGCAATTGACATGGCTCTGGCAAAAAGAAGAAGAAATATACATATAATGCAAATTCCAAAAATACCTCCAAATTCTTCACAAATTGCAGCAAAAATAAAGTCTTTGCTTACAACAGGTATGCTGTGGGGCATTCCTTTTGTTAAACCACTGCCTAAAAAACCGCCTGTGCCTATGGCGAAAAGGCTTTGAACAATTTGGTATCCCCCATGGTCAATGTCTGCCCATGGATTTTTCCATGCCGAAACCCTTACTCTTACATGGGCAAAAATTTTATATGCAAAAACACTTGCAAAAGATGCCGCTCCCATTCCCATAAAAAATAAAACTGCATTTGAAGTTGCTATATATAAAAGAGTCATATATGTTAAAAAGAAAATTAAAGCACTTCCTAAATCCTTTTGAAAAACAAGAAGAATAACAATTCCTGCACTTGAAACACCTGTTGTTATCAATTCCTTAAGTTCCACTCTTTTTCTGAAAACACTTGCTAAATAAAAAATAAAAAGAAATTTAACAATTTCAGAGGGTTGGAAACCAAAAGAGCCAATATAAATCCAGTTTGTTGAACCATATTCTGTTTTCCCTAAAAACAAAGTGGAAAAAATCAGACCAAAGCTTAGAAGAATATAAAGATTTTGGAATATTTCAAACCTGGGAATAAGCTTTAAAATTGCAGGAATCCATAAAATAATGAAAAAACCAAGCATAATCCAAACAAGTTGTTTAAATGCAAGAATTCTGTCAAGTCTTTGAAGCATTATAAGCCCAACATCCAGTAAAAAAAATACACAATTCCATATTATAGGACAGCTTTTCTTATAAACTTTGTTTACAAGAAAATAAGAAACCCAAATAAAAGCAAGACTTAAGCCCCCTATTGCTAAAACATTAAAATCATAGCTTATAGTTTCTTTTTTATAGGAAAGAATTAAAAACGCAGTTATATGCATTAAAGTAATAAGGCTTCGCCCCATAATTGCATTGCTTCTATGCCTTTTTTTTGTAAGCCCTGCTTCATCAAGAGAATACAAAAGGCCTGTATATAAAAATAAAACTATATACAAAATAAAAAAATAACTGCTGAATTTAACAAATAAATCAAACATCTGCTATCACTCTCAACTTTTACTCTATTCCCCTAAAATAGTGTCCTTTTGTGCTGCCTTTTTCGCTCATTTCATTTATAAGATTGTTTGTTGCAGCACTTCTATCCACCCAATCATTAAGACTTTCATAGTAAGCTTTAATAATTCTTTCTGTTGTTTTCGCATCTTCAATTGTAAACATAAGTCTTATGCTGCCTGTTGGTGTTGCCAAAATTTCTTCAAAAAACTTAAGGGTAAAAAGCGGTTTCCCGTTAAGGATTGTACAAACACAATTTTTACAATCAAGAAAAAGAGGAAAGCTTTCGTTTTTTCTGTCTTTAAGGTAATATTCGTTTGCAGTGTTTTTTAAGTCGCAAAACATTCCTTCTTTTTTATTGCCTGCATATGCTCCCACAGGGCATTGATGGGTTGTCATAAGAGGCATATGTCCGTACACAAGCATTTCACAATTTTCAGTTGCCATTGCATTTATTTCTGTAACATTAAGCTCGGGAGATATGCATATTAAATCTGCTTTTTCTTCCTCCCAAAACTTTACAGCCTGTGAATTGTAGACATTAAGGTTAAAGTCTACCACTATTTTTTTACCACATTTTTTAAACTCATCAAATTGTCCTATTGAACGAACTAAAAAGCCGTCTATATCACTTGATTTAAGATTGTCAATAAATTTAGAATAAATCTTTTCACTATAACTTCTGTATACTCTTGGTATTGCCGCAAAAAGCTGAATTCCAGCCTTTTTACATTCTTTTATACAGCTTTCATAGTTTTCTTCAAAGTCTTCGTTTATTTCAAAATATAATATTTTTATACCCTCACAGGCAATTACCGCTTTAAATTGAAGTATATTATTAACAAGCACATTAAGCTTTTTGTCATATTTAAACTGGGCTTCATTTTCATAAGGATTTACAGCCAGTTCCTTTTTCTTATTTCTGTAAGAAGAAATAATTTTATCTTCAAGAGCTTCAATAGCTTCTCTTCTGACTTTATTAAGTAAACTCATGCCGATATAAACATTTTCATCACCTTCAATTTCAATGTTTTCAAATTCAAAGGGAGTTCCGCCTGTTTTAAAAAGTTGATTTTTAATCTTTTCTAAACTCAAAGGCTGGTTTTCGGCACTTTGAACAGCGTCACCAAAAACATGCACTTCGTTGCCTTTATTGTCCCATATGATAAATTCCATAGGCTGATTTATATACATTTTAAACTTTCCGTTTATTTTTTGAGTTCGTGTATCTTTTACAAAACTTCTTCTCAGATCATCAAAAAGAGCTTTATCATGGGTTTTATAAACAACGTCATTTTTGTTTACATCTCCCTTAACCATAAGGCTTATTACCTCTCCTGCTTTAGAGGCTTTGTTTATATTACTTCCTGTGTGAGGTTCTTTTTGAGTCCATATTTCAATTCCATCTCCTGGAGAAAGCGGTTCACGTGTTCTTATTGAAACCCTTCCGAATTTTTTGTCATAGCTTTCAACATGTCCTGTTTTAACTCCCCAGTTTTTAGGACGTTCAAAACTCATCATGCCGCTTCCTGAATGGTTTAGATAATATCCTTCGGTAAATCCTCCTCGATTAAAAAGCTGAAGAAGAATTTTCATATCTTTTTCATCAACCTTATAATTTTTAGGGTCTTTAAAATATAAATCTATATATTTTCTGTAAATCGCTGTAACACCTGCCACATATTCAGGGCTTTTCATTCTTCCCTCAATTTTAAATGAGGAAATACCTGCCTCAATAAGCTGAGGAAGTATTGTGATTGTCTGTATATCTTTCGGGGAAAGAAGATGACCCTCCTGCCCTTTTTTATATCCGTTATAAAGTGTAAAAGGCAAACGGCAAGTTTGGGCACAGCGTCCTCTGTTTCCGCTTCTTCCTCCAAGCATACTGCTCATAATGCACTGCCCTGAATAGGAAACGCAAAGAGCACCGTGAACAAATGTTTCAATTTTCACATTTGATTTTTTTATAATTTCATCAATTTCTTTGAGATTAAGCTCACGGCTTAAAACAACAGTTGAAAAACCTCTCTCTTCCAATGCTTTAACATCTGCAAGGGAATTAACAGTTAGCTGTGTGCTTGCATGCAGTCTAAGTTTAGGAAAGTTTTGTTTAATAAGGGAAACAGCTCCAATATCTTGGATTATAACAGCATCAATGCCCATTTCATAAATTTGAGCTATAAATTTTATAAATTCTTTCATTTCTTTGTCTTTATATATTGTGTTAACCGTTACATAAAGTTTTATGTTTCTTAAATGACAATAATCAACAGCTTCTTTTAATTCATCAATATTAAAGTTTCCTGCATATTGCCTTGCACTAAACTGGGTTCCTCCAACATACACTGCGTCTGCCCCGTTATTAACAGCAGCTTTAAGGCTCTCCATTGTTCCTGCCGGGGAAAGAAGTTCAGGTTTCTTTTTTTCTGACATTATTTTCGTCCTTTCTTTTACGGAAAAAATAGCAGTCAAGCTGCTATTTTAAAATACATTTATTAAGATTAATAATTTCTGCTGTTTTTATGTGCATCGGTTAAAATTGCTTCTTGAATTTCTATTGGATTATCAGTTATATTTTTTTCTGTTTTTTTTTGAAGATTAAGTTTATGCTCACTTGATTTAATATGATTAAGTTTTGCAATCTGACGTTTTAATTCTTCTTCAAGATTAGAGATTTTAACTTTAAGTTCTTCATTTTCAGTTTCAATTTTTTCTAAATTGGCTGAAACTTCAGTCAAGGCTTCTTCTTTTTTAATAATAATAGATTTAAGATTATTAATTTCGTTTTCAAATGAAAGACTATCGTTTTCTGAAATTAAGCCGGATGAAGCTTTTAGCTCTTCTTTGTCAGCTTTAAGCTTGTTAATTTCTTTTTGTGCTTTTTCATTTTTTTCAATTTCTTTAAAATAATCGTCAGCAATATTAATAGAAGTTAAAACCGAAATAAGGTTGGGGTTAAGAGTTTTTGAATTATCACTGTTTCTCAGTTCTTCCGCCTTTTTTTCAATGTAGTTTGCTACTTTTGTAATATACTCAACAGACTCGTTTCCTGAAAGAGTCATTGTTTTGCCACATACCCTTACAGATACATTATTTTTATATGCCATAACAAAACAAATCCTTCCTAAAAATAAAATATCTTCTTTTTTAAGAAATAATGCCAAAGGCACATTTCAAAAAATGCCTAAATAAAGGCATTTATATTGTTTTATTATATCACATATAAAAATTTTTACAAACATTTTAATTATCTAAATAAGTTTTTAAACCAACTATTTAAACCTTTCTCTTATCTCTTTTAAAATCTTTTTTTCAAGCCTTGATACTTGAACCTGAGAAATTCCCAAGGTTTCAGCAATTTGTGTTTGAGTTTTATCGTCAAAATATCTAAGAGAAATTATCTGCTTGTCCCTTATGGGAAGGTTATTAATAATTTCGTTTAAAGCAATTTTTTCTTCCACACTGTTGTCTTCAAATTTTTTATCTGCAAGTCTGTCAAGAAGATATGTTTCGCTTCCGTCGCTTTGGGTTATGGTAGAGTATATGGAATCCACATCTTTTGTGGCTTCAAGGGCAGGCAAAAGTGTATCAACATCAGTTTCCAAGGCTTTGGCAAGCTCTGAAATTGTAGGATACTCTCCGTTTTTAATGTATAAAGATTCCTTCATGAATTTTGCTTTTAATGCAAGTTCTTTAAGAGGTCTGCTCACCTTTATCATTCCGTCATCTCTTAAATATCTTTTAATTTCCCCTATAATCATAGGAACGGCATATGTTGAAAACTTCACGTTATAAGACAAATCAAATCTGTTTATGCACTTAATAAGACCTATTGCCCCTATTTGAAAAAGGTCATCTGTTTCAACGCCTCTCCCTGAAAACTTTCTTACAATGCTCCATATAAGGCCGCTGTTTTCTTTTATCAAAAGCCCTTTTGCCTCCATATCCCCACCCTGTGCAAGCCTAACTGTTTCCAGGTTATCAATCATGTTTACACCTCTTTATTAAAGGCTTTTAAGTGTTTTAACCATATACACCTTAGTACCCTTTCCAACCTGGCTGTAAACTCTCACCTCGTCCATAAAGCTTTCCATAACAGTAAAGCCAAGGCCGCTTCTTTCTTCATGAGGCTTTGATGTGTATAAAGGTTCTCTTGCCTTTTCTATATTTTCAATTCCGCTTCCGCTGTCTATAACTTCTATGTATACGGTTCTTTCTGAAATTTTGCAGTTTATAATAACCTCTCCGCCGCCCCTTCCGTAACCGTGTATAATTGAATTTGTAACAGCCTCTGAAACAGAAGTCTTAATGTCTGAAATCTCCATAACTGTGGGGTCAAGATTTATTATAAATGCCGCTACGGCTGTTCTTGCAAAGCTTTCGTTTTCACTTTTACTTTTAAAAGACAATGTCATTTCATTTTCGAAAACCATAATTGTTCCTCCTAAACATTTTTTAATGCTTCTTCAACTGTTGGGTAAATGGTTATTATTCTGCCCAAGCCTGAAAGTGTAAAAATCTTTTTTAAGCTGCTGCTAACTCCTGCAACAACTGTCTTGCCGCCATTCATATGGGTATATTTGTATCTGCCTATAATCATTCCTATTCCTGAACTATCCATAAAATTAACATGATTAAAATCAACAATTATATTTTTTGCCTGTGTTTTTTTACATTGCAAATCTATTTCCCGCCTTAACTCCTCCGCTGTGTGATGATCAATTTCTCCAATAGGATATACAACAAGATTGTTATTGATTTTTTTAAACCTTATTTCCATTGTCTTCCCTCCATATTTTTCCTTACTATTGTTTTCTTTCTATTTATGTCCAATCCTTTTAAGATTTATCACAAAATTATACTAAAAAAAGACATGAAATAAGTTTTTCACACTTTTTCATGTCTTTTAATGTTTAATTTTAAATTATTTTGTTAGTGCAGAAACAGCTTTAAATTCAGGTGTCCCTGCCTGTGCTGTAATTTCATATAAAATTGCTTCATATGTGGTTAAAAAAGCACCTTCTGCTGCTGCTCTTTTACAACCGAATTTTTTATCATTTTTCTTTCTTGACCCTACACAGTCTTCAACAAAGAAAACATTATACCCTTCAGCTCTTAAATCAATGGTGGATTGAAGTGCACAGATGTGTGCTTCAGTTCCGCATATAAGAATATTTCTTCTTCCTGTTGATTTAATTGCATTTTTAATTTCTTCTGTGTGCCAAACACTGAATGTTACTTTTTCATAAGGTGTATACTCTCCAAGAGCCTCTTTTATTTCAGGAACAGTTTCGCCAAGACCTTTTGTATACTGCTGTGTAACAATAATCGGAACTCCAAGTGCATTTAAACCTTTTATCAATATTTCAGAATTTTTAACCACTGTTTCGTTATCTAATATTGCGGGAACAAGCTTTTCCTGCAAATCTATAACTATAGCCAATGTGTTTTCAGAAGTGATTCTCATAAGTTTGCCTCCTTAAGCCTTTGATTTACCTGCCATAACTGTGGCATCCCCATCGATAACTGTTTCCTCGTTTTGGTTAACAACAGAAACTTTTAATTTAACAATTCTTTTTTCTGGTTTTACATCTACTACTTCTGCCAAAGCCGTAACTGTATCTCCAAATTTTACAGGTTTTAAAAACTTACAGCTTTGCTCCATAAATATAGTGCCGCATCCAGGCAAAGCCATACCGATAACCGTTGAATAAAGGGAGGCTGTAAGCATTCCATGGGCTATTCTTTCACCAAAAAAAGTGTTTTTTGCATATTCGGCATTAATGTGGATTGGATTAAAATCTCCGCATACTCCTGCAAATGTATATACGTCATGTTCAGAAATAGTTTTTGCGAAGGAAGCTTTCCTTCCCACATAAATTTCATCAATTGATAAGCTTTTTAAATTTATACCAAACTCTTCATACATCTTAATTGCACCCCCAACTTTTTATTTGTTTAATTTTTATATACCCAATTAGATATTTAATTATATATCTCTAAACAGAAAAAGTCTATATTTTTAATTTTGGATATAAATTCCCTGTATAAATAAGGCTGTGGTGGCAATCATTTTTATATAGGGAAATGATGATTTAATTTAAAAAGCTTCTAAAATACACATAAAAACTTAAAAGTTTTTTTATATACTCAGCATTTCCAAGCTTCTTTAATTTAAGGAGGAATAAAAATGGTCTATAATAAAGTTGAGATTTGCGGAGTTAACACCTCAAAACTTCCTATACTAAGCAACGAAGAAAAAAAGGTACTTTTTGAAAAAATTCAACAAGGTGATGCTCAGGCAAGACAAGAATATATTCACGGCAACCTTCGGCTTGTTTTAAGTGTTATACAACGATTTGCCAACAGAGGTGAGCAAATGGACGACTTGTTTCAGGTTGGTTGCATCGGGCTTATGAAAGCAATAGACAATTTTGATACTTCGCATAATGTGAAGTTTTCTACCTATGCAGTTCCCATGATTATAGGTGAGGTGAGAAGATATTTAAGAGATAACAACAGCATTCGTGTAAGCAGAAGCATAAGAGATACTGCTTACAAGGCTTTGCAGGTCAAGGAAAGATTAACCAGCACACTTTCAAGAGAACCTAAAATTGAAGAAATAGCAAAAGAGCTTGATCTTCCTAAAGAAGATATTGTTTTGGCACTTGATGCAATACAAGATCCTGTGTCTTTATATGAGCCTGTTTTTAATGACAGCAGTGACACGCTTTATATTATGGATCAAATTAAAGATGAAAAAAACAGCGATGCCGGATGGATTGAAAATATTTCTCTCTCAGAGGCAATGAATCGCTTAAGTGATAGAGAAAAGCATATTTTAAGTCTGCGTTTTTTTCAAGGAAAAACTCAAATGGAGGTAAGCAACGAAGTTGGAATAAGCCAAGCACAAGTTTCAAGATTAGAAAAGAGTGCTTTAAAGCATATGAGAAAATATATGTAAAAAATATGTAAAGAATATGCTTATATCTGTAAAAAGGGGTTGAATAATCATCCCTTTTTACAGATAATTTTAAGTTTTTATTTGTCTCTTAAATTAGCGCTGAGCTGACTTTCTAAAGATGCTAATATTTTCTTCATTACCGCATTAACATCATCATCAACTAAAGTTCTATCCACCGCTCTAAAAGTTATGGAATATGAAACGGACTTCATCCCTTTTTCAATCTGACTTCCTTGATACACATCAAAAAGTGTAACTTTTTCAAGAAGCTTTCCGCCTTTTTCTTTAATAACAGCTTCAATTTCTTTAACAAATATATCCTCTTTAATAAGCATTGATATGTCACGAGTTATGGCAGGGAATTTTGGCAAAGGTCTGTATTCATTTACAAGGTTGCTTTCTTTTATCATTGTTTCAACATCAATAACAGCAACGTACACCCTTGTTCCTATGGAATATCCCTCTGCAACACCAGGATGAAGTTCTCCTAAATAACCAAATTCGTTTTCACCTATATTGATAACAGCCGTTCTTCCCGGATGCATCCAGGAAATATCACTTTTAGCTGAAAATTCCGCCTTTTCTTTTATTCCCAAAACTTCAAACAAATGCTCGATAATTCCCTTGATGTCATAAAAATCCATATCTCCATACATGCCGATTGTAAGCTTTTGAGGTTCATAGGGAAGTTCTGTTAAAGGCAAAGCCTTTGGTATATATATTCTTCCGATTTCAAAAAGACCTGCTTGTTCATTACGTCTGTTATAATTTGTGGAAAGTGATGTAAGCATTCCGTTAAGAGTTGTTGTTCTCATAAGAGAAAAGTCTTCTCCAAGGGGATTAGAAATTTTAATGGCATTTCTTAATTGAGAATTTTCCTCAATATTAAGCTTATCAAAAACCTTGGGACTTTCAAAACTAAACACCATTGCTTCACAAAGGCCGTTTGTTATCATGGATTGTTTTATTCTATCAACAATATTTTGTCCGTAAGTTTTCTTGCCTACTGTAGGTGTTCCTGCAGCAAGAGTAGCCTCAATATTGTTGTAGCCGTAAAATCTTGCCACTTCTTCAACAAGGTCTGCATGTTCTTCAATGTCAGGTCTGAATGTTGGAACAGTAAGAATTTTGTTTTCCTTATCAACAATACATTCAATTCTTTGAAAAATATCAATCATTTCTTCTTCTGAAATATTTGTTCCTAAAAGAGCATTGATTTTTTCAGGATTATAATTTAGTTTATGGTTTTCTCGTTTTTTAGGATAGCAGTCAACAACACCCTTAACAACTTGTCCTAAATCAAGCATCTCCACAAGCTGAACAGCCCTGTCAACTGCAATCTTACTCATGTTGGGGTCAAGGCCTTTTTCAAACTTACTTGAGGCATCTGTTCTCATTCCTAATTTTTTAGCTGTTATTCTCACATTAGGGCCGTTAAAGTTAGCGCTTTCAAATAAAACCGTTGCAGTATCTCCTGTAATCATGCTGTTTTCGCCGCCCATTACACCTGCAACGGCAACAGCTTTATTAGGGTCTGCAATAACAAGCATTGAGCTGTCTAAAATCCTCTGTGTTCCATCTAAAGTGTTGAAGGTTTCACCGTCTTTTGCATTTCTTACAACAATTTTATGTTCATCTATTGTGTCAATGCTAAATGCATGCATGGGCTGACCAAGTTCGACCATAACATAGTTTGTTATGTCAACAATGTTATTTATTGGCCTTATTCCGGCAGAACGGAGCCTTTTTCTCATCCACCTTGGAGAGGGGGCAATTTTGACGTTTTTAACAATCCTTGCAACATATCGAGGGCACAATTCTGGATTTAATATCTCCACCTGCACCATATCGTTTATATTTCCTTCCGCCTCTTCTTTAAGTGTTATTTCCGGAAACTTAAACTCTTTTTTATATGTTGCCGCAACTTCTCTTGCAATGCCAACAAGGCTGAAACAATCAGGTCTGTTTGAAGTTATTTCAAATTCAACAGAAGTATCAATAACATCAAGAGCCTCTTTTGCATCCATTCCAAGCTGCATTGGGGTTGAAAATATATATATTCCGTTTTCAGGAGCCTCGGGAAAATCATGTCTGTCAAAACCAAGCTCTTCTACGGAACAAAGCATACCATTACTTTCAACTCCACGAAGTTTTCCTTTTTTAATTTTTAAGCCGCCGTGAAGAACAGAACCATCTGTTGCAACAGGCACATAAGCACCTTCGTAAAGATTTGTTGCTCCTGTTACTATCTGCAGCTCTTTGTTATTTCCAATATCTATTTTTGTTATAACAAGCTTGTCTGCATCAGGGTGTTTTTCTATTGAAACCACCTTTCCGACAACAACACCTGTTATGTCCTTACAAATTTCTTCATATCCTTCAACCTTTGAACCGCTGAGGGTAATATCCTCAACAAAGTCACTGATGTCAGCATTTACATCAACATAATCTTTCAGCCAATCCATTGAAATATTCATTTTTATTTTCCCTCCTTTTATCAGAATTGTTTAAGAAATTTTACATCATTTTCAAAAAGCAATCTTAAATCTGTAATGCCGTATCTTTGCATTGCCACCCTTTCAAGACCCATGCCAAAGGCAAAACCGCTGTAAATTTCAGGGTCTATTCCACTCATTTTAAGAACCTTGGGATGAACCATGCCGCAGCCCAAAAGTTCAATATATCCCTCACCCTTACAAACTCTGCATCCTTCTCCTCCGCAGGCAAAGCAAGTAACATCCATTTCGGCGCTTGGCTCTGTAAAAGGGAAGTGATGGGGGCGAAAACGTACTTTTGTGTCTTCGCCAAAAAGTTCCTTTGCAAAAACAGCAAGTGCTCCTTTAAGATCACCCATTGTTATTGCCTTATCTATAACAAGACCCTCAAGCTGGTGAAAAATAGGTGAATGTGTTGCGTCAACTTCGTCAGCACGATAAACTGTTCCCGGACAGATAACTTTAATTGGCAGTTTGCCTTCTTCCATAACCCTTACTTGAACAGGTGAAGTTTGTGTTCTTAAAAGAATATCACCATTTATATAGAAAGTATCCTGTTCGTCTTTTGCAGGGTGGTTGGCAGGGATGTTAAGAGCCTCAAAGTTATAATAATCTTTTTCAATCTCTGGACCCTCCGCCACAGAATAGCCCATGCCCATAAAAATATTTGTAATTTCGTCAATTACTATAGTCATTGGGTGTTTATGTCCAAGAGAGCTTGTCTTTCCTGGCATAGTAACATCAATGTTTTCATTTTTAAGTTTGTGCTGAAGCTCAAGTGTCTCAAGTCTTTTTTTTGTTTCTTCAATTTTTTCCTCGATTATTTCTCGAACCTCATTGGCAAGCTGGCCTATAACAGGTCTTTCCTCACTTGATAAATCTTTCATTCCCTTAAGAATTGCTGTAAGTTCGCCTTTTTTGCCTAAAAACTTAACTTTAATTTCATCTAAATCTTTAGCTTGTTTAACATTCAAAAGTGTTTCAAGTGCTTTTTCTTGAATTTCCTTCAAATTATTTTTCATTACAACTTCTCCCTTCTATAAATTTAATTGAATTTAATTATTTATACTTTATTTTAAGAATAAAAAAAGCCTTCAATCCCTAAACTAAGGGACGAAGGCAAAATATCCGTGGTACCACCCAAATTTCTGCAAAAACTGCAGACACTCACAATGCTCAATCAAGCATTTATGCGTAACGTGCATCAACGTATTTTCCTACATGTTTCCACGTGTTCACAGGAAATTTCAGAAAATCGGCTCAGGTGGGAACTTCAATAAACTTCTGTCTAAGGGCGCTTTCAGCCATGACACCCTCTCTCTTTAGACTTCCCTTTATCTACTTTCACCTTCACTGCCTTTAAATATATACCTTTTTATGTTATCACAAAAAAAACAAATGTCAATAGTTTCGATAAAATAATTTAGATTATAATCTATAGAAGTCAAGCATAGTTTCAAACAAAACATTACCCTTGTTAAAAGCTGCAAGTTATTATAAAATAAGAAGTTAGTAATATTAGATTTATTAAATTAAACATAATTGAAAGGAGCAACAAAAAATGGCTAAAGATAAAAAACTTGTGGCTGCTATTACCGATATGGAAAATGATTTTCCTCAATGGTATACAGACGTTGTTAAAAAGGCCGATCTTATTGACTATTCAAGCGTTAAAGGCTGTATGATTATAAGACCCTACGGATATGCTATTTGGGAGCTTTTACAAAAGCAGTTGGATGCAGATTTTAAAGAAACCGGACACGAAAATGTTTATATGCCTATGTTTATTCCCGAAAGTCTTCTTCAAAAAGAAAAAGATCATGTTGAAGGCTTTGCACCTGAGGTTGCATGGGTTACACATGGAGGGAATGACCTTCTTCAAGAGCGTCTGTGCGTAAGACCCACCTCAGAAACACTTTTTTGCGATCACTATTCAAACATCATACAATCCTACAGAGATTTGCCAAAACTTTATAACCAGTGGTGTTCAGTTGTAAGATGGGAAAAAACAACAAGGCCGTTTTTAAGATCAACCGAATTTCTATGGCAGGAAGGTCACACAGCCCATGCTACGGCCGAGGAAAGCCAAGAAGAAACTATTAAAATGCTTAATGTTTATGCTGACTTTTGTAGAAATGTATTAGCTATACCTGTTATAAAAGGGGCAAAAACCGCAAAAGAAAGGTTTGCAGGTGCAACTTCAACATATACCATTGAAAGCCTTATGCATGACGGAAAGGCTTTGCAAAGCGGCACATCACATAACTTTGGAGATGGTTTTGCACAAGCTTTTGATATTCAATATACAGACCAAAATAATGAGCTTAAATATGTTCATCAAACATCCTGGGGTGTTTCAACAAGGCTTATCGGTGCTATAATAATGGTTCACGGAGATAACAGCGGGCTTGTTCTTCCGCCAAAAATTGCTCCAACACAGCTTGTTGTTGTTCCAATTGCAATGCATAAAGACGGGGTTATTGAAAAAGCTTCTTCTCTTACTGAAAGACTTAAAAAGGTTTGCAGGGCAAAATCAGACATTAGTGATAAATCCCCTGGTTGGAAATTCAGCGAGTATGAAATGAAAGGTGTTCCAATACGCCTTGAAGTGGGTCCAAAAGATATTGAAAACAACCAAGTTGTTCTTGTAAGAAGAGATAGCGGAGAAAAAGCTATTGTTTCTATGGATAATTTGGAAGAAAGCGTTTTGGAGCTGCTTGATGAAATTCAAAAAAATCTTTTGCTTAAAGCTGAAGAGAACCTTAACTCAAAAACATTCAGTGCCAAAACCATGGATGAGTTTGAAAAAACTCTTAATGAAACACCGGGCCTTATTAAAGCAATGTGGTGCGGTGAAAGAGATTGTGAAGACAACATAAAGGAAACCACAGGCGCAACATCAAGATGTATTCCTTTTGAGCAAGAAACAATTTCAGATATTTGCATTTGCTGCGGCAAAAAGGCAAAACATATGGTATATTGGGGTAAAGCATATTAAATCTGCAAATCATAACTAAAATCAGTTTTATTCATTTAAACTTAGTAACTCAACTTTCCAATCAGCATATTCTATTGGAAGGTTGAGTAATTAAAGTTTAAAAAATCATATACACTCTTGGCTTATAAGTTCATCTAAAATTTCAATTAAAGTAGTCGGTGTAACGAAATTTTCTGCAAGAATGTCAATACACTTAAGGGCTTGATTTTTTTCCTCCCATACATTTGAAACATGCTCATGTTCAGCTTTAACCCCATCTTGACAAAGGTAAACAGCAACTCCATAGTATCCTTCATCAATTAGCAAAAAATACTCTAAACCCAAGCAAACATTTCCATTCGTGACAATTTCAATTTCTCTTCTCTTTTCCACAATAATTCCTCCAGACAAACAAACCTAATTAACTTTACCAATTATGAGCCGTAAAATAATAATAAGTTATATACTTTTTACATAAATAACTTTATTTATAGATTCAATTACCATAATTTTGCTCACCTTCGAAAATTATACATCCTATATTATAAAACGTCAATATCAATAATCGTGAAGTTTTTAATAAGATTTTATTCAGTTTTTTGTCTATTTTGGTTAATAAGCGTTATTTATAAATTAATAATAAATTTTTGGAGCCTATTTTTTGTTTCTTCATTTGCAAACGCTGTTATTTTTGTGCCTTCTTCAGTATGTTCTTCGCTAAGTATTTCGCACTTTCCATGAATAAGCGCAAGCATTTGACCTTCTGTGTAGGGAATAAGAATTTGAATAGGTTGTCTGAATTTCTTTAAAGTTACTTCTATTTCTTGAAGAAGAATATTTAAATCATTTTTATTTTTAGCACTTATTTTTACACTTGTTTCAGAATATGAATCTAAGGGAAGAGGAAATTCAATTTCTTTATCAATTTTATTAAAAATTGTTATAATAATTTTATCACCACAATCTAAATCCCTAAGTGTTTCATATACAACTTTCATATTATCGCTTCTTTCAGGGCTTGAGGAGTCAACAACATGCAAAAGTATGTCTGCATACTTAAGTTCCTCTAAAGTTGCCTTAAAAGCGTCAACAAGATGATGAGAGAGCTTTCTTATAAAGCCAACAGTGTCTGTAAGTAAAATATTGCTTCCTCCGGGGAGGGTTACATTTCTTGTTGTAGTGTCAAGAGTTGCAAAAAGCTTGTCTTCAGCAAGAACTCCCGCATCTGTAAGGCCGTTTAGAATGGTGCTTTTGCCTGCGTTTGTGTATCCCACAAGAGAAACAACAGGAATATTATTTCTGTTTCTTTGACCTCTTAAAAGCTCTCTGTGGGTGCGTATGCCCTCCAGTTCCTTTTTTAACTCTGAAATTCTTTCTTTTATATATCTTCTGTCTACCTCAAGCTTTTTTTCCCCAGGGCCTCTTGTTCCAATACCTCCGCCAAGCCTTGACATGGAAGCTCCAAAACCTGTAAGCCTTGATAACCTGTATTTAAGCTGGGCAAGCTCAACTTGAACCTTACCCTCTCTTGAGGCGGCTCTTGACGCAAAAATATCAAGTATAACCATTGTTCTGTCCATTATTTTTGTTTCAAGCATACGCTCAAGATTTCTTATTTGAGAAGGCGAAAGCTCATCATCACAAACAATGCCTGTTGCATCAAGAGCATTTATCATCATTTTTATTTCTTCAATTTTTCCTGTTCCCAAATAATGCCCCGGATGTATCCTATCCCGCTTTTGAATCATTCTTCCCACAACTTGTGCGCCTGCTGTGTGTATAAGCTCTGTAAGCTCATTAAGGCAGCTTTCAATATCAATATCTTCCCTTTCTAAATCTGCACCAACAATAATAACCTTTTCTTCCGTTTCTTTAATATCATGAAGTATGGTGTCTTTACCCATCCAATTCACCTTCTTTCCTTATCTTGTAATATAGTATACTTCCAAAAACAAAAAAAGAAAAGCCAATTTTACTTACTAAAATCGGCCTTTCATAAACTTAACTATTTTTTGCTGTGCTGAACCTGTCTTATTTCTTCATCATACTCCATTCTTCCATAAAGCCCTAATGAGTAAAGCCCTGCCAAACCTACCAAAGCAAAAATAATTCTTGTTATAAACATAAGTCCTCTGCCAAAAATTGTTGTTATAAGGTCAAAATTAAAAAATCCAATCAACCCCCAATTCAAAGCACCTATAATTATTAGTGTTAAACAGATATAATCCATTGTTTTCATAAACTGCCTCCTAACAATAAACGTAAAAATTATCTAAATATTTAGATTGAACATAGTGTTTCCATAAAGTTAAGTTTTATGTAACTGCTTTATCATTTATTTTATATTACGAATAACTTTTTGTTTTTCTATTGATTTGATATAAAGTTAATGTAATAATGTTATTGAAAGGATGTGAAAAAGTATAGGATTATTTTTAGAAGGTTTATTCCTATATTATTCGAAATGACTAAATATATATATGATATTGCTGTTTTTATTTTAACATTTTTTTATTTTTTATCAGTAGATTTTAAAAATCTTACTTTTGCAAATTATGTATCTTTTATTTTGCTTATAGGCTGGATAATATTTTTAATTTTTAGAATTAAGAATGATAAAAA
>JAXGXT010000004.1:0-255942 GCA_040772665.1 Lachnospiraceae bacterium | reverse complement strand
GGCGGTATGGGAGAATACCCCAAATGAAAAAATGGACATTGAGCAGCTAAAAGAGTATTTGAAAAGCTTTTGCAATATCAGCAATCTTTCAGAAGAATCACAAAAGAAAATTATACAGACTTATGTGTCAAAAGTCTTTGTATATGATGAGCCAGGTGGCTTTAGAGCTGATATAGCCTTAAACCCTAACGATGAAGAACTACAAAAAAATATCCACAACATAGTTAATTATGTTGTGGATACTGTTACCGGAGAAGGAGGGATTTGAACCCTCGCGCCGCGTGAACGACCTACACCCTTAGCAGGGGCGCCTCTTCAGCCACTTGAGTACTTCTCCAAAGTACATAACACTGTGCCTTACTGCAAGGGTTAGTATAGCACAGTTTATAATATATTGTCAAACACTTTTTTGTTTTTTTACATAGAAATTTCATATATAAAAATCGGCTGTATTATATATCGAAACAAGGAGGTGTAAGAACTTTGGGCTTTGCCAAGACAATGGCAAAGTTTCATGCCGTCATCATTATTTTTGCCATTCCTGATTCTGATTTTTTCAAAAATCGAATGTGTTTGAGCAAAGCCTAAAGCTTATCTTTATTTTTTAAACCTAAAATTATCTCAAACCCTTCTTTCACATTTTCAATTTCAACCTCTTTATGTGCCCCTCCATATTCCCCGTCAAGGGTCCAGTCTATTTCCGTAAGGCTTTTTATGTTTATTTTGGAACATCTGAATGTGCAGAAGTTTTCATGGGAAAAGTCCTGTTTTAAAAGACCTGATATTATTGCCTGAATTTCAACAGGGTTTTGAGGTTCTCTTATAAAAACACATTCAAAAAGCCCGTCATTAAACTTTACCTGCTGTTTTTTATAACTTTTAACTCCCCCAACATAAATTGAATTTGACACCATTCCATAAATAAAGTTTCCTTTTACATTGTTTCCGTCATACTCAATATCCATAACATAGCTTTTTATTGTAGGAAGTCTTTTTATACCCTCTAAAATATATGCCATATGCCCTAAATAGTTTTTAATTTCCTGCGGGGTGCCATAGGCAACATCAGTAAAAGCACCAAAGGCTGCAACATACACAAAATATTTTTTTTGAAACCTTCCTGCATCACATTTAAAAGACTCTCCGTTTAAAATGGCTTTAAGCGCCATTAGAGGCTTTTTAGGTATTGAAAGGCTTGAGGCAAAATCATTTGTGCTTCCTGTAGGTATGTATCCCAAGGGAGGTCTTTTATCATTATCCAAGGCAAAAATTCCATTTACTGCCTCGTTTAATGTTCCGTCACCGCCCCCAACTATAATAAGGGAAAAATCTTGACACCTTTTTGAAACAAACTCATAAATGCCAAGCCTGTCCTGAGAAGGATATACCGTAACTTCATATCCATTAGACGAAAGAGTGTTTACTATATCAAAAACCCTTGACTTTATTATTCCTTTGCCTGAAAAGGGATTAAATATAAAAAGAACCTTTCTTGACATAACAAATTCCCCCTGACTTTGAAAGTTACATAAATTAATGCAGATTATACTACTCTAATTCCCTAAAAACAACATAATTATTCAAAACTCATATTACACCAATAATACCATCTTTGTACTAAAATAAAAACTTTTATAAAAACCCTCCAGTAAAAATCAAGCTGAAACGTTTATAAATTTCAGCTTTAAAGGCTAAAGTGTTACATACAGTGTTATTTTTTTGACTTTCTTTCTATATTTTTGTATAATTGTATTATATAAAACTCTATAGTTGGTGTAAACTTTTAATTTTTTTAGTTATTTTAATATAAAAAACCTTTTTAAAAACCCTTGACAGTCTATTTAATGAATGCTATATAATGCAAAACATAGACAGAAAGAAAAATCCTTTCTAAAAATAAAATATCGAAAATCATATCCAAAAGGAGGACTTTAATTATGGTAGGAGAAAAAGTAATACTTCACTCTATGATGAAAAACAGCGACGGACACTATGTGGGCGGTCTTGTTAACGGTGCAAGAATTGTTCATTACTGGGGTGACGTGGGAACAGAACTTATGATTCGTGTTGATGGTGATATCAGCCTTTTCCTCGGTTATGATGAGATCAACTTCTCAGCTCCTGTTTATGTTGGTGACTTTATGGAATATCACGGATGGATTGAAAAGGTTGGAAACACATCATATAAATGCAAGTTTGAAGCTTACAAAGTTGGCACAATGTGTGACAGAACAGACATGGATATGTCAGAAGTTGCTTCAACAGCCGCTACAGCTTGTGTGCCTCCTGTTCTTTGCGGAACAGCAACAGGAACACTTTGCATAGGCAAACACCTTCAAAGAGGAAACACAGACCCTGCTTTTACTCGTGAGCACGGCAAATAATTTCAACATATTATTTATTTAACACTCTATTAAAATATTTTTTGTATAGGAGGAATTAATTATGGTAGGTTCAAAAGTTGTTCATCGTTTTATGATGTCAAATAAGGATGGTCACTATCCAGGCGGCCTTGTTAACGGTGCAAAAATCGTTGATGTTTGGGGCGACGTTGGAACAGAGCTTATGATTTTAGCAGACGGAGATATAAGCCTTTTCCTTGGATATAAAGATGTTCTTTTTACAGCGCCTGTTTATGTTGGCGACTTTATGGAATATCACGGATGGATTGAAAAGGTTGGAAATTCATCATACGCTTGTGTGTTTGAAGCATACAAAGTTGCAACAATGTTAGACAGAACAGATGCAAACATGACAGGTGTCGCTTCAACCGCTGCTACTGCTTGTGTACCTCCTATTCTTTGCGGAAAAGCTACAGGAAGCCTTTACATCTCAAAGAACAAACAAAGAGGCCCACAGCGTGAAGATTTCAAGGATGTTGTTCATCCTGCTAAATAATTATATTTAGCTCTATAAAGGCAGCCCCGAAATTTCAAATGAAACGGGGCTGTTTTTTAATTGAATTATAAATGAATTGAATGTATAATATATAAACGTGAGAAATAAATAACAATCACTTTGGTATGAGAAATAAATAACAATTATTCTAAGGAGGGAATATATCTTGAAACAAGAAAAAAAGACATATACAATTGGTGACATTTCAGAAGTGTGCCAAGTTCCCATTAAAACGTTAAGATATTATGATGATATAGGCCTTTTAACCCCCTCCCGAAGAGACAGTGAAACAAACTACAGATATTATACAAAATCTCAAATGCTTACTCTTTTTACAATCAAAAAACTTAAAAGCTATGGTTTTTGTTTAGAAGATATTAAAAAAATTATACATAGCAACAACGTCAGAACAATAAACAGCCATTTATCAAAAAAGTCTGAAGACCTTAAAAAACGCATAAACGATTTAAAAATGCTTGATGCTGAACTTGATATAACATTGGAAAGACTTGAAAAAGGAGCTACAATACTTGACTGTTTTGGCAGTGAGATGTCAATAAGCCCTGCGTCACAGGAAATTTTAATAGAAGAAATACCCAAGTTTAACTGTGTGTTTACAAGAAAAATGGAAACAGACTATAATAATGCTTCTGTTTCCGTGGCAAGATGGTTTGAAGTTTATGATTTGGCAAAAAAATATAACTTAAGCATTATAGGCGCTGTGATAAGCACATATCACAACAACGCTCTTGACCAATTTTTGAAAAAGGAGTGTGACCTTGAGGTCTGTATACCTGTTTACGGCTCCATAGAGGCTCCGTTTTTTAAAACAGGCGGTGGATACAAAGCCGTAACCGCCCTTCATGTAGGCAGCCACGGCACCATTATAAACACACATATCAAGCTTATTAAATGGATTAACGAAAACAGATATACAATAGCAGGCCCTATAAGCGAAGAATATTTAATATCTCCCGTGGACGTAACAAACGAATGTGAACTTCTTACAAAAATTATTATCCCCATAGAGGAATAAAACTTGTGTAAGGTGAAGATAAATGTCACAGCCGCATATTATCTGCTTTAAGAATTAAAATACCGCCATAAAAATTTATTAAACCGCATATCCATGCGGTTTTTAGGTTGTAAAAAGAAATATCTAAAACAGTCTTTACTGCAAGAAAATTACGGCCGGAACGGAAAGCAAATCTTGAGCTTTTACAAATCCATCCTTTTTACAAAACAAAATGCCGGCAGAAAATTTTAAAGTTTTACCTTTGTCTGTATTTTCAAATGCACTTTTACACAAGCATGGCAATTATCACCGTTGCAAGCCCTGCTATGCCCACAGCAATTCCGCTCATTGCCCCTTCTGTTTCTCCCATTTCTATAGCCTTTCCTGTGCCTATGGCAGATGAGCTTGTGCCTATGGCAACACCCACAGCCACTTTATTTTTAAGTTTAAAAACCTTTACAAACACAGGAGACAGCACAGCGCCCATTATTCCTGAAAATATAACGGCGGCTGTTGTAACAGAGGGTATGCCCCCCATTATTTGAGATATTTCCACAGCTATCGGGGAAGTTGCCGCACGGGGTATCATGCTTATTAAAAGCACATCATCAAGGCCCCAAAGCTTGCAAAAAACAATGCTGCATAAAACAGACACAAAGCTGCCTGCAACACAGCCGCATATGATGGTAAGAAAGTTTCTTTTAAGTGTTTCACGCTGTCTATATATTGAAAGGCCTAAAACAGCAGTGGCAGGCATAAGAAGAATGGCTATTATGCTTCCCCCCTGATTATAGTTTTCAAATGGAATATCAAAAACCGTAAGAGTTGTTATTGTAAGAACAATGGCAATAAGAAGCGGATTTGCAAAGGGTGTTTTAAACTTTGATTTTATTTTAAAACCTATCATGTATGTAAAAAGGCTTAAAAAAATGCCGAACATTGGCGAGCTTGTAATAATTTCTTTCATTTTTTTCCCTCCGTAAGTTTTGCAATAAACAAAACAGTGTAATACACAACAAAAAATGTTATCACCGTTGAAACAAGAGCAATTATAACAAGTGCAAAAATACTTTCTTTAACAGCATCATACTCTTTAATTATTCCTGTTGCAATTGGTATAAAAAAAAAGGACATATTGTTTAAAAGAAAATCTGAAGCTTTATCAATATGTTCCTCCCCCACAGCCTTTGTTATCAAAAGAATAAGCATAATAAGCATACTAAGCACACTGCCCGGAAAAGTGAAAGGCAGAATCTTTGAAATAACCTCACCCATAAGGCACACTCCGAATATTATGGTAAGTTGTTTCAATATGTTCATTGTTTAATCCCCTCCCAATATAACTTTTGTATAAATTTTTGTCCTAAGTACCCATAAAATCATAACTTTTATCAAAAAGGCTTCTCTCCTTTTATCAACCGCCTCTTTAACAAAAATATTCATCCGCACTTATGATATTACTATTCATAACTTTTTAAGTCAATGTTAATATACACAGAGGCACTTATCGTGATATAATGTCCACAAATTTAATTTGTGGAAGAGCCTTTATTAAAACACCTTGGGCTTTGCCCAAACCCAACCGCTTTTTGAAAAACGCGGTGCAAAAACTTTTGTTAAAACCGCATAGACATGCGGTTTTAAAGTGAATCAAGAAGGAACGGCAAAGATAGGTGCCGCCACCGTTCAATGGTGGTTTACCAAACAAGATGCTGAATCTTGCCGTTATCCTAATTCTTAGGGCAACCACTCTCAACACCTTAACTTTTGTCTATATTCTAAAATAAAACACCAAGGAGGCAGAAATGGAAAAAGATATTTGGAAACCTGGTACAGTTTTATATCCTGTGCCTGCCATTATGGTAAGCTGCAAAAGCCCCCAGGGGGAAAACAACATAATAACCGTTGCCTGGGCGGGAACAATCAATTCCGACCCTGCAATGACATATATTTCAGTCAGACCCGGTCGTTATTCCTATGATATGATTAAATCAAGCGGTGAGTTTGTAATAAACCTTGTAACAGAAGACTTGGCATATGCTTGTGATTTTTGCGGAGTAAAAAGCGGACGTGATATTGATAAATTCAAAGAAATGCGTCTGACACCAAAGCAAGGGGAAAAGATAAGTGCGCCTATAATCTGCGAAAGCCCTGTAAACATAGAGTGTAAGGTTAAAGATATTATACATCTTGGAACCCATGATATGTTTCTTGGAGAAGTTGTGTCTATAAGTGTAAGCAAAAAATATATGTCTGAAAGCGGAAAATTTCACTTTAACCAAACAAAACCTATTTGCTACAGCCACGGGGAATATTTCGGGCTTGGAAAAAGTTTAGGCAAGTTCGGTTTTTCTGTGCAGAAAAAAAAGAAAAAGTAATAACACCATTTAAATAAAAAAATGCGTTTCTAAAAAACCTTTAATAGCAGATGGCTATTTGTTTTAAGAAACGCATTTTTTATATAGTTAAAAGTCTTTAATATTTTCTTCTATTCATTAATTGCAACACTTGGGTTTACAGCAAACTCACCCTGATTCAGTTTAAATTCAAGGTGCGGGCCAAGAGCTGATGAAAACTTAGTTGGTTTAGCCACCTCACCTATTTTTTGCCCTTTTTCAACGGCCTCTCCTACCTTTACAGCCGCTTCTTCATTAAGCTGGCTGTATGTAGTGCTCCAACCGTCCCTGTGATTTATTACAACTGTTACACCTTTTTCATAATCAGTAAATATTTTTGCCACTGTTCCGTCCCCTGCGGCACGCACATCTGACCCTTGGTCTGCAAGTATACAAACTGCGTCGTTTGTTCTAAACTGCTCAAGTGTAGGGTCAAAAACAGTTTTGTCTGTTGAGAAGTTAAGGGCAATTTCTCCCTTAAGAGGCCATGCAAATGTAATTTCATTCTCCATTAACGCAACTTCATCAAATTCATCTTCAAAGACTGTTTTATCATCGCTTTTATTATCAAGCTCTTTTTGCTGCTCTTCGTTTGTTATCTGCTTAACCGGCTCTTTAATATCATTTTCCTTTGGTTTATCAACCTCATCAAGTTTATTTGGTGCGTTTTTGTTGGAATCTACAACCTGTGCCTCGTTTGCAGGCGGATTTGCCGCTGTGTTGTTGTTTGGCAAAGTGCTGATTTGCGGCTCTTTATCACCAAGTGCCGCCGAAAGACCAACGCCAACAACAGCAACCAACACAAAGCTTGCCGCAACTGCAAGATATTCTTTTTTATTGAACTTTTTAATCTTCATTTTATTAACACCTCCGCCAATATTATTGACTTTTGGCAAAGGGTTTATACACTTATTTAAATTTTTTCAAACCATATTCCGGAATAATAATATTCTAAAATTTCTTTATATCCTTTTCCCTCTTCCGCCATAAAGTTTGCGCCATACTGGCTCATTCCTGCTCCATGGCCATAACCTTCCGTTTTAAAAGTCATTTCATCTCCATTTTGTGTAATGGTAAAATCACAGCTTCTAAGACCTAAAGCTTCACGAACTTCCCTGCCTGTAAAAACAAGGTTTCCGATTTGCATGGTGTTTACATAGCCAGCCTCTGTTCTGTCTATAACCTGCATCTGCTCTTTAAGGCTTCCGTCATAAAGTTTTAAATCAGGTTTAGCTTTTTGCAAAAGCCCTGCAACTATGTTGGAAGAGATGGTTATTTCATGGCTAAACTCTGCGGCTTTTTCGTCCATTGGGCTTTCAACACTTTTTAAATATGGCTTTGGACTGCTCCATACATTTTCGGCAGTTTCTGTTTTTCCACAGCTTATTGCATGAAAAACAGCCAGTATAGGCTCATCATCATACACCATTATTTCCTGTGCAGTTGAAAGCACAGCTGTTTCTATTTTTTTATAATATGTTTCAAAGCTGTTTCCCCATCTGTTTTTCATTTCCTCCAGAGTTATATATGCCTGACCGTCGCCTGAAATCATATCTTCAAGGCTTAAGTTATTGCTTTGCATTTGGTTTATGGCATATGTTCTTGCGGCAACAGCCTGGGCACGCAGTGCTTCTATGTTAAAAAGAGCAGGCATTTCCGCCGCAACCACACCTATTATATATTCCTCCAAAGGTGTTTTTTCTCCTGTTGAAAGGTTTTCTTCTGTAGGGTTTTCCGCAGGAGAATTTTCTGTGGAATTTGCCGAGGCAGGGATTTTTGTTTCTTCCCAAAGAACCTCATTGTTTTTTGTTGTAATAACCTGTGCCGCCTGAGTTTTTTGTGTATAGTTAAGCAAAACAACAGGCAAAAGAAGAAGAGTAAACACACAATAAATTAAAAAACTATAAATATATTTTTTCATAGTATCACCTATATAAAGTCTATGATACTTTGTCTTTGTAAATTACGCAAAATAAAAAAAGGATATGCTTTACATACCCTTTTTTATTTTAAAGATTTTTAACTGTTTCAAGAATATAATCTGTAAGTTCCTCATTTGTTGCACCGTTTTCTCTGCCTGTAATCTTAATTCTTTTTTCTGTTACAGTGCATATATCAAGTGCCTTTTCAAGCTTATTTGCCTCTTCTTGCGCACCTATATGCGAAAGCAAAAGAGCAACAGCCCTGAAAATACTGCAAGGGTCGGCATACTTAGCTCTTCCTTCTTCAACCATTCTTGGCGCAGAGCCGTGTATGGCTTCAAACATGGAATATTTATAGCCTATATTGCTGCTGCCTGCCGTTCCCACGCCGCCTTGAAATTCTGCCGCCTCGTCTGTAAGAATATCACCGTAAAGGTTTGGAAGAACAACCACCTGAAACTCTCTTCTTCTGTTTTCGTCAATAAGCTTGGCTGTCATAATGTCTATATACCAATCGTCCACCTTAATTTCCGGATATTCCTTTGCCATGTTATAAAAAACTTCAAGGAACTTTCCGTCTGTGGCTTTAATTATGTTTGCTTTTGTTACTGCGGTTACTCTTGTTTTTCCGTTCTTTTTTGCATATTCAAAGGCAGCCCTTATAATTCTTTCTGTGCCCTCTTGGGTTACAATTGTAAAGTCCACATTTAAGTTTTCATCCACAGCAAAACCTTTGCTTCCAACAGCATATGCACCTTCTGTGTTTTCACGGAAAAACGTCCAGTCTATGCCTTCCTCCGGAATTCTCACAGGCCTTACATTGGCAAAAAGGTCAAGCTCTTTTCGCATCATAACATTGGCACTTTCAATGTTAGGCCAAGGATCGCCCTTTCTTGGTGTTGTTGTGGGGCCTTTTAAAATAGCATGGCATTTCTTTAATTCATCAAGAACATCATCGGGGATTGCTTTGCCCGCCTCTGCCCTTTTTTCTATTGTAAGATTTTCAATATCTCTGATTTCAATTTTTCCCTTCGAAATCTCTTTTGCAAGAAGTTCTTCCATAATTCTTTTGCCTTGGCTTGTAATTGCAGGGCCGATTCCGTCGCCGCCTGCAACACCTATTATTATTTTGTCAACAGCAGAAAAGTCAATATTACCTTTCGCCAGATTCATTTTTTCAACCCTTGCAAGCTGTTCTTCAAGAAGCTTTCCAAACCTTTCTTTGGCAGCCTCAATGTTTTTGTTTATGCTCACATCCAACTCCCCCTTTTAAATATAAACATAAGTATAAAAAGTTTCTTTCTCAAGTATTGTATCTACAAGGCTTTCCATATCGTCCGCCATTTTAAGGGCATCTTCAATAGTGCCCAACGTATGGAAATAGCCGCATTGAAGTTGATTCTTTGCAGGAACCTCTGTCATTTTTCTTATATAAACAAGAGCATCTTTCATAAGGTTTGCACAAAGCGCAGGATATGAATCTTCTTCATGGTTTATTATATTAAGCACAAGATAAAACCCTGTCTGACATCCCATTGGGCCAAAATATGCCACAGCCAAGTTTTCATACCCTTCGGAAACATCCCTTATTGCTGTTGCAAAACAATGTTCAAAGGTATGAAGAGCCACATTTGAAATAATCTCCTCTTTATAAGGCTCACGCATTCTTATATCCAGGGTTATGGTTTTTACATCCCCTAAAGTGTCTACTTTTGAAAGATAAATTCCCCTTGGAAGTTTGCTGTGGTCTACATTAAAGGAAACGCTGTTTTTCATTTTGTTTCCCCCTTGGATGCAGAAAGTTCTTCCTTTGTTTTAAGAAAAAGTTCCGTAAGCTCCTCATCTGTAATTACAGTTACTCTGCCCTCGTTATATTGGTCATTTACCCAGTTATAGATTATTTCCACAATTTCGTCATTTTTTGAAACTGCATCTTCCCCTTTAAAGTTAAAAGAACTGTTAATCCAGTGGGCAATTCCCGATGTTCCCGAGGTGTTGCTTATTGCAATTTTTACAGGTCTGTTTAAAAGCTTTTCCGTATTAAAGATGTTATAGATTTCTTCATTTTTAAGCAAACCGTCGGCATGAATTCCTGCACGTGTTACATTAAAGTTTTTGCCTACAAAAGGTGTCATAGGCGGAATTTCATAATGAAGTTCTTTTTCAAAATATTCAGCAATTTCACTTATGGCAAGAGTGTCCATTCCGTCCAAAGTTCCTCTAAGCTGTGCATATTCAAAAACCATAGCCTCAAGAGGTGTGTTACCTGTTCTTTCGCCTATGCCTAAAATCGAGCAGTTTACACTGCTTGCTCCATAAAGCCATGCATTTGAGGCATTGTTAACAGCACGGTAAAAATCGTTATGTCCATGCCATTCAAGCCATTCATTTGGCACCCCCGCATGATGCACAAGGCCGTATATAATTCCGGGAACACTTCTTGGAAGAACACTTCCCGGATATGTTACACCATAGCCTAAAGTGTCGCAGGCACGTATTTTAACAGGCACCTGTGTTTCCGCACTAAGCTCCATAAGAGCTGTCGCAAAAGGAACAACAAAACCGTAAAAATCAGCACGTGTTATATCTTCAAAGTGACATCTTGGCGTTACACCTGTTTCTATACACTCACGCACAACAGCCAAATAGTGATCCACAGCCTGATGTCTTGTCATATGCATTTTTTGAAACACATGATAGTCGGAACAGCTTACAAGTATTCCTGTTTCTTTAAGCCCTATTTCTTTAACAAGCTGAAAATCTTTTTTCGAAGCCCTTATCCAGCTTGTTATTTCAGGAAATTCATAGCCTTTTTCAAGACATTTATAAACAGCTTCCTGATCCTTTTTAGTATAAAGGAAAAACTCGCTCATTCTCACAATTCCCTTAGGCCCTGAAAGTTTATGGATAAGGTCGAAAATATGTGTCATTTGTTCAACTGTGTATGGCTGTCTGCTTTGCTGCCCATCTCTAAAGGTTGTGTCTGTAAGCCATATTTTATCAGGCACATCCATAGGCACAATACGTCTGTTAAAAACTACTTTCGGCACTTCGTCATATTCAAAGTAATCTCTGTAAAGGTTAGGCTTTTTAACATCCACAAGGGGATAAGTCTGTCCTGTGCTTTCCAAGAGGTTTGTTTTTTTACTAAATTCCAGCATCTTCTCTTCCTCCCAATCTTTAAAAAGTTTATTCTTAAAGGCTGTTTTTAAATATTATAAGCCTTATAAGAAAAATATATTTTCATAGGTCTTTGATCAAGGTATAAACAGACAAGTTCCAAGGCAAGGCCTTGAAACTTAGATTTTCTCATAAAACAAATTTTCATAGATTCACAAAAATTAAACTTTTTTAAAATAATTTCAATCTGCAAATACAAAAATCACTTTCTCTAACCTGACATACAGCTATTTTATCCCACTTAAACGCATTAAGTCAATATCATCAAAAACTTTTGGCAATTGCGATAATTTTTAGCTATGGACAAATGTTCTTCCTATAAATATGTACAAAACTTCATAAATTTTATTTATAGTTCATATAATCTACAAAACACATATAGAGGAAGTGACAATATGCTGCCACAAAACAGAAGAGAGATACCTTTGGAATTTCGTATGCAAAATCAGACCTTAAAAGACAATAAAACTTCTTCGGCTTTTTCAGATTCACAGCCTGAAATTTATGCCCAAGGCAAACCATGCCTTGTGGAAAAGGATGTGGAAAAACAGCCGAAAAAACAACAAAACAGCATTGCTCCAATTTTAGCGGCTTTAATTATTATGGATATGCTTAGCTAAATGAAAAAAGCTTTATTTTTACTCTTTGAAAAAGGCCTTGATTTTTGCTCAAAGCTAAACAAAAAAACTCCTGCAATAATGTGATCTTATACCATTATTACAGGAGTTTTTCAATAGGGAGGAAATGAAGCTTGCTAAGTTTAAAACACTAAAAATCAAAACCTTAAGGCTATTTATCAAGAGTTTTCTTTGATGTATCTGCGAAATTTATCTTTATGGTTTTAAATAAAGTTATTTATTATTTGTTCATAAAAAAGCTGGCTTTTGCAAGTTTAAGAAAAATGCCTATTTTGTTTCTTTCCTCAGGGGTTAGAAACTTATCAACAACATCTATGATTTCAGCCCGCCTATACTGTGCATCAAACTCTCTGCCCATTGCCCTTATTACAGGCTCGGGGCTAAAGCTGTTTATTTCAAGCATTTTTAAAGCGGTAAACATCCCCCGTTGATATTGGGTGTCAAGAAGCGGTATAATTGCGTTAAGAGCTTTGATATGCCTGTCTTTTGACATATATTCCTTATTAACAATTGTTTCATCTTGTGCCGAAACCTCTTTTATTTCTTTATTTTTTTCCGCATAAGGGTTATTCATAATTACGCTTAGCATTTTTGCAGTCTGAACCATGTTTCCAAGCTCTTGAGAATCCATATTCCCGCCTAAAAGCTTGCTTATATCTGAAAGTTTTTCAATATTTATATCCTCCAAACAAGAACACCTCCTTGCAAATAGATATGCAGATAAACCTCTTTATATGACAAAAAGGTGCAGACATTAAATCCGCACCTTTTTACCTTTTTGCAACAGGCAGTTTTAAAGACAAAGCCTGAAACTTCTGTCACCCCCAAATCCTTTATACTGTTTTATAAAAATTAAAATTTAGGGAAAGTTTTTTGCTTCCGCCTTTTAAGGCTTTAAAGTCAAAACAATTGGGTCTTTTTGAAAAGTTTACCTTTAAACAGGCACTCTGCTTACTTCAAGGCTTTTTTAGATAATACCTTATTTTATGCCTCACACATGTTGCAGCCTGTTCCGCAGCTTCCTACGCCGTTTCCGCAGAAGCAAAGAAGAAGTAATATGATCATTAACCATGAGCAGTCGTTATCCGTGCCTGCTCCTCCCACACAATTGCCTATGCCTCCCAGCTGGTTACCGCCGCAGCAAAAAAGAAGAATAAGAATCCAAAGCCAGCTTCCGCCTCCTGTTGACGAACAAGTATTTCCTCCAAAACATCCCATATTACTAACCTCCTCAATAAATTAAAAAATTATTTAATACATTAACAATACTATGCAGCCAGGAAGAAAAAATTGACTGATTATAAAAATATTTATCGGTACAACCCTTATTTTGTCCATTCCTGTCCAATCACCTTATTAGGCTTTATGCCATAAACTATTATTGATCTTCAAGGTTTGGATGTGTAGAAATGAATAATGCAATATGCCTGATTAACGGCTATCCTCCACCACAAATAACAGGCTTGGGCACATGCATTGCCATTTTAGACACAGGCATTTGTCCCACCGCCGATTTTGTTTTCCCCAAAAACCGATTGGCCTGTTTTATGGATTTTGTTAACGGCAAAACAGAGCCATACGATGACAACGGTCACGGAACTCATGTGGCAGGGATAGCCTGCGGAAACGGTTACTTAAGCGGCAAAAGATATATGGGAGTTGCACCTGAAAGCAGCATAGTTGCTTTGAAAATACTTGACCAGTATGGTCACGGAACTGCAAGGTCTGCACTTAATGCACTTGAATGGCTTCTTGCCAACAGGCAAAAATACGGAATAAGAATTGTAAATATGTCAATAGGCACAAACGACCCTTCCATTTCTTCTTCTCTTATAAAAGCAACAAACACACTTTGGAACAGCGGCATGATAGTTGTTGCCGCCTCGGGAAACGACGAATCTTCAGGCATAACCGCCCCGGGAACAAGCCAAAACATTATCACCGTTGGAAACTTCGGAGAAAAGGTACTTTACAAAATACAAAACGGAAACCGTTTCTACTATAAACCTGACATATTTGCACCGGGAGAAAACATTGTTTCCTGCAAGGCAGAAACATTTTCATTTGAAAGCAAAAAACGCTCAAATATTGATGTTGTGGATATAAACTATGTAAAAATGAGCGGCACCTCAATGGCAACCCCAATGGTAAGCGGTGCGGCGGCACTTATTTTACAGCACTCCCCAAAGCTTAGCCCAAACCAGGTTAAGCATTTAATATGTTCTGCGGCCAGCAATTCAGAGCCTATGGGACTTTTAAATATAGAAAAAATATTTTACTCATAAAGACAAAATAATTCTGTAACATATTATTTATTAAATTACTAATGGGTTTATGCATGTTTTACAAAGGAAATTTTTGAAAGACTCCATCTTAAGGGTTTAATTTTACCTACGTTATAAATTAAACTTTTATTTTGTTTTTAGCATTTTTTCATTAATAATAAATTTTGTATACATTAAAATATTTTCTTTAATCTCCTTAATTTCTTCATAATCAAAATAGCTGCTTTCACCATGGTCAAGAGAATGTACAATAAACTTCATATCGGCAAGACTTCCGTGGGAATAATATGTATGGGGGGCTATGTTAAACCCAATTTCAGCAAAGATAGGGTTTAGAAAATCGGAAATCTCCTCTCTTTCCTCCTGTTTTCGTGATATGATTTTCTCTCCATTCTTTTCAATAATATCAAAATCTCTCCAACCCATAATGTAAGCAGGTGTTGTATCAAGGGCTTTTGCCAAAGATTCTAAAATTGTTGTGGGGAGATTTTCTATCTCCCCTTTTTCATATCTATATACTGTAGCTCTATTTTTATCAAGCTTTTGCGCCAGCTCTTCAACTGACATTCCCTTTTTTATTCTGCACTCTTTTATTCTTTTTCCAATTGTCATTTGAAACAACTCCTTTATTGTAAACAATATCATTTTCGCATAACATCAACAAGTTGGAACTAATATTCGCATTTTACGCAATATTATATTGACAAAGGAATAAATCTATTATACTATTACTTTGTCGCATATTATGCGAATTTATAATTCTTGCAAACCTTAACCCATGAAATTATAGATTCCTTTATATGCGCCGCACTAAACAGCTCCGACCCTGTTTAGACAATAACACAGACCATACCTAAGCTTTACTATCGGTATGGGTTAAGAAAATTTTTAAAACAGGAGGAATATATTTGAGTTTTACAAAAATTGAAGAAAAAGATTATAACAATAAAGGCATAAGAATTAAAAACAATCCATTGGGTTTGCCTGTGGCAGAAGCTCAAAGAGCCTTTGATGAAATGGCACTTGATGTGATAATTCCAAAATTTAATGAGCTAAGCACACAATTGGATGAATTTCAAATTAAAGGCATTCGAATTTATGAAGGGCAAATTGAGGTAAGCCTTGACGGGGAAACGTGGTTTGCCCCTGCTGACAACAAAGTTGACAAAATAGAGGGCAAAGGCTTGTCTGAAAACGATTATACCAACGAGGAGAAGCAAAAGGTTTCAGAAAGTTATAACATTAAACATTCCCACGAAAACAAGGCTGTTCTTGACAACATAGAAAACTATGTAATAACTGCAATAGAAGAGGCCTCTTTCGAGGCAGGAAGTGCAGATATGCGAAAGTCTGTTTATGATATAGAAAACAGAAATACAGATATTTTTTCATATGTGGATAACCAAACGGGAAGTCTTTCCCAAGAGGTGGGTGAGGTTCTTGAAAGAATTGGAGAAGCTGACGACATTTCTCCAAACACTTTGATGGGGAAAATGAATCTGCCTGATTCGGGGTTGAAATTTGCCCAGTCTAATTTAACAGAAAATAAAACCCTAGTATGGCAAAAACAAATAAAGCCGCTTACTGCAGGCAAAGGAAGTGTTGGATGTTCAGCCGTATCTGCTGACGGAAAAATATACTTTTTTCTAACAAATTCAATCTATGCTTATAATCCGGACGACTGCACATATTCGTTAATGCTTGATCTTACAGGGGGGCAAGCGGTTCAGTTTGGGGCAATTCCTTCATCTGCAGTTGAATTAGGAGATACAATTTTCATAGTTTGCGGCAACAATGCAGCATCAGGAAACTATGCTGATTTTTTATATGCATACAGCAGGTCGTCAAACACGCTTTCATCCACAGCCATGACAATTGGGGCAAACACTTATGCCACTATTGTTAATGTTAATGGTGTAATTTATCTTAATAGAGGAACACAGCTTTATAAAAGAAATTCTAACGGAACTTTAGCTTCCGTGGGCCCTGCCAACGATTCTTTAAAGCTTCAAATTACAGCTTGCGTTGTAGAAAACAAAATATGGTATTTCCAAAACAATACAAATATCAGGCTTACGTTTAACACAATTACAAATACCTGGGAAACAGAAAACATTACAGCCCTTTCGACGCTGCCCTATGCAAAAGGTCAGCCTCTTTATGATTCGGAGCAAAATATTATATATACTATTGCCGCCACCGGAACCTTATCTCAACTAAATTTAACGGATAACACCGCTGTAACAGGTAATATAGTGTTTGCTGCTAAAAACACCTCTGCTTTTGGATTAATTAAGGAAGATAATACTACAATGCACATTCCTTACGGCGATGAAAGTGCAGCAACCAATCTATACATAAGAAAGGTTATCTTTACCTTTGGCTCTTTTTCAAACATCTTCTGTATCTACCTTAAAAAAGGGGCCAAGGTGGAAACAAACGGTGCTCTTTACACCGCTTCAGGGCATTTGATAGCTGATAACATTACACCCAAGGATGATTTATATTATATCTGCCAAGAGAACAGGGAACAGCAAATTCCATTTTGGTATTCCGTATATTAATTAAAAAGGAGGAAAAATCATGTTTGACATTAATAAATACAACATAACAGAGGAAGAGCTGAAAGAATACAGGGATAGTCTTTTTGTTGACATAGGAAGCTGGGAAAGCAGAAAATGGGACGGAAAGCCTTTTAACGAAACAGATGTTGAGGTTATAAAAGAGCACCATGGGAGAGATTTTTTTATGTTTTACAAAGACGGGATGCTGCAGCAAATCAGCAAGGAAAACAATCTTTCAAAAATTCTTTTTTCCATTACGGAGGAAGAAAAGGACAGAATGTGTGAAGTTCACTTTGCACACAAAGCCTTTCCTACAGACACCATGGGCAATTTAATAAAGCCTGTTTCCATTTCAGACATGGAAAGGGCAATTTTAGAAACTGCAATAAACACAGAATATTTAGTGTGTTTGGCTGAAATTAACAATATGTGAGGTGAGAGCAGATGACATTTAGAAATTGTAAAAAGATAATTGAAAGCGGAAGCTGCAACAAAACTGCTATGACAGAAATATTAGACGTATTTCTTATAAGAAACAGAATAACTATTGATGAGTACAACGAACTTTTAAACCTTTTGGGATAAAAGCGTGTAGGCGGCAAAAAACCTTGATCTTGCCCAAACCTACTTGATAAATCCTGATAGACCTTGGGCTTTGCCCAAACCCATTTGATAAATCTTGATAGACCTTGGGCTTTGCCCAAACCCATTTGATAAATCTTGATAGACCTTGGGCTTTGCCCAAACCCATCCGCTTTTTGAAAAAAGCAGAGCAAAAACTTTTGTACAACCGCATATACATGCGGCTGTAATGGTAAATAAGAGTATGGCTGGCAGTAATGTAAATGAAGCCGCAAAATAAAGTGATTGATCCAAGCAAAATGAATGTTTTGTGCTATGGGTCAAGGGTGAAACCCTTGTGGGTGTTTGAAGGTGAAACCCTCAAGGTCTTAAAAAAGGCACCCCCTTGGACTTTGCCCAAACCCATCCGCTTTTTAAAAAAAGCGGAGCAAAAACTTTTGTACAGCCGCATATACATGCGGTTGTAATGGTAAATAAGAGTATGGCTGGCAATAATGTAAACCAAGCCACAAAATAAAGTGATTGATCCAAGCAAAACAAATGTTTTGCGCTATGGGTCAAGGGTGAAACCCTTGTGGGTGTTTGAGGGTGAAATCCTCAAGGTCCTAACAAAGGCAACCCCTTGGGCTTTGCCCAAACCCACTTGCTTTTTGAAAAAAGCAAGACAAAAACTTTTGTTTAAACTGCATATGCATGCGGTTTTAGGTAAATCAAAAAGGGATGCGTTCTCCGCATCCCTTTTTTTTATATTTATTTCTTCCAAAGTCCGTGAAGATTACAGTATTCATAAACTGCAACAACTTCCTCACCGTCAGCAAGTGCAAAAACAGCCTTTGGTTCGCCTGTTTTATCAAGATATTTAATCTGATGTCCATTTGTTGTTTCAACAACAATCCAAGCAATATGATGCTCTTCTGTCATTGGATGTATAACAGAGCCAACTGTTACTGTAACAATATTGCCCTCTGTTTCAACAACAGGAACATGTTTTTCAACTGCCGCATCAACTGAACCTGCAACAATCTCCTGCATCTTCTCACCGCAGCAAATAACAGGAACACCTGAATGCTCAACATATGTTATAATGTTTCCACAATGCTTACATACATAAAATTTCATAGAATAATCCTCCTTTTATTAAGTAAGTTAAAAAATTAGGTACAAGTTAATAATAACTTTATTCTTCGGAAATTTCAATAGATAAAGCACATAAAAGTAATTATTATTTAATATTATTTATTATTATTTATTATAAACCTATTCTTTTCTTTAAAACCTTAGCGGCCTATGGGGTTTTTTGATGCTGTTCCCGGTTTTCTCGGGTATTTTTTTGGTGTCGGCATCACCTTTTTTATAATAACAAGGCTGTGGGTTATATCACTTTCAGGGATTAAAATCTTTGAAACCTCTGTAACTTCCCCGCCCAATGTTTTAATTGCATTTTTACTCATGTTAAGTTCATCTTCTATTTCAGGACCTTTAAGTGAAACAAACATCCCTCCCACTTTAACAAAAGGCAGGCAGTATTCACTTAAAACAGCTAAATCCGCCACCGCCCTTGAAAGGCAGAAATCAAACTTTTCACGCAAAAGAGGGTTTTGTCCACCGTCTTCGGCTCTGGAATGAATGTTATCCACATTTTCAAGGCTTAGCTGTTGACAAACATGGTTTAAAAAGCCTATTCTTTTGTTAAGGCTGTCTAAAAGTGTAAGCTTTATGTCTTCCCTCATAATTTTAACAGGGATTCCAGGAAAACCTGCACCTGTTCCCACATCAATAACCGAAGCGCCTTTGGGAATTTCCGTTTTGGCTAAAATCGAAACAGAATCCACAAAATGCTTTATAACTATTTCACGTTCTTGGGTTATTGCCGTAAGGTTCATTTTTTCATTCCATTCAACTAAAATATCCTTATACAAAAAAAATAAATCTTTTTGTTTTTCCGATATTTCCATGCCAAGCTCTTTTAAGCATTGACTAAGCAATTTTCTGTTATCCATGAAAACCTCCTAAAGAAGAAACCTTGTTTCAGACAAATAATTATGGCTTTGTTTTATTTTCAAGGATTTTCTGTCCACAATAAAATGGGGTTTTTTATATAAGGAAACAAGTGAAGGATTTTTTAAGGAATAAATTCTTTTTCCCAAAGATTTATGATAAACCTTCACACCCTTTAGTTTTTTAACTTTAACTTTAATCAAAAAATGTGTTCTACTCATTTTTCCTTCCTTTCATTTGTTCAAGATGTATAAGAAGAACGCTTATATCAGCAGGAGAAACGCCTGCAATACGTGAAGCATGTCCTATTGAAGCAGGCTTTACCATATTCAGTTTCTGTGCCGCCTCTATACGCAGACCCTTTAGGTTGTCATATTCCAAATCCAAAGGAAGAAGCCTTTTTTCCAGCTTTTTAAACTGCTCCACCTGATTAAGCTGTTGTTTTATGTAGCCCTCATATTTAATTTGAAGTGCCGCCTGTTCCCAGACTTCTTTTCTTAAAGGCTTTCTTTCACTGTCTATTTCACCTAAGGCTTCATAGGAAAGCTCTGGTCTTTTAAGCAAATCGCTAAGTCTTACACCGCTTTTAATAGGGGTTGAGCCCATCTTTTCAAGAAACTCCAAAACCTCTTTTTTAGGGGTTATCATTTTTTTGCTAATACGTTGTTTTTCATTGACAATCTGTTCTTTCTTCTCCAAAAACTCTTCATATCTGTCTTTGGAAATAAGCCCCACTTCATACCCTATGGGCGTAAGCCGTTCATCAGCATTATCCTGTCGAAGAAGAAGTCTATATTCCGCACGTGATGTCATCATTCTGTAAGGCTCTTTACTTCCTTTTGTAACTATATCGTCAATCAAAACACCTATATATCCTTGCGTTCTGTCAATTATTACAGGCTCTTTATTTATAATATATCTTGATGCATTTATGCCTGCAATAAGGCCTTGTGCCGCCGCCTCTTCATAACCGCTTGTGCCGTTAAACTGGCCTGCACCGAAAAGACCCTTTATGTTTTTAAATTCAAGGCTCAGCTTAAGCTGTGTTGCATCAACACAATCATATTCTATGGCATATGCAGTGCGCATAAACTCACACTTTTCAAGACCGGGCACAGTTCTGTAAAGAGCTATCTGCACATCCTCGGGAAGCGAAGAGCTTATGCCCTGAACATAAAGTTCATTTGTGTTTTCCCCTTCCGGCTCAATAAAAACCTGATGCTGGAGTTTATCGGCAAAACGCACCACTTTATCCTCTATTGAGGGGCAGTAACGTGCGCCTACACCTTCTATAACACCTGAATACATAGGGGAGCGGTGTAGGTTTTCTTTTATTATGCGATGGGTTTCGCTGTTGGTGTATGTTAAATAGCAAGGCACTTGTTCTCTTCTTATTTCGTCTACTCTGTTTGTGTTTGTAAATGAGAAAGGAACAATGTCCTCATCTCCGTACTGAGGTGTCATTTTTGAAAAGTCAACTGTTTTGCTGTCTATTCTTGCAGGAGTTCCTGTTTTAAACCTGAAAAGTTCAATGCCGTTATCCAAAAGGCTTTGGCTGAAAGTTTTTGATGTCATAAGGCCGTTGGGGCCGCTTTCCACCACTGTTTCGCCGTAAAGACAGCGAGCTTTAAGATATGTTCCTGCCGCAATAATTACAGCCTTTGCATTATAAACTGCCCCTGAGCTTGTTTCAACACCGCACACCCTTCCATCTTCTGTAATAAGGCGGGTTACTTCGCCTTGGCGAAGAATTAAGTTTTCCGTGTTTTCCAAAACATGCTTCATGGCATCTTTATATCTATTTTTATCGGCTTGGGCACGAAGAGAGTAAACAGCCGGCCCTTTGCCTGTGTTAAGCATTTTAGTTTGTATATATGTTTTATCTATTATCTTGCCCATTTCTCCGCCAAGGGCATCTATCTCACGCACAAGGTGACCCTTGCTGCTGCCGCCTATTGACGGGTTACAAGGCATCATTGCCACACTGTCAAGGCTTATTGAAAACACTATGGTCTTAAAGCCTAACCTTGCACAGGCAAGCCCTGCCTCGCACCCTGCATGACCGCCGCCAATCACCACCACATCAACTTCATCAGCTAAATACATAATAATCAACTCCTTTAAAGCCAAAGACCTAGAATAATTAACGCTTTATTCTTTTGTCCGTTATTCTAAAAATATACTGCACATTAATAAAAACATTTTAAACCTCGAAAACCGCAATTTTTTGTTTATTGCTTTTTCCCAACAATTCCCTTTTGGTCTGCCCAAAACTACATGAACATACTGTTTTAACAAAAGTTTTTGCTTCGCTTTTTCAAAAATCGAATGGGTTTGGGCAAAGCTCAGGGCTTTTATCCTTTACTTACCCAAGCAAAACTCCGAAAATATTTTATCAAGCAACGCCTCGTCCACGCTGTCACCTGTTATTTCACCATAATGGGTGTAGCTTTCCATCAAATCTATGCTTACAAAATCTATAGGCATACCTGCTTCAATGGCTTGCACTGCTTTTTCCAAAGATTCCTTTGCCTGTTTTAAAGCCTTTTCATGACGCAGATTTGTTACCATAACATCATCTGTAAAATTTATTTCGCCGCCCAAAAACATTTTATGAATTCTGTCAGTCAGTTTTTCTATTCCGCTGCCTTCTTTTACAGACAGCAAAATTATATTTTCCTCGCCAACCATCTTTGAAATTTCATCTGTTTCTATTACAGGTATCAAGTCTGTTTTATTTAATAGAACAATTGATTTTTTATTTTGTGCCATTTCCAATATTTCTCTGTCATCACTTGTAAGTGCTTGAGAGTTATCCAACATCACAAGCAAAAGATCGGCATTTTGTGCACGGTTTTTAGACTTTTCCACACCCAATCTTTCAACTGTGTCTTCTGTTTCCCTTATACCTGCCGTATCGATTATTTTAACCGCAACTCCGCCTATATTTATATATTCTTCAACCGTATCCCTTGTTGTGCCCGGTATATCCGTAACAATGGCACGTTCTTCCTCCAAAAGATAATTAAGAAGTGAGCTTTTGCCTACGTTTGGTCTGCCAAGAATTACGGCGGATATTCCGTCCCTTATTATTTTACCTTTATTCGAAGAATTTAAAAGCTTATCGGTACGTGTTATAATATCCGTTATTTTATTTTTAAGGCTTTGTGACGTTTCTTCTTCAATATCATGTTCGGGATAGTCTATTGCCGCCTCAATTGTTGCTATGGCTGTCAAAAGGTTATCCCTTATTTCATAAACGGTGTTTTTTAAGCCGCCTTCAAGCTGGTTCACAGCACTTTGTCTGCCCATATCTGTTTTTGAGTTAATTATATCTATTACGGCCTCTGCCTGTGAAAGGTCAATACGTCCGTTAAGGAAGGCACGTTTTGTAAACTCACCCGGTTCTGCAGGTCTTGCACCCTTTGACAGAACAATTTCCAGTACTTTTTTACAGGCCGCCGCACCGCCATGGCAATTAATTTCAACAACGTCATCCCTTGTATATGTTTTCGGCCCACGCATAACACTTACAAGCACTTCATCTGCAACAGTTTCATTAAAAGGGTCTATAATATGTCCGAAAGAAATGGTATGACTGGCTTTTTCGGTTAAACCGGCACCTTTAAAGATTTCAGACACAAGGTTTATACAGTCCTGACCGCTTACACGCACAATGCCTATACCGCCGTTTCCCAAAGGGGTGGAAACTGCCGCTATTATATCGTCTAATGGAAAAGCCTTCATAAAAATCACTCCCGTCTATTTTTTAAATATAAAAACCTTGGGCTTTGCCCAAAATGGTTATTAAACCTTGGGCTTTGCCCAAAATGGTTATTAAACCTTGGGCTTTGCCCAAACCTATCCGCTTTTTGAAAAAAGCGGAGCAAAAACTTTTGTACAACCGCATATTCATGCGGTTGTAAGATGGGTTCAAAGGGTGAAACCCTTGTGGGTGTTTGAGTATGCATGGCAAAGATAGATGCCACAGGCACTATGTGCCTGCTTTGCGAAGCAAAGTGCTGACAGGAAAACCCTCAAGGTCTTAATTCAAACATCTTGGGCTTTGCCCAAACCCACCCGCTTTTTTAAAAAAGCGGAGCAAAAACTTTTGTACAACCGCATATTCATGCGGTTGTAAGACAGGTTCAAAGGGTGAAACCCTTGTGGGGTATCGGGGCGGAGCAACCAAGGTCTTATCCTTTACAATCTGAAAACCGCAGGATAAGCTTTCCTGCGGTTAACATCTGTCTTATTTTTTAACGTCTATTACTACATTTCTAAAAGGCTCATCACCTTCGGAATATGTGGTTACAAACCTGTTGTTTTGAAGGCTTGAATGTATTATCCTTCTTTCATAAGGATTCATAGGCTCAAGAATAACTTTTTCTCCGCTTTGCTTAACCTTTTTAGCAAGGTTATAAGCAAGGGATTCAAGTGTATCTTTTCTTCTTTGACGATAATTTTCAGTATCTATTGTTATGCTTAAATAAGGCGCATTACCTTTATTTACAACAAGGTTAACAAGATATTGTATTGAGTCCAAGGTCTGGCCTCGTTTTCCGATAAGTATTCCCATATCGTTTCCTGTTAAGTTAATCAAAAGATACTTGTCTTTAAGCTCTGTTTCAATGTTTACAATCAGACCCATGGCAATAAACATTTCACGAAGAAAGTCTTTTGCTATTTTTTCGGGGTTAAACTTAACCGCTGCCTTAACAATTGCTTCCTTGCTTCCAAAGCCTAAAAACCCTTTTGCACCCTCTTCTATAATTTCTATTTCCAAATCTTCTTTTGAATTAACTCCAAGCTCTTTAATCAATTCATCTATAACTAAATCGACTGTCTTACCTGATTTTTGAATCGCTTTCATTGTTGAAGCGCCTCCTTTGCACCTTTAGACCTGAAATATTTGTTTAAACCAAGTGTTTGAAGAACCTGTATAATATTGCTTGTTGTCCAGTAAAGCCCAACTCCCGCAGGAAGTGTTATACACATTACACCCATCATTATAGGCATTGTATAGTTCATTATTTTCATGGACTGCATGGCTTGGTTCATAGGGTTTTGGCTGTCACCGCCGCTTGCCGCCGCTGAATTTTTCATTAAAATTTTTGAGGATAAAAATGTTGTTGCTCCAGCACAAAGGGGAACTAAAATTCCCGGAAATTTAAGGCCTGAATTTGTTATAAGGTTAATGCCTAAAAATGATTCAAGTCTTGATTTTTCAGCAAGTGCCGTTGTAAGCTCCTGGGCATACTGTCCTGCGTTTGCAAGCAAAGCCGACCAATCAACAGCATTCATTTGGTTAATCAAAATCAGAAGGTCACTTTGGCTTGTTACATCCACTTTAAGCTTATGAGCCAAAACAGGGTCTGTCAAAATATCAACCCTCATTGTTTCAGGTATAGACAAAAATATCTCTGCTATGTGGTTATAGTTTGCTCCCACAACGTCTATATATATATACGCCTGCTGGAATATATAAAAAAGCGCATAAAGTATAGGAAGCTGAACAAGCAAAGGCAAACATCCCCCAAGCATGCTCACGTTATTATCTTTTTGAAGTTTTTGAAGCTCAAGAGCCATTTTCTGCTGGCTTTCCATGTCTTTCTTTTTTTCATATTTCTTTTTTATTGCATCCATCTCAGGCTGAAGCTTCTGCATTTCAAAGCTTGCCTTTTGCTGTTTATAGGAAAGAGGAATAAGCACCGTTTTAACAAGAATAGTAAAAATTATGATTGCTATACCAAGGGCATTTGCCTCACCTATATTATAAATAAAGTTAAAAACATTGTTGTAGATAACACCCAAAAATTTTGCAATGGGTCCTACTATCATACCGGGTTGTCTTACAGCCAAACTTAAAATATTATCTGCAGCCAAGCTTTCTAACACTGTATTGTTCCTCCTCAAGGTAAAATTCAATTTTATGGTACCGGGTCATAGCCGCCTTTATGGAAAGGATGGCATTTCAAAATTCGTCTTATACCAAGAAATCCGCCTTTTATTGCGCCGTATTTTTTCACCGCCTGGTAAGTATACTGAGAACAGGTTGGTGTAAATCTGCAGCACGGCGCTTTATAGGGGGAAATAGCTGTCTGATAGAATCTTATCAAATAAAGAAAAAGTTTTCTTACCATACATTTAATTCTCCGTATTTTCCGACTTAAAGCTTAAACGAATTTAAGTATCTTTTTTTGATTAGTGCTTTGCAAAATTATGCTTTTTCAATAATTAAGCCTTGTTTTTTTAACAGGTTTAAAAGGGATTTTTGGATTTCAAAAAATGTTGCCGTGTTGGCATTAACTCTTGCCAATACCACAATGTCATAGCCGGGTTTTATGTTTTCTTCGTTAAGCCTGTAGCTTTCTTTAATAAGACGTGTTACCCTGCTTCTGACAACGCTTTTGCCAACCTTTTTGCTTACGGTTATGCCAAGGCGGTTTGTTTGCTGAAATCTTTTGTTTTTTACAACATAAACAACAAGGAATCTGTTGGCAATTGATTTTCCCTTGTTATAAACAAAACCAAACTGGTAATTTTTTTTAAGCGATTGTGTGAACTTCAATTCCTAATCCCTCTTTCAAAAACACAATATAAAGACATAATAAAACATTAGCTTTTTATGTCTAAATATTAAAAGGCCACATCAGCGGCCCTAAATATAAGTATTTATCAAGTTTTACGCAGATAATACTTTTCTTCCTTTTCTTCTTCTTGCTGCCAACACTTTTCTTCCGTTAGCCGTTGCCATTCTTTTTCTAAAGCCGTGAACCTTGCTTCTTTGTCTTTTCTTTGGCTGGAATGTCATCTTCATTTGTTAAGCACCTCCTTAAAGTATTTCACATTTGCATAAGCCTGCCATGAGCACTTTCAATATTATATTAAAGAAAGCCTTGTTAGTCAAGAAATTTTATTAACAAAACATTCTTTCTTTTTGTGCAATATCAATACTTTCCATTACTTTCATAAATATATTTTTTATTATCAAACATATATTGTATTTTGTCAAAACTTATACACACCATATTGACAATTTATCAAAAGTTTACACTTATTTATCAAAATATGTTAATTTTTACGGTTTATTAAATTATTGCGAAAGACTTATAAATTTGCTATATTAATAAGTAGTCTTAGGAATAAGTTTCGAATTAAAATAAATGATAAATTCTCAACAAATAAGTTATCAACAAATTGTGGATAGTTTGTTGATAACTTATAAAGATATTTTTTGTCAATTTTTTTTGGTTTATTTTTTTGGAGGAAAAGGATGGAAAATTTACAGGATATTTGGCAAAAGGCTCTTAATGAAATGGAAAAAGAGCTGGAGGGTATTAGTTTTAACACATGGATAAAACCTACTGTTGCGGTAAGAGTTGACGGCAGGGATTTAATTTTAAAGGCGGAAAACCAATTTTCCAAAGAATTTTTGGAATCAAAATATCTGCCATTTATTAAAAACGCTATTATTCATGTAAGCAGCACTGAATATAACATTATAGTAACAACAAGTGAAAATCTTGCCACAGAGCAAAAAGAAGGAGCGGCGGCGAAAACCAATGACCCTATTAAAGCGGCAAACCTTAACAAAAGATATGTTTTTGAAAGCTTTGTTGTGGGAAACAGCAACAGAATGGCTCATGCCGCAAGCCTTGCCGTAGCTGAATCTCCTGCAAGGGCATACAACCCTTTATTTTTGTATGGAAATGTTGGCCTTGGGAAAACACATCTTATGCATTCCATTGCACACTACATATTGGATAAAAATCCTGACGCAAAGGTACTTTATGTTACAAGCGAAACCTTTGTAAACGAGCTTATAAACTCAATAAGCAATAACAAAAACCAGGAGTTTCGTGACAAATATCGTAACATAGACGTTTTGCTTATAGACGACATACAGTTTATTGCACAAAAAGAGCGTACACAGGAGGAGTTTTTCCATACCTTTAATGCACTGCATGGTTCACAAAAACAAATTATTCTAAGTTCGGACAGGCCGCCAAGAGAAATTAAAACATTGGAGGACAGGCTTAGAAGCAGGTTTGAGGGCGGGCTTATTGCAGACATTCAGCCGCCGGACATTGAAACAAGAATAGCCATACTTAGAAACAAAGCAAAAAGTGACGGATATGTGGTAAACGACAACGTACTTGGGTTTATAGCCAAGCACATTGAAACAAACATCAGGGAGCTTGAGGGGGCATTAACAAGAATAGTTCTTTTTGCATCCTTAACAAAAAAGGAGATTACCGTTGATTTAGCGGAGGAGGCCTTAAAGGACATTTACGGAGGAAACAATCAAAAAAGCCTGACGGCAGACGTTATAATAGAAATCGTGAGCAATTTTTACAACATATCTGCGGCTGAAATAAAGGGGGCGAAAAAGCCTAAAAGCATAGCTTATCCACGGCAGATAGGCATGTATTTATGCCGAAAGCATCTTGACATTTCACTTAGCGAAATTGGTGACGCATTCGGAGGGCGGGATCACTCCACAGTGCACCATGCCTGCAACAAAATAGAAAAGGACATGGAAAAGGAAAAAGAAGTGCAAAAGTCTATAATGGAGCTGGACAAAAGAATCAAGGGGATATAGGCAAACCTTGGGCTTTGCCCAAACCCACCCGCTTTTTGAAAAAAGCGGAACAAAAACTTTTGTACAACCGCATATTCATGCGGTTGTAAGACGGGTTCAAAGGGTGAAACCCTCAATGTCTTAGAAATGATAAACCTTGGGCTTCGCCCAAACCCACTTGCTTTTTGAAAAAAGCAAGGCAAAAACTTTTATACAACCGCATGTACATGCGGTTGTAAGACGGGTCAAGGGTGAAACCCTTGCGGGGTGTTGGGGCTGAGCCCCAAGGTCTTAATAAGAAAATCCCTTGGGCTTTGCCCAAACCCATCCGCTTTTTGAAAAAAGCGGAGCAAAAACTTTTGTACAACCGCATATTCATGCGGTTGTAAGACGGGTTCAAAGGGTGAAACCATTTCGGGGTGTTGGGGCTGAGCCCCAAGGTCTTAACAACCCTAAATCTGTAAACATGCTTGTGTGGATTAAGCGTTGGCATTTTGTTGATAAACCCGGGCCGAAAAATTCATTGTTGATGGGTGTTGATAAGTTGTACGAAACTGGTTGCTTTGTTTACAATGTTATCAAAGGGTCATATCCACTGTTGATAAGGCGTTCATGGGGTTATCAACCAAATTCACAGCCCCTACTACTACTATGACTATAAACAACTTATAATATATACATTGTTATCAAGAGAGGAGTTATTAACAAAAATGAAGATTATTTGTAATAAAGATAACCTGTTAAACGGAATTAATATAGTTTCCAAGGCAGTAAGCAGTAAAACCACATTACCGATACTTGAATGTATTTTAATAAAAACAGAAGAAGAAGACAAAAATACGAAAGAAGGCTTTAAACTTACAGGCAATGACCTTGAAATCGGGATCGAAACATCAGTTATAGAGGCCACTGTGCATAAACATGGTACAATAGCTATTGAAGCCAAGCTTTTCTTTGATATTATAAGACGTGTTAACGGCAGTGAGGTGGAATTGTCCACAGACGAAAATAATATGGTTACCATTAAATCAGGAACATCTGAATTTAATATCATGGGTCAAAATGGTGACGAGTTTCCCGAAATTCCACGTGTGGAAAGCGAAAACAGATACTCTCTTAAACAAAAAGATTTGCGTGATATGATAACAAAAACAATTTTCAGCATTGCATTAGATGAAAGTAAACCTGTTTTAACAGGAGAGCTTGTGGAAATTTCCGGAGATAAAATTAATATGGTTGCTGTTGACGGATACAGAATATCATACAGAGAATCTAACCTTGAACCTGCAAATGACAGCGTTAATGTTGTTGTTCCGGGGAAAACACTGCGTGAGATTTCCAAAGTTCTAAACGACAGCGACGAGCCTGTTAATCTGTTTATAACAGACAAGCATATTTTATTTGAATTTGAGGGAAACACAGTTGTAAGCAGAATACTTGAGGGCGATTTTATTAAATATGATCAAACCTTTACAAATGAATATAAAACAGCAATAACCTCTGACAGAGCCGAGCTGATTTCAGCACTTGAAAGAGCTTCACTTATGTCAAGGGATGCAAGGAAGGTTCCTGTTAAAATTGATATTCAAGACAACAAAATTATTCTTAATTCACAAACGGAAATGGGAATGGCAACAGAAGAGGTGTATGTTGATGTTGAAGGTGACAGGCTTAAAATAGCTTTTAACCCCAAATATCTTATTGATGCACTTAGGGCAATAGATGATGAATGCATAAATATTCAGTTTAATACATCTTTAAGCCCCTGTATAATTAAGCCTGTGGAAGGCGATATTTATAAATATCTTATACTTCCGCTTAGGGTGTAGCCGAAGCAGAGAGAGGAAGCCAAAATTATGGAAACAGTTGAGATTAAAACGGAGTTTATTAAGCTTAGCCAGCTTTTGAAGCTTGCGGATTTTGTTGGCCAAGGTTCTGAGGCGAAAATAATAATAGCCGAGGGGCTTGTTACATTAAACGGTGAAGTTGTAACAGAGCGTGGTAAAAAAATACGGTCAGGGGATATTGTGGAAGTGAAGAATCTTGGAAGCGTAAAGGTGGTTCAGGGGGAATGACAACCCCTTGGGCTTTGCCCAAACCCACTTGCTTTTTGAAAAAAAGCAAGGCAAAAACTTTTGTACAACCGCATGTACATGCGGTTGTAAGACGGGTTCAAAGGGTGAAACCCTTGCGGGGTATTAGGGGCAGAGCCCCTAATGTCTTAACAAAAACAAACCTTGGGCTTTGCCCAAACCCACTTGCTTTTTGAAAAAAGCAAGGCAAAAACTTTTGCACAACCGCATATATATGCGGTTGTAAGATTGGGTTCAAAGGGTGAAACCCTTGTGGGGTATTAGGGGCAGAGCCCCAAGGTCTTAACAAAAACAAACTTTGGGCTTTGCCCAAACCTACTTGCTTTTTGAAAAAAGCAAGGCAAAAACTTTTGCACAACCGCATTAATATGCGGTTGTAAGGTTAAACAAGGATATGTCTTGCACTAATCTAAACCAAACTGAAAAATAAAATGATTCTTCCAAGCAAAACGAATGTTTTGCGTTATGGGTCAAGGGTGAAACCCTTGCGGGGTATTAGGGGCAGAGCCCCTAATGTATTCCCCTAAGGTCTTTATTAAGCTTTCTTTGGTTTCTGATGTATTTATATTTGATTAATTACTTGCTTAGGAGAATTTTTAATGTTTGTTTCAGAACTACGCCTGTCAGGCTTTAGAAATATAGAAACAGAAACAGTGCACTTCGCCCCGGGCATAAATATACTCTACGGCGATAATGCACAGGGTAAAACAAATATCCTTGAATCTGTATATTTATGCACAACAGGCAGAAGCCACAGAACAAAAATTGACAGCCAGCTAATTTCGTTTTCACATAAAGAAGCTCATGTTAAGGCTTTTGTAAATAAAAATAACACTGTAAATAACACAAAAAATAACATAAATAAAAGAAATCCAAGGATAGACAGAATCGACGTTCATATAAAAAAAGACGATAAAAAGGGCATTGCCGTTAACGGCATACCTGTTCGAAAAAGTGTTGACCTTTTCGGTACTCTCTATTGTGTTATGTTTTCCCCCGAGGACTTGCAGCTTATTAAAAATTCACCTGCGGAACGCAGACGTTATATTGACATTGAATTATGTCAACTAAGTAAGATTTATTACCACGACCTTCAGCAGTATTATAAGGTGCTTAAACAGCGTAATAATCTTCTTAAGGGCATAGTTAAGGATATAGGCTTGAAAGAAACAATTTTTGTTTGGGACAATCAGCTTGTTGAATACGGGAAGAAAGTAATAGAAAGCAGAGAGTCCTTTGTTTCAATGCTTAGCGGCATTTCTTCAGGCATACATTCAGCCGTTACAGACGGAACTGAAAGTCTTGAAATACTTTATAAACCAAACTGCCAAAAAGATGAGCTTGCAAAAAAAATAAAGTCCTCTTTGGATAAAGACTTGTTTTACGGCAGCACATCATCAGGCCCTCACAAGGATGACATTGCATTTTATGTAAACGGGAATGATGTTAAAATTTTCGGCTCGCAAGGTCAGCAAAGGACAGCCGCACTTTCGGCAAAGCTTGCGGAAATAGATATAATAAAAAGAGAAACAGGTCATGCGCCTGTTTTGTTGCTTGATGATGTTTTAAGCGAGCTTGATGAAAAACGACAGACTTATCTGCTTGAAAATTTGGGTGACATTCAAACGATACTTACATGTACAGGAATTGAGGACAGTATAAAAAAATACGAAAGCCTTGCTTCTGTTTTTAAGGTTGAAAAGGGAAAAATATATAATGAAAAAAGACCTGACGGAGAATGAAAAAATTTGTTCTTTTTAGGGTCTTTTTTTGTTATTTAATATGCGTTTTAAGGCTTATTTACCATATCTTATAAGGAGTTGTTTAAAGAAGGGCTAAAATGCCTTAAAACTGCTTAAAACAAGGCTTTTTAAAGCTTTATTACATGTTTTAAACTTGTAAAATGAGTAAAAAAGTGGTATTATATATGTTAGGAAAAATAAGTTTTTGACAAGGCTTTTATTATGTTTTTATTGAAAAGGCCTTGTTTTAATTCGGAATTTTTACATTCTTTTAGTATTGCCTAAGGAGAGAAAAAATGTCAAACGAGTATAATGAAAGTCAAATTCAAGTTCTTGAAGGGCTTGAGGCGGTGCGTAAACGCCCGGGAATGTATATAGGCTCAACCAGTTCAAGGGGTCTTCATCATCTTGTGTATGAAATCGTTGATAATGCAGTTGACGAAGCACTTGCAGGATATTGCAGTGAGATAAATGTAACCATAAAAAAAGACAATGTAATATGTGTTACAGATAACGGACGAGGAATTCCCACAGGCATTCAGGCTCAAAAGGGAATATCTGCTGTTGAGGTTGTGTTTACCGTTCTTCATGCGGGAGGCAAGTTTGGAGGAGGCGGTTATAAGGTTTCAGGAGGTCTTCACGGTGTTGGAGCATCAGTTGTTAATGCCCTTAGCCAATGGCTTGAAGTTAGGGTGTATTCCGAGGGTAAAATTTATTGTCAAAGGTATGAAAAGGGCAAACCTGTTACAAGCCTTGAGGTTGTAGGCGAAACAGATTTACACGGAACGCAGATTGAATTTAGAGCCGACGATACTATTTTTGATGAAGTTGTTTATGATTATGAAATACTTAAACAAAGGCTTCGTGAAACGGCTTTTCTTACAAAGGGTCTTAAAATAATAATCAGCGACGAGCGTGAAGACAGCCAAAAAACTAAGGAGTTCCATTATGAGGGCGGAATAAGGGAGTTTGTTGAGTATATAAATAAAAGCAGAACACCAATATATGACAAAGTTTTTTATGCCGAGGATGAAAAGGATGGAATTATGGTAGAAATCTCTTTCCAGCATAATGACGGGTATACCGAAAATATATTTTCATTCGTTAATAACATAAACACAACAGACGGCGGAACACATCTTGTTGGTTTTAGAACAGGGTTATTAAGAACACTTAACAATTACGGCAGAAAAATGGGTCTGCTTAAAGAGGCCGATAAAAACCTTACAAGCGACGACATAAGAGAGGGCCTTGCCAGTGTTATAAGTGTTAAGGTTACAGACCCTCAGTTTGAGGGTCAAACAAAGACAAAGCTTGGAAACAGTGAAGTAAGGGGTGCTGTTGACAGTGTTACAAGTGAACATCTCACATATTTTCTTGAGGAGAACCCTAATATAGGAAGAGTTATATTTGAAAAAGGGCTTATTGCTTCAAGGGCAAGGGATGCGGCTAAAAAAGCACGTGAGCTTGTCAGAAGAAAAACAGGACTTGAAAGCACAAGGCTTCCCGGAAAATTAACGGACTGTTCAGACAGAAACCCTGAAAACTGTGAAATTTATATTGTTGAGGGTGATTCTGCGGGAGGCTCTGCAAAAAATGCCCGTGACCCGAAAACACAGGCAATTCTTCCACTTAGGGGAAAAATTCTTAACGTGGAAAAAGCACGTATTGACAGAATACTTTCCAGTGACGAAATAAAAAATATGATAACGGCATTCGGAACAGGCATTTCAGAGGATTTTGATATTGAAAAGCTGCGTTACCACAAAATAGTTATAATGACTGATGCTGACGTTGACGGTGCTCATATAAGAACACTGCTGCTTACGTTTTTTTACAGATATATGCAGCCTCTCATAACGGCTGGAAAGATTTATGTTGCACAGCCGCCACTTTATCGTGTGGAGAAAAACAAACAGCATTATTATGTATACAATGATGGAGAGCTTGAAAAGCTTTATGAGGAAATAGGCAGAACGGGAATCAAGGATATACAGCGGTACAAAGGTCTTGGTGAGATGGATTTTGAGCAGCTTAGGGATACAACAATGGCAAAGGAGCACAGGGTGCTTAAAAAGGTTGAGCTTACAGATGCTATTGCCGCAGACGAAATATTCAGTATGCTTATGGGCGACAAAGTTGAGCCAAGGCGAGAGTTTATAACCGAAAATGCCGAATATGGCATACTTGATGTTTAATGGTCTTATAAAGGAAGTTCTTGGGCTTTGCCCAAACCCATCCGCTTTTTGAAAAAAGCGGAGCAAAAACTTTTGTTACAACCGCATATACATGCGGTTGTAAGGTTAAATAAGAGTATGGTTTGCAGTAATCTAAACCAAATCGAAAAACAAAATGACTGTTCAAAGCAAAACGAATGTTTTGCGTTATGGGTCAAGTAGGAACGGCGAAGATAAACGCCGACGCTACGAAGTAGCGGTTTGCGAAGCAAATTCCTGACAGTGAAACCCTTGCGGGAGTGTTTAGGGGCAGAGCCCCCTAAGGTCTTATCCCCTAAAAGGATTTTTCTTTTGCCTACGTTTTGTATTTTTTAAAACCCTTTGGGATAATTAAAGTAAGCTTTTTTTTAAAGTTTTTCCTTATAAAGCTAAGAGAGGATTTGTGTAATGAGTGAAAATCAAATTGATAAAATAGTCAGCATTGATATAAACGAAGAAATGAAAAAATGCTATATTGACTATGCAATGAGTGTTATTGTGGCAAGGGCGCTGCCTGATGTAAGGGATGGCCTTAAGCCTGTTCATAGACGTATACTTTATGCTATGAGCGAAATGAATCTTGACCCCAACAAGGCCTACAGAAAGTCTGCACGTATTGTAGGAGATACAATGGGTAAATATCACCCACACGGCAATAGCTCCATTTATCAGGCAATGGTGCGTATGGCTCAGCATTTCAGCATGCGTTATATGCTTGTTGACGGACATGGCAACTTCGGCTCTATAGACGGTGACGGTGCTGCCGCAGAGCGTTATACAGAGGCAAGAATGAGCCGTATATCATCGGAAATGCTTGCCGATATAGATAAAAATACTGTTGATTTTATACCTAACTATGACGGGAACGAGCACGAGCCTGTTGTTCTTCCTGCAAGAATACCTAACCTGCTTGTTAACGGCTCGTCGGGAATAGCTGTGGGTATGGCAACAAACATTCCGCCTCATAACCTTTCAGAGGTAATTGACGGTGTTGTGAAAGTAATTGATAACAAAGTTTTTGAAAATCGTGAAACAGAGATAGAAGAACTTATGGAGCTTATCCAAGGCCCTGATTTCCCCACAGGTGCAACAATTTTAGGCAGAAGCGGCATAAGGTCTGCGTACCGTACAGGCAGAGGAAAAATACTTATAAGAAGCCGTGCCGAAATCGAAACTTCTTCAAGCGGCAAAGAACGTATTGTTGTTACAGAAATTCCTTATCAGGTTAATAAAGCACGCCTTGTTGAAAAGATTGCCGACCTTGTTCGTGAAAAAAGAATTGATGGAATAAGCGATATCCTTGACGAATCAGCAGGTTATGAAATAAAAATTACAATCGACATTAAAAAAGACTCCAATGCAAATGTTGTGTTAAACCAGCTTTATAAATACACACAGCTTCAAGAAAGCTTTGGTGTGATTATGCTTGCACTTGTTGACGGAAAGCCTGAAATTCTTAATCTAAAGGCTGTGCTTGAGGAATATATAAAACATCAGGTGGAAGTTATAACAAGACGCACGCAGTTTGATTTAGACAAAGCTGAAAGACGTGCCCATATTTTAGAGGGTCTGAAAATAGCCATTGATAACATAGACGAAGTAATCCGTATAATTCGTACAAGCTATGACAACGCAAAAGAACGTCTTATGGAAAGGTTCAGCCTTTCTGAAGTTCAGGCTCAGGCAATACTTGAAATGCAGCTTAGACGTTTGCAGGGCCTTGAGCATGAAAAGATTGACAACGAATACAGAGAACTTATGGAGAAAATAAAATATTTTAAAGCACTTTTAAGTGATGAAAACATGCTTTACGGAGTAATAAAGGAAGAGCTTCTTGTTGTTAAGGCTAAGTATGGCGACGAAAGAAGAACGGAAATCGTTAATAACCCGGGTGAAATTGATGTTGAGGATCTTATTGAGGAAGAAACAAACGTGTTTACACTTTCCCACCTTAACTATATAAAACGTATACCCCTTGACACATACAAAAGCCAAAACAGAGGCGGACGAGGCATAATAGGTATGCAGACAAGAAACGAGGATTTTGTTAAGGATTTATTTGTTTCTTCAACCCATGACACAATATTATTCCTTACAAATCACGGAAGGGTTTACCGTTTAAAGGGATACCAAATTCCTGAATCGGGAAGACAGTCACGAGGCATGGCAATTGTTAATCTGCTTGAGATTAATCAGGGTGAAACAATAAGCGCTGTTATACCTGTTAAGGAGTTCCTTGAAGACAGCTTCCTTGTTATGGTCACACGCAAAGGCATAATTAAAAAGACGGACATGATGAGCTATGCAAACATAAGAAGAGGTGGGCTTAATGCTGTAGGGCTTCGTGATGATGACGAGCTTATAAGTGTTTTTGTTACGGATAAAAACGACGATATATTTGTTACCACCCACAAGGGTATGGGAATAAGGTTCAGCAGTGAAGATGTAAGGGCGATGGGTCGTGTTGCAACAGGTGTTAAAGCTATAACGCTGCGTAAAGATGATTATGTTATATCTGCCGATGTTATAACCGACGATGCAAAGGTGCTTAACGTAACGGAAAACGGTTACGGAAAGCGTACTCTTGGGGATGAGTTTACATCTCAAAAAAGAGGCGGAATAGGTGTAAGGGTGCATCAGATAACGGAAAAGACAGGCAACCTTGTATCTTCTGTTATGGTTAACGAAAACGAAGATGTTATGCTTATAACAAGCGAGGGAGTTATAATAAGGCTTAGGGGCAGTGACATAAACACCTTTAGGCGCTCAAGCCAGGGTGTAAAGCTTATAAACCTTAGTGATGATATTGAGGTTGTTGGTGTTGCTAAAATAAAGGAAGAAAATGTGGATGATGCTGTTGAGGCTGAAAGCCATTTAACAGACAGCGAGGTTATTGAAAGCCTTAAGGAAACAGAAGAGGATGACGAGTAAGGGAAAGGTTTTAGGTCTTGATTGGAAAGACCCTGGGCTTTGCCCAAACCCACTTGCTTTTTGAAAAAAGCAAGGCAAAAACTTTTGTTACAACCGCATGTATATGCGGTTGTAAGAATGGGTCAAGGGTGAAACCCTTGCGGGGTGTTGGGGCTGAGCCCCAAGGTCTTAGCCCCAAGGTTTTAGCCTCAAGGTCTTAGTCCTAAGGTCTTAGCCTTGCCAACGCAAAAAACCTCCTCACAATGAATGCGTAAGGAGGTTTTTTTATATGGGTATCGTTGTGATTGATGTAAGTAAATATTAAACTGCCGCTTTGGCTTTGTTTTCCTCTTTTAATTCGTTTACAAGCCCTATTATCTCTTCCATGCCTATTTTTACATTGCTTTCGTCTGTAACAAAGGAAATTCTGATAAAATCTTTAAAATCCTCGCCGCCTAAACCGCTCCCCGGTATAACAGCAACATTCCTTTCTTCACGCAGACGTGTTGAAAATTCGTCGCCGTCAACACCTGTTCTTGAAACATCAACAAATACATAAAATGCCCCGTTGGGCTGTGCATATTTAAACTCGGGAACTTTATCCAGATATTCACAGACTATGTTCCTTCTTCTTTCATATGTATCAACCATGTGCTGTGTGTCGGCTCTTACACTTTCAAGATGCATTGCATCCGCAAGTCCTTTTTGTATGAATGTCGGTGTGCATGTAACACAGTAATGATGAACCTTTAAAAGGCTTGACATCATTTTGCTGTCAAAAAGTAAATATCCGACCCTCCAGCCTGTCATCGAAAAAAGCTTGGAAAAACCGTTTCCTATAATTGTTCTTTCCTTCATGCCGGGAAAAGATGCTAAGGAACGGAACTTGTTATCACCGTATATAATTCTGCTGTATATTTCATCACTGAAAACAATAAGGTTATGCTCTATGGCAATTTTGGATACTTCCGCTAAAACTTCATCTGTAAAAATAACACCTGTTGGGTTGCAAGGGTTGTTAATTACAATCATTTTTGTTTTGTCCGTTATGTTTCTTCTAAGTTCTTCAGGGTCAATTTGGAAGTTGTTTTCTCCCCTTAAAGGAATATGAACAACTTTTCCGCCTGCCAAAAAAACTACATTTTCATAATTAAAAAATGCAGGTGTAAATATTATAACTTCATCCCCGGGGTTAACAAACCCCATTATAGCATCGTTTATTGTTTCTGCACCTGCCGATGTAACAATGATTTCCGTTTCAGGGTCATAGTGAACATTATTCATTTCAAGGGCAAGCTTGCTTATTTCACACCTAAGCTCAATTAAACCTCGGTTGTTTGCGTAGTGAGTATATTTATCCTTTAAGGCTTGTATTGTTGCATTAACAATTTCCTCCGGTGTGTCAAAGTCAGGCTCTCCCTCGCCGAAGTTGACAATCTGTCTTCCCATTTTCTGAAGCTCGAAAACTCTTTCACTTACAACCCTGACAGGTGAGAAGTAGCAGTTTTTGACTCTGTCGGCACCTTCAAATATATTCCTATCAACACTCATGTCAATAGCCTCCTCCTTTTGATATATCTATATAAAAAGCTCATAATTTTAAATTATCGTGAAATGAAGTATAGCATAATATCCTTGATAGGGCAACATTTTTCTTTCACAAAAATACATTGTTTCGAAAAAATGAAGTTTTGCACAAAAATATACAATATTATACATTAATTCTGTGCAAAAAAACCCATTCTCTTTTATTTAAGATTACGGGTTTTAATGTCTATATTTTGTTTTGATTTTCTTTATTGTCTTCGTTATCTTCTTTTTTGCCGCAGTTTGAAACGGAACATCCGCCGCAGCCTCCGCAACATCCGCTTCCTTTTTTCCTTATTCTTTTTAAAGAGAAAATGATGAGTACAAAAACAATTAATATAATTAAATAATCAAAAATATTCATGTTCATATCACCCGCCCATAAATATACTTCCTACATTATATACTATAAAAGCAACAGTCCAAGCAATAAAAATTTGGTAAGCGGCAACTAAAACCGCATAAAATGTGCTTCCCATTTCTCTTCTGACTGCCGCAATGGCGGCAACGCAAGGTGTGTAAAGAAGAGTGAACGTAAGAAAAGAAAAGGCTTGAAGCGGTGTGAAGATTTCCCTTAATGCATCATTAAGGTTAGTCGTACTGCTTCCTGTTAAAACGGCCAATGTGCTTACAACGGCTTCTTTTGCCGTAAAGCCTGTAACAAGGGCTGTGGACGCTTTCCAGTCGGAAAAACCTATTGGTGCAAAAAATGGCGACATGGCCTTTCCTAAATAAGAAAGCATACTGCCTGTGCTGTTTTCCACCACATTAAATCTTATGTCAAAGGTTTGCAAAAACCATATTATAATTGTTGCAACAAAAATAATTGTAAAGGCTTTTAAGAAAAAGTCTTTCGCCTTATCCCACATAAGCATAAAAACTGTTTTAAGGGATGGAAAGCGATAGTTGGGAAGTTCCATAACAAAAGGAACAGGGTTTCCTTTGAAAATTGTTTTGTTAAACACAAGCCCTGTTATAATGCCAACTAAAATACCCATTAAATAAAGGCTTATCATAACAAGAGGCCCGTTTTTGGGAAAGAATGCGGCTGTAAAAACAGCATATATAGGCAGTTTTGCACTGCAGCTCATAAACGGTGTAAGAAGTATTGTCATTTTCCTGTCTCTTTCACTGGCAAGGGTTCTTGTTGCCATAATTGCAGGAACAGAACAGCCAAACCCTATTATCATAGGCACAAAACTTCTTCCGGAAAGACCAATTTTTCTTAAAAGCTTATCCATAACAAAGGCAACTCTTGCCATGTATCCGCTGTCTTCAAGCATTGAAAGAAAGAAAAACAAAACAATAATAATTGGCAGAAAGCTTAAAACACTTCCAACACCCACAAATATACCATCAATAACAAGAGAATGAACAACAGGGTTAATTCCAAACTTAGTCAGAGCAGAATCAACCACAGAGGTGATAACATCTATTGCCATTGAAAGGAGATTGCTTAAAACATCACCAAAAACACCAAACGTAAGATAAAACATTGTAAGCATTATTAAGATAAAAATGGGTATTGCGAAATATTTATGTGTAAGTATATTATCAATTTTAATGCTTCTTTCATGTATCCTGTTTTGCTCGTGCTTAACAACAGTCTGTGCACATACATTTTCTATAAATTTATAACGCATGTCAGCCAATGCGGCCTCTCTGTCTGTTTTAAGATGTTCTTCCATCTCTTTAACAGTATGCTCAATCATATCCTGTTCATTTTCCGTAAGCTTTAAAAGCTTTGTCATAGGCTTATCGCCCTCTATAAGCTTTGTTGCCGCAAACCGTGGCGGAACACCAACCCTTTGGGCATGGTCTTCAATAAGGTGGGCAACACCATGAATGGCACGGTGCACAGCCCCCACACAAAAATCCATGTTCTGAGGTCTGTTTTTTGTTTCCCCTGTTAAAACTGCAATTTCAACAAGCTCGTTTATGCCTTCGTTTTTAACGGCAGAAATAGGTATTACAGGAACACCTAAAAGCTCCTGAAGTTTTTTAATATGTATTGTATTTCCGTTATGCCTTACTTCATCCATCATGTTAAGGGCAATAACCATGGGTATGTTAAGCTCCATAAGCTGAAGGCTTAGATAAAGGTTTCTTTCTATGTTTGTTGCATCCAGTATATTAATTATACAATCAGGTTTTTCGTTTATTAAAAAATCCCTTGTAACAATTTCTTCGTTTGTGTATGGTGAAAGAGAGTAAATTCCAGGCAGATCCACAACAGTTGAGTTTGTTCTCTTTATTATTCCTTCTTTTTTATCAACTGTAACCCCCGGGAAGTTGCCCACATGCTGATTTGAGCCTGTAAGCTGATTAAAAAGCGTTGTTTTTCCGCAGTTTTGATTTCCTGCCAAAGCAAAAACCATTAAGCATCCTCCATTTCTATGTTTTGTGCATCTTCAAGGCGAATTGTAAGTTCGTAGCCTCTTAAATATATTTCTATGGGATCTCCCATAGGTGCTGTTTTTCTTATCATAACTTCTGTGTGTGGTGTAAGACCCATGTCAAGAAGTCTGCGCCTTAAAGCACCTTCTCCTTTAACTTGCAAAATCCTACGTTTTTCCCCTATTTTAAGTTTATCTAAAGTCATAAAATCACTTTCCTGACATAATTTTTTTTATTTAAAAGCTTGAATTGATATAATATATCTTTACAATTCTATTACTCATTTAATCTGTTGTCAATGAAGATAAGTGGTATAATTAAATGTAAGATATTAAAAGCTGCAGATTAGTTATAACTTTAAGAAATCAGAATATGAAATTTATAGTGTTTATACATGAGAAAGCAAAAAAATAGATATTGGGGGATAAAAGATATTAGGTTTTGGCAAAATTTAAGGCCTTTTATAAGTATATGATTTTTAAAAGCAAAGGTTTGCATATTTATATGCAGCAATATATAATATAAAAATATGCTTTTTGTATTGCAAAATAGTAAAAAAAATTGTAACATGTAATTGTATACAGTATATTTATATTATGTAAAAAGAGGGAGATGCATAATGAAGGAACTTAAAAATTGGAGAGATATTTATAACTCTAAGCTTGTTTCAGCAAAGGAAGCATTAAGCCATATTGAAAAGGGCAGCAGAGTGATAACAGGCCATGCGGCATCAGAGCCTAAGCATCTTGTTGATGTTATGGCGGAAAATTATGAAATGTTTGAAAATATTGAACTTTGTCATGTTGTTTCATTGGGAGAGGGAAAGCTTACAAAGCCTGAACTAAAAGGACATATAAATTTTAATTCACTTTTTTTAAGTGCCGGCACAAGAAATTCCATAAACACAAATTCAGGTGATTTCACCACATCTTTCTTCCATGAAATGCCTGAGCTTTTTAGAACAGAATTACCTGTGGATGTGGCAATAACACTTGTTTCACCACCTGATAAACATGGATACTGCAGTTTTGGAACATCAAGTGATTATATAAAACCTGTTTCTGAAAGTGCAAAAATGGTTATTGTTCAGGTTAATAAAAATTTCCCACGTACTTTAGGTGACAACTTTATTCATGTAAGCCAAATTGATTATATTGTTGAACATGATGAGCCTGTGTATGAGGCGGCTGTACCTAAAATAACAGAGCTTGAAAAAACAATAGGCAAATATTGTGCGTCACTTATAAATGACGGTGACACATTACAGCTTGGCATAGGTTCAATACCTGAAAGTGTTCTTACATACCTTTGGGACAGAAAAGATCTTGGTCTTCATACAGAAATGGCATCAGACGGTGTTATAGACCTTATAGAGGCAGGAATTATAAATAATAAACTTAAAAACATACATAAAGGAAAAAATGTAGTTACATTTGTTATGGGCACAAGAAGGCTTTATGACTTTGTTGATGACAACCCTAATGTTGAGTTTTATCCTGTAAGTTATATAAATGACCCAAGGGTAATTTCAATGAATGACAATGTGGTTTCAATTAATTCTTGTATACAGGTTGACCTTTTAGGGCAGGTGGTAAGCGATTGTATAGGTTTAAGGCAGTTTAGCGGAGTAGGCGGTCAGGTTGACTTTGTAAGAGGTGCGTCATTAAGCAAGGGCGGACGTTCCATAATAGCAACTTCTTCAACAGCGGCAGGTGGCAAGGTGTCAAGAATAGTGCCTTTCTTAGACAAGGGAGCGGCTGTAACAACATCAAGAAACGACGTTAACTATATTATTACAGAGTATGGAATTGCAAAGCTTAAAGGAAAAACTTTCAGACAAAGGGCAAAGGCGTTAATTGAAATAGCCCATCCTGATTTTAGAGATGAACTTAAGGCTGAATATGAAAGAAGATTTGAAGAACAATATTAATTATGACTAAAAACTTAGAATTTGTTTGAAGATATATTTGATTTTGGAAAAATAACATAATAACGATGAAATAGGGCTGATTATTATTATATCAGCCTCAGACTGAAGACAAACCTTGGGCGTTGCCCAACCCCACTTGCTTTTTGAAAAAAGCAAGACCAAAAACTTTTATCAAAACCGCATATTCATGCGGTTTTAGATGGGTCAAGTAGGAAGGTTGAAGATAAACGCCGCCGCTGGGCATCGGAAAGAAATCCGACGGCAAAGCCGCTTTTTTGCAAGAAAAAGTGCTGAACGAAGTAGCGGTTTGCGAAGCAAATTCCTGACAGTAAAACCCTTGTGGGTGTTTGAGGGCAAAGCCCTCAAGGTTTTAACTTTGTCTACGTTCTGGGGCTGATTATTATATCAGCCTTATTTTAGTGTTTGAAAGTAAGAAAATTAAATTTGTGAAATGAAATAAAAATCTCTATGTAAAATTAAAGCTTTTCCTGTTGCACTTGAACAAAACCGAAAAGTTTGATATATTTTTCTAAGGCAGAGAAACTATTGTTGCTTAAATTTATTTTAAAGGGGTGTCTTATGAACGAAGATCAATTATTTAATTCGACAGACGGGGGTGACACATCTAAAGATAATTTTAAGTCATCACAATTATTTAACAAGGGTGGGGAAGAAGTCAAAAATCAAGATTATGCCCATGAAAACCCTAATATGTCAAGAACAGTAAACTATAACACTAATTATAACACCAACTATAATAAAGGGCCTAAGAAAAGCGGTTGTTTCTGGGCGGCTATTGTTGGAGCGGCTATAATTGTTGGTTTTATCGGTATTTCTGTTTTTTCAATTGCGTCAATGGCTTTAGGAGGTTTTAGTGACCATGAGGTTGCTTCACATGGGGAATATGTTGAAACAATTAAAATTGAGGGCACAATAACAAGTGATAACGCAACAAGCTATGGTGTTCCTATAGGTTATCAGCATAGTTGGACATTAAATTCCATAAAAAACATGATTGAAGACGAAAATAATAAGGGCATAATTCTTTACATAAATTCAGGGGGCGGCGGAGTTTATGAAAGTGACGAGCTATATTTGACATTAAAGGATTATAAAGAAAAAACAGGCAGACCTGTCTATGCATACTACGCACAATCTGCCGCATCAGGTGCGTTATATGTTTCTATGGCTGCAGATGAAATATATGCAAACAGAATGACAACAACAGGCTCAATAGGCGTAAGAATGACAAGCTATAACGCAAAAGAATTTATGGACAAGCTGGGAATAAAGGAGATAACAGTTGCCAGCGGTGAAAATAAAAACATGCTAAGCCCTACATCTGAAACAACTGATGAACACATACAAATTGTTAAGGATATGATTGATGAAAGCTATGATGTTTTTGTAAAAATAATATCTGATGAACGAGGTATACCTTTAGATAATGTTAAAGAAATGGCAGACGGAAGAATATATACATCTTCACAGGCTCTTGAGCTGAATTTAATTGACGCAATATCCACATATGATGATTTTATGGGTTATATAATGGACAAGCCTGAATTTATCAATTGTGAATTTACAGAAGGTTACTATCCTACAAACTCATTTTTAAGCAGATTTCTTTCCTCAATACCTGAAAGGCCAAAAACACAATTGGATTTATTAACAGATGTGTTGGAAAAATCGGAAAGTTATCAACTTAATTACTAAGTTATAAACAAATTCTATTAAAAAAACAAGAAAAAAATAAAAACAGGTTGATAAATTTATACCTATAAAGAATATTAAAGCTTTCAACTGATTTTCCAATACAAAAGGAAAATGAAAGCCATCTTTTAAGGAATTAGATTTTTAACCTGTTTTTTATATTATTTAGAATTAATTATCATTATAAATATCAAAAAAAGTTATTTTGAGCGAGTTTTAGATAGATTTACGCTGTTTTTTTAAAAATGTATGAAGTCTTTCAAATGTTTTAAACAAGTATTATGTTTACAATTTAATTGATTTATCAATATAGTTTTTGCAGTACCCAACAATAACACCTATTCCAAAGCCTGTTACAACTCCGCTTACAATAAGCACGGGGGCAAGATATAAAACAACAGACCTGCCAAGAATTATATAAGCAACAAAAAGCTGACCTATGTTATGAAAAATGCCGCCCAGTATGCTTACTCCGCCGCAGCTTAATTTATCTGTTTTTTTAGCAAAATACATAACAATAAAGCTTAAAACTGCCCCCACCAAACTATACCAAAAACTAAGGAAACCTTTAAAAAGCATTGCCGAAACAAACACACGAACAATGGAAACTCCAAACCCTGCTTTATTATCAATGGAGTACATTGCTAATAGTACAATTACATTTGAAAGGCCCAGTTTTATGCCGGGCACAGGCAGTGGTATGGGTATAACCGATTCCACATAGCCCATAAGTATGGCAAGGGAGGCGAAAACACCGTAATATGCAACTTTTTTGCTTTTACTCATAAGCTTACCTCTTTTTTGTATGTTACCTTGATACAGAATCAATGTCGCTTTCTTCTTTGACGCCTTCAATTTCAACAACAAGTTTATGGGGAAGGCAGACAATGCTTTGTTTTTTCATGGAAATAGGCAATGAATTAACGCAAATTTTGTCAGGGCAGTCTGCATCCTTTACAAACACATTATTATTCTCAACAACAATAATGTTATATCCCGTTTCTGTATCTATTTTATATTCTCCGTTTTCATTCAGGGCAAAGCGCTGACTTTCCGCACCGTTTACATACACAACAGCATAGCCGCCTGAACTGTCATTTTTGAGAAATCCGGAAAAATAAAGTGCACCGGCAACAGCAAGAGCACCCACAGCAATAATTAAATCCCAATTTTTCAACTTAATCAATCCTTATTAAAAAACAAAACCGATAAAGACAAAGCATATTTTCTTACAGTTTTGTAAGCAGATACAGACTGAAGACAAACCTTGGGCGTTGCCCAACCCCACTTGCTTTTTGAAAAAAGCAAGACCAAAAACTTTTATCAAAACCGCATATTCATGCGGTTTTAGATGGGTCAAGTAGGAAGGTTGAAGATAAACGCCGCCGCTGGGCATCGGAAAGAAATCCGACGGCAAAGCCGCTTTTTCATAAGAAAAAGTGCTGAACGAAGTAGCGGTTTGCGAAGCAAATTCCTGACAGTAAAACCCTTGTGGGTGTTTGAGGGCAAAGCCCTCAAGGTTTTGACTTTGCCTACGTTCTGTATCTTCTTACAGGTTTTTAAGAAGATATTTTTTTTCTGCAAGTCTTTAAAAAGGGTATATCTTTATGCCTCTTTTGAAAAAAAGAAGCATAAAGAGTATTTTCGGTAATGTGATTTTTATTTTGTAATTTTTTCCAAGCCGCCCATATATGGTCTTAAAACTTCAGGTATTATTATTGAGCCGTCTGCCTGCTGGAAGTTTTCAAGTATGGCCGCTGTTGTTCTGCCTACTGCAAGTCCGCTTCCGTTAAGGGTATGAACAAGTGTAGCCTTGTCTTTAACATTATCTTTAAACTTAATGTTTGCTCTTCTTGCCTGGAAGTCTTCAAAGTTTGAACAGCTTGAAATTTCCACATATCTGTTGTAACTTGGCATCCATACTTCAATGTCATAAGTCATAGCGGAGCTAAAACCAAGGTCGCCGCCGCAAAGACGCACAACTCTATAAGGAAGACCTAAAAGCTTTAATATTTCTTCGGCATCGTTTGTTAATAACTCTAATTCTTCATAGCTTGTTTCAGGCTTTGAGAACTTAACCATTTCTACCTTATTAAATTGGTGCTGACGAATAAGACCCCTTGTATCACGGCCTGCAGAGCCTGCTTCGGCACGGAAACAAGCTGTATATGCTGTATGTTTAATAGGTAAATCTCCGCCGCTTAAAATCATGTCTGCATACATGTTTGTAACGGGAACTTCTGCTGTTGGAACAAGGAAATAATCTGTTCCTGCAATTTTAAATGCGTCTTCTTCAAACTTTGGAAGCTGGCCCGTGCCTGTCATGGATTTTCTGTTTACCATAAAAGGAGGGAAAACTTCCTCATATCCATGTTTTTGTGTATGTGTATCAAGCATAAAGTTCATTATTGAACGTTCAAGCCTTGCCGCTGCACCTTTATAAACTGTGAACCTTGTGCCTGTGATTTTTGCCGCTGTTGCCGCATCAAGAAAACCATAATCTTCACCGATTTCCCAATGAGGCTTTGGTTCAAAGTCAAACTTTGTGGGTTCCCCCCATTTTCTCATTTCTAAGTTTTGGCTGTCGTCAGAGCCGGACGGAACATCTTTATAAGGCATATTTGGAAGTGTGTACATAAAATCTTCGAGTTTTGCATCAACATCGTTTATTTTTGCATCAAACTCTTTAATTTTTTCTGAAAGGAGCTTCATTTCAGCCATTAATGCAGTTGTGTCTTTACCCTCTTTTTTAAGCACGGGAATTTCTTTTGAGGCTTTATTTTGGCTGTTTTTAAGTTCCTCAGCTTCCGCTATAAGCTCTCTTCTTTTTTTATCCAAATCTACAAAGGCTTCTATATTATAGTCTTTATTTCTTTTGGAAAGGGCTGCTTTAACAGCTTCCAAATCTGATCTTAACAATTTAACATCTAACATATTAAAATTTCCTCCCATTATGCATTTAAGCTTTATATTTATACTTTTTCCTTTTATGGATATTTAATACGAATAAAAATTGAATATTTATTATGCATATGACAATAATAACCACATACAGCTTAAATTTATATAAATTGCAGCTGTGTCTGGGCTTGAAAATCAATCCCCCCGATTTTCAAGCCCTTTATTATAAATTATTCTGCCATAATTTCACCGGCATTTGATGTGGTTTGAAAAATATTTTCAAGGGGAACAGCTTCATTACTATCATAATTGTTGTCATAGTTTTCTTCTGATGCATTTTCTCCGTAAACTTTTGGATATCGTTTCTCAAGTTCATTTATTGTTTCCATGTTTCTATCTTTTGTGTAGCCGTTATCTTTAGCCATTTTAAGGGCCTCAAGCTCTTCTTCTGAAAGAACATATTTGCTTACACCAAGCTCAATTTCCTTTGCATATGTAAAACAGCCTGAACGGGAGTGTATTCCGTTTAAAACAACACCGTTATTTTCACAATCAAGCAGTGCAACGGCATAGCAAAGGTTACCGCCAAATTCATCAAAGGGGTTATATCTTACAACACCGATTTTTTGTATACTTTTATTTATGCTTTTATCCATATCTTTAACAATGTGTGAAAGATTTTCATACTTTTCTTCAAGCTTTTTAGCTTCGCTATGAAAAAGTTTAAATTGTGTTTCCATGTTATAATCAGGATGTCTTTTTCCCCCTGTGAATGTTTCATATCTTTTTTTCAGCTTATTAAGCTCGTTAATAAGAAAAATTGTTAAAATTAAAAGAATAATAACAAGAGCAGACATGGAGAAAACAATGCTAAGCAGATTATTATTTAAAAATTCGCTGAACTGGCTCATTTTTATATTCTCACATCCAATACATATTTTAAATTAATTTGTTTATAATTCCTACAATTCTGTCTAAATCATTATCGGAATAAAATTCAATCTCTATTTTTCCTTTATTTTTTGTGTTTTTAAGCTTTACCTTTGTTCCTAAAACATCTCTCAGACTTTCTTCTATGGTTGTATATGAGGAAGTGTTTAAGGAAGTTTCTTTTTCTGTTTTTATTTCCTTTTCTGTTTGGGAAGCTTCGATTTTCTTTACAAGAGCCTCAACTTGTCTTACACTTAAACCTTCTTCAATTATATTTTCAGCAATTTCAAACTGTAAATCTCCGTCTTCCAATGAAAGAAGTGTTCTTGCGTGGCCGCCGCTTAACTTGCCCTCAACAACAAAGTTTTGCACTCTTTTATCAAGGTTTAAAAGCCTTATTGCATTTGCAACGGCAGAGCGGCTTTTTGAAATTCTTTTTGCAACTTCTTCCTGACTAAGCCCAAACTCATCAATTAAACGTTTATATCCGCTTGCTTCTTCTATGGCATTTAAGTCCTCTCTTTGAAGGTTTTCTATAAGAGAAATTTCAAAAAGATTAAGTTCTGAAAGGTCTTTAATAATTGCGGGGATTTTTTTAATGCCTGCGATTTTTGAGGCTCTCCAGCGGCGTTCTCCTGCCACAAGTTCATAATAATCCTCTTTTTTAATAACAATAACAGGCTGAATAACACCGCATTCTTTTATTGATTCGGCAAGGCTTATTAAAGCACTTTCCTCGAACCTTTTTCTTGGCTGGTTTGAGGAGGGTGAAATTTTATTAATATCTATTTCAACAACAGCTTCTTTTGAAATTTCCAAGTTGTCCACTTCTGAGTTAATCAAAGCAGTTATACCTCTGCCTTTTGAGCCTAACCCGCTTTTTTTAATTCCTGCCAATTAACTCCACTCCTTTTCAATAACTTCTTCTGCAAGAAGCCTGTAGCTTTCGGCACCTTTGCTTTTTCCGTCATACATAGTTATGGGAAGTCCGTGGCTTGGAGCTTCTCCAAGACGAACATTTCTTGGTATTATTGTTTTATAAACATTGTTTCCGAGGCTTTTTTTAACTTCTTCAACAACTTCAAGGGAAAGGTTTGTTCTTGCATCAAACATTGTAAAAACAACACCTTCAAGCTCTAACCCTGTGTTTAATCGTTTTTTAACAAGGCTTACTGTGTGCAAAAGCTGTTCAAGGCCTTCAAGGGCAAAATATTCACATTGGATGGGAACAAGAACTGTGTCTGCGGCAGTGAGGGCGTTTATTGTTATTATATTAAGGGAGGGAGGGCAGTCGATTATAATAAAATCAAAATCATTTTTAACTGTTTCCAAGCTTTCCTTTAATATAAATTCTCTTTTTTCTGTGCCTATAAGCTCAATTTCCGCACCTGCCAAATTCATATTTGAGGGTATGATTTTAAGATTATTTACACAAGTTTCTCTCATTACATCATCTATGGAGATTTCTCCAAGAAGCATTTGATATATGGTAGAGCTTAATTGATTTTTTTCAAGGCCAAGGCCGCTTGTTGTGTTGCCCTGAGGGTCTGCATCAACAATTAACACCTTTTTTTCTTCTTCTGAAAGGCAGGCGGCAAGATTTATGGCTGTGGTGGTTTTTCCTACACCGCCTTTTTGATTGGTTATGGCTATTGTTCTCACTTTACCCATAGATATTCTCCTTTGTTCGAAAAAGAAAAGCTGCGGCAAAATATTTATCCGCTGGTCTATTAAGCACTTATAATTTTAATAAAGAAATAGTGTTGCTGAATATTATACGACAATATCATATCATAAAGACAAAAGGAAGCGGCGGCAAAGCCGACATTTTCTTTTATCAATAAACGAATAAAACTTAAAAGGTTTTATGATTAATACAATCCGCTGTGATAACAGCGGCAGAACGTAGACAAAGTCAAAACCTTGAGGGCTTTGCCCTCAAACACCCACAATGGCTTTACCCTTGACCCATCTAAAACCGCATAAATATGCGGTTTTGATAAAAGTTTTTGGTCTTGTTTTTTTCAAAAAGCAAGTGGGGTTGGGCAACGCCCAAGGTTTGTCTTCAGTCTGTCCGCTGTGATAACAGTGGATAGAGCCGTTAGGCTCTTTACACAAATGAAATTTGTGGATATTATATCACAATACTTAGTTAAATTAAACCTTTATTTGGGTATTTAAGAAAAAAGATTGTTTCACGTGAAACAAAAAAAGAACAAGGAAAAGTTTCCTCATTCTTTTAATGAATGTTTCACGTGAAACACTTACATTTGTTCAGGGGCTTTTATGCCTAAAAGTTTAAGTCCTGTTGTAAGAACTGTGTTAACTGAAAGAACAATGGCAAGCCTTGCATTTTTAACGTTTTCTTCACTGTTTAAAATAGGGTTGTCGTGATAAAACTTATTAAAAGCTTGCGCAATATCAACCAAGGCCCTTGAAACCATTGAAGGTTCATATTTATTTGCGGCTTCTTTTATTTTGTTTGGAAAGTCGTAAATTAGTTTTAAAACTTCCACGCTGTTTTCATCTTTAAGCACGGAATAGTCAATTTCATTTAAATTGAAGTTTTCCGCTTTTTTAAGAACACTGCAGGCTCTTGCGTTGGTGTATTGGACATAAGGCCCTGTTTCACCTTCAAAGCTTAACATTCTTTCCCAGCTGAAAGTCACATCTTTAATTCTTCCGTTATAAAGGTCGTTGAAAATTACAGCACCAATGCCTACTTGTTTTGCAATTTCTTCTTTATTTGGAAGATTTGGATTTTTTTCTTCAATTATTTTTGCTGTTTCTTTTACTGCCTGGTTTAAAAGCTCTTCCATAAGAACAACGTTCCCTTTTCTTGTGGAAAGCTTGCCTGTATCAAGGCTTACAAGACCGAAAGGAACATGAACTAAATCCTTGCTCCAGTTATACCCCATTTTTTCGATTACTTTAAACCACTGTGCAAAATGGAGGTTTTGGTCTAATGCTGTTAAATACAAGCATTTTTCAAAGTTATATTTATTTTTTCTGTAAAGTGCTGCTGTTATATCTCTTGTGGCATAAAGAGTTCCGCCGTCTTTTCTTATAATAAGGCAAGGAGGCATTTTTTCTTCTTCAAGGTCAACAATCATTGCACCTTCACTTTCTTGAAGAAGGTTTTTATCTTTAAGTTCTTTCACAACAGCCGCCATTTTGTCATTATAAAAGCTTTCACCTGTGTAGGCGTCAAATTCAACATCAAGCATTTTATAAACTCTGTCAAACTCCTTAATGCTTATGTCGTAAAACCATTTCCAAAGCTCAAGAGCTTCTGAATCTCCGTCCTGCATTTTAACAAACCAGCCTCTTGCCTCGTCTTCAAGGGAGGGATTTTTTTCTGCTTCATCATGGAATATAACATAAATACGCATAAGCTCTTGTATGCCTTTTTCTTCTACTGCTGTTTTAGAGCCCCAGTTTTTATAGGCAACAATAAGTTTTCCAAACTGTGTTCCCCAATCTCCCAAATGGTTTACACCTTGACAGTCATAGCCTAAAAACTCATGGATTTTGTAAATGGCATTGCCTATAACAGTTGAACGAAGATGTCCAACATGGAAGGGCTTTGCAATGTTTGGCGAGGAATAGTCAATAACGATGGTTTTGCCGTTGCCAAGGGTATCACTGCCGTAGGTTTCTTTTTTATTTAAAACTTCTTTTAAAATTTCTTTTGCGAAGTTTTCTTTGTCTGTAAAAAGGTTGATGTATGCCCCTTGAATTTCAATTCTTTCAATAAAATCAGGTTTTATAATGTTTTGGGAAATTTCCTGAGCTATTATCTGAGGAGATTTTTTAAGGGTTTTTGCAAGTCTGAAGCAAGGGAAAGCATAATCGCCCATTTGCGAGTTAGGGGGGATTTCTATTCCTGAAAGAACTTCTGTATAATCAAGGCTTGAGGCTTTGCCTATTGCCTTTGCGATTTCTAGTTTAAAGTCCATTGGGTTTCTTCCTTTCCGATTTATAAATAATATTAGTATAAGGCTATTTAAGCAGTGTATACATAAAAAGAAATTCTATCACAAAAGTTATAGAAACACAACTGATAGGAAATATAAATTTGTGATGCGAGTGTAGAGATAAGACCTTGAGGGTTTTACCCTCAAACACCCACAAGGGTTTTACCCTCAAACACCCACAAGGGTTTCACCCTTTGAACCCGTCTTACAACCGCATGTACATGCGGTTTAAACAAAAGTTTTTGCTCCGCTTTTTTCAAAAAGCGGGTGGGTTTGGGCAAAGCCCAAGGGTTTTCTTACTAAGACCTTGGGGCTCCGCCCCAATGCCCCGCAAGGGGCAATCCCCTTGACCCACAACGCAAAACATTCGTTTTGCTTGGAACAATCACTTTATTTTGTGGTTTGGTTTACATTATTGCCAGTCATACTCTTATTTACCATTACAACCGCATGTGCATGCGGTTGTAACAAAAGTTTTTGTGACGCTTTTTTCAAAAAGCGGGTGGGTTTGGGCAAAGCCCAAGGGTTTTCTTACTAAGACTTTGGGGCTCTGTCCCTAAGACCCCACAAGGGTTTCACCCTTTGAACCCGTCTTACAACCGCATGTATATGCGGTTGTACAAAAGTTTTTGCCTTGCTTTTTTCAAAAAGCAAGTGGGTTTGGGCAAAGCCCAAGGTCTTACCAAAGCCAAGGTCTTAAATATATAAAACCATGCCTGTTGCGATGTAATCTATTTTATCGCCAAGCCTTTCCTTTATAAAATTGTAGGCATAATCACCTGTGCAGTGACATGTGTAAAACTTTGAATCGTATTCACTTAACCCGTCACAAATTTCATTAAGTAATTGATCGCTTTCAGGTGTTTTGTCAAGTGAATTGTATAGATGAAAACCGCTTAAAACAAAATCAGGTTCTTTGTTATAGATTTCTTTGAACCTTTTAAGAATGTTTAAAATGCCGTTGTGAGCACAGCCGCCTATTAAAATAAGCTTGCCGTTTTGGTTAATAACAAGATATTGCTCGTGGCTGAAGCTATCTTTTTGAATTTTACCATTATGCTCCATCATAAGTATATCGTTTGCCTTAGGAAAGGCTTTTCTCTCTGTTACGGATGAAAAAATAGAAATATCACTATTGATTTTTATAAACCCATCTGTTTTAATAATGCTGTTGTTGTTTTCAAGGGTTTTGTCAAGACCGATATATTCTATTTCGCCATTTTTATCAACATAGAAGTTGTTAAAACCGTTGTGGTTTATATATATTTTTGCTTTGTTATTGTTTTCTAAAAAACATTTTAGACCACCGCCGTGGTCGTTATGCCCGTGGGATATAAAAACCATGTCCGCAAGTGAAATGTCTATGCCCATGGCTTTGGCATTTTTACAAAAGCTTTCGTCAGGGCCAAGGTCGGCAAGTATTTTGTTTGTTTGTGTTTCAATATAAAATGAAAGCCCGTGCTTGCTTTCATAGTTGGGGGATACAGAAGTATTTTCCAACAAAGCAGTAATTTTCAATTTAATCACCTCAAAAGCAATTATATAACAAAAGTTAATTTTATTCCATAAATACCTTTATTTTTCTGATGTTTTGTACCATAATAAGTATAGTGAGTTTTAAGATATTGAACAAAGACTAGTAAGGAGAAAACTATGAATATAAAAAATGTGTTCAAATCAATTGGGGCTGTTGCGGCGGCAATAGGCGGAGCGGTGGTTTTTAACAATGCTGTTTTTAAAATTTCAAAGTCTAATGACAAGGATTTTGTTGAAGGTGAATATTATTCATGGAAATACGGAAAGGTGCATTATATAAAAAAGGGATTTGGCCAGCCTATTCTTCTTGTGCACAGTCTTTACGTGGGCTCAAGCCACAGGGAGTTTTATAAAAATATAGACAGTCTTAGCAAAAAATATACTGTTTATGCTGTTGATTTGCCAGGGTTTGGATATTCCCATAAACCTAGAATAACATACACGGCATTCACTTATGCATCATTTTTAAACAGCTTTATAACTGATGTAATAAAAACCCCATGCGGAGCAGTTGGTGCAAACGGCGGCGGAATGCTTTTAACAGTAACTGCAAAGCTTTTTCCGGAAAAGATTACAAAGCTTGTTCTTATTTCTCCCACGGGAGTATGTGATAAAATGGCGGAAAACCAAGACCTTTTCAAGAGAACTGTTATGGAGCTTCCATTAAAGGGCACAGCATTGTATAATTATGTTTCATCAAGAAAAAGCATTAAAAGGTTTCTCTCAAAAGAAGGATTTTTCGCACCTCATTTTATTGATAGTCAGGTTGTGGATAATTTTTATTTTTCTGCCCACGGAACAAACGGCAATGCAAGATATTCTTATGCATCATTTGCATCTAATTACATGAACATGGATATTAAGGATTACTTTAGACAGCTAAGCCAAAAGATATTTGTTGTTTGGGGTGAGGGGAACAACATTAATAATATTAAAAACATGGAGATTTTAAAGGATTTAAACGACAGGGCAAGTTTTTTCATATTTGAAGAAACAAGGCTTTTGCCTCACGTTGAAAACTATGAAGAGTTTAACAAATTAATATATAACGACTTTTAAGAATGAATATAAAAAAGCAGTGTAATTTAGGAGGACATAAATGACAAACTTAGAAATGCAAAAGCTTATGGAAGATACCATACAAAAAGTGATTGATTTCAACTGCGGCGATAAAGGCAGCGGAATTATAAAAATGATGAACCCTGAGTTTTTAAGCTGTGATTATGAAAAAAGAGAGCTTACAACAAGGTTTTTTATTGAAAAATGGGAGCTTAATCCTCAAGGGTCAATGCATGGCGGTTTAGTTTCCACTGCATTTGACAATACTTTTGGAATTTTGACCCACTTTTTTGCTCAAGGGAAGTTTATAACAACCATTGACCTTGCCACAAGATATCTTAAGCCCATACCAGAAGGATGTCATTTAAAAGTTGCGGCAAAATCATGTTCTACGGGAAGAACCATAATTACACTTGTTGCCGAAGGCTATATTGAAGAAACGGGAGTTTTGGCGGCAACAGCAAGTGCTAATTTTATGGTTTTTAAAGATAGGCAATCTCCGATGAAGATTGATGAAAATGAGTAAAAAGATAAAAGCCTGAGTTTTATAACCACAGGCTTTTTTTTATTGATTAACAAAGGTTTCACGTGAAACATTTATGTATTATCTCGTTATGTTAATTATAATTTGATAACCTGAATTATTTTCTTCCACATTATAAACTGCGTCAATGCCGGAGCTTTTCATGATTTCTAAGCTTTTTTTAATTGTGTTTGTTATGAGCCTTATGTCACCAAGGTTTCTTTTTACTTTTTGGTCATTGTTTATGGCAATTGATTCTTTTATTTTTTTAATTGTTTCTTCAACAAGCTCTTCTGTTTTTTTAACATTAAGCTCTTGTTCTATAACCTGATGAACAACGTCTTCTCTTATTTGTTCATCGGGGATTTTTAAAAATGCCCTTGCATGTCTTTCAGTAAGACCTTTTTCGACAATAAGATTTTTCAGGTTTTCGTCAAGGCGAAGAATACGTATTTTGTTAGCTATGGTGGATTGGCTTTTTCCAAGCTTTTGTGCAACTTCTTCCTGAGTTAGATTATAATCTTCAATAAGGCTTTCATAAGCCATTGCTTCTTCAATGAAATTTAAGTTTTGTCTTTGAATATTTTCTGTTATGGCTAAAAGTGCACTTTTATTGTCATTTATGTTAACAAGAATAGAAGGAATTGTTGTAAGCCCTGCGAGCTTGGCGGCACGAAGACGTCTTTCGCCGCAGACAAGTTCATAGCTGTGATTATTAATAAGCCTGACTGTTACAGGCTGCATAACACCAAATTCTTTTATTGAGGAAACAAGCTCATTAAGAGCTTCGGCATTAAAAAGCTTTCGTGGTTGATTTGGGTTTGGTTTAATGTTATCAATGGAAATGTCCAAGATTCTTTTTCCGTCTTTATCTATTGACTTTTTTTGGAAGAAGTCGGCAAATTTAATAGGTTCCGGCATTTGTATATCACTCCTTATAGTTGTCTGTAAAATTATTCCATAGGTTATAAATAATTATATCAAAACCTTAAAAATACACCAGTATCAATCGAAAGCATTATTGTTACAAAAATATACAGGCTTTCTTGTTGAAATATCAAAAAAGGACAAATGTTGAATTTATAAGGGAAAAAGTTTACTTATGGATGTTAATTTATAGGTAAACAGTTTTTAGATGGATTTAAAGAGTGAAACACTTATTGGTATTTGAGGTGTGCACGGCAGATATATGATGCAGGCATACAGCGCCTGTTTTGCGAAGAAAAGTGCTGACAGTAGACCCTTAAGGTTTTGCAAGCGGGTTTTGCAAAGACTTTAAAAGTTTATAAGAAACATAAAAAAGCGGCATAAACTCTATGGTTTGCGCCGCTTTTTATATATGGTATTTTGCCTAAAGATATAGGTTAAAATTAATCTTGTGAATAAGGCATTAAGCAAACGTGTCTTGCTCTTTTAATAGCTGTTGTCAAAGCTCTCTGGTGCTTTGCACAGTTGCCTGTAATTCTTCTTGGAAGAATTTTTCCTCTCTCGGAAACATATCTTCTTAATTTATTAATATCTTTGTAATCCACAGTTGTAATTTTGTCAGCACATGACTGGCAAACACGTTTTTTTCTGCGTCCACGTCTTTTCTGAATCATTTTCCTAACCTCCTTTTATAATTTAAAAGGGTAAATCATCGTCTTCTATACTTTCATCTATAGGGTAGAAACCTTCGCTTTCGGGGGATTTTGGTTGTGAAGGTGTATTTTGCTGATACCCTTGAGAGCCTCTGCTTTCAAAGGAAGCCTTGCTTTCTGCAAAATAGTTTTCTTCAACAACAACCTCCGTGCTCCATTGTTTCTTTCCTTCTTTATCGTCCCAAGAACGAACCTGAAGTCTTCCGACTACGCTTACCATTTGTCCTTTTTTAAAGAACTTTTCAACAAATTCGCCTGATTTGCCGAAGGAAACACAGTTAATAAAATCTGCCTCCGGTTCACCTTCACGTCTGAAACGGCGATTAACAGCCAATGAGAATCGAGCCACTGCAATAGGAGTGGACCCTTGAGAATATCTTACTTCAGGATCTCTAACCAGTCTTCCCATCAAGATAACCTTGTTCATCTCCTACCCCCCAAATCTAATTATACATCTTTGCGGATAATAAGGTAACGAAGAACGCCTTCCATGATACGAATACGGCTTTCAATTTCAGCAGGTGCAGAACCGTCTGCATCGAATGAAATAAAGCTGAAAAAACCCTCATTAACTTTTTTGATTTCGTAAGCGAGTCTTCTTTTGCCCCAATCGTCAATTTTTTCGATTGTGCCGCCAAATCTGCCGATTAACTCCTGAACTTTTTGTGCCTCAGCAACTCTTTCTTCTTCTTCAAGATCAGGTCTGATAATCAATGCTAATTCATACTTATTCATTTAAAATACACCTCCTTTTGGACTTATGGCCCCTAACAAACGTTAAGAGCAAGGATTATTTATACAATAAAATATTCTAACACACCAAAACCCCAAACACAAGCTAATTTTAAAAAATAATAGATTTATTTCTAAAATGATGGTAATATTATTATAACAGTGAAATGATTGAGGATTTCTTTATTTATTTTTGTTTAAGCATAAAATAATAGCGGTTTTAAAATAACAATATACCAAAGGAGTTGTTTTTATGAAAATAGCAGTTTTAGGTTGCGGCGGTATAGGCGGTCTTGTTTGTGCCGCATTGGCTAAAAAATTTAATGATATATATGTTATTGCAAGAGGGGAAACTCTTAAAGCCGTTAAAGAAAAAGGCATTTACATTGAAAGTGATCTTCTTGGAAATTTTACTGCAAAGCCTAAACTTGCAACAGACAATGTTAAAGATATAGGCAATGTGGATGTGCTTTTTATAACATCAAAAAGTTATGACCTTGAAAATGCCTGCAAACAATGTGAACCTATTATAGGAGAAAACACTGTTGTTATACCTTTATTAAACGGTGTTTCACTTTCAGACGAAGTAGAAATGTTTCTTAACAACAAAGGGCAGATTGCCGACGGATGTATATATGCTTTTTCATCAATCTCAAAACCAGGCGAAATCAGGCATATAGGAGAGCTTTGCCGTATAGAGTTTGGTTTTAAAGACAAGCATACAAACGAAACTTCTTTAAAGCTTGAAAAAATGCTTAAAGAAAGCGGAATAGAAGCAGCTTTCAGCAATGATATTATGGTTCCTGTTTGGATAAAATATATTATGATGTGCGGAAACAGTTGTGTTTTTACATACTTTGACTGTTTTGCAGAGGATGTTCATGCAGATAATGTTAAAATGAAATATATAGAAGACGTTTACACAGAGCTTTATAATGTTGCAAAGGCAATGGATGTAAACATAAGCCAAAATGTTGTACAAAAACACATGGAAACCTTTAAACGTCTTCCTAAAGGAGCAACAACATCGCTTCACAGGGATATAAAAGCAGGAAACAAATCAGAGTTTGATAATATAATAGGCAAAGGATACCGTCTTGCAAGAAAAGCAAACATTGAAACTCCATGCCTTGACCTTGCCTATAACAAAAATAAAGATAAATAAACACAGGCGATAATATTTTAAAAACTCTTATCCGTCTGTTTAAGGAGCTGTAATATGAAAAAAATAAGAAACGCTGTATCAGAGGATAAAAAAGAATTTCGCAGTCTTTGGGATAAATGTTTTACAGATTCCATTGTTTTTAGGGATTGGTTTTTTGAAAATCGATTTATTCCCGAATATTCAATTTGTATGGAAGAAGATAATAAAATTGTTTCTGAGGTGCAAAGCATACCTTATTTTATTAAAATAAGAAACGCCATAATTCCTGCAACAATGATGGTTGGAGCATGCACACACCCAGACTATACAAAACGAGGATATATGAAAGAGCTTTACACATGGTATATGAATTATGTAAAGGATTTGGGAATTGTTTTATGTGCCCATACTCCGGCGGTGCTTCATACGTATTTTTATGTAGGGCATTTTCCTGTAAGCAGCACTGCATTTATAGAAATTGAAAAGGTTGAAAAAACAGCTGACGAGGCGGATGTTTTAGAAATTGACATGAAAAACGAATCTGCCGCATTTTTAAAATGCTATTCACGTTTTGCTCAAAACTATTCAGGAATAATTCTAAGAACAATCTCAGATATGCGTCTTAAACTTTCCGATTACGCCGCAGACGGGGGCAAAGCCATTGCCGTTTTAGAAAACGGTGAAGTTTTGGCATATGCTGTTTATTACGACACTGAAGAAATGCTTCACGGGGAGGAGATTGTTTCTTTAAACCAACATGCCGAGCAAAAAATAGTAAACAAGCTTATACACCTTGGAGAAGGTAAAAAGGTAAAAATCAAGCTTCCTCCGGATACAAAAAGCATATCAAATCAAGGAGTGGTTACAATTTCACCAAGAAATGTTTTGGGCCTTGCAAATGTAAGCCATCTTCTTAGAGCTGTTGGAAACAACCTTAGCATAGCAATAGAAATAGAGGACAGTGTAGTAAAGGAAAACAACGGAATTTTTAACCTTAAAGGTGAAAAAACAAAAGAGCTGCCTGTTTTTAAAACAACCTCGGGAAACTTGATTCAATGGCTTTGCGGTTATAAATCAATAGAGGAGCTTTCAAACGAAGGCAGTTTGGAGGTTTATAACAAACCCGGTGCTGAAGTTTTGGATAATCTTTTCCCGAAGCAGGCTTGCCACATAATAGACGAGTATTGAAAGAAGGTAATATAATGAGTTTAGATTTTAAAGAAATAACCCTTAACAGCGAAAAAGCAATAAACAGTTATATAAAGCACTGGAATTGTGAAAATGCAGAGTTCAGTTTTGCACATATGTTTATATGGGGAAGCGACGGGAAAATTCAGTATGCGGAAAAAGACGGTTTTCTTTTTATAAAGCTTGATTTCCCAGGGGAAGTGCCATTTTTTTGGCCGCCTTTTCCTTTAGACAAAAGCTACGACTATTCAATCGCAGTTAAAATGGCATGTGAATACATGAGAGGCATAGGAGTTGTTCCTTATTTCCGTTCTATCTGCACACCATTTAAAGAAATGATAGAAGAGCAATGCCCCGATATGGAGTTTCATGAAAAAAGGAATAATTTTGATTACTTATATTTAAGTGAAAAAATGATTACATTAAGCGGTAAAAAGCTTCACGGAAAGAGAAACCACATAAACAAATTTTTAAAAACATATCCTGACTTTGTTTACGAAGAGCTAACAAAAGAGCATTATGAAGAGTGCATGGAGCTTTATGATGAGTGGTGCACAGACCACAAGGAAGTAACAATAACGCAGTTTGACGAGCGTTCGTCAGTTGAGAGGGCACTTTTAAACCTTGACGAGCTTGGTCTTACAGGAGGAATAATAAGAATTGACGGTGTGCTTAAAGCATTTACTGTTGGGGAGCAGGTTCTTCCCACAATGAGCCAAATTCATATTGAAAAGGCGGCAAAGGACATAGATGGTCTTTATCCGCTTATCAACCAAATGTATGCACAGGCTCATTGTTCCGAAACAGAATTTATAAACCGGGAAGAGGACATGGGTCTTGAAGGCCTTAGAAAGGCAAAGTTAAGTTACCGTCCCGAAAGAATGGTGGAAAAGTATGACGTCAGGCTCAAGTGCAAGGCGGAGAAGGAAAACGAAGTTTTAAAAGAAATGAGTATTAGTGCAGCAAAATAACACTCAGGCAATCCTTTACACACTAAGGGTTGCCTGTTTTTTTATTTATATAAGGCCTTGGGCTTTGCCCAAACCCACTTGCTTTTTGAAAAAAGCAAGGCAAAAACTTTTATTAAAACCGCATATACATGCGGTTTTATTGCGGGTCAAGGGTGAAACCCTTGCGGGGTATTAGGTATGCATGGCAAAGATAGATGCCACAGTCACGTATGTGACTGCTTTGCGAAGCAAAGTGCTGACAGAGAGCATCTAAGGTCTTAATTATATAAGACCTTGGGCTTTGCCCAAACCTATCCGCTTTTTGAAAAAAGCGGAGCAAAAACTTTTGTAAAGCCGCATATACATGGGGTTTTAACAGGTAAAGACGGGGGGCAGGTTTTGTCTTTATAAATTTATTTTAATTATAATTTGGATTAATGCATTGAAGAGTATTGACAAAGAAAGATGTTTATATTAATATGTGCATATACACATGTGCATAAGCATGAAAAGGCGAAAAGGTGAAAAGGTGAAAAGGTAAAAAGGCGAAAATTTAGGAGGGAATTATGGAGATTTTATTAGGAAAAGATGTTACTGTTGATTATTTAAATGAAATTGCAAAAGGGTTTTTGGCAGGTGAATTTGGTGTTGAAACTTTAACTCTTGAAGAAGGAAAGCTGACAAGCAGGATGAAAATAACAAAATCCCATCTTTCAATACATGGTTATTTGCATGCGGCAAGTGTTATTGCTTTGGCTGACACAAGCTGCGGCAATGCAGCATTTGCTCATGTTCCTGAAGGTTCTGCAGGTTTTACAACAATTGAGCTGAAAAGCAACCACATAGGTTCAGAAACAGAGGGAAACTTGCTTTGTACCGCAACAGCACAGCATCTTGGACGCACCACCCAAGTTTGGGATGCAGTTGTTACATCTGAAAAAACAGGAAAAAAGATTGCTGTTTTTCGCTGTACTCAGGCTGTTTTATGGCCTAAAAATTAAGATTTATTGTTATTTTTAAGCAGTTATTAATGATAGGAGAATATAATTATGTCCAATATAGAGCCGAGGGAAATAAAATGTTATGGCATAAAGTTTAAAAGAGCTTCATCGGCTTTGACTAAATATTATGACAGCATGTTAAAGCCTGTTAATTTAACAGTTAGTCAGTTCTCTTTACTAAACGATATTAAGTATATAAAAACTTGCAACAAAACTCAGTTGGCCAAGTATGCCAAGTTAGACAGAACAACAATTATAAGAAACTTAAACGTGTTATTGGAAAAAGGCTTAGTTGAAGAAATAGAAGGAGAAACAAACAGAAACAACTTAATTCAGCTTACCAAATTGGGAAACCTAACAATTGAGCAAGGTTATGTTTTATGGAAACAGGCACAAAAAAATATCAGGGAAACAATAGGTGAAGAAAATCTTGGGTTATTTTTAAAAACACTTGAAGACATTGAAAAGTTAACATGAAAAATATGATATACGGACTAAGGTGATTTTATGACACTGACACAGTTAAAATATGCTGTTGCTTTATCTGATGCGAAATCCATAAACGAAGCGGCACAGCATCTTTTTATTTCCCAGCCAAGCCTTTCCGCAGCCATAAAGGATTTGGAAAAAGAGGCAGGCATTGAGCTTTTTATGCGCACAAACCGAGGTATAGTTATTACTCCTGAGGGTGAGGAGTTTATTGGATATGCAAGGCAGGTTATTGAACAATATCAGCTTATAGAGGCTAAATATATTGAAAAAAGGAATGTTAAAAAGCGTTTCAGCGTTTCAATGCAGCACTATTCTTTTGCTGTGGATGCATTTATTCAAATGGTTAAGCAGTTTGGCATGGACGAGTATGAGTTTGCGGTGCATGAAACAAGAACCTATGATGTTATTAATGATGTAAGGAAGTTAAAAAGTGAAATAGGAATTTTATATATAAACGATTTTAACAGCAAGGTTATGCACAAGATTTTTAAAGATTATGATTTGGAGTTTTGTGAAATATTAAAATGCGGAACTTTTGTTTACATGTGGAAAGGCCATCCGCTGGCCAATAAGCAGGAAATTTCCATAGACGAGTTACAGGAGTATCCTTGTCTTTCCTTTGACCAAGGATCTTATAATTCATTTTACTTTGCAGAAGAGGTTTTAAGTGTTTATAACTATAAAAGAATTATAAAAGCAAACGACAGGGCAACAATGCTTAATTTAATGGTGGGGCTTATGGGTTATACACTTTGTTCAGGAATTATCTGTGAAGATTTAAACGGCACTGATTATTGTGCGGTTCCCCTTAAAGGCAACGAAGAAATGACAATTGGCTATATCTCAAGAAAGGGTGTGACCATAAGCAACATAGGCAGAAAATATCTTGAGGAAATTACAAAATACAAGGCATAATGAAATAACTGCAATCGGTATAGGTTTTACCTATAGCCGGTTGCTTTTTTTATGTATTAGACAGATAAAAAGCCTTATGGTAACATATCATCATAAGTTGATAGGAATTGTATGAAAAGAAAATTTGAATTTATTTTAGGAGGAATGAAATATGTCTAAAAAAGAATATGAAAAAAGAAACCTTAAATTTGAAACATTACAGCTTCACGTTGGTCAGGAGAAAGCTGATTCGGCAACAGGGGCAAGAGCAGTGCCCATTTATCAGACAACATCTTATGTGTTTGACAACTTTGACCATGCGGCGGCAAGATTTAATTTAAGCGACGCAGGAAACATTTACGGACGTCTTACAAACCCAACACAAGATGTTTTTGAAAAACGAATTGCCGCTTTAGAGGGTGGAGTTGGCGCACTTGCCGTAAGTTCCGGAGCGGCGGCTGTTACATACACAATACAAAATCTTGCCCGTGCAGGAGAACACATTGTTTCGGCAAGAAATGTATACGGCGGAACATACAACCTTTTATCCCACACATTGCCTGAGTATGGCATTACAACAACATTTGCAGACCCTTTTAATTATGAAGAAATAAGAGGGGCAATAAAGGAAAACACCAAGGCGATTTTTATTGAAACCCTTGGAAATCCCAACTCTGACATTGCGGATATTAAAAAAATAGCTGACATTGCACATGAAAACAAAATACCTCTTGTTATTGACAACACATTTGCAACTCCTTACCTTTTAAGGCCGATTGAATACGGGGCAGACATTGTTATACATTCGGCAACAAAGTTTATAGGCGGACACGGAGCTGCACTTGGCGGAGTTATTATTGACAGCGGCAATTTTGACTGGGAGGCAAGCGGAAAATTTCCGTCAATTACAGAGCCTAACCCAAGCTATCATGGAATAAGCTTTTCAAAGGCTGTGGGGGCGGCGGCATTTATCACAAAGATAAGGGCTGTGCTTCTTCGTGACACAGGGGCGGCGATTTCGCCTTTTCATGCCTTTTCCTTTATTCAAGGGCTTGAAACATTATCTTTAAGGGTGGAAAGACATGTGGAAAATGCACTTAAGGTGGTTGAATATTTAAACAATCATCCCCAGGTGGAAAGGGTAAACCATCCGTCTGTTTCACATAGTTTGACACAAAGGGAGCTTTATTCAAGATATTTTCCCAAAGGCGGAGGCTCTATTTTTACATTTGAAATAAAAGGCGGAGAAGAGTCTGCAAAAAAGTTTATTGACAGCCTTGAATTATTTTCTCTTCTTGCCAATGTTGCAGATGTAAAATCTCTTGTTATACACCCTGCTTCAACAACACACTCACAGCTTAGCCAAGAAGAGCTTCTTGAACAAGGGATAAAGCCGGGCACCATCAGGCTTTCTGTAGGTATAGAAAACATAGATGATATTATTGAAGATTTGGAGGAGGCTTTTAAAGAGGCAATAGTTTAAAATATATAACTTTTATTAAAAATTTTCATTTAAATTAGGAGTATGTATACAAATATACTCCTTTTTTTATTTGAATGTCGAATTAAAGCCACAATAGTTTACTAAAAAGTTCTAAAAAGATTTAATTATTTGTAAAAATTAACCGATACTTTAACCCTGATTGTGGTAACATAATCGTAAGAATTAAGAGTAAGTTATGTTATACATTAAATAAAGATTGAATTATGCAGGGAGGGGTATTTATGTTAAAGAGCAGAGCGGGTAAAAGGATTGTAACCTTTATTACAACCCTTGCCATGGTGATGTCTCTTGTTCCTGCAAATGTGTTTGCCAGTTCACAAACCTCGGCAAGCCAAATTGTTAACCATGAGGGAACGATATCCGGAGAAAACGGAGACGTTACACTTACAAAGACAATAAGCGGAACAAATGACGAAAATGTTTTTGACATCACATTAAAGGTGGAAACGAAAGATACTATAAGTCAGCAAACTATGAGCCAGGATGCGGCTGTGATTTTGGTAATGGACGTTTCTAACAGTATGAACGAAAACATTAACGGAGTAGCAGGATACGACAGACGGGGCAATAAATTAGGCGGCGGAAAATCTGGTAGTAACGCTTATAATAGTTTAGTGCCTGAGGCAGACAGAAGATACACAAAAGCCAGTGCGGCTGCAAAGAACTTTCTCACAAAGTTTACAGAAGCTACAACAGGGGAAAGGCATATGGCAGTTGTTAAGTTTGGAACTAATGCAGAGATAGCATCAGGTTTTAAAGAGGTTAGTGTTCCAGCACAAAAAACATCAATGGAAACAACAATTTCCGGTATAAAGCCGGTAACTGCTGGTAAAACAAGTCCCTCTCAAAATGAAGCAAATTTGGGAGCAACAAATATTGAAGGCGGACTTCTTCTTGCAAGAAACATGTTAATACAGTTTAGAAGTGCAAATCCAAGTATTACAAATCTTTACGTTATACTTTTGACAGATGGAATACCTACAAAGGGTGTAAGCAGTATTTCATCGGAGTTAACAGGCACTATTAATGGAACAGTAGGGTATGGATCAGCCGTAAGCAGTGAAACATATGACCATCTTACAGCAACTAATAATTCCAAGAATATTGCATATCAAATTAAAAGTGTACAACAAGCAAAATTATATGCAATTCCTTTTGCGGCAGAAAATGAACATGTTTATTATGATGGATTGACTTCTGTAACAGTCGGGGGCTTACTTGGAAAAATGACAACAGATGGCTCGTCAGGAGTTTTCCCAGCAAATAACGATCAAGCCCTTTATGACAAGTTTGCAGCAATTGCAGATAAAATAAATGAAGAAGTTAAAGAGGCTGGAAGTTTAAGCGTTGTAGACCCAATGGGCGAAAATATAATTTTTGATATTGACCACAATGAACTTTTGGGATATACAACAGACGATAGCGAAAGTAATAAAAACTTTGCCACGGGAACCAAAACTTTAACGTGGAAAGTTGGCGGTGACGGAACAAAAAACGGAGACGTTACAACATATACAACCACCTACAGGGTTATCCTTGATAACACAGGTGAAGATTTTGTGGCAGGAGATCCTAATGAAACAAATGGAGCAACTCTATTAAACTACAAAATAACTGAAAAAATAGGTGGAACTGAAACAACAAGAGATGGAACTATAACAATTCCAGTGGGAAGTCTTCCAAGCGTTAAAGGCTTTAAAGGAGACTTAACCTTTAAAAAGGTTGCGGCACACAACAATGAAACATTACTTCAAGGTGCCCAGTTTAAACTTGAGAGCAACGAAAATATTCCCGGAACAACAAATAAAGTTATTCTTACAGCAATATCAGACGCAAACGGAAATGTAACCTTTACAGGAATACCTTCAGGGTTCACATATGTGCTTAAGGAAATTTCAGCACCTACAGGATATGTAGTATCCTCCGTTACCGCATCTGTTTCCGTAAGCGGCGGAACAGTTAAAATTGACGGAAAGGTACCGACGGGATATAAATATGAAAACACACTTATCCAACAGAAAACAACGGTTCCTGTTAAAAAAGTTTGGTATAAAAATGCCGGCACACAGGCACCTAAAATCACAATTAATCTTGTTGTAAAAGAAGAGGGTTCAAGTGCTGTATTCTGGAACGCAAGCAAAGAACTCAATTTCCCAAACAAGGCATCTGAGGCTTACCATGAATTTGCAAATGTTCCGGCAGGTAAAAACCCGGCAACAGGCAAAAATCTCGTTATGACAGTAAGTGAAGATTTAGGCACTAACACAGATAAGTTTGAGCCTATGGGAGACCCTGAATGGGTAAAACTCAGCAGTTCAAACGGAGTTGACACATATGGATACCTTTTCAAGAACAAGGAAAAAGATCCGAACAATATTACAATTGCCGTTGAAAAGAATTGGATAGACGCAGATGAAAGCACAAGACCAGAGTCTATAACAGTTAACCTTTATAAAAACGGCGGCACAACTTCTATTGCTACAAAAACTGTAACAAAGGGAACAGACGGAAAATGGACGGCTGAATTTACAGGTCTTCCTAAATATAATGAAAACTATGGAATTAACACCTACACAGTTGGAGAAGATTCAATTGCCGGATATCAGCAAAAATCAATTGAATATGTAGTAAGAAACGGTGTTAGCACAGGTGTTATTACAAACATAGTTAATCAATCTGAAATGACAGTTTCCGTAACAAAAACCTGGTCCCATGACGAAAATACAGAGCGTCCCGATACTATAGACGTTCAGCTTTATAAAAATGGAGAACCTTATGGAAACGCTGTAACATTAAGCGGGCCGGAATGGAAATATGACTTTACAGATTTGGAAAAGTATACATTCAGCACAGACGGCTTAACGGTTACAGAAAATAACTACACAATTGAAGAATTTGACGTTGATGGATTTAGCAGCACAATTAACGGATACAGCATAACAAACATTGCAACCGGAACAACTTCGGTTGAGGTTGAAAAGGTTTGGGTTGACACAGTTGGCGCAAGCCATGGTTATGTAACTGTTGAATTGTTTGCAGATAATGAAAAAATAGACACAGCAACCTTCAGCGATTCAACAACATTTGAAGATCTTCCTAAGTTTAATGAAACAGGAAACCTTATAAATTATACGGTTAGAGAAAAAGTTGCCGAAACAGGTTTCCCATACACAATTGGGTATGACAGGCAAGTAACTTCTGATGGCGTTAAAGTTGTTATTACAAACACAATTCAAGACCCTGAAGATGTTTCCGTTGGAGTAACAAAAATTTGGGCGTCTCCTGAAGGAATGGCTCATCCTGATGTTACAGTTGGACTTCAAAAGAGTATTGACGGCGGAAACAACTGGATTACAGTTGAGGGAGAAGAATTAGACCTTAATAATGGTAATGGCTGGAGCGGTGCATTCACAGGATTGCCAAAGTATGAATATGTTGAATCAGCACCGGCTGATGCGGCATATGACGAAGACAGCGGCACAGGTGAAGCAGGCGACGAAGGCGAAGCAGGCGACGAAGGTGAAGCAGGCGACGAAGGTGAAGCAGGCGGTGCAGGTGAAGCAGGCGGTGCAGGTGAAGCAGGCGGTGCAGGTGAAGCAGGCGGTGCAGGTGAAGCAGGCGGCGAAGGTGACACAGGTGAAGCAGGCGGAATTGAAGCCGAACCTATTCTTATTGCTCAAGAAGTAATGTACAGAGTTGTTGAAACAAGCAGTTTTACAGGATACACAAAAGGTGAGCCTGTTAAGGGTGATGGCAACAACTGGACTATAACAAACACAATTACAGGTACTGTTGAAATTACTGTAACCAAAGAATGGATTGCTCCTGAGGGTGCAGAAGACCTTAGCGCAACAATTCATGTTTACAGAGATAATGATCAAAACAGCGTTGCAAGCTATACATTTAGCTTAGCAGGGGGAAGCCATACATTTAAACTTCCTAAGTATAATGACAACGGTCAGCTTTATTCATACAGAATAGGGGAAGCCGAAGTTAATGGATATTCTGCTTCCGGACTTGGTACAGTTGCATTTGAAGATGACAGTGCAGACGTAGCTGTAACAAACACAAAGGATATGGAGTATATCCAAGTTAACGGAACAAAATACTGGATTGACCCTGCAAGTGCTATTCACGGAACAGTTACCATAAACCTTAAACAAAACGGAACAATTGTGGAAAGTGCAGTTATTACTCCGGATGAGGGAACCGAAACAGCAGATATGTTTGCTTTTGCAATACCAAACCCAGAGAATGAAAGTGGCTGGCCGCTATATTACAAAGAGGGAAATACTTTTAAGAGCTATGTTTATACAGTTGAAGAGGCAGTTGTTCCTGATGGTTATGAAGTAACTTATGACGGTTTTAATGTTTACAACACAATCAAGCAGAATGAGGAATTCACTGTATGGGGCGAAAAGATTTGGAATGACCCTCATGACACAGAGCATCCTGAAATTACAATTCAGCTTGTAATGGATGGTCATGACGTTGCAGGAAGAACAGTTACTCTTGAAAATGGTGAAACATCTTTCGAGTTTGACGGTCTTAACCAGTATAAAGGTGACACAAGAGAGCCTCATGTATACACATTCAGAGAAGTTACCCAGTTAGAGGGATATGAAGAACCTGAATATGACGGAAACACAATTATTAACACAGTTGAACAACAATATTTCGACATTGAAATAAGCAAGAAGTGGAATGTTCCGGAAGGAACAGTTACACCGGAAGAGGTAGAAGTTGGTCTTTACAGAAGAGGAATCGGCAATGCAGAAGAACCTGTTTTCATGACAATGTTCTCAGTGGTTGATACAGAACTTGAAAGAGTGACATTAAATGCTGAAAACGGATGGGGAGCTACATTCGAAGAACTTCCAATGTATGACAGCGAAACACATGAATGGATAGTATATGTTGTTAAAGAGCTTGGCGAAATGGCCGGTTATGAAATGGCTGATGAAGTTGTTTTGACAGGCGCAGAGGCGGAAGTCTTAGAAGAAGGTGGGTTAAAAGTTGTAAGGATAGAGCTTGTTAACACATTGCTTGAATATCAGTATAAGATTATTACTCACTATACAACATACACAAACGGCGTTGCAGGCGGAACAACAACCGTTGAAAGAGCTTTAGAAAACGGTGTGCTTGGACAGTTAGTTAAAATGACTGACCTTATTAAAGAATACTGGAGGTTCATTGATCCAGAAGTTGGCGGAACAAGGTTTAACTATATCGCAAAACCTGAAACCATTGAAGAAGTAGTGCTTGACGAGTACGGTGTGGTTAAGGAAATTCATCTTTACTACGAAAGAAGAGTTACAACAGGCGGAGGCGGCGACAGTGACGATCCATACGTACCACCAACACCTACGCCAACACCTACACCTACACCTACACCTACACCACCAGTAGTGGAAATTCCTGAAGAGGAAGTGCCGCTTGCGGAAGTGCCAGTAGTGGAAATTCCTGAAGAGGAAGTACCGCTTGCAGAGACACCTATGATAATTGCCATAGAAGAAGAGGAAGTTCCTCTTGGTGATGCACCTGCAACAGGCGACAACAGCAAAGCAGGAGCGTTTGGATTGGTTCTTGCAGCAGCACTTGCAGCACTTGGTGTGGTAGCAAGGAAAAAGGAAACAGATGAGGAATAAAAGAAACGAATAAGACAAACAAACAAAGATAAGTTACAAAGAGGAGGATGCAGGCGAAAGCTTGCATCCTTTTTTGTGGAAAGGGTTAAAGACAGTGGGGGGATTTGGGTTAAGACCGTGGAGGGATTTGGTTTAAGACCGTGGAGGACGTTGTCCCCCACCTCCCCCTACAAGGGTTTCACTGTCAGGAATTTGCTCCGCAAACCGCTACTTCGTTCAGCACTTTTTCTTACGAAAAAGCGGCTTTGCCATCGGACTTCTTTCCGATGCCCAGCGGCGGCGTTTATCTTCAACCTTCCTACTTGACCCATTACGCAAAACTTTGTTTTGCTTGAGGGTTATTCAAAATAGTGGATTGGTTTATATGTAAACGTGAGCTAAAGAAAAGGCAAAAAACTCGTAAAAAAACCGCATAAAATATGCGGTTTTAAATGGGTCAAGGGGCAAGCCCCTTGCGGGGAAGTGGGGTGGAACCCCTCGGTCTTTTTTCTCTTACTTCCTTCTCATATTCTTTCTAAGCTCTGCACCAACGCTTTCGCTTAAGTGCTCGCTGTGTATCCTTCTAACTGCGTTAAAGTGAGGGCGGTTCGCCTGGTTTTCAAGAATCCAGTCCTTTGCAAAGTTCCCCTCCTGAATGTTTGTAAGTATGTCTTTCATGGCCTTTTTCGTTTCGTCTGTTATGATTTTAGGGCCTGCGTAGTAATCACCGTATTCCGCTGTGTCGCTTATAGAATAACGCATAAAGGATAAGCCCTCTTTAACAACTAAATCTATTATAAGCTTCATTTCATGCATACACTCAAAATATGCACTTTCAGGCTGATACCCTGCCTCAACAAGTGTGTCAAAGCCTGCTTTCATAAGCGCCGCAACACCGCCGCAAAGAACTGTCTGCTCGCCGAAAAGGTCTGTTTCTGTCTCCTCTTTGAAAGTTGTTTCAAGAACTCCGGCTCTTGTGCCGCCTATGGCGTCTGCATAGGCAAGGGCTGTTTCTTTTGCTGTACCGCTTTTGTCTTGATAAACTGCTATAAGGGCAGGCACGCCAAAGCCTTCCTGATACTCACTTCTTACTGTGTGTCCAGGGCCTTTTGGGGCAACCATTATTACATCCACATCGCTTGGGGGAACAATCTGTCCAAAGTGTATGTTAAAACCATGGGCAAAGGCAAGTGTTGCACCTGATTTAAGGTTTGGCTCTATGTCTGTTTTATACATTTTTGCCTGTGTTTCGTCATTAACAAGTATCATGGTGATATCGGCAGCTTTAACAGCCTGAGCTGTTGTCATAACCTTTAAGCCGTCCGCCTCTGCTTTAGCCTTGCTTTTTGAACCCTCGTAAAGCCCAACGATTACATCAGCACCGCTGTCTTTAAGGTTTTGAGCATGAGCATGACCCTGTGAGCCATAACCGATTATTGCAATTGTTTTCCCCTTTATTCTCTGTGAATCCGCATCCTTTTCGTAATACATTTTAGCCATTGTTATCTTCTCCTTTTTTATGTGTGTATTTAACAACTTGGGTTTCACCCCAAGGTTAAAGCCTGTGTTTCGTTTATTGGTCTTCGTCATAAAGACTGCCGCTGCCTCGCTCCACCGCTATAAGCCCCGTTCGGCAATACTCGATTATGCCGTAAGGCTCCACGTAGGTGAGAAATGCGTTTAGTTTACTGCTTTCACCTGTCATTTCTATACACACCGAGCCCGGTGACATATCAACCACTTTGGAGCGGAACACGTTTGCCGCATTAAGCACCGTTTGCAGACTTTCATCCTGTGCCTTTACTTTTACTATTAAAAGCTCTCTTAGTATGGTGTTTTCAGGTTTCATAAGCTCCACTTTTTTAACGTCGTAAAGTTTTGCGATTTGTTTTAAAAGCTGACTTTTTTTACGGTGGTCACCTGTTGCAGTTATGGTTATCCTTGCCAATTTTGGGTTATTTGTCTGGCCTGATGTGAAGGTGTCAATGTTGAAATCTCTTTGGCTAAAGAGTGATGAAATCCTTGTTAAAACTCCCGCCTGATTTGTTACTATAATAGAAACGGCAAATTGATGCAGGTTATCAGTGGTATTCATAGTTTTGCACCTCATTTCAATATAATATTTTCCAAGGAGCCATTTGGCGGCACCATTGGGAATACATTTTCTTCGTCGGGAATTATACAGTCAATAACCACAGGAGTTTTTATGGCAAAGGCCTTATCCAAAACCTCGTTAAGCTCTGTCAGGTTAGTGGCTCTATAGCCCACAGCGCCGAAAGCATCTGCAAGTTTTACAAAGTCTGTTTTTCGCTGAAGCACAGTTGCCATATAGTGGTTATCAAAAAACAGGCTTTGCCATTGTCTTATCATTCCCAGCATTCTGTTGTTAAGAATTACAACAACAATGGGCAGTTCCTGACTTACTGCCGTGGCAAGCTCGTTAAGGTTCATGCCAAAACTTCCGTCACCTGTGAAAAGCACTGTTTTATTGCCTGTTGCAGATGCCGCACCTATTGCCGCACCCATTCCGTAGCCCATTGTTCCAAGGCCGCCGCTTGTTAAAAGTGTTCTTGGTTTTTTAAAGACGTAATACTGGGACACCCACATTTGGTGCTGACCCACATCTGTTGCTATATTTGTTTCAGGCGGAGCTTTTTTATTTACTGCGGCAATTACCTCCCAAGGACGCATAAAGCCGTCCATGTCTTTAATTCCTTTATTTATGCCTTTATATTCTGTTATTGTTTCACGCCATTTTGGGTTATCTTTTTGCTGCACTTTTTCTGTTATATATTCTATACTCTTTTTTAAATCGCCGAGGATTTCAATGTCAACGTCAATGTTTTTTCCATGCTCTGCAGGGTCTATTTCAAGATGTATGATCTTCGAACTTTCTGCAAATTTTTGTTTATTCCCCGTTGCTCTTTCTGTGAACCTGACCCCTGTTGCAATTATAACATCGGCTTCATTTAATGCCCTTGTTGCCGCATATCTGCCGTGCATTCCGCACATGCCTAAATATTTATCATGGTTTCCATCCATTGCCGTAAGCCCCATCATGCTGAAAACCACATATGCATCAAGCCTTTCGGCAAGAGCCGTAAGTTCTTTTGAAGAGCCGGAGTTTATTACACCGCCGCCGCAGTATATAACAGGGCGTTTGCTTTCAAGAATAAGCTCAACAGCCTCATCAAGAAGGTTGGTGTCTGGGTCATGGTCTTTATCGGCCTGGGCAGGCCCTGCGGCCATATATTCTGTTTTGGCAAGCTGAACATTTTTTGGAATGTCCACTAAAACAGGGCCGGGGCGTCCGCTTTTTGCAAACCTGAAAGCTTCTCTTAGGCAGTGGGCAAGGTCTTCAACCCTTTTAACAAGGAAGCTGTGTTTTGTTACGGGAATTGAAAGGCCAATGGTGTCAACTTCTTGAAAGCTGTCTGTTCCTATAAGCTCCATAGGCACGTTGCCTGTTATGGCAACAAGGGGTATTGAATCTGCATGTGCCGTTGCAAGGCCTGTTATAAGATTTGTTGCTCCGGGGCCTGATGTGGCTATGCAAACACCAACTCTGCCGCTTGATCTGCTGTAGCCGTCTGCGGCATGGCTTGCGCCTTGCTCATGGGCTGTTAAAATATGATTTATTCTATGTCTGTTTTTATAAAGCTCGTCATAAATGCTTAAAACCTGACCTCCTGGATAGCCGAAAACTGTTGTTACACCCTGCTCTACAAGAACTTCCATTAATATCTGACATCCGGTTAATTCCATGTTTATTTCCTCCTTCAACTTTAATTTTTTATAAAAAAAAGACTGTGCAGTGGTTTCTGCGCAGTCTTTAACGGTTAAGGATTTACTTTAACTTAAACCTTTTTTGACTATTATCAGCACACCACTTTATCATCACAAATAGCCTCATCAATAATGATGAGGTTAATAATGCTAATAATAAATTGTGCCGAAAATTTAGGTTTAAGCATAATTATCTCCCGGTTATACTGTATTAGAAATTATATTATTTAATTGGAAGTTTAAACCCTAAGACTTATTTTGTCAACACAAAAACAAGTGTTTTATATTAAAACAATGAAAAACTACAGTTTTACTTTGTATAGTAAATTGAAAAGGTATGATGTATAGTGTTATTTAGTGTGAGTTTAGAATAAAAAGATTTAGATATTTAAGTTGACTAAGTTTTAATATTTTCTTAAAATTATGTAAAAAAGGGAACCTTTAAGGGCAAAATAATGTATAATCATTTAATAGCATGATTTTAAAGAAAGGAATGATAGGTATGAATAAAAAGAAAATGCTTGCTGTTATGGTTGCTGCAACAACTTTTTTTAGCAGTGTTCCTGCAATGGCGGTAAATTTTACGGATATAAACAATGTGCCGTGGGAGGGTGCAAAAACATACATAAACTCTGTTGCGGATTTAGGGATTATGGTGGGCGACTATAATTCAAAGGGACAGCTTGTTTTTAGGGCAAAGGATAACATTTCATACTGCGAAACAATGCAGCTTGTTTATTCACTTGTGCAAAAACACACGGGAGAGTCTGTTACTGCCGCTATTCAAAACAAATGGACTTCCGTTATGAACGGATACAAAATACCTGCATGGGCACAGCCTGCGGTGGCATATGGTTTGGAAAACAAAATTATAACTATTTCAGACATACCCGGGTTTATTAATTCAAAGGGCGTTTCTGTTAATGCCACAAGGCAGGATGTTGCAATAATGGTTGGGCGTGCACTTAAAGATTACGGAACGCTTAATTCAAACCCAAGCCTTACATATAAAGATAAATCAGCAATTAATGCGGCGGCTGTTTCATATGTGGACTTACTTTCAAGGCTTGAGGTTTTGCAGGGTGATGATTTAGGAAACTTTAACCCTAAAAACCTTATTAACAGAGCGGAAATGGCTGTTATGGTTTCAAAATCCCACAACACAATGAAAAAGGCTAAAGAAGAACAGCAGACAGGCTCTATTTCGGGGAAAATAACATCTGTTGCCGCAGTTGGTTCACAGACAATTATAACAATTAATGACGGTTCAAAAACAATGAGCTTTACAGGAACAGACGCTGTGCCTGTTTTAAGCGGAAGCGCAAGAACTTTATTATCCTCTGTTAAGGTGGACTATCAGGTTGTTGCAAGTTATAAAGGGCAGGAGCTGGTTTCTGTTCTTGTGACATCGACAAGTGAACAGACTAAAGAAGAGGAGAAAAAAGATTCCACAGTTGAGGGAACATTCTACAGCATCACAACAAAAAACATTAAGCTGACTGTTGACGGAAGCACAAAAACATATAAATTTGTGGACGAGGACAGCAGTGAGGTTGATTTTTATAACGAAAGCTCTAAAACAACATATGACAGGTTTAAATCTAATGCGGCTGAAACCAAGACAGTCAAGCTTACACTTGATTCAAGAGGTGAGGTTAAAAAGGCAGAGCTTTTTAATTATCTTATTGCAGAATTCAGAAGCATTGGAGATTCATCTTTAAGCATAAGAGTTTCGGGAAGCACAAAGTCTTACAACTTTTATGACAAGGATAAATCAGAGGTTTCATTTAGAATTGACGGAAAGGTAAAAACATATTCAGATTTTAAAAGGGAGGCTTCAAGCGGCGACAAGGTTGAGGTTAGAATCAGTGATGATGAAATAACAGAAATTAACCTTGTAACGGTTTCATCTTCAAGTGACGCTGTAAGCGGAAGTTTCTATTCAATATCTTCAGACGAGCTTGAAATTAAAGTAAACGGTTCATACAAAACATATTATTACCCAAGTGACAACACATCAAATACAAAGTTCTATATTGACGGGGAAAGTGTGACATACAGAGAGTTTTCAAGACAGGCAGAAAGAAATGACAATATTAAAATTGAACTTAACAGCAAAGGTTATCTTGAAAAGGTGAGCATTGGTGATGATGTAAGCGATAACGAAGTTAAAGGAACTTTTATTGATTTGGCAAGGAGATATATAACAATTAAAAAATCAGGCTCAAGCAAGGAAACAGATTATGACTATAAAGATAGGGACAGAGATTCCGTTACATTTTACTATAAGGATGTAAAGAGGAATTATGACTATATATATTCCAACGCAAAAGAGGGAGATAGTGTTATACTCGTGCTTGACAAAAATGACTATGTAACAGAGGTTAGAATTAATTCTTCAAGCTCTTCAAGTTCTTCAAGCAGCACAACTAGGGGGAACATAACAACTCTTAGAGAGGACAGAATTAAAATAGGAAACGGTTCATACATTAATTTTGTTGATGAGGACATTGATGAATGCACAATTAATATTATAGACGGAAACAGCAAGATTGATGACTATGATGAACTTGATGATGCAATAAGGGATGGAAAGACTGTTTATGTTACAGCCACAGTTGATAGAAACGGTGAAGTTTCAAAACTTCAAGGATATGTTTCATATGCTGAGGGTGACTTGAGGGGAATAAGCTTAAGCAGTGAATATATTGAAATAAAAGGCAGTGAAAGCAGAACTACCATTATATATTATTTTGATAAAGATGACGTTGCTGTTTCTATTGACGACAACAGCTATAACCAGACTCTTAAGGGTCTTGAAAGTGCACTTAAAAATGAATATGTTTATGTTGAGGTTAAGATTGACGAAGATGGATATATAACAGAAATTGATGCGGAAGTAAATTAATGATTTCCTTACCCCTCTGATGCTGTGGTTTAAAACCACGGCGTCGGGGGGTATTTTATATGTTTAGAATTAAAAAAAGTGGCTTGACGTTCCTTATTGTTTTTTACCTAAAACCGCATGAATATGCGGTTTTGATAAAAGTTTTTGGTCTTGCTTTTTCAAAAAGCAAGTGGGGTTGGGCAACGCCCAAGGTTTGTCTTCAGTCTGACCACAACTACGTTCAGCACTTTTTCTTATGAAAAAGCGGCTTTGCCGTCGAACTTCTTTCCGATGCCCAGTGGCGGCATTTATCTTTGCCGTTCCTACACCGCTTTTTTCAAAAAGCGGATGAGGTTTGGGCAAAGCCCAAGGTGTTTTTGCCCCAAACCCATATATTATCCTTGTTTCCTTGACAAAAAAAGCCCTAAGTCCTACACTTATTGTATAGTTTAAGGAGAAATTAATTATGAATACAATAAGCATAAATTATAAAACTGCACCCCTTGAAATAAGACGTATTTTTGCCTTCGACAGTGAAGAGCAAAAAAGATTTATTAAAAAGGCGGTTTTAAGGGAAGAAATAAGCGAATGTGTAATGCTTTGCACCTGCAACCGTATGGAGGTGTATTTTGTTGGTGAAGGAAACTGTGTTGAAGTTGTTCAGCAGATGATTTGCGAAGAAAAGGACGTAAAGCTTTCAAAGGTTATAAAATATTTTAATGTTTACTGCGGTGAAAACTCGGTTCGCCATTTGTTTAAGGTTGCGGCAGGAATAGACAGCATGGTTTTGGGCGAAGACGAAATTTTGGGCCAGGTTAAAGAGGCTTATGCCATTGGTCTTGAGTGCAAAACAACATCATTTGTAACAAACACAGTTTTTAAAATGGCAATTACAGGGGCAAAAAAATCCAAAACATTAACGGGTATTTCAAGTACTCCTGTTTCAATAGCCACGCTTACTGCCAACATGGTTTTTTCTTTGGAGAAAAAGGAAAAACAGGTGCTTATTTTAGGCGCAAGCGGAAAAACAGGCATGTCTGTGGGTAAAAATCTTCTTTCAAAGCCTGACATTAATGTTATAGGAACAATAAGAGGGCATAATTCGGACAATGACCTTGATATGAAATATAAAAACATGAGATATATTTCATATATGGACAGGTATAAATATATGGACTGGGCTGACGTGATTATAAGTGCAACAACATCACCTCATTTTACTGTTACGGCAGAGGAGTTTTTTAAAAACATAAAGACGGACAAGGAAAGACTTTTTATTGACTTGGCTGTGCCAAACGATATTGATAAAGAGGTAGGGAAGTTTAAAAATACAAAACTTTTTAATATAGATTATTTTAAGGAAATCGCAAAAGAAAACAACCGCCAAAAGCTGAAAGAGGCACAAAGTGCAAAGGAGGTTCTTGACAGGTGTTGTGATGATGCTTTAAAAGAATTGGTTTTTCACGAGTTTTTGCCAAAGCTTCCTTTAGTTAAGGATTATTTTAATGAAAAAGGAATAGAAAATATAATTTACAGTCTTAGAAAAAGCGAAAGCAAGGAAGTGCTTGGCTCATTTTTAAGCATACTTGAAAAAATTGTTGAAGTTTAAAAATGTTGGAGGAACGTAAATGGGTTATTTTCCTTTATTTATTGATATAAAAGACAAAAAATGCCTTGTTGTTGGGGGAGGAAAGGTTGCCCTTAGAAAAACTTTAAGCCTTTTAGAGTTTGGATGCAAAATTGTTGTTGTTTCGCCTATGGTTTTGGAGGAGTTTGAAGAAATTTCTCAAATTAAAATAATAAAACGGAAGTTTTTAAAGGAAGACTTAGAAGGGTGTTTTATTGTTATTGCCGCAACAAATGACAGGGAGGAAAACATAAAAATTGCGGAACTTTCCAAGGAAAGAGGCATACACGTTAATGTTGCCGACGTTTTGGAGGAGTGTTCATTTTATTTTCCCTCTTTTTACAGAAAAGCACCTGTGTGCATAAGCATAACAACAGAGGGGCAAAGTCCGTATATATCGAAAAAATTAAGGGAGAAAATCGAAAGAGAAACACCTGAATTTTATTCGCAGATTGCTTTAAGGCTTGGAGAATTAAAAGACAGGCTTAAAGAAGAAGTTGAAGAAGTTTCAGTGCGGGAAGAAATTCTTAAAAAAGCGGGAGATTTAATGATTGAAAGTGAAAACCACATAAGCGACGAAGAAATAGAGAGAATAATAAGAGGGAAATATGAAAATTAAAATAGGAACACGAAAAAGTGATTTGGCCATTGCCCAAACGAAAATAGTTGTTGAGGAAATTAAAAGGGTGCATCCGTTTGCCTTGTGCGAAATTGTTGGAATAAGCACAGAGGGGGATAAAATTCTTGACAAGCCTCTTATTGAAATAGGGGGGAAAGGTGTTTTTGTTTCTCAAATTGAAGAGGCAATTATTAAAGGTGAAATTGACATTGCCATTCACAGCGGCAAGGATTTACCCACAGAATTGGCACAAGGGTTAGAGATTATTGCCGTTACAAAGCGGGAAGATGTTCGGGATGTTATTGTTTCAAGGCTTGACAAGGCTTTTTCCTGTGAAGATGGGGGAATTGTGGGCACCGGAAGTGCAAGGCGTTCGGGGCAGCTTATGAAAGCCTATGAAAAGATTGAATGCAGAGGTTTAAGGGGAAATGTTCCCACAAGGCTTAAAAAAATGGAAAACGGAGAGTTTGATGCTGTTGTTTTAGCGGCGGCAGGACTTAACAGGCTTAATATTGGAAGTGACATGTATTTTTTTCAGCATTTAGACCCGTGTGAGTTTATACCTGCGGCGGCACAAGGCATTATTGCTGTGGAGGGAAAGGCAGATTCCCCCGTATATGATGTTATAAAAAAAATAAGCCATAATGAAACGGAAATATCTTTTAAAACAGAAAGATTGGTTTTAAACCTTATTGGGGCTGATTGTCACGAGGCTGTGGGCATATACAGTTTTATTGAAAATGAAGATATTTTTATTTACGGATTTTTAGGAAACAGCGGAATTAAGGCTGTTAGAGGCAAGGTTAAAGAGTGGGAAAGCTTGGCAAGGGCTTTAGCGGAGGAGCTTATATGAAAGGCGGAGAAGTTTATTTAGTCGGGGCGGGAAGCGGTGACCCATATCTTATAACTCTTAAGGCAATAAGGTTAATTGAAAAATGTGATGTTCTTATTTATGACAGGCTTATTGACAAAGAGCTTATTGGATATGCAAATGAAAAATGTAAAAAGATTTATGCAGGCAAGGCTTTTGGAAGTCATTCTATGAAACAGGAGGAAATCAACTCCCTTATTGTTAACGAGGCAAATCTTGGAAACATGGTTGTAAGGCTTAAGGGAGGAGATCCTTTTGTTTTTGGCAGAGGCGGAGAGGAAGTTATGGCGCTTAAAAAAGAGGGTATACCTTTTAGTGTTGTAAGCGGTGTTTCTTCTGCAACGGCTGTTCCTGCGGCGGCAGGGATTCCTGTTACTCACAGAGGTTTAAGCCGAAGTTTCACAGTTGTTACAGGGCATATGGCTCAAGGGGAAGGTGCTGGAGAGGATTATGATGTTCTTGCTAAAATAAAAGGGACTCTTATTTTTCTTATGGGGCTTTCAAACATTGGCGAAATTACAAGGGGTCTTATTAATTTTGGAAAAGACAAGAAAACTCCTGCCGCTGTTATAAGCGGAGGAACAACAAAAAATCAGGTTGTTGTAAGGGGAAATCTTGAAGATATATGTGAAAAGGTTAAAAACTCCAATGTTAAATCCCCTGCAATTATTGTTGTGGGAGAGGTTTGCAGCCTTGATTTCTCTTCTGACATAAGGCTTCCTTTAGATGGTGTTTTGGTTGGTGTTACGGGAACAAGGGAGTTTAACCAAAAGCTTATAAAAGAGCTTAGGTTTTACGGTGCTTATGCTGAGGAGATTACAAGGGTTAAGGTTAAAAGAGAAAACCCTAAAGCTTTGAAAGAGGCAATAGAAAAGATAAAAACTTATTCATGGATAGTTTTTACATCATCAAACGGTGTAAGAATATTTTTTGAAGAGTTTATGAGAGAAAAAGACATAAGAGAATTATATGGTTTAAAGTTTGCGGTTATAGGGAGCGGAACTTACCACACTTTGCAGAGTTTTGGAATTAAGGCTGATTTAATGCCTGAAAGTTACACAGCAAAAGAGCTTGGTGTTGAAATTTCAAAAACAGCAGGGAAAAATGAAAAAATACTTATAGCAAGGGCAAAAGGCGGAAGTGATTTTCTTAATCTTGAGCTGAAAGACCATGATTATGAGGATTTAAAGATTTATGATGTTTGCGGCGGAGAAGAAAAAAATGACGGTGATTTTGATTTTATTGTTTTTGGCAGCTCTTCTGCTGTGGGAAACTTTTTTGAAAAGGGACTGGGGCTTAAAAACTCAACTGCCGTAAGTATTGGTGATGTAACTGCCAAGGAACTTAGAAAAGCCGGTGTTGAAAAATATATTGTTGCGGAAAGTTTTAATGCAGAGGGTATAGTAAAAAAAATAGTTTCTGAGGTGAAAGGTATTGATTAGAACAAGGCGGTTAAGGCAAAATGAAAGCATGAGAAGGCTTGTGAGGGAAAATTTTATTAATGCATCTGACCTTATTTATCCTTTATTTATTGAAGAGGGAGAAAATATAAAAGAGCCTGTTGAGAGTATGCCTGATGTGTTTAGATATTCAATAGATTTTATGGACGAAATTTTAAGGGAAATTTATGAAAGCGGCGTAAGCGGAGTAATTATTTTTGGAATTCCGAAACTAAAAGACGGTCTGGCAAGTCAAAGCTATATAGAGAACGGTATAGCACAAAAGGCAATAAGGAAGATTAAAGCCGAATATCCCCAGTTGATTGTTATTGCAGACGTTTGTTTATGTGAATATACAGACCACGGGCATTGCGGCATAGTATGCGGTGAAGAAATTCTTAATGATGAAACTTTGCCGATTTTAGGTGAAATAAGTGTTAGCTGTGCAAAAGCAGGTGCCGACATTATTGCACCATCTGACATGATGGACGGAAGAGTGGGATATATAAGGAAGGTTTTGGACGAAAAGGGATTTGTAAACACACCCATTATGTCATACAGCGCAAAGTATGCAAGCGGATATTATTCGCCTTTTAGACAGGCGGCAGACAGCGCACCATCTTTTGGCGACAGAAAAACATATCAGATGGATATTTCAAACGGAAAAGAAGGTGTGAGGGAAGTTATGGCGGATATTTACGAGGGAGCTGATATTGTTATGATAAAGCCTGCGCTTTCATATCTTGATGTTGTTAAAGAGGTAAGTCAAAAGGTTGATGTTCCCGTTGCCGTTTACAATGTCAGCGGTGAATATTCCATGGTTAAAGCGGCGGCTTTAAAGGGTTGGATTGACGAAAGGCGCATTGTTGAGGAAAACTTAATATCCATGAAAAGAGCAGGAGCAAAAATAATAATTACATACCATGCCCTTGACATGGCAAGGTGGCTTAAAGAGGAAATAAGGTGAATAAAATGACAGAAACAAAAAGCAAGGAATTATTTGAGGAAGCAAAAAGGCTTATGCCCGGAGGTGTTAACAGCCCTGTAAGAGCTTTTAATGCAGTTGGCAGAACTCCTTTGTTTATAAAAAATGCAAAAGGCTCAAGAATTTTTGATGAGGACGGAAATTCTTTTATTGATTATGTTTGTTCATGGGGACCCGGAATTTTGGGACACGGAAACCAAAGAGTTATTGAGGCTGTGCAAAAGGCTTGTGCCGACGGGCTTTCATTTGGTGCACCCACAAGAAAAGAAGTGGAGATTGCAGCACTTATTAACGAATGTATGCCCTCTATGGAAATGCTTAGGCTTGTAAACAGCGGCACGGAGGCTGTTATGAGCGCAGTTCGTGCCGCAAGAGGATTTACGGGGCGGGATTTAATTGTGAAGTTTAAAGGCTGTTATCACGGACACAGCGACGGGCTGCTTGTTAAAAGCGGTTCGGGGCTTCTTACAAATGCCGTGCCCGACAGTGCGGGAGTGCCTTTTGACTACACAAAGAACACAATTATAGCACAATACAACGATTTTCAATCGATTGAAGATATTTTTAAAGAGCAAGGGGATAAAATTGCCTGTGTTATTGTTGAGCCTGTGGCGGCAAACATGGGTGTTGTTTTGCCCCAAGAAGGGTTTTTAAAATTTTTAAGGGAAACAACTCAAAAGCATGGTTCTTTGCTTATTTTTGACGAGGTTATAACAGGGTTTAGGCTTGGCATTTCAGGAGCACAGGGATATTATAACGTAACCCCTGATTTAACCACACTTGGAAAGATTGCGGGAGGGGGAATGCCTTTAGGGGTTTATGGCGGAAGAAAGGACGTTATGAGCTGTGTTTCTCCTTTGGGGAAGGTTTATCAGGCGGGAACTCTTTCGGGGAATCCCATTGCGGTTACGGCAGGGATTGAAACAATTAAAATACTTTTGGAAGACAAAGAAATTTATTCAAGGATTGAAAAAAAGGCGGAAAAAATTAAGGAGGCCTTTAAAAGCATGGGCAGTGATGTGAATGTAAACATGGTTGGTTCTCTTATTTGTGCCTTTTTTACCTCGGAAAAGGTTAAGGATTATGAAAGTGCTGTTTCTTCCGATACAAAAAGATATGCAAGATATTTTGGACATATGATAGAGTGCGGAATATATGTTGCGCCTGCACAGTTTGAGGCAATGTTTATTTCAGATTCGCACAGTGATGAGGACATAAAAAACACTTGTGATGCCATAAGAAAATTTGCATAAACTACCTCTTTTATTCAGGTGATAAAAACTTTTGTTAAAAAGCTATAAAGGTTGATTTTTATGGCATTATGATATACACTATAAGAGGGGTAATTATTATGAAAAGAGAAGATATTAATCTAAATCCAAATGCAAAAAATATAATATGCATATGCATTGATAATTTTTATTCCATGAAAATAGCAGGACGTTTATATCATTGCTTTTCAAAGGAAAAGATTGATTTTACAGACTCAATGCAAATGCTTTTGCTTGTAGACAGGCTTTTTGACGGTATAGGTTTTCCGCAGGCCTCTACAAAAACAAGAACATTTTTAAGGAAAAAGGAAGAAAATGTTTACGAAAAGGAGTTTGTTGAATATATGAAAACTGACGAGGTAACAGAACAAAGAGGAACCAAAGCAACATTTGTTGTTCATGTTCAATACAGGCAGAACTCTACATGGCAAGGCTCTGTTATTTGGGCAGAAAAGAAAGTGACAAAAAACTTCAGAAGTGCCCTGGAGCTTTTAAAGCTTATGGATGAAGCAATTGAATCAGAAGAAGGTTTTTTGGAAGAAAGCGTTTTAGAAGAAAGCATTGAGGAATAAACTAACCGTAGGCAGGGACAAGAATTTGTTTTTGCTTACGGTTATTAATTTATGCAAAATACTATCTGCAAGAGGCAATTTGGTGTTAAGGGGGTATTTATGCTTAAAAATAAAAAGGATAGAAAACAAATTGTGTTAAAGAAAGAACTTCAATATATTAACAAGCAAGAGGAGAAACTTAGAAAAGATGCAAGCGGCTGCAAAAGTTTTGGTTTAAAAGAAGTTTTTGAAAAAGAGGTTCCCCAGTTGGTTTATGAAAATCTTGAAAAGGCTTTCTGCAAGGCGTTTTATTTTATGTTTCAAAAAGGAAACAAAGTGATTGGAAAAAGCTGCAGTAAAGATAACCTATCAAAGAACTTTGAGGTTTTGAATTATGCTTTTGAAATTAAAAAAGGGAGGCGGGAAATTAAGAAAATCAGAAGGTCGGCAAGGTCGAGAAACATAGCTAACATGGCAATTACTACAGCAGAGGGAGCAGGGCTTGGTATTTTTGGAATAGGTCTTCCTGACATTTTGATTTTTATAGGTATTCTTCTGAAGGGAATATATGAAACAGCTCTTTGCTATGGGTATGATTATGAAAAAGCAGAGGAAAAAATTTTTATTTTAAAGATGATTGAAGCCTCCCTTTCAAAGGGTGAGGACTGGGAGAAAATTAATGATGAAATTAACCTTACTTTAGAAGAAGGAATTATAGATGGATTTAAAAACGAGGAAGATATTTTATCAAAGCATATAACCTCAGCGGCAAAAGTGCTTGCACTTGATATGATTGCTTTTAAATTTATTCAGGGTCTGCCGCTGATCGGTATAATCGGAGGGGCGGTAAACCCTTTTTATTACAGAAAGGTTTTAAGATATGTTCAGTTAAAATATCAAAAAAGATTTTTGCTGGAAAAAATGAAAAAGATTTATGCTTAGAAAGATCGCAAACAAGAGGTTTAATAGGAACAAAACTTACTTTAAACAAATATAGTGTAATTGAGGATATTTAGGGGTGGGGGGTGGTTAAAATAGAAGCTTTAAAGGAAGTTTTTATTTATTTAAGAGAGCTTAACACAGCTTCACTTATAATCAGGCTTATGCTGGCTGTTATATGCGGCGGAGTTATAGGCATAGACCGAGAGATAAAAAACCATGCGGCAGGGCTTAGAACTCACATACTTGTTTGCATTGGTGCGGCATCTGTTATGATGGTGAATGAATATATATATATTTATAACCAAGGCACTGCCGATATTTCCAGAATGGGCGCCCAGGTTATAAGCGGAATAGGTTTTCTTGGTGCCGGAACCATTATTACAACGGGAAGAAGGCAGGTGAAAGGCCTTACAACAGCCGCAGGGCTTTGGGCATCGGCTTGTATGGGGCTTGCCATAGGAATAGGATTTTACGAATGTGCCGTGATTATGTGCATATTTCTTTTTTCTGTTTTGCAATGGCTTAACAGGCTTGAGGATAAATTTAAAAGAACAAGAAGTCACGTGGATTTATATTTAGAACACAGCAACAATTTTAAGCTTAGTTCTGTTCTTGGGGTTTTAGTTAAAAGCGGGTGGCATGTGGAAAACATCAACAGTATATATAAAGGCAGTGACGGAGGAAGCATACATTTAACGGCAGTCAAGGTTAGCAGCGGGGAGGATATTGAAGAAATTATTCACGGGCTGCGCCTTGAAGAAGGTGTTTTTTTCATAGAAAGCATTTAGTGAAGTTTATAATTTAATTGTTTTAAGTTTTAAATGTTTAAAAGAACAAGTGAAAGTTTAAGGCCGGGGTCATGAAGATAGGTCAAAAAGGCATAGAAATGCAAACGGGGTTTCCTTTTCTAAAACATTTTAAGGCAGATTGATATTACAAGGGGGAGAAGGAAAGGTGTATACTGCAGTTCTTTTATTAAAGCAGATTGCTTTAATGTTTGTTTACATTGGCATTGGGTTTATTATGACAAGGAAAGGGCTTCTTACAAAAGAAGGGTCGCAAAACTTTGGCAATCTTCTTCTTTATGTTATTTTGCCTTGTGCCATACTAAAATCTTTTTGCATTGACATGAGTGACGAGGCTGTAAGGCAAGTATTTATATCCTTTGGGGGAGCTGTGCTTGTGCTTATTTGTTCTTGTGTAATATCAGCTTTATTTTTTAGAAAAGACAACATAGGTAACCTTGGTTCGGCATTTTCCAACGCAGGCTTTATTGGAATTCCTCTTATAGGGGCGGTTATGGGAGAAGAGCATGTTGTGTATGTGGCGGCAATGGTTGGGCTTATAAATGCTCTTCAATGGACTTACGGGCAGATGGTTATGACAGGGGATAAAAGCAATATGTCTGTTAAAAAGATTTTTACAGGGCCTGTTATACTTGCATTTTTAGGCGGAGTTTTATTATTGATTTTTAAAGTAAGAGTGCCTGCGGCGGCTGTAAACGTATTAGGCTCTATCAGCGTGCTTACGGCGCCTATTTCCATGCTTGTTTTGGGAGGGTATTTAGGAGAAATGAAGATAAAAGAGGTTTTTAGTGATTTGGCGGCATGGAAGTGTTCGGGGGTAAGGCTTATTATAATTCCCATTGCAACGATTTTTGTGTTAAAGCTTTTTTTATCCGACTATGAAAACATTTCAAGGGCATTATTAATTTCTGCTTCTGCATCAATTGGAACAAATGTGGCAATTTATGCACAAAGGCTGAATTTAGATTATAGGTATGCGGCAAGGATTGTTTGTCTTAGCACAATATTATCAATTGTAACAATGCCTGTTATAATGATTATATTTGACAAGGTTTAAGTCTTAATAAAAAAACTTTCCTTTTCTAAAAATATGTGTATAATTAGGGTGTAGCATGTTGCGTACTACTGTGCGCAATAATTTACTACATACAAGGAGGAGGTTTATTATGAAGAAAAGAGTTTTGGCAATTTTAACGGCTGTTATTGTTTTTGGGTCAATGGCGGTGGGATGCGGAAACACAGCAAAGACTTCCAAGGAGGAAAGTCCTGATAAAGGGCAGACCAATGAAACTGTGCAGCAAGGAGAGGACAGTTACAATATTAAAATTGGGCACGTTCTTGCTCAAAGCCACCCTTATCAAATAGGCCTTGAAAAGTTTGGAGAGCTTGCGGCAGAAAAATCAGGGGGAAAAGTTAAAGTAGATGTTTTTCACAGCTCAACCCTTGGAAACGAAAGAGATATGCTTGAGGCTTTACAGCTTGGAAGCCAGGAGATGGTTCTTGTTTCAACTGCTGTTCTTGCAAGTTTTACAGACAGTTTTCTTGTTTTCGACCTTCCGTTTCTTTTTGAAACAACAGAAGATGCAAGAAATGTTTGCGACAGTCAGCTTGGACGGGAAATTCTTGACAGTGTAAAAGACGACGGTTTTACAGGGCTTGTGTTTTTTGAAAATGGTTTCAGAAACGTTACAAACAGCAAGCATCCTATTACAAAGCCTGAGGATTTAAAAGGGCTTAAAATAAGAACAATGGAAAGTCCTATGCACATGGCAGCATTTTCTGCAATGGGCTCAGACCCTACACCTATGGCAATGGGCGAGCTTTTTACGGCTTTACAGCAAAAAACCATTGACGGGCAGGAAAATCCTCTTGCTATTATAGATTCTTCAAAGCTTTATGAGGTGCAAAAATATATTTCCTTAACAGGACATTTTTATGCTCCGGCTCCTCTTTTTATATCTACTTCATATTATGAGGCTCTTCCTGAAGACATTCAGACGGCTATCTTTGATGCGGCAAAAGAGGCTCAGGCATATGAAAGGCAGGTTCTTGATGATATGAACAATGAACTTGTTACAACACTTACAGACAGAGGTGTTGAAATTGTTGAAGTAGACAAGGATTCTTTTATAGAGGCAGTTTCTTCTGTATATACAGATTGGATAGGAGAAGGAAAGGGTCTTGTTGATCCTGATACATATGAAAGAGTTATGGAAATGATTAAAAAATAATTTCAAAAGAGATAAAAAAGGTTGCCAGCTAAGAATGTATATGATACAATTTTACTGCTAATAATATAGAAGAAGAAAGTTAAGCGGCAGGGAGGGCAAGTGAATGAGTACACTCAGTGTTGTGTTATGTGTTGCGTTGGCAATTATTGCTGTTTTACTGACTGTGGTTGTGCTTTTGCAAAGCAGCAGATCCGCAGGGCTTGGTGCAGTAGGCGGAGCAAGCAGCGGCGGAGATTCTTATTGGAATAAGAACAAGGCAAACTCTATGGAAGGTGCTTTGGCAAGATATACAAAGATTTTAGGTGCACTTTTTATGATTATTGCTTTGGCAATTAATTTTGTCAGATAAGAATTAATGACTTGGCGGATAACTTAGGTTGTCCGCCATTTTGTTTTTAAAGGCAAAACATTGGAATTTGGCGGGTTTTATCAAAATATGAAGAAATATTAAAAAAGGTGTTGACTTTATTTTTTATATGTGTATAATAAGTATTTGTGTCGCAGGAAAAGAATGTGACGAGGCAGGAGCAAAGAAACAAATTGAAGAAAAAAAGCAAATAAGAGCTTGACAAACTTCAAAATGTGAGATATACTAAAATTCCTGTCAGAGAACAGGTTCAACTTAAGAGGATTTAAGAAAAACAAAAAAAGACTTGACAAGCTGAAACTGCTTTGATATAATAACGGTTACCGACGTCAAGTTGGCGAACCAAAACATGTAGCATTGAACTTTGAAAACTGAACAGTTGATTAAACTAAACCCATAGTTAATTCTAAGTTAGAACTTCGGTTCATAACTAAATTAGTAATACGGAGTAACAAAAAAGGCAGTTTGAACAACCGTAAGTCAGATTTAAACTGACAAAGGAAAACTTTTAATAAAAGAGTTTGATCCCGGCTCAGGATGAACGCTGGCGGCGCGTTTAACATTGGCTTAAGTCGAGCGAATTATTCGTTTGAGAGCTTCTGGCAGGAAGACTGGATTAATTTAGCGGCGGACGGGTGAGTAACGTGTGGGTAACCTGCCATATACTGGGGAATAATCATTGGAAACGATGACTAATACCGCATGTGGTCAAGAGATGGCATCATCTTTTGAAGAAAGGGCTTTAAGCTCGGTATATGATGGACCCGCATTCGGATTGGGGCTAGTTGGTGAGATAACAGCTCACCAAGGCAACGATCAGTAGCCGACCTGAGAGGTGATCGGCCACATTGGGAATTGAGACACGGCCCAAACTCCTACGGCAGAAAATATTGCACAATGAATCTTGATGCAGCAACGCTGCGTGAAGGGAAGAAGGTTTTCGGATCGTAAACTTCAGTCAATAGGGAAGAAAGAAATGATTGTACCTAAATAAGAAGCCCCGGCTAACTACGTGCCAGCAGCCGCGGTAATACGTAGGGCGCAAGCGTTATCCGGAATTACTGGGTGTAAAGGGAGTTTAGGTGGTATGATACAGGATGTGAAAGCCTGGGGCTTAACCCCGCGGATTGCATTTAAAACTATCAAGCTAGAGAAGAGAGAGGAAAGCGGAATTTCTAGTGTAGTGGTGAAATGCGTAGATATTAGGAAAAGGCACAACACCAGTGGCGAAGGCGGCTTTCTGACTGAAACTGACGCTTGAGGCTCGAAAAAGCGTGGGGAGCGAACAGGATTAGATACCCCAGGTTCACGCTGCAAACGATGAGTGCTAGGTGTCGGAGGGGAACCTTCGGTGCCGCAGCAACGCACAAGCACTCCACCTGGGGAGTACGATCGCAAGATTGAAACTCAAAGGAACGGATGGGGGCTCGCACAAGCGGTGAGCATGTGGTTTAATTACAACGCGAAGAACCTTTACCAAGGCTTGATATCCCAATGACCGGTGTAGAGATACACCTTCTCTTCGGAGCATTGGTGACAGGTGGTGCATGGTTGTCGTCAGCTGCGTCGTGAGATGTTGCTGTCCCGCAACGAGCGCAACTCCTGTTTTCAGTAGCCATCATTAAGTTGGGCACTCTGGAGAGACTGCCGGATAACACGGCGAAGCGTGGGATGAGACGCCAAATCATCATGCCCTTATGTCTTGGGCTACACACGTGCTACAATGGCTTATACAAGAGACGCTACTTCGCAAGAACAAGCAAATCTCAAAAAGTGTCCCAGTTCGGATTGCAGGCTGCAACTCGCCTGCATGAAGCTGGAATCGCTAGTAATCGCAAATCAGAATGTTGCGGTGAATACGTTCCCGGGCCTTGTACACACCGCCCGTCACACCACGGGAATTGGAAGCGCCCGAAGTCGATGACCTGACCGTAAGGAAGGAGTCGCCGAAGGTGAAGCCAGTGACTGGGGTGAAGTCGTAACAAGGTAGCCGTATCGGAAGGTGCGGCTGGATCACCTCCTTTCTATGGAGACTAAGGTTTAATAATCAACTGTTTAGTTTTGAAAGCTTAATGCTTTCATAAGAAAATATAAGCAATTATCTGTACCTTGAAAACTGAATAAAGAGAAAAAGAGTCAATAAGTAGCATATAAAGTGCCGGCGAAAGCCGTTTTTCCGTAAGGGAAAATACTGACTGTATATCGAGATAAAATAAGTAATAAAAGATATAAATTGAAATATGTAGTATCGCTACTACATTCCGAGTAAAGCTAAAAAGCAATACTCAAAGAACTAAATTTATGACTGTGCAGGGCTGATGAATTAATTCAACAGCTAATAACTGCAAAACTCGTTCAAATCGCATTTGAACGAGGAGCGTGCTATGCACGCGACAAAGGTCAAGCGAACAAGAGCACAAGGGGAATGCCTTGGCACTAGGAGCCGATGAAGGACGTGATAAGCTGCGAAAAGCTTCGGGGAGGCGCAAATAGCCATTGATCCGGAGATGTCCGAATGGGGAAACCTGCTTGAGAAGACCTCAAGTATCTATAGGTGAATACATAGCCTATAGAGGATACGCTGTGAACTGAAACATCTAAGTAAAGCAAGCAGGAGGAGAAAGAAAAATCGATTTCCCAAGAAGCGGCGAGCGAAACGGAAACAGGCCAAACCGAAGGATCTGATTCTTCGGGGTTGCGGACTGTAAAAGGCACTTGATTAAGGTTAGTCGAAGCGTTTTGGGAAAGCACGCCAAAGACGGTGAAAGCCCGGTAGACGAAAACTGAAATCAGCTGACAGTATCCAGAGCACCACGGGTCAATGAGAACCCTGTAGGGGGCCGGGGACCACCCCCCAAGCCTAAATACTCTAGTGACCGATAGAGAAGCAGTACCGTGAAGGAAAGGTGAAAAGAACCCGGGAGGGGAGTGAAAGAACTGGAAACCTGTGTTTACAAACAGTGGAAGGGCACGCAAGTGCCTGACTGCGTGTACTTTTGCAGAACGGTCCGGCGAGTTAATACCTAGCAAGGTTAAGTGCCAATAAGGCACGGAGCCGAAGGGAAACCAAGTCTGAATAGGGCGGAAGAGTTATGTTATTAGACCCGAAACCGGGTGACCTATCCATGTCCAGGTTGAAGACACCGTAAAAGGTGTTGGAGGACCGAACGCACATCTGCTGGAAAAAGGTGGCGATGAGGTGTGGATAGCGGAGAAATTCCAATCGAACTCCGGAGATAGCTGGTTCTCCTCGAAATAGCTTTAGGCTAGCTCGAGAGGAGTCTAACGGAGGTAAAGCACTGAACTGACGCGGGGCCCACCAAGGTTACCAACTCATATCAAACTAAGAATGCTGCTAAGATACTCGGGAGTCAGACTGGCGTGAGATAAGTCTCACAGTCAAAAAGGAAAGAGCTCCAGACTGACAGCTAAGGTCCTGTGCGTGTGTTAAGTGGAAAAGGATGTGGATTTCACAGACAACTAGGATGTTAGTTTAGAAGCAGCCATACATTTAAAGAGTGCGTAATAGCTCACTAGTCGAGAGAATTCAAGGTGCCGAAAATTATCGGGGCTAAACACGCCACCGAAGCTACGGATTCTTACCATGTAGGAAGTGGTAGAGGAGCATCTTGTGAGGACGAAGCCTGCGCGAGAGCAAAGGTGGACGAAACAGAAGTTATATAATGCCGAATGAGTAGCGAGATAGAAGTGGAAAACTTCTAGGCCGAATATCTAAGGATTCCTGAGTAAAGCTAATCTTCTCAGGGTAAGTCGACTCAAGGCGAGAGACGAGAGTCGTAGTCGATGGACAACAGGTAGAGATTCCTGTACTACACACCAGAACTGTAAAAATAATAGAGGATAGGCAAACCGGGGAACGGAAACCCGGTCAAGCATAAAGTCAAGGCAGGCAGGTAAATCCGTCACGATGATGAAATGTGATGAGACTGAACAAGAGTAGGGAAGTTGCCAAATCCACACTGTCAAGAAAGCCGCTATAGTGTTATTTGTACCCGTACCGTAAACCGACACAGGTAGATGAGGAGAAAATCCACAGGCCGACGGGAGAAGCGTTGTTAAGGGAACTCGGCAAAATGACCCTGCAACTTAGGATAAGGGGCGCCTGCGCAAGCAGGCCGCAGAAAGAGGCTCAAGCGACTGTTTAGCAAAACATAGGTTCATGCGAAACCGAAAAGGTGAAGAGTGTATGGGCTGACACCTGCCCGGTGCTGGAAGGTTAAGAGGAGAGGTTAGCGCAAGCGAAGCTTTGAATTGCCCCAGTAAACGGCGGCCGTAACTATAACGGTCCTAAGGTAGCGAAATTCTTGTCGCGGTGCGTTTGACCTCGCACGAAAGGTGTAACGATTTGAGCACTGTCTCAACAACGCGCCCGGTGAAATTGAAGAGCCAGTGAAGATACTGGCTACCCGCAACAGGACGGAAAGACCCCATGGAGCTTTACTGCACTAATACTGATTCGATGATGGGCGTACAGGATAGAGGGCGGATTCGGCGAAACCTGAACGCCAGTTTCGGGGAGTCGACGGTGGGATACCTCTCTTTATGTCATTGATTTCTTTAACCTGTACTGTGATCCGGGTGAGTGGCTAAATGTTAGGTGGGCAGCTTGACTGGGGCGGTCGCCTCCCAAAAGTAACGGAGGCGCTCGAAGGTCACCTCGATTGGAAACCATTCACAGAGTGTAAAGGCAAAAGGTGGCTTGATCTGGTGAGAGCGACGGTTCGAGCAGGTACGGAAGTAGGACTTAGTGATCCGGTGGTAATATGAATGCCATCGCTCAACGGATAAAGCTACCCTGGGGATAACAGGCTTATCTCCCCCAAGAGTTCACATCGACGGGGGAGGCTCGGCACCTCGATGTCGGCTCATCGTATCCTGGGGCTGAAGTCGGTCCCAAGGGGTTGGGCCGTTCGCCCATTAAAGCGGTACGCGAGCTGGGTTCAGAACGTCGTGAGACAGCCTGAACTTCCTATCCGTTGTGGGCGAAATTTGAGAGAGCTGGTCCTTAGTACGAGGACCGGGATGACGAATCTCTGGTGTACCAGTTGCAGACCAACTGCACAGCTGGGGTAGCCAAGTTTGGAAACGGGCCAACGCTGAAGGCATTCAAGCGTGAAGCCGCCCTCAAGACGAGATTTCCCATTGCTTAAAGCAAGTAAGACCCCTTGAAGACTACGAGGTAGATAGGCTTAGTGTGTAAGCACGGTAACGTGTTTAGCTGATAAGTACTAATAGGTCGAGGGCTTGACCAAAATAAAACACTTATTATCACGATATGGATTTCTAAGTTCTCTTTGTTCAGTTTTGAGGGTATAGAAAATTTGCCGATGTGGCTCAATTGGCAGAGCAGCTGACTTGTAATCAGCAGGTTAACGGTTCGAGTCCGTTCATCGGCTTATATGCAATTATGACGCGGAGTAGAGCAGTTCGGTAGCTCGTCGGGCTCATAACCCGAAGGTCGTTGGTTCAAATCCAGCCTCCGCAATTAATAAAAAGTCTTGTAAACATTGTGTTTACAAGACTTTTTTATTTTTCTAAATTTACATGTAGACTATTTTTTGTAGCAGATTTGTAACAGACTTATTTGTTTAATAAGGAATTGTGGTACTCTGCAAGGGTTTCACAAACAAAATCATCTTTTATATGAACGTATCTTTTTTTGTAAAGCTTACGTCGCTATGACGAGCAATCTTCTGTAACACTTTATCATTTGTTGTAAGAAGCTGAATGTTGCCAATAAAAGAGTGCCTAAGTTTATGTAGGGTATAACCTTTATTTACCAAGATGGATTTCTTTAAATACCGTCGAAATAGTGTTTGAAGGCCTGTGACGGACATTCTACTTCCCGTGTCTGATATTATAATTGGCTGATTTTGTGTGGGTTTAGTTTCCAGGTAATATGCAACTAAATCAACACCTAAATCATCAACAATAGGTATGATTCTTTGTTTATTTCCCCTTCCGTTTATTAATATGATTTTCTGCTGAAAGTTTACATCGGGCCAATTTAGTTGAAGAACCTCCGATCTTCTTGCACCGGTGTATATAAATAGCTCAAGTATGAGCTTGTCTCTCATTTTATGCTCAGTGAAGCGTGCAAATTTATCAGGAGCTTTTAAAAGAATTTTTAAATCTGCTTTAGAAAAATATATAGGTAACTTTTCTATTCGTTTTGGCGCATGTATGGGAACCATGGGGTTTGTTTGTATATATTCCATTTCATATAAATAGTTGAAAAAGGAGCTTAAGGAATGTATTTTTCTTCGTATAGAGTTAGATTCATAATTCTTTGATATTTTCAAATAGGTAATAAATAATCTAATATCTTTCGTTTGACATTCTAAAACATTTTCAGATATTCCACTTACTTTCAAATAATCTAAGAAGTTCGTAAAATCAGTTTTGTAGCTTTGCAAAGTTAATTTCGAGGCATTTTTTTCGGAAAACATATAGTTTAAGAATTCATCATGTAATTGAATAGACAGTGTATACATTGACTAACCTCCTAAGATAAGTATAATAAATCAAGGTTATATACTGTTTTACTTATGTATCATATTTCTAGAAATTATAATTGATTTAACCTCTAAAGTCCTTGATTTTACAAGCCTTTAAGAGCGTTATTATAAATGTAGACATATCTCGGCTTATAGACCTGCTTAATATCACTTTAAGTTTTTACCCTCTGAAACCTTTGGTTTTAGAGGGTTTTTATGTTCATACAGTTTTAAAATAAAAAAATAGTGAGTTAAAAATGACTAATGTGAGTTTATTTTGAAATTATAGGAAAAGACAGGTTTTACAATGAATTCTTGGCTAAATTATGTTAAGTTAGTCACTTTAGACTCACTAAAATATTTGAAAATGTTTAAAAAGCTTATGTTTTAGGGCTTTTAAGTTTGGCATAGTTCTTGCTTTATTAATTATCGTATTATTAAAACGGAAAAGGAGGAAATACAATGAAACCATTAGAAGGAGTAAAGATTGTAGATTTTACACAGGCGCACGCAGGAAGTCTTGCTACTATGATATTAGCAGACTTTGGAGCAGAAGTGATTAAAATCGAAAGAGCAGGTGTAGGAGATTTAGCCAGATACTGGGCACCTATGAAAGATGGTAACAGCGCATACTATGCTCACCTTAACAGGGGGAAAAAGAGCATAAGCCTTAATGCATACTCTCAAGAAGGAAAAGAAATATTGTTTAAGCTTATTAAGGAGGCTGACGTTATTTGTGAGAATTTTAAATACGGAAGCATGGAAAGAATGGGCTTAAGTTATGAAGAGGTAAAAAAAATTAACCCCTCCATTATTTATGCATCATTAAACGGGTTTGGTCAGACAGGGCCGTTAAAAGAAAATATAGGTCTTGATTTACAGCTTCAAGCAATGAGCGGACTTATGGACAGAACAGGGTTTCCAGACGGACCACCAACAAAAGTGGGAGCGGCTTTTGGGGATCATTTAAGCGGAACATATATGGCGCTTGCAGTAAATTTAGCTTTGGTAAACAGAAAAAAAACCGGCGAGGGGAATAAAATCGATATATCAATTTTAGATTCTCTTTTCTCTATTTTAGAGGCTGCACCCGTTACATATTGTTTAAGAGGAAGTGTTCCTGAAAGAGTTGGAAATTCATATCCTTCTATTTCTCCTTATGATAGTTTCAAAACAAATGATGGATATGTTTCAATAGGTGTTTCCACAGACGACCAGTGGTTTAGATTCTGCGAGGCTCTTGGCATGGATGATTTGGCTAAAGACGAAAGATATATGACAAATGAATCAAGAGGCGACTATTATGAATCAGGACTAAAACAAGCCATTGAAGAAGTAACAGGAAAGATGTCTAAGTTTGAAGTTGAAGAGAAACTTAGACAGTATAAACTTGCCTGCGGTGCCGTTTGTACTGTCACAGAGGCTATGGAATCAGAGCAGGTTAAAGAAAGAGAAATGCTTGTGGAAGTTGATGATAAAGCTTTGGGCAAAATAACTGTTCCCGGAACTGTTATTAAAATGTATGGAACTCCCGGCGGAATAAGTGATGGTGCACCTTTACTTGGAGAGCATACAAAATATTATTTATCTAAGCTTGGCTATAGTGGAAGTGAAATAGAAAAACTTATTGAGAAAAAAGTTGTAGAAGCTATATAAAAAATATAAATGAAAGGGTGATACCATGAAAATATTAGATGGAGTTACTGTAATAGATTTTACTCAAGCGTACAGCGGTCCTTTTTGTACAATGCAACTTGCAGATTTTGGAGCCAATGTAATTAAAATCGAAAGAAGAGGTTCCGGGGATCAGTCAAGGGAATGGACTCCCATTGAAAATGGCAACAGTGGATATTATGCGGCAATTAACAGGGGTAAAAAAAGTCTTTCTATTGATATTAGCACAGCTGAAGGCAAAGAAATAATTCAAAAACTCGTTAAGGATGCAGAAATTGTTGTTGAAAACTTTAAAGTTGGAACACTTGAAAAAATGGGACTTGGGTATGAAGATTTAAAGAAAATTAATCCTGAAATCATTTTTGCTTCAATTTCAGGGTTTGGACAGTACGGGCCTCTTAGCAGCCTTGCAGCATATGACAATGTTGTGCAGTCCATGAGCGGAATTATGGAAATGACAGGTTTTCCCGATGGAATACCTACTCGTGTAGGGCCTGCCATTGGAGATAACTTTACAGGTCTTACAACATGCCTTGCCATATCAATGGCATATTTAAACAAGCTTAATACGGGCAAGGGTCAAAGAATTGATGTTGCAATGTTTGATACAATTTTTAATCTCCTTGAAAGTCCTATACTTTTTAAAACCATACTTGGTGAAACAGTAACAAGAAGCGGAAACAATGATGCAGGCACTCTTGTTCCATATGATGTTTATAAATGTAGTGACGGATATTTTTCAGCGGGGCTTGCAAGTGATTCCGGTTGGGATAAGTTCTGTAATGCTATTGAAATGCCTGAACTTATAAATGATTCAAGATTTGAAACAAATGAACTTAGATGTAAAAACTATGATATTGTAACACCTATTATCTCAAAGTTTTTTGAATCAAAAACACGTGATGAGCTTCAAAAAGTGTTTACAAATGCGGCAATACCAAATGCCCCTGTTTTAACAGTTCCTGAAATTATGCACCATCCTCAATTGGAGGCAAGAAATATGCTTGTAGAAGTTGAAGATCCAGGCATAGGAAAATATAAAGCTATGAACAATCCTATGAAGATGGAAAATGGCGGGGCTCAAATTACAAAGGGAGCGCCTCTTATGGGCCAAGATACAAATCAGGTTTTAAAAACAATAGGTTATGATTATGACACAATAAAAGAGTTAGTCTTAAAAGAAATCGTTTAAATTCTTCTTCATAGTTTATTTAGGAGGGAAATTATGAGTAACGACACAAAAAAACAAGGCATTTCAAGTAAGTATGAGATTGGTTTAATGGTAATCAGTATAGCAATTATAGTAGCTTTAGTTGCGGGGTTAACAGCCTTTCCTATGGAGGGAAAAGAAGTTGCAGCAGGAGTTATGAAGCTTCTAACAAATACATTTGGTTCTACAATACAAGTATTTACAATAGTCATTCTGCTTTTTTTGATAGGTATATGTTTTACAAAGTATGGTGACATACGTTTTGGAAATGAGAAACCGGAGTTTAAAACTATAAGCTGGATTGCAATGATGTTTTTCTGCGGAAACGGAGCAGGAACTGTATATTGGGCTTTTTTAGAATGGGGTTATCATTTTAATGCTGCGCCTCAACTTGGCGGTACTCCTATAAGTGAAGCTATGGCATATGAACTTTCTATAGCTTATACATTCTTTGACTGGGGCCCTTCTGCTTGGGCGCTTTTGTGTGTATTTGTTCTTCCTTTTGCTTACCATTATCATATAAAAAAGGACAACAACTTAAAATTTAGTCAAATTTTTAAATATTCAGTAGGAGAAAAGCGTGTAAACGGATTTTTCGGAAAAGTAATAGACTTCTTATTTATATTTGCAGCTGTTGGTTCAATAAGTATAACAGCAGGTACATCTGCTTCAACAATAGCTGCGGCTATAGCAGATTTAATTGGCATCCCAACATCATTTGCGCTGACTGTTATTGTTTTACTTGGCGTTGCAGTTGTATATTCCTTAAGCTCACTTGTGGGAATTGAAAAAGGAATGAGAAGAATAAGTGACTGGAACATATATTTTTGCATGGCACTTTTGGCAATAATATTTATATTTGGGCCAACACAGTACATAATTGATTCCATTGTAAATGCGCTTGGTGTTTTGGGACGTGAGTATGTAAGAATGAGCACATGGACAGACCCTGTTGCAAGAACAGGTTATCCACAAGCTTGGACAGCTTTTTATCTTATTTACTGGTTTGTTTTCGGACCTTTTACAGGACTTTTTGTAGCTAAAATTTCCAGAGGGAGAAAGGTAAAAGAAGTTATTGCAAATATGCTTTTAAGCGGTTCTGCAGGACTTATTATGTTCTTTGGTGTAATTGGCTCATATCAGCAAAACCTCAGAATTAACGGAGTTTTGGATATTCCTAATATGCTTACAACAGGAATGTCTGAACAAATTGCACAAGCAACAATAAATACATTACCGTTTGCTAAAATATGTATGGCTCTTTATCTTATAGTAATTATATTATTCTTGGCAACAACCCTTGATGCTTGTTCGTTTACACTTTCATCAACAGTTTCAAAGGGTATAAAAGGAAGTGAAGAGCCAAATGCTAAATTAAAATTTATTTGGTGTATAGTTCTTGTTGCTTTACCGATTGCTATTTCTTATATCGGTACTGACATTGATACAATAAAATCTATAGTTTTAGCAACAGGTCTGCCTCTTGTAATATTATTGTTTATTGTGTATTATGGCTTTATAAAAGAAATGATTAAAGATTTTGGTTCAAAGACGAGAGAAGAAATAGTAAAAGAAGGAGCATTCAAACAAGAATAGTCTATAGTTCTAATGCCTGCCGAAAGTATATTTTTGGCAGGCTATTGGCATTTTTTTAATAGTTTAAAATGACGTGGCGTAAAGGAGAGGATTTGTTTTATGGATATAGATCTTAATAAGTTTAAGGAAATAATAGATAATGTTTATGATGAAATTTTCATATGGGACAATAACTTCAAGATTATTTATGCCAACAAAGCTTGCTATCGTCATTACGGGCTTACGCCTGAAGAAATTATAGGAAGAAGCCTTGAAGAATTTTTAGGCAAAGAAAGGTTTTGGACACCCTCAAGTATGCCATATATCTATAAAGAAAAAATACCTGTAATACAGAAACAAAAAACTCTGTTAGGAATAGATATTGATACAATATCTATTCCCATACTTGACTCCAACAACAATATTAAATATGTAGTTCAAAGTGTTAGAGATAATTATGAAGATTTATATAAGATACTTTCGCCCATAAAAGTAGATTCTGAAAGCAATGCAATTGATGATGATAAAATTATATATAAAAGCAAACAAATGAAAGAGGTTGTTACTTATTGTAAAAAGGTAGCAAATACTAATGCTCCGCTGCTTATTTTAGGAGAAACAGGAACAGGAAAAAGTATGCTTGCAAAGTATGTGCATGAAAAAAGTGACAGAAACAAAGAACCCTTTATATATGTCAATGTGGCAAGCCTTAATCCCTCTGTAATAGAAGCTGAATTTTTTGGATATAAAAGAGGCTCTTTTACAGGAGCAAATACAGAAGGGAAAAAAGGTTTTTTGGAGGAATCAAGAAAGGGAACAATTTTTCTCGATGAAATAGGAGAACTTCCTTACGATTTACAGGCAAAGTTTCTTCATGTAATTCAAGAAGAAGAGTTTTTTCCGATAGGCTCTACAAAGCCTGTAAAGCTTAACGCACGAATTATATGCGCCACAAACTGCGACCTGAAAAAGATGATAGAGGCAGGGCGGTTTAGAGAGGATTTATACCATAGATTAAACGTGTTTGAGGTGACGATACCGCCTTTAAGAAAGAGAAAGGATGACATAAAGCTTTATGCATCTCATTTTTTAAATATTTTCAATAAAAAATATAATAAAAGTATGGTTTTTTCAGACAAATATATTGAGGAGTTAATAAAATATCCATGGAAAGGCAATGTTAGAGAACTCTCAAATATTATTGAAAGATGTGTTCTTGTTGCTTCTGGGAAATATATTGAAGTAACGGACTTTCCGGATAGTTTTTTTAGCATTGATAATTCTAAATATCAACCGGAAGTTACATGCGAAGATATGTCTTATGATGAACTTATGGGATATTATGAAAAAATGATAATAGAAACGGCTTTTAGAAAATTCAAATCAAGCCGTAAGGTTGCGGCAGCTCTTAACATAAGTCAATCAAAAGCAAATAGGCTTAAGCTCAAGTACTTGAAAGAGGAGAATAAAGGCTGAAAAAAGTCTTTTGAATTTTAGAGGAGTTCCTATATGAAGATAACAAATGTTGAAACAATAAATTTAACAATACTAAAAGCTGATGAAATATATAAATGAGAAAAAGTATTTTATTATAAAATAAATTCGAGAGCCTGGAAGACCTTAAATTACAACTTACAGAATATATTTATGGTATAATATCCACAAGTTTCATTTGTGGAAGAGCCTAACGGCTCTGCCGCTGTTATCACAGCGGATTATACTACTCATAAAACTTTTCAAGTTTCATTCGTCCGTTGACAAAAGAAAATGTCGGCTTTGCCGCCGCTTTCTTTTGGTTTCGTGGTATAATATCCACAAATTTCATTTGTGGAAGAGCCTAATGGCTCTGCCGCTGTTATCACAGCGGATTATACTACTCATAAAACTTTTCAAGTTTTATTCGTTTGTTTCCAAAAGAAAATGTCGGCTTTGCCGCCGCTTTCTTTTGCTTTTATGGTATAATCACATACGAATTTATGGTTTCTTAGGCTATGGATCATCAATAGAATATAGATATAGAGGTGATTTTAAATTAGCAACTTAAGATTATTTAGAAAGTATATTACTGTTGGGAATAAGATTATCCAAAAAGGGTTACCTTTCCATGCTGTACTTTATTATTTTGAAACACAAAAATAGGCAAGTATTCAAAGAGAAAAAGGTATACTGATATACAGCTTAAACTTGCACAGACAGAGTTTGCTTCTTTGCGGCAGTGCCGGTTCATATCGCCGCCGTTATCAGACACAGCCGGCATTTCACCAAGGACTTCCTGTATCAAAAGAACAGGGGTATGGTTTTGGAACGAAAAGTATGGCGGAGTATTTCAATTTGTCATTAAAGACGGGTGGTTTATATTTCAGGACACTGTACAAAAGAACTTTATATATATAAAAAAATTTCTTTAAATACATATGAGATATTTGCCCTTTGCAACAATGATTTTAAATGTTTTAGTGCCATCAGTATGGAAACATGAACGAAAGCTTGTTTCACTGCTAAATTAACAGCTTTTTTACAAATAAATGTTGGAACAGATTTATCCACTCCAACATTTATATGGAACTTTTTTACTTTGCTATAGTACACACTTTTTGCATGGTGTTAGGCCTCTTGATAAAGCTTTCTCCAACGTGGAAGGGGTATAGGTGCCGCCGTTACATGAACTGTTGTAGTGATATTTTTTGCCTGTCGGCGTTACATATATGGTTTTGCTTTTGGTTTCAGTAGAAACAATCGTGTTAGATTCTGTTTTAGTTGTTGATGATGAGGAATTAGGTTCTTGTTTTGTTGTGTCGGGAATATTTGATACAGGCTCTTGTTTTGTTTCGGTATTGGTTGTCGGAGAAATAACATTGTCTTCAATTCCTGCAATCTTTTTAAAGTCTTCAACATATTTTACGTTTGGCGGATATGTTGCTATAACCGCATAGCCTTCTTCCAATAATTTTTTATTCAACATGTAGCCGTCAATGTAAACATATGCAAGAAGCCGGCCGTATTTATCACGTTCTTCTACGTCAAATTCTAATTCTACATCTTTGCCTTCAATGAGCTGTTTAGTGTAGTTTGAGGCGGATTCTCCGTCTTCAGTGTTTTTTGATTTATCAGGATGCACACTTTCGGGGGTGTCCACTCCTATTAATCTCACCTTTTCTTCCTTGCCCAAATAGTTGATTGCAAACGTATCCCCGTCAATAACTCTTAAAACGTTATATTTAGTTGATTTCTTTTCGACTTGTTCAGCAGTAATGTTTTTTGAGCTGTTTATTAAAACCGTTTGTGTTGCAGCATCCCAATCAACAACACAGTTTAAACTTTCTGCCACAAAACGAACCGGCACCATGGTTCTTCCGTCTATAATTTGAGCAGGTATGTCCAGTGTGTCTAAAGTTCCGTTAACAGTTACTTCTGTGTTATCAACTGTCAATGTTATTACAGCTTCATCACTTGTTGCTGTTACAGATCTTGTTTTATCGTTCCATTCAATGTCAGCCCCAAGTTTTTCAAAAATGGCTCTCATAGGTACCAGTGTTCTGCCTTCAATTATGACAGGCGCAACATCTGTGTTTAATACTGCTCCGTTGATGTTAATGGAAGCAGCAAACGCACTTGTTGAAAATAACAGTGAAAAAGCCAATCCAATGCTTAAAAGTCTTTTTTTCATATAATACTTCCTCCCTTAATTGACACATTTTGACAATGTGCTATAATAACATTAAGGGGTAAGCTGATATTTCCCTTACTTTGTTTATGCCCATTCTGATATTTGCGGTATCGGTTTGGGTTATTTTTATATTTTAGCTATTGCATAAAAATATTAAATGGGGAACTTATTTATAAAATCACATCCAATAGACACGTATAAAGAGCAGGTTGTCATAGAAACCTTCTCTTTTTTGTGGGAAAACTTATTTATTTTCTGACATTACACTTTCAATCAATTGGGCACGGCTATTTACTTCAAATTTAGAGTATATATTTTTCACATAATATTTTACGGTGTTTTCGCTGATAAAAAGCTCTTTCCCTATGTTTTTATAAGTTTTTCCTTGCAAAAGCAAGGCGGCAACTTGTGCCTCCCTTTCAGTCAAAATATCAAATTTATGGTTAACCGGGGCAGTTTCTTCACTTGCTTTATTTTCCGCCTGGGAAAAGGCTGAAATATATTCATGGTCGTTAAGTAAAAAGGATATATATTTATACAAAGGCGGAAGAAGCACAAAACTAATGCATACAACTACAAGAGCAAATAATATGGAACTATAGCTGTCAATACTGAACAATTCGCATAAAAGCCCACCTGTTAAAATACCTAATATATTTGCGGAAAGCCCAATGCCAAGCACTTTTGCAGGGTTGTTATGTAAATCCAGCATCTCTGCTAAAATAGTCCACCAAAATAAATCATAAACACCAAATGAGCCTAACATCAATGTATTTATAAAAATGTAGCTAAGTATTGACCTGTCAAAGCTTATAAAACCTATAAAAGAAATCCCCATCATGGCAATTCCCATATACAAGATATATTCTTTGTTTATTTTTTTAGATAAAACTTTCATAATTAAAATGGCGGCAATATAGGGCAAAGCCCAATACCAGCTGGTCAGCCATTCAAGATGAGAGAACTGCGGGTTTACTATATGGTACATAAAACCTGAATTTATGGTGATTATTGCAATAAAGATATATAAGAAAGTTAAATGTTTTTTAATGCTGAATTTTTCATTATCCATATTTAAAGCAGTATCATTTGTTTTTACAGGAATTTTAAAAGCTAAAACAGAGGCCGACAGAAGCATTATCATTGAAAAACTTAAACCAATATACACAGAAACATAAACAGTCAGCATGTTTAACAATATCATTAAAACATTTGACAAAATAAGCATGTTTGCAACAGCCTTAAATCTTTCATCTTTAGGTGTGGTGATTTTTAGCAAAAACCCCCATGCCCCAACGCAGGCGCCCGCAAGAAATGAGGAAACAAACACAGATATTTTCCAAAATATTGACGGGGGGAAGAAAGAAAGTATGGTTAACAAAAGAAAAAATGAATTGGAGCCAATGAAAAACTTCTTTGCGAAGTTTAAGGATTTAACAAAAAAACCTGAAAAAACTAAACCAAAAAACATTCCCACACCGCTTAAAAAAGCAATAAAGGAAAAGTCATAATTATATAGTTTAGACAAGGAAAAAAGAATTTGTCCTTGAAATAAAAATCCTAACATCCAAGATGAAAACAAAGAATGCATCCATATTGAAATGTTTTTTATTTTAAAATATTCACTTTCCATATTGTCACCTGCCAAAAGTAATTATACCTAAACAATTATAACAGAAAAGAAGTGTTAAGAAAAGTTATAAAGCAGTTAAAAATATGCTCCCCACCTGAAAAGGGTAGGTCAATGTTTTACAAAACTATCCTTTTAGGGTAGTTTTTTATGGCTGCAATAATGATATTATTAGCTTGCTATAAGAATTAAAACTTGACTATAAAGAAGGGTGAGTTGTTAATGAAAATTTTAAGAAATAAAAAAGCAATGTCATTATTTATGGGTTTGATTTTTGCTTTATCCTTTGTTTTTTCGGCAGGCTTAAACACAAATAAAGTGTATGGGGCACAAACAGGCGGATGGCATTATTCAGAAACCAAATATTATCAATCAACTTTGGATTATGAATTAGTAGGGGAAATACGTAATGGAGTTATCGGCACATCGGATGTAATTTATGATAAATATACAATTGAAGGCAGTGAGGGCAATTCTATTCTTCTTCATTCCAGAAGATATGATGACGGAACTCCTATAGCTCATGTGAAATATCAAGTAACTTGGGATACACCGCCTAAATATTTGGCACCTGAGCAAAAGACAGGGTTTAATGTGGAAGTAAAAAAAATAAGTGCTTCATCTTGGTCAATTCCTCCTATAGGGGCAAAATATGATATGGCCAATATGGGAAGTATAACTGGGGCAACAGAGGGTGGTATATCTTTTATAACTCAAGACGGCAAGACTTCATTATCAGAAGGCAAGCATTTTTTTGAAAGCAGCAAAGTGATTCCAAAAGGCTCTGAGGGAGCAAAAAAAGCCATTAATCTAAGCCTTGGAAACGGATTTGGATATTCTTATATTTATGAATGGAAAAATGAAAGTGCAACAACAGCACCTGTAAGCTCAATAAACATGATTGGAGAATGGAGTCTTTCCACAGGCAGAGGTTTTAAAGGAAAGGTTACAGTGTCGGAGCAGTCAGGAACAAGCTTTACAGGTAAAATCAACATAGACGGCTCGGCTGTAGAAAGTTTGTCGAACGGAGTTATTTCAGGAAACACCATAACATTTACAAGATTATGGGCTAACGGCACAAACCAAAAATATACTGGAACATATTCTGTTAAAAATGGAACAGCAACAGTTGCAGGCAATTTCAGCGGCGCAGGCGGAAGTGACACCTGGAGCATGACCAAAGGGGAAAGTACAACTACAACCCCTACAACGCCAAGCTCGAAAAATGCTGCAGAACCTTTTGACTCCGGCGCAAGAATAATGTGGCAGCCGGCATCAAATGTTTTGGGTTACAGATTGTTCAGGTCTACAAATAAATCTCAAATAGGCATATCCGTTACAGACTTTTACATCACAAGCACCTCATATGCAGACGTAAATGTTCAGCCAAACACAACATATTATTATACGGTAAAACCTGTGCTTGCAGAAGCAAAGCCTTTTGAGGGAATAGATGAAAAACTGGGAAATACAATATCAACCTTTACTGTTACAACAGGGGGAGGAATTTATAAAGCGGGAGTGTTCAAGCATTTTATTTTATTAAAGCTTGACAGCCCTTATATGAGTGTTGATGGAATAGAACAAGAAGTTGACCCCGGCAAAAACACAGCACCAATAATAATAAGCGGCAGGTCTATGGTGCCTATAAGAGCCATAGTGGAAGCCATGGGCGGAACTATTGGCTGGGATGGGGGAACTAAAAAAGTAAACATAGATGCAAGAGGAAACAATATAGATATGTGGATAGATAAAATAGACATAAAAGCAAACAACAAAAACTTACAGATGGATGTATCCCCTGCTATAAAAGGCGGAAGAACATTCTTGCCTATCAGGTTTGTTGGAGAAAACTTAAACTGTAAAGTAGACTGGATTAATTCAACCAAAGAAATTGTTATAGTGTATGAAGAAAAAAATTAAGTAAAAAGCTTTAAGTTACATTTAAACCATGAAAACGAGAGAAATTTAAGTTATAAAACTGATACCGCTATATCTAAACAAGAACAGCTCCGTTAGGAGCTGTTCTTGTTTTTGCTGTATTTTCAGTTTTAAAGTAATTCTTTTCTTAATTCTTCTCCGTTTTTTGGGCTAAGATAAGCAGGGGCAATGTCAAAAACAGTTTTGCATCCTGTTTGACCCTCGTTGCTTAATCTGTATACAGCCCTTGCATATGAGGTGATAACAGAAGAGGTAAACTCAGGGTTTGACTGCAGTTTTAAGCTATATTCTATAATATGTGTGTTTTCGTTATTCCAGCCTGTTTTTCCGCTTCTTATAACAAAACCGCCGTGGGGTATGCCGGAATGGTTAAGCTTAAACTCTTCCTCTGTTACAAAATTTACTGTTGTGTCATAAGGAGCGAAATAGTTAGGCATATTTTTTATGGTTTCCTCTATTTTTGCCTTGTCGGCACCCTCCATAGCCACAACAAAACATTCTCTTGTATGTTTTTGTCTTGTTGAAAGCTGTGGTTCACTTCCGCTTCTTACTTGACTAAGGGCATCTTCTGAAGGAATTGTGTATTGTTTTGCATCTTTAACTCCCTCAACTCTGCGGATGGCGTCAGAATGTCCTTGGCTTACGCCCTTGCCCCAAAAGGTATAGTCTGAACCGTTTGGAAGAACTGCTTGAGCATAAAGACGGTTAAGGGAAAACATACCAGGGTCCCATCCAACGGAAATGGCACTTACCTTTCCTCCTTCTTTAGAGGCTTTATCAACTGCTTTAAAGTGAGAAGGTATGTTTGCATGGTTATCAAAGCTATCAACAACATTAAAAAGTTTCGCAAATTCAGGTGTTTGAACCGGCAAATCAGTTGCACTGCCTCCGCAAAGAATTAAAACGTCAATATCTTTTGTCATGTTTTTAGCTTCTTCGATGGTGTATACCTTTGCTTCCTTTGTTAAAGGAGTGATTGTTTTTGGGTCACGCCTTGTAAAAATAGCTTTAATCTCCATGTCGGAGCTGTTTTTAACTGCACATTCTATTCCTTTTGCTAAATTTCCATAGCCTAAAATGCCAATTCTTATTTTCATTTCAAATCTCTCCTTTATTTTCTCTTATGTTTAGATTTTTTCACTGAATTTACAGAAAGTATAATATGTTATTGCAAAGCCGGCATTTTCTTTTGTCAACGGGCGAATAAAACTTAAAAAGTTTTATGAGTAGTATAACCCGCTGTGATAACAGCGGCAGAGCCGTTAGGCTCTTTACACAAATGAAATTTGTGGATATTATACCACATCAATTTGTCCATAACAAGAAAAAAATCTTAATTTATGCATAGGTTATATGTTATATATACATAAATATTATATCATAAAGACAAAAGAAAGCGGCGGCAAAGCCGACATTTTCTTTTGTCAACAAACGAATAAAACTTAAAAAGTTTTATGAGTAATATAATCCGCTGTGATAACAGCGGCGGAGCCGTCAGGCTCTTTACACAAATGAAATTTGTGGACATTATATCATAAAAACAAATGCCGAAACAACAAAGATATGGCTTGCCAAGGAAGTCCCTGACGATAAATTCCGAAAAAAGGCATTATTTTTGTCTGTGATTTCAATATTTTATAAGAGAGATTTTTAGCTGAAAAAAGCTAACTTTTATAAACGCTTTTTGCTGTATAGTCAAGGTTTCCGTCTATATATCTATAAAGAAAATAAGTATTTCCCTTTTTTTCAGTATTAAGGGTTATGTTACCCAGGTTTGGATTTTCAGCAGCTAAAAATTCAATTTTTAACAATCCGTTTTCCATTTGAGATTTAATTTTAACCGGAATGTCTAAATCATTTCGAAAGCATAAATCAATGCTTCCCCATGAAACAGTGGCGTCCATTCCTGCAGAAAGATATCCCACTTTAAGAGAATGGTTTCTCCTTTGGGTTATTGTCATACCTGAATATAGTGCGGCATTGTAAAGAGTTGAAGAAATCTGACAAATTCCTCCCCCTATGCCGTCTTCAAGTTTTCCGTTTACAATAACAGGTGCATTTATGTAGTCTTTTTCAGGTGTTCTTTTGCTTAATATAGCATTATTGTATGAAAATTCTTCTCCCGGCTTAATTATGGTTTCATTAATTGCCTGACTTGCCAAGAGCATGTTATAGTTTCTGTTTTCGTTATTTTTGGAGGTGCTGTATTTTGTTTGGGAAGAAGAAAGGATATAAAAAAAGTTTTCGCTTTTTTCTTTTTCGGCAAGAATCATTTCTTCGGCATGTTTTTCTTCCTCGGTCTGCTCAAAAACAATAAGGGAAGCGGTGTCAGCAGTTTCTTTTGAAACAGGCATTGGCGAAAGGGAAAGGGTTGTTATTAAAGCTCCTACGATTATATTCATGGGTTTTCTCCTGACTGCAGTTTTGACTGCTTGTTTTTTATAAATAACAATCGTATAGTATATTAAGGAAGCTTTTAAAATATTACGGGTTTTGGTAAAATTTCAAATAAAAACTTTATAAAATATAACAGCAAATTGGCTTTTCTATAAATTTTGACGAAGATTAACTTAGTTGGGGCAGGTTTGAAATTAAGAGAGGAAAACGTATAGAAAAGCTGTTTATAAAGACAAAACTTGAATTTTTTATGGAAAAGGCTACCCCGACAGTATGGTATATTACTGCAGCAGCTATTTTTTATATAATAAAAATTTAAGATTAAGTGCATTTTATTTAAAAAGTTTGCAATAATTATAAAAGAATAGCAGTTGCCTATACCTCCAGTTGGTGGAGTGTGTTAAAAAATAAACGTAAAGTATTTATAAAAAAACAGTGAAATACTATTGACTATCCATGTAATGAATAAAGTAAGGTTATAGTAAGAATGAAAATGTAAACAAAATAAATTTTATGGAGGAGAAAACATGAGCAGACCACTTGAAGGAATTCGCGTTATTGACCTTACACAGGCTTACAGCGGGCCGTTTTGTACTATGAACCTTGGTGACCATGGTGCCGAGGTAATTAAAATCGAAAGACCCGGCGCAGGAGATCAAACAAGGCAGTGGGGGCCTTTTAAAAATGATTTCAGCGGATATTATGCCTATATAAACAGAAATAAAAAAGGCATCACCCTTGATTTGCAAACAGAAGAGGGTAAAGAAGTTTTAAGAGAACTTATTAAAACCGCAGATGTTATTTGTGAAAACTTTAAAGTTGGAGTAATGGAAAGGCTTGGATTTAGTTATGAGGAAATGAAAAAAATCAATCCTCGAATTATCTACGGTTCAATTTCAGGCTTTGGACTTCAAGGAAGCTGGTCAAAACGTGCGGCATATGACATTGTTGCTCAGGCTATGAGCGGAATGATGAGTGTTACAGGTTTCCCCGACGGCCCTCCATGTAAAATAGGCCCATCCGTGGGAGATAACTATACTGGTGCATACCTTGCAATGGGTATACTTATGGCACTTTATGAAAGAGAGCGTACAGGCGTTGGCAGACGAATTGATGTTGCCATGATGGACACACTTTTTTCTGTAATGGAAAACTTTGTTGTTGAATATACCATTGACGGCAAAACACCGCATAGAGCAGGAAACCAAGATCCAAGTATTGCGCCTTTTGATTCTTTTGAGGCGAAGGATGCAGATTTTGTTATGGGCTGCGGCACAAACGCAATGTTTGCAAAGCTTACAGAGGCTATGGGCAAACCTGAACTTGCCGACGACCCTCGTTATAACACAAACTATAACCGCTGTCTAAACTATTCACAGCTTAAGCCTGAACTTAATGAATGGTTTAAGACAAAAACTGTTGCCGAAGTTGAAGAAATGCTTGTGGGGCTTGCAATTCCTTTTGGAAACATTCTCACAATTCCTGAGGTTGCAGAGCATGAGCAAACAAAGGCAAGAAATATGCTTTGGGAGATTGAACAGCCGGGTATGGATGCAATAATTAAAATTCCGGGAACGCCTATAAAAATTCATGGCGTTGAGGATAAATGTATGAAAGCTTCTCCGCAGCTTGGTGAAGACACAGAAGATATTCTTAAAGAAATCGGTTTTGATGAAGATAAGATTAAAAAATATAAAGAGGCGGGAATTATTTAAAGAATATGTCTATACTTTAAATCCAAAAACCTAATCTTTGCACCTGCGCACCTGCGGTAAAATATATTGCCGCAGGTGCTTTTTTGATTGCAGAAAGTGTAAGAAAAGTGTTCCTTTTATTTACTTTGCTAACCATAATTCCCTATATCAGCACTTTTTTTATAAAAAATCGGCTTTTTAGCCGGATTTATTTCTGATGCCTTTGGCGGCATTTATCTTTGTCGTTTCTACACCGCTTTTCCCTTTGAATTATCAAGTCAAAAGTTGGTTAAACCTGGGAGAGATTTCTTATATAAAGCATAAGGTTTAATCCTTAAACTCTTGAAAACAAAGTTTTGGAAAGCTTTTATAATTAAGTATATATACTTCCTTATTTACCCTTGTTATGGAATTATAATACTGTTATACTTATGGGGTTTAGGTTTATACAAAAAACGACAAAGTTTTACAATATAACTTGGAGGGAATTAACTATGAAAAATTTATCAATGGGTAAAAAGCTTACCGCAGGCTTTGGAAGCATGGTTTTACTGCTTCTTATATCCGTTTCATTGGCTATCGGCGGAACGGGGAGAATTACAAAGGAAATTAGTGTATACAGTGAACATACAGTGCCTAATGCAGACCATATCCGTTAATTTGCAGTATGTTATTCGCTGTGTGAGAGAGGCTCTGGACTCAACCAATGCCGCAGGTGCAAAAGCCGCTTTTGAATATAGAGATACTTTTAGCCAGGCAGGGCTTGTTGCTTTTGAAAGCTATGCCGCCAATCAGGTTAATAATGACAGGGAAACTCAAATTCAGGAATTTTATAGTATTATGGGGGATGCGCAAATTTCGATGGAAAAAATCGAAGATCTTCTTTTAAATAACCACAATGATGCAAATGTTAAAAAAGCCATGGGGATCTATAAAAGTGAATATATGCCTAAAATAGATGAAGCCACTCAGCTTATGTCAGCTATGTCTTTGGCGGATAAAGAAGCCGCCGAGATACAAGGAGAAAAGGCGAAAAGTGTTTCAGCGGCAGTAAATCTTGTTTTAATTATATGTGGTGCGGCGGCTGTGATTTTAGGCATAGCTGTGGCATTTTCCATACATAAGGCAATATTAACACCTGTTAGACAGATTATTGATGCTTATAAAAAAATTGCCAAAGGAGAAAAACAAAGCATTACCATATCCCATGAAAGCAGGGACGAATTAGGAGAAATGGCAGAGCTTCTCCGTTCCAGCATTGACATGGAAAGTGAGGTAATGGAAGAGCTTATTCAAGCGCTTACAGGATTATCCCAGGGCAATCTCCAGTTTCATTTTGAAAAGGAATACCCGGGAGATTTTTCAGTTTTAAAACAGACATTGGAAGATACATTTTCCTCGCTTAATTCCACTATGGAAAATATTCGTATTTCAGCTGAGCAAGTAAGTGTAGGTTCTGAACAAGTTTCAGCAGGCGCTCAGTCCCTTTCTTCAGGTTCAACACAACAGGCCGCAGCAGTTGAAGAGCTTAATGCCTCTATTTCTGAGGTTTCAAATCAGTCTGAACAAAATGCATCACAAGTTCGCAAGGCAACAAAACAGTTAGGCGAGGCAGGTAAGGGTTTAAACAGCGGAAACGAGCACATGGGACACTTGGTTGAGGCAATGGCAAACATCAGCTCCTCTTCAAACCAAATTGCAAACATAACAAAGGTTATAGAAGACATAGCTTTTCAAACAAACATCCTTGCCCTTAATGCGGCAATAGAGGCTGCCCGTGCAGGTGCTGCGGGAAAGGGTTTTGCTGTTGTTGCAGAGGAGGTTAGAAACCTTGCGGCAAAATCTGCGGAAGCCGCAAAACAGACATCAGCCTTGATTGAAGAATCTGTTCAGGCGGTTTCTGAAGGAACAAACATAACAACGGAAACAGCAGAGATATTAGAGCAGGCAATGGAAAGGATTAGAGGCATTATAAAAGAAATAAGAAACATAGAGCGATCCTCTATAGAGCAGACAACCTCAATTGAGCAAATTAAAAACGGATTGTCGCAGGTTTCTGCCGTTGTTCAGACAAATGCGGCAACAGCAGAAGAAAACTCTGCAACAAGTGAAGAAATGTCTGCACAGGCGGCAATACTTCGTCAAGAGGTTGAAAACTTTAAACTTAGTGGAAATGAAGGCTTTTCTGCAAAAAAACATGGCGAAAAAAAGGAAAATGAAGACGGGCCTTCATTTATACAAAGCACCTCTGCAGAAAAGTATTAATTTATATCATCAAAATATCTGAACTTTCTTCGTTTGTTAAATACTATAGGGAGTGTATTAATATGAAATCAATTCAGCTGAAACTATTGGTTATATTTACGTCAATTATAATAGTTTTAAACACAAGTGTGGGTGCACTTACAAGAACCCTTGTTTTAGATAAGCTTCTTCAAGATACAAGCGGGCATTTGGTTAGCATGGCACAGCAGGAATCAAAATATATAGGTGCAAGCCTTGAAGCAGATTTAAAATATGTAAGCGCCTTGGCTCAAAACCAAGTTATTTCTGAGAGCGAAAGCACCCTTGAGGATCAGGTTACATTTTTTGAAGCAGAGGCGAAACGTGCAGGCTTTGTATTGTTTGGCTATGCTGACAGAACAGGAAAAGCTGTTATTTTAAACAGCAGCAAGGAAAAAAATGATGTGGCGGACAGAGAGTTTTTTAAAGAGGCATTAAAGGGAAATCCGGCATCTTCGGATTTAATGTTTAGCAAACTTGACGGAAAGCCTGTTATTGTGTTTGCCGCCCCTGTTTATGAAAACGGCAATATTAAAGGTGTGCTTTACGGACGCAAGGATGGTCTTTTGTTAAGTGAAATTATAAGCAAGCTAAACTATAAAAACACAGGATATGCTTATATGATTAACAATCAAGGCACAACTGTTGCCCACAAAAATACAGATTTGGTTCTTGCGCAGGATAATGATATAGAAAACATGAAAGATGATGCTTCTTTAACTGAATTAGGAAACCTTACAAAAAAAATGACTGAAGGAACTGTGGGAGATGGAGAATATGTATACAACGGCATAAGCAAGATTGTAGGCTATGCTCCTGTGGAAAACACTCCATGGACGGTTGTTTTCGGTGTTGAAAAAAGCGAGATTTTATCTGAAATTAAGGGAATACAAAAATCCTTATTGATTGTTTTTATTCTTACAGGTGCAGCAGGTGCCTTAGTGACGTTTTTTGCAAGCAGAAGTATTTCAAGGTTGATTAAAAGGGTAACTTCGGCGGCTAAGGAAATTGCCGACGGAAACTTTGACGTTATTTTATCTATAAAGGCAAAAGATGAAGTTGGCCAGCTTGCAGATGCGTTTAATGCTACTTTAAACCGCCTTAAAAACTATCAGGGGTATATTGATGAAATCTCTGACTCCTTGCTTCAAATAGGCAACGGAAACTTGCAAGTTTCACTTCAAAGAGAATATGTGGGGCAGTTTAGAAGAATTAAAGAGAATTTGGAAACCCTTGTTAACGGGTTAAGTGAAACTCTTTTGCAGATACATCAGGCTTCTGAACAGGTGGACAGCGGAGCCGGGCAAGTGGCAAACGGCGCACAGGCTTTATCACAAGGGGCAACAGAACAGGCAAGCTCTGTTGAGGAGTTATCTGCTTCGCTTTTTGAAGTAACACAACAAGTTAAGCAAAATGCCGAGGATGCAAAACAAGCACGTGACAAAGCAACTGAAACAGGAGCAGAATTAACAAGAAGCAACGAGCAAATGCAGGATATGATGGAAGCAATGAAAGACATTACGGAAAAGGCAACTGAAATATCCAAGATAATAAAAATTATAGACGACATTGCATTCCAGACTAACATTTTGGCGCTTAACGCAGCGGTTGAGGCGGCACGTGCAGGTGCATCAGGAAAGGGCTTTGCGGTTGTTGCACAAGAAGTTAGAAATCTTGCGGCTAAATCTGCAGAGGCGGCAAAGAGTACTTCTTTGTTGATTAGCGAAACGGTTGAGTCTGTTAATAACGGTGTTTTAATTGTTGATAAAACAGCATTGTCTTTGAATAAAGGTTCTCAGGAGGCTTTAGTAAGTGCCGAATTAATTGATAAAATAGCGGAAGCATCAGAAAATCAGGCATCTGCCATTGTTCAGATTAATCAGGGTATAGAGCAAATTTCATCGGTTGTGCAGACAAATGCGGCAACGGCTGAAGAAAGTGCGGCGGCAAGCGAGGAGTTGTCAAGTCAGGCAAATATGCTGAAAGAACTTATTTCAAGGTTTGATTTAGGCGGGAATGCTTAAAGGAAAAATAAATTGAGACAGGTTTTCACTTACTTTAAAACTATGTAAATACATAGCTTTGAGAAAGATTTAATGGTTAGTAATTTACTTCTTAAACCATAACTTCGTTGGGAAATATCAGTGTTTGCCTACTTCCCTGTGTTTCACTTAAAACCGCATGAATATATGGTTTTAAGAAAGGTTTAATGGTTAGTAATTTACTTTGTAAACCATAACTTTGTTGGGGAATATTGGTATTTACTTACTTTCCTGTGTTTCACTTAAAACTGCATGAATATATGGTTTTAAGAAAGGTTTAATGGTTAGTAATTTACTTCGTAAACCATAACTTTGTTGGGGAATATTGGTATTTACTTACTTTCCTGTGTTTCGCTTAAAACTGCATGAATATATGGTTTTAAGAAAGGTTTAATGGTTAGTAATTTACTTCTTAAACCATAACCCCGTTGGAAAATATTGGTATTCACTTACTTCCCTGCGTTTCACTTAAAACCGCATGAATATGCGGTTTTAACAAAAGTTTTTGCGCCGCTTTTTTTAAAAAGCGGATGGGTTTGGGCAAAGCCCAAGGTCTTAAATGGGTTTGGGCAAAGCCCAAGGTCTTAAATGGGTTTGGGCAAAGCCCAAGGTTTTAAATGGGTTTAGGCAAAGCCCAAGGTTTTAAATGGGTTTGGGCAAAGCCCAAGGTCTTAAAAGAGCAAACCAGACAGTTTCTTGGTTTGCTCTTTTATTATAGAAAAATAGCAAAAAAAAGTGCAGCCTTAGCGGTAGGCTGCACTAATTAAAAAAGGAGGTTGTCTATCTGAAGGGTTTATCAGACAACTTTGAATGTTTACAATGTGAGTATAACATAGAAACGAAAGTATATATGTTGCAAATGCAACAGTTTAATTTTTGTATATTTATTTTAAAGCTTTGTGTGTTGTTTTAAAATAAAGCATAACTGCGATTAATGTGCTTAAAATATCAGCCACAGGCTGTGCCCAAACTATCCCCTTAAGACCTATAAATGTGTTTGCAATAATAAGCACAGGTATAAAGATAAACCCTTGACGTGAAACGGAAAGTATCATGGAGGGTATGGCTTTTCCCAATGCCTGAAATGTGTTTATCATTAAAAATAATGTGCATAAAAAGGGTACGGAAATAATGTTAACACGAAGAAAACTGCTCCCCAGCTCAATAACACGCACATCCTTTAAAAATGCGGAAATAATTACGGGGCTTGCCGCAAAAATAATCACAGTCAAAACTATGCCGAATAAGGTTCCTATTTTTGCAGTAAACCTCATAACCTCCTGCTGCCTTTTGTGGTTGCCGGCGGCATAGTTATACCCTATAAGAGGCTGAACCCCAACACAAAGCCCAATAAGCACCATAATGGGAATCATGGTTGCCTTTGAAACAATGCCCAAGGCGGCAATTACAGTGTTTCCATAGCTTTCGGCAAAGTTGTTTAAGATTATAACTGAAAATGCAAATAACATTTGGTTAAGAGATGAGGGAAACCCTATTACAAATACGTTTTTTAAAAGGTCAGGACTTATTTTTACATCCTTTGGAAAAACTGAAAGCGAGTATGACCTTTTAATGCAGTAATGAACATAGTATAAAGCAGAGAGAATGTTGGCAATAACTGTTGCATATGCGGCACCTGCAACACCCAGCCTAAATGTAAAAATAAAAATAGGGTCAAGAATAATGTTTGCCACAGTTCCAACCATCATTCCAAACATTGCCTCTTTTGCCGCACCTTCAGCCCTTACTATTTGGCCAAAAGCAAAACTCATGATTACAAAGGGCGCACCTGCCATAAAAATGGTAACATAACTTTTTGTAAATTCCCATGTGTCGCTGTTTGCACCCAGAGCTTTAAGTATAGGCTCGATGGCTAAAAAGCCGCCTGTTATGCAAAAAACACCCAACAAAAGTGTTCCGTAAAAAGCGAAGGCCGAGGCATGACGGCAGTTTTCAATTTTCTTCTGTCCTAAAAGCCTTGAAATATAAGAACCGCCGCCAATTCCGAAAATTCCCCCAAGTGACATGAATACCATAAAAATAGGTGCCGCAATTGTTACTGCCGCAACTTGGTTTGCATCCTTTAGCTGCCCCACGAAAAATGTATCGGCAAGGTTATATATAATTGTTACAAGCATACCCATAACCGTGGGAAGTGCCAAGGCCGTAACCGCTTTTGGTATGGACATATTTTCAAATATTTCTTTTTGAGTGTTTTGCATAAATGCCTCCTGTGTTTGGGGTTTTTGCCGCAAAAGTGTGATGTATGGGGCAAAAAAAAGATTAGTATGTTTTGCATATGTGAACAAATTTCATAATTATTAGACTCTTGAAACCTTTGATAGAACAGTCTTTCAAAAAGACACAAAAAAGGAACCTCCCCATATGGTACAATTAGGTTGTCTCTGACAGACACGTACTCACAGGAGGGATTCCCTATGTCTATTATACAACAACCAACTTTATTTGACATCGATTATTTAGAAAAATTAGATATTCAGGAGAAGTACCAAGAAATCTTCTCCCCACTCGATTGGATAAAAGTGCTCGCTTTATTCCAAAAAGAGACACGTGTGGGACCATCGATTACTGTCAATTACGAAGCACTTTTGCGCTCGTTAATGGTGCGAATCATGGAGAAAATCCCTACACAAAAAGCGTTAATCGCCCGCTTAAAAAGTGACTTACGTTTGAAACTAAGCGTGGGGTTTCTTTATTCTGAAGCAATCCCGTCTGAAGCCACTTACTCTCGTGTGATGGCGATTTTGGCAAACAATCTTTCTGTTGTCGAGCAAATGAATCAGTCCTTACTCCAACTAATCAATGAAGAGCTGGACATCTTTGAAGAAAATGTTGCCATTGATGTGACCGCCATTGAAGCACGAACAAAGCCAGTGAAAACCGAGAACCCTAAGCTCCCTTCGACCAAAGAACAACGCATGATGACGACCGAAGAAATTCTTGAAAAAATTCCGGCCTATGCCTCATGGGGTGTAAAGAAAAATAGTAAGGGTAAAAATGACTTTTGGTTTGGCTATAAAGGCACACTTGCGGTTTCGACCAAGAGCCAATATATTCTTTGTATGGATATTGCTTCAGCTTTTGCCTCAGATGTTAGCCTAGCCATTCCCACCATTCGTAAGACCGCGCAGTGGTTGCAAAAAAAGAAAGAGAGGACTTACTTTTCCTTTGATAAAGGCTATGATGCCAAGGAAATCTATCAAGAATTGCATGCTTTGGATTTAGAACCCATCATTCCACTAAAATCCGTGCCGAAAAACGATGGAGAAGTCGATGCTTTTTACGCCCCAACTTGCCTGCTTGAACATAGCTACAAATATGATAGCTATGATCGTCGATATGGTGCCATTAAATATGTTCAGCCGAAAAGCCACTGTAAAACTTGCCCGTTACAGCATGAAGGCCTGTGCCAAAAAGTGATAAAAATCAAACAAATGAATGATCCAAGAAAGTACAATCATCCAGCTCGTGGCACGCAGTCTTGGGTGTTAAAATATAACGAACGAAGCAGCGTGGAGCGGGTCAATGCTTATTTAAAAGAGAATTACCAACTCAACGATACTCGTTTTTACAAAGCCCAGCATGCCGTTGTTTTTTACCATTTAATCCAACTTACTTACAATGCTCGAACCTTTGCGAATCAACGTTTTGCCAAAAAAGTAACCGAAAAGGAATAGTCATGAAATTTCGAAAAATTTACACAATTCGAAATTGGATGAGTGTTGTCTTTTCTATAAAAGTGAATTATGAAATTGGTTCATGTATAAACTGCTTTGTTATTATAAAGTGTTAGTTTTTTATTGTCAACAGCCGATAAAAAACAGAGCGCCCCTAAAGAGGCACTCTGTTTTCATGCACGAACTCTAATGTTTAATTAAAGATAAGCTTTGTTTAAGCTGCAGAATCTTCTGCTGTTTCTGTTGTTTCAGGTGTTTCTGCTACATCTTCTACATCTGTAACAGTTGTTACTTCTGCTGTATTTTCAGTTACTGTTTCAGTTACCATAACATTTGAAAGAATGTTCATAACATCCACAATGTTTGCTTTTGAATCAGGAGAAGTTACAGGTTTGTTTACTGTAGGAGAATATTTAATATCTCCGTTTGCACTTATGCTGAAAAATGGCTCCATACCCATTTTCATAGAAACAGTGCTTTCAAGACCTTTTTGAACAATATCCATTGTCATTAATTCACTGCCTAAGAAAGAAGTTGTCATTTTCATGCTGTAGCCTGAAACGTCTTCGCCTTTCATTGCCAAGGCAAAATCAATTTTTGAACTTGAGCCTTCCTGCTCTAATGTATATGTCGAAACATATTCGTCGCCGACTTTTTCAAGTGCCGCATCTGAATAAAGTCCTTCAACCATTTTAAGGCTTTCAATTACTGCCGCAGCTGAATATTTATTATTTAAAGGCACCATTGTATAAAGAGATTTAAGCTGGCTTTCAAAGTCGTTTGTTTTTGAAAGTTTCATAAGTTCTTTTAAATTAATGTTCATTCCTGACATTTCAAAAAGTTTGTTAAAGTCAACAAGATACCATGTGTTTTCTGTGGTCATGCCTGTTAAGCCTGAAAGAGCATCACATTTAACATACATTTTTCCTGTTTCAAGGTTGAAAATATAGTCTACTTCAAGGTTTTTTATTGCATCCAAAGCTTTTTGCTCATTTTCGCCAACGGTTGTTTCCTGGCTTTTAAGAAGTTCTTCAAGTTTTGAAAGGTCAAGTTTTGAAGCCATGTTTAAGTTAATGTTTGATTGGTCTATTAAACCGCTTAATGTTATATCTCCTGTGATGTCAAAGCTTTCGCTTCCGTTTTGCATTGACATTGCCAAATTAAGCTTTCCGCTGATTGAATGTTTGTCTTGAGAGATTTTGTTTTGATATTCAAGATATTTATTCATAAGCTCATATGTTATTCCTTCGCCGGGGGCAAAAATATTGTTTTCAACGATTATTGCCGTTTTGTTTTCACTGTCCCAGCCCACTTGACACTCAAGAGCAGAAGCTGCAAAGCGAACAGGTATGTAGGTGCGGTCGTCCTTTATAAATGAAGCGGCATCTGTTTCAATTTTTTCTTCGATTCCATCTTTTGTAACGGAAATTGTTTTTTCGCCGATTGTAAATTCAACGCTTGTTGAACCTTTTTTAGCACTTACTGTTTTAGTTTCAGCAGTGTAAGCTATTTCTTCTGCACTAAGCCCTTCAAAAACTGCTCTGAAAGGAACAAACACACGGCTGTTTACAATAACAGGCTCTGCATCTGTAAAGCTTAAATCCTCTCCGTTAATTTGAACTGAGATATTTTCTTTTGCTGTTTCTGCAGCCATTACATTTGCCGGTGCGGCAGCAACGGTGCAGGCAAGAGCCAAAGCTGCTATAGACTTAAATCTTTTCATATAAATCCTCCTTAGATTTTTAATATAGTTTATTTAACAGTTTGAATTAAATCAAAGTTTCCTTAAATTTTGTAATCCAATTCCTGCAACCACTATCTGTTTTATCTTATCACAATTTTAATATAAATTTAATGATTTTTATAATTGTAATAATTTTGTAATAATTTAATTTTATTTTGACAAAGACATACTTTTTTCATCAAAAAACTTTATATATGCAGTTTTAAATGTATCAATATGAAACAAATGTTTATGGAAAGAAGGCTTAAGGTATACATGGCAAAAATAAATGTTCATGCGGCAAGGGTCTGTTTTTTCACAGGGAAATATAATCTTAATATAAAAATGTATTGAAATAAGAACAAAATGTAGTATAATAACATTATGTATTTGTATACAGTATATAACTAATTTATTCTATAACAGAAAACGGTGATTTTATGGATTTTGTAAAGATTAAATCAAGGGCAAAAATAAATCTTACTCTTGATGTTTTGCATAAAAGGCCTGACGGCTATCACGAGCTTGAAACGATTATGCAAACGCTTTTTCTTTATGACAGTATGTATGTAACGATAGCACCAACAAAGGACATTGTGCTTAAAAGCAACATAAGCTTTCTTCCCAAAGATGAAAGAAATCTGGCTGTTAAAGCCGCAGCTTTTATGCAGGAGCGTTTTGATATAAAAAAAGGTGTTTATATAGAGCTTACAAAAAGAATACCTATTTCCGCAGGCCTTGGAGGAGGAAGCGGCAACTGTGCCGCTATTTTAAGGTCTATGAATTTGCTTTTTCAGCTTGGCCTTAGTGATAAGGAACTTAGGGATATAGGCATTTGCCTTGGAAGTGATGTTCCTTATTGTTTAATGGGGGGAACGGTGCTGGCAAAAGGAAAAGGAGAAATTCTTACAAAGCTTAAACCATGTCCGCATTTTTATGTTGTGCTTGCTAAGCCAAGAACAGGAATATCAACAGCTTTTGTATACAACAATCTTAACCTTGAAAATATTGAAAAACATCCCGACACGAAAGCTGTTATTAATGCCATAGAAAATGAGGATAAATTGGGCATAGCCCAAAACCTTTCAAATGTTTTAGAGCCTGTAACAATGAGCTATAAACCTGTGGTTAAAGAAATTAAAGAGTTTTTAAAGGAAAACGGCGCAATGGCTGCCCTTATGAGCGGAAGCGGGCCAACTGTTTTCGGCCTTTTTGAAAAAAAGGAAGAAGCGGAAAGAGCAATGTTTTTACTTATGTGTAAATTTAGAATTAAAGAAGTCTTTTTAACCAAAACAGAACAGCGGCTGTTTTAAAAATTAAATTTAGGAGGAAAAACAATGGAGTATAAGTTCAACATAAGCGTAAATGAATATCTTCCCCTTAGAGAGGTTGTTTTTAATAATTTAAGAGATGCTATTTTAAGCGGTGAGCTTAAGCCCGGTGAAAGACTTCTTGAAAACCACCTTGCCGAAAAGTTAGGTGTAAGCCGTACTCCTGTGAGAGAGGCTTTAAGAATGCTTGAGCAGGAAAATCTTGTTTCCCTTGTTCCAAGAAAAGGTGCACAGGTTCTTGATTTAAGCGCAAAGGATATTAAAAATGTTCTTGAAATAAGGGCGGCTCTTGAAGAGGTGGGAATTCGCCATGCGTGCAGATATATGCCTGATGAGGATTTAAAAAAGCTGAAATTATATAACGAGCTTTTTGAAAAAGGCTTTCAGGACAAAGACTACAACGCTGTTGCAATAAATGATGAAAAGTTTCATGACATAATTTTTGCCTCTGCCCAAAATGACAGGCTTGTTCAAATAATAAACAACATGAGGGCACAGGTTTATCGTTACAGAATGGCATATTTAAAGGTTTTTGAAACAAGAACTGCAATTATAAACCATCATAGGGGCATTCTTGAAGCAATAGAAAATAAAGATGAAGAGTTTGGTGCAAAAACCATGAACGACCATATTGAGCATCAGGTTCAAGTTATTTTGAAATCTCTTTCCAAATAGTGAAAATCATTGTTTTTAAAGGAGGAACTGTATATGTCAAGGTTACAAAAGAAAAAGAATAAAAATACAATATACAGCTCTAAAAATAATACACCCTATGGTATTCATCGTGTGGATGCCGCAGGACAAAGAAAAAGGCTTAAAGAAGAAAAAAGGCAAAGAAAACAACAGCAGACAAAAATAATTAAAATTATAATTATTGTTTTAACCGTTATTTTGGCAGCGGCTTTTTTAACCAGAAAAAATGCTGTTGATGTGTATGCAGGCGACAACTATGTGGGAATGCTAAAAGGAACAAAAATAACAGCAGAGGACTTTAAAAACTCTGTTACAGCAAGTATTGCCTCAGAGGCAGGCACAAATGTGCTTATTAATGAAGAAATACGCTTTGAAAAAACACGTCTGAAAAAGAAAGATGTTGTTACGGTTGAGTATGCCTTAAGCGAAATTAAACGTCTTGTTACATACAAAGTTGAAGCAACGGTTATAACTGTTGATTCAGGTGAGATAATAGCTCTTTCAAAAGCGGAAGAGGCTCAAAACCTTTTAAATTCAATAATAGAAGAATATATTCCCGCCAATTCAAACATTGTGGAATCAGGCTTTGTTGAAAATGTTCAAACCATAACTAAATTTGTGGAATCAACGGAAATAGCAACCGAGGAAGAAGCAGAAAAAAGACTGACTCAAGGAACAAGTGCAACAAAAACATACACAGTTGCAACAGGCGACACATTTTCAAAAATTGCTTCTAAAAACGGAATAACCATTGAAGAAATTATGGAGGCAAACCCCTCCCTTAATGTAAACACGGTTTTGCGTGTGGGGGATAAAATAAATCTTAAGGTTATGGTGCCTTTTATTTCCGTTAAAACTGTGGAGAATGTGGTGTTTACGGAAAAACAGGAAAAAATTGTTGAGTATAGAAAAGATGAAACAAAACCTGTTACATACAAAAAGGTTGTTCAGCAAGGCAAAGACGGCCAAAAAGAAGTTACAACACAGATTATAAGAATAAACGGCTTTGAAACCGAGCAAAGAGCGGCAAGTGAGAAAATCACAGTGGAGCCTGTTACGGAAATAATTGTTGTGGGAACAAAATAAGGAGGGTTTGCCTTGGAAAGAAAAATTCTTGTGGTAGACGACGAAAAAAACATTGTTGAAATAATAAAGTTTAATCTTAAAAAAGAGGGATATGAAGTAATAACCGCCGCAAACGGCGAGGAAGCAATTTTGAAAAACAAAGAAGAAAATCCCGACCTTATTCTTCTTGATATAATGATGCCTAAAATTGACGGCTATGAAGCCTGTAAAAAAATAAGAGAAAAATATTCAACTCCCATAATTATGCTTACTGCAAGGGCGGAAGAGGTTGATAAGGTTTTAGGGCTTGAACTTGGGGCTGATGACTATGTGACAAAGCCTTTTGGTGTAAGGGAGCTTATGGCAAGGGTTAAGGCAAACTTAAGGCGTCAGACATCTGTTTTAAAAGAAAGTGACGAAAATGAAAATACCCTTTCCTTTGGAAGCCTTGCAATTGATTTTGATTTATACGAAGTAAGACGTGACGGAAACATTTTAGAGCTTACATACAGGGAGTTTGAACTTCTTAAGTTTCTTTCCACACAAAAGACACAAGTTTTTTCAAGGGAGGCTCTTTTGGAAAAGGTGTGGGGATATGAATATTTCGGGGATGTAAGAACCGTTGATGTTACAATAAGACGTCTTAGAGAAAAAATAGAAAGTGACCCAAGCAGACCTCAATACATACTCACAAAAAGAGGTGTAGGATATTATTTCGGAAGCTGAAATTAAAGATTTTAAGGATGTGAAGGCGTGAAGAGCATAAAGTGGAAGCTTATAGCAATGTATCTTGGCCTTGTGCTTATTGTTATGATAGTAAGCGGAAGCTATATACTTATAAGCCTTCAAAACATAGAAATGAATAAGGCAAAAGACCAAATGGAGATATATGCACAAAAGGTTAGCGAGCAGGTGGTGCTTGCCTATGAGGAAAGCAGTTTTCAAACAGGGCTTATGCAGTTTACAAGAAGCGGAGGCAATAATGCCCAAATTCAAGGAAACATCATTAATAACCAAGGTGAAACAATAGCCTCCACAGTAAGCGGAAAGCCTCCTTTTCCTGATTATAAAAGTTCGGCTTTAATAGGTGCTCTTGCAGGAAACCCTTCGTTTTTTAAGGACACATCAATAAAAGGTCTTGGAGAGGGGCGGTATTTAAGCTATGCCCATCCTGTGTTTGTAAACGGAGATTTAAAATATGTTGTGTATTCCATAATGGATGCTGACACAATTTATGAAAGCATAGACCAAACAATAAAAACCATTATGGTAAGTGTGTTTTTGGCCCTTTTAATGGCGGCTGTTATGGGTTATGTTTTTGCTAAAACACTAACGTCACCCATTGTTTTGCTTACGGGCAAAGCAAAGGAGCTTGCTGAGGGAAATTTAAGCCAAAGCATAAAAGTATATTCAGACGACGAAATCGGTCAGCTTACAAAAAGCTTTAACTATATGGCAAGTGAGTTAAGCAAAACCTTAGGGGAAATTTCCAAGGAAAAAAATAAATTTGAAATTATACTGCATAACATGACGGACGGGGTTGTGTCTTTTGATAAAGAGGGCTGTGTTATGCACGTTAATAACGCCAGCATGGAACTTTTAGGTTTTGAAACCATGGACTTTACATTTGACGACTTTATAAAAAAGTTTGATATTAACGTAGGTATTTATATAGATATGATTGACTCCCAAAACACAAAAACAATAAACTTTTGGGCAGGAGATAAATATATAACGGCAAGCTTTTCCTCATACGCAAGTGAAAAAAAGGAAATGGAAGGTCTTGTTGTTGTTTTACAGGATAACACAGAAATAAAAATGCTTGATGATATGCGTAAGGAGTTTGTTGCCAATGTTTCCCACGAGCTTAGAACACCTTTAACAACAGTTAAAAGCTATACGGAAACTCTTTTAAACGGTGCTGTTGACGACAGGGAAACAGCAATGGATTTTCTTGATATTATAAACGGAGAGGCAGACAGAATGTCATTTCTTGTAAGGGATTTGCTTCAGCTTTCAAGACTTGATAACCGCCAGATAGTTCTTGATTATTCAAGGGTAAACCTAAACGGTTTTATAAGTGAAAATATACGTCAAAGCAGAATACATGCGGAAAATAAAAACCAAAGCCTTGCCTTTACTCCCCATGAAGGCGAGCCTGTTATAACAGCGGATAAAGACAGAATTAATCAGGTGCTTCATAACGTGCTTACAAACGCAATAAAATATAGCGGCGAGGGGTCGAAGATTGATGTGTTTGTTGAGGAAACGTCAAGTTTTTACAAGGTTATTGTTAAGGATAGGGGAATGGGTATTTCAAAAGAAGATATGGGAAGAATATTTGAGCGGTTTTATCGTGTTGATAAGGCAAGAAGCCGTGCCATGGGTGGAACGGGGCTTGGGCTTGCCATAGCCAAGGAAATTATGGCTGTGCACGGAGGAAAAATTACTGTGGAAAGCCAAGAGGGCAAGGGCACCGTTATGTCGCTTTGGTTTCCCAAGTATGTTTATCCAAGGACGGTTTAAGCATAGTTTAATAAAAAACAGTGTAATGTTTGTTTTAACACTTAAACTTAATGTTTTATGTAATTTAAAATTAAACGTGATGTAATATATTTGTAACATTCAGGTGGTATAATAACGACAGAGGAAATTATGAAAGGAGGTCTGCATATCTATGAAAAAATTATTGTTTGCTTTGGCTGTAACTATGTTTGTTATGCTTGGAGGCGTTTTTGCTTATGCAGCCGCTCCTGATGAAAACGAATTTGCCTTTGTTGAAATAACAAGCGATTTTAATTTCGACAGTGAGAAGTTTTCAACTTTTCAAAATGAAAAAACCATTTCAGGCACAGCACCTGTGAAAACAGTTATTGATATAGTTGTAAGCACAAAAAACTTTGCGGGAAAGTATAATCAAAAAGATTGTTATACAATAGAAATCGGCAGGTCAGAGCTTTTCAGCCAGGCCATTAAGCTGTATGTTGGAGAAAACAAGGTTGAATTTTTTGCATATTCCGACAATTCAGATAAATATGAAGCTGAAATTATTGTAAACAGAAAAAAACTTGCAATAAAAGAGACACTTGAAAACAGTATGTATATCCCCGGGGGAATAAGTTATTAAATAAATATTTAAAGCGGTGGCGAGTATGAGAAAAATGAAATTCAATAGACTTAAGAATTTTGTTATAATAGCTCTTGCCGTAACCGCAGTATATCAAACAGTATTGTTATGGCTTGGCAGCAGCGCAGGCCATAACTTTTTTTATTATTTTTTAAGCAAAGAGAACTTTCTTTCACGCTCTGAAAACACAGAAAAAACATCTGTGGATCCTGAAAAAATAATTGTGGGTTATGGAACTAAAACTTTTAACGTTACATACCCGGGGCTTTTTGGCAACTATATATCAAAAACAGCAGACAACTTTATTCTTAATGTGTTGAAAAATAAAGATGAGATTTATCAGGAGGATACTTCTGTTGAAAAGTATATAGACAAAAAGTGTATTGTTTACGATTTTGGGGTCAGGTTTTCTGCAAGTGAGTATATGTTTGGCTTGGGAGAAAACATTGATCTTGGAATAGAGTTTATAAGCAGAATAATTGCCGTTGCGGGCACAGACCCTTCAGATGTAAACAGGCTTTACTTTGTTGATGAGAAAAACTTTAAAACTGCCGTTGTTACATCTTCAGATATGCGCTATAACGAAAGTATGGAAAACATGATAAAAGCATCTTCTGAAAATGATGCGGAAAAGCTAAGATATATTTCAACGGCACAAAGCGGTCTTTATATTTTTAAAACAAACGTCTTTGTTCCCCAATGGACACAGCCGCAGCTGGATTATAACAGGGTTCAAAAACAAGGCATTGCCCTTAAAACAAAAGAAGAAATAGAGGCAGACTTAAACACTTCTCTTTCAGGTTTTTTTGAAGGCTATTCCCCCTTATATTCTGTGGATGAAGAGGGTGTATACATTTTAAGCAGCAACAGCCTTGTTATTAAATATTACCCCAACGGAATTTTTGAATATTATGACTATGGTCAAACAAAGGAAACAAAGGATAAACAAACCCTTTCCACAGCTTACTATAAATGCAAGGAGTTTCTTGGACAGGATAAAACACTTAAAACGGATTTGTATTTAAGTGATGTTTATAAATCTAAGGGGAACGAACTTGTTTTTCGCTTTAATTACAGCGTAAATGATTTTCCCGTTATTTTAAGTGAAAAGGTTAAAGAGGAAATAAATGCCGAATATGCGGTGGAGGTTGTTGTGGAAAACAACAGCGTAAAACGATATAAAAGATATGCTTATGATATTTTTGTAAACCCTGCAAAAACAGAAGCAACAACAGTTGATTTTGTAAATGCCATGAACAAATCCATTACAACAATGACAGAAAGTGTAAACAAAATTGATGATATAGTTTTAGGATATTATTTAAGTGATGATGAAGACGACGGAACTTTAAAATGGTTTATTGAAATTGAGGATAAAAGTTTTGTTGTGAACACACAGGAAAACATTCAGGAGTGATTTTAAATGGATTGGGAGAAGGTAAAAAGAATATTTATATATCTTCTGATTTTGCTTAACGTGGGACTTTTATCCGTTAATTACGTTATGAACAGAGAATATGTGCTTTCTTCTTCTCAGGAAAAGGCCATTTATAAAGTGCTTGCCGACAGAGGAGTGGGCATGTATACAGACCTTATAAAAAGAACACCGCCCATGAGAGATTTAAACGTTTCTTTAACACCCCTTGAGCCTTTATATTATAAAGAAAAGTTTTTCGACAGCAACGAAGAGGTGAAAATAGTACCTGAGTTTGACAAAACTGTTCTTAAAAGCAATAATAAAAGCCTTACAATAAAGGATAATAACATTCAGTTTATTAACCCCGACGGTACGGAGGAAATAGAGGATTTCAACAAAAAAAATGCTTTGAAGGCCGCCAATGATTTTCTTAAAAAAGTATCGGAAAATGCAAATGAAAAAGAAGAACTGGAGGATGTTACTTTTTCCAAGGGGAGTTATGTTTTTGAATATAACGAAAGATATAAAGGTTATAAGCTTTTTGGCAGTTTAAAAAAGGTTTCTGTTTCTAAGAAGGGAATAACTGAGTTTTTTTCTTCTTACTATACAGCCGAAAACTTTACAGGAGGCAAAAAGGATATAATTTCTTGCGACCAGGCACTTCTTGAATTTTTAAAAGAAATTAAAAAAGAAGGGATAACAGGCGGTGTATATATAGAAAAAATAGAGCTTGGTTATGACTTTCAAAACAGTGATGATATTGATGACGGAAGCGGCATTCGTCTTGTGCCCTGTTACAGGATAGCTTTAAACGGAAACGAAAAGGTTTATATTATAAACGCAACGGAGTAAAGACAGACCTTGGGCTTTGCCCAAATTCACCCTTTTTTAAAAAAGGGGTGTAGGAACGGCAAGGATAGATGCCGCAGTTACGTATTTTCCTTTGCGAAGCAAAGTGCGGAAAGAAAGTTTCAAAGATCTTGACGTTTCCTGCATTATAAGCTAAAGCCGTTGTATAATTTGCTTTAAAGTTGTATACTTAATAAAGTATGTGATTTTTTACTTTATTGAGGTGCAGTTTATGTCAAAGGTTTACGGAAAAGATTTAACAGAAGGTAATGTAACAAAGCAGCTTATTTACTTTGCCATGCCTTTTTTTATTTCGCAGATTTTACAAGCCACTTACAGCATGGCGGACATGCTTATTGCCGGTATTTTTATGGGGGACTATGGCATTGCCGCAATAAACAACAGCTCGGTTGTTGTGGCTCTTATAACCATGCTTGTAAACGGTTTCGCCTTAAGCGGAACGGTTCTTGTTGCACAGTATGTGGGCGCAAAAAGACCTGAGGATGCAAAAAAAGCAATAGGAACACTTTTTACATTTTTTATATATGTGGGTGTTGTTATAACAGTTGTTGGGCAAATTGCCACAAGCAAAATCCTTGTTATTTTAGGAACACCAAAAGAGGCTGTTATAGAGGCTGAAAGGTATTTGCGAATATGCTTTGGGGGAACACTTTTTATTTGCGGCTATAACGCTGTAAGTGCTGTTTTAAGAGGCCTTGGTGATTCAAAACAGCCTTTGGTTTTCGTTGCTGTTGCAACGATTGTAAATGTTATTCTTGATTTTATTTTTATAGGCTTTTTTAAATGGGGAGCGGCAGGTGCCGCCTTTGCTACAGTTCTTGCCCAGGGAATTTCATTTACACTTGCTGTGTATACACTCTATAGAAATGATTTTGTTTTTGATTTTAAGTTTAAAAGCTTTGTTATAGAAAAAGAAAAACTTAAAATGATTTTAAAAATAGGCCTTCCCTCTGCAATGCAAAGCACAATAGTAAATTTTTCAATGCTTTTTGTTATAAGCACAATAAACAGCTATGGTCTTGCCGCTGCAACGGCGGCAGGAATAGGCGGAAAGGTGGATTCCTATGCTGTGCTGCCCATAATTGCCGTAGGTCAGTCTGTGGCTGGAATGACGGGGCAAAATCTTGGGGCAAAACGTCCCGACAGGGTTAGGCATACTCTTTTTGCAGGACTTAGAATCAGCCTTGTGTTTGGAGTAGCGATGTATTTTCTTGTTAATATATTCGGCAAGCAAATAAGCGGACTTTTTAATGCTTCCGGAGAAACGGTTGAAATTGCCCTTTTATATATGAAATATGTTTCATTTTCATATGTGGCAAACGCTGTTGTGTTTGTGATAAACGGACTTGCCACAGGCTCGGGCAACTCTATTTTTGCCATGGCAAATGCTTTTACAAGCGTTGTTATTGCAAGAATACCTTTTATATGGCTTTTTGAAAGAGTTTTGCACATGGGTCTTAAAGGTGTGTTTTTAGGCATAGGGGTCGGGCAGTATGCAGGAATAATAACAGCAAGTCTTTTTTATTTAAGCGGAAAATGGAAAAAATCATTAGTGAAGTAATTTAGTATTTGAAGATAAAAATAATCTTTTATAAAATTTGGTTTTGTGATATAATGTCCACAAATTTCATTTGTGTAAAGAGCCTAGCGGCTCTGCCGCTGTTATAACAGCGGACAGGCTGAAGACAAACCTTGGGCGTTGCCCAACCCCACTTGCTTTTTGAAAAAAGCAAGACCAAAAACTTTTATCAAAACCGCATATTCATGCGGTTTTAGATGGGTCAAGGGTAAAACCCTTGTGGGTGTTTGAGGGCAAAGCCCTCAAGGTTTTGACTTTGTCTACGTTCTGCCGCTTTCTTTTGTCTTTATGATATAATGTTGCAATTTACAAGCAAAGAACTTGAAATAACTATGTTTACATAGAAAATGGATTGGCCTTTGTTTTTTGACAAATAGTGTATATAAGAAAGTTATAAATCTTAGAGAGGTTTGAAAATATAAATGGATAAGCTTGTTATTAAAGGGCCTAACTGTCTTAAGGGAGAGGTGGTTGTGGGCGGTGCAAAAAATGCCGCTGTTGCAATAATCCCTGCGGCAATAATGGCAAACGATATTTGCATAATAGATAATCTTCCTTATATTGAAGATGTTATGAGTCTTAGCAAAACCATAGAAAAAATGGGTGCGAAAACAGAACTTATTAATAACCATACATTAAAAATTGATAGCAGAGCAATAGAAAACATAAGCGCTACCTTTGAAGAGGTAAAAAAAATGCGTGCCTCATATTATCTTTTGGGGGCGCTTTTAGGCAGATATAAAAGGGCCGAGGTGGCAATGCCGGGAGGCTGTAATTTTGGCACAAGACCTGTGGATTTACACCTTAAAGGGTTTAAAGCCCTTGGAGCCGAAGTGATTGAGGAAAGGGATGTTATTAAGCTTTATGCAAAAGAGCTTAAAGGTGCATCAATTTATATGGACACGGTTTCCGTTGGGGCAACAATAAACCTTATGCTTGCCGCAACCCTTGCCAAAGGAACAACAACAATAGAAAATGCGGCAAAAGAACCTCATGTTGTTGATGTTGCTAACTTTCTTAACATTATGGGTGCGAAAATCAAAGGTGCAGGAACTGATGTTATAAGAATTATGGGTGTTGAAAAGCTTCATGGAGCAGAATATACAATAATTCCGGATCAAATTGAGGCAGGAACATATATGATTGCCGCAGCGGCAACAAAAGGTGATGTAACAGTTAAAAATCTTATACCAAAGCATATGGATTCACTTTCGGCAAAGCTTGCTGAGATGGGTGTTGAAATTACAGAGTATGACGACGCTATACGTGTTAATGCTGTGGATAAAAACCTGAAAGCTGTAAATGTAAAAACAATGGCATATCCAGGTTTCCCCACAGATTTGCAGCCGCAGATGTCAACAGTTTTGGCTCTTGCCGAGGGAACAAGCAAAATAACGGAAACTGTTTGGGAAAAAAGATACCAGTATATTGATGAGCTTAAGCGTTTTGGTGCTCAGGTAAATGTTGACGGAAGAGTTGCCATAATTAACGGAACAAGCGGATTTTGGAGTGCAGAGGTTTTTGCCACAGACCTTAGGGCAGGGGCGGCAATGGTTATTGCAGGGCTTGCGGCAAAGGGTGAAACAATTGTGGGTGAAATTGAATATATAGACAGAGGCTATGAAGAAATAGAAAACAAACTTAAAGCTTTAGGTGCCGATATTAAACGTGTTTCAATGTAAAAAAATAAACAAAGGAAATAAGGGGGAGTTTGGATGGTAAGGTTTTGCCCTGTTGTCAGCGGAAGCAGCGGCAACAGCGTTTACATAGGTACTGAACATACAAATGTCCTTATAGATGCAGGCTTAAGCGGAAAAAGTATAGAAAAATGTTTAAAACAGCTTGATGTTGAGGTTGAAACTTTGGACGGCATTTTTATTACCCATGAACACAGCGACCATGTTAAAGGGGTGGGTGTTCTTTCAAGGAGATATGATCTGCCTGTTTTTGCCACAGAGGGAACTTGGGAGGCATTGGAAACTTCCATAGGAGTAATTGCGAAAAAAAATAAAAACATTATATATTCAGGGGAAAGGTTTCGTCTTAACGACATTATAATAAAACCTTTCGACATACCCCATGATGCGGCGGAGCCTGTGGGATACAGTGTTTTTGCAGATGATATAAAAATGACTGTGGCAACGGATATGGGCCATATTACAGACGAGATCAAAAACGGAATAGCAGACAGCCATGTAATTCTTCTTGAAGCCAACCATGATGTTAACATGGTTAGAAACGGAGCATATCCATATCCTTTAAAAAAACGAATTTTAAGTGATTTAGGGCATCTTTCCAATGAAAACGCAGGACAGCTTTTAGCACAGATAACAACGGAAAAGCTTAAACATGTTTTTTTGGGACATTTAAGTCTTGAAAACAACAGCCCTGCTTTGGCATACAAAACAGTTTCGGATGTGCTTTTTGGATGCGGAATAACTGCGGGAAGAGAATTTTGTATGGAAATGGCAAACAGAAGCGGCATAAGCAGCTGTATAAGGCTATAGAGGTGCTCTATGAAAATAGATATAGTTTGCGTTGGCAGGCTTAAAGAGAAATATTGGAGTGAGGCTGCAGCCGAATATTCAAAAAGGCTTTCCAGATATGTTAAGCTAAACATAATTGAGCTTGCTGACGAAAAAGCTCCTGAAACCATGAGCACTGCACAAGAAGAACAGGTTAAGGAAAAGGAAGGCCAAAGAATTTTAAAAGCAGTTAAGGATGACGCTTTTGTTGTTGTGCTGGAGATTGGCGGAAAAAGTGTTACCTCTGAGGAGTTGGCAGAGTTTTTTATTAACAAGACAAATCAGGGAATAAGCAATATTACCTTTGTTATCGGCGGCTCGCTGGGGCTTTCCAAGGAAGTTAGCAACAGAGGTGATTATTCGCTGAGTTTTTCAAAAATGACTTTTCCGCATCAAATGATGAGGGTTATACTTCTTGAGCAGATATACCGCGGCTTTAAAATAAACAAAAATGAGCCTTATCATAAATGAAAGGTTTATGTTAAAATATAAAGACATATAAAACTGGGAGGTTTTGAAAATGGTTAGAAAATCCGATGAAAGAAGAAAATTCGAAATGGAAAATGCAATGGGCGGAATGAACTCTATTTTTGCCAATGTTATAATCGAGGGTGAAGAGTTTACAGATGCGGGAAGACTGTTTAATATTGTTACATTTCCTCCTAAAAGTTCAATAGGCTTTCATGTTCATAAAGGAGAAACGGAAACATACATGGTTCTTCAAGGCAAAGGAAAATACAGCGACAACGGCACAGAGGTTATTGTTGAGCCGGGGGATGTGACTTTTTGCCCGTCGGGAGAAGGACACGGCCTTGAAAACATAGGTGAAGAAGACCTTGTTATTGTGGCTTTGATACTTTTTGATAAAACTGAAAAATAAGACTGGTTTTATATTTAAACAGTTGGCTATTAAAGCGGGAAAAGGATTTTTACGTAACGGTTTTTTAATGAGGCAGTTAAATTTCTGCCTCATTTTTTTGTTATTATGATAAAAGTAATGAATTTTGTATTAATTTGAAGTAATTCTCTTAATAAGCAATTAAAAGATACTATGTTTTTACCTAAATCTGTATTATAATAAATGAAAGGTAATAAGTCTTTTTTAAGCGTCTAAAGATTATATTTCTTAGAGGGGGATTTAAAGAAATGATAGCAATTATAGCGGATGATCTTACAGGGGCAAACGATACAGGAGTTCAGTATGTTAAAAACGGATATTCAACAATGGTTAAGATAATGAATGATGACGATGTTTCATCTAAAATGTTTCATTCTTCGGACGTTGTTGTTATTAATACTGACACAAGGCCTTTGTCAAGTGAAGAGGCATATAAAAAGGTGTTTTCTCTTGCTGAAAAATTGGATAAGCTTAATAATGTTGAATATATATATAAAAAAGTGGACTCTCTTATGAGGGGAAACCCAGCTTCTGAGCTTGAAGCCATTTTGGATGCAACAGGGGCAAGGATTGCAATTGTTGCCTCTGCATTTCCTGATAACAAAAGAATTGTTACAGACGGAAACCTTTTAATGCCTGACAATAAGCATGTTGACATAACAAATATTTTTAACACAGAAACAAAGAGAAAAGCTATAGGCGTGCGTCTTCTTCAAATAAGGGAAGGTGCGGAAAGCCTTAAAGCCTTTATGGAAAGGCAAATGGAAAAGGGTGCGGGAATTTTTGTTTTCGACACTGTAAGCAATGAAGATTTAACAATAATAAGTGATGCATCAATGCTTTTAAATGAAGAAAAGCTTGTTTTTTGCGGCAGTGCAGGTCTTGCAAAACAGCTTGGAAGGAAAAAGAAAGCAGACAGCAAATATGACGATACAGTTTTTATGATTGTGGGCTCAAGAAGCGCTGTAACCGCCAACCAAGTTAAACTTGTTAAAGACACATTTGACTGCCCTATGGTTATTGTTAGTTCCGACGATATAATAGAAGACAGATATGAAGAGGCTGTTTCGGCGGCTGTGGAAAAAGCAAAGAAACACTATGCCGACGGGGAAAAGCTTATTGCCATTGTTATAGACTCTCTTTTTGAGGAATATACACTTGTGCTTAAAGAAACCGTTGCCGATACAAAAAAATCTCTTAGAATTGCAGAAAGCCTTGGAGAGATTGCAAAAAGGATTTATGAAGAGGTTAAGCCTGTTACATTCATTGCAACAGGAGGAGACACTGCCTTTCATATTTGCGAATCCCTTCAGTCTGAGGGCATGGAGCTTGTGGATGAAATTGTGCCCGGAGTGCCCATTGGAATTCTTAAAGAGGGCATGGCAGAGGGCAGCAGTATGGTAACAAAATCAGGAGGTTTTGGCGAGCCTGACACCTTTATTAAGGTGGTTAACTATTTAAGAGTAAACGCCAAATAGTTAGAGTATTTGTAAGGTTAAAAATATATATTTGCGGAGGTATAAAATATGAGCAGAAAACCGATTTTAGGCATTACAATGGGTGACCCGGCGGGATGCGGCCCTGAACTGACGGTGAAGGCACTTAGAAACCGTGATATTTATGATAGATGCAAACCCCTTGTTGTTGGGGATGTTAAAATGTTTGAAGATTCAATTCGTATTCTTAAAGCTGAAAACGAAATTAAAGTAAACAAAATTTCAGATGTAAAGGATGCAAAATTTGAATTTGGCACAATTGATGTTTACCATCTTGAGCTTGTGGATATGGACAAGTTTCAGTATGGCAAGGTTTCTAAAATGTGCGGAGATGCGGCTTTCCAATGTGTTAAAAAAGTAATAGAGCTTGCCCTGGCAGGAGAAATTGATGCAACAATTACAAATGCCCTTAACAAAGAAGCCATTAACCTTGCGGGACATCATTATTCAGGGCATACAGAAATTTATGCAGAACTAACAAACACAGAAAAATATACAATGATGCTTGCCCATGATGATTTAAGAGTGGTTCATGTTTCAACCCATGTTTCTTTAAGAGAGGCTTGTGACAGGGTAAAAAAACAACGTGTTTATGATGTTATTAAAATTGCAAACGATGCTTGTAAAAAGCTTGGCATCGAAAACCCAAAAGTTGGGGTTGCAGGCCTTAACCCTCACTCAGGCGAGGGCGGACTTTTTGGAACGGAAGAGATTGAAGAAATTATTCCCGCAATTGAAATGGCAAAAGCAGAGGGGATAAATGCTGACGGGCCTGTTCCTCCTGATACAGTTTTTTCAAAGGCAAACGGCGGCTGGTATGACATAGTTGTTGCAATGTATCATGATCAGGGGCATATACCTCTTAAGGTGATAGGTTTTGTTTATGACAGAGAGGCTAAAAAATGGGGAGCTGTAAGCGGTGTTAACATTACACTTGGCCTTCCTATTATAAGAAGCTCTGTTGACCACGGCACGGCTTTCGGCCATGCAGGAAAAGGTGTTCAAAACGAGGTAAGCCTTGTTAATGCCATTGATTATGGCATTGTGCTTGCAAACAACAGAATTAATGAGTAAAATTAAAGGCGGAGGGCTTAAAAGCTTCTCCGCCATAAATTTTTGTTTTTGTGAAAGAAGGTAATAAAATGTATAATGTTGGGCTTGTTCTTGAGGGCGGCGGTATGAGAGGAATTTTTACAGCAGGGGTGCTTGACTTTTTTCTTGAAAAGGACATTGAGTTTTCACAAATCATAGGTGTTTCCGCAGGCGCCTGTCATGCCGCAAGCTTTGTTTCAAAGCAAAAGGGCAGGGCAAGGGATGTTGTTATTGATTATATAAACGACAAAAGATATTGCAGCATATACAGCCTTATAACAACCGGGGATATGTTCGGAGCAAAGTTTGCCTATGACGACATACCCAACAAACTTAATGTTTTTGACAGTGAAACTTATGAAAAAAGAAGCTCAAGGCTGTTTGCCGCAGTGACTAATGTGGAAACAGGCAAAGCCGAATACATAGAGCTTAAAGACTTTTCAAAGGATATGGACGCTTTAAGGGCTTCCGCATCACTGCCCATGATTTCAAAAATTGTTGATTTTAACGGGAAAAAGTATCTTGACGGTGGAGTTTCAGATTCTATTCCAATAAAGGCTATGGAAAGCCGTGGAGTTTTAAAAAGTCTGATAGTGCTTACTCAGCCCAAAGGGTATGTAAAAGAACCTGCGTCAGGTATAGGGATAGCAAAACTGAAATACAGGAGGTTCCCAAACCTTGTTGAAAGCATGTCAAAAAGGCATGTTATGTATAATGAAACAATTAAGTATATTGAAGAGCAAGAGGCGAAGGGGAACGTGTTTGTTATAAGGCCTGACGCCGATTTGGGCATAGGAAGAATAGAAAAGAACAAAGAAAAGCTGAAAGGTGTTTACCAAAAGGGATATAACTGCGCAAAGGAAAACTATGAGAAAATAATTGGGTTTATGGAAAAGTAGTTTTGCGTCTTTATAAAGAGAACCTTGGGCTTATGTCAGCACTTTGCTTCGCAAAGCAGACACTTCGTGCCTGTGGCATCTATCTTTGCCATGCATACCCAAACCCACTTGCTTTTTGAAAAAAGCAAGGCAAAAACTTTTGTAAAAACCGCATAGATATGCGGTTTTTTAAATGGGTCAAGGGTGAAACCCTTGCGGGGGGTTGGGGGCAGAGCCCCCAAGGTCTTTCCATACTTTATAAAAGGTTTTTCTTCTTGAAAATCCAGATGCAAAATAAAAGTGAAAATATGCTTAAAAACACAACATAAACATACCCGTACTTCCATGCCAGCTCGGGCATAGAGAAGTTCATGCCGTACCAGCCGACAATAAGTGTCAGCGGTGAAAAAATCATTGTCACAACTGTGAATATTTTCATTATGCTGTTAAGGTTTATGTCAAGGTTATTTTGGTATGCCTCCCTTATTTGGACAAGGTTTTCACGAAGCCGCTGAACTGTTTGGCTGATCCTTGTTACTCTGCCTGTGAAAAGCCTGAAATATCTAAGGTTGTGCTCGTTAAAAATATCGTTTTTGTTTTCCTGAAGTTCTTCGCCTATATCAATTAACTGTTCGTAGTAGTTGTGAAGCAGAAGAAGTTTTTTCTTCATAGCAAGCATTTTTGCCGTGAACTGCTTGTTCACAGACATAGACGTAACCTCTTCTTCAAAGGTGCTTATTTCAAACTCAATAACCTCTAAGTGTTTGTTGTCGTTATATAAAAAGCTTTCAAGCACATTGCAGATAATTCTTTCAATTGTAAGGCCCGAGGGTTTAATACGGTTTAACCCGAAATCAAAAGCCCGTTGTATACTTTTGTCGGTGTCTTTTATGTCCACAAGAAGAAATATGTTCTCCCTTATGAAAATGCCGATTCTATCCCTTTCTTCCCAAAGGTTTTCAACATTTACAACATTTATTATACCAAAAATATAATCCTCATAAACGTCTATGGAGCTTCTGAAGCTTTCGTTTCCGCTTTCGCACTCCATAATGGCAAATTCCGAAAAGTTAAAAATATGATTGTGCGTCTTTAAATCGTCTATGGTGATAAGGCCTGCAATAAGCTTTTTGCTGTCAATATCATCAAAACTGATTTTTGTGATTTTATCTCTTGCCTTGTCAATCTCGTAAAGCATATTAAACACCCTTTACTCTAAATCTGTTTTGGAGTCTATATCAAAAACTTCCCTTTTGTCCACACTGAAAAGGAAAACCTTTTCTTTATATCGATGAAGAATTTTCTTTCCGCCTGTATCCCCCTCTAAAAGAAGCAGACTGTTTTTGTAAGCAATGCTAAATAGGGCGGGATTTCCCCACGAGCCGCTGCTTTCAACACAGCCAAGCTCTGCACCGCTTTTTTTAAAGGCTTTAACGAAGTTTTCTATGGTTTCTTCTTTAAGAAAAGGCTGATCGGCTGTAAAAAACATATAGAAGTCCGCATCCTTTATGTGGGAAACAGCTGTTTTAATTGATGTTGAAATGCCTTTTTCAGCATTTAGGTTAAAGATAAAATCTATATTTTTCTCTTTGCACAGGTTCTCTATTTCTTTATATTGAGTTACAACAAGGGGCGCAGAAAATACGCCCCTGTTGCTTAAATTTACAGCTTTATCAATTACATGGCAGACCATTGGTTTGCCTTTTATTTGTGCCAAAAGCTTGTTTTCGCCAAAGCGCCTTCCAAAGCCCGCGGCAAGTATAATAGGCTTAATCTTCAATTTTATAAATACTCCTTACCACTTTTTCAGGGGTTATGGGAAGCTCTCTTTGCCAAGCGCCTGTTGCATTAAAAACAGCATGGGCAATAGCAGGTGCGGGAGTGTTTATAACAACCTCGCCTATGGATTTTGCACCGAAAGGCCCTGTAGGTTCATAACTGCTTTCAAATTCAACACTGATTTTTCCCATGTCAAGACGTGATGGAATTTTGTATTGGAGAAATGAGTTGTTGTAAAACCTTCCGTCTTCTCCGTAAATTACGTCCTCGAAAAGCGCCATACCAATGCCCTGAACAATGCCGCCTTCTGTCTGAACTCTGGCAAGGTTAGGGTTTATTGTTGTTCCGCAGTCAACTGCCGCCGCAAACTCTATAACTTCAATGGCTCCCGTTTCTTTGTCCACCTCAATTTCAACTGCGCCTGCCATAAAAGGAGGAGGTGAAATTGGTTTTGAGTTGCTTTGTGTTACTTCAAGAACATTGTCACTGCCTAACATATCGTTGTTTGCAATATCTTTTACGGAAATCTTCTTTTTCCCGTCAAGGCTTTTTACAAAACTTCCGTCAAACTCCGCCTCTTCAATGGGAATTTCAAGAGCCGCCGCACCTGTGTCTATTATTTTGTTTTTAAGTTTCTCCGCCGCTTTAAATGCCGCCATTCCTGTTACATATGTGGTTGCAGATGCATAAGAGCCTGAGTCATAAGGGGATGTGTCTGTATCGACCCCGTACACCACAACATTATCAAGGTCACATTCTAAAACCTCGGCGGCAATCTGTGCTAAAATTGTGTCACAGCCTGTTCCCATATCTGTTGCGCCAATGTTCATGGAATAAAACCCGTCATCATTCATTTTTATTGTGACAGAGCCTTTGTCCACATAGGAAATTCCTGAACCTTGCATACTTAATGCAATGCCCACACTTCTAACTTTTCCGTTGCCCATATCTTTGCATGGAAATTTTTCATCCCAGTTAATCATTGTTTTTACTTTTTCGATACATTTGTCAAGAGCACAGCTGTTTACAGTTTCGTTATAATAAGCAGGCATTGTCATACCCTCGCTTACAATGTTCATTTCTCTAAGTTTGGCAGGGTCCATGTTAAGTTTATGGGCAAGCTCATTAACAGCGCTTTCCACAGCAAACTGGCCTTGTGTGGCACCATAGCCACGATATGCGCCTGCCGCCACTTTGTTTGTATACACAACGTTATACTTAAATCGAAAGGCTTCACAGTTTTTTGTATAAATGGGTATTGATTTATGCCCGGAAAGACCCACTGTTGTAGGGCCGTGCTCTCCGTATGCGCCTGTGTTTGAAAGAGTTGTCACTTCAATTGCACATATTTCCCCTGATTTTAAAGCACCGATTTTAACCTTGATTTGCATTTCGTGACGGGGAGAGCCTGCAATTTGAGATTCTTCCCTTGTGTATATAATTTTTGCAGGTTTTTTTGTAATTTGCGTAACAATGGCAGGATAAACTTCTGAAACAGAAGTCTGCTTTGCGCCAAAACCGCCGCCAATTCTTGGCTTTATAACACGTATTTTGCTTTTTGGAATTTCAAGTGCGTTGGAAAGTATTCTTCTTACATGAAAAGGAACCTGAGTTGAACTGACAACATTAAGCCTTCCGTAGGTGTCAAGGAATGTGTATGTTCTGAAGGTTTCCATCATTGTTTGGTTAACTGCTTTTGTGTGATATGTTTCTTCAACAATTGCGTCGCATTTTTTAAAAACCTCGTCCACATCGCCATGGCTTTCAATGTCTCTTGCACAAAGATTTCTTTTGTTGTCGCCGCCCACATCCACAAGGGATTTCCAGTCGTTTTCAGGGTGAACAGTAATTTCGCTATCCAATGCCTTTGTAAAATCCAAAAGAGGCTCTAACACATTATATTTAACCTTTATAAAACGAAGTGCCTTTACTGCGGCGGCCTCCGTTTCGGCGGCAACAATGGCAACTGCATCTCCTACAAACCTAACTCTGTTTTCCAGAATATATCTGTCATAGGGGCTGAATTCGGGATATGTCTGACCTGCGTTTGAAAAACGGTTTTGGGGTATATTTTTATATGTTAAAACACACTCCACACCCTCTAAGGCTTCTGCTTTTTCTGTGTTTATTTCTTCAATTTCAGCATGGGCGTAAGGGCTTCTTAAAACCTTTACAATAAGACAGTTCTTTGGGGCAATATCGTCTGTGTATACAGGTTTTCCCGTAACAAGAGCCGCCGAGTCTTTTTTTCTTACAGGGGTATTTACAATTTTCATTTAAGCTCCCCCTTTTTAAATAATAAATATTTTCTTATTGCCCTAAGCTGGCTTTCATATCCTGAACATCTGCACATATTTCCGCTTAAATATTCAAGGATTTCACGTTCGCTTGGGTTTTCAAGCTCTTTAACCATGGAAAGTACGTTAATAATAAAGCCGGGGTTGCAAAAACCGCATTGTTCAGCACCCTCATCAGCCATAAAGTTTCCAAATTCCTCTGCCTCTGTTTGCAAGCCCTCAAGGGTTACAATTGTTTTTCCGTTGCTTCTGATTGCAGGATATGTGCAGGAAAGAACAGGTTTGTCCTCAAGAAAAACTGTGCAAAGACCGCAGTTTGAAGTTTCACAGCCTCTTTTAACACTGTAACAGCCCTTTTCACGAAGAAATTCCAAAAGCATTAAATCGGGGGGGCACTCGCCTTCTATATTTTTTCCGTTTAAGTTTATTTTAATAAGCATTTTCAGTTACCTCCGTTTAAAGCCAAAACGCATCTTTTAATAAGCACCCTTGAAAGATGTTCTCTGTATGCCTTTGAGGCTCTCATGTTTGAGCCGAAAACAAGACTTTCTGTTACAAAGTCTGCAAACTCTGCCGCTTTTTCTTCTGTTACTTCTTTTGAAAGTATGCCCTTTGTATCTTTTATAAGAACTGCTCTTTGAGGTCTTGCACCGACAACAGCACTAAAGCCGTTTTTGTCTTTGCTTACGGCAACGTTAAGAATTGGTATGTCGGAATAGCTGTTTCTTAATGACATATATTTCATGGCTTTTTTCTCTTTTTTCAAAATAACATTTATAACAATGTCATTATCATAGGGAAGTGATGCGTATTTTTCCAAAGGTATAATTCCTTTTTCAAAAAGCTCCACCTCAGCCCCTAAAGCCATAAGTGAAAGAACAACATCGGAAAAGCCAAAACACATACGTATGCTTCCTCCAACCGTTGCCGAGTTTCTAAACTGTATGCCTACAATGTGGGAAAGGCTTTCTCTTATTCCGCTGCCAAAGACTTTTTCAATTGCTTTGTTGGTTTCCAAATCCCTAAGACAAACCATTGCCCCTATTTTAAAACAGTCTTCTTCCTCAACTATTTTATCAAGACCAAGTCTGCTTAAGTCTATGGCTGTGTTTATATGTTTTTTCTGCATTTTAATCCAGCCCATGCCACCTATTATGGCATTTGTTCTTTTTTTGTTAAGCTCATAAGCTTCCTCAAGGCTTTCAACCATTTTGTATTCTCTAATGGTAACCATTTTACATCCCCTTCCAAATAAGAACTTTTTCATCCTTTATATCTTCAAGAAAAATATTTTCACCGTATAGTAAACGCAGACCTTTTTCAAGACGGTTATATTCTCTTTTATTTATATCCACAATATCTAAAATCCCGCCGTTTTTCATAAGAATTATAATGTCTGCATATTTACAAGCCAGTGACGGGTCGTGAATGCTCATTAAAGTTCCCTTGTTTTCATTAACCGATGTTTCTTTAAGAAGTTTTAAAAAACTATGTTGTTTTCCAAAGTCTAAAGAGGCTGTAGGCTCGTCAAGAATCATCCAGGGGGTGTTTTGAACAATTGCCCTTGCCAGGTATGAAAGGCGAAGCTCTCCGCCGCTTATTTCGTCTGTAAACTTGTGACAGATGTTTTCTAAGCCTAATGTTTCAATGGTTTTATTAACAAAGGTTGTCAAGGTTTCGTTTATTTGGCTGTACATTCCCAAATGAGGCATTGTTCCCATGGAAATAAACTCCCAAACTTTGTATCTTACTTTGCTTTCGTCATTTTGCGGAACATAGCTTACAAGTTTTGCCCGTTCTTTAATTTTAATATGGTTAATATCGGTGTTATTATAACATATCCTTCCCGAAAAAGGACGACGAAATCCCATAATTATCTTTATTAGCTGGGTTTTTCCTGCACCGTTTTCCCCTAAAAGCATTATAAGCTTTCCCTTTGGAAGAGAAAGGTTTATGTTTTTTAAAATTATATGGTTTTTAATTTTTAAGCTTAGGTTTTCCACTGTTATTTCCATATTATCTCCTGTTTTTCAAATATAAAAATATAAGCAAAAAAATGCCTCCCATAAGGGATGTTAAAATGCTTATGGGTATTTCAGATGTTAAAAGGCTTCGTGCGGCTGTATCAGCCAAAACAAGAAGTATGCCGCCAAGAAAAAAGCTTTGATTAAAATTATCTAAATAGCTTTCTCCTGCGAAAATTCTCGTTATGTGGGGAACAATAAGGCCAATCCAGCTTATAACGCCGCTGATGCTTACAACTGTGCTTACAAGAAGTGTTGCGCACACAATTGAAACCATGCTTATAACTTTAATATTAACTCCAAGGCTTTGCGCCTCGTCATCACCTAAGGATAAGGCACGAAGTTGATTTTTCATTAAAAAAAGGGCAGATGCAAACACCAAACAAATGGGCAAAACAGTTTTTACATCCCTCCATGAGGCTGTGTTAAAACTGCCCATAAGCCAATATTCAATGGCGGCAAGGTGACGGTTTGGGTCTGAGGTATATTTAAGTGTCATAATAATTGAGTTTGCGAAAGAACCCATTATTATTCCTGAAAGAATCATGGTGTAAAGACGGTTTCCCCCCATTGCTTTAGACAGCAGTAAACTTAATAAAACTACGATTATACCGCCTAAAAAGGCACTTATCTGCACAGCAGAAGGGTTCCCTTTAAAAAATAAAATTGCAAATATGGCACCCACAGAGGCACCGCTTGAAACACCCATAACATCTGGCGAAACAAGGGGGTTTCTAAACAGACTTTGGTATACAAAACCGCTTAGAGCAAGAGCTCCTCCGCTGAAGACAACAAGGATTGTTCTGGGAAGCCTTATGTTTAAAAAAATGTTGGCATCCATGGTGCTTTCAAGCTTTCCAAGAAAGATGTTTATAATATTTTTCGGGGCTATATAATATCTTCCAACACATAAAGAAAGGAGTATACATCCTAAAAGCACCATAGCCAAAAGCATTGTTTTTTTCATAGGGAAACTCCTTTCTTTCAAAATGTGTATAAAGTTAACCTTTTGAACTGTATTAAAACCGCAGATGCGGTTTTAATAAAAGTTTTATGGTCAGGAATTTGCTTCGCAAACCGCTACTTCGTTCAGCACTTTTTCTTATGAAAAAGCGGCTTTGCCGTCGGACTTCTTTCCGATGCCCAGCGGGGGTGTTTATCTTTAACCTTCCTATTTGACCCATAACGCAAAACTATAGTTTTGCTCAGGCATTTTTTTATTTTATGGCTTGGTTTTCACTTAAACCAAACCTTACACCCTTGTCAAACACTTAAAACCGCATCTGCGGTTTTAATAAAAGTTTTTGTTCCGCTTTTTTCAAAAAGCGGATGGGTTTGGGCAAAGCCCAAGGTCTTAATAAAAGCGGATGGGTTTGGGCAAAGCCCAAGGTCTTAATAAAAGCGGATGGGTTTTGGGCAAAGCCCAAGGTCTTAATAATAATCGGATTATAAACCTAAGTCTTCCTTTGTTACTTGTATATTAAAAAACTTGTCATAAAAATCAGCGGCTTCATTAACATAATCTTCTGCTGTAATAATGTCAGGGTGAAGAATGTGTGTTAAATAAAGTACACCTAAAATCGAGGAAGGTGTTGGATAATCCCAAGGCTCTATTGAAGAAGGGAAAACAAATAAGTTCCCATCTTTAACGGCAGGGATTTCTTTTAGGGCAGCATTGCTTTTAACTTCTTCAAGGCTGTAGTCAGCATAGCTTACTGCAAAGAAATATTCAGGTGCCCAAAGATTAAGCTGTTCCGCTGATATGTTTTGCCAGTATCCGTCTGTAAGCTCTTTAGATACGTTTTCTCCGCCTGATGTTTCTATAAGCTGGTTTTGATACATTTTTGATGTGCAGGTGGTAAGCATATCACTTCCGCTTAAATAAACAGCAGGTTTTTTTTCAAGGCCTTTTGTAAGGTCTTTAACCATATTCATTTTTTCGTCATAATAAGCAATAAGCTTATCAGCCGTTTGGGATGTTGCTGTGATTTCTCCAAGCAATGAAACACATTCCTTAAAATTATCTAAGGTTTCAGGGTCAACAACAACAACAGGTATGTTAAGCTCTTCAAATGAAGAAACAGCATCTTTAAGCTTTTGCGGAATAATTACAACATCGGGAGCGAGTGCCGCTGTTTCCTCAATGTTTATTCCTTTTCCGCTGCCAACTGCAGGAAGGGAGATTATGTCGTTGGCGGCCTTTTTATAAAGCTCTCTTGTGTCGGCTTTTGCCTCGATTCCCACAAGGTTATCTGAAAGGCCTAAGGAAATAAGAATTGCCGTTGAAATATAATAAGACGAAACTATTTTTTCGGCAGGTTTTTCAAGGATAACTTCTCTTCCGATTTGGTCTGTTATTTTAATTTGTGCTGATTCTTCATTGTTTTGTGTGTTTTCTTGGGTTTGAGAAACAGGCGGCTGTTCAGCTTTTCTGCCGCATCCCCCAAGGCTTGAAAATCCAATTGCAAAGGCAAGAATTATCGTTATAAACTTTAATTTTTTCATAATTGTCCTCCGTTTTTACATAGGTTATTTGCCAATAGAAAGTATATCACAGCTTGATTTATCAGGCAATTGTTTCCCAAAAACAATGGAAAAAATGCAAAACAGCAGTTTAAAATCATCATTAAAAGTTTTTGAAAAACAGATACACAAAAACAGAGGTTTTTTCTATTCCAACTGTATAATGTTTCCTTAAACTTTATGTGGCAAAAAAAATATGTTTTTGGTATAATATTATGAAATATCAAGAAAGGTGTGTTTTTGTGAAACTTCTGGAGGAGAGAATTCTTAGGGACGGTGTGGTGGCGGAGGGGAATGTTGTTAAGGTAGACAACTTTCTTAACCACCAGATGGATATAAGTTTGTTTAACGAAATGGGCAGGGAGTTTAAAAGTCTTTTTAAAGACCATGATATAAATAAAATACTTACTGTAGAGGCTTCGGGAATAGGCATTGCCTGTATAGTAGCACAGCATTTTAACGTGCCTGTTGTTTTTGCCAAAAAAAGCGAAAGCATAAACCTTGATGGCGCCACATACAGCGTTCCCGTTGAAAGCTATACACATAAAAAGACTTATAACGTAATTGTTTCAAAAAAATACATAGGCAAGGGCGACAAAGTTTTAATAATTGATGACTTCCTTGCAAACGGGTGTGCGCTTGAGGGGCTTATAAGCATTGCAAACGAGGCGGAGGCAGTTGTTGAGGGCATTGGAATAGTAATAGAAAAAGGGTTTCAGCAAGGCGGAGAGATTATAAGAAAAAAAGGCATACATCTGGAGAGCCTTGCCATAATTGATAGTGTCAATGTTGAAACAGGGGAAATAAATTTCAGAAAACAATAAAAAGATTATTACAGCAGACAAGGCACATTGTTTTATATGGCTATTGTCTGCTTATTTTTATTTACAAAAATGGGAAACATAAACTGCTTTGTAAGGCAGGGGTATAAGGATTTACTTTTGTTGCAAATATATTTATGGTGGAGTATCATAAATATATGAATGTAAAATTAGGGAGTGAAATTATATGACAATTCTTGTGCTTGGGGGAGCCGGATATATAGGCTCTCACACAGTTAAAATGCTTTGCGAAAGGGGTGACGACGTTGTTGTTGCGGACAGTCTTGTCACAGGGCATAAAAGCGCTGTTGATAAAAGGGCAAGGTTTTATGAAGGGGATATAGGAAATCAGGACTTTCTTTTGGGTGTGCTGAAAAATGAAAACATAGATGCGGTTATTCACTTTGCGGCATATTCACTTGTTGGTGAAAGTGTTGAGAACCCTTTAAAATATTATGAAAACAATCTTTGCAAAACAAAATCTCTTTTGGACACATTGGTTAAAGAGGGAATTAACAATGTTGTTTTTTCCTCAACGGCGGCGGTTTATGGCGAGCCTGAAAACGTGCCTATTTTAGAAACCAATAAGACAGAGCCTACAAACCCTTACGGCGAAACAAAGCTTGCCATGGAAAAAATGTTTAAATGGGTGGGGAATGCCCATGGGCTTCGTTTTGTTTCTTTAAGATATTTCAATGCCTGCGGTGCTGATGCCGGCGGAGAAATAGGTGAGGCACATAGCCCTGAAACACATTTGATACCTGTTATACTTCAAGTTCCCAACGGGAAGAGGGAGTCGGTAAGCATTTTCGGCACAGACTATAAAACGAAAGACGGAACCTGCGTAAGAGATTATATTCATGTTACAGACCTTTCTTCGGCACATATTCTTGCTGTTGATTATTTGGTAAACGGCGGAGAAAGTGATGTTTTCAACCTTGGCAACGGTGTGGGTTTTTCTGTTAAAGAAGTGATTGATACTGCAAGAAAAGTGACGGGGCATTTAATACCAAGTGTGGATGCGCCTAAGCGTGAGGGGGATCCTGCACAGCTTATAGCCTCAAGCCAAAAAGCGAAAGAAGTTTTGGGCTGGAAGCCTATGCATAACAGCCTTGAAGAAATAATAGGCTCTGCATGGAAATGGCATAAAACACACCCAAAAGGATATGACAAAGGAGAATGAAACCGTGGCAAAACAAAGGTATGTGTTAGGAGTTGACATAGGCGGAACATCAATTAAAACAGGGCTTTTTGACGATAATGGAAAACTGCTTGAAAAATGGGAAATGCCTACTGATAAAAGCTGTGGCGGAAAATATATACTTTCATCAATCGCCAAGGATATTGACGAAAAAATGGAACAAAGAGCTATTAACAAAAGTGACATTATAGGCATAGGTGCAGGGGTGCCGGGGCCTGTGGAAAAAGGTGTTGTTTATAAATGCGTTAATTTAGGGTGGGATGTTTACCCTGCGGCTGAGATTTTATCAAGCCTTACAAAGCTTGAAGTTAAGCTTTCAAATGATGCAAGGGCGGCGGCTTTAGGCGAGATGTTTGCTGGGGCCGGCAGGGAGTTTGAAAGCTTTATTTTTGTTACAATAGGAACTGGGATAGGCGCCGGGATAATAGTTGATAAAAAGTTGGTTTTAGGGGCACACGGAAGCTGCGGCGAAATAGGACATATGACTGTGAACCCACAGGAAAGTGAGAGCTGTAACTGCGGAAAAAAAGGATGTTTGGAGCAATATTCTTCTGCCACGGCAATGGTTAGGCTTGCCAAAAGGCTTATAAGCGAGGGCGGATTAGAAACCATGCTTGAAAGTGATGAAGAAATTACAGCAAAAAAGATTACTGATATGGCGGCGAAAGGTGACAGTCTTGCATTAGAGGTTGTTGAAACAATGGGTAAAAACCTTGGCCTTGCCCTTAGCAATGCTGTTTGTGCATGTGACCCGCAGGTTATTATTATTGGCGGCGGAGTTTCCAAAGCAGGGGAGGTTATATTAAAACCTATTGAAAAATATTACAGGGAGTTTGTTTTTCACAAAATGCAAAGCACCCATATTAAAATCGCCTTCCTTGGCAACGACGCAGGAATTTACGGTGGGGCAAGCTTGTTTTTTAAATGAGAAAGGCCTTGGAGCTTTGTGTCAGCAAAGCCTAAGACCTTGGGGCTCTCTGTCAGCAAAGCTTAAGACCTTGGGGCTCTGCCCCAATACCCCGCAAGGGTTTCACCCTTGACCCATAGCGCAAAACTATGGTTTTGCTTGGAAAGCCACTTTATTTTGTGGTTTGGTTTACATTACTGCCAGTCATACTCTTATTTATTTTTAACCTTAAAACCGCATGGACATGCGGTTTTAATAAAAGTTTTTGCTCCGCTTTTTTCAAAAAGCGGATAGGTTTGTACATAAGCCCAAGGTTTTTCTGTTTGGGTAAAACCTTTCTTACTTAATAAGGCCTATGTTTATTTTCCAAATAAGAATTCGCCTTACAGACTCGTCAAGCCTTGAACTGCTTATTTCGCCTATCTTTATTGCTGATATAAGTGCGTCAATTTGCTGTTTATGGTCACTTGTTATTATAATGTCGTTTCCTGAAATAACGGCAAGAACAGCAGTGTCAATTTCCGTAAAGTTTTTAATGCCTTCCATTGCTGTGTCGTCTGTCATAATAACACCGTCAAAGCCTAAGTCTTGCCTTAAAATGTTGTGGACAGGGGCGGAAAGTGATGCGGGAAGCTGATTGTCTACGCTTTCCATAACGTTGTGAGAAACAAGAACGCTGTCTGCGCCTGATATTATGCCTGCTTTAAATGGCAAAAAGTCTTGGCTTTCAAACTCCTCAAGGCTTCGGCTGTCATAAGCGACTCCCGTGTGTGTGTCGCTGTTGTTTCCGTAACCCGGGAAATGTTTTAATACACTCCCCATGTTTTTTTCTTTCATTTGCTCAACAACAAGGCTTATATATTCAGCTGTTGTTTCACCGTCTTCCCCAAGGGTGCGGCTGTAAATATAATCATTGGGGTTTTGGGAAACGTCGCACACAGGGGCAAGGTTGACATTTATTCCAAGGTCTTTTAAAAACTCCGCTTTTTCGGCTGTGTCGGCTTTAATAGCCTCAAGCCCTCCTTGGGAATAAAGCTCCCTCGGTGAGGGAAAAGGATTATCCCTGAAAGCTTTGTATTTGCTGGCACGAACAACTCTGCCCCCTTCTTCGTCAACACCTATTAAAAGAGGAATTTTGGCGGATGCCTCTTGATAGTTTTTAATATTTTCTTTTACTTGAGCAGGTGTTTTGTTTTCAAAATCCCTTCCGAAAAGTATATACCCTCCGATATGATATTCCTCTATGTCTTCAACTGCATTTATATCAGGGCATCTGGCAAAAAACATTTGACCCACTTTTTCTTCCAATGACATTTGTGAAAGAAGTTCTTCTGCCTTTTCTTCTTTTTCTTCTTGTGGAGATTTTTTGTTTTCCTCTTTCTCCGGAATAAATGTAATGATTTTATCATCTGTTTTTTCAGGCAGATATGAGATTTCCTCTTTTTTTACACATGAGGAAAAAAGTAAAAGAGCTGCTAAAAAAAGAGACAGCACAAAGGCTTTATTCTTCAACCTTAACATCTCCTTTTTTAATTATCTTTTTTACGTTTTTTTCAAACTTCGGCCTTGGAAGCATCACCATATGACCGCATGTAGTGCATTTTATTCTAAAGTCCATGCCCGTTCTTAAAACCTCCCATTGGTTTCCGCCGCAAGGATGGCTTTTTTTCATTTGAACAATATCACCCAGAGAAAAGTCCATGTTTTGTACCTCCTAATTTTTTTCTTTTATGTGAATTTCACGAGATGGAACTGCAAGAGAAATTCCCTCATAATCAAACCTCTTTTTTATTCTAAGCCTAAGAGCACGCTCTGCCATTCCCCCTTCTTTAACAACACATTCTCCCACAATACGAATTGTTGCACCTATTTCGCTTAAAGACATAACACCTAAAACAGTCGGCCTTTGTTTAAGGCTTTTTATTTCATTTTGTGCAATATCCATTTCCTCATTAAGAATTTTTATAACTTTATCCAAGTCCTCGTTATGGGGAAGGATTATATCAACGGTTGCATTTATATAGCTTTTTGTCATGTTGCTTATCATTGTAAGATTTCCGTTTGGTATAATATGAAGAGTACCGTCAAAGCCTCTTATTTTTGTGATTCTTATTGTTATGTCCTCCACAAAGCCTGTAACTTCTTCAACTGTAATAAGATCTCCCACTGAAAACTGATTTTCAAGGATAATTAAAAAGCCTGCAAGAGTGTCTTTTATAATGCTTTGGGCACCAAGACCTATTGCAACTGTTCCCGTTCCTAAAACAGCAGTAAGTGTTTGTGCAGGAACTCCAAAATGAATTAAAATTGAGCAAAGCCCCACAAAAATAATTCCGTATCGCACTATGCTGTCTATAACAGCGGCAAGGGTTTTTGCTTTTTTAACATCGGAGTTTGGAATAAGTGAAAATTTTGTGTTTAAAAGAGTGTTTGTTAATTTTGATACTGCTTTTATGGAAATAAGGCAGATAATAATTATAAACAATGAATAGCCAAGTTTCATCAATGCCGCCATAAAAATCTCGCTAATAACATCAGTATCAACTTTCATTAAAATCTCCCCTTTTTAAGTCTGCTTTTTTTATGAATGAAAGAAAAATTTCCTTTTGTATTGTGTTTGTTTTATAAAGTGTTTCAGGATGCCACTGAACACCTATGAAAAGCTTGTTTCTGCTTTCAATTGCTTCAATAATTCCGTCTTTTGCAACTGCCGAAATAATAAAGTTCTCACCGCATTCTTTTACGGCTTGGTGATGAAAGGAGTTAACGGGTATTTCAGTTTCTTTTGTAATAAGAGAAAGAAAAGAATCCTTTTTAATTTCTATTAAGTGTGTTTCTTCGTTTCTTGGGGCTTTTTGGCTGTGGCATAAAAAATCGCCGTTAAGGGAATAAATGTCTTGAATAAGCCTTCCTCCGCCTGCCGCCGCAAGCACTTGCATACCTCGGCATATGCCTAAAACAGGCATGTTTTTAGCCATGACTTTTTTTGCAAGCTGAAGTTCAAAAACATCACGACAGGTGGAAACTTCTCCTATACCTTGGCAAGGTTCTTCTCCCAAAAGAAGAGGATTGATATCTCCGCCGCCTGTTAAAATAAGACCGTCAATGGTTTTTAAAATATAGGGTATGTTTTCACGTGAAACATAAGGGAGAACAAAAGGTGTCCCCCCTGAATCTTCAACTGCTTCAATATATGCATTGCTTATGAAAAACCTTTTTTCGGAAGTGTTATATGACGCTGTTAAACCTATAATAGGGCTCATATTTAATATCCTTTCAAAGTGTTTATTTTCACAAGAAACAATTTTACTATTGTATATTAGCATAGAGATGTTATAATATGCAAATGAATTTATATTAGCCTTTGTTTGAGATTAAAAGGAGTTGAAAATATTTGAATACCATAGGAATTATAGGTGCAATGGATGAAGAAGTTGCCTTAATTAAGGCAGATATGACTGTTGTTGCTGCAAAAAGTATTTTAGGGCTTGATTTTTATATAGGCAAATATAACGGAAAAAGCATAGTTATTGTAAGAAGCGGCATAGGAAAGGTAAATGCGGCTGTTTGCACACAAGTTTTAATAGATCATTTTGCTGTGGATTGTATAATAAATGTAGGTGCGGCGGGAGCCGTTTTTAGTGAGCTTAAAATAGGAGATGTTGTTATTTCTGTTGATGCTGTTGAGCATGACATGGATGCTTCTGCTTTTGGTGACCCTGTGGGCACAATACCAAGAATGGAAGAAAGTTATTTTAAGGCTGACGAGGAGCTTATTGAAAAGGCGGTAAAAGCAAGCGAAAACTGCACAAACCATAAAGTATATACAGGAAGAATCGCAAGCGGTGACCAGTTTATAGCAAGCCCCGAGGCAAAGCAAAGGCTTTGGAAACTGTTTAAAGCTTACTGCACAGAAATGGAGGGTGCGGCAATAGGCCACACATGTTATCTTAACAAAGTGCCTTTTGTTATAATACGTTCAATTTCCGACAATGCAGACGGTGAAGCGGGAATGGATTTTTCCGAGTTCACAAAAATTGCCGCAGAAAACTCAAGCAGAATTGTGCATTACTTAATGGGGGAACTTTGATTTTGTGTTTTTGTTGACAACATATGCAAATGTATGTATAATGTGACTGTAAAAAGAATAACAGTTCTTCAGGGCAGGGTGAAATTCCCGACCGGTGGTAAAGTCCACGAGCGAGCGGCTTACGCTTTAGCTGATTTGGTGAAATTCCAAAACCGACAGTAAAGTCTGGATGGGAGAAGATAGTTTGAGATACGTTTTTTACGTATGCTTTTCTTCGGTTTATTGCCCTAAGACATTTTTGTCTTAGGGTTTTTTAATCTTAAAGAACTTGTTAATTCTAAAAATTATTTTTTAGAAGGAATAAAAAATGGAAAACACAGCGTCAATTAAAACGAGGAAAAAAGCAATGGATACATCAAAGCTTGTAAAAATAGGTATGCTTAGTGCTGTTTCAATAGTGCTTATGCTTTTTGAGGTTTCTTTGCCTATTTTCCCTTCATTTTTGAAAATGGATATAAGTGATTTGCCATCTCTTATAGGAACTATTGCAATGGGGCCTTTGGCAGGGGTGCTTATTGAGTTGATTAAAAACCTGCTTCATCTTTTTAAAACAAGCACCGCAGGTGTTGGCGAGGTTGCAAACTTTCTTGTGGGGATTGCACTTGTTCTTCCCATAGGAGTTTATTACAGAAAAAACAAAAGCCTTAAAGGGTTTATTATAGGTTCTGTGCTTGGATGTATTTCAACGGTTATTGTTGCATGTGTGCTTAATTATTATGTGCTTATACCTGCCTTTTCGGCGGCGTTTGGTGCGCCCATTGAAGCTTTTGTAGGCATGGCACAGGCGGTTAACAGCAAGGTTGTGGATTTAAAAACCCTCGTTATATGGGCGATTGGGCCTTTTAACGCAATTAAAACATTGCTCGTTGCGGCAGTTGGGTACCCCCTTTGCAAGATGCTTGGGAAAGTGTTATAAAAACATAAAGACTTTGGGCTTATGTCAGCACTTTGCTTCGCAAAGCAGACACTTCGTGCCTGTGGCATCTATCTTTGCCATGCATACCCAAACCCACTTGCTTTTTGAAAAAAAGCAAGGCAAAAACTTTTGTTAAAACCGCAGATGCGGTTTTAAGGTTAAAAATAAGAGTATGGCTGGCAGTAATATAAATCAGGACACAAAATAGAGTGACGTTCCAAGCAAAACCATAGTTTTGCGTTGTGGGTCAAGGGTGAAACCCTTGCGGGGAATTGGGGCAGAGCCCCAATGTCTTAGAGCCCCAAGGTCTTTATCCTTTTTTCAGCAGTTTAGAGTGTTCTGTTGCCAGAACGCTCTTTTTTTTGTTACAATAAGGGCGAGGTGGTTTTTATGTTTGCTCAAAAGGATTATGAAAAATTAATAGAAACTCTTGATGCATCGGCAGATTTGGAATATAAAGCCTTCCACGAAAAGCTTGTTCCCAATATAGAAAATGTAAAGGGTGTCCGCTCCCCTGTCCTTAAAGCATTGTCAAAGGAAATAGGTAAAAATGACCCGTCAGGCTTTATAGACCTTTTTAAACCTGATTCCTATGAAGAAATTATGATACACGGCTTTGTTCTTGGCTTTATGAAAGCGGACATTGAAAAAAGACTTGAGTGCTTTGAAAACTTTATGCCCTATATAACAAACTGGGCTGTCTGTGACGGGGTTGTTGCCAATTTTAAATTTAAGACGGATGAAGAAGAAGTTGTGTTTAGGTTTTTGCAAAAATATATGCATAGCAGTAAAGAGTATGAATTAAGGGTTGTGTGTGTATTTTTAATGGAATATTTTATAAAAGAAGAGTATATTGACATAGTGCTTGATTACTATAATAATCTAAAGAGCGATAAATATTATGTGAATATGGCTGTGGCATGGGGTATCAGCATTTGTTTTGTGAAGTTCCCCGAAAAAACCATGATGCTTTTGGAAAATAACAGCCTTGATAAGTTCACATATAACAAGGCACTTCAAAAAATAGTTGAAAGCAGAAGAGTTGACCAGGACACCAAAAAAATAATAAAGTCAATGAAAAGAAAGTGAGAGATATAAATGGACTGGCTTGAAGTATTTGTTGAAACATCACAAGAGGGGCTTGAAATTATTTGCGGGCTTTTATATTCCTGTGGCTTAACAGGCCTTATGATAGAAGATAAAAATGAATTTGAAGCGTTTTTGGAAAACCCCCATAGGGATTGGGACTATATCGGCGATGAGCTTTTAGAAGAAAAAAACTTAAAAACCACAGGCATAACCTTTTTTGTTACAGACAACATAAACGGCATGGAAACTCTTAACCTTGTTAAAAGCGGTTTAAAAAGTATTATGGAAACAGAAAAGGAATTTGATTTGGGAAGCCTTAATGTAACAATAAAAAATGTTAAGGAAGAGGACTGGGCAAACAACTGGAAAAAATATTTCAAACCTTTCCCAATCGGCGAAAAAATAATTATTAAACCAAGCTGGGAAGAGTTTTCCGAGGCTACGGATAAGGTTATACTAAAAATTGACCCTGGGCATATTTTCGGAACAGGCACCCATGAAACAACACAATGCTGTATTGAGCATATTGAAAACTATGTGAAAAAAGGGGACAAGGTTCTTGATATTGGCTGCGGAAGCGGGATACTTTCCCTTGCAAGCATTCTTCTTGGGGCAGAGTATGCTGCTTTGGTTGATATTGACCCTAACGCAATTAAAATTGTTACGGAAAACATGGAGCTTAACGATATAGCTAAAGACAAGTTTGATGTTTATGCAGGAAATATTTTGGAGGACGAAAGCTTTATAAGTCTTTTTGGCGGAAAAACATATGACGTTGTTGAAGCAAATATTGTTGCAGATGTTATTATTGCTCTTTGCCCTCTTCTTCCCCAATTTATTAAGGATAACGGGTTATTTATTTCCTCGGGCATAATAAGTGACAGGCTTGAAGATGTTGTTAATGACCTTGATGAAAACGGTTTTAAAATAGAAGAAATTAAAAGAAAAAAAGACTGGGTTGCAATTTGCTCCCGATATGTGAAAGAGGTTTAAAAATGCCCAGATATTTTGTTGAAACGGAAAAAATCGCAGACAATAAAATTATAATTGAGGGTGATGATGCAAGACATATTTCTGTTGTTTTAAGGGGAAAAGTCGGTGATGAAATTGAGGTTTGCGACAGCCAAAGCAGAGAATATGTTTGCACAATCAAAGAAATGGAAAAAGATAAAATTATACTGAAAATAGAGAAAGCAAGGCTTTCAGACAGTGAAGCAAAAACTAAAATAACACTTTTTCAAGGACTTCCAAAGTCTGACAAAATGGAAATGATAATTCAAAAATGTGTGGAGCTTGGAGTTTTTAAAATTGTGCCTGTTTCAACTGAAAGAGCTGTTGTTAAGCTAAATAAAAAAGACGGTGTTAAAAAAACACAAAGATGGCAGAAAATTTCAGAGGCGGCGGCAAAGCAAAGCGGCAGAGGAATTATTCCCGAAGTTTTAGAGCCTGTTTCCTTTAAAGAAGGCATTAGTCTGGCGAAAAAATTAGACGGTGCAATTATCCCTTATGAAAACGAAGAAAAAACAGGACTAAGAGAGTTTGTAACGAGCTTTAAAGGCGGAGAAATCGGAGTTTTTATAGGCCCTGAGGGAGGGTTTAGCCAAGGGGAAATTCAATTGGCAAAAGAAAACGGAATTTTGCCAATCAGCTTGGGAAAACGAATTTTAAGAACAGAAACGGCAGGAATGACAACCCTTGCCATTCTTTTATACGAGTTAGGATGAGAAAAAATGATCTATTTTGATAATGCCGCAAGCACGAAACCAATGGAAACCGTGGTGGAAAAATATGCGGAAAGCTTATTAAACAACTATGCAAACCCTGCAAGCGGAAGCGGTCTTGGCATGGAGTGTGAAAAAGCCATAAAAGAATCTGCAAAAACCATATTAAAAATTATAAACGGCGAAGACAGTGACAATATTATATTTACAAGCGGAGGAACGGAAAGCAATAACATAGCTGTTTTCGGAGCCGCAAAAGGATATTCAAGAACGGGGAAACATATTATAACCACATCTGTTGAGCACCCTGCAATCACACTTCCCTTTAAGGCTCTTTCGGAAGATGGTTTTGAGGTTGAGTTTTTAAAGGTTGATAAAAAAGGATATATTGATATTGAAGAGCTTAAGGCATCTTTAAGGGATGACACAATGCTTGTAAGTGTTATACTTATAAACAACGAAATAGGAACAATTCAAGACATTGAAAAAATAGGCGAAGTTATAAAATCAAAAAATCCGGACACTCTTTTTCATGTGGACGGTGTGCAAGGCTTTGGAAAGATTAAAATTGATGTGAAAAAAAGCTGTATAGATATGTTAAGTGCAAGCGGACATAAGTTTAACGCACCTAAGGGTTTAGGATTTTTATATATGAAAAAAGGCCTAAGGGTTAAGCCCCTTTTTCTTGGGGGAGGCCAGCAAAACGGCTTAAGGGCGGGAACGGAAAACTCTGCAGGGGCACAGGCGCTTGCGTTAGCCGCAAAGGAAAGCTACGATACATTAGAAGAAACATCAAAAAGGGTTTATGAAATCAAAAAATATCTTGCAGAGGAAATTTTAAATCAAATTCCCGAAACATTTATAAATGGTGACGATTTGGAAAAGGCAAGCCCTTATGTTCTTAACATTGGTTTTAAAAACTTAAGAAGTCCTATTTTGCTTAATGCCCTTGAGGAAAAGGGAATTTTTGTTTCTGCAGGAAGTGCCTGCAACAGCAGAAAAAAAGTTCAAAGCACAGTGCTTTCGGCACTTGGCATGGAGGATGAAGATATAAACGGCTCTGTAAGGTTTAGCTTTGGCAGATTTAACAACCTTGAAGAGGCGAAAACCTGCCTTGAAGTATTAAAAGAAACAGTTCCGTTTTTAAGACGTTTTAACAGAAAAAGATAGGAGAAACAATATGGAAGAAAAAGTTCTTATAGTAAAATACGGTGAAATTTCCATGAGGGGAAACAACAGAAAGCTTTTTATAACAAAGCTTATTGAAACCATAAGAAAAAATATTGATTCAGAAGGAACTTTTTATGTGGTAAGGGAGCAAGGACGTCTTATTATTGAAGACAGAGCCGCAGAAATGGATTATGACAGAATTATTCCAAAGGTAAGCTGTATCCTTGGAATTGTGGGGGTAAGCCCCGGTATTATTATAAGAGAACATAATATGGATAATATCCGTCAATCGGCACTTAACCATATGAAAAAAACCTTTGGCGACAGGGAATTATCCTTTAAGGTAATAACAAAAAGAAGCAATAAAAACTTCCCGCTGCCCTCCAATGAAGTTTCTGCGGACGTAGGCGGTTATATACTTGAAAACATGGCGAATCTTAGAGTTGACGTTCATAAGCCTGATGAAGCTTTATACATTGAACTAAGAAATCATGCTTATATTTATTCAAAAACATATCCCGGCTTTGGCGGACTGCCCTACGGCTCCAGCGGAAAGGCTGTAAGCCTTCTTTCGGGAGGTATTGACAGCCCTGTTGCAACGTTTATGATGGCGAAAAGAGGCCTTGAAGTTGAGGGGGTTTATTTTCATTCACCTCCCTATACAAGCGAAAGGGCAAAGCAAAAAGTGATTGACCTTGCGGAAGTTATTTCAAGATATACGGGAAGTTTTAAGCTTCACGTTGTGCCGTTTACAGAGCTTCAGCTTTATCTTTTGGAAAATGTTCCTGAAGATAAGCTGACAATTTTTCTTAAAAGAAGCATGATGAGGGCGGCTGAAAACATTGCCCAAAAGGAAAAAGCCATGGCTCTTATAACAGGCGACAGCATAGGTCAGGTTGCAAGCCAGACAATGCAGGGAATTCATGCAATAAATGCCGCTGTGGAAAGTATGCCTGTGCTTAGGCCCCTTGCAGGTTTTGACAAGCAGGAAATTATTGATTTGGCAAGAAAAATCGGAACCTTTGATATTTCCATACAGCCTTATGAAGACTGCTGTACTATTTTTGTTGCAAAACACCCTGAAACAAAACCTAAAACGTCTGTTATAAACAGAATTGAATCAAGACTTTCAGAGCTTCCTATGCATTTGGAAAAAGCTCTTGCCCATACGGAAACCATAGAAATTTAAAGAAAAATCATAATAATTTAAGGTAACAAAAATGGATAAAGAAGAATTTATATTAAAAATCCTAAAGGAGAAAGGCTTCTGTGACGCAGGTATTTGCGGTGCAGAGCCTTTTTATGGAATAAAGGAAACCCTTGAGAAAAACAAGGAACTGCTTAAAGGCTTTGCAGAGGAGAATTTGGAAAAGCGTATTGATCCAAAGCTTACAATGGAAAATGCAAAAGCCTTAATTTCCGTTGCAAAAAATTATAACACAGAAATAAAGGTTAAGGCGGACAATGCTTTAAGAGGTTATATTTCTGCAGGTGCTTTGGGTGAAGATTATCATGTTTTTATGAAAAGAGAATTGGAAGATGTGTCAGAAAAAATAGAAAAGAAATTCAATTGCAGCTGTATGGCTTTTTCCGACACAGGCCCGCTTTCTGACAGAGAGGTTGCACTAAGAAGCGGAATAGGGTATATTGGCAAAAATTCTTCCGTTGTAACTGACAACGGCGGTTCTGCTGTGTTTTTAGGATATATAATAACGGATTTGGAGCTTAAAGCAGGAGAGAAATCAAAAAACACCTGCGGAAGATGTCAAAAGTGCATATTCTCATGCCCCACAGGGGCAATAAGTGAGGAAGGGTTTGAAATTAAAAAGTGTATTTCCTATATCACTCAAATTAAAGTCGTGCTTTCTTTGGAAGAAATGAAAATTATAGGCAGAAATTTATATGGGTGTGATGTGTGTCAGCTTGTTTGTCCGAAAAACAAGGATGCCCTGATAAAAATAACTGACATAGACCATGTTATGCCGAAAATCCAATATATTTTAAGTCTTTCCAATAAGGAATTTAACAAAATATATAAACCTACAGCAATGGGGTGGAGGGGCAACACCATAATAAAAAGAAATGCCCTTGCTGTTCTTGGCAACATAGGCAAAAAAGAAAGCCTAAGATTGCTTGAAAAATATTTAACCCATGAAAACAAGGTTTTAAGGCACACGGCAATACGCTCGGTTATTAATATTTGTGAAAAGGAAAAAGAAACCTTGCTTAAAAAGTGTCTTGAAAATGAAAAAGATGAACAAATAAGGAGTGAAATAAAATGGGCTATTGGAATTCAAGAGGGTTAAGAGGGAGTGCCCTTGAGTCAATTGTAAATTTTACAAATGATTTTTACAGGCAAAAAAGCATTGCCGTTATTCAAAAAATTCCAACACCAATTACTCCTGTGGAAGTGGATAACAAAAAAGGCACAATAACATTGGGATATTTTGATTCGCAAAGCACTGTAGACTATATAGGGATGGCACAGGGAGTGGGAATCTGCTTTGACGCTAAAGAAACAAGTCTTAAATCTTTGCCCATACAAAACATACATGAACATCAGCTTCTGTTTATGAAAGAATTTATTGAACAGGGGGGAGTGTCTTTTCTTTTGGTGCATTTCAGCTGTATAAACAAGTTCTATTTTCTTCCTTTTAATTTACTTTTGAGATTTTGGGAAGGTGCTCAAAAAGGAGAGAGAAAATCCATACCCCTGACAGCATTTGAGGAAAAATACGAAGTGAAATATATGTCAAACGGCATACTTAACTATCTTGAGGCTGTAAATACTTGCCTTATGGAAAACAACAGAAAATAGTCAAGTTTTAGTTTTAGGGGCTAAAAATTAAACAATCTAAAGCTAAATTTGTGAAAACCTAACAAAAAGCACATATACTAAAAAATTGTATTGACAATTTTGTGTCAAAGAGATAAAGTAAGTCTGTGGATTAGTGTTGTCGGTGGTGTTTCTTTTGGGGACTTGACATCAAAAGTTCATTCAAAGCGTGGCATAACAAGTTCATGTCTAAAGAAGGTGCACACATATCAATATATTGATGTGTGTTTATATTTTATTCTATATTTAGTATGCAAAATATTTGCAATGTGGAAGAATTAAGCTTTAGACATAGGGTGTCATTTAATTTCAGGTCTGTTCCGACATATAAGCCAAAAAGTATAATCTTTATTAAACGAGGTTATGTATTTTAATATTATTTTAAACAGGAGGAATACGTAAATGGAAGGTTTTAAATTAACAAAGACACAGTTACTTCAGCAAGAATTATTCCGTAAATTTGCGGAAACAGAAATCAAACCAATCGCTAAAGATATGGATGAGGCTGAAGAGTATTCACAGGAGCTTGTTCAAAAGCTTCAGAAGTGCCATATGTTCGGCATCCCTTACAGCAAAGAATACGGCGGAGCAGGTGCAGACGTTCTCACTTATACTTTGGCTATGGAAGAGGTTTCAAAGGTTGACGCTTCAACAGGAATCACTATGTCAGTTCATACCTCCCTTGCTTGTGCTTGTATAAACGAGTTCGGCACAGAGGATCAAAAACAGAAATATTTAAGACCTCTTGTAGACGGCTCAAAAGTTGGCTGCTACGGTTTAACAGAGCCTGGCGCAGGTACAGACGCTGCAGGAGTTCAGACAGAAGCTATTAAAGACGGCGACGAATATGTAATTACAGGAACAAAGGTGTTTACAACAAACGGCGGTTTCGCTGATACATTTGTTGTTTTCGCACTTACAGATAAATCAATCGGACCAAAGGGAATGTCAGCTTTCATAGTTGACAGAGATACACCTGGCCTTACAGTTGGCCCTAATATTGAGCGTATGGGTATCAGAGCGGCTTCAAACGTTGAAGTTATTTACGAAAACGTTAGAGTTTCTGCTGACAGACTTCTTGGAAAAGAAGGCGCAGGATACAAAATTGCTATGACAGCACTTGCCGGCGGACGTATCGGTATCGGTGCTCAGGCTGTTGGTATTGCTCAGGGTGCAATTAACGAAACAATTAAATATGTTCAGGAAAGAAAACAGTTTGGTAAAACAATCAGCAAATTCCAAAACACACAGTTTAAGCTTGCTATGCTTCAGACAAAGGTTGATGCGGCAAGACTTATGGTATGGAGAGCGGCTGTTGCTAAAGACAACCGTGAAAACTATGCTCCTCTTGCGGCTATGTGTAAATTATTTGCTTCAGATGTTGCAAACGAAGTTACACGTGAATGCGTTCAGTTATTCGGCGGTTACGGTTACTGTAGAGAATATCCTGTTGAAAGAGCAATGAGAGATGCTAAGATTACAGAGATTTATGAAGGTACATCAGAAGCTATGAAGATGATTATTTCAGGATCAATGAAAATCTAATTAATCCTCATTTTACCGTTAAAACAATTAAAATATTGGAAGGAGAACTAAGATGAAAATCGTTGTATGCATTAAACAGGTTCCAGATACCGTAGAAGTTAAAATAGATCCAAAAACAGGCACTCTTATAAGAGATGGCGTTCCAAGCATTATTAACCCTGATGATAAAACAGGTATTGAGGCTGCTTTACAGTTAAGAGACAGAGTTGGCGGCACAGTAACAGTTGTTTCCATGGGTCCTCCACAGGCAGACGTAGCGCTTAGAGAAGCTTTAGCTATGGGCTGTGATGACGCTATTCTTCTTTCTGCAAGAGAATTCGGCGGTTCAGATACATACGCAACAAGCGGAATTATTGCTGCTGCACTTAAAAAATTAGGCTTTGATATTATAATCACAGGACGTCAGGCTATTGACGGTGACACAGCTCAGGTTGGCCCTCAGATTGCTGAAAAGCTTGGCATTCCTCAGGTTTCATATGTTGAAGAAGTCAGAGAGGCTGCTGAAGATCACCTTGTTGTTAAAAGACAGTTTGAAGATGGATACCACATCATCAAAATTAAAACACCTTGCCTCCTTACAGCTATTGCAGACCTTGCAGATGCAAGATACATGACAGTTAGCGGTATTGTTGACGCATATCAAAAAGACATCAGAATTATCGGCTTTGAGGAACTTAAAGATGACCTTGAGCTTGACATGATCGGCTTAAAAGGTTCACCAACAAACGTATACAAATCCTTTACTAAAGAAGTTAAGGGTGCGGGTACAATTCTTAAAGACCTTTCCACAGAGCAGGCTGTTTCTGCAATTATGGCGAAACTTGAAGAAAAGCATATTATCTAATTTATCCAGTATAAAGAATAGGAGGGAACTCTGCAATGAGTAATGGAATATATGTAGTAGTTGAACAAAGAAGCGGCAAGGTTCAGAATGTGGGACTTGAGCTTATCGGTGAAGCTACAAGATTAAAGGAAGATTTAAAAGAGGATGTAGTTGCTGTTTTATTAGGCCACGACATTGAAAACCAGGTTGCAAAATTATTTCAGTATGGTGCTGATAAAGTTATTTTAATCGAGGACAAGTGCTTAAAGGAATATGCAACAGAGCCTTATACAAAAGCTCTTACAGAAGTTTGCAAAAAATATGACCCTGAAATTATGCTCTTTGGTGCATCCTCAATTGGTCGTGACGTTGCTCCAAGACTTGCAAGCCGTATCAAAACAGGTCTTACAGCTGACTGTACAGGCTTAAGAATGGTTAAAACAGATGAGGAAAAAGCTAAAGAAGAGGCTTTAGGCTCAGCTGACGGTTCAAGAGGTCTTCTTATGACACGTCCTGCTTTCGGCGGTAACATTATGGCTACTCTTATGTGCCCAAGAACAAAACCACAGATGGCTACAGTTCGTCCAGGCGTTATGAGAAAAGCTGACAGAGATATGGAAAGAACAGGCGAATTAATCAAAATGGACATTCAGTTTACAGAGGCTGATATGAACATTGAAATTCTTGAAGTTGTTAAGGCTTCTAAGAAGGCTGTTGATATTACAGAAGCTAAGATTCTTGTTTCCGGCGGACGTGGTATTGGTAATGCACAAGGCTTTGAAATGCTTAAAGAGTGTGCTAAAGAGCTTGGCGGAGAAATTTCTTCTTCAAGAGCTTGTGTTGACGCAGGCTGGATTGAAAACTCAAGACAGGTTGGTCAGACAGGTAAAACAGTTAGACCTGAACTTTATCTTGCTTGTGGTATTTCAGGCGCTATTCAGCATGCTGCCGGTATGGAAAACAGTGAGCTTATCATTTCCATTAACAAAAATGAAACTGCTCCAATTTTCGGCCTTTCAGATTTAGGTATTGTTGGTGACCTTAAGGTTATTCTCCCTAAATTAACAGAGGCTCTTAAGAAATATAACGAAGAGAAAAACGCTTAATTTCAGGTGGTTTAAGAAGGTGCGGATTTTTATCCGCATCTTTTTTTATGAAATGAGCGGAAAGGCCTTGGATCTTGCCCAAATCTATGGAAGACCTTGGGCTCATGTCCAAACTTATGGAAGAGCTTGGGCTCATGTCAGCACTTTGCTTCGCAAAGCAGGCACTTCGTGCCTGTGGCATCTATTTTTGCCATGCATACCCAAACCCATTCGCTTTTTGAAAAAAGCGAAACAAAAACTTTTGTAAAAACCGCATCTGCGGTTTTTAGTGTTTCATAAGTGTATGAATTACGGCTTAGCTTAAATGAAAATTAAGCCATAGATTAAAAAAATTACCCAAGCAAAACCATAGTTTTGCGTTATGGGTCAAGGGTGAAACCCTTGCGGGGCGTTGGGGCAGAGCCCCAAGGTCTTAATCCGGCAAAGCCCCAAGGTTTTATTTTTTTCGATTTAGCTTGACAAAGTATGCCAAAGTCACTATAATAATTATTGTTGTTGATTTGCCCAGATAGCTCAGTCGGTAGAGCAGAGGACTGAAAATCCTCGTGTCGCTGGTTCGATTCCGGCTCTGGGCACTTTTTAAAAAAGAAGAAGTGCAGACTTTGAAAAGTTGAAGTGCAGGCTTATTGGTCTGCACTATTTTTTATAAAAATTTAGGGGGAAATACAATGGCTCTTAAAAACGATTTAACAAAAGGAGATTTAAATAAACAAATTTTTGTTTTTGCCCTGCCTATTGTTATAAGCAATATGTTTCAGGCACTTTATAATGCCGTCGACCTTTATTTTGTTGGTAAATACCTTGATACGGCGGCAACGGTTGCCGTTTCAGTAAGCGGCCCTGTTATGAATGTGCTTTTCATGGCTGTTGCAGGAATGAGCCTTGGTGTCACAATTCTTATAAGCTCTCTTGTGGGCGTTAATGATTCGCAAAGGATTAAACGTCTTGCAAATACCTCTATAACAATGTTCCTTATTGGTGCAGTAATAATAACTGTGCTGGGGCTTATTCTTTCCCCTCATATTTTGACGTGGATTTCCACGCCTATAGAAGCCATGGACTATGCTGTGAGCTATTTAAGAATTGTGTTTGGAGGAATGCTTTTTACTTTGGGCTATAACCTTGTATGTGCAATGCAAAGAGGCTTTGGTGACTCAAAAAGCTCTATGTATTTTGTTATAGCCGCAACAATAACAAATATAATTCTTGACTATGTTTTTATTGTTCCTATGAACATGGGGGTTGCAGGGGCGGCATATGCAACTGTTATTGCCCAGGCACTTTCCTTTATATTAAGCATTGTGTATTTTAGAAGCAGAAAGCATGTTATAACCTTTAATCCAAGGGAGTTTACTCTCGACAAAACTTATGTAAAGGACATTATTAGAATAGGACTTCCAAGTGCACTACAGCAGGCAACGATTAATGTTGCATACCTTGCTTTAAACGGTATTGTAAACAGCTATGGCATGATAGCCTCTGCCGCATACGGAATTTGCGTAAAGCTTGATAACTTTGCCATACTTCCCTGTACTGCCGTAAATGATGCGGTTGCGGCTGTAACAAGCCAAAACCTTGGCGCAGGGCAAAAAGAAAGAGCCGTAAAAGGCATGTGGGCAGGCAGAAAAATAATTATTCCTTTTAATATATTGCTTATGATTGTTATAATGCTTTTTGCCGAAAAACTGACGGGAATTTTTAATTCTGATGCAGAAGTTATTTTTATGGCATCAAAGTATCTTAGAATATCTTGCTGGATGTATATTATTTACGCTGTTTACTATCCGCTTATGGGCTTTATAAAGGGCACGGGAAATGCAATGTTTGCACTTATAAACACTGTGGTTGCACAGCTTATAATTCGTATTCCCGTAGCATATTTTGCGGCTAAGATTCTTGGGTTTGGTTTCTACGGAGTTGCAGCAGCATGGATAATAGCACCTATTTGGAGCAATACTGTTTATACAATTTATCTTAAAAGTGACAGGTGGTATAAAAGACTTGAAAATAACAAGGCAAAAGGCCATTCAATATAAAAAAGTGTATTGACTGAAATATATTTTATGTATATAATTATCAGTAAACAATATTTTATTTTAGGAGGGTTTTAATATGTTAAAAATAACAAGCACAGATAAAGCTCCTGCGGCTATAGGGCCATATTCACAAGCTGTTTCGGTTAACGGGCTGCTGTTTACATCGGGACAAGTGCCTTTAATGCCTGGAACAGGTGAAGTTGTAGGCAGCGACGTAACAGAACAGGCTGAAAGGGTTATGCTTAATTTAAAGGCAATTCTTGAAGAAAACGGAATAGGCTTTGAAGATGTTGTTAAGACAACATGTTTTTTGGATAATATGGCTGATTTTGCGGCATTTAATGAGGTTTACGGAAAATATTTCACAAGCAAGCCTGCACGTTCTTGTGTAGCTGTTAAAGAGCTTCCTAAGAAGGTGCTTTGCGAAGTAGAGGTAATTGCTAATTTAGCAAAATAAAGAAAAGAGTTTTGATATGTAGGGTAAAGCGGTGGTTTTGCACCGTCGGATACCTTTTCGATATCAAGAGGTGGTGCTCATCTTTACCATTTCTTTTTACCCCATTATTTAAAACTGCAGATGCGGTTTTAACAAAAGTTTTATGGTCAGGAATTTGCTTTGCAAACCACAACTGCGTTGTGGCGGCATTTATCTTTGCCGTTCCTACATCACTTTTTTCAAAAAGTGAATGGGTTTGGGTATGCATGGCAAAAATAGATGCCACAGGCACGAAGTGCCTGCTTTGCGAAGCAAAGTGCTGACATGAGCCCAAGGCTTTAGATCAGCAAAAAACAGCACACTCCCTATTGGAAATGTGCTGTTTTTTTATTTCTTTCCTATGTTTCTTATATGCATGTAAACTGTGTTTCTTGAAATTCCCATTAAGGCTGCGATTTTTACCACAGAGTCTTTAAAGTTAAAAATGCCTTTTTCGTTAAGTATGGCAATTATCTCCTTATTTTTGTTTGAAGTGGCTATTGAACGGTCGCTGTAAACCTTTTCAGATGCCTCTTTAAGGCTTATGCTTAAAAGCCCGTCAACATCCTCAACAAAACTTTCGCTTAAGTTTAAAGCAGTTTGGTCGTTATCCTCGTTTTGAGTAAAGGTTTCTAAAATGGAGGAAAGAGGAGTGTTCATATAAAAGTTTATGCAAAGCATTCCTATTATGTTTCCTTTTTCACCATGTATGAAAATTGAAGTGGATTTAAGAGGCTCACCTTTTGCAGTTTTATTAAAATATGTAAAATAGTTTTCGTGATTTTTTTCGTTTATATTGTGAAGCATTGAAAGCCCTAAATCTGTTATGGGAGAACCTTCTTTTCTGCCTGTATGGTGTCCGTTTATTATTTTTATAACGGAATGTTCAAGGTTTCCAAGGCTGTGAAGAACAAACTCATACCCCTCACCTAAATAATCGGCAAGACCTTCAGCCATAACTTTATAAGATTCTAAAATTGCATTGTCTGCTTTAGAGAGAGAAATAGATTTCTGTTTCATGGAAGCCCTCCTTAATAAAATTTTTTAATGCCGAATGCATTATTTTAATGTGATAATTTTAGTATATACAATTTGAAGTAATTATCAATAGTTTTTAATTTAATTATTGACAGAAACCTACTTTTGTTCAATAATTATATCACTTATATTATTTATATCATTTATACTGCATATATTATTAATTATCAAGGAGAGGAAACTTGTGTCAAAGAAGGTATCGGAATTTGAAAGATATGAAAGAATGAAAAAACTTGAAAAAGAAGCTGAAGTGGAAAAACGTAAATCGGAAGGCAGTGGCTTAAAAAGGAAAAGCGGACGTATGAAACAGGTTGTCGGCTCTTCAAAAGGCAGTTTTAAGGACTTTGACGATGAGGAGTATTTTGGATACTAATTAAGCAAAGGTGAAAAAACCCTTGGTTAAACGTGGATAATGCAGCTGCATAAGGCTTGTCTTAATCAAAAACCGCATAATCTGCGGTTTTTATTTTATATAATTTTAAGGAGATGGTTGAGTTTGAATTTTACAGGGATTGCGGCGGGGGTTACCACGTTTCTCATAATCGGAGCTTTTCACCCCATTGTTATTAAATGTGAATATTATTTTACTAAAAACATATGGCCCGTATTTTTTATTTTTGGAATATTATCTATACTAGGGTCGCTAAATGTGGAGCATTCCTTTTTTTCCACAGTTTTAGGCACTCTTGGCTGTGTTTTTCTTTGGTCTGTTTTAGAGCTTAAAGAACAGGCTGAAAGGGTTGAAAAGGGTTGGTTTCCGCAAAATCCTAACCGCAAAAAGAAATAACTTAAAAAACACCTTGGCGAAATTATTTTCAAATTATGCCAAGGTGTTTTTTATATTTTATACTTCTTCGGCAAGACGGAATTGGTCTGTAAGCTGTTGTAAAAGATGAGCCTGACCTGAAAGCTCCTGACTTGCGGCGGCGCTTTCTTCTGCGGTTGCACTGTTTGCCTGAACAACGGAGGAAATTTGCTCAAACCCTATGTTAATTTGGGAAATTGCAAGTGCCTGTTCAGAGCTTGTGGCTGCAATTTCTTCGATTATTGTTGAAACCTGCTGGGATTTTTCCACAACGGAATCAAGGGACAAAGCTGTTTCTTCAGCAATAAGAGTTCCGTTTTTAATTGCTTTTATGGTTGCGTCAATAAGTTCTGTTGTGGTTCTTGCGCTTTCTGCAGATTTTCCTGCAAGATTACGAACTTCGTCTGCAACAACTGCAAAGCCCTTGCCTGCAGCTCCTGCACGTGCAGCCTCCACAGCCGCATTAAGGGCAAGTATGTTTGTCTGAAAGGCAATTGAATCAATATTTTGAACGATTTTTCCGATTTCATTGGAACTTTTGCTTATGTTTTCCATGGCGGCAACCATTTCGCTCATCTGGCTTTTGCTTTGAGCAATGTTTTGGTTTGAAAGTTCTGTAATTTCTTGAGCATGTGTGCTGTTTTTGGCAGATGCTTCAACACGTGCTGAAATTTCCGCAACAGAGGCTGAAAGCTGTTCAATTGAACTTGCCTGTTCGGCAGAGCCTTGAGAAAGTGTCTGGGCGCCCATTGAAACCTGATTTGCACCTGAAGAAACTTGTGCCGCCGAACTGCGAAATTCGGAAAGAGTGTTGCTTAGCATAATTGAGGTACGTTCAAGAGCATCCTTAATTGGGCGAAATTCTCCGTCATAGGCATGGGTAAGGTTTAAACGCAAATCGCCGCCGCCCATAGTGTCTAATTGAGATGTTATTTCGCTTATGTAGTCGCCGTATGTTTTAAGACGTGAAACAAGAACTCTTAAAGAGTTTGCCAAACGTCCGATTTCATCTTTTGATTTTATATTTATTTCTGCATTAAAATCGCCGCTTGCAAGCTTATCTGTAATATTTACAAAGTTACCCAAGGGTCTAACCACGCTTATTGTTATATAAAGACTAAGCAAAAATGAAACAAGCAAAGAAACAACAACAATAACAGTCATACTTAAAATAGATTTTGAAATCTCTTTATCGGCAATGCTTTTTTGCTCTGCCACATATTCATCAATATAATCAACATAGTTGCCTGTTCCTATTACCCACTGAAAAGGCTCAAATGTAGTGGTGTATGCACGTTTTGGAGCAGGAATGTTATCGGTTGATCTTGGAAACCAATAGTCTGTATAACCTCCGCCCTGACGGCTTATTTTAATGAATTCGCTGATAAGGGGGAAGCCGTTTGCATCCACACTGTCAATACGGTTTTTACCTTCAACATCTTTGTTTCCAAGAAGCACAACATTATCTCCGTTATATGTATCCGCCCAGAAATAACCGTCGGCACCATATCTTGCATCCCTTACTATATCGGCGCATATAAGCTTGGCTTCTTCCAAAGTATATTTGCCTGTTAAGGAATACTCATAAGTTTTTTGTAAAATTGCATGAATGCTTTCCACCTGTTCTTTAACTTGAGTGTCAAGTCTTGTCGAATTGCTGATTCAAGTCTTTCAAGAGATGTGTCTTTTTGAGAATTCATTCGGCTTATGGATAGAAAGCCTAAAAGACCGATTGATACTGCAACAACAATCATTAAAATTGCCATTTTGTTTCTAATGCTAAAGATTTTCATAAAAATTCCCCACCCCATTATATTTTTTTTTGTTTTTAGCCCCATAAACACAGACAAAACGTTCGGCATCGGTTTATCTATATAGGACACTCCAATAATAGTACATTATATGATAAAAAGCTACATTTTTTTCGTTTTTAGAGTGATAAAATAATAAAAATATCGATTTAATCAAAAAAATTTTTTTATCTCTTAAAGTAGTATTTTTGGTACATTTGTCATGTTTTATCAGAATTTTTATAACGATTATAAGTCTTTTTGACAAAAAGTTATGTGGCTGTTGCTTTATACTATGTAAAGAAGAGCCGACCGAAGAAGGCCTGCTTTTTTTACCCTAAAATTAAGGGAGGGGATTTATATGGACAAGTCTGCACGGGAGTTTGGAAGAGTGGTTATGCCCGGAAAAAAGATAAAAAGAAAGCCTTTTGCCTATGGTTTAAATAAGGAGAAAGCGGCAGTTGATTTAAAAAAAGTTGTCAGCACAGCTCTTCAGTGTGTTTTTGCATGGCTTTGCGGTTCGTTTGTAATTTTCGGAAGCTTTAACCCTGTGGGTATTGCGTGTATTTGTGCATATTTTGGCATGGGAATAAAGTTTTATATGGTTCTTGGGTGTGTTTTTCTCGGCTATGCATCAAGCAATGTATATGGTGTGGTTATATATATAACAGCCGCCTGTGCATGTGCTGTGGCGGAGATGTTTATATTTTCAAAAAGCAGAAAAAAATCTTCTTTTTTAATGGCCTTTTCAGGGGGTGTTTCCCTTTTGCTGGGGGCTTTGGCATTTGTTTTTTTAAATGGTTTAAGCAGTTTTATAATAGCAAGGGGTTTGATTGAAGCTGTGTTTTTGGCGGCTTTAAGTTTGGTAATAAGAGAAGGTATAAAAATTTTTGAAGAGGGATTGTCAAGGCGGATATTAGATGCCGACGAGCTTTTATGCTTAGGCACAGTTTTAGCCATTGGTGCCGGAGCAATTGCTCAAAAGGGTGATGCCGGCTTTAATTTAAGCCTTGCCCTTGGAACGGCATTTCTTTTATCAGCCGCATATAAGGCAGGAATACAGGCATCCTCTCTTGGAGTTATATTCGGGCTTTCCTTTTTGTTTTTGGGCATTGGCTCAAAGGAATTGTTTTTAATGCTTTCAACGGCGGCACTTTTGTCAGGTGTGTTTTCAAAAGGCAGGCTGTTTTCTCTTTTGGGGTTTGGGGCAGGGTTTATAATACCCGGGTTTTATCTTGGACAAATTCCAAAAGGCGGCATGGCTTTTGCGTTAGTTCTTGGGGGTGTTATGTTTTTGGTTTTGCCTGAAAGGGTATTAAATAATATAAATACTTTTCAAAACCATAAATCAGAGTTTGAAACGAAAGATTATTTTATCAGAATTAAGGAAATTACAGAATCAAGGCTTAAAGGCTTTGCAGAGGCTTTTGGTGCACTTGCCCTGGCTTTTGAAACAGAGGAATTGCCAAAGGAAGTAACACCAAAGGAGGCGGGGGAAATAGTTGATGTTGTTGCATCTAAAGTCTGCAACAACTGCTCTATGTCATATTATTGCTGGAGAAGCAAAAGTTATGATGCATACGAGGGCATACATAAATTAATAGGGAGTGCGGAAAAAAACGGTGTTGTTCAGGAGGAGGACTTAACCCCTTGGATAAGGGAATCTTGTGTTAAGCTAAAGGACATGGTAAGAACAGTTAACATTTTTTTAAGGGAATACAGAAATAACCTTGTTTGGAAAAGAAGACTTAACGAAAGCAGACAAGTGCTTAAAGAACAGCTTTTATGTGTTGAGAAGGTTATAGGCGACATTGGTGCACAGGCAATGCCGCAGCCAGTTTTTTACGAAAGCACTGCCAAGGAAATAAAAACTCGGCTTTTAAAAAAAGGAATAAAGACGGAGAAGGTATACGTTGCCGCCGAGGGCAAAGCAGGGTTTACTGTTTCTATAACAAAAGAGTCTTGTTTTGGAAAAAACAGTTGCCAAAACATACTGCTGCCTGTTGTTAACAGCGTTGTGGGGCGAAAGTTTAAGGTTGAAAGCAGATGTGAGGCTGATGCCGACGGCAGATGCACAGTAATATTAAAAGAGAGAAAAGGCTTTGTATTGGAAACAGCGGCGGCGGCAATGGTGAAAAAGGGAAGTGAAGAAAGCGGCGACACTTATTACAGTGAAGAAACAGCCGACAAAAAAGGTGTAATGGTTATTTGTGACGGCATGGGAACAGGCAGAGAGGCGGCAAGTAAAAGCGGCAAAGCGGCAGAGCTTGTGAGAAGTTTTTTAAGGGCAGGCTTTCCCCCCGGGCTGACTGTAAAGGTGCTTAATTCTGCCCTTGCAACCGACAGCAGTGAGGTGTATACAACAATGGACATATGCAGTGTTGATTTATTTACGGGAGAAGCGGAAATTATAAAAAACGGAGGGTCAACGGTTTTTATATATAGCAAAAAGGGTGTTATGCCTTTAAGAAGTTCATCTTTGCCTATGGGAGTGTTAAAAGACTGGCAGGGGGAAGTGACCCACGCTAAGCTAAAGGGTGGGGATATAATAATAATGGTGACAGACGGTGTAAGCGAGGCTTTGGGAATTGAAAATGAGGCGGAAGAGGTAAAAAAAGCGGCAGAGGCGGCAAGAGGTGACGTTGAAGGTCTTGCGGCCGGCATATTAAAAACAGCATTAAAAAAAAGCGGCGGCACAGCAAAAGATGATATGACCGTGCTTGTGGGGAGGGTTTGTTAGGAAATTTGGTATACATTGCAAGGGAAGGTGGTAATAAAGAGTTTTGAGGTTTTGGTTTTATGAAGAGAGTCGGTGTTTTCCGATTCTCTTTTTTGCGGCTTAAAAAGTTTTAACATATCCAAAGATTGTCTATATATAAAAAAGATTGTAAAATTACTATAACTCTTCACATTTTTCTTTAAAAAGGGTATTATTATGTGGTTGGGAGTGTTTTAAAGGTATGAAAAAGTTTATATCGGCTGTAAAAAAATATAATATGCTTGAAAAAGGTGACAAGGTGATTGTTGGTGTATCGGGAGGTGCTGACTCCGTTGCACTTCTTCTTTTGCTTAATGAATTAAGCAAGGAATTTTGTCTTACTCTTTTTGCCGTGCATGTTAACCACGGTATACGAAAAGATGAAGCCCAAAGAGATGAAAATTTTGTTAAAGACCTTTGTCAGCATATTGGCATACAATTTGAAAGTGTAAGGGGCGACGTTCCCCTTATTGCCAAAACTCTTTCAATGTCAGAAGAAGAGGCAGGCAGGCATTTAAGGTATGAAACGTTTTATTCTTATTTTAAAAGCTTTAATGCAGATAAAATTGCAGTTGCCCACAACTTAAATGACAGGGCGGAAACCTTGATTATGCGCCTTTGCAGGGGAACAGGCCTTACAGGTCTTAGAGGCATTCCTCCTGTAAGAGATGTTATTATACGCCCTCTTATTGACTGCACAAGGGAAGAAATAGAGCAGTGGCTTAAAAATAAAAACCAAGAATTTTGCACAGACTCATCAAACCTTAGCGACGGTTATACACGCAACAAAATCCGTCTTAATGTTATTCCTTATTTAGAAAAAGAAATAAATAAAGGGGCGATTGCAAATATTGTTAAAACCTCTGTGATTGTTAGTCAGGAAGATGATTTTGTGGAAGAAGAGGCTAAAAAGCTTTATGATAAATCATTGGCAAAAACTGCTGGAAACGCTTTATATTTTAAAATTAAAGAGCTTGAATGCGGACATGAGGTTTTGCAAAGACGTGTAATAAGGCAAGGTTTTAGAAGCCTTAATAAAGAGATTAAAGATTTGACAATGCAGCATATAAATTCGGTTATGGACATTATTAAAGGGGAAACAGGCAAAAGAGTTGATGTTGGAGGAGGCCTTTGGGCACAGCGGGAATATGATTTTTTAAAGCTTTATAAAACCGGTGAAGAAAAAGATGGGGATTTTTGCTATTCTCTTCAAAAGGACGCGGCTGTTTTTATAGAGGAAAAGGGAGTATATGTTGAAATATCCGAAAATAAGAAAAAAATCGGTGCAAATTCTCATAATGTGTATACTAAAGCCTTTGACTGTGATAAAATAAATGTCGCTTTGGTTGCAAGAAACAGAAAACCCGGGGATGTTTTTTATATAAACAGCCGAGGGCAGAGTAAAAAGCTTAAAGATTTTTTTATAGACGAAAAAATTCCGAGAGATACAAGAAACAAAATGCTTCTTATTGCAGACGAAAACAGAATTTTGTGGCTTGTGGGTCATAAGGCGGCTTCTTTTTTTGAGGCCCAAAAAAATACAAAAAGATTACTGTATATACATGTATGGGAGGAAAAGGTAAATGATTGAAAAAATTGAAACTCTTATTGCAAAAGAGAAAATCGAAGAGAAAATAGCTGCCATTGCCAAGGAAATCGAGAAAGACTATGAAGGCAAGGATGTGCATTTTATATGCGTTCTTAAAGGCGGAGTAATTTTTATGGTGGATTTGGCAAGACGGATAAACAGGAATATATATATGAATTTTATGGATGTTTCAAGCTATGGCTCTTCAACAAAAAGCAGCGGAAACCTTAAAATACTTATGGACCTTGACGAGCCTATTGCAGACAAGCATGTTATAATAATAGAAGATATTGTTGATTCGGGGCGTACATTAAGCATGCTTAAAGAACTTCTTTTAAGCAGAAAACCTGCAAGCCTTAAAATCTGCACACTTCTTGACAAGCCTGACAGAAGAGTTGCAGAGGTTGAAATTGATTATGTCTGCTTTACAATACCTGATGAATTTGTTGTAGGGTATGGTCTTGACTATGCTCAAAAATACAGAAATTTAGATTATATCGGTGTTATAAATTTTGAGGAAGAATAAAAATCATTTTTTGATAAATAATATTAAAAGCGGTCGCTTTTTATTGCGGCTGCTTTAAATTTTATGTCTTTTTGTCAGACGTTTTTTCGGTTGCAAGCGTATTATTAATATGATAAAATATATTATTAATTGCTTTAAGATTAAAGCAGGAGGGCAAAGGGTTAAATTCTGCTTTAATTTTTATAATTAAGCGGAGATAAAGATTTATGATTTTAAAAATATGTTCCCTTTATTTTTAACTTAAATGCTATACAAAATTTAATTTAAGGAGGCAGTATTTTGAATAAATACGGTAAAAGTTTTGGCTTGTACGCTATAATGTTTGTTATTGTTTTAAGCATACTTGCATTTTTAAACACAAACGGAGCAATGAACACTGAACCAGCCACGGTCTATACATATAACGACCTTTATGAAAAGATTGAAAAGGGTGAAGTTGAAAAGGTTGAAATCATAAAAAGCAATGAATCCAACGATTTCGGAACCGTTACGGCAACCACCAAAGACGGAGAAAAGATAAGCACAAACGTTGTTGCTTTTGATTCATTTATGGATTTTTTAAACCCTAAAATGTCTGAGGGACAAATTAAAGTAGAAATTAAAAATGTGCCAAAGGCAAGTGTTTGGGGTTCTCTTCTTCCGAGCATTGTGCTTATGGTGTTTGCGGTTATGATTTTCAGCTTTGTGTTTCAGAAAATGCAAGGCGGCGGCGGAAAAATGATGAACTTTGGAAAAAGTAAGGCAAAGGTTAACATTGACGATAAAAACAGAGTTACATTTGATAATGTTGCAGGCCTTGATGAGGAAAAAGCAGAGCTTACAGAGCTTGTTGAGTTTTTGAGAGAACCTAAAAAGTTTGTGGAATTAGGTGCAAGAATACCTAAAGGAGTTCTTCTTGTAGGGCCTCCGGGAACAGGTAAAACTCTTCTTGCAAAGGCAGTTGCAGGAGAGGCGAAAGTGCCGTTTTTCAGCATTTCAGGGTCTGATTTTGTGGAAATGTTTGTTGGTGTGGGTGCATCTCGTGTCAGGGATTTATTTGACCAGGCAAAGAAAAATTCGCCTTGTATAGTGTTTATTGACGAAATTGACGCCGTGGGCAGACGCCGTGGGGCAGGCCTTGGCGGCGGACATGACGAGCGTGAGCAGACACTTAACCAGCTTCTTGTGGAGATGGACGGTTTTGGTGTTAACGAGGGTGTTATTGTTGTTGCGGCAACAAACCGTGCAGATATACTTGACCCTGCAATTTTAAGACCGGGGCGTTTTGACAGACAAGTTTATGTGGGACGTCCCGACGTTAAGGGCAGACACGAAATTCTTAAGGTTCATGCAAAGGGCAAACCTTTTGCAAAGGACGTAAATCTTGAAGTTGTGGCAAAAACCACATCCGGCTTTACAGGTGCAGACCTTGAAAACCTTCTTAACGAGGCAGCACTTTTAACAGCACGTTCAAATAAAAAAGAAATTGACATGGAAGAAATTCAAAGGGCTTTTGTTAAAGTGGGAATAGGAACTGAAAAGAAGAGCCGTGTAATAAATGAAAAAGAGAAACTTATAACAGCATATCACGAGGGAGGGCACGCAATACTTTTTGAAGTTTTAAGCGAGCTTGACCCTGTTCACAGCATTTCCATAATACCTACGGGAATGGCAGGGGGATATACAATGCCTCTTCCCGGTGAGGACAAAATGTATTTATCAAAAAAAACAATGGAGCAGGAGATTATTTCTTTCCTTGGAGGACGTGCTGCAGAGTATATTGTTTTTGACGATGTTACAACTGGAGCAAGCAATGACATTGAACGTGCAACAGCAATGGCAAGAAGCATGGTTATGAAATATGGCATGAGTGATGTTTTAGGGCCTGTTCAGTTTGGTGATGATGGCGGCGAAGTTTTTATAGGCAAGGAGATTGCACATTCAAGAAACTATGGCGAGGCAGTTGCGGCAACAATAGATTCAGAGGTAAAAAGGATAATGGATACCTCATATGAAGCGGCTTTGCGCCTTGTTAAGGAAAATATAGAGGCACTTCATGCGGCGGCTAAGGTGCTTATAGAAAAAGAAAAAATTACAGGGGATGAGTTTAGGCAAATACTTAAAGACCCTAAAACTGCCCTAAGTGTAATGCTTAGCCAAAATGCAGCCGAAACACAAGAAGATGAAAAAGAAGAAGAAGTTAAACCTTTACAGGAAACTGAAGAAGATGTAATAACTGAAGATGAAAACAAAAAAGAAATTGAAGAAACAAAAACTGAAGAACCAGAAACTGCCGAATAAGTAAAAACAAAATAATAAGAATAAAAAAGAGGGGTGTTTGTTATGGAATATAATTTACAAGTGGGTATGAGCAATGAAATTGAGTATGTTGTGACAAAGGATGATGCCACAGATCATTTTGGCGGCGGTGTTGCTGTTTTTGCAACACCTGTGATGATTGCATGGATGGAGGAAACTTCGTTTAAGCTTTGTCAGCAGGTTTTGCCTAAGGGTTTTGATACAGTGGGCACATTTGTTAACATTAAACATCTTGCGCCAACCCCTGTGGGCATGAAGGTTCGTGTTATTGCTGAGGTAATTGAAATTGAAGGAAAAATGCTTACATTTAAAGTTAAGGCATATGACGAAAAAAACAAAATCGGCGAGGGTACACACGGCAGAGCTATTATTGATGTTGAGAAGTTTATTTCAAGGCTTAAATAATGAATATAGAATTAGAATGAAGACAAACCTTGGACGTTGTCCAAACCTACTTGCTTTTTGAAAAAAGCAAGGCAAAAACTTTTGTTAAAACCGCATGTACATGCGGTTTTAAGATGGGTCAAGGGTGAAACCCTTGCGGGGTATTGGGGCAGAGCCCCAAGGTCTTAATTAGGAAACCCTCTTGGACGTTGTCCAAACCTACTTGCTTTTTGAAAAAAGCAAGGCAAAAACTTTTGTTAAAACCGCATGTGCATGCGGTTTTAGAATGGGTCAAGGGTGAAACCCTTGCGGGGTATTGGGGCAGAGCCCCAAGGTCTTGACTTTGTCTTTGTTCTAAAGCAATACAAAACCTGTTAGACCGGGAGGGAAGAGCGGATGGTAGATTTAAAAGGAAGAAGTTTTCTTACTTTAAAAGACTATAGCGCAGAAGAAATTGAATATCTTATTGATTTGGCAATAGATTTAAAAAAGAAAAAAAAGGCTGGAATATTCGAAAAAAACATGGCAAATAAAAACATTGCCCTTATATTTGAAAAACCTTCAACTCGTACACGCTGTGCGTTTACAGTTGGAGCGGTTGATGAGGGTGCTCACCCTGAATATTTAAGCAAAAACGATATACAGCTTGGACATAAGGAAACGGTTGAGGATACAGCAAGGGTTCTTGGCAGAATGTTCGACGGAATTGAATTTCGCGGCTTTTCTCAGGAAGTGGTTGAAAAGCTTGCAAAATATAGCGGTGTTCCTGTGTGGAACGGCCTTACAGACGAAGACCATCCAACTCAAGTGCTGGCAGATTTTATGACCATTAAGGAGAAGTTTGGACGCATTAAAGGCATAAAGTTTGTATATGCAGGGGATGGAAGAAACAACATGGCAAACGCACTTATGATAGGCGCTGCAAAGATAGGAATGGACTTTGTTATAATTGCCCCTCGTGAGCTTTTTCCAAGTGAAGACCTTGTTTCGCTTTGCAAAGAATATGCGAAAGAGAGCGACGGAAGTATTTACATAACAGAAGATACATCAGAAGGTGTTAAAAATGCCCATGTTATATACACTGATGTTTGGGTGTCAATGGGTGAGGAAGATAAGGCGAAAGAACGCATTAAACTTCTTGCTCCGTATCAGGTTAACTCAAACCTTATGAATGCAACCGGCAATAAAGAAACAATATTTATGCATTGCCTGCCTGCGGTAAGGGAGAATGAAGTTACTGCTGAGGTGATAGAAAGCCCGGCATCTGTTGTGTTTGATGAAGCGGAAAACCGTATGCATACAATAAAGGCCGTAATGGTAGCAACAATAGGAAACTAAGCGTTAAAAATACTGTTGTAACGAGAAGTCTGAGTTTCAAGAGCCAAGGCTCTCGGCTCAGTCTTTTTTTGTTTTAATAAAGGTTGTTAAACATGGCAAAATAGTAATGGGATTAAGGAGGTTTAGTATGAAAAATGAACTTCTTTCCCTTTTGAAGGCTGATAAGGGATATATTTCAGGGGAGGACATAGGCAATATTTTAGGCGTCAGCAGGGCGGCGGTTTGGAAAGGCATTAAGGGTCTTCGTGACGAGGGTTATGAAATTGAAGCCGTTACAAACAAAGGCTACAGACTTAAAGAAAGCGGCGACCTGCTTAATGCGGCAGATGTTCAGTCGGAGCTTACCACCGATTTTATAGGCAGAAATCTTATTGTATATGACTCTGTGGATTCTACAAACAATGTTGTCAGAGCCATGGCTTTTGAAAAAGCGGAAGAGGGAAGTGTTGTTATTGCCCATGAGCAAACTCTTGCCAGAGGCAGACGAGGCAAGGGCTGGGTTTCCCTTAAAGGAGAAGGACTTTGGATGTCGGTGCTTCTTAAGCCAACCATAGGCCCTAATGACGCCCCTAAAATAACACTTGTGGCAGGGCTTAGTGTTTGTCAGGCTCTACGAGAACTTGGGTTTAATGCGGATATAAAATGGCCAAACGATATTATTATTTCAGGGAAAAAGGTCTGCGGAATACTTACTGAAATGAGCGCTCAAATGGATTATGTTGAATTTGTTGTTGTGGGAATAGGCATTAATGTAAATAACGAAAAATTTCAAGGGGAACTTGAAAATGTGGCAATATCTCTTAAAATGGTGTCTGGGCAGGAAGTAAAACGCAGTGTAGTGGGTGCTCATGTGTTAAACCATCTTGAAAAAAACTATAGCATTTATTTAAACAACGGATTTTTAGGTCTTAAAGACGAGTATGAAAAAAACTGCATTACACTTATGAAAGATGTTGAAGTTTTAGGCAAAGAAAGTTTTAAAGGCCGTGCAGTTGCCCTTACAGACGAGGGAGAGCTTATTGTAAGAAAGGAAACAGGTGAGGAAACAGTGGTTTTCAGCGGTGATGTTTCTGTGAGAGGTGTGATGTAATGGAAAAGGTTGTTTTGGCGGCGGCCTCCTTTGAGAAAGAAATGTATTATCTTGAAAAGGAATTTGGAGAACTTCCCGAGGAGATTAAAAATGAGATTAAAATTATTTGTGTAACCTTAGCCCATAAGCTTATGTGTACATTTATTATGGGTTTTTATTCTAACGGTGAGGTTTATTTTGAAACCGTTAAAAATGAAGGCTTTTATGATTTTGATGATATTGGTGCAGAGCTTGAGATAAAAGAAATTCAAAGGAAAAAGGCAGACATTATAAAGGCTTTAAGCCTTTGGTATGTGGTTTTTAAAACACCTAAAGGTGAAGAAATTAAAAATAAGATACTGGAAAATTAAAAAATCTGCAATAAATTTATAAATAAGGTTGAAAACTTGAGCAAAATTGATATACTTATCTAAAAATTATATTACTCTTAGGAAATGTGCGATTATGTAACAGGTGTTAAAAACTTTGTGAAAATAATTACTGCAAAATAATACAGAAGAAAGCTTGTTTTTATATAAGACATATGGATTTTTACTAAGTTTTTATTGTTTGAATAAAATTGCACTTCCTCTATAAAACTTAAGGAGAAAACAAATGATTCTTGTTATTGACGTAGGCAACGCAGAAACACTTTTGGGCCTTTATGAAAACGAGGACTTAATTGCAAGCTGGCGAATGACTACAAACGTTTCACGTACCTCTGATGAGATAGGTTCTGTTATACTTCGGTTTCTTAAAATCGACGGTGTGGAGGCAAAAGATATTGAGGATGTTATAATTTCTTCTGTTGTTCCCACAATTATGTATTCGCTTAACAACGCAATAAAAAAGTATTTTCGTGTTGAGCCTATAAGTGTAACATATGAAATGAGAAGCAACATCAATCTTCTTATGCCCAACCCAAGAGAGCTGGGCAATGACAGAATTGCCAAAATGGCGGCGGCATACGGCATTTACGGCGGCCCAGTTATGGTTGTGGATTATGCAACTGCCACAACATTTGATGTGGTCGACGAAGATGGCAACTTTATTACAGGCATAACAGCGCCTGGGGTTCATGTTTGCGCAGAATCTCTTTTTACAAAAACAGCACAGCTGCCTAAAATAGAAATAAAAAAGCCTGACAGTATATATTGCAGAGATATTGTAAGTTGTATACAAAGCGGAATTTATTACGGGCATATGGGTGAGGCGGAGTATATAATAAACATGGTTAAAAAAGAGCTTGGCTATGAAAATTTAAAAGTTGTGGCAACAGGCGGCATGGCACGGATGATTGATGTTGACAGACAGCTTTTTGATGTTCTTGATCCATTTCTTACCTGTAAGGGGCTTAGAATTTTATATGAGATGAACAAGGATGAAAACCCTTATAGGAGGAGCTGCGATAATGGTATTGGTAATTGATGTAGGAAACACTAATATAGTTTTAGGGCTTTATGAAGAGGACAAGCTTTTAAGCACATGGCGAATGGCAACAGAATACACAAGAACTTCGGATGAAATAGGGGTTGTTTTAAATTCTTTTTTTGAAGATGAGGGGAAATCCCTGAAAGATGTTGAGGGTGCTATTATAGGCTCGGTTGTTCCAACCATTATGTATTCACTTACACACAGCATAAGAAAATATATAGGGGTTGAGCCTATTGTTGTAAGCAGTGATCTCAGGCTTGATTTGGTTATTGTAAGGGATAACCCGAAAACAGCAGGAATTGACAGAGTTGTAAACCTTGTTGCGGCAAAAGAGATTTACGGAACACCTTCAATTGTTATTGACTACGGAACTGCAAATACCTTTGATGTGGTTAATGAAAAGGGAGAGTTTATAACAGGGTTTATAACTGCAGGCATGAAAAGCTGTGCCGAAATGCTTTATCAAAAAAGTTCACAGCTTCCAAAGGTTGAGCTTGAAGCGCCAACGTCTTTTATTGCAAAAGATACAATCAAAAGCCTTCAGGTTGGCATTGTTGCAGGAAGAATAGGGGAAACAATAAGAATTATAAAAACATTGAAAGAACAGCTTGATATTCCCCATGCAAAGGTAATTGCAACAGGCGGTCTGGCAAGAATGATTGACTATGACAACAGTATTTTTGACATATATGACCCTGTGCTTACACTTACGGGGCTTAAAATTATTTATGAGAAGAATAAAGGACTTGGAAAAGTATGCAGATAGGCAATGTTAAGCTTGCCAACAACGTTTTTCTTGCGCCTATGGCGGGCATAACAGATTTGCCTTTCAGGGTTTTATGCAAAGAGATGGGTTGCGGGCTTGTATATAGTGAAATGGTAAGTGCTAAGGGGATGTTTTACGAAAGCAAAAACACAAACAAGCTTTTGGAGATAGACGAAAGAGAAAGGCCTGTGGCCGTTCAGCTTTTTGGCAGTGACCCATACCTTATGGGGCAGATGGGCAAAAGCCTTGAAAGCTCTGATTTTGATATAATTGATGTTAACATGGGCTGTCCTGCGCCTAAAATTGTAAAAAACGGTGAGGGCAGCGCACTTATGAAAACACCTGAACTTATAGGGGAGATTGTTCATGCCCTTGTAACAAGCCAGAAAAAGCCTGTTACTATAAAGTTTAGAAAAGGGTTTAACGATGAAAATGTTAATGCAGTTGAGGTGGCAAAGATTGCTGAAAAAAACGGTGCGTCGGCAGTTGCCGTACACGGTAGAACACGAGAACAGTATTACAGCGGCAAGGCAGACTGGGATATTATAAAAGAAGTAAAAAAAGCGGTTAACATTCCTGTTATAGGAAACGGTGATATATTTACACCCGAGGATGCAAAGGCGATTTTTTTGCATACAAACTGTGATGCAGTAATGGTTGGCAGAGGGGCGCAGGGTAACCCGTGGATATTTAAGCGAATTAACCACTATCTTAAAACAGGGGAGCTTCTTCCTGAGCCTACTGCTGCCCAGCGTGGTGAGATGGCGCTTCGCCATGCAAAAATGCTTATTGAGCATAAGGGTGAATACACAGGCATACGTGAAATACGAAAGCATTTATCAGACTATACAAAGGGCATGAAAGGTGCTGCGTCAATGCGGGGCAAAATAAACACTGTGTTATGTTTAAAAGACATTGAAGAGCTTATTGATTTATATTTAAGTTAGAGTGTTTAAAAACACAGGAAAAAACTTTTGTTAAAACCGCATAGTTATGCGGTTTTAAGTCGGGTCAAGGGTGAAGTGGCAAGGTTAGCTTCTGTTTATTAATCTTTCACTAAACCGCATAGTTATGTGGTTTTAAGATGGGTCAAGGGTGAAACCCTTGTGGGTGGTTGAGGGTGAAACCCTCAAGGTCTTCCTCGGTTAAGGTCTTATTCTTTTTTTAAACTTTCAGCATAGACTAAAAGGGTAATAAGAAGAGGATGTGCGGCTTATGAAGTTTGCCGAAATAGGTTATTTGAAAGAAGGGGAAAGTCTTTGGGTAAGCGACTTTGTTATGAGGCTTCCTAAACGTATTAGGGATAAATATTTTTTATGCTTTGTTCCTCTTAAAATTGAGCCTGCCTTTGTGGGGGATGCAGAAGGCATTAAGATTACACTTCCCATAACAAGCCTTGAACAAAACATGACCCTTTACACAAGAATGATTAAAAAAACAGTGTCACTGCTGATGTCTAAAGAAATACAAATTGTTATAAATGAAGACAGAATTCCCTTGCCTGCCGATTTTATTCAGGCACGAGGGAGCATAGCAGTTTCATACTTTGTTTCTCGCATTTTTAAAGATGCCTGTGTGCGGCATAATATTAAACCTGAAGATGCAAAGGTTGTGGTTACAGACGGAAAAAATTTAGAAACCTTTCTTGTTCTTAACAGCCTTATAGGTGAGGTTAACCATTTAAGTGTAAGAACAGACAATAAAGCGGCGCTTGAGGATTTGGCAGATACGATTTTTGAAGAAAGCGGCCTTGTGACAGAGTTTTTTGTAAGCCCAAAAAGCAGTTATATAAAAAATGCAGATGTAATTATAAACTGCAGCAGTGACATGGAAAACTTTGACTATGTTTTTAAAAAGGGCTTGATATATATTGAGGCATCGCCTTTTAAGGGCAAACTAAACAGACTTATTTCAAGACGTGATGACATATACTTTTTTACAAACCTTTATACTGAGGTTTGCGGAGTTAACCTTGATGCGGCACATATGGAAGTCTTATTTCTTATAAAGTGCGCCCAAAGCAAAAAAGGAATGATAAGCGGCTGTGCTGATTATAAGGATTGGGAGATATTGCAGAATTTAAGAAATTTTAGTCTTGACACAATGTCATTAAAAGTTGACAATGACATGGTAAGTAGGTTATAATTCTTTAAATATGGAAACGTATTTTGAATTTGGCATCTGCCTTTATTGAAAACCTTGTTTTAATGGGTTATGAATTAATAAACGGGGAAAATAAATTTTGTTGTATGCATACGAAATTTTAATTCCCACTGAAGATTAAAGGGTTAAACAAGTCGTCAATTGCGGCTTTTATTAATACTCTGATTTAAGAGAGTTGAAGATTTTTGATAAACGGGGCACTCTTTTTTAGAGTGTTTCTTACATTTTTGCAGACAATAAGGAAAAAAAGGGAGTGTATTAAATGTCAGAAAAGAAGATTGTTTTGACATATGAAGGGCTTAGAAAAAGAGAAGAAGAGCTTGAAGAATTAAAAACAGTTAAAAGAAAAGAAGTGGCAGAAAAAATCAAAGAGGCAAGAGGCCAGGGAGATTTATCTGAAAATGCCGAGTATGATTCGGCAAAGGAAGAACAGGCGGAAATTGAGTCAAGAATAATTTTTCTTGAAAAAATGCTTAGAAACGCAGAAGTAATCGACGAAGAAGAAGTAAGCACAGAAGTAATCAGCATTGGAGCAACTGTTAAAATTTTTGATATAGAGCTTGATGAAGAAGTGGAATACACAATAGTAGGCTCCGCAGAGGCTGACCCTATGGGCGGCAGAATATCAAATGAATCTCCTGTGGGCATGGGCCTTTTAGGCAGAAAAGCCGGAGAAACGGTTATAATTGATGCACCTGACGGAGATGTGGAGTTTAGGGTGATAGAAATAGTTAATAAGTAATTGGGAGGAACAGACGTGTCTGATACAAAAGATTTGCAAAACATACAAGTTGAAGTGACAGAAGAGGAACTTGGAGAACTTTTAAGAATAAGAAGAGATAAGCTTATAAAGCTTCAATCAGAGGGGAAAGACCCTTTTGAAATTGTAAAATATCCTGTTGATACACACACAGACGAGATTGTAAAAAACTACGAAAACCTTGAGGGCAAAGAAGTAATAATCGGCGGCAGGCTTATGGCAAAGCGTGTTATGGGCAAGGCCAGCTTTGCAAACATTCAAGACAGAAACGGCAGAATACAAGTTTACGTAAGCCGTAACGACATTGGTGAAGAAAGCTATGCTGATTTTAAAAAATATGATATTGGCGACATTGTAGGAATTAAAGGTGTTGTGTTTACAACAAAAATGGGCGAAATCTCCGTTCATGCCAATGAGGTAACTCTTCTTAGCAAAAGTCTTCAGATTTTACCTGAAAAATTCCATGGGCTTAAAGACCAGGAACTTCGCTATCGCCAAAGATATATGGATCTTATTGTGAATCCTGAGGTAAAGGAAGTTTTCTTTAAAAGAAGTGCCATTATTAGAGAAATGCGAACATTTCTTGATGGACTTGGCTTTCTTGAGGTGGAAACGCCTGTGCTTCAAACAATTGCAGGCGGTGCTTCGGCAAGGCCTTTTATTACCCACCACAATGCTCTTGATATTGATATGTATTGCAGAATAGCCCTTGAACTGCCTCTTAAAAGGCTTATTGTCGGAGGCTTTGAAAGAGTATACGAAATTGGCAGAGTTTTTAGAAACGAGGGTGTTTCCATAAGGCATAACCCTGAATTTACACTTATGGAGCTTTATCAGGCTTTTACCGATTATAACGGCATGATGGATATAACAGAGAATATGTTCAGACATATAGCACAGGCTGTAAACGGAAAAATGACTGTTAACTATGGCGGACATGAGATAGATTTGGAAACTCCTTTTGCAAGGCTTACAATGGTTGAGGCTGTTAAAAAATATTCGGGAATAGATTTTGACGCTGTTAAGGACACAGAAGAGGCGAAAGCCCTTGCAAAGGAAAGAAATATACAGTTTGAGCAAAGACATGCAAAAGGTGATATTCTTAACCTTTTCTTTGAAGAGTTTGTTGAAAAAAATCTTATTCAGCCAACATTTATAATAGATTATCCTGTGGAAATTTCCCCTCTTACAAAAAGGAAACCCGGAAATCTTGAATATACAGAGCGTTTTGAGCTTTTTATAGTTGGACGTGAATATGGAAATGCATACAGTGAGCTTAACGACCCTATCGACCAGAGAAAAAGATTTGAACATCAAGAGGAAATGCGTGCCGCAGGGGATGAAGAGGCAAACATGATTGACGAAGATTTTATGTGTGCACTTGAATATGGAATGCCTCCTGCAGGAGGTTTGGGTGTGGGAGTTGACAGACTTGTTATGCTTCTTACTGAATCTTCTTCAATAAGGGATGTAATTCTTTTCCCGACGATGAAACCTTTGCAGTAAAAAACAAGGCTGTTATAAACTTTGGGATTTGTCCAAATCCATTTACTTTTGAAAAAAACCGCATGTTTATGCGGTTTTTTATATGGGGCAAGGGATTTAATTCCTTGGAGTTATTGAGTATGTATGGCAAAGTCAGATACCACAGGCATCAGTTGTCCTTATTTTAAATCACCTTAGAATTTTCTAAGGTGATTTTTTTGATGATATGGTTGAATGCTATAAAGATATGTTTATTTGAACTGTTTCCTTTTCAAATTTAAGAAGGGAATATAAACAATCTAAAGAAATAGAAGGCTGTTGAAAGTTTTCGGCATTGGATTGGAAATTGATTTTATGCTGCAGCAACTATCTTAACCTTCCAATTTAAAGCATATTTTTTTAAGAAATATTATCTGAAATTATGTCTTGACAAATATGGTTTTTTGTATGACAATATACATACAGAAAAAACGAAAGGCGTTCTACAATGACGAAAAGGGTGAATGTAATGGCTAATTCCGAAGGTGTTATAATACAATCTGTTGCAAGAGCCTTAGATATTCTTGACCATTTTAATAAAAAAAAGGAGATGGGCATTTCTGAAATATCCCAGTGTATGGAGTTAAGCAAAAGCACGGTTTACGGCCTTGTTAACACTCTTGCCGCTTATGGATATTTAGAGCAGAATTTAGAAACAAAGAAATACAGCCTTGGTATGAAACTTTTTGAATTAGGGTGTGTTGTGGAAAAACGTCTTGACATTAGAAATGAAGCAAGACCTTTTTGTGAAAAAATATCTAAACAATACGGTCAGACGGTTCATCTTGCAACTCATTATGAAGGAGAGGTTGTGTATATTGACAAGTTTGATATGCCCGATTTTCTTATTACATATTCGCAGGTGGGAAAACGTGCGCCTATGAGCTGCACAGGAGTAGGCAAGGCAATGCTTGCATATCTTCCCTGGGAATATTCAAAAAAATATGTTGTTGAAAAAGGATTTTGCATAAAAACACCAAAATCCATAAAAAGTGAAGAGGAATTAAAAAGCGAACTTGAGGTTATTGCAAAAAAAGGATATTCAATTGATGATGAGGAAATTGAAATAGGGCTTAGATGTGTTGCCGCACCTGTTTTTAACCATAAAGGCGAGCCTGTTGCCGCAATAAGTCTTTCGGGAATGGCAAATAAAATGACGGAAGAGGTTGTAGAAGAAATGAGCAGTGACGTTATGAAATGTGCCGCTGACATATCGTTACACCTTGGATATATTAAAAATTAAGGGGGATACAAATGGAGGACAGAATTAAAGTAGGTATTATAGGGCCGGGAAATATCGGCACAGACCTTATGTATAAGGTTATGAAAAGCAAGCATCTTCAAATGCATTTTATGACGGGAATTGTTGAAAGTGAAGGTCTTAAAAGGGCTGAAAGCCTTGGTTTTAAAACCTCCACAAAGGGTGTTCATGCTGTTGCAGAAGACCCTGATGTTAAAATTGTTTTTGATGCAACCCTTGCAAGTGCACACCTTGAAAATGCACCTGTGCTTAAAGAAGCAGGAAAGATTGCAATTGACATGACTCCTGCGGCTGTAGGGCCTTATGTTGTGCCATGTGTAAACTTGGAAACTCTTCAAAACGTGGATAACTTTAACATGGTTACATGCGGCGGTCAGGCTACCATTCCTATTGTTAATGCCATTAATGAAGTGGCAGATGTGGAATATGCTGAAATAGTTGCAAGCATTTCTTCAAAAAGTGCAGGCCCCGGAACAAGAGCAAGTATTGACGAGTTCACACAAACCACAAGAAAAGGTCTTGAAATAATCGGCGGTGCAGATAAAGCAAAGGCAATTATTATTCTTAATCCTGCAGAGCCGCCTATAATGATGTGCAACACAATTTACACAATAGTTAAAAACCCTGACGAAAAGGCTATAATTGACGCTGTTAACAAGCGTATTGCCGAGGTTCAGCAATATACACCGGGTTATCAGCTTAGAGTTCCGCCTATTATTGACGGAAACAAGGTGACGGTTATTATTCAGGTTGAAGGTGCGGGAGATTTCCTTCCTACATATTCGGGAAACCTTGATATTATAAATTCTGCCGCAGTTGCTGTTGCGGAAAAATTAGCTGCATCAATGCTTAATAAGGAGGCGTAAAAATGGAAAAACAAAGAATATATATTGTAGACACAACTCTTCGTGACGGAAGCCATGCTGTAAGCAATAGTTTTTCACCTGAACAGGTTACTGCCATAGCAGGGGGAATTGATAAAATCGGAGTAGACATTATAGAATGTGCCCATGGGGACGGAATAACTGCATCCACAATAAATTACGGATTTTCCGCATACGAGGAAACAGACTTAATTAAAGCCGCAAGCAAAGTAATTAAAAATGCTAAGCAAGGCATACTTCTGATTCCCGGAATAGGAACAATTGAAGATCTTGAAGAGGCATATGAAAATGGAGCAAGAGTTGTCAGAGTTGCGACACACTGCACAGAGGCAGATGTGGGCATTCAGCACGTTCAGGCGGCTAAAAAAATGGGAATGATGGCTGTTGGTTTTCTTATGATGGTTCATATGGCAAGCCCTGAAAAGCTCCTTGAACAAGCTATGATTTTTGAAGCTGCAGGGGCAGACTATATTAACCTTGCGGACTCTTCAGGCTATCTTCTTCCCTCCGATGTAACTGAAAGAGTTAGAACCCTTGTTGAGGGATTAAATATTCCTGTTGGTTTCCATGCCCACAATAATCTGGGGCTTGCTGTTGCAAACTCCATTGCGGCTGTTGAGGCAGGTGCTACATATATTGATGCAACATGCCGCGGACTTGGTGCGGGGGCAGGAAATACTCAGCTTGAGGTTTTAGCCGCTGTTCTTGACAGAATGGGTTATGACACAGGGCTTGACCTTTACGGAACAATGGATGTTGCAGAGGAGATTGTTGAGCCTATTATGCATAGACCTCAGATTATTAAAACAGCCCCTCTTATACTTGGATATGCAGGAGTTTATTCAAGTTTTCTTCTTCACACATATAAGGCTGCGGAGAAATTTAACCTTAATCCAAGGGATATTCTCATAGAGCTTGGTAAAAGAAGGATAGTTGGCGGGCAAGAGGATATGATTGTTGATGTGGCATATCAGCTTTCTTTAAAGAAGTAAATTGATTATTAAAAAACTTGAATTTTATTAAAAAGTAAGATATTTACATGTTAAAACCGCAGTGGGATTTATCCGCTGCGGTTTTTTGTATGCTATTGTGCTTGATAAAGGATGTTTTGTGAAATTATTATCGCAATAAAACTACTAAGATTGTGAAAATAAGCACATATTCAGGGAAAAAACAGTTAAATTAATACTATGTTTTTTTAATGGAGTATGGTATTATAAAAAGAAGAAAAAGTTTATGGCTATGGGGGAGATTTGGTTGAGCAAGGACTTATTTACGGAAATCAGAGTGAAGTATAATACTCTTTCAAAAAATCAAAAGCTGGTTGCCAACTATATCTTGGAAAACAGGGCAAAATGTATGAGAATGACATTAAGCGAGCTTGGAAAAGAGTGTAATTTAAGTGAAACCACAATAATAAGATTTATAAATAAGCTTGATTATAAATCTTATCAGGATTTCAGGCTTGATATGGCGCAGGATATTTCAAGGCAGGAGCTTGATGGAGAAGAAAGTGCAGTTAAGGATTTTCAAGAAATAAAACAAGGTGACACAATAGAAGACATTAAGCTTAAAACATTGTCTGTTGCCTCCTCGGCGATAACTGATATAGACAAGCTTTTGACTGTTGAAGATGTTTCGCAGGCAGCAAAAATGATTGAAAACGCAAGGAAGATAATGTTTTTCGGCGCAGGCGGTTCAGGTGTTATTGCAACTGATGTGTATCATAAATTTCTAAGGGTTGGCTTAGATGTAATAAACGACAACAATTCACACATTGCCCTTGTTCATGCGTCACAGCTTACAAGCAAGGATTTAATAATTCTTATTTCCCATGGAGGAGAAAGCAAAGAGGTGCTTGAATGCGGAAGGCTTGCCAAAGCCGCAGGTGCAAAACTTTTGGCTGTAACAAGCTATATGAACTCGGACTTGGCAAAGATGGCGGATTTATGTCTGTTCAGCTCCACAAACGACAGCCCTTATTATACTGATGCAATGGTGAGCAGAATTGTTCAGCTTGTTATTATGGATATGCTTTTTATTGTTATAAGCACCCACGCAGATGCGGATAAATCAAAAAGAGCAATTGAATCTGCAAGGCTTGCAACACTTGAAATGAAAATCAGAAACGAAGATGATTGGTCTTAGAGCCGAAACTTAAATAGATAATACAAACAAAAAATTAAAACTGGGAGGGAACAGCTTGCTTTGTAATTTAAAGACGCTTTTAAATGACAAAAGAGAAAACAAATGGGCTGTGGGTTCGTTTAACGTATACAGCCTTGAAACTATTAAAGGTGTTTGTGAAGCTGCAAGAAAAACGGAAAAGCCTGCAATAATTTCCTTTGGTTCTTCATATCTTAAAAATATGGACTTGGAGGAAATATATTTTTTGGCAAAAAAGGAGGCTGAAAAAAGCAGTCTGCCAATGGCTCTGCATTTAGACCATTGCAGTGATTTTGAAACAATTAAAAATGCCGTTGATGCAGGGTTTACTTCTGTAATGTATGACGGTTCTTTTTTGCCCTTTGAAGAGAACTTGGAAAACACAAAAAAGGTTTGCGAAATGGCGCATGAAAAAAATGTTTCTGTTGAAGCGGAGCTTGGAAGCCTTGCACTTGGGGAGTTTTCAAACGAAACTGAAATCGACCATGGCGAAAGCTATACAAACCCTAAGGATGCGGCGGAGTTTGTTAAAAGAACAGGCATTGACGCACTTGCTGTTTCCATAGGCACTGTTCACGGTTTGTATAAGGGCAAGCCTGATATAAGAGTTGATATACTTAAAAAAATTGCGGAAGAAGTAAGTATTCCCCTTGTGCTTCACGGAGGCAGCGGAACAGATGAAAAAATATTAAAAGAATGTATAAATAACGGTATATGCAAAATAAACGTGAATACAGAAATTTCATATTACACAGTTAAAAACATTATGAACTTTTTGGAAGAAAACCCTAACACTCACCTTTCGGAAGTTTCTTTACTGGAAAGAAAGTTTGTTGGGGATGTGGTTGTTAAATATATAAATCTTTTTGCAAACGGCAAATAATAAGGTTATTATTTTAAAAATAATTATAGGGGGGGCTATGAATATGAAAAAAGCAGGGTTTATAGGTCTTGGAATTATGGGTAAGCCAATGGCGAAAAATCTTCTTAAAGGAGGAGTTGAGCTTTTAGTTTACGATTTAAATAAGGCTGCCGTTGATGAGGTTTTGGCAGAGGGCGCAAAATCGGCAACCTTGGCTGAAATCGGCAGCGAATGTGAAATTATTTTTACAATTCTTCCAAATGGTGCAATTGTTCAAAGTGTGATTTTTGACGAAGGCGGAATTGCATCTACAGTTAAAGCTGGAACGGTTATTTGTGATATGAGCAGTGTTACACCAACAGAAAGCAGATTCTGCTCTGAAAAGCTTGAAAAAATAGGTGTAGGGTTTGTTGATTCGCCTGTAAGCGGAGGAGAGCCTAAGGCTATTGACGGAACACTTGCGTTTATGGCGGGGGGAAGTGAAAAGGATTTTCAGGCTGTTAAGCCATACATGGATATTATGGGTGCGTCTTCACTTCTTATAGGCCCGTCAGGAAGCGGCTCAATAACAAAACTTACAAATCAGGTTATTGTTAATTTGACAATTGCAACTGTTTCTGAGGCCTTTGTGCTTGCGGCTAAGGCGGGGGCAGATCCTTTTAAAGTTTATCAGGCAATAAGGGGAGGTCTTGCAGGCTCAACTGTGCTTGATGCAAAAATTCCTTTAATTCTTGAAAGAAACTTTAAACCGGGGGGAACCATTGCAATTAACCACAAAGATATTAAAAACGTGCTTGCAACAGCGCATGACATTGATTGTCCTATGCCTTTAACGGCACAGCTTTTTGAAATTATGCAGACTCTTAAGGTTGGAGGTCATTTGGGCGACGACCACGGAGGCATTGTTCAATATTTTGAAATGCTTGCTGATGTTCAGGTTAAAAAAGTAGATTAATTTATAAAAGGGAGAGTATTTGAAATGACAGACGTTAAACCTTTAGATTTAAGTGTGCTTTCCTCCTTTAAGGAAGTAGATAACGAAAAAGTTGAAGTTATGCTTAAAGAAGCCCTTAAAGGTCTTAATAAAAAAATAGTTGTTCTTGATGACGACCCTACAGGGGTGCAAACTGTTAACAACGTATCAGTTTATACTGATTGGTCCGAAGAAACCTTAAAACAAGGCTTTAGTGAGGAAAACAGCATATTTTTTGTTCTTACAAACAGCCGTGGCCTTACTGTGCCTCAGACAACTGCCGCACACAAGGAAATAGCAGAAAATATTTTTAAGGCATCCAAAGCTACGGGGAAAGATTACATAATTATAAGCAGAAGCGACTCCACATTAAGGGGGCATTATCCCCTTGAGCCTATGATTCTTAGGGAAGTAACAGACAGCCTTAAAGGCAAAAAAACAGACGGTGAAATTATATTCCCTTTCTTTAAAGAGGGCGGGCGTTTTACAATAGGCAATGTGCATTATGTTAAAGAGGGAGAACAGCTGACACCTGCAGGCATGACAGAGTTTGCAAAGGATAAAAGTTTTGGATATTCGGCAAGCCATTTAGGTGAATACTGTGAAGAAAAATCCAAAGGTGCTTTTAAAGCTGAGGATATGACATATATTACTCTTGAGGAAATCAGAGATTTGCAAATTGATTCCATATGCGAAAAGCTTATGGAGGTTAAAGATTTTGGAAAGGTAATAGTTAATGCCATTGATTATGTTGATGCGAAGATTTTTGCCATTGCGTTTTGTAAGGCTGTTGCAGGGGGCAAGGAATTTATTTTCCGCAGTGCGGCGGCAATTACAAAGGTTTTGGGCGGAGTTGCCGACAAGGCTTTGCTTACAAAGGAAGAGCTTGTCGCACCTGATAACAAAAACGGCGGAATTATATTGATAGGCAGCCATGTGAAAAAAACCACCCAGCAGTTTGAAGAGCTTAAAAACTGTAAGCGTGCACTTGAATTTATTGAGTTTAGGGCAGGGCGGGTTTTAGAAGATGGCGGACTTATTGATGAAGTTAATCAGATTGTAAAAAAAGCCGAAGAATTTATAAGTGCCGGTCAAAGCGTTGTTGTGTATACAAGCCGTGAACTTGTGAAGCTTGATACAGACGATAAGGATAAAATTTTGGAAGCATCTGTTGCAATATCTGATGCTGTTACAAGCATTATTGGAAACCTTACAGTTAAGCCAAGTTTTATAATTGCAAAAGGCGGCATAACAAGCAGTGACGTAGGCACAAAGGCGTTAAGGGTTAAGCGTGCCACAGTTATGGGGCAGATTAAACCGGGCATACCTGTGTGGATGACAGGAGAAGAAAGCAAGTTTCCGCAAATGCCTTATGTTATATTCCCTGGAAATGTGGGAGAAATAACAACGTTAAGAGAAGCTGTTGAAATTTTAATGGGTGAGTAAAGAAATAAGACCGTAGGGGTGTATTGCCTGCGGTCTTTTGTTTTTGCAGTGTTTGGAGTTTTAAAAAACCTACTCGCTTTTTGAAAAAAGCGAGGCAAAAACTTTTGCTTAAACTCGCATATTCATGCGAGTTTAGACGGGTTTGGAGGTTGTTTTCGTAAAACATAATTTAGTTGTATTTGTTTAGCTTTTTGCCTTGTTCCTTTAAAACCACATAAATATGTGGTTTTAGACAAAGGTTTTTGCTCCGCTTTTTTCAAAAAGCGGATGGGTTTGGGCAAAGCCCAAGGTTTTAATAGGTTTGGGCAAAGCCCAAGGTCTTAATAAGTTTTTCAAGCCTGCTTATTTGTTGCCTTTGTCGCTTTGAAGCTTGTCGGCTATGAGTATTAAAAACCTTAACTGCACAATTAAAAGGAGCAGTGAAATTATGGATAGGGCAAATACCCTTGGGAACCAGATTTCGCTGTGACTTCCCGATACGTCTGCAAGAACCCCCTGAAAATAAAGTGCGAAAAAAAGCGCTGTTCCGCAAAGCAGGGTTATTCCAATGTCTGTTGGGCCTGTTGTTAAGTCTGCTTTGGAATCCTTCTTAATTCGCATGTAGTTGGCTATTGTTTTCAGACAGTTTATAATAACTATTAAAAGCAGTATGAAATAAACTATAAAGTTTAAATGGAAATAACTCATCATCTCGTTTAAAGAATTATATGCGTCCATAACACAGCCCTCCCTTTGTTATATTTTAAATATATTGTGTCACAGAAAACTGCAAAAGTCAAAGAAACCAAATCTTTTTCAAAAACTTTATAAAGAATGTTTTTCTGTGAGCTTAAGATGATTTTGCTTTATTCATTTGTCTTAATCTGTCAAGACGAATGATATGTTTAAACAATTTCAAACACATGGCTTTATTATGTTTCTTTTTGTGTATTAGTATAAAAACAAGAAATATGTTAAGATTAAATATAATTGTGGAAAATATCTACAATGGCTAAATTTAAGGAGGTATATTTCTCTGTTTTGGCTTTTTTTTATAAAACAAGGTTTTGGCACGCAACTTGCTCTTATTATTAATGTCTGGTAATTACAAATAAAAGATTCTTATATTAAAAAGGAGGAGTTTCCAATGAAAAAGAAAATCACAGTTCCTGAAATACTCGCTTGTAAAGGCGACAGCAAGGTTCCCACAATGATAACATGCTATGATTATACAAATGCAAAGCTCGTTGACGAAAGTGATGTTGACATGATACTTGTGGGCGATTCTCTTGGAATGACAATGATTGGGTTAAAGGGAACGGTTGGAGTTACAGTTGATGATATTATTTATCACACAAAGCATGTTGTTGCAGGTGCTCCAAATACATTTGTTGTTGGTGATATGCCTTTTGGTTCATATAATGTAAGCATTGAAGATGCAGTTAAAAACGCAAACAGAATTTTTGTTGAAGGCGGATGTGACTGTGTTAAATTAGAAGGCGGCACAGAAGTTGCACCTGTTATTAAAGCTATTGTTAAAGCAGGCATACCTGTTTGCGCACATATTGGCCTTACACCTCAAACTGCTGCAATGATGGGCGGATTTAAGGTTCAAGGAAAAAGTCTTGCTGCGGCACAAGAACTTGTTGACGGCGCAAGAGCTGTTGCTGAAGCAGGAGCATTTATGATTGTTGTTGAAGGCGTTCCGGCTGATTTGGCAAAAGTAATTACAGAAAAAGTTGACGTTCCAACAATGGGCATTGGTGCAGGAGCAAGCTGCGATATGCAGGTTCTTGTTGCACAGGATATGCTTGGAATGAACGAGTGGGTTCCTAAGTTTGCTAAGAAATATGCAGACCTTCACAAGGTTATTATTGAGGCTTATAACGAGTTTGCAAAGGAATCAAGTGAAAGAAGCTTCCCTTCAGAGCCATACCAGTATAACGCAAAAATTGAAGGCCTTGAAAACGTTAAATAAAGACTTTTCAGTTGTTTGTAAAATAAATTCCTAAATGCTAGATTTTAAACTGTATGTTTATGTTGTTTTAGGGAACAAGTTTAATAAACCCCAAGCAAAACCAATGTTTTGTGTTATGGGTTAAAAGTGAAACCCTTATAGGGATGTGGAGGGCAAAGTCCGCCGCGAACTTGATTTTATACACATTTTTAATTCCAAGGAGGAAAACGAGAAATGGCAGAATTTTTAACAGATATTCAAATTGCTCAAAAAGCAGAATTACAGGTGATTAACACAATTGCCGAGAAAGCAGAAATTCCTGATAAATACGTAGAAAACTATGGTAAATACAAAGCAAAAATTGACTATAGATATTTACAAAGTGAGCTTAAAGACAAAGAAGAGGCTAACCTTATTCTTGTTACAGCTATTAACCCAACACCTGCGGGAGAGGGAAAAACAACAACAACAATCGGTCTTGGTGACGCACTTAACAAACTTGGCAAAAAAACCATGATTGCTTTAAGAGAACCTTCCCTCGGCCCTGTTTTCGGAGTTAAAGGCGGCGCAGCAGGCGGCGGTTATTCACAGGTTGTTCCAATGGAAGACATTAACCTTCACTTTACAGGCGACTTCCACGCAATCGGTGCTGCTAATAACCTTCTTGCAGCTATGCTTGACAACCACATTCACCAGGGAAATGAGCTTGATATAGACCTCAAGAAAATTTCTTGGAGAAGAGCTATGGACATGAACGACAGACAGCTTAGAAACATAATTGACGGTATGGGCGGCAAGGGCGACGGAGTTGCTCGTCAAGACGGTTTTGACATTACTGTTGCTTCTGAAATTATGGCTGTTTTCTGTCTTTCAAATGACATTATCGACCTTAAAGAAAAACTTGCAAACATGATTGTTGCTTACAACAGAAAAGGTGAGCCTGTTACTTGCGGTCAGCTTAAGGCAGAGGGCGCAATGGCTGCTCTTCTTAAGGATGCACTTAAACCAAACCTTGTTCAAACACTTGAAGGAACACCTACATTTATCCACGGCGGTCCTTTTGCTAACATAGCTCATGGCTGTAACAGCGTTATTGCAACAAGAATGGCTTCAAAAATTGCAGACTATGTTGTAACAGAAGCAGGTTTCGGCGCTGACCTTGGTGCTGAAAAATTCATTGACATTAAATGCCGTGTGTCAGGGCTTAAGCCAAAGGCAGTTGTTATTGTTTGCACAGTTAGAGCATTAAAATATAACGGCGGAGTTGCTAAGGCTGACCTTAACAACGAAAACCTTGAAGCACTTGAAAAAGGACTTCCAAACCTTCTTAAGCATGTTGAAAACGTTACAAAAGTTTACGGCCTTCCGGCAGTTGTTGCAATTAATGCTTTCCCTACAGACACAGAAGCAGAGCTTGCTCTTGTTGAGAAAAAATGCAACGAGCTTGGAGTTAACGTGGCACTTTCAGAAGTTTGGGCAAAGGGAGGAGAAGGCGGCGAGAAGCTTGCTAAAGAAGTTCTTAACCTTGTTGAAAACAATAAAGGCGAGCACACATATGTTTATGACGAAAGCCTTTCAATTAAAGAAAAAATCAATGCAATATGCACAAAGGTTTATGGCGCTGACGGAGTAGACTTTACTCCTGCTGCAAGTAAGCTTATTGCAGATTTTGAAAAATACGGCTTTGGAAATCTTCCTATTTGTATGGCTAAAAATCAGTATTCATTAACAGACGATCAGACAGTTTTAGGAAGACCAACAGGATTTAGAGTAACTGTTAGAGATCTTACAATTTCTGCAGGTGCAGGTTTTATTGTTGCTCTTACGGGAACAATTATGAAAATGCCCGGACTTCCTAAAGTTCCTGCTGCAGAAAAAATTGACGTAGATGTAGACGGCAAAATCAGCGGCTTATTCTAAGATTTTATTGGGTTTTTATTTAAGGAGGCAATATGGTACAGGTTATTAAGGGCAAGCCGGTTGCCGATGCCATCACCGAGGAAATTATAAAAGACGTGGCGGCATTAAAGGCTGACGGTATTGAGCCAAAGCTTAAAATTGTAAGAGTAGGCGCAAGAGAGGACGACTTGGCTTATGAAAGAGGTGCTTTAACAAGAATGGGAAAATGCGGCATTATTGCCGAGGTTTTAGAGCTTTCCCTTGAAGTTTCACAGGAGGATTTTGTTAAAGCACTTAAGGAAGTTAATGACGACAAAAGTGTTCACGGAATACTTCTTTTCAGACCTCTTCCAAAACAGCTTAACATGGACGAAATTAAGTTTGTTGTTGACCCTGCCAAAGACATTGACTGCATGAACCCTATTAATGCGGCTAAGATTTTTGAAGGAGACAAAACAGGCTATCCTCCATGCACATCACAGGCTTGTGTTGAAATTCTTGACCACTATGGAATTGAACTTCAAGGCAAAAAGGTTGCGGTTGTGGGCAGAAGCATGGTTGTTGGAAAGCCTCTTGCAATGCTTCTTCTTGATAAAAATGCAACAGTAACAATTTGCCACAGCAGAACAAAGGATTTACCTGCTGTTTGCCGTGATGCACAAGTTGTTATTGCAGCTGTTGGAAAAGCTGAAATGGTTACAGGAGATTTTGTAAGCGAGGGTGCAGTTGTTATTGACGTTGGAATTAATGTTGACGAAAAGGGCAATCTTTGCGGCGATGTTAAGTTTGATGAATGTGCTGAAAAAGCATCTATGATAACACCTGTTCCTGCAGGAGTAGGGTCTGTTACAACAAGTGTGCTTGCAAAGCATGTTGTAAAGGCTTGTAAATTCCTAAACAACAAATAATGTATAAATGACCTTGGGGTTTGCCAAAATCTATCTACTTTTTAAAAAAAGAAGTGAAGTTAGGAAGATTAAAGACAAGTGTCACAGGCATTTGGCGGCTGTTTTTGCAAAGGAAAGCACCGACAGAATTCCCAAGGTTTTGACTTTAAATTTAATCGAAAACTTAATATATATAGGAGGGGAAGAAATTCCTCGTCTTTAGGTTTACTGCCTGCGTTTGCCGAGTGACTTGAACGGGTTTCAAATCCTTTTGAAATCAGTGGTTGCGGCAGTATGGGGTTTTAAGCCCAGAGTGATATATTGCATAGTTGCGGATGTCCTTTGGGGCATCCGCTTTTTTGATTAGATTGGCGAAAAACAATTTAACAAAAAAACGGGAGGCAATAAAAAATGAATACTTACTTTAATGAAGCATTTGGTGAAATAAAAAAGGTGAGAACCTTAACGGGAGCCGCACTTATGACGGCGGCAACTGTGATTCTTGACTTTTTCAGAATTGTTATAACACAGACAATGGAAATTTCATTTTCTTTTTTAGGTGTTGCTTTGGCCGCAATGATGTATGGGCCTATGGTTGGAGGTATTGTAGGGGGAATTGCCGATATATTGGAATATATTATAAGACCGAGCGGACCTTTTTTTATAGGTTTTACAATTAATAAAATTGTTACAGGAGTGATTTTTGGTTTGTTTCTTTATAAAAAGAAACCTTCTCTTGGAAGATTAACCGCAGCACTTCTTGTTGAAAATATAATTGTTATTTTGATATTAACGCCTATGTGGCTGAACATAATGTATGGCACTGCGTTTTTTGCCATTGAAAGAATAATAAGAAGCACCATACTTTTCCCTATTAAGCTTGGAGTTATGTATATGCTTTGCAGAACAATTTGGGAAAAAAACTTGAAGAACAAAGCTGTTTAAATAATTTCGATAGAATACTTTTTAAGAAAGGGTAGATTAAAATGAAATTATCACAAGTATCATGCGACATGTTTTCTGAAAAATTAGCTTCAAAAGAGCCTGTTCCGGGCGGCGGCGGTGCGGCGGCATTGGCGGGTGCGTTAGGTGTTGCACTTGCTTCAATGGTTGCGAATTTTTCAATGGGCAAAAAAGCTTTTATCGGCATGGAGGACAAGCATCAGTCCGTAATTGATAGAAGTGCCGTTTTAAGGGAAAAGCTTATAGCACTTATTGATGAGGATGCTGAAATTTTTGAGCCGCTTTCAAAGGCTTACGGCATGCCTACGGGAACACAGGAAGAAAAAGATGAAAAGGAAAAGGTTCTTCAGGCTGCGCTTAAAACTGCGGCGGCAGGGCCTATTAAAATTGTTGAATGTGTTTATGAAGCAATTAAAATTCAAGAAGAAGTGTGCGAGCTTTCCACAAAGCTTATTATAAGTGACGTGGGATGCGGTGTTCAGCTTCTTAAGGGAGCATTATACAGTGCAAAGCTTAATGTTGTTGTTAACCTAAACTTAATTAAAGATGAAGAATATGTTTCTTCAACAAGTAAAAAGGTAAATGAGCTTGTGGTTGAAGGGGCACAGATTTGTGACAAGGTTTTTGATAAAGTTGTTAATATTTTAGGATAATTAAAGAAAAATGATAAAAGGCTGTGGATAACTTCCACAGCCTTTTAATTATTGATATAAGCTTTTAACAAATACCCCCCATAATTAAGCTGTGGCTTGGAGAGGAAATCTTTGCTGTTTAGGCTTTGTTAAAATTCCATAGACATATGGTTTTAATTCTGGCAAAGGTGTGTGTCTTTCAATGTATTGGTTTTTAGGATATAAAAAATGCCCCGTAGATTATTCGAGGCATTTTCACACAAATTATTTTAGTTAGACCATAAAGGGTCAGACGTTGTTTCTGGTTTATGGATTGTAAAATTATTTAATATTATTTTAGAGCAGTTTGAATTTTTCAACTTCTTCTTTTAGCTCTCTTGAAACAGAGGATAACTCACTGCTTGCCGAAGAGTTTTCTTCCGCTGTGGCTGCATTTGTTTGCACTGCCGAGGATACTTGATTAATACCTTCGGAAATTTGTGAAATTGAAAGAGCTTGCTCTTTTGATACATTTTCTACAGTAACAATGCTTTGCGCCGCCTGTTCAGAGGAATTGGTTGCATGTATCAAAATTTCCGCTGTTTTTTTAGCTATCATGCTTCCTTCAGAAACAGCCGTTACAGAACTTTCTATAAGTGAAGCAGTTTGCTTTGCCGCCTCTGCAGACCTTGCGGCAAGGGTGCGCACTTCTTCGGCAACAACTGCAAAGCCTTTTCCTGCCGCACCTGCACGAGCCGCTTCAATGGCTGCATTAAGGGCAAGTATATTTGTTTGGAAAGCAATGTCTTCAATAAGTTTTGTAATGTTTCCTATTTGCTGTGAGGTTGATGAAATTAAATCCATTGCGCTATTTAAAGCTTCCATCTCTTTTGCACTTGTATGAACGCTTTCGTTTGTTTCACCCATAGACTGTGAGGCTATTTTAAAGGTGTTAAGGTTTTCTTCAACTTGATTTGCAATGCTCTCAATTCCGGCGGACAATTCTTCAACAGATGCTGCCTGCATTGAGGCTGTGGCAGCAAGGTTTTGCGCACCAAGTGAAATTTGGGTTGCTTGGCTATCAACTTGCTCTGTTGACACGCTTATAAGAGAAAGAGTGTTGTTAAGAGAGGTTGAAATATTTTTTAAAGCTGAATTTATAGGTAAAAACTCCCCTCTGTATTCAACAGAGCTTGACACTGTAAAGTCGTTATTTGCCATTGAGGAAAGAACATGGGAAATGTCCGTTATGTAGCTGCTAATTTCTTTTACGGTTTCCTCCAACGCAAGGGAAAGCCTTGTTATTTCATCACGTCCCTTGGCAACAGGAACAGGCTCGCTAAGATTTCCCTCTGAAAGAAGCTCAATTCTTTGTGTTACTGCAACAATTGGTCTTGTCATTGATCTTGCAAACATAATTGATGCAAAAATTGCCGCCGCTACTAAAATTATGCTTACAATAGAGCAAAGCAGTATTCCCTGATATGTTTTTGCCATTATTTGTGCAACAGGAATGCTTATGGCTAATGACCAGCCTTCGGCTCCGTCAAGACTTGAAAAACCGTAAAGATGGCTGACACCATTAAATTCAGCATAGTCTGAACTGCTTTCTCCAAGTGTCATCCGTGTTAAAACCCTTGCCAAATCTTCATATTCCTTGTCTGTTTTTGATAACTCTATATAATTTAATTCGTTTTCCACTATTGTGCTGTCAGGGTGGGCAACTACTGTGCCTGCTTTATCAACAATAAAGCCATAGCCTCCGTCACCTATTTTTATGTCACTTATGGCCTTGCTGAATGTTTCGTAGGGAATGCCGCCGTAAAGCACTCCTTTTGTGCCTGAGCCGTCTTTAATTGGTGTTGCCATCATAACGACAACCTTATTATCTACCTTGTTAACAAGGGGGCTTGAAAGGTATGTTTCTCCCGCCATGGCCTTTTTAAAATATTCACGTTCTGAAATATCGCTGTTTCTGCTGGTTTTTCCGTTTTGATTGGAAATTGCCATGTATTCAAAAAAGCTGTTTTCAGAAAATGTATTAAGAACATCATCTCTTTGTGAAGCAGCCATTTTCGAAATATCCTTCATTGCTGCTGCTGTTTCAAGCTGGCCTTTCATGTTTGCAATGTCGTTGTTAATTGCATGGCTGTATGCTGTGCTAAGAGCATTTACATCTTCCTCAAACTGGTTTGTCATGCTTTTATAAAAAAGCACAAGCGAAAAGCATGTTATAATTGCCGCAGTAAAACACACAGCGCCGCTATAAAAAGTGTTAGTTTCCTTTGTATGGATTTCATTTAAAAATACTTCCTCCCTGTTTCCTTTGTAGTGGTTAACAAATTGTTCTGTTTTGATTATTAATTTGGCAAGTTTAATATAACAGAATTTAAAGCAAGTTTCAACATAAAAGGTTAAAATTAGGCAAAAATACTTATTATTTGATTGAAGATTAACAATAAAAAAGGTTGGATTTCCTATAGGAGATACAGCCTTTGAATTTAGACAAAGCTTAGGTTTTGAAAAGTTCAACTTTTTTATGTATATTTTATTCCTTGCCTTTGCTGTTGCTTATTTTTGACACAACACCGCAAAGGGCGAGAAGTGCAAGTACGTTAGGTATAACCATAAGGGCATTAAAGAAGTCAGAAAGCTCCCAAACAAATTCTACCTTAAGGCTTGAGCCTATTATTATGAAGCAAACAACTATGGCAGAGTAAATTTTAACAGCCTTTTCACCTAAAAGATATTTTGCATTTATTGCTCCGAAAAAATGCCAGCTTAAAATTGTTGAAAAAGCGAAGAAGAATAAACATACTGATATAAAAATATCACCGAAACCACCCATAACAGTTGAAAATGCCGCCTGTGACAAAGCCACATCTGTTGCACCTGTGCTTATTACGCCTGTGCAAAGAATTGAAAGGGTGGTAAGGGTTAAAATTATAAATGTGTCTATAAAAACACTTACCATTGCCATAAGGCCCTGGTCGTGGGGGGTTTTTGCAATCGCACGTGCATGTGCGTGAGGTGTTGAACCCATACCTGCTTCGTTTGAAAACAGACCCCTTGCGACACCGTATCTTATGGCTTCTTTTATTGTTATACCTGCGGCACCGCCAAGAACAGCCGAAGGGTTAAAAGCGCCCACAAAAATCATTTTAAAAGCGGCAGGGATGTTTGCTATATTAACAATAAGTATAATAAGAGCGCCAAGCATGTATATAATTGCCATTGAGGGAACAAGCTTTTCAACAACAGCCGCAAGACGTGCTGTTCCTCCAATAAATATAAAGCCTGCCATAGCGGCAACCAAAAGCCCTATGAATATAGGCGGTATGTTAATTCCTCTTGCGGAAAACACCGATGCAAATGCATTGCCTATGGAGTTTGACTGAACCATATTGCCCATGCATCCAAGAGCTAATATAACAAAAACAGCAAATGCCCCAGCCAAAAACTTACCAAAACTGCCTTTAAAAGCCTCTCTTATGTAATAAACAGGGCCGCCTGTCACTTCGCCGTATTTATCAATGGTTTTAAATTTTTGAGCTAAAACCGCCTCGGCATATATTGTTGCCATGCCTAAAAAAGCACTTACCCACATCCAAAAAATTGCTCCGGGGCCGCCTGCAATAAGAGCTGTTGCCGCACCCACAAGGTTCCCCGTTCCAACCTGACCGCCAATGGCAGTTGAAATTGCTTGAAAACCTGTCATCTCACCATGCTTTCCTCTTTTTCCTTTAAAGGAAAAACCTTCAAAAAGCAGCTTCCAGCCTTTGCCGAACTCTCTTATTTGAATAAACTTTAATTTAAGGGTGAAAACAAGACCTGTTCCGCAAAGAAGAACAAGTAATAAAAAACCCCACAAAAAACTATTAATTGATTTTACTACTTCCAACATTTCTATTCTCTCCTTTTTTAAATAAAATAAGAGCCGATATTATATCAGCTCCCTGGGAGTAGAACATTTGCATAGAACAAAACTTAGTGTGTCAGTTATCTTTTTGTGTATGCCCTGTCCTTTTGCCTGAGAGATCGGCATTAAAATGCCTTACACCTTCGGCGCTTTTTTGCAACAGCTTAACGACTGTTTTTGCATAAAGACTCTCCAGAGTGTTGAAATTCAACAAACTAAACAGTAACATAAAAATCATAGAATTTCAATAGATTTTAGATTTAAATTCAAAATACGTTCATATTTTGTTCATATAACAGTAGTAAAATAGTATATAATTCAGTATAATGGGAATGTTGAAAAAGTTTAAGGCAAGGCTAAACATATATTTAGAAGATATGACGAGGAACTTCTTGGTCAGGAACTTGCTTTGGAAACCACCACTGTGTGACGTGGGTGTCTGCCTTTGCCGTTCCTTGGTCAGGAATTTGCTTCGCAAATCACCACTGCGTGACAGCGGCACCTGTCTTTACCATTCCTCTTTTATCCATCTAAAACCACATGAATATGTGGTTTTAAGCAAAAGTTTTTGCCTTGCTTTTTTCAAAAAGCAAGTGGGTTTGGGCAAAGCCCAAGGCTTAAAGCAGTTTTTGAGCAAAACAAATGAATTTGAAAAATATCCATGCATAAATATATAACTTTTTTTGGAGGGAAGAATATTGATAGAGGTTAATAATCTCGTTAAAACATATGGTAAATATATGGCGGTTAAGGGCATAACCTTTAATGTTGCCGAGGGCGAAGTTTTAGGGTTTTTAGGCCCTAACGGTGCGGGGAAATCAACAACAATGAATATGATAACGGGATATATTTCTGCCACAAGCGGCGAGGTTAAAATTGGCGGCTTTGATATCCTTAAAGACCCTGCCGAGGCAAAAAAGAAAATAGGATACCTGCCTGAAATACCCCCTGTTTATGTTGATATGACGGTGAGGGAATATCTTGAATTTGTGGCGGAGCTTAAAGGTGTTAAAAAAAGTGAAGCACCATCAATGCTTGAAGAAATTATGGAGAAAATAAAAATAACCCATGTTTCACATAAGCTTATTAAAAACCTTTCAAAGGGCTATAGACAAAGGGTTGGCCTTGCACAGGCGCTTGTGGGATACCCTGAGGTGCTTATTTTAGACGAGCCTACAGTAGGCCTTGATCCAAAACAGATTATTGAAATAAGAGAGGTTATAAAAGAACTTAGCAAAAATCATACAATAATTTTAAGCTCTCATATACTTTCTGAAATAAGTGCTGTCTGCAACAGGGTTATGATTATAAATAAGGGCAATATTGTTGCCAGCGATACTCCTGACAGGCTTTCGGCAAAGCTTAGCGAAAGCAGATACAGAGTACGGTTTAAGGGAAAGGCTGAAGATGTTTTTGAGGCTTTAAAGGAATTTGATAACCTTACGGCGGAAAATGCGGAAAGCGAAGAAGAGGGAACCTGTGATTTCCTTGTAAGCTGTAAAGACTTGGCGGACGTAAGGGAGGCTGTGTTTAATGCTGCTGTTTCAAAAGGGCTTGTAATACTTATTATGAAAAGCGAAAAAATGTCCCTTGAAGAGGTTTTCCTTCAGGTGACGGATGAAAATATTGAAGACAAAGAAAAGGAGGCGGAAGAATAATGAAGGCAATTTACAAAAGAGAAATGCGTATGTATTTTAATTCCATGACAGGATATGTGTTTGTTGCATTTTTTGTTCTTATAACAGCCATATTTTTCTCGTTAACAAACATTTTGGCAATGAGCCCTAGCTTTGAATATGTTTTCGGCTCTGTTATTATGATGTTTTTAATCCTTGGGCCTATGCTTACCATGCGTCTTTTAAGTGAGGAAACAAGGCATAAAACAGACCAGCTTTTGCTTACATCACCTGTAAGCATTATTGGAATTGTTCTTGGAAAGTTTTTTGCGGCTGTAAGTGTTTTTCTTATAAGTCTTGCTGTTACGGTTATATTCCCTTTGATTTTGTCGTTTTATGCATCTGTTGCAACGGCACAGATTATAGGAACATATGTGGGATTTTTTCTTCTTGGAAGCTCTTTTATTGCTGTGGGGCTTTGGATTTCTTCTTTGACAGACAACCAGATTGTTGCGGCGGTGGGAACTTTTGCTATGATATTTCTTCTTCTTACTGTTGAAACAATAATTTCCTCCGCTTCGGGAAGCTCTGTGTTTTCCCTTATGTTTGCTGTAATTGTTGCAGGGATTATAACGTTATATTTTTATAATAATACAAAAAATAAAAAGTATTCGGCAGGGATATTTATAATCCTTGCAGCTTTTATTGGAATTTTATATATAATAAAACCTGTGATTTTTAACGGCCTTGCAGGACGGGCAGGGCATATGTTTGCTGTTTTAACAAGATATAATTATTTTGCTATGGGGATTTTTGATGTGGCGGCAATTGTTTATTTTCTTTCCTTTATTTCTGTGTTTTTGTATTTTACAGTGCGGGTTATAGAGAAGAAACGTTGGTCATAAAAAAGGAGGCAGCTATGAAAAACATGAAAGAAAACACTTCTGCGCTTAAATATGGCGGCTATGCCTCAATTATGACAGTTGTTGTTGTTGTAATAGCAATAATTTTAAATTTAGTGGCAGGTCAGCTTAATATAAAGATTGACCTTACAAAAAACAAGCTTTATACATTGTCGGAGGACACAATTTCCTTTTTAAAGGATCTTGACACAGACGTAAACATTTATTCCGTTTATGCACAGGGAAGTGAAGTTTCTGTTATAACAGAGATTGTTGATAAATATGCTTCATATTCAAAGCATATTAAAACCCAGGTTGTTGACCCATATAAAAATCCTCAGTTTGCCGCAAAATATTCCCAAGGGGGACAAGCTGTTTCAATAGGGTCGGTTGTTGTGGATGCAGGCGGTGTATATAAAATAATAACTCAAAACGACTTGGCTGATGTTGTTACAAGCTCAACGGGAGAAACATACATGCAGTCTGTCAAGCTTGAGGGTGTTTTGACGGGAACAATGAGAAGCCTTATAACGGGTGAAAGCAAAACTTTATATGAGCTTACGGGCCACAGGGAGATAGCCCTTGGAGAAGAAATTCAAAAAGAGTTTGAATACGGAGGTTACAGCCTTAAAGAGTTAAGCCTTGTAACAACAACAGAAATACCTGAGGACTGCAGTTTGATTTTTATAAACTCTCCTGTTGAAGATATAACAAAAGAAGAACTTTCAGCCCTTAATTCATACCTTGATAACGGCGGAAGACTTTTTATGACCCTTGGTGTAACCTTGGCGCAAATGCCTAACTTTGATTCTCTTTTGGCAAACTACGGAGTGAAAAGTGGAAAGATGGTAATGGAGGGCAGCGGTGATTATGTTTATCAAAACAATGCATATAACATAGCCCCTATTTTAAGCTCCGAAAGTATTATTACATCAAAGCTTGTTCAAAACAGGACTGCTGTTTTAATGCCTTTTTCACTTAATGTTGAAATTCTTGACACCATAAGAAGCGGAGTTAACATAGAACCGCTTTTATCCTCTTCTCAATATTCCTACAGCAAGGATATTGCCGCATTAACAGAAAGTGAAATGACGGAAAATGATGAAAAGGGGCCTTTTATATTAGGCGCTGCAATAACTGACAGTGATGTTTTAGGAAATGAGAATGGTGTTAAGCTGATTGTTATAGGTGGGGCCACAATAACTGACGGAAGTGTAAACTCTGTTGTTAACGGAGGAAACTTCGGCATGGTTATGAATGCCTTGGATTGGCTTACAGACAACGAGGGCACACTCCGCTCAAAAAGCCTTGGCGGCGAAAGTTATTTGGCAATTAACCAAACCAAAGCAATAATAATTATGGCTGTAAGCGTTATTTTAATTCCTGCGGCTATTGTTTTGTTAGGCTTAACTGTGGTTTTAAGGAGGAAAAACAGATAATGGAACGTCAGAAAAAAAATTTGATTATAGGTGTTTTGGCAATTGTTGTTTTGGCAGGGGCATACGGTGTTGCTGTTTCCTCTGCAAAAAACAAAGAAGAAAATAAAACTGAAGACAGCAAGGTTTTGATTTCTAACCCTTCGCTAAAGGCTAAAGAGCTTATTATAAAAATTGGCGAGGAAGAAACATCTTTTATCAAAGAGGGAACAAATTGGGTTGTGGCTGAAAAAAAGGAAACAGAGCTTGTTCAGATTGCTGTTGACAGCCTTATTGCACATATTAAAAACCTAAACTATGAAAGCATAGTTTCGGAAGACAGCTTGGAGCTTAGCCAATATGGTCTTTTAGGCAGTGAGATAACAATAATAGGTGATGATGAAACAAAGATAAGTATAAACGTGGGGGATATGACACCTGATAAAAAAGGATGTTATGTTTTAATGCCTGACGACAAAAAGGTTTACTTGGTGGGGGAAGAAACAGCGGCGGCAATAAAAAAATCACCCTCTGATTTAAGAAACAGGCTTCCTCAGTATGTGAACTATGATAACAGCAAGGTTATTAAGCTTGAAAAGGATGACGGAAGTGTGTTTGTAATAGAGCCTAACCCTAAAGAGGCGGTTGCCGAAGGGTATGGTGAATATATTATAACAGGGGCATATTCAAAGCCTATGGCTGTTTTAACGGAAAAGCTCAGGGACTTAATAGGGGTTTCTCTTTATAATATTTATGCAGTGGATTTTATTGACAGCCCTGAGGAATTGGGTGTTTACGGTCTTGACAAACCAAGGCTTATAATTTCCGCAGAAGATAACGACGGCAACACAAACATTATATCCGTAGGCAAAAAGGCGGAAAACGGAACAACATATGCAAGCTTTAGCCAAAAGCCGTACATATGCACTATAAACAGCGACAACATAGACAGTATTATAAATGCCAAGGCATTTGATATAATAGGAAAGTACTTCCTGACGGAAACAGCAATGGAAATAAAAGAAGTTTCTATTACGGCCAAGGATATTAATGCAGTTTTTATGCTTAGCCATGAAGATGGGAAGGTTAGCTGTAACGGAAAAGATGTTTCTGCGGCGGACTTTTCAGAGGTGTTTAAGCAGATTTCTGTATTAACTGCTGATGGAGAAGTTTCTAAATCATACAAGGAAGAAATGCTTAATGAAAGGGAAGAAAAGGCAAGCATAATTATTGTTAAAGACAGCGATGATGTTATAACATTAAGATTTTTTGAGTATGACGATAATTATTATGCTGTTGAGTATAAGGGTGATGTGGAATTTATAGCAGGTAAAAAGGCTGTGGATTTAGTTTTATATGCTGTGAACTGTGTGAAGTAGTGAAAAGAAAGCTTGAATAAAAAATGATGTTTGAGAAAAAACAGGGTATATGGGTCAAAGCGGAGGTTTTTTATTAAGACCTTGGGGACGCTGTCCCCAATACCCCTGCAAGGGTTTCACTGTCAGGAATTTGCTTCGCAAACCGCTACTTCGTAGCGTCGGCGTTTATCTTCGCCGTTCCTACTTGACCCATCCTAAAACCCCATATTCATGGGGTTTTAATAAAAGTTTTTGTCTCGCTTTTTTTAAAAAGCGGGTGGGTTTGGGTATGCATGGCAAAGATAGATGCCACAGGCACGAAGTGCCTGCTTTGCGAAGGAAAGTGCTGACATGAGCCCAAGGTCTTTTTATTAAGCCCAAGGTCTTAATTCCTTGCAATAACCTGTTTTTTTATGTTTTCGGCTATTTGCGCCAGGGGGTCTGCCTTTCCTGCATTTCTTGCCGCAACAACATAGCTTAGTCCGGGAAGGGAATTAAGCTCACAGAGATAGAACGTATCGTTTTCGCCGAATAAAAAATCCACACTTCCTAAGTTCAGGTTTAGTGCCTGTGCAGTTTTTAGCGCAGTCTGTGACAGTTCCGGGGATGGGTTAAAAAACTCAAGACTTCCCCCTTCTGAAAGGTTGCTTTTAAAACCCTCGCTTTGGCTTGTGCGTGTGAAACAGGAAATTATTTCGCCGCCGCAGACAATAAAACGTAAATCCCTGCCTGTTTGCTGATGAATATATTGCTGAATTAAAATCTGGTCTTGAAATTCTTTTTCCAGCTCTTCTATATTGTTTTTAAGTTCATTTATATCATTGGCAAGGGTAACCCCTATGCCTTTAGCCCCGTGGTTTATTTTGGCAATCAGCGGAAAGCTGAAGTTTGAAGTTATAAAATCCCAAGGCAGATTTTTGTCATAAAGCATTGTTTTGGGCAAAACTGCCTCAGGCACGTTTTCCTTAACCATATGAAATGCTTTAAGCTTATCCCTTGCATCTTTAAGACAGTCATAGCTGTTTATACAGTGTATCCCCATGCCCTCAAGCATTTTTACAACAAACAAGTTGTGATAATCAAAATCTCCGAAAAATGCTGCCACAGCGAAATCAGGGAGCGGTTTCTCTTTTCCATTAATAAAAACTTTGTTTTCACTGTCTGCAATAACAGCAATATCCTTTGCAAACACCTTTTCTATATTCACACCTGCCTGTTCAAAGGTGTCTATAAAAACTTTCATTTCCCATATGTCGGCACTTTTTTCACCGACAAGCACCCATCCTGTCATGTTAACCCTCCAATTTTAAAGTATTATGATTTTATCATATTGTATACAATATGTAAAATTAAATTGTAATTTTTCATTCTCTAATATAAAATGAAATAAGCTCAAAATAAAGGAGGAAAGAGAATGAACCCTATAACACAAGCATCTTTTGAGAAAAAGACAGAAAAGGGCAAAGAAGTAACAAAAAATCTTATAACAGGGTATATAAAAGCGGCAGAAAACAATGAGGCCTTGCTGTTAAAGATTATTGATGAAAACAAGGATACCTTTTATGGGAAAAAATATGGGTTTAAGGATATTCACAGTGCAAAGGAATATATGGAAAAGGTGCCTATGACTGTGTATGAAGATTATGAAGAATATATAGAAAAAATTATAAACGGGGAAGAAAACCCTGTTTCCGTAAGGGAAGTGGTACATTTTGCAAAAAGCAGTGCAAGCACAGGTGCTGCGAAAAAAGTGCCCATGTGTTTTGAGGCAGTGGAGATGTTTGCCGATTACACATTAAGCATGTGTTTTTCCACAATGGACAGGCTTTTGGGAAAATCATGGATAAAAAGCAGAGGTCTTTCCTTAGGCATGATACAGTTTGAAGATTTAAACGGCATAACATACGGCCCTGCAAGCGGCAAGGTGCGGGAAAGGTTTAAAGATGTAGAGCATTATGTATACACATCGCCTATTATTGCCACATACCCAAAAGGCGAGGTTGACACTGTGTATCTTCATTTAAGGTATGCGCTTATGGAAAGGGATTTATCATTTATAACCTGTTCTTTTCTTAACCTTGTTGTGGGGCTTATGAAATATTTGGAGCAAAACCATGAAATGCTTGTAAGGGATATAAAATACGGCATAATAGACGAAAACATAAGGCTTCCCAAAGAGGAAAGAGAAATCCTTGAGGCTGCCCTTGTGCCAATGCCTGAAAGGGCGGAAGAAATCAGGGCAGAGGTAGAAAAAGGCTTTGATTCCATAATGACAAGGGTTTGGCCTAACTTTAAGTTTGTTTATGGTGTGGGCAGCGGAAGTTTTGAGGTTTATGCAGACAAGCTTAGAAGTTATTTGGGAGATGCATTAATACATTTTTCCGTATATTCTGCATCGGAGGGTATATTTGCCGTTAACCTTGAGCCTGAAGCACACAAAATGGCCCTTGTTTTAGACAGTGCTTTTTATGAATTTATAGATATTAAAGACGAAAGTGAAACATCTCTTACTCTTGAAAAAATTGTTGAGGGCAATGAATATGAAGTGGTTATAACCAACTTATCAGGGTTTTACAGATATAGAATTGGTGATGTGGTTAAGGTATCAGGATGGCTTGAAGGGAACCCTCTTATCAGATTTTTATACAGAAAAAACCAGATGCTTAACATGGCGGGGGAAAAAACAAATGACAGAACCATGCACCATGCTGTTTCAAGCCTTTGCAGAGATTTTGGCATTGAACTTGTGGAATACAGCTTATACGGGGATTATGACTATACACCTGGAAGGTATATAGTGTTTATGGAGTGTGAAAACCTTAAAAGCGAAACAGATATACATGTTTTGGAAAAGGCGCTTAATGAAGAATTGATGAAAGCAAACCCATCTTATGCAGACAAAATTAAAAGGGGGTTGCTTGCACCTTTGAAGTTATATTTTCTTAGGGAAAACTCCTTTGAGGTATACCGCAGGCTAATGGTTGCAAACGGCGGTTCTGTGGCACAGTTAAAGCCTGTGAGGCTGATAGATAATCCTTTAAGAAAAGAGTTCTTTTTTTCAATGGTAAAAATGTAATTGATTTATGCCGGTTTAGGCTTGGGCTTTGCCCAAACCCATTCGCTTTTTGAAAAAAGCGAAATAAAAACTTTTGTTAAAACCGCATATTCATGCGGTTTTATTATAGTTAGAGATGGATGGCAAGGATAAAACCCAGCTATGAGGTTGAAGTTTACGAAGGAAATTCCTGATCATGAAGCTTTTGTTAAAACCCTCATATTTAAGCGGATTTTAGACTGGTAACAGATTTAAAGTCTTGAGGAAATTTTGCCAACATTTTATTTCTTAAAGCAAGAACTCTGAATTTCTGTGGCGGTTACTTTTAACTTTTACTCCAGCTCATATAAAAAACCGCATGTACATGCGGTTTTTTATATGCTTCATCTTTTTAAAAGTGAATAGGTTTTAGGCAAAGCCCAAGGTCTTATCCCCAGAACGTAGACAAAGTCAAAACCTTGAGGGCTTTGCCCTCAAACACCCACAAGGGTTTTACCCTTGACCCATCTAAAACCGCATGAATATGCGGTTTTGATAAAAGTTTTTGGTCTTGCTTTTTTCAAAAAGCAAGTGGGGTTGGGCAACGCCCAAGGTTTGTCTTCAGTCTGGGGCAAAGCCAAGGGCTTATCCCCATCCGACACACGTATTTAATTATTTGGTTAACAACTCAATTCCTTTTTTTATTCTTCTTATTGTTTCGTCCTTGCCTAAAATATCCGCCAGCTCCGTGGCACCTCCTGCGGAGGTTGCTTTGCCTGAAAGTGCAGTTCTTATAGGCCAAAGCATCTGCCCGTTTTTAATTGCTTTTTGCTCAATCAGCTCCATCAGCCTGTCATGTATTTCAGTTTCCGTCCAGCTGTCAATTGCTTCAAACACAGGCAAACAAGCACTAAGACTGTCTAAGGCTATTTCTTCTGTTGTCTTCATTTTTTTGTGTATATAAAGTTCTGTGGAGTATTGAGGAAGTTCATCAAAGAAATCCACCATATTCGAAACATCGTTAAGGGTTTCAAGCCTTTTTTGCAGCAAAGCGGCAATTTTTCTTAAATCAAGGCCTTTGTTTTTAAGTGCATCTTCAAGCTTTGGCTTAACAAAAGAGAAATATTTTTCAAAGTCCATAGCCTTTATATATTCACCGTTCATCCATGTGAGTTTAACCGGGTCGAATATTGAAGGGGATTTGCTTAAGCCTGAAATTGAAAATTTGTCTTTAAGCTCTTCAAGGGTAAAGATTTCCTGATTATCACTTGGGCTCCATCCCAAAAGAGCGATATAGTTAATTATAGCCTCGGCAATATATCCTTTTTCAACAAGGTCTTGGAAAGAAGCATCTCCGTTACGTTTTGAAAGCTTGCTGCTTGCATCTTTCATAACAGGAGGAAGATGCACGTATGTCGGCGCAGTCCAGCCGAAAGCATCATACAGCAGGTTATATTTCGGTGTTGAAGAAAGATATTCGCTTCCCCTTACAACGTGGGTTATATTCATTAAGTGGTCATCAACAACGTTTGCAAAGTTATATGTGGGCATACCGTCGCTTTTAATCAAAATCTGGTCGTCAAGTTCCGAATTGTCAACGGTTATTGAGCCGTAAACAGCATCCTCAAAGGTTGTTGAGCCTTCTGCAGGCATTTTTTGACGAATAACATAAGGTATGTTGTTATCAAGGTTTTCTGCAATTTTCTCGTGGTCAAGGTTCATACAGTGTCGGTCATAGTGGGCAAAGGCAGATCCATCACCTGAATTTGATTTAAGGCTGTCAAGACGCTCTTTTGTGCAAAAACAAAAATATGCGTTTCCGTTTTTTATAAGTCTTTGAGCATATTCCATATAAAGTCCTTGTCTTTCGCTTTGTATATAAGGCCCGTATTCTCCGCCCACATCAGGCCCTTCGTCATGGTTAAGGCCTGTCATTTTAAGAGTGTCGTAAATAACATCAACAGCACCCTCTACATAACGCTCTTTATCTGTGTCTTCAATACGTAAAATAAACTTTCCGCCGTCTTTTTTTGCTATAAGATATTCATAAAGAGCGGTTCTTAAGTTTCCTATATGCATATAGCCTGTGGGGCTTGGTGCAAATCTTGTTCTTATTTCCATTTGTTTTTTCCTCCGAAGTAATTTTAATGGGGCAATCCTTAGTACAGCGGGAACAAATTTTAAACTTTGTTTTGACTTAGTAATCATTTTAAAATAATTCTGTAAAAAATTTATACCCCTAATCTTTTATTTATATATTATATCCTTTCATTTAAGAAGTAAAGTGTTTTGCACACTGGCCTATGCGTCTTATCCCTGCCTCAAGTTTCTCGTCGCTTACGTTTATAAAGCAAAGCCGAAGAAGATTAACCTCCTCGTCATTTATATAAAACTGACTTCCGTGGGAGAGTATTACATTTTTTGCGGCGGCCTCTTTAAGAAGTGCTTCTGCTGAAATTTCGCCTGTATCAAGCCAAAGGCTTATTCCCCCTTTAGGCTTATGAAACTTTATATACGGCTTAAGAAACCTGTCGGAATATTTTATTGCAAGGCGGTATTTCTCCATCCCATAGTCATTTATGGATTTTATATGACTGCGCCATGTGTTTTCCCTTAGATAAATGTCAACTGCCTTTTGAAGAAAACCTGATGTGGAAATGTCGGTTGTATATTTTGCAAGCATCATGTTGGCCATAATTTTTTTTGGCAGCACAGCAAAGCCTATTCTAAGCCCCGGCATAAGTATTTTTGAAAAGCTTTTTATATAGATAACTCTGTTTCGAAAATCCATTGCCTTAAGGGGCACAAGGCTTTCTTTAGTGTAGTTAAAGTCATAAAGGTTATCGTCTTCTATTATATAAAAGTTATATTTTTCGGCAAGGTCAATAAGCTTTGCCTTTTTTTTAGGGGAGTATGTTATGCCTGTGGGTGTTTGAAAGTATGCCATAACATATAAAAATTTAGGCCTGTACAGTTTTGCAAGATTTTCTAAGGCTGTTGTATCTATGCCGTCATTTTCCATTTCAATTTCTATAACCTTGCAGCCTCTGTTTAAAAAAGCGCCTGCCGCACCATAAAATGTAGGCTTTTCCATAAACACCACATCACCGTAAGAAGTCATTGCCTTGCTTACAATGTCTATACCCTGCTGTGCACCTGAAAGAATTTGTATATTATCAGGAAAGGTGTTTATGCCGTAGTCTTTAAGATATGTGCAGATTGACTCCCTTAAAGGGGCATAGCCTTGAGGGTTCATTGTGGAGAAAGCTCCCCCTTTTTCTCTGTCAAGAAGCAAATCAAAGGCTTTTTTAAACTCGTCCACAGGAAAAAGCTCCTGTGGAAGTGATGTGCTTGTAAAGTTTATAACACTTGCGGCAGGAGATGGACGTTTAAGTATTTTTAGATTTCTGGCAATTACAGGCTCTGGTATGCTTTCAAGGGGTATTGGCGAAACAAAGGTTCCGCTGCCTGTGTGAGAATAAACAGCCTTTTTATTTTCCAAGTATTTATATGCGGAAACAACTGTAACAGGGTTTACACCTGCTGTTTTAGCCAGATGACGAATAGGCGGAAGTTTTTCGTTTGGCAAAAGGTTTCCGTTTTCAATCATGGAAAAGATTTTATCGCCAAGCTGTTGATAAAGCGGTATTGTGCTGTTTTTATCAAGTTCAAAATCCAAAACTATCACCTCCCCAATAAGAAGCCATGTTGTTTTTTCGCATATCTAATTTATAATATGCAGGTTGGTTTATTTTTAAATCATTCTTCCATACCTTTTAGATATTCTATAAACTGCCTTGCACATCTTCCTGACCGCCCTCCCCGCTCTATTGCGTGACGTTCTGCCAAAAGCTCAAGGTTTTCGGTGTTTTTCAAATCATACTGTTTTGCAAGGTCAAGGACTATTTGAAGATACTGGTCTTTGTCCGGCTTAAAGAAACCAACTGACAGCCCAAACCTTTCTGAAAGGGAAGTTTGTTCCTGTATTGTTTCATTTATATGTATGTCATCATTACCTCTGTCTGAGAATGTTTCTTTAACAAGGTGGCGTCTGTTGCTTGTTGCATAGATAACGATATTTTGAGTTCTTGCGGCAACAGAACCTTCAAGCATTGCTTTTAACGCACCTATTTCCTCGTTGTTGCCTGCAAAAGAAAGGTCGTCAATAAAAAGTATAAATTTCAAAGGACTGCCGCTTAGGCTTTCCGCCAGTTGTGATATCTCCAGCAACTGGGTTTTCTTTACCTCTATAAGTCTAAGACCTTGGTTTCCATATTCGTTTACAATTGCTTTAACAGTTGAAGATTTGCCTGTTCCCGCATCTCCGTACAGCAAAACATTGGCGGCTGGCAGGCCTTTTAAAAGTGTTTTTGTGTTGTCTATAACACGATTTCTTGACCTTTCATAGCCTGAAAGGTGGGAAAGTCTTACTCCGTCAGGAGATTTAACAGGAATCAGTTTTCCGTCAGCGTATGAAAACATAATATGCTTGGCAAAAATTCCGTAGCCTATTGTTGAAAGAGAAGACATCCTTTTTTCATACTCTGCAAAAAAGTCTATTTCAGATGTTTCCCATTTAGGCAGAAAAATATCTCTGGGAAGCCTGTCTGTAATTTCTTGTGATTTAACGGCTGAAAGACCTTGAAGAATAGTCAGTTCATTTTTAAGGCAGTCTTCCAAGGTTTTTGAAACAGTTTTCCCCTCTATTTTATTTAAAAGGTAAATGTTTTCATCCTCTAAAACTTTTTTCCAGATATACTCGGTTAGGTTTTCGTCATTTTTAAAAAGCAAGCTTACAAAACGTGAATATTTTTCAATGGCTTGGCTGTCATTGTTAAAGTCGTAAGATATTAATTCAATTAATTTTTTTATGCATGTATCTTCTGAAACGTCGGAGAATATTACTAAAGATTTCAGCTGTAAACTTAGTTTTTCAAAATCAGTCATTTTTATCACCCTTTAAAAATAGTTTATAAATAATTTTACATCACAACAATAAATATTTCAATCTGCAAACCATTGACAAGCCAATTCAATTAAAATATAATCACATTAATGACTATATATAAAGGCTTAAAAAAGATAAGTAGGCAAATTATATTACCATACAGAGAGAAGAGCAAGTTTTTTGGTGAAAGCTCTTTATGAAAAAAATATGCCGAAGCTGACTTTTTAGGGTTTTAAAAGAACCTGTGCCGCTTTTCCCAATAAGAAAAGCCGTTTCCTTGCGTTATAAAGGGCTTAAGTGATGCCAAAGTTATTTTGGCATAATTAGGGTGGTACCGCGAGATGTCCTCGTCCCTTTATTTGTTTGGGATAGGGGATTTTTTTATTGGAAAAATCAGATAATAATTTAATTTAAAACACCAACTTTTAGGAGGAAAATAAAATGAAACCCATGGGAGTAAATGAAGTAAGAGAAAGCTTTCTTTCCTTTTTTGAAGGCAAAGACCATTTAAGAATGCCAAGCGCATCTTTAATTCCCCACAACGACAACAGTCTTCTTCTTATAAACAGCGGAATGGCTCCTTTAAAGCCATTTTTTACAGGACAGGAAATACCGCCGTCAAAAAGGGTTGTAACTTGTCAAAAATGTATAAGAACAGGCGATATTGAAAACGTGGGAAAAACAGCACGCCACGGTACTTTTTTTGAAATGCTTGGAGATTTCAGTTTCGGAGATTATTTTAAAAAGGAAATTATACCTTGGAGCTGGGAGTTTGTTACAAAGGAAATGGAAATTCCCGTTGACAGGCTTTATGTGACCGTTTATGAAGACGACCATGAAGCGGCTGAAATTTGGCATGAAACTGTGGGAGTTCCCAAAGAAAAGATATTTTATATGGGCAAGGAAGATAACTTCTGGCAGCACGGTCTTGGTCCTTGCGGCCCTTGTTCAGAAATTTATTACGACAGAGGCGAAGAATACGGCTGTGGTGAAGAGGGATGTACAGTTGGCTGTGACTGCGACAGATACATGGAGTTTTGGAACCTTGTATTTACACAGTTTAATGCAGAGCCTGACGGAACATATACAGACCTTGAGTTTAAAAACATTGATACAGGCATGGGTCTTGAACGTATGGCGGCAATTATGCAGGATGTGGACTCTATTTTTGATGTTGACACCATAAAGGCACTTCGTGACAAGGTGTGTGCCGCTGCTGGAATCGAGTATAAAACAGATTCTGTTAAAGACGTAAGTGTAAGGGTTATAACAGACCATATCCGTTCTGTAACATTTATGACGGCTGACGGCGTGCGTCCTTCAAATGAAGGCAGAGGATATGTTTTAAGACGTCTTTTAAGAAGAGCGGCACGTCACGGAAAACTGCTTGGCATTAACAAAGAGTTTCTTGCAGAGCTTTGTGATGTGGTTATTGAATGTTCTAAAGATGCATATCCTGAGCTTAAGGAAAAACAAGATTATATCAAAAAAGTTATTTCTGTTGAAGAAAACAGTTTCTACAAAACAATAGATAAAGGCATGGAAATTTTAAAAGGAAATATTGAGGAGCTTAAAAACAGCGGCACAAAAATAATGCCGGGGGAAATGTCGTTCCGTCTTTATGACACATACGGTTTCCCCATTGACCTTACAAAAGAAATACTTGAAGAAGAGGGTCTTGGCCTTGACGAAGAATCTTTCCAAAAGGAAATGAAAGCTCAAAAGGAAAGGGCAAGAGCGGCAAGGGCTGAAAGCACATATATGGGTGCAGATGAAACTGTCTATCATCAGCTTGACACAGCAATGGTTACAGAATTTGCAGGATATGATGTTAAAAACGTGGAGGATGCAAAAGTTCTTGCAATTGTTGCAAACAATGAAGTTGTTAAAGAGGCGGTTGTTGATGACCATGTGGCTGTGTTTTTAGACAAAACTCCTTTCTATGCTGAAATGGGAGGACAGGCAGGAGATATTGGTATAATCAAAACCAACATGGGCACTGTTGAGATTACAGACTGCATTAAAGTTATAGGCGGCAAAATTGCACACATCGGAGTTGTTGTTGACGGAACTGTTTCTGTTGGAGAAAGGGCTTATGCAGAATATGACGATAAAAACAGGCTTGCTGTTTCAAGAAACCACTCTGCAACACATTTGCTTCAAAAAGCTTTGAGAGATGTGCTTGGAACACATGTTGAGCAAGCAGGCTCTTATGTTAATGCAGACAGGCTTCGTTTTGACTTTACTCATTTTGCAGCTATGACAAGCGAGGAAATAAGAAAGGTTGAAGACGCTGTAAACCAAAAGATTTATGAAAATGTGGGAGTGGAAGTATCTGAAAAAACAATCGATGAAGCACGTAAAATGGGTGCTTTGGCTCTTTTTGGAGAAAAGTACGGAGATTTTGTTCGTGTTGTAGACATGGGTCACTATTCGGTTGAGCTTTGCGGAGGGGTTCATCTTGATAACACAGCACAAATAGGAAGCTTTAAAATAGTTTCCGAAGGCGGTGTGGCTGCAGGAGTAAGAAGAATTGAGGCTCTTACAGGAGAGGGTGCTGTGAAGTTTTATCAAGGAATTGAAGACAGGCTTAAAGAGGCATGTAAAATTGTTAAAACAACACCTGACAATATTCTTAAACGTCTTGAAACCCTTATGCATGAGCAAAAAGACCTTAACAAAGAAATAGAACATCTTAAGGCAAAGATGGCTGGAGATGTGGCAGGAGATATTCTTAAAGAGAAACTTGATATAAACGGAGTAAATGTTATTTGCGGCGAGGTTAAGGGAGTTGATGCGGCAGGGCTTAAAACAATGGGTGATGAGCTTAAAAACAGGCTTGGCGAGGCTATTGTTGTGCTTGCAAGCGAAAACGAGGGCAAGGTAAGTCTTCTTGCAATGGCAACCGACGGTGCTGTTAAAAAGGGAATTCATGCAGGAAACATTATAAAAGAGGCTGCGGCTGTTTGCAACGGCTGCGGCGGCGGACGACCCAACATGGCACAGGCGGGAGGAAAAGATCCTTCTAAAATTGCAGAGGTATTGGAGAAGTCATTGGAAGTAATCAAAACACAGATTTAACACCTTTTATAAGGCTGTCGGCTTTGTCGGCAGCCTTAATTAAACAAGGGTTAAGGGATAAAAAACCTTGGGCTCATGTCAGCACTTTGCTTCGCAAAGCAGGCACTTCGTGCCTGTGGCATCTATCTTTGCCATGCATACCCAAACCCATTCGCTTTTTGAAAAAAGCAAGACCAAAAACTTTTATCAAAACCGCATATTCATGCGGTTTTAGATGGGTCAAGTAGGAAGGTTGAAGATAAACGCCGACGCTGGGCATCGGAAAGAAGTCCGACGGTAAAGCCGCTTTTTCTTAAGAAAAAGTGCTGAACGAAGTAGCGGTTTGCGAAGCAAATTCCTGACAGTAAAACCCTTGTGGGTGTTTGAGGGCAAAGCCCTCAAGGTTTTGACTTTGTCTACGTTCTGGCGGGCACGTAGTCTTTAAGGTAGTATGGCTGGGGATAAACAGAAGTATTTTAGAAATTTATTGTTGAAAAGTTAAATATTTGTGTTAAACTAATCTAAAGTTGACAAATATTAAGAAGTTATGGGCAGAAAAGGAGGACAACATGAACTTACTTGAAGTTTTACTAAATCAGATTACATTCTTTTCCACATTGCTTATTTTAGGCTTTTTTGTTGTCAAAATTAATCTTGTGACGGATGAAAACATAACATCCTTTGCCAAGGTGCTTCTTCGTGTTTTTGTTCCTGTAATGGTGCTTACAATAGTTGGCTCCAGCGGAACAAGGGAAGAGCTTTTTGCAATGGGGCCTTTCTTTTTCGCTTCTTTTTTTATGTTTTTTATACTTATGGTGGTGGCGTTTATATCTGCAAAAATTGCAGGGTTTAGGCCGCCTCTTATGAATGTTCATGTTTGTTCGGGAATGTTTGTAAACAGTGCATTATTGGGATACCCTATTATAATTGCCATGTTTCCCAGCGAGTCAGGGCTTGCCATTGCCACATTTCTTGTTGTTGAAACAAGCATACTTTGGACTGTCGGTGTAATGATACTTACATATGGTAAAGGCGGCAAAGGCTTTGATTTTAAAAAAATGATTACTCCCATGACGGTTGCTCTTTTTATTGCTCTTTTAATTATACTTTTTGATTTAAGACCATCAGGTGTTGTTTGGGACACTCTTACAGGCTTTGGTGCTTCTCAGAAATATCTTGGGCTTTTATACATAGGAATGGATATTGGAAGAAGAGGATTTAAAACATTATTTAAAAATCCAAAGGTGTTTATTGTTTCACCTGTTAAGCTGATTATTTCGCCTATTCTTGTGTTTCTTATTATGAGGGCTTTAAACATTTTGGATTATAATCATTTGATTATTATTACTGTGTTTTCAATGCTGCCTTCAATGATGATTGTTACAATGCTTGCCAATGAGTATGACACACATCCTGAATATGCTTCGGCGGCACTTTTAAGCACAACTGTTTTAAGCCTTGGAACAATGCCTTTGGTGTTTTGGCTTGTTACATCTGTTTTATAATAAAATAATAAGATAAATACAAAATATTCAAGGTTTTAGTGTTGTCTATGTTTTGAGAATTGATATGTTTTTATAAGTTATAAGGAGGATAAAATATGGTGAAATTATTTGAAAAAGGAGCTTATCTTTTAAGGGGCAATGAGGTTATAGAAGAAAGCCCTGAGGCAATAAAAGAAATAAAAAGCAAAACGGGAATTGAAACCTCAAAAGAAGAAGCCGCAAAAAACACAATGGCATATGAAATTTTAACAAAGCACAATACTTCTGAAAATACAGAAAAGCTGAAAATTAAATTTGATGCTTTGGCAAGCCACGACATTACATATGTGGGCATTATTCAAACAGCAAGAGCCAGCGGACTTGAAAGTTTTCCTGTGCCTTATGTGCTTACAAACTGCCATAACTCACTTTGCGCTGTTGGCGGAACAATAAATGAGGACGACCATTTATTCGGCTTAAGCTGTGCCAAAAGATACGGCGGCATTTATGTTCCCTCACATCAGGCTGTTATTCACCAATACATGAGGGAAATGATGAGCGGTGTTGGAAAAATGATTTTGGGAAGCGACAGCCACACAAGATACGGAGCATTAGGCACAATGGCAATAGGCGAGGGCGGCCCTGAGCTTGTTAAACAGATTTTAAGCAAAACTTATGATATAGATAAACCACAGGTTGTGGGTGTTTATTTAACGGGAAAACCTGAGCCTTATGTTGGGCCGCAGGATATTGCGCTTGCAATAATCGGTGCTGTTTTTGAAAACGGTTATGTTAAAAATAAGGTGATGGAGTTTGTCGGCGACGGCATAGACAACCTTAGCGTGGATTTTAGAAACGGCATAGATGTTATGACAACAGAAACAACTTGTCTTTCCTCTGTCTGGAAAACTGATGATGCAGTCAAAGGCTGGTATGTAACCCATGGCAGGCCTGAAGATTATAAACTTCAAAACCCTGGGGAAATTGCATATTATGACGGCATGATTTATGTTGATATGTCACAGATTAAACCTATGATTGCAATGCCTTTTCACCCAAGCAATATTTACACAATTGACGAGCTTAATTCTTCAAGCCTTATGGACATTCTTGATGAGGTTGAAAGAAAGGGCAAAGAGCAGATTGACAGCGATAAGGTTACATTTGTGCTTAAAGATAAGGTTAAAAACGGACGTCTGCATGTTGAGCAGGGTGTTATTGCAGGATGTGCGGGAGGAACTTATGAAAATATAAGTGACGCAAGGGATATTCTTAAAGGGCACAGCATAGGTGCGGACGAGTTTGCTTTAAGTGTTTATCCGTCCAGCCAGCCGGTGTTTTTAAATCTTGTGGAAAACGGCTCTATTGCCGACATTATGGTTGCCGGTGCAACTGTGCGCTCGGCTTTTTGCGGCCCATGTTTTGGTGCCGGAGATGTGCCTGCAAACAACTGCCTTTCAATAAGACATTCCACAAGAAACTTCCCTAACAGAGAGGGAAGTAAAATAACAAGCGGTCAAATTGCGTCAGTGGCGCTTATGGACGCAAAAAGTATTGCCGCTACTGCTGTTAACAAAGGAATGCTTACATCTGCAAAGGATGTGGATTTCCAGCTTAGACGTCCTCAATATTTCTTTAATAAAGAAGTTTATGAAAACCGCTGTTATTATGGCTTTGGAAAGCCTGATCCAAGCACAGAACTTAAATTTGGCCCAAGCATTGTAGACTGGCCGCAGATGAGCAGTTTAACAAAGGATATTTTGTTAAAGGTTGTTTCTGTAATTCATGACCCTGTTACAACAACAGATGAGCTTATACCTTCGGGGGAAACTTCTTCATTCCGTTCTGATCCTTTGGGGCTTGCTGAGTTTACACTTTCAAGAAAAGACCCTCAGTATGTTTCAAGGGCAAAAGAAGTTCAAACAGGCGAAAAGGCAAGGCTTGAAGGTGAAAGCCCTGAAAAAACATATGACGAGCTTCAAGATGTTTATAAAGCCATAAGCGAAAGATTTGAAAGCTTTGACCCATTATTAACAGGAATAGGAAGCACCATTTATGCAGTTAAGCCGGGAGATGGTTCAGCAAGGGAGCAGGCGGCAAGCTGTCAGAAAGTTTTAGGCGGCTGGGCAAACATTGCAGGCGAATATGCAACAAAGCGCTATCGCTCAAACCTTATTAACTGGGGTATGCTTCCATTTGTCCTTGATGATAACCATAATTCACTGCCTTTTGAAAACCATGATTATATATATATACCTGATATACGAGGCGCAGTAGAAAACAAGGAAAAGGAAATTCCTGCATATGTAGTGGGCAAAAACATGAAACCTTTTGTTTTAAAGCTTGGAGATATGACAGATGATGAAAGACAAATAATACTTTCAGGATGTTTAATAAATTTTTATAGACAATAAAAACTTTATACTTATGTAAAGAAGTGTAGCGCAGATGGAATTAAGGCTCCCTGTGATTGCTGTTAAGCGGTCACAGGGAGCCTTTGGGTTTTGATTCCTGACATATTCTTAGTATTACTCCTTCACACCCTCCAGTATTTCGCATATTATATCTGCTCGGCTGAAAGGGGTTATTATGTATAGCCCGTCAACGTAAGGCATCATTTTTTCGGCAAAGTCTAAGGAAATTTTAACTGCCAGATCTTTGCTCTGTTCAGGTGTTTTGTTCTCGTAAAGTGCAATTATATCTTCGCCGACGTTTATGCCGGATATTTCGCTGTTCATAAAACAGGCATTTCTGTAGCTTACAACAGGCATTATTCCGCCCAATATTTTTACACTTAACTCCTGCCTTGCCCGCTTTAGGTTTTCTAAGGCGGTTTGTGTAAGCACAGGCTGTGTTAAGAAAACTGCCATGCCGTTTTCTATTTTTTCTTTGGCAAGCTTAAGCTGTATGTCAAAGTTAACAGCATTTATGTTTAAAGCACCGCAGATGTTAAGAGGGGAGGGCAGTGTTGTTTCGTTAAGGTTTGAAACAAACCGTGCAAGCATACGTGAATTAAAGTTAAATACGCTTTTAACCTCGTTTCTTTGTGCAGAGGGTATAGGATCTCCTGTTACAATAAGAACATTGTCTATGTTTTCAATGCACATTCCTAAAAGCAATGCTTTTGTTGCGTTTATGTTTCTGTCACGGCATGTTATGTGGGGAAGTGCATCAATGCCTACCTCCCTTTTTATTTTGCAGGCAAGTATTGTTGAATCCATTCTTGCCCTGCCCACAGGACAATCGGCAATGGTTATTATGTCTGCTCCGCTTTGTTTAATCTTTTTTGCATTTTCTATAAACTTTTCAATGTCTGCATCAGCAGGGGGGTCAAGCTCAACAGCTATAACCCTTTCCCCTGACATAAGCTTTGTTAAAAAGGAGTTTTCTCTCTCTTTTCTAATAGATGGCTTTTGTTTAAGCTCTGTTTTTTCAGCTGTCAGCGGTTCTTTTATATTTTCAAATTCTTTGACTGTAAGCCTTATATATTCAGGTGTTGTTCCGCAGCAGCCGCCGATTATTTTAGCACCCTGCTTAACAATATCAGCCATTTTCTCTGAAAAATATTCCGGGCTTGGATTAAAAAAGGTACGGTTGTTTAAAACCGTCGGGTATCCTGCATTCGGCATAACAGAAAGTGTTATATCCTTTAAAGAAAGCTCTTTGATATATTGAAGTATGTGGTAAGGCCCTGAAATACAGTTTAAGCCGACTGCGTCTATTTCACTGACTTTAGATATTTCATCAAAAAGGCTGATACCTAAATGACCGTCCCTTGTATAGCCGTCGGGCTGTATTGCAAAGGACACTATTATAAAAGCATCTTTAACTTTGGATTTAATGTATCTTGCCGTTTCTTTTATGCCTGCACTGCTGTTAAGGGTTTCAAAAAGAAAGTTTTCAGCTCCCAAGGCAATGAAACAATCTGCTATGAATTTATATTCTGATATAATGTCAATTGAGCCGTCTTCCTCAACGGGGCCCATGTCGGCAAAAACAAAAGCTTTGTCTTTCGCCGCCGAAGCGGCAATGTCATAGCCGCTTTTTATAACATTTTTAACAAGAGCCTTGTCACTTCCAAGGCCTTGGCTGTTGGCGGCAAAGGTGTTTGTTTTAATTGCTTTGGCACCTGCGTCAATATATTCTTTGTGAATTTCAAAAATCAAATCACTTTCAGTTATATTGCAAAGTTCACACTTTTCCTGGGGTGTTTTTGATTTGTTCATTAAATAGGAACCCATTGCCCCGTCAAAAATTAAAATATTATTTTTTATATATTCTTTTACATTCATTAAAATCATCTCTTTTCAACCTAATATTTCCTTGGCGGCATCCACCGTTTGCTTTGCATCTTTAGCATAAAAGTCTGCGCCTATCTGCATTGCATAATCCTCTGTAAGCACAGCACCCCCAACAACAATTTTGCACAGGTGTCCGCTTTTTCTTAATGCGGCAATGGTTTCTTCCATGCTTTTAAGCGTTGTTGTCATTAATGCACTTAAACCAACCAGCTTTACGTCTTCTTCAATGGCTGTTTTAACAACAGTTTCTACTTCCACATCACGACCCAGGTCTATAACCTTATATCCGTAGTTTTCAAGTATAACTTTAACTATGTTTTTGCCTATGTCGTGAATATCTCCTTTAACTGTGGCAAGTATAACCTTTCCTTTAAAAATTGTTTCAGCACCGTTTTTTAATATGTTTCTTTTTAAAACCTCAAAGGCTTCACAAGATGCATTGGCGGAGTTTATAAGCTGGGGAAGGAATATTTCCTGTTTTTCATACTTTTCTCCCACTTTGTCAAGGGCCGGAATTAAAATTTGGTTTATAATTTCAAGCTCTGTTTTTGTTTTAAGAAGTTCTTCTGTCAGCTTAGCTGTTTCTTCTTTTAAGCCTTTGCTTATGGCATAGTCTATGTCAATTGTTTTTTCCCCTTTAGGTTTTTCCAAAGGGGATTCCTTTGCCGCAGAAAACCTTGAAATAAAGTTTTCTGAGTTTACATCATTTCCGTTTAAAACCTTAAATGCGGAAATCATATCCATCATGGCGCTTTGGTTAGGGTTTATTATGGGAAGTGTCAAACCGTTTTCCATTGCCTGCATAAGAAAGGCTTGTGTTATAAGCTCTCTGTTTGGCAGACCAAAGGAAATGTTTGAAACACCTAAAACAGTGTTAAGCCCCAGTTCTTCTTTTACCCTCCTAAGGGCATTTAATGTTTCACGTGCCTGATTTTGCTGTGCTGAAACTGTAAGTGTAAGACAGTCTATGAAAACATCTTCTTTTTTAATACCGTATGAAAGAGCTGTGTTTAAAATCCGCTTTGCAATTTCAAACCTTTTTTCTGCATTTTCAGGAATGCCGTTTTTATCCATACAAAGTCCTACAACAGCGGCACCGTATTTTTTAACCACAGGAAGTATTTTTTCCATAACTTCTTCTTCCCCGTTTACACTGTTTACTATTGCTTTACCGTTGCAGTAACGAAGACCTGCCTCAATTGTGTCAGGGTCTGAAGAATCAATTTGAAGGGGAAGATTAAGAACGCTTTGCAGTGTTTTTACTGTTTTAATCATCATTTCACGCTCGTCAATCCCCGGCATACCCACGTTTACATCAAGAATGTCGGCTCCGGCTTCCGCCTGTTCAATACCTCTTTCGGCAATATATTCAAGGTCGTTTTCCTTTAATGCCTGCTGAAACCTTTTCTTTCCTGTAGGGTTAATTCTTTCTCCTATAACACGAATCTGGTCAATTAAAACCACATTGCTTGGTGTGCAGAGAATGCTTTTTGGAGAAATGTTTCTTTTGGCAGGCTTAAGTGTTTCAAATGTTTCTTTCATAAGCTTTATATATTCAGGTGTTGTTCCGCAGCAGCCTCCAACTATTGTAATTCCTGCGTCTGCATATGGCTTCATCTGGCTTGCAAAATCTTCTGCCGTTACATCGTAGGTGTTGTTTTCAGGGTTTGGAAGACCTGCATTTGCCTTTATTATTATGGGAAGAGAAGAACAGCTTGCCAGCCTTTTAGCTATGGGAAGAATTTCTTTGGGGCCCAAAGAGCAGTTTATTCCCATTGCGTCAACTCCAAGGCTTTCCATTACATATGCCATGGCCTCTGCTGTACATCCTGTAAATGTTCTTCCGTTTTCTTCAAATGTCATTGTTACAAAAATAGGAAGATGTGCATTTTCCTTTGCGGCAAGAACTGCGGCCTTAAGCTCATAAAGATCTGTCATTGTTTCAAAAACAATTAAATCAGCACCTGCCTGCTGGCCAAAAACAACCATTTCCTTAAAAACCTCATATGCATCATCAAAGCTTAGTGTGCCTAAAGGCTCTAAAAGCTCCCCCACAGGCCCCACATCAAGGGCAACAAATGAGTTTGAGTTTTCACATGCTTTTTTTCCGCATTCCACTGCGGCATAAATGGCATCTTTAACACTTATGCCTGTTCCTTCTAATTTATGGGAGTTTGCACCAAAGGTATTGGCAAACACAATGTCACTGCCTGCGTCCACATATTTTTTATGAATGGATGTAACAAGTTCAGGGTTTGTTATGGATAAAGCCTCAGGGCGTTCTCCTAATTTAAGCCCTGAGGACTGAAGCATTGTTCCCATAGCTCCGTCCAAAAATATAAAGTCTTTTTTAAACAAATTTTTAATCACAAGTTATTCCGTCCTTTCTGAATTTGCAGTTGGCAAAAGCTGTGCAGTTTTCGCAGCTTTTTATTCTTTTTGGCTGAGGGTTTTCGCTTATGCCAATTATTGCCGTTACTGATTTTGTTGGAACAAGAAGACCGCTGCTGCTTACTGTAACACCGATTTTTCTTGCCGTATCTAAAACCATGCAAAATTCTTTTTGCTGTGTAATGGGCATATCACCATAACCCGGGCTAAACCGCTCCGTTAAAAACATACCTTCTTTTTCCCATGAAAGCCTTATGTGGTTTTGGAAATTATCACAGACATTTTCTATGGCACTGTTTGCACAACTGTCTAAAATTACGGCAAAGGCCATATCTGTTATTTGTGCTTTTCGAAGTTCCGTTTCAAAAAGGTTGCCTATTGTTGCGGCAAATAATACTGCTTTTTTGCAATCTTTAAGAAGAGCGGCAATGTCGTTTCCCAAAGGCTTGAAGTTTGTGGCAGAAAGAGAAAGCCCGTTTTCAAAGATTATTTCTGAAACTCTATATATAATTTTAGGCATTGCGATTTTTTTAATCAGTTCCGTTGCCTTATCAATTTGCAAATTTGTGTTTTCATCAATGATGCTTCCTTTATATCCCAAATATCTAAGCACTTCATTGCGGTCAATATCTTTTAAAAATCCGTCCATTGGCATTTTCCTTTCATTACTATTGCTTAAGTATAGAATTTAAGCCATGTTTTGTAAAGAGAAACAAGGCAATGAGAGAGAAAACTTTAGTTTTATAAAAGATGAGGACAGGCAGTTTTGTTTTAAAAGAGATAAAGTTTAACAAAAATTTAACGCACGCTAATTGTTAGCGTGCTAAAGAATATCCAAAAAAACAGTAAATATTTGTGTACTATTTACATTGACAATAGTTAGCGTGTGAAATAATATGATATTAGTAAGTGCTTTAGAAAAGCGGCGACAAATTGGGTTTTGAGATTTCCTCAAAAGTGCCGTAAAACAAGGCTTTTGAGCCTTGTTGCAAATTATAATGCACTTAGGCTGCGGTGTTTGATTTTATGAATGGACGGCAAAAAAAGTGGACTTTTAAATATTTTTTAAAAAAAGAGAGATGAGTTATTATTTCTCTGTTTTTTTGGAAAGTGTGGTAAGACCACCATACCGATAATTTATTATCAATCTTTTAAAATCCGTTTATAAGCTAACCGTAAATAAAAATAAAACAGAAATTAAAAATTTAAAGAGAGAAGGTATGCGGAAAATGGCAGAGTATAACAAAGTGTCACAAGAAGCGGTTGATAAGCTTATGGCGATTGCTCCCAACAGAGTTTTTGTAAAGGGAGATATTAATGAAGATTATACCCATGATGAAATGCCGGAATATGGATATTTTGCACCTGAGGCAGTTGTAGAGGCTTTAAATGCAGAGGAAGTTTCTCAGGTAATGAAGCTTTGCAACGAAATGAAAATTCCAGTTATTCCAAGAGGTGCGGGAACAGGCCTTGCAGGGGCATCTGTTGCAACACTTGGCGGCGTTATTATTTCAACAACAAAAATGAATAAAATTCTTGAATATGATTTAGAAAACTTTACAGTAAAAGTTCAACCCGGTGTGCTTTTACAGGATTTAGCTGACGATGCTGCAAAGCAAGACCTTCTTTATCCACCTGACCCGGGCGAAAAGTTTGCAACTTTAGGCGGAAACGTTTCTACAAACGCAGGCGGTATGAGAGCTGTTAAATACGGAGTTACAAGAGATTATGTCAGAGCTATGGAAGTTGTTTTGCCTACAGGCGAAATTACACACTTCGGCGGAAACGTTGCTAAAAACAGCTCAGGCTACAGCATGGTTAACCTTATGGTTGGTTCAGAGGGAACATTGGGCTTAATCACAGAACTTACACTTAAGCTTATCCCACTTCCAAAGGAAAACATAACACTTATTGTTCCTTTTGAAGACTTAGACAGCTGTATCGGTTCTGTGCCTAAATTTTTCATGAATAAGCTTGCACCTGTTGCAATTGAATTTATGGAGCAAGACATTGTAAGAATGGCAGAGGCTTATCTTGAGAAAAAAGATGTTTTCCCTATGGCAGATGAAGCAGGTGCTTACCTTCTTGTTACATTTGACGGAAACAGCATGGATGAAATTGAGCCTGTTATAGAGGCTGCAAGCGAAATGCTTTTTGAAAACGGAGCAATTGACATTTTTGTTGCCGACACTCCTGAGCTTAAGAAAAATGCCTGGGCGGCAAGAGGAAACTTCCTTGAGGCAATTCTTGCAGACACACCTTCACTTGATGAATGTGACGTTGTTGTTCCAAGAAACAAAATTGCTGAATATTTAAAATTTGTTAATTCTTTAAGCGATAAATATGATATGCGTATAAGAAGCTTCGGCCATGCAGGCGACGGAAATCTTCACATTTATGCATGTAAAGACGACATGACAGATGACGTTTGGGAAGAAAAACGCAAAGCTGTTATGGATGAAATGTATGAGCGTGCTCTTGAAATCGGCGGTCAGGTATCAGGAGAGCATGGAATTGGTCATGCTAAGATGGAATATCTTTGCAAGTCAATCGGAGATATAAACATGGACCTTATGAGAGGTATTAAAAAAGTGTTTGACCCTAACGAGATTTTAAATCCCGGAAAGGTTTGCTACAGGCTTTAATTAATATAACTTTAATAATGATAATATAAAAAATGGAGGGTTTTACAATGGCTTTTATGATTTCAGAAGAAGCAAAGGATTTATTGGACGCAGTAAGGGATTTTTGCGAAAAGGAAGTTAAGGAGCAGTGTAAAGAGTTTGACAAATCAGGAGAATGGCCAACAGAAATGTATGAAAAGGCTATAGAAATGCAGTTGCATTTACTTGAAATTCCTGAAGAGTTCGGCGGAATCGGTCTTTCAAACATAGACTCAGCAGCTCTTTATGAAGAAATGGCAAAAGCTGACGGCGGCTTTGCAACAACACTTCTTTGCAACAACCTTGGCATTAAACCTGTGTTTATAGGCGGAACAGCAGAACAGCAGAAATATGTTTCTGAAATTCTTCAGGAAACAGGTTTTGCAGCCCTTGCTCTTACAGAACCTATTGCAGGCTCAGACGTTGGAAGCACAAGAACAACAGCTGTTTATGATGCTGCAACAGATGAGTATGTAATTAACGGAAGAAAGTGCTTTATTACAAATGCTGAACCGGCGGGAGTATATCTTGCATTTGCTTCAACTGATAAATCATTAGGGGCAAAAGGACTCTCCTGCTTTATTGTAGAAAGAACACGTGCCGGAATTGAAATTGGAAACCATGAAGATAAAATGGGAATCCGTACTTCAAACACAGCAGACGTTTTATTTGAAGATGTTAGAGTTCCTGCTAAAAACCTTGTTGGAAAAGAAGGCGACGGCATGAAAATCGCTATGAAAACTCTTGACTGCGGAAGACCTTTTGTTGGTGTTCTTGCAACAGGAACAGCTCAGAGAGCTCTTGAAGAATCAATTGCATATGCAAAAGAAAGAGCTACATTCGGCAAACCAATTATTAAAAATCAAGGCCTTCAGTGGATGCTTGCTGACATGGACATTAAAATCGAAACTGCAAGACAAATGGTTGCATACACACTTACACTTATGGATCAAGGCAAACCACACTCAAGAGAGTCTGCAATTGCTAAATGTGCTGCCAGCGATATGTCTGTTCAAGTTGCTCTTGACGCAATTCAAATCCATGGCGGATATGGCTACAGCCGTGAATATCCTGTTGAAAAACTTCTTCGTGATGCTAAGATATATCAGCTTTATGAAGGAACAAACCAGGTTCAAAGAATGGTTGTTGCAAACGCATTAGTTAGATAAGCATAGAGTTTAAAATAATTTACATAAAAATAGTTTTTTAATCAAACAGTAGTAAAAATTAAAAGTTTTATTTTTGGATAACTAAAGACCTTGGGACAAATTCTCTCAAGGTCTTTATAAAGTATAGGAGGTAAAAATTTATGGAAATTTTAGTTTGTGTTAAGCAAGTTCCTGACGATTCAGTGGACATACAGTTTGACAGCGGAAAAAAAGCACCTAAGCTTGACGGAGTAACACCAATTGTTAACGCATTTGACGGATATGCTCTTGAAATGGCGGCAAGGTATAAAGAGGCACACGGCGGCAAAGTTACAGTTGTTTCTTTGGGAACAGAAAAGGCTGTGGATGCAGTAAGAGGATGTTTGGCAGTTGGAGCAGATAAAGGCTATGTTGTTTCAGACGTTTCATATGAAGGTTCTGACACACTTGCAACAAGTTATATACTTTCAAAAGCGGCTGAAAAAATTGAAGAGCTTAACGGAGCAAAATTTGATTTGATTTTCTGCGGACAGGAAGCAACAGACTTTGTAAGCGGTCAGGTTGGCTCACAGCTTGCAGAAATTTTAAACCTTGGTCAAGTTACAGACGTTATTGCTGTTGACCCTGATGCAGAAGGTGTTTTGGTTAAGAAAGAAACAGAAGAGGGTTACAAAATGATTAAAATGGCTACTCCTGCACTTGTTACTGTTGCAAAGCCTGAATATGACCCTCGCTATCCAACAATGAAAGGCAAAATGGCTGCAAAGAAAATGGAAATCCCTGTTTTAACAGCTGCTGATTTAGGCACAGATGCTAGCAAAGTGGGAGAAGCAGGTTCTTTTGTTAAGGTTATAGAAATGTCGGCCCCTACTAAGAAATCTGCAGGCGTTAAGATAAAAGAAGCAACTGTTGAAGAAACTGTAGCTAAGGCTGTTGATATGATGGCTTCGGCTAAAGTATTCTAAGAAGGGAGGACAAATTAAATGAGCAAAAATATTTGGGTATATATAGAAACAGAAGCAGGCAACGCTAAAAAGATTGGTCTTGAAATGCTTACACCTGCTAAGGAAATGGCTGCAAAAGCTAATGAAGAGGTTGTTGCTGTTCTTATTGGAAGCGACGTTTCCAATGCGGCAAAAGAAGCCATTGCATATGGTGCAGACAAAGCAGTTATTGTTGAAAGCGAAGAATATGCAGAATTTAACACAGAGTTATACACAGGTGCTTTGGCACAGCTTTGCAAAAGCCATGACCCTTCAGCTGTTCTTATCGGAGCAACACAAGACGGTAAGGCTTTGGCTGCCAGAGCTTCAGCAAAACTTAACACAGGCTGTGTTTCAGGTGCTGTTGATTTAAAAATGGATGATAACGGAAATGTTTTATGGACATGTGCAAGTTATAACGGAAGTGTGTTAAACACCATGATTTGCCAATCACGTCCTCAGATAGGAACTGTAAAATCAAGTGTGTTTAAAAAAGGCGAAGCTTCTGAAAAAAGCGGCGAAGTTGTTAACGAAACAGCAAATGTTAAAGCTGAAGAGCTTAGAACAAAAATTATGGAATCTGTTAAAGAGATTTCAGAGGCTGTTAACCTTGAAGAGGCTGAGGTTATTGTTGCAGGCGGCCGTGGCATGGGTTCTGCGGAAAACTTCAAGCTTGTTTGGGATTTTGCAAAGCTTCTTAACGGTGTTGTTGGAGCAACAAGAGCACCAATTGAGGCAGGCTGGGTTTCAAGGGCGCACCAGATTGGTCAGTCAGGAAAAAGTGTTGCACCAAAGCTTTATATTGCTTGCGGAATTTCAGGAGCAACACAGCATGTGGCAGGTATTTCAGGCTCCGATTATATTGTAGCTATCAATAAAGATGAAGACGCCAGCATATTTGATATGGCTAATGTGGGAATTGTAGGAAATGCAGTTGAAATAATACCTATGATGATGGAAGAAATTAAAAAAATAATTCAGTAAAAAATTTGGGTGTATTCTAATATCTGTAATTTTATCTGCTGAAAAATTAATTAAGGGCTGTGCTTGTATTATACTTGCACAGCCCATTTTTTTATATGTTAATATATGCAAACTTTATGTTTAAATTCTCATTTCATATAGGAATACAAAAAATAAAAGCATAAAAAAATCTGTTAAAAAAGGTAACGTCATAAGGCGATTTCTATAAAAAAGGTGTAAAATTAACCTAAAAACTATTTATATTTACAATAAGTTTGTTGGTGCTATTGTAAAATTGAGGTAATAAAAGTATAATAAGAGGTAAGATATAGCGGTAATGCCAAAGTGAGGAAGTATAACCATTTTAACTTGAAGTCGGATTTGGGGGTGTATTATGCAGGAATATAGATGCAGTGTAAAAGGGCCTGATGGGAAAACCAGAAAAAACCGTATTCTCAAAGCAGAGGACGAAACAAGTTTGATGGCACAGGTAAAAGCGGAAGGATTGTATATGGTTGCTTATGAAAAGGTGGGGGAAAGAAAAAACCTTTTCACAGGAGGAAAGCTTACTCTTTCGTTAAAAGATATTTCCATGATGTGCAGACAGCTGTCATCTATGCTTACATCAGGAGTAACCCTTGTTAAGGCCTTAAATATTTTATATCTTCAAATAGAGAAGAAAAATATTAAAGAAGCTGTCAGAATGCTTTATGAATCGGTGCAAAAAGGAGAACAACTTTCCGAAAGTTTGCGTAAAAGAGAAGATATTTATCCTGAACTTATGATAAACATGGTTGAAGCAGGAGAAAGCAGCGGTCAGCTTGATAGTGTAATTCAAAAACTTGCAGACCACTATGAAAAAGAGGTTAGGCTTAAAGCCAAAATAAGAACAGCACTTACATACCCTATTATTCTTGTAATACTGTCTGTCACAGTTATCATTGTTCTTGTGACACAAGTTTTGCCTACGTTTGTAAGTATGTTTTCGGCTTCAAATGTTAAACTGCCTCTGCCAACCCAAATTATAATTTCTGTTTCAAACACATTAACAAGTAAGTGGCATATTATTTTGCTGCTGCTTGCCATTATTGTACTTGGAACACGTATATTTATCGGCACTGAAAGCGGAAAACGAAAATGGCACAAGCTGTTGTTAATGCTTCCCATAGTTGGAACAACAATAATAAAGCTTTCTGCAGTGCGTTTTACAAGAACTCTCTCAACACTTCTTTCAAGCGGTATGAGTATGCTTAATTCTTTGGATATTTCCGTAAGAATTGTTGGAAACAGAGTTGTTATGGATGCTTTAAGCATTTGTAAAGAAGACATAAGAAAAGGAGTTCCCTTATCCCAGTCTTTAAGAAGGTCAAACGCACTTCCGCCCATGGTTTATTCCATGGTGGGCATAGGAGAAGAGTCTGGCTCTATAGAAAAAATGCTTGAAAAATGCGCCGAATATTATGACGATGAAGTGGATAACTCCATAACCAAGCTTGTTAGTATGATAGAACCGCTTTTAATTATTGTTATGGCTGCAGTTATAGGTTTTATAGTTTTGGCAATGCTTCTGCCTATATTTGATATATACGGCACAATCAGCTAAGGCTTAGGGCATAAGCAACTACACACGGAGGTGAAAATATGGGCCTGTTATTATCAATTGATATTGGAAAAGGAAATATAAAATTGGCTGAAGGAAGCTATGTTAAAGACGAACTGACCATTGAAAAAACAGCGGTTTGTCCGCTGCCCCTATATTCAATAGAGGGTGAACATATAATCAACATGGAGGTAATTTCAGACGCAATTAAAGCTGTTATGGAAAAAGAGAAGTTTAAAGCAAAAAATGCAGTTGTTACAATAAATGCAACAACTGCCTCATACAGAGATATTGATATGCCAAAGGCAAATGCCAAGGAACTTGATTTAATGATTAAAAACGAGCTTGTTCAAACCTACCACGTTAACGAAACAGACGTTGTGCAGTATAAAACTTTAGAAACACTAAGCTCTGATTCAGGTTTGGCTTTGACAAGATACAGGGTTGCCTCTATGGATGCAAGGCTTGTGGATGGATACCACGAGCTTATGAAAAGCCTTAAATTCAAATCTCCAATAATGGATATAAACGTAAACTCTATGGAAAAGCTTTTTGGTTTATGCAGTTTTGTAAACAGCCAACCCATGGCGGGCACATCTTCGGTTTTTGTGGATTTTGGCGAAGCCAGCACCACAGTATATATTTATTCACATGGTATGGTGCAGTTGTTCAGACATTTTAATATAGGTTCACGAGATATTGAAAGAATTGTCAGTGACAACGCTCTCACACCGCCTGAAGATATAAAAAGAAAGAAAGAGGAAGGGTATGACTTTTTCTCTAATGAAGATGATTTATATTCTCTTTCGTTAAAAACATATTTTTATAACCTCCATGATGAGCTTAGAAAAATAATCAGATTTTACATCAACCGTAAAAGCGGAAACAAAATTGATAAAATTTTTATCTTTGGGGGAGGCAGCAATTTAAAAGGTTTGAAAAACCATTTGGAAACCAATCTTAATATTCCTGTGGAAAAAATACAAACCATGTCAGGGGTTAAGGGCAAGGTTTTAGACGGACAGTTTACAACATATGCCAATGCCTTTGGAGCATTGATAAGATATTAGGAGAGGAAGGATGGATAATATGAATGATTATAATTTTTTCTCCGGTTATCAAAGAAAAAAGGGTATACAAATTAACCCGGGGTCGCCGCTTTTTATCAGTGTTATTATAGTGTTGGTTTGTGCAGGAATATCGGCGTTTTTGGTGGTAAAAAACAATGCTTTGGAAAAGGAAATTGCAGAGATGTCGGCTCGTGCGGAAAGCATTAAAGTAAGTCAGGAATACACACAAGCAAACAACATACAAAACAGCCTTGATGCCATGAAACAATATGACAGCGGTGCAAGCATAGCTTTGGAGAATTTCTATAGCTGTAACCTGCTTAACACAGAGCTTATTACAGGCTTGTTTGCAGGTATACCCTCGTCTGTAAGAATTTCTTCTTTTAGCATGGACAGCTTAAATGTTACAATGACATGCAGCCTAACAAGCAGAAAAGCCGCATCAGAGCTTTTGCTTGGTCTTAAAGGCACAAATTTGTTATATGACGTTCGGCTAAGTTCTGTTTCGTCAAACCAAGACGGCACAGGCTCTGTGGCAATTATCAGCGGTGTCTTGAAAGAAGGTGGAGCAGAATGAAAAAACAATCCTTTGCCATAAACCAAAAAGATAAAGGTCTGTTGACTTTTTTGATAGCTGTTGCCATAGTTTTATGCTGCTATTATTTTATTATAGGCCCTCAGCTAAATAAAACAGTGGCATTAAATGTTCAAAAGGAAACAGTTGTTGCCGATTTAGACAGGGCGGCTATGATTGTGGAAAGACTTCCTGCGTTGGAAAAGGAAGAAAAAGAAATGAAAGCAGAATTGGTTGAAAAATACAGACCTTTCTTTTATGAATTAAATCAAGAGCGTATTCTTTATAAATTAGATGATTTAATGATAGAATCAGGCTTTCAAGTTATTTCCTATGTAACATCCGACGACAGCGTTTCAGGAATAGCCATTCCTAAAGGCACATATACACCTCCCAACTATCCCTTGCTTAATTTGGCCTCTGTTATAAATATGGAAAGCCTTAAAAATCAGGAGTCTTTAGGTGACGGTGCTTTAAAAAATAACACAGGTTCATCAGCCGGCGAGTCAGCATCAGATGCAGTGCCTACAAACGACATCACTTTAAGCTTTAACTCCTCAAGCTATTCATCTTTGATTAGTTTTATGGAAAAAATTGAAAAGATGAATAAAACTGTTATTTTAAAAAACATGGTTCTTAACCAGTCAAGCGGCGAGCTGGGGGGACAGCTTGTTTTATCATTTTATTCAATGCCTAAGCTTGATGAAAGCGAAAAGGACTATTTGAAGTTTCTGCCTGGGGCAGATTTGGGAAGAGAAAACCCTTTTCAATAAGCCGAGAAATAAATGGTTAATCTGCAATCAAGATTTTATGAAAGGGTATGATTATATTGAAAAAACCTATACATAAAAACTCCAAAGGGATGACTCTTGTAGAGATTATTCTTTCTTTGGCTTTGATTGGTATCATTATAACGGGGCTGGCACCTGCTTTTGTTTTCAGCACACAACAGATACGCTATAACAGAGATGCCATTACAGCGGCAAACTTAGCCAATGAAACAGTTGAAACCATACGTAACATGGATTTTGACTTTATCGGAACAAAAAAGGGAAACCCTGTTGGGGATTTAGAAGATAAAGAAACAAAAACAATTAACGGTCAGGACTTTTTGGTTGAAATTTTTATTAACTGGGAGGGTGAGCTTGGCTGCGGAAGTGTAGGAGCGGGAGATTGGGACTATAAAGAAGTTCGTGTTGTTGTAACGTCGGAGGGTTATTTTTCAAGCGGCGATTTATCTTTAAAAAAGGATATTTCAACACTTATTTCAAGAGATAGCGAACAGCCTGTGTTAACAGGGTCAAACTTGAGAATCTGCGTGTTTCGAGGTTGGGGAAGAACGCCTACATACAGTGTGCCCGTTGCATACACAAAAGTTGACATTGATAACAATATGTCTTGGGTTTATTCCACTGCCAAGGGTTCTGCAATGTTTATAGGCCTTTCTCCAAAAATATATATAGTTGGTGTGGAGGCGCCTGCGGGGATGATTCTTAACCCATCCAGCAGCTACCCTAAAAACATACTTCTTGAAACAAACAAAACCATACAAGACTATGCAGAGGTGGAATATCCATCGGCTGTAAGGGTTCAGTTTAGAGATGCAAAAACTGACACACCTTTGGTTTTAAACTTAAAATCTCAGGTTACACTTACATTAAATCACACATCTCAAACAGATTTTTCGTTCACCCAAACCGACAGTCAGGGATACGTTTCTCAGGATGCTTTTATAAACCTTTGGCCTGTGGGAACAGGTTATGCTGGGGCTTATAATTTTAACGGTTTTGATGAAGAAGACCCTGAACCTTTTAGTGTTGAAGGGTATGAACTGTCTGAAGAAGCCACAAGAAAATCTCCTTGGGATTCTGAAAAAGGTCAGCCTTGGGACGGAACCTTTGAAGGTCCAAACACAACAAAAACAGTTTATATATATCTTCAGGAAATAGAACCTGAACAGCCTGAACAGCCTGAACAGCCTGAACAGCCTGAACAGCCTGAACAGCCGGAAGAGCCTTGATTTTTCAAAAGGCAGTGGTGGTTAAAATCCATAACAATAAGGCAGGACATTCTTTGTTTATCCTAATGAAAGGAATGAGGCTTATGAAAGGTTTGCTTTTGGAAAAAAAGAATAGTCTAAAAAGAGGCCTTAAAAACAATAAAGGTTTTACTTTGATAGAGGTTGTTATGGTTATTCTTTTGTTAGGAATGGTGCTTGCGTGTATATATTTATTTTACAATTTTTCCGTTGTGTCTTGGAACAGAACAAAGTCTGAAAACTATATGATACAAGACACAGGGCTGCTTTTAACAAGAATGGAAAGAGAATTCAGACAAGCGCAGAAGGTTGGCTTTAATGCGGTGGAAATTTTTGATGAAGGCAACGAGGTAATTATATATACATATGAAGACAAAACAGATTTGATGGTTGGCTATAGAATAAAAGACGGAAAACTGGAGAGGGCAACAAGCACTGACTTTAACACACCTGTTTTAGATTTGGTGTGGGAAACTGTTATACCCTCTGTTGCAAAATCAAAGGACGAATCAAACATAGAAATTCCGTATTTTAAAATAGTTGACCTTACCAGAATTGAGTTTAACATTTCTGTTTTTGACCCTGACGGACATGTTGAAGACCCCATAACAATAAGCGATACTTTTACCGTAAGAAGCAAGGGGGCGATGTAATGTTTAAGAAAATGCTGAACAATGAAAAAGGCATGGCTCTGCCCGTTGTGCTTGGTCTTTTTATGGTTATGATTGTGCTTGCAGGCGGAGCGCTGTTTATGGGAGTTTCTCAAACAAAGATGAATGCACAATATTCCAACAGCATGGATGCCATACATTATGCGGAAGCGGGCATTAACGAATATTTGTGGAGTCTAAATAAAAAAGATACGGGCGGAGCAAATCAAAATACTGACGTGGCCTATGGTGACGGATATTATCGTTACCGCTTGCTTGAAGAAAATGAGGGGTATGTAAAAATACGCTCCACAGGCTGGGTTAAAGATAAATCTGAAAGCAAACGAACAATAGAATCCACTTTGACAAAAAGAACTTTCAGCAACTATGTGTATCTTTCGGATAATGACGGAGATGATATAATTTTTGCAACAGGAGACATAATTTACGGCCCTTATCACACAAACGGAACCTTGAGAATAGGTAATAATGAGCATCCTGTTTTTTTCGGCAAGGCAACATACATGATGGGTATAGTAAATGCAAAAGACGGAATTTTCAAAAAGGGATATGAGCAGGTTCAGCCTCTTATTTTCCCTACCTCCAACACCCAGCTTATGGATTGGTCGAAACAAGCCGAAGGGCATTATTATGACGGACGAACTTTAATTTTGTTAAATGCGGACGGAACATATTATGTAAGGAATAAAAACTTGAATAACGGTGACAGAACCTTGTTGGATTTGCCTGCCAACGGAGTAATCTATGTAAACGGAACTACGGGAACAACCTTTAACCCAAGGGGAACCAACAGGTTTCAGCTTGACAGGGGAAATGTGTTTGTTTCAGGAACTTTAAAAGGTGAACTAACCATAGGTGCCGCAGAAAGCATTTTTGTTACAGGCAGAGATCCAACCACATCACCTTATAACAATGCCGCTGTTACAGGAGGAATCACTTATAAGGATACGGATTTTGTTGTTAATGCAACAACAGGAGATACTACAGTAACGGGCACAGGCACTGATATGCTGGGGCTTGTTGCAAACAACAGCATTTATGCTTTAAGATATGGTTGGCCTACAACCAACTATACCAGCGGTTCAGTTTCTCAAGACGTTACCGCCACAGACGGAGACCTTAAGGTTTATGGTGCATTGTTTGCCATGGGGCATAGTATAGCAAACGAAAGCTGCTATAACGTGGGAAGCAGTAATTACAGCTACGACTCCGCCTATCCCAGACCTTCTGCAGAGCTTATTATAAGAGGCTCCATGATACAAAACCATCGTGGAATTGTTGCCATACAATCAGGCTCAACAACACGAGGTTATGCTAAAAACTATGCTCACGACCCAAGAATGACATTTAATACGCCGCCTCATTTTATAGAGCCTGTAAACAGCGGCTGGGAGCTTAATATATGGCGTGAGGTTAAGCTTGGAGGTCTTGCATATCTTAAAAGTCTTAGTGTGTCTGACGGAGCATTGTCGCCTGTTTTTAACCCAAACACAAACGACTATACTGTGCTGCTCCCCTTTAAATCAGGCATACCTGTTGTAAGTGCAGAGGGTGAAGAGGAAAGCTTTGTTTCAATTACACAGCCGGGAACAAAAACAGACACGGCATATGTTGAGGTTGTTTCAGAGGATGGGGTTTCCAAAAATACATATTCCATAGCTTTCAGCGTAAGCCAAAACGGTGATGACACTTTAAGCAGCTTGTTAACAGGCGGCACACCTGTGCCGGGATTTTCGCCTGACACATACAGCTATAACGTGACTTTGCCTGCAGGAAGCACTGCCGCTCCTTTAGTTACGGCAACGGCAACAGAACCTTCCGGAGCAACTGTGCAGATAACTCAGGCGTCAGGGCCTTCGGCTGCCGCAACTGTAAAGGTAACTGCCGATAACGGCAACACAAAAACATATACAGTTCAGTTTAAACTTGCCGACCCTATAAAACTTGCCACAGTTACCAATGTTTCATTAAGCACAGGAGGAGTTGCGTCGTGGAACAGTGTTTCTAACTCCATAGGTTACAGAATTAAAATTTATAGAGGAAACACCTATATAACTTCTGTTGATGTTGGATCAAGTCCTTATAATGTGCTTTCGATTCTTAAAGAAAACGGTGAAGGCTCTTACAACGTGTCTGTTACTGCATTAGGAAACGGAATCACATATAGTGACAGTAATGAATCTAATAAATCCACATCCAGAACAATATCAAAGCTTAGTACTCCGTCGAAGAACAACTGGAGTGGCTGGTCTGCAACATGGGGCAGTGTATCAGGCAATAACGGTTATACAATTGAGCTTTACTACAGAAGTGACAGTTCTGCAGAATGGTCATTAAGGAATAGTGTTACTGTTGGCTCTACCCCAAGAAGCTATAACTTCACAACCCAAACAGCAGACTATGGAGATTATATGTATAGAGTAAGGGCAAATGCAACCGTCACATCTCTTAGTATAGATTCAGATTGGTCAGCAAATTCCAACATAGCAAGCAGAGTTAAGCAAAAGCTTAGTACTCCGTCGGTAAACAGCGGCTGGAGCGGATGGACTGCAAGGTGGAGTAACGTATCAAATGAGGACGGCTACACAATTGAACTTGAGTATAGAAGTGACAGTTCTGCATCTTGGTCATTAAAGAATAGTGTTACTGTTGGTGTCAACATAACAAGCTATGACTTCACAGCCCAAACAGCAGACTATGGAGATTATAGATATAGGGTGAAAGCAGACGCAAATGCTACATCATCTTATGCAGACTCTGACTGGTCAGGATATTCCACTGTTTCAAGCAGAGTTAAACCAAAGCTTAATACACCAACTGTAGGAAGCTGGAATGTTTGGATTGCAAGATGGAACGATATACAAAATGAAGACGGATATACCATTGAGCTTTATTACAGGAGCAGTATACTTAGCTCTTGGACATTGCGTGAAACTGTTACCGCAGCTTCCAATGCAACAAGCTATAACTTTGACAGCCTAACACGTACAAGAGGTAATTACAGATATCGAGTAAAAGCCAACAGTAGTGACCCAGCTCTTTATTTAGATTCGGACTGGTCCGGATATTCAGGCTCAAAAAGCAGATAACTTTAAGTTTAGTGTTACAAAAAAGGTTATAGAAAAAAGTTTGTTAGTTTACTAAAAAAGCTCCCTTGGGAATTTCCCCAAGGGAGCTTTAATACTAAAGACAAACCTTGGGCTCATGTCAGCACTTTGCTTCGCAAAGCAGGCACTTCGTGCCTGTGGCATCTATCTTTGCCATGCATACACAAACCCACTTGCTTTTTGAAAAAAGCAAGGCAAAAACCTTTGTTAAAACCGCATATTCATGCGGTTTTAGACGGGTCAAGGGTAAAACCCTTGTAGGTGTTTGAGGGCAAAGCCCTCAAGGTTTTAGTCAAGACCCCCTTTTGGGCGTTGCCCAAACCCACTTGCTTTTTGAAAAAAGCAAGACCAAAAACTCTTATTAAAACCGCATATTCATGCGGTTTTAGACGGGTCAAGGGTGAAACCCTTGTGGGTGTTTGAGGGCAAAGCCCTCAAGGTTTTGACTTTGTCTGCAATAAAAAAACAACCCCCGAAAGCAGATTGTTTCATTGCTTTCGGGGGTTGTTGTAAAAGATTTTATGTAGGTGTTGATTGCTGTGCAGTAGATTAGCTATTGTTAGGTATTAAGGAGTAGGCATATCAGCAGCATCAGGATAGAGTTCAGGTCCAGCTTCTCCTGCTGTAATAGTGAGACTTCCGTCGTCGTCCCAATCTAAATAAAAAGCAACAGTTTTATCATACTGCGTTGTAATGCCTGGATTGTCAAGATACTTTGTAAGGTCATCTAAAGTAGTTGGTTGTGAGCCGTCGCTTGCGTTTACAGTCAATGCGGCGGTGGCAATTGTTTTTGCCGTTGCAATGTCTGCGCTCCATCTTGCCCTATTGGAAAAACCTGAAAGCTTTGGAATTGCAATTGCGGCTAAAACACCTAAAATAACAATAACCACAATAAGTTCAATAAGTGTGAATCCCTTCTTATTTTTTAACTTTCTTTGTAAACTTTTCATAATAATCATCCCTTCTTTTTTTATTTGTAAACGAGAGAGATTTGTTGTTACTTAACTGATGATTATATTATAACAGGTTTTTTGTAAAAGAAAAGGGTTTTTGTACAAAAACCCCTAAGAAATTGAAAAACATTTTTTTGGTGTTGTTAAATACGTATACAAATCATTAAAAACATGTTGATTTTTAACCACTTATAAATAAATAAAAAACTCCTAAAAAAAATAGTGGTTTGTGACAATTTTATGTTATACTATTTTTAAACAAAGGCGGTTTATAATAATGTCTTCATTAATCTGCAAAAGTTTACAGCAAAACAATTATTATTCAGATTGCTATCATAACAAAATAAACATGGTTATATACCAATTTATAAGTCTTTCCCCTGTCAACACAGATGTGGCTATTCCCAAGGAAAGGAAAGGGCCGAAAGGTATGGCGGTTTTAAAGGAGCTTTTTTTAAAGGCAACCATAAATAAAGAAAAAATCGACGCATAAACAGCCCCTATAAACAATGAAAGAAGAATCAGCTTTCCGCCAACAAAAAATCCTGCCGCCGCCATAAGTTTTATATCGCCGCCGCCTATGGAATTTGGTATAATAGAACCAAGTATAACTAAAATTAATGATGCGGCAAAAACACCGCTAAGGGGTGAATACCAAAGAAGTTCCCCCATAAAAAGCTCATAAACTAAGTGCATAAAACCTAAAAAGGCAATAATTATCACTAACCCGTCGGGGATTATTTGGTGGTCAAAATCTATAAATGAAATTATTATAAGAATTAAAAATAAGATAAGCACAAAAATAGCCTCAAGTGAAAAGCCATATTTAAACCAAACCGCAACAAACATTAATGCCGTCAGCAGTTCAACCGCTGGGTATCTTAAAGAAATGGGAAGTTTGCAGTTATGGCATTTTCCCCTTAAAAGCAAAAAGCTTATTAAAGGTATGTTCATATACCAAGAAATTAAAGAGCCGCAGGCAGGACAGTATGAACGCCCCTTTACAACTGTTTTGCCCAAAGGGATTCTGTATATGCACACATTCAAAAAACTGCCTATAAGCAAACCGTATATAAAAACTAAAAGCAAAAAAACAGGTTCTTTATTCATTAACACCACCGCCAAATCAATTAATATTATATAGCTTACCATAAAAACAAAAATTTTAAAACGGAGATGTTTCTATGCCTGTACAAAATAAAAAACTCGGAGAAATATTATTGGAAATGAGGGCTATAAATCAAGAGCAATTAGATGAGGGTCTGAAAGTTTCCAAACAAAAAGGTGAAGTTTTAGGGGAAACCCTTTTAGATTTAGGCTTTATTGATGAAGCAACATTGTTTAAAGGCCTTGAATATAGTTATCGTCTTCCTTATGTGGATTTAGCAGTTGCATATGTGGATAAAGAGGCTTGTGTTGCCGTTAAAGAAAGCTTTGCAAAAAGGCATAACCTTATACCTGTAAAAAAAGAGGGAAACACCATTTCTATTGTTATGTCAGACCCTCTTGACTTTTATGCTGTGGATGATGTTAAAAGCAGCAGCGGTATGGATGTAAACGTAGTTGGAATTGCACCTAAAAAAGCAATATCTTTAGCCATTGACCGCTATTATGGCGGCGAGGTTACAGAAAAAGCCTTTGAAGATTTAAACCGTGAATACGGAAACATTAATTTAGCGGAATTGTCTGAAATTTCAGATAGTGACATTTCAAACGCACCTGTGGTGCGGCTTATAAGCTCTATTTTACAACAGGCAATAAAATTAAATGCCAGCGACATACATATAGAGCCTATGGAGGAGAAGCTGAAAATACGTTTTCGAATAGACGGACAACTTCAAGAGAGCATGACTTCCTCAATGGCTGTGCATCCTGCTGTTGTAACAAGAATAAAAATTATGGGGCAGATGGATATTGCTGAAAAAAGACTTCCTCAAGACGGACGTGTGGACACTGTTGTTGACGGAAAGCCTGTGGATATGCGTATATCCGTTCTTCCAACTGTTTACGGGGAAAAGGTGGTTATACGTATATTGGGAGGGTCGGCAGGGGCTCTTAAAAGAAGTCAGCTTGGACTTTCTGAAACTAACAGCGTTTTGTTTGATAAAATATTAAAAAACCCCAACGGTATAATATTGGTTTCAGGGCCAACAGGCTCGGGAAAAACCACAACCCTTTATTCCATATTAAAAGAGTTTAATAAACCAAATGTTAACATTATTACAGTTGAAGACCCTGTGGAATATAAACTTGACGGAGTTAATCAGGTTCAGGTTAATGTGAAAAGCGGTTTAACCTTTGCAAACGGTCTTAGGTCTATATTAAGACAAGACCCTGATATTATAATGATAGGTGAAATCAGGGATGCGGAAACAGCACAAATTGCAATCAGAGCCTCCATAACAGGGCATTTGGTGCTAAGCACCATCCATACAAACGATGCACCTTCTTCTGTAATTAGATTAATAGATATGGGAATCGAATCTTATTTAGTTTCTTCTTCAATGGTTGGAGTAATAGCCCAAAGGCTTGTTAGAAATATTTGTCCAAGGTGCAAAGTTTCATACACACCGTCACAAAGCGAAATGATGATTTTAAACCTTAAAGAAGAAAGACCGTTATATAAAGGAGAAGGATGCCCATACTGTAACTTTTCAGGCTATAAAGGCAGAAGCGGCATACATGAAATTATGATTATAACAAAAGAAATACGAGAGCTGATAAATCAAGGGGCATCACAGGAGCGGATTTATCAAACAGCTATAAATCAAGGCACTGAAACCCTAAGACAAAACTGCACAAGGCTTGTTATTTCAGGGTTAACCACCGTGGAGGAGTTGTTAAAGGTTACATACAGCGTAGACTAAAAAAGTAAAGTTGTTTTATGTGGAATATGAAAGGGTGTGTTTTTATGGCTCTTAATTTAATCAATGTGCTTCAATCGGCAATTGAACGAAATGCTTCCGATATTCATTTCACTGTGAACCGTCCGCCTATTTTAAGAATAAGGGGAGAGCTTATACCTTTGGATGAGGCGATGCTTACACCGGCAGAGGTGCAGGAAATCTGCTATTATATGATGAGCGAGGAACAAAAAGCTATTTTTCAAAAAGACGGAGAAATAGACTTTTCATGGTCACTCCCCCAGTTAAACAGATACAGAGTGAACGTGTATAGACAGCGTGGAAGCTGTGCCGCCGCTTTAAGAATGATACCTGACAAGATACCTGTTTTTGAGGATATAAACCTGCCTAATATTTTTAAGGATTTATCTCTTAAACCAAGAGGGCTTGTTTTGGTAACAGGGCCTACAGGCTCGGGGAAATCCACAACTTTGGCAGCCATGACAGGGCATATAAATAACAACAGGCGGTGTCATATTCTTACCATAGAAGAGCCTATTGAGTATATGCACAGGCACAATTTAAGCCTTGTTAACCAACGTGAAGTGGGGGGAGATACAAAAAGTTTTTCCAAGGCGTTAAGGGCGGCGTTAAGGGAAGACCCTGATGTTATACTTGTTGGTGAAATGAGAGATCATGAAACAATATCAACTGCCATTTCTGCTGCGGAAACAGGGCATTTTGTAATGTCCACACTGCACACAACAACAGCGGCTCAAACAATGGATCGTATTATTGATGCTTTTCCGCCTCACCAGCAAAACCAAATAAGAACCCAGCTTTCTATAATATTGGAGGGAGTTATTTGTCAGCAGCTTATTCGTACAGCCGATAAGCAAAGTGTTGTTCCTGCGTTTGAAATTCTTATTGCCAATGACGCCATAAGAAACCTTATAAGGGAAAACAAGATTCCTCAAATTGACACTGTTATACAAACCAATATCAAAAACGGAATGATGCCCATGGATTATTCTCTGGCGCAGTTGGTTAAAAACAGAGTAATCACAAGGGAGGCGGCAGTAACAAGGTGTGTTGATATTGAGGTTTTCAATCGTTATCTTAATATTAATTAAGAAGGGAGTTAATGGATTGGGCTTTGCCCAAACCCACCCGCTTTTTGAAAAAAGCGGGGCAAAAACTTTAACAAAAACCGCATTTACATGCGGTTTTTGGATGGAGTCAAGGGTGAAACCCTTGCGAAGTTTTGATTTATTCCCATAAAAAAACTACCCACATAAGCGGGTAGTTTTTAATTTGTTATTCAATTATCTTTTAAATACTGCACCTGCCATAGCACTTGATACAATCTTGCTGTATCTGTCTAAATAGCTTCCTGGTTTTACAGGCGGCTTGTTAGGTTCCCATCCTTCTTTTCTCTTAGCGATTTCCGCTTCATCAACAAGAAGGTTAATCTGGCCGCCTTCAATATCAATATCAATTAAATCTCCGTCTTTAATGAAAGCGATAAGTCCGCCTTCTGCGGCTTCAGGAGAAACGTGGCCTATAGCAGCGCCTCTTGTTGCTCCCGAGAAACGTCCGTCTGTAATAAGAGCAACACTTTCGCCAAGACCCATACCGATTATTGCTGATGTAGGTGTAAGCATTTCCCTCATGCCGGGGCCGCCCTTAGGGCCTTCGTAGCGAACAATAACAACGTCGCCCGGTTTTATTTCACCACCGTAAATTGCTTCAACGGCAAGTTCTTCTTTTTCAAATACACGTGCAGGGCCTTGATGCTTAAGCATTGCAGGGTCAACACCTGCTTTTTTACATACAGCACCCTCTGTTGCAAGGTTTCCGTAAATAATTTTAAGGCCGCCTGTAAGGCTGTAAGCAGTTTCCTTTGTTTTGATAACTTCGTCATCAAGAACGTTTTCTTCTGCAACATTTTCAAAAACTGTTTTAGCTGTTACTGTCATGTTGTCTTTAAGCAAGCCGTACTCTTTAAGTCTGTGCATAAGAGCACCAACTCCGCCTGCATCATCAAAGTCGGCAGGATAGTGCACGCCTGCAGGTTTAAGCTTTACAAGATGAGGTGTCATAGCCGCAATTCTTTCAACTTCATCAAAGCTGAATTTAAGACCTGCCTCGTTGCATATTGCCGCAAGGTGAAGCATTGTGTTACTGCTTCCGCCTATTGCCATGTCAACTGCAAGGGCGTTGAAAATAGCTTCGTCTGTGATAATTTGTTTTGCTGTAATGCCTTTTTCAAGAAGCTCCATAATTTTGATTCCTGTTCTTTTTGCAAGAGCAACTCTTCTTCCGCTCATAGCAGGAGCTGTTGCGCCAGGAAGACAAAGACCGAGAGCCTCTGTTAAAAAGTTCATTGAGTTTGCTGTTCCAAGAAGGTTACAAGCTCCGCATCCCGGAAGTGCACGCTGTTCAAGGTCGCTAAGCTCGTCGTTTGTCATAAGCCCTCTTTGAACAAGGCCTGAGGATTCCATAAGGTCTGTATAGCCTGCTTTTTGGCCCTGGAATCTTCCTGTTGCCATAACACCGCCGCTTATGATAATGCTTGGCAAATCAAGTCTTGCCGTAGCCATAATCATACCAGGTGTGATTTTGTCGCAGTCTGTAACAATAACCATAGCGTCATAGCTGTGTCCGTTCATCATACATTCAACGCTGTCTGCAATAAGCTCACGGCTTGCAAGAGGATAGTGCATACCATAGTTGCCTTGTGCAATACCGTCGCACATGGCAATTGTGGAAAACTCAATAGGAGTTCCGCCTGCGGAGATAATTCCCTCTTTAACAGCATGGGCGATTGTGTCAAGATGTCTGTGGCCCGGCATTGTTTCGTTTTGTGTGTTAACTACTGCAATAAGCGGTTTTTCAAGGTCTTCGGGAAGCATTCCCATTGAATAGTAAAGTGCTCTGTGGGTTGCTCTTTCAAGTCCTCTTGTGGTAATGTGACTTCTCATTATAATCAATTCCCCCTTAATATATTAATCTAAAACTGTTTTAAAATTTATATGTTTTAAATATATCATAAGCTTGTGCAATTTACAAGAGTGTTAAGGTGTACAATATTAAAGCAAAACTTAGTTCGAAATACATTTATTGGCGAAAACGAAAATAAGGAATATAAAACTCAATGAAGATGTTTTAAAAATAAACACATAGCTTTGCCCTTATGAAGATAGCAGGTTAAAGGCTTTAATATGTTGTGTTTTTCAATGTTTTTAAGTATAATTAAATGTGGGAGAAAAGGCTTTTTGCTTTTAAGAATATAATGCTTTAGGAAAACGAATTTCTGAGCAGTAAACTTTTGCTGAAACCGTATAATTATGAGGTTTTAATATGAGTCAAAGGTTCTGCTTAAAGGTCTTAACTTTATATTGACTTTGTCTGTACTTTGTTATTGAGGCATATCCCTTTAAAGTCTTGCCTTTAAAAATAAATTAGGAGGAAATAAAAAAATGGCATTTTCAAATCTTTTGGTTTCAATGTTAACACTGCTTATTATGATTGTTCCCGGGTTTATATTTAAAAGAAAGGCAATGGTAAATGAAGACCATATTAAAAGCATGAGCAATATCCTTATAAACCTTATGGTTCCGTGTATAATTATAAGCTCTTTCCAAATCGAGTTCTCAAAAGAACTTTCCATGGAGGTTCTTAAAATAGGCGGACTTTGGGCTGTTATGATTGCTGTTTCGGCGGTGTTTGTTTTCGCCATTGTAAAAACAATGAAGTTTACAAAAATAGAACAAGGGATTTTGTCTGCCGTTATAATGATACCCAACACAGGGTTTGTGGGCATTCCTGTAATTGAAGCGTTTTTTGGAGCGGAAGGTCTTTTTTATATATCCATTTGTGAAATAGTAAGTGATATTTTTGTTTTTTCCATTGTTTATCAAATTATGTTCAGATCTGTAGGGGTTAAGGGAAAAAGGTCTGTAAAGGAATTTTTAAATCCTCCCATGGTTGCAATTTTAATTGGATATACACTTTTTCTTCTTGATATAAGACTTCCCGAATTTGCGGGGAATGCAGTTTCAAAAATAGGCTCGGCTTCAACGGCAATAGCCATGTTTGTTCTTGGTGCACAGCTTGAAAAGCTTAACTTTAAAAGCTTTATAGGAAAACCCAAGCTTTACATAGGTGTTTTTGTAAGACTTGTTGTTATGCCTGCCATTGCGGCGGCGCTTCTTCTTTTTGGTTTAGGTGAAAAAAGCTTTATGGCAACGGTTTTTGTTTTGGCTTGGGCAATGCCTGCGGGAATTTTTTCTGTTATATTTTCGGAGAAACTTGGCTCAGACCCGTCCTTTGCCGCTGAAAACGTAATGCTCAGCAATGTGCTTTGCCTTATTTCCATACCTGTTTGGACAATGATTTTACATTTATAATAAAATTAAGGGGGTATTAAATTATGAAAATAGGAACGGCAATACCAACAAAATATTATGAAGCTGTAAAGGAAGCAGGATATGACTATGCAGAATTTCCCGGCATAGAAATTTCCTTAATGAGCGATGAAGAATTTGATAAGTTTGTGGAAAGATATGAAAAACTCAGGTTTCCCATAAAAGGCTTTAATGCCTATTGTTCGGAGAAGGTGCCTATGGTGGGTGACGGCTTTGACCCTGAAAAGGTGAGAAAATATGCAGAGCTTATGCTTGGGCGAGGCGCAAGGCTTAATATTGACGGGATAGGCATAGGTGCACCTCTTTCAAGAAAACTGCCGAAGGGATATGACATTGACCTTGCTGACAGACAGGCGGCGGAGTTTGTGAAAATAACGGCTGAGGTGGCGGCAAGATACGGAGTTATGATTTATTTTGAAGCGGTTCATGAGCATATGTGTGATTATTGCTTTACAACAGACCATGCCAAAAAGATTATGGACATGTGCAGCATGGAAAATGTAAAAATTGTTCTTGATTTTTACCATGCAGAGGTTATGAATGAAAATATAGAAGAATCCGCTAAAATAGAGGGTATTTCACATCTTCACATAAGCAACCTTGCTGAAAATTACGGAAGAAAATATCCTCTTGACATAGATAGAAAAAATTTGGAAAGAATAAGCAGGCTGGTTAAGGAAATGGGCAATCAGGAAACAATATCAATTGAGGCGGAACCTCAATATTTTGAAGCTGACGCAGCTAAAAGCCTGAAGATTATGAGAGAATATTTTTAAAAGAAAACGGAGGCATATATGGCTTTTTTACCTGTTACAAAAGAAGAAATGATAGAAAGAGGATGGGGGCAGCCTGATTTTGTTTATGTTTGCGGCGATGCTTATGTTGACCATCCCTCTTTTGGTGCAGCCATAATTTGCCGTGTTCTTGAAAGCAAAGGCTTTAAGGTTTGTTTTCTTTCACAGCCAGACTGGAAAACAACAGAAGACTTCACACGTTTTGGTGAGCCTCGTCTTGGTTTTCTTGTCAGCAGCGGAAACATAGACAGCATGGTAAACCACTACACCGTTGCAAAAAAAAGACGAACAAAAGATTATTATTCCCCCGGAGGGGAAATGGGGCTTCGCCCTGACAGGGCTGTTATTGTTTATGGAAACAAAATAAGAGAAGCTTATAAAAACACACCTATTATTATAGGAGGTGTTGAGGCAAGCCTTAGACGGCTTTCCCATTATGACTATTGGGATAACAAAATCCGCCGTTCAATACTTTTAGACAGCAGTGCTGATTTGCTTTTGTATGGCATGGGTGAACACCAAATTGTTGAAACAGCCGAAGCTTTAGACAGCGGTTTGCCCATAAATGAAATTACATTTATAAAAGGCTCTGTTTATAAAACAAAAGACGAAACAAGAGCTTATGATTTTTTACGTCTTCCTAAATATAAGGAAATTTTAGAATCAAAAAAGGCTTACGGAAAAAGCTTTATGCTTCAGTATGAAAACACTGATGCCATAACGGCGAAAACACTTTTGGAGGAATATGACGAATGGCTTGTTGTTCAAAACCCTCCCTCACCTCCTCTTAAAACTCAGGAACTGGACAAGGTGTATGCACTTAATTATGAAAGAAATTATCATCCAAGCTATGAAGAAAAAGGAGGAATACCTGCCATTGAGGAGGTAAAATTCAGCCTTATAAGCAACAGAGGATGTTTTGGAAACTGTAATTTTTGTGCACTTGCCTTTCATCAAGGAAGGGTTGTTTCTGCAAGAAGTCATAATTCCATAGTTTCAGAGGCACAGAAAATAGCGTGGGAGCCTGATTTTAAGGGTTATATCCATGATGTGGGCGGCCCCACGGCAAATTTTCAAGGCCCTGCCTGTGAAAAACAAAAGGAGAATGGTGCATGTAAAAATAAACAGTGCCTTTTTCCAAAGCCGTGCAATAATCTTGAAGTAACCCATAAGGAGTATGTTAAGCTTTTAAGAAGATTAAGAGAAATACCCAAGGTTAAAAAGGTGTTTATTCGTTCGGGAATAAGGTATGACTACCTTATTAGTGACAAAGACGATACTTTCTTTAAGGAGCTTTGCAAACATCACATAAGCGGTCAGCTTAAGGTGGCGCCTGAGCATGTTTCCCCAAAGGTGCTTGAAAAAATGGGTAAGCCGGGCCGAGATGTATATGATAAATTTGTAAAGAAATATTACGACATAAACAAAAAACTGGATATGGAGCAGTATCTTGTTCCGTACCTTATGAGCAGTCACCCGGGAAGTGATTTGGATTGCGCAATAGAGCTTGCAGAATATTTAAGGGATATAGGCCATATGCCTAAGCAGGTTCAGGATTTTTATCCTACCCCCGGGACTCTTTCCACCGCAATGTATTATATGGAGCTTGACCCAAGAACAATGGAGAAGGTTTATGTCCCTAAATCCCCCCATGAAAAGGCGATGCAAAGGGCTTTGATGCAATATAAAATGCCTCAGAACTATGACCTTGTTATGGAGGCACTTAAAAAGGCGCACAGGGAAGATTTAATAGGTTTTGACAAGAAATGCCTTATAAAACCAAGAAAAATGGGGAATCAAAAGGATTTTAAAAAGCCTGAGCAAAAGGGAAAGCCTTATTCAGGAAAAGCCTCGCTAATGAGAAAAACAGAGGCCGCACAAAAGAAAAAAACACTTAGAAATGTTCATAAAAAGAAGTGAAAAGCTTGAAAAGTGAAGACAAACCTTGGGCGTTGCCCAAACCCATTCACTTTTTGGAAAAAGTGAAACAAAAACTTTTATAAAACCACATTGTCATGTGGTTTTAATATGGG
>JAXGXT010000003.1:0-352690 GCA_040772665.1 Lachnospiraceae bacterium | reverse complement strand
TAAACGTGTATCTTAACATCATTGCCATAGAAAGAATTGTAGCTATGGGGTTAGCCATGTTCTTCCCTGCAATATCAGGCGCAGAACCATGAATAGGTTCATACATTCCAAAGGCGCCCTCCCCAAGGCTTGCCGACGGAAGCATTCCTATAGATCCTGTTATCTGGCTTGCCTCGTCAGACAAAATATCACCAAATATGTTTGATGTTACAATAACATCAAAATGCTTAGGGTTTCTAACAAGCTGCATAGCCGCATTGTCAACATACATATGGTCAAGGGCAACCTCAGGATAATCCTTGGCAACCTCTTCCACAACCCTTCTCCAAAGCCTTGAACTTTCAAGCACATTTGCCTTATCAATGCTTGTTACTCTTTTGTTTCTGCTCATGGCAGTTTCAAATGCAATTTTTGCAATTCTTTTTACTTCAAATTCACTGTAGGCTTCTGTGTCAAAAGCTTCTTTTCCATACTTACCTTCTCTGTAGCCGCTGTCACCAAAATAAATTCCGCCTGTTAATTCCCTTACAATGAGAATATCAAGGCTGTCACCTATTATTTCTTTTTTAATAGGACATGCATCACTTAATGCCTTGTGAATTATGGCAGGGCGTAAATTTGCATAAAGCCCAAGCTTTTCCCTTAATCCAAGCAATGCCCTTTCAGGTCTTTTGCTGCCCTCTACATTATCCCACTTAGGGCCGCCAACAGCACCTAAAATAATAGAATCAGAAGCCTTACAAACATCTATTGTTTCATCAGGAAGGCATTCGCCCACAGCATCAATTGCACAACCTCCTGCAAGCACCTCTTTAAAATTAAAATTATGTCCAAACTTTTCACCGATAACATTAAGGGTTAAGAGTGCTTCATCAACTATTTCAGGGCCTATTCCATCCCCTTTAATAACAGCCAAATTAATTTCCATTAGAATTCACCCCTAATTTGATATTTTGTTGCTTGTGTGTTTAACAAGACCACCGTCTGCCATAATTTCCTTAATAAATCCGGGAAAAGGCTCAGATTGGTATGTTTTCCCCGTTGTTACGTTTGTTATAACACCTGTGTCAAAGTTTACAGAAACCTCATCGCCGTCTTTAATATCATTTGCCGCTTCATCACATTCAAGTATAGGCATACCGATATTAATTGAATTTCTATAAAAAATTCTTGCAAAAGTAGATGCAATAACACAGCTTACTCCTGCACATTTAATTGCAAGAGGAGCATGTTCTCTTGAAGAGCCGCAGCCGAAATTTTTTGTGGCAACAATTATATCGCCTTTATTCATCTTTTTCACAAAATCTTTGTCAATATCAATCATGCAATACTTTGCAAGTTCTTCGCCGCTTGATACATTAAGGTATCTTGCAGGAATAATTACATCTGTGTCTACGTTATCACCATATTTAAAAACTTTTCCTTTAACTTCCATTAGTTTTTACCTCCCACAATTTTTTCAGGATCAGCAATATATCCAACAAGTGCCGATGCGGCCGCAACAGCAGGGCTTGAAAGATAAACTTCGCTTTCCGGATGCCCCATTCTGCCAACAAAGTTACGGTTGGTTGTTGAAACAGCCCTTTCCCCCGAAGCTAAAATACCCATATGTCCTCCCAAGCAAGGGCCGCATGTAGGTGTTGAGAAAACAGCACCTGCTTCAACAATAGCCTCTGCATAACCAAGACGTATGCTGTCAAGATAGATTTGCTGTGTTGCGGGAATAACTATGGTTCTCACCTTTTTGTTTACCTTTTTACCCTTAAGTATTTCTGCTGTAATCTGCATATCTTCAAGGCGTCCGTTGGTGCATGAACCAATAACCGCCTGATCAATTCTCACCTTTAAATCATGGGCTTCATCTATTGTTTTTGTGTTTTCAGGCAAATGAGGGAAAGATACAGTAGGACGAAGTTCAGTTAAATCTATTGTATAAACCTGATCATACTCAGCGTCTGCATCTGCCTCATAAATCTTATATTCTTTTGTTGTATGGTTTTTTGCATATTCAATTGTTTTTTCATCAACAGGGAAAATTCCGTTTTTTGCACCTGCTTCAATTGCCATGTTTGTTATGCTAAAACGGTCATCCATTGAAAGATGCTTAATTCCGTCACCAAAAAACTCCATAGAACGATAAAGTGCACCATCAACACCGATTAAGCCTATAATATGAAGAATAACGTCTTTTCCGCTTACCCACTTGTTTGGTTTTCCTGTAAGAATAAATTTAATTGCGCTTGGAACCTTAAACCATGCTTCTCCCGTTGCCATGCCGATTGCCATGTCTGTACTTCCCACCCCTGTGGAAAAAGCTCCTAATGCACCATATGTACATGTATGGCTGTCAGCACCTATTATAACCTCGCCCGGTGCAACAATTCCCTTTTCGGGAAGAAGAGCATGTTCAATGCCCATTTCACCAACATCATAAAAATGCTTGATGTCCTTTTCCCATGCAAACTCCCTGCTCACCTTACATTGCTCCGCAGCCTTAATATCTTTGTTTGGTGTGAAGTGGTCTAAAACTATAACAACCTTTTCCTTATGAAAAACATCTTTAGCACCTGTTTTTTCAAATTCAGGTATAGCAACAGCCGTTGTTATATCGTTTCCTAAAACTATGTCAAGATTTGCCTGAATAAGCTGCCCCGGCTTAACCACATCAAGCCCTGCATGAGCTGCTAAAATTTTTTGCGTCATTGTCATTCCCATTTTTTTATCCTCCCGTATTATTCAATTATTTTATTAACAGCGCTAACAACTGCACGAAGTGAAGATTTTGTTATATTGCTTGATGTTCCCGCTCCGAAATACATGCCGCCTTCACTGTCTGCAATTTGCACATATGAAATGGCTCTTGCCTTTGTTCCGTATTCCATGGAGTGTTCACGATAATCAACAATTTCAAGCTGTATTTCAAATCTTTTTTCAATGCCGTGAATAAATGCGTCTATAATACCATTTCCTGTGCCGCTAATTACCATAGGAACTCCATGATACGTCATTTCAGCATTTATTTCAACATCATCTCCGTTGCCCACAATTTCTCTGTATTTTTCAATTGAAATTGGTTTTCTTAAATCCACATACTGCTCAAAGAAAATTTCTCTTATTGTGGCAGCATCAACATCTTTATGGCTCTTATCCGAATGTCCTGTTATAACATAGCTTAAATCCTGCTGTAAAGGCTTTGGAAGGAAAAGACCGTAATTTTGTTCAAGAATAAACGCAACTCCACCCTTGCCAGACTGGCTGTTGATTCTTACAATAGGGTCATATGTTCTTCCAAGGTCAATAGGGTCAACAGGAAGATAAGGAACTTCCCATCTGTCCATATGATCTCTCATTTTGTCCATACCTTTTCTTATGGCATCTTGATGCGAGCCTGAAAAAGCAGTATAAACAAGATCTCCGGCATATGGATGACGTGGATGAACAGCTATTCTTGTTGTTCTTTCATAAATTTCTACCGCTTCATCTATTTTGCTAAAATCCAACTCAGGATTAATTCCTTGAGAGAAAATATTTAAAGCCACTGTCATAATGTCTGTGTTGCCTGTTCTTTCTCCGTTTCCAAAAAGAGTTCCCTCAACTCTTTCAGCCCCTGCCATAAGAGCAAGCTCTGTTGCCGCAATTGCAGTTCCTCTGTCATTGTGTGCATGAAGGCTTACAATTATGGACTCTCTGTTTTTAAGCTTTTTACATTGATATTCAATTTGATCAGCATAAACATTGGCGGTTGCCATTTCAACTGTGGAAGGAAGGTTTATAATAAGCTTCTTTTGCGGTGTCGGTTTAATAACATCAATAACCGCATTGCAAATATCAACGGCATAGTCCATTTCCGTTCCTGTAAAGCTTTCAGGGGAATATTGGAACAAAAACTCTGTTTCCGGAATTTCTGCGGCTTCGCTAAGTAAAAGTTTAGCCCCTTCCACAGCCAAAGCAGTTGTTTCTTCCATGGAATTTCCAAAAACAACATCTCTTTGAAGAGTGGATGTAGAGTTATATAAATGAACAATTGCTCTTTTTGCACCCTTTAAAGCCTCAAATGTTTTCTTTATAATATGAGGACGGCTTTGTGTAAGCACCTGAACTGTAACGTCGTCAGGAATTAAGTTTTCATCTATAAGCTTTCTTGCAAATTCAAACTCTGTGTCACTTGCGGCAGGAAAACCAATTTCAATTTCCTTAAAGCCTGTTTTAACAAGGAAGTTAAAAAACTCCATTTTTTCTTCAAGGCTCATGGGAATTTCAAGACTTTGGTTTCCATCTCTTAAATCAACACTGCACCATATAGGCGCCTTTGTAATTACGTTGTTGGGCCATGTGCGTTCAGGCATATTCATTGTCGGGTATGGGCGGTATTTAGTATAATTCATCATAATTTATCATTCTCCTTTACATTTTCAAAATAAAAAAGCCTTTCATCTCTATAATATAGAGACGAAAGGCATTAGCTTCCGTGGTACCACTCTTGTTTGCTTTAAAAATAAAGCACTCTTTAACGGCTACGGGTAAAATTTTTACCGATAACCTGTCGCTATAACGGACGACATCCGATTTTACCTACATACTTTATAAGCTTTCAGCAAATCACTCCAAGGCGAGTTCATCTTTTTGCCTGCTGTTGCCTCACACCCTCCGACAACTCTCTGAAAACATCAAAAAAATTACTATTCCTCTTCACAGTGTTATAAAAAATATTAAGTTATATATTGATAGTGGTACTCTAACACAGTTTAAATCTAAAGTCAATACCATTTTTTCTACATTTTCATCTTTTTAAGTTTTTCAAAAAACCCTGACTGCTTCCTTATGTCACAGCTTTCTATCCCTAAGTCCTGGCTTGTTTCGTCACGAGTTACCAAAGTTTCTTTTGTCACATGCATTTTTATTCTGCTTGGAGAAGGAGTACTGTATGAATTTACCTTTTTGCAAAATGCAGCAAAAACAGGATAAAGAACCAACGTTATAACTCCTCCGCTAAAACCGTTGTTATAGAGATTGGCGGCAGAATATCCAAGGCCAACCTTTAAAACCGCAAATGAATGTAAAAAAGCTGCCGCAACTCCCGCAAAAAAACCATATGTACCTGCCACAGGGGCAAGGGTCATGCCAAGAAAGGCTGCCATTTGTATACTTGGCGTTGTGGGAGTGGCATCAATATTTAATGCGGAACCTAAAAAAATACCGATTAAAATCGGGATAATATTTTTTGCGTGTTTTCCGTTGGCGCTAAAACCCATAACAGTAAAAATACATCCAAGAGTAGGCCCGTTTATTGAGCCGCCTATAAGAAGAATATATGTGGTGCAGATTATAATATTTACAGCCATGTTTATAAGAACTGCACTCATTCCGTCAAGCTCTGTAAAGTCATCCTTTGCAACTCCCGGACGCTTTAAAATATTTTTATAGTTTGTAAAAGCGTTTTTAGGATCTGTAACATATCCGGCTATCATTAACGCAAGGGAAAGTAAATACAAAAACACAGAAAATATTAAGTTATATCCTGTTGACCAGGTGCTTTCACTTTCAAAAGAATAGCCAAGCCCCTGCATAACAGGAACAAGTATAAGAGATAGAAGTCCAACGGCAAAACCACCGTTATAAAGATTAAGCCCTCTTAAAAGGGAACCTGTGTGAGCCGCTAAAAGGGGTATGGTAAAACCTATAATAATGCCTACAACAGTTGCCGCCAAAAGACTCATAACTGTAACTCCGTTATGAATATACGCAACCCCCACAGCAGGGCCTAGTGATGTTGCCAAAAGTCCGCTTATTAAATTTTTACCAAACTTTTCTTTACAAACCACACTTAAAAGATATGTTCCAAGCAAAATAAACCACATGGTATAGATATTTTTTCCAAAAAATGAGAACCCAGCTGTAAGCCCAAGGGCAAACATACTCTTTCCATGCATGGGAACATGGTTAATTCTTAAAAGCATGGCGGAAGCAAATGTTGTCAGGGCAACATTAAAAAAACACGCCGCAGTTCCCACAATTGCTATGTAATCGGTTATTAAAATTGCGTCATGAAAAAATATCTCTTTCATGCCTTGAGGAATTGTTCTGTAATCCCCCATTAACATTCCCGCTATTGCCACAGCGGCACAAGCAAAATACATACCTACATAATTTTTTCTGGATTGCCTATCCATTTTTCACATTCTCTCCTTAAAATTATTTCAAATTTGTTAAATTTTAATTGCACTCCATAAATATTGTAGTATAATAAGTCAAGGTTAGTCAACAGATGTTTGTTTTCTTATCCTTATGGACTGAAAAAAGAACAATTTTCACTTGTAATAACTTAATAGGGAGGCGCTAATAATGGCATATGTAAAACTTCAGTATGAAGTTCTTGATAAATTTTCTAAACATGTTTTCAAAAGCTTCGGTTTTAATGATGAAGAAAGTAAGATTATAACAGACGTTCTTTTAATGAGCGATTTATACGGAATTGAAAGCCACGGAGTTCAAAGAATGGTTCTTTATTATAAAACCATTCAAAACGGCAGAATACACATGAACAGCAAATGGGAAACAGTTTTTGAAACACCCTTAAGTGCAGTTATTGACAATCACTTTGGTGTGGGTCAGCTTGTGGGACATTATGCAATGAAAAAAGCCATTGAAAAGGCAAAAACAAGCGGTGTAGGCATTATTTCTGTAAGAAACAGCAATCACTACGGAATTGCAGGTTATTATGCTCAGCTTGCCTGTGACGAGGGCTTAATAGGTATTTCCACAACAAACAGCGAAGCAATAATGGTTCCCACATATGGACGTATGGCTATGCTTGGCTCAAATCCAATAGCAATTGCTATGCCTGCCGAGCCTTATGATTTCTTTTTTGATGCTTCAACAACAGTTGTAACAAGGGGCAAAGTAGAAGTTTATGATAAAAAGGGAGAACCTCTTCCCGAAGGTTGGACACTTAATTCGCAGGGACATCCAAGCACTGATTCTGCGGACATTTTAAAAAACATAAACCATAAAAAAGGCGGCGGAATTTTGCCTTTAGGCGGAGATAGTGAAAAATACGGCGGCCATAAAGGTTATGGCTTTGGAATGATTGCCGAAATACTTGCCTCAATACTTTCTCAGGGCCTTACTTCAAACAATTCTCACATAAGCTCAACAAGCGGAACATGCCATAGCTTTATTGCAATAAACCCTAACCTTTTTGGCGACCCTGAAGCAATTAAAGCGCATTTTTCAGAGTTTTTGAAAGAAATTAGAGAATCTCCAAAAGCTGAGGGACAGACAAGAATTTATACTCACGGTGAAAAAGAGATTGAAGCACAGGAAAGAATTCTTAAAGAGGGAATACCCGTTAACGAAAACACAATAAAAGAAATGCAGGATATATGTAAAGAATTAGGAATAGATATGGAAAGCTTTCTTGGGAAAATCGAATTTTAAAAACAAAAAAGGGTGCGTTTTAATGAAAACGCACCCTTAAAATGAAGCTTTTCAGCGAGGATAAATGCCGATATAACAAAGTTGTATTTATGAAAAAAATACCGACAGTAAAATTCTTTAATTTATTAACTCCATCTTTGAATTTCTTATTATAAAAACCTACCATAAAACCTTTAGCTTCTTATAATTGCTCTGTATTCATCAGATGTCATTTCCCGTGTAATTTTTCCCTGTTCAATAAGCAAAACTCTGTCTGAAACATCCCTTACAAACTTTTCGTCATGGCTTATAATAAGAATACCCATATTTTTATTTCTTGCCAATTCTCGAATAATCTTTATCATTTCAAAAACAAGGGCCGAATCCAAAGCAGCCGTAGGTTCATCAAAACAAAGAAGTTTAGGGTTTGTAACGCAGCTTCTTGCAATGGCAACTCTTTGTTTTTGTCCTCCGCTAAGTTCAGAAGGTTTGCTGTTAAGCTTTTCCCCAAGACCAAGACTTTCAAGCATTTTTACAGCTTGCTCCGCAGCCTCTGCCTTAGGCACTTTATAAACTTCCGTCAATGCAAGCATAACATTTTCAAGCACCGTCATGTGAGGAAAAAGATGATATGCCTGAAAAACCATTCCCAAATCGTGACGAATTACAGAAAGCTCCTTTTTGCTTGCATGTGTAATTATATTGTTTTCTGTTCGGCATACATACCTGCCGTCAATGGATATACTTCCCTTATCACACTTTTCAAGCCCCACAACACACCTTAAAACAGTGGTTTTGCCTGCACCGCTTTGTCCAACCAGGGCAACAACTTCGCCTTTTTTAACCTCAAGGCTAACATCATTAAGAACCACAGTGTCGTTAAAAGCTTTAAAAAGATTTTTCGCTTCCAATAACATATTATCACCTAAAACCTTATTCATCATAAGTAACCTTTCTCTCTATTACATCAAAAATCTTTGTTATTACATATGTAAGCACTAAATAAATCAGGCCGGCAATTAAAAACGGAACTAAAGTGCCTTCCCTGTTTACAATTCCTCTTGCTATTTTTAAAACATCGCTTTGGCCGACAGCATAAACAAGGGCCGTATCCTTAACAAGAGTTATAACCTCATTTCCTATAGATGGAAGAGTTCTTTTTATTACTTGAGGAAGAATTATAAGTTTATTAATTTTAAAAGAAGAAAAACCTAAAATTTCAGCAGCTTCTTTTTGCCCTTTCTCAATGGATTGAAACCCTGAACGAAAAATTTCTCCGAAATATGCGGCATAATTAAGGGTGAATGCAATTATAATGGCATTAAATCTTCCAAAAACTATACCTATTTCAGGAAGCCCGAAAAACACAAATAAAATCTGGAGCAAAAGAGGCGTTCCTCTAAGCACCCAGATATATATGGAAACAATTTTACTTATCACTTTAACTTTTGAAAGTCTTAAAACCGCAACAGCAATTCCCAGTGGGAAAGAAAGCAAAAGCGAAACCGTAAAAACACTTAAGGTTAGCTCTAAGCCGTCTAAAATCTGCATAAAATAACTCATTTAATTTTCCCCTTTTAAATCTTTTGTCTTGTAGCATTATAACACACTAATGTGACAATGTAAAACGTCTTTAAAGAATTATGCTGAAAAATAAAAGATGATTAAAAATACAAAAAAGAGTTCCCTTAAACAAGAGAACTCTTTTAATATATCTTTTTTATTTATTGGAGAATATCCTCTCCAAACCATTTTTCAGAAATTTCCTTACCCTTGCCGCTTGCTTTAATTTCGTCTAAAGCATTGTTAATTGCTTCAACCAAAGCAGTATCGTCTTTTCTTGCTCCGATTCCATATTCTTCGTCACCGAAGTCCTCATCTATAACAACGCAGTCAATTTCAGGATGGTTTGCTATGTAATAACGAATAAGAACCTCATCTGCAACAACTGCGTCGGCTCTTCCTGCATCCATATCACGAAGACACTCTTCATAGGTGGAAAATGTAACAAGTTCTTTAAATGTATCTTTTATTTCAGGTTTAGCAAAAATAGCTTCCTCTGAACTGCTTTCAGCCTGAGTTGCAACTGTTTTCCCTTCTAAATCAGCCAAAGTTTTAATGCCGCCGTCTGCTGGCACAAGAACAATCTGGCGGTTGTCAAGATATGGTCTTGTAAATAAAACCTGCTCTTTTCTTGCCTCTGTTATTGTATATCCGTTCCAAAGAAGGTCTACATTTTTACTGTTAAGTTCCTTTTCTTTCATTCCCCAATCAATTGGCTGAAATTCAATTTCAAAACCAATTATGCTTGAAACTTCTTTGGCAATATCAATGTCAAAGCCAACTATTTCATTCTTTTCATCTCTAAAGCCCATAGGCGCAAATGTGTCATCAAGTCCGATAACAACTTTTTCATAACCTATGTCATTTTCTTGTTCTGACTGGGGTGTTTGCTGTGGTGTTTGTGGCTGGTCTTTTTTTGAACATCCAACTGCAACACTCATAACCATAGATGCTAATAATAAAGCTAAGATTTTTTTCTTCACGATTAATATCCTCCTAAGACAATAAATTCATTCATATATTCTACGTTGTTATAGTAAAGCACAAAAGTATCTTTGTCAATACTTTCATTTATACTTTAAAAAATAGTCTTGACTAAATTGCTGTTTGAACTTACAATATATATTGCGTTAATTGTGGGTCTCTGTAGCTCAGTTGGATAGAGCGTCCCCCTCCTAAGGGGAAGGCCGCACGTTCGAATCGTGTCAGGGACATAATTTAAAAAGCTGTAAACCTTTATTTTTAGGTTTACAGCTTTTTGATTTTTTAATTAAATTATTCATAAAGTAACTTCTTTTTCAGTAATTTTAACATCTTTAAAAAATTATTAACTAATTTAAAAAATGCATCTAAAATCGGCTATTATCTATTGCTAATAAAATATATATAAAAATGGCAAAAGAAATAAAATGAACAATTGCAACAGATAATGTCTTTTTTGTCATGTTAAAATCCTCTTTTTTTCTATGATATTTTATATAGTCTGAAACAAAAAATTTCAATACATAAAACATCAGAAATATTTTAATGTAATTACTCATATCATCAAGCCCGCTGTAAAACTTAAAATTTGACAACATTTGACCAATTACTATGGTATATATAAATATAATAACAAATATAACACGTTCAAATTTTAGTATTATTTTTTCATCTTTTACACTGTAGTTAACAATCAATATTAATAACAAAAGAAAAACATGGGGTATAAATAAAAGAAGCAATAAAAATCACCTCATTTTAAATTTGTATATTCATCAGCTTACACCATCTATTATTAAATATCTACTAAAAGAAAATTGACTATTCAGGCTTTAAAATATTGGCTTTTCATATTAATCGATCTGAAAGCCACGGGGTAAAAATATACTTTTCACCTATACCAACGGTTTTACGGGAATAAAAGATGCTGCCTTTGCCGCCTACCAAAACGGAATATCATCAGCACATAATACGTCTATAAATTAATACTTTGTGACTCCATCAGGGGTAACTCCAATGAGTAAGTCTCTTTTTTCATCATAAAAACCTAAGTCTACAAAGCCATTATCATCATCCGATTTCGCTTGCGCATCCATCGCCAATGTTTGTATCCCCTATTTCTTTCATCATATTAACATAAACCATCAATTCCTTGCGTGAGTTAACTTGAAGCTTCATATAAATTCGTTTATTGTGAGTTTTTATAGTGTTAATAGATAAAAATAAAATTTTGGTAATTTCATTTGCAGTATGGCCTTCCATATACAAGTTGAAAACGGCACGTTCCGCCGGTGAGAGTGTTTCAATGTTTTTGACAAACTCATCATAAAGCGTAAATGTTGTTTGTTGCTGCCTGTTTTCAGCTGAAACGGACGCTTCCATTTCCACATCCTTTTGTGAAAGATACTCAAGCAAGTCATCAATCTCACGGATATTAGTCATATTATCGCAGCTGCCTTGACTGCGTACCTGGCTAAGCCCTGCTAATATAGGCTTTACATACAGTCTGCTCATATGAATACTTCCAAGCACTGTTACAAGAACAAGCAACACAATAATAACACCATTTTCCTGTATATTACGCAACCGCAGTGTTTCATAGTCTTTCTTTGGTATCATAACTGCCAACATGTGCTCCCCTGTGAGCGGGGAAAGTTCCACTGTTTTTTTCAGCCCCACAAATTGGTGTTCTCCTGAATCAAATATCTGGAAACCTAATCCGTTGGAAATTGTGAACGTTCCCCTAAGGTTAGCAAAATATCCAAGCTGCGTACCGCTTTCTAAACCTACATCCGTCAGAAGTTCATCTTCGTCAACCGTAGTCAACAACCCGGAAATGTGAGGACTAGCACCAGCTTGTGCATAGTAGAGTTTGTAAAACAATTGGCTGATTTCAAAACCGCAGATACCGTAAACATCCCCACTTTCAGAAATAATGGGCACACACAACAACATAACCTTTTCCCAAGTTCCGGGCAGTTTTATTGAATCTGTGAAAAGATAGCAGGAATTCAAATCAGCATTGGCATGGCTCATAACAAGTTCATAGTTTGGAAAATCGTCGGCGTTATACTCCAATGCCCACATATTATGATACTCCAAACCGTTGCTGTTTCCAACTGCTGTTGACCCACGATACTGGAGCAGTTTCATATTAATAGGATGCATAACATTTAGATTTGCAATCTTTATATACAAACCGCTTTTTGAACTGTCAGCTCTCGGTAAATCAGGGTTAGCAGTTACGTCCAAAAGAAAATATGCACCTGAACAATCTGTCAAAGCTATGGCTTGATGGATAGTGGAATAAAGAAATGATTCCACCTCTGCAATAGCATCTGGATTACCATTAAGGTCTTTAAACTCAAAGTCTTTCTCTTTGAGCCACTTTTCAAGCTGCATGCTTAAATCCGCTGACAGGCTAAGGCCACGTGCAGCGGTATGGTCAAAGTGAATACGAATATCTTTCTCATAAATGGCCAGCTGTGTTTCAAGCATTGAGGATGTACTGTGCTCCACAGAGAAAAAGCGGCCAGAGAGTAAAATGCAGCCGGCAAGTATAGAACCAATCAATATAAAAAGTGCAAGAGTATAGAGGCACAACCTTCGGCTCATGGTCTGAGAAGTGCCGGCTATCAGCGTCATCTTTTCTAATTGTTTTATAAACCGCACTCAGCTTACCTCCCCCTTTTTATGTTCCTCACATTTATACTGATAAGTTATTTTTCCATTACCTGCCTCATTCTCATATAGCTTTCTTGAACCAATGAATCCAAAGCATCTTCTTCATTCAAATACTTTTCTCTGCAATCGCTTAGCACTTCAATAGAATTATCGTAAAAGTTCCACAAAATATCGTAATATCCGTCCACTACAGGCGGAAGATAGAAATCATAAGTATTGTGCATTATGTCCATCGCATCATACAGACTGCGATAAGAATCGTTTTCAAATGTATGAGATGCAATGCTGTTAAATGCCTCATTTTCTACAGGCATATAGCCTGACTGCGTTACAAATTGCAGATTCGTTTCTCCTTGGCTTATCCATTTGGCAAACAGCAAAGCCGCTTCCTGTTTCCGCTCATCATCCTTTTTCATCTTTTTCATGCATAAGCCCACACCTTGCTGCATTGCCAGCTTTTCGCCGCCTTCGGATGACGGACAGGGCAAAGCTCGAATTATCAAGGGTTCAGTAGTGTTATCCGAATAAGTAACTATATCCTGAAAATATAAAATACTGGCGGTAGAGCCAATGCCGGCCACAATATCCCCTGTCATCATACGGACAGTTTCATAATTGTCTTCCACCCGCAAATAGCCTGCTATGGCGGCTTTGGCAACCTGTTCCCACTGTTGTTTAAAAATTGGATCATCAAAATTCAGTGTCCCGTCAATATAGGCGGCACCTCCAAGAGCCTTAGTGTTAATTTGTATAAAATTAAGCAATTCATCATGCATCACAAAGGTTTTGCCTTCCGACCACTTATAATATGTTTCGGCAGCGGAAAGCAGGCCCTCCCAAGTTACTAAATCATCATAACTAACACCTGTTTCAGCTGCAAAGCGGTCGAAAATAGTGGTGTTTATAAAAAGAGCTTCCGAAGATTTTCCCACAGGAAGTACAAGCAGTTTTCCGTTTACTGTTCCCTCACTAAGAAAAGATTGTACATATTCGCCCAGTTCAGTGTCTGTAAGAAGATCACCCCAGTTTACAATTTGCTCATCGCCGATTGCCTCAGCCGTTTCAGGGTAGCAAAAAAACAAATCCGGCAATTCTCCCGCACCAGCCTGACCTGCAGCAGCAGAAAGTAACGCATCATGGATATCGCTTGAATTAGAAACGGAGGTTACATTTATAATCACACCTTGATCCTTGCCTGTTGTTTGATTAAATTCATCCACCATATCATTCATGGGTGATTCCGTCTGGCTGCCGTATACGTGCCACATGGTTAAGATTACAGGGTCACTGGGGTTTAGCTTTTTTCCGCTTGAGCATCCAGTGACAGACAATAGCAATATCACACATAGGAATAATATTGACTTTATTTTTTTCATTCAATGACCTCCAATGTTATTAGTTGATTTTTTTTAATATATAGGGTTAATTGGGCACTTTTTGCCGAATCACCCCACTAATCACCTGCTTTTTCCTCAATAATCACCCCCAGGGTGATTACAAATATGGTGTTTTCTTCTATTATAATATTGTAAGTGACAACTAATTAAGTTGATTTATTATACTATGTCAATCCAGCTTAGTCAAATTATACCAAAGCGTTATTTAGGAGGTGCGCTATGACAGACTTTCCTCAAAAATGCACTATGTCACAAGAAGGTGAGCTTTATTGTTTTACCTTTTTCTGTGATCTTTGCGGTAGTGGATATACAGTTAAAACAATTGGTGCGACAGATACTAATACTGCAAGCGTCATTGCGGCAAAAGAGGCAATTCGATATTTTAACCGCTGCCATAAATGCGGAAAATGGGTATGTGACACTCACTATAACGAAGACGTTATGCTCTGTACAGACTGCGCACCACGATAAAGAGTTTACAATATTGTGTAACAATAAAGACATAAACAAGAATAAAAAATATTAATTATCGGAGGGATCAGATATGTCAGTATGTGATAATTGCGGCAAAGATCTAAATATAAACGGAAAGTTCTGTGAACATTGCGGTGCTCCTGTAGCCAAAAAAACACCGACACAGGCAAATTCAGTATCTCAAGAGCAGACCCCTGTAAACATTGAAAATAGTCAGGATGTTCCGATGCAAACCAGCGAACAAGGCAGCTATCAACCATCTGCACAACCAACGGCTCAGCAAAACAGCGATAATACATCTGTGCAAAGGCAAAGCGGCAGCTACCAATCTCCTTTTCAGGCGGAAAAACCACAACAAAACTACAGCTCGTCAGCAGAACAAATAACAACACCGCAACAGGGCACTTATCAGCCGCCGTTTCAGCAAATGGCACAGCCTGAATCGCCCCAAACTTCTGCCCCTGTTCAAGGCAGTTATCAACCACAGCATACATACACAGGCTCGCAAACTGCTGTAAAGCAAAAAAAAGCCATTAATCCAAAAATATTAATTTTTGCTGGAATTGGCATTGCCGCTATTGTTATAATATCAATTATAGCTTCACTAATTGGGGGCAAGAATAAAACAGACTCAAATAACCCTTATATTGGCGTATGGAACGCAGTAACTATTGAAATGTTCGAAGAAGTCTTCCCTGCTGATGATGTGCTGGGCAGTTTGATTTTTGAATTTGAAGAAAACGGCAAGTGTCTTGTTCAAACCGATGAGGACAGTCATAGTTATAAATGGAAAGAAAATAAACAAGAAATCTCTATTATTTCCAACGGAGATACAATTATCACTTGTATAAAGGATGGAAATGGGCTGGTAGTCGAGGATTTTATGGATACTGGCATGAAGATTGTATTTGAAAAAGAAGGCAAAGCAATAGGCGGTCTAAATGCTAACAGAACGGATATAAATATAAACAGTGCAAATTCTGCAAATAATGTTCAGGAAAAATGGAATGGCTCATGGTATGGCTACCTTTACCTATCAGAGGCTTTTGGCGAATGGGCAGAATATGAAGATGATCTCTATGATGCTTATATGGTTATTGATGTAGATAAAAACGGAGAGGGAACAATGGCTATTTTCCTTGAAGATAACGATCAACAAACTGTCGATTCCTACATCATTGCTGATGAGTACCATTTTGAGGTAACTGAAGGTGAATTTTGGGACTATACTCTTGACCCTGCTCAGTGGTGGATTGGTATTTCCCCAATTGATGATGGAAACCTAATTGTTATATCTGATTTTTATGCAGACCCAGAATTAACTGAAAATGACGGTTTTGAGTATATGTTTTGTTTTCGCCCTTGGGGTGAGTTGTGGGCTAAGGAGGAAAAAGAGGTTAATAGCTCCAAACCTGGCAGCAAGCTTCCGCCAGGTTATGACGACTATGTAGTAGCAATTAAAAACGGAGTGGCTGATCCCAATTTTTTTGAAAATGATGGTAACTAACCACCCCAGCGACAATATATCAGGCGGTGTTTCAGGGATAACTGGTAATGCAAAACTTCCAATGGCAACCTTTTCGGGAGCAACCATTACAATTTATGTATATATCGAAGATAGAAAGCATGTACGTATTAATGCTGATAAGTGGGGAGGGAACGCTTGAAAAAATGATGCAAAATCAAAATTTTTTAGCAATTATAGAAAATATCAGTTGGTAATTTAATTTATTAAGGAGGTTTTTTTATGAATTACACTATCGAAGGCGGCTCTTTACCTGCAGTTATTATCAATCTCAATGCCGGTGAAAGCATTATCAGTGAGGCTGGCGGCCGCACATGGTCAAGAGGCCCTATAGTGTCAGAATCCAAAGCCGAAGGCGGCGCTATGAAAAGCCTTGGCCGTATGGTTTCCGGCGAAAGTTTATTTATGAGCAAATATACTGCTCAAGGGCCTGCCGAAATTGCATTTGCTTCATCTTTTCCCGGCCGCATTATTGCAAAGGAACTTGGTCAGGGGCAAAGTATCATCTGTCAGAAGTCGGCATTTATGTGTGCCACTTACGGAGTTGAACTTTCAGTTCATTTTCAAAAAAAGCTGGGTGCGGGATTTGCCGGCGGTGAAGGTTTTATTATGCAAAAGGTTACAGGGCCCGGTCTTGTTTTCCTTGAAATTGATGGATACTGTCAGGAATACGATCTTGTGCAGGGTGAACAGATTATCTGCGATACCGGTGTTCTTGCCATTATGGACGAAACTTGTCAGATGGATATTCAAATGATTAAGGGTGTAAAAAACATGTTGTTCGGCGGTGAAGGAATGTTTGACACCGTTATAACCGGCCCCGGCAAAGTATATTTACAAACAATGACAATTGAAAACCTTGCCGGTTTAATACTTCCGTTTGTGTCAAAGAAAAAGTAATAAAGTAAAGGAGAATTTATTATGGGGCTTATTAAAGCAGCACTTGGCGCCGGAGGCGGCGTTTTAGCAGATCAATGGAAAGAGTATTTTTACTGTGAGTCAATGCCTGAAACCGTTATGGTAACAAAAGGGATAAAGCGCACTGGCGGACGTTCTTCGAACACAAAAGGCAGCGACAACATTATATCAAACGGTTCGATAATCGCAGTAGCAGATGGCCAGTGCATGATTATTGTTGATCAGGGAAAAATCGTGGAAATCTGCGGTGAATCCGGCGAATTTACATATGATATGTCAACTGAGCCGTCTATCTTCCAAGGCGATCTTGGCACAAGCATTGCAGAATCTTTTAAAAACTTCGGCAAAAGATTTACTTTCGGCGGTGAACCGCCAAAGGATCAGCGAGTTTATTACTTCAATAAAAAAGAACTGATCGGCAACAAATACGGAACGCCAAGTCCTGTTCCTTTTCGTGTGGTAGATAATAATATCGGTCTTGATATTGACATTGCCATTCGTTGTTTTGGTGAGTACAGCTATAAAATTACCGACCCTGTGCTTTTTTACACAAACGTTTGCGGAAATGTTGAAACACAGTATCTTCGTGAAACCATAGACGGACAGCTTAAAAGCGAGCTTATGACAGCATTACAGCCGGCTTTTGCAAAAATTTCAGATATGGGCATTCGTTACTCCGCTTTGCCCGGACATACAATGGAGCTTGCCAATGCACTCAACGAAGTCCTTTCAAGCAAATGGCGAGGGCTGCGAGGCATTGAGATTGTTTCTTTCGGTGTTTCCAGCGTCAAAGCCAGCGAAGAAGACGAGCAGATGATTAAAGAACTTCAAAGAAACGCAACCTTTAGAAACCCAAACATGGCGGCGGCGCATATTGTCGGCGCACAAGCAAGTGCTATGCAATCAGCGGCAGCAAATGAAAACGCAGGCCCTGCAATGGCATTTATGGGAATGAACATGGCAAATCAAGCCGGCGGTATGAATGCGCAAAATCTGTTCACTATAGGACAGCAACAAGCACAACAGCAGCAAGCTCAACAATCCCCTACACCGCCAACCTCTCCTGCACAGGAAGTGTCGGCTGCAAATGGGTGGTCTTGTTCCTGCGGTCACACAGGAAACACCTCTAAGTTTTGCATGGAGTGCGGAAAGCCAAAACCTGAAGATAATTCTAACAGTTGGCAGTGCTCCTGCGGTGCCGTAAATAAAGGCAAATTCTGTGCAGAGTGCGGCAGCAAAAAACCAGAGGCTGTTCCTCAATATAAATGCGACAAATGCGGCTGGGAACCAGACGATAAAACTAAACCGCCTAAGTTCTGCCCTGAATGCGGAGATATTTTTGACGACGGAGATAGGCTAATCTAATATCTGCCAAAATAAACTTGTGATAATGTAAATATAACTGGGATTCTCATGCTTATTAGTGAAATTGTAAGTCTAATTTTAGATATAGAAAAAAATAAAAACATATCTATATTAAAAATAGCAGTTTTGTTTTAACAAGTTTATTAACGAAACTGATAATGCCCACACTTTTACTAGGAGCATTTCAAAACAAAGAAAAGCTGCTTAGTGGGTTTTAATAAGGGCATCAAAAACACCCCCTGATGCCCTGCTTTTTTTACATGAGAGTGATAACTATGATGTTATGCTGCCTAAAGTATACAATGTAATTGGTAAAAGATATTTATGTATCAAATAATGCTTGTTTTGGGGGGAATTAAATGCAAAAATATTTTAATTTTACATATATAATAGCTATTTTTTCGCTGTGTTGTATGGCATTTACGGCTTGCGGACAGACCAAAGTCAATTCGCCTTCCTTGCCTGTTCCAAATATTAAGACCACACAAAACAGCGGCAGATTTGTACGTACTGATGCAGAAGGCATTGTGTCAGTTGCTGTCGAAAACGGCAAGGCAGGGCTGCATTTTAATCGGGAGCGATGGAACGAAATGCGGGGTTTATACTATGGTGAGGATATATTCTTTATACCAGACACCATGCCGGACGTTTTTTATCCTATACAAGTGGAAAGCGGCAATGTATTAGATGCCTGTATCGCAAAACTGCCCTCTCTTGAATCTAATCTTACCGCCGACGATTTTATATTATCTGTTGTTGTATTACTAATGGATGATAACAGTATTGAATGGTTTTATGCCAATCCCAACGGAGTTTTTATTCCGGATGGCGAAAAAGAGCCAAATTATGTCATCACTACCTTCGGAAAACTGCCCTATAGAGATGATTTTAAATCCCTTTCATACGAGGTTTCCGAAAAAGGCATTGGCGAGGGCACAATCTATATCACAAACGCTTTTGGTGATAAGTATGATTTCTTTTATCTGTATTTAGATGAACAACTTCAATACGGCACTTGGGTATGTGAGCTTTCCGACGGGTCAGTACATGGCTATTTGACTGTAGACAGCAACTCAGACGCACTCTTTCGTGTAGGAAACGGGAAAAGTGTCGGTATATTTTTGGAGGAAACCTTTGAAATATGGGAAGGCACGGCAAACTTTATTAAATCACCAAACCAGCATCTTCCTATTGGTATGCTCGATTTTGATATGAATCTTATGGTAAATCAATATGAAGATGGTCGTAAGCTGCCCGTAAAAATGCAAGGAAGCTACCATGCAGACATAACCCTTACACAAGACGGAAAATTAAGACTTTATCATAACGACGGTGATGAGTTATACCCGGATAATGAAACTCTGGTTTTTGACTTGTTACCGGATATGTTTTACTTTGATGATGAGGCTAACACCTCTGCTTATGATTATTATGCGTATATTCAATTTGACAAGGTTGGAAATGATGGATATCCACAGTTTTTAACTGATTTTGTTGAATGGATTAGTGATGATAACGAAGCAAATGACTATAAAATTGAGAACGAAATAATAGAACAGACTTCGTTTAAAACAAATGGCAACACTGAATGCTCCATATGGAACTACGATACTATGAAATCGGAAAACTTAAGTGTATTTGATTTTGCTAAAAAACTCAAAAACGGGGAGTTGTATGAGTATGATGATGGGATGGTACTGGTGATTGTTACGATTGCGGAAGACACAATTGAATCCATATGTCAAATATATACACCATAATCAGTAAAAAACATCATGCCTTTTTGATACTTATATTAAATCCATAACGCAGTATAAGCAGATAAGCTATAACTAAAAGCAGACAACTGTTTATAAAAAGATTTGAGTATAAGCAAAACCGTATTACTCTACATCTATTAAGGAGGCAAGCATATGTCAAATCAAAGCTGGAAGATCGGCTTTACAGCACTTCCTACAACTCTTGCAGAACTTCAGGCTTTGCCGGAAGCGGCCATGAAAGAGCCGCACCATGCCGCTGCTCTTTTAATCCCGGCGCTTTGCCTGTGGCAATAAATAAAAACGAAGCTATACATATGATAAATTTTTTAAAAGGACCGCAATCACTTTCCACCTATGAACAGCAGTTTATCTCGGAGAGGTTAAGGGGCAATGAATATGTGCCGTTTTCCTACTTTGATGGTGCTTGCCCTGAAAACGAATATCATCCAATACTGCCCTATTCGATAACAGTTTCAACTGTTCCAACAAGCTTTGCCGAGGATGGATATGCAATGTTATATCTTAGATCAGGCGGAGCAGACAGTCCACGGCCTGTAAAACTGCGAAAGAAACCATCTACAGGCGAATGGTTTTTGTGGGATCAAATGCTGCTATCCCAAATAAGAAAACCTGTTTCAGAGGATCCCTGGGCTTAATATTATCACTTGTAAGGGAGGGTTTATAAATTGTCTACACAAATAACAAACTATCAATGCCCCAACTGCACAGGCCCGCTCCGTTTTAACGGGGATACAGGTCAGCTAATATGCGACTATTGCGGCACAAGCTATGAGGTAGCACTAATTGAACAGCTTTATGCCGATAAAGAGCAGGCGGCGGCATCTTCGGGAAACAATCCGCAGTGGGATATTTCCTCGGCAGGCGGCAGTTTCAGCGAAGAAGAAGCATCACACTTAAGAGGCTATATTTGTCCCTCCTGTGCGGCAGAACTTATCTGCGATGAAACTACGGCGGCAACCTCCTGTCCTTATTGCGGAAATCCTACCGTAGTGCCGGAACAGTTTGCGGGTCAGCTAAAACCAGATTTTGTTTTGCCCTTTAAACTTGATAAAGCAACAGCAATCGAAACACTGAAAAATCACTATAAAGGCAAAAAGTTTCTTCCAAAATCATTTTCAGCCAACAACCATATTGAAGAAATTAAAGGTGTATATGTTCCCTTCTGGCTTTATGACGGCGTGGCTTATGCCTCCATGCGCTTTCGTGGAACAATAGTGCATACCCGTCAGTCAGGCGATGAAGAAATTACAACAACTGAGCATTTTCGTGTTGTTCGTGAGGGTAATGTAATGTTTCAGAAGGTTCCGGCCGACGGTTCAAGCAAAATGCCTGATGAGCATATGGATGCCATTGAGCCATTTGACTACACAGATCTAAAGTCCTTTTCTACGGCATACCTGCCTGGTTTCATGGCTAATAAATATGACCTTGACGCAGAGGCTTGTTCTGAAAAGGCCAACCAACGAATAAGACAAAGCACCGAAGATGTCTTTGCTTCCACAATATCTGGATATACAACCTTAGAGCCTGAATACTCCGATATCAACCTTACTCAAGGTGATATAAAATATGCGCTGATGCCTGTCTGGATGCTTTCTACCAAGTGGAACGGTGAAAACTTCCTCTTTGCTATGAATGGACAAACAGGCAAGCTTATAGGTGATTTGCCTATAGATAAAAGGCTTTATTGGTCTTGGTTTGCCAAAATATCTGTGCCAATCATGGCTATTCTTGGAGCAATTCTATTCTTAGGAGGTGCTTTCTAATGAAAAAGCTTCTAAGCAGTTTAGTTTTATTTCTCACTTTAACATTGGCAATAGCACCTTCTGCATTTGCCGCCAATGATAAGCTGGATTTGGTTACTGATGCGGCATACCTGCTCACCGATGATCAGTTTTTGGAGTTAAACTACAGGGCGGACGAAATATCGCAGAAATATGAATGTGATGTTGTTGTAATCACACTGGGTGAATCCGGGTATGACGACACCTATGCTTTGGCGAAATATCTCTATGATGAATATAACATTGGCTATGGCCCAGATGGAAGTTGTCTGATTTTACTGCTTGACATGGAAAATCGAGATTATGCCCTTGTGGCCTATGGCTATGGTAATACAGCTTTTACAGATTACGGCAAGGACATTATGCTGGATAATCACATACTTCCTCTGCTTTCAAAAGACAAATACTTTGAAGCTTTTTCCGCATACTATGACGTTGCAGAGGAATATTTGCAAATGTCACAAGCAGGTTCACCCTTTGATAAGAACACTGACCCTAATTACGGAAAAATTGGAACACCGGTTAAACTGGGCATTATGTTTATTTTACCGTCGCTCATAGCATTTTTTGTATGCGGCACTTGGAAAAGGCAAATGAAGACAGCTGTGCTTGCAAAAAATGCGAGTAACTATATTCCGCAAAACGGTTTTGCCCTAATAGCGCAAGATGACCGTTTCCTCTATCGCACTGAAACACGCCGAAAAATAGAAAAATCATCATCTGGCGGCGGAACCACTGTAAAAAGTTCCGGTTCATCCGGACGCAGCGGTAAATTTTAGCGAAAGGAGGTTTGAGCAATCAGTGAAAAAAGTAATCTCTTTATGCGCTTTAGTACTTTTGTGTTTTGGACTTGCCTCGTGTTCAGGAAAAAATGAGACCGCCGGTTCTAAACTTGACTTACAAAAAAGTATAAAAAATAAAAAAGATTCTCTTATGAATAACGATAAAACTCTCGGCAATGAAAGTGCGGAGGATGGTGTTATTATTCGTTCTGATGCCGAAAATCTTGTGGAAGTTCGCATTGAAAACGGTAACGCCAGTGTGACACTTAATGCCGTGCGCTTTGATGAGCTTTATGATTACAAAAAACGCTACGAAAGTGAAATATACACAGGGATAATTAAAATAGTTGGAAACTTTGGCAAAATTAAAGACGCTTGTGTTGCACAAATTCCTAATCTGGATTTTTTAAATGGCACAGACTTTGTAACTCCCACTATTTTTTTATTAATGGAGGATGGAACCGTAGAGTATGTTTTTGTAGATTTCCTTCCGCACGAATTTCAAGTGCAGGAGTTTTATAGTTCAGGGCCGATACTATGGATAAAAAATATTAAAACTCTCTCAAGTGAAAGTGATGGTGAAGGCTTCGGTTCAACGACGGTCTTTGCGGAAGATAAAAACGGAATTCGCTATGATCTTCGCATTCCTGTAAGCTTTAGTGAACTTTATTCAGGGCCGTGGGTGTGTGATATCTACAATATGGATGGCTACTACTCCGCAAGCGGATATTATGGTGTGCTCAACTTTCATGAAAACGGTACAGTCGTTTTTGAAAAGGGCTGGATTGGTGAAGACGTTAACGTAAGATATGCAGGAACTTTTGACCTGACAATTGCCGAAAATAGCGGCATAAGACCAGGGATGATGACTTTTGATTTGTTTCTTGATTCCTCGTCACATACCAAAAGTGAACCAAAAGAAATACACAGTGTTTATTTTGCCGAGGCAATTAACTTAATTGGCCTTCAGCTTTGGTATAGTAATGGCGATTATTTACATTCAAACGAAAAAGGCCCTGTTATGAATTGGGATTTTGAGCTTGGATACAATCCGCTTGGCGACAATCCCTATATATCTGTCGGTGAAACCACATTTGGCAGCTACGTTGAATATCTTCTATTCACCATAGACAGTGTGAGAGATATGGTTGAATCACATGGTATGGTTATACTTGACACAGGCGAATATGTAGAAATAAATGGTGGATATTACCGTCTTTTAAGCCTTGCCACAAACCACCAAGAACATTCTTCCAGAGAAACTCACTATGCAGTTTCTGATGACGGCGTTATTTATGAATACAATGTAATTCTTGATGAGTGGACAGTGATATGGGTACCGGATTAAAAAATTTCTATATCAAAAAACCTGTTTCTTATAAGTAAAACAAAAAGAGTCTAAAAGCTGCCATTAAAAATTTCTCAATAAGTTTTTATGATTTTAATTGTATAAAACCTTATATTTAATAGTTCTTTCAAAAGGGCCGCATATGGCCTGCTATGACAACTATATCAATTCTATTTAGGAGGATAAAATTATGAAAAAACAACTTACAACCCTGCTTGCAATTATATTAATACTCTCTATGGCCGCCTGCAGTAAATCTGATACCAACAATAAAAGCAGTCAAAATGCAGCTGAGCCAACAACTTCCAACTCACAGCTTTCAACCGAAGCAGAAACATCCGACACAGAGGAAGCATCTGATGATAACGATGATTTGGATGCAGAAATATCAACCGGGGATTTAATAGTCGGTCAAAATATCTCGGACGGGTATCAAGGTTCAGACCCTGTTACGCTTTACTCCCGCTTCGGCTCTTTGAAATTCCCTGAAGGCGTAAATTATAAGCTAAGCACACTGCCGCCTGATGATACAGCAACTGCAACCCTTGAATTTTGGTTTGGTAAAGGAAATACAAATGCAGGAAGATTTACTATATCTACAACAAGAATGATAGAATCCTTAGAGGATGCTGTTAACGAATGCATCAGAATGAATGACTTTGGTAGTCTAAGCTCTACCATAGGAGATGAAATCAGCTATGGCGGCATAACCTATAAAAATCTAAGCATACACAAAGATGATGGAAGTGAAGCTAAATATTTCCTTGTTACTTACTATGAAACAGAAGACGGTAGGAATGGCTATGTAGAAGTCCAAGTTAATGGTCAGGATGGAGGATACTATAAATTAGATATAGATGATCCAATTGTTATTGAAATGTTGGAGTCATTGGTGCTCAAATAATTAATCTATACTGTTATTTCACTGATAATAATAAATTTATAAACATTCTGTTCAACCTTTACTAAGTCTATTTTTTAGACGTAAAAACCTTGAAGCTAAAAATGGGCGGTTAATTCCGCCCATTTTTTAATTTGCTCTTATAGTTTTTTGTTTTTTTTATTTTTTAGGTGAAATCATTTCCTTTGGATTAACTATCCTTTCAAATTCTTCTTCCGAAATAAGCTTTAAAGAAACTGCCGCCTCTTTAAGAGTTATGCCCTCGTTATGAGCTTTTTTAGCAGCCTTCGCCGCATTGTCATAGCCAATGTAAGGGTTTAATGCTGTAACAAGCATAAGTGAATTTTTCAAGTTATATTCAATTTTTTCCTTGTTTGGCAGTATTCCCATACAGCAGTTTTTATCAAATGATAAAATTGATGTTGAAAGAAGTTCAACAGACTTTAAAAAATTATAAATTATTACAGGCATAAAAACATTCAGCTGAAAATTGCCTTGTGACGCTGCAATTCCTATTGCAGTATCATTGCCCATAACTTGACAAACAACCATTGTCACTGCCTCCGATTGGGTTGGATTTACTTTACCTGGCATAATTGAGCTTCCGGGTTCATTTTCAGGTATTATTAATTCACCAATTCCGCATCTTGGCCCGCTTGAAAGCCATCTTACGTCATTTGCAATTTTCATCATGTCAGCCGCTAAAGCCTTTAAAGCACCATGTGCAAAAACAAGCTCGTCCTTTGAAGTAAGAGAATGAAACTTATTTTTTGCCGTAATAAACTTTTTCCCCGTAAGCAAAGATATTTCTTCGGCAACCATCCACGGAAAATCAGCATGAGCATTAAGTCCTGTGCCTACAGCAGTTCCGCCTAAAGCAAGCTCACTGATTCCCTCAACGGCTTTAAAAATCATATCTTCCGATTTTTCAAGCATTCTGTGCCAAGCACTTATTTCCTGTCCAAGAGTAAGAGGTGTTGCATCTTGAAGATGCGTTCTGCCTGTTTTAATTACTTCTTTATTTTCTTCAATAAGTCTTTCAAATGTAGTTTTTAACACCTGTATAGCAGGAATTAATTTATCCTCCAAAGCTATAACAGATGAAATGTGCATTGCCGTAGGAAAAGTATCATTAGAACTTTGTGATTTATTTACATGGTCATTTGGATGAACCAATACTTCTCCTAAAATTTCGTTTGCCCTGTTTGCAATAACCTCGTTTACATTCATGTTGCTTTGTGTTCCGCTTCCCGTCTGCCAGACAACAAGAGGAAAATGCCCGTCTAATTTTCCTTCAATAATCTCATCAGCAGCCATTGAAATGGCCTCTGCAATTTTTTTATCAAGAATGCCTAATTTACTGTTTGTTAAAGCCGCCGCTTTTTTTAAAACGGCAAAAGCTCTTATAATCTCTATGGGCATTTTTTCGTTGCCGATTTTAAAATTTTCAAAACTTCTTTGGGTTTGAGCGCCCCAATATTTATCTGCGGGAACCTTTAGTTCTCCCAATGTATCTCGCTCAATTCTATATTCCATAACTGCACCTCCGAAAATATTTAACCTTAGTAAGAAAGTATCACCAATATATTATAAAAAGTTATAACAAACATTTTATCAAAAACTTAACTCAATAACAACAAACATGTAAAAACATACAACAAAACATCAATATGCTATAAAGCTAAAATACTAACGTGTCCTGTTAGTGCAAAGGTTAAAAATACATACTGACACTGCACAGCCGGCAGTTTAGAAAATAAGTGACGACAAACAGCCCCAACGCACTGATAAAAAACTATACCCTCTTTGTTTTTTCATTTATTCCATAATTGTTACTTGAAAACTAAGAAATCTCATTATAATTATAAACTAATCGTGAATATACTTCCGCCAAAAATAAATCACTGTGATTATGCAAAGAAATATTCATTAACTCCTCTATTTTTTCCATTCTATATATAAGAGATTGTCTATGAAGGTTTAAATCCTTTGCTGTTTTGCTAAGGTTATAATTATTACTTATAAATGTTGCCAAAGTTTTTAAAAACATTTTCCCCTTTTCATTGTCTTGCTCAAATAACCCTGAAAAAAACATATCCGCATCCTTCAAAACTTCGGCATCAGACAAAAGATTTGATAATATTTTAAATATACTTGTGTCTTCGTATGTGCCTCTGTTAGATTTAAATTTTTCATCAATACATATTCTCAAAGCTAATTTTGCATTTTTATATTTTTTTTCAAAATCCGTTCCTTCATGGGAAACTTCACTTATTCCCCAAAAATAATTAAATGAAGAAAAAGCAAACGAAAGCTTATGCTCAATTTCATCTAAAAACTTATGAATATCTTTTTCCTTTTCATAAAGTCCTCCTTCTGTAAAAATAACAATGTTGTTTTCGTATATTGTCACAAGAGGACTATAAAATTCATTAAACCTTGAATTTAGAATGCTTTCTGCTGTGGTTCGAATTGCCGATAAATGAAAAATATCCTCATTTGATTTTGTTTCAAAAAAAGGCTTCTGCAACGCCTCGCCAACAATACATGTATAAGGAGGGTTGTATCTTAAATTGCGTCTTGCAAATTCTGCCGCCATACCTTTTTCCGATTTGAAACCGCTTGAAATAAGCTTGTGTATAAAATCATCTTTATTTCTATCCTTTGCCTGCTTTATAACCCTTTCTTCGTTAAACCATAAAGAAAGAGGAACAACAACATATTTTTCAAACTGTTCCATGTTAAAAATAGATTCTTGTTTCTCATTTTTTAAAATAATTAAATATCCATAAAATATAGAATTATTATAAATGCCTACGGTAACCGTTTCCTCGTCAAAAAAACTGAATATTTCTCCTTCTTTTTTTTCATAACTGCTGCCCTTTACAGTAAAATCCTCGTTTGTAATAACAACATGATAATTTATATATTTATATATTTTCTTTGCCGCCATTGATATATCCTGTTTGTTTAAATAAGAAAAAAGCAACTCCCTTTGAAGTCTGTCAAAAAGATTATTTTCTTCCTCCATAGTTCTTGAAAGAATTTTAACAACAATTTCTATTATTTCACCAAATCTATATTCCCACGGTATATAAATAATATGAAAATCCTTTTCATCGGCAAAATCAATAACACTCTGAGGAATTAAAGGATAAGGCTTTTTTGCCGATATAACAATTCCGGCCGCCTTTGAATAATAAACATCTTCTACAAACTTCAAAAAAACTTCTTCGTCTTCATAACATCCAATGGCAGTTGTAAGAACAAGCTCGTTCTTCCGTATAAAATTGTCCACAGGAAGCTCAATAACGCTTATATGGTTAATTACTCCTTTATCCAAGTTCATGTTTTTTGTAACTAAATTAAATTCTTTTATATATTCTATCTCCGTAAAATCCTTTAATGTAAACATCCTCGCCCTCCTACACATTGTATTATAAAGCCTAATCTTTCCATTACATATTGTATGTTGTTTCTCAAACTATATAATGATACCATTGTTATGTCAATTATAAACAAACAATAAAATGCCATATAAGATAAATACAAACCTTATGCTTTATCCAAATCAATTTACTTTAAAAAATGAAACACTAAAATTTTAATTTTATTAACATCCTAAAGTTTCATAATTTTTAAATAAAAATATAAAATAAAAGGAGATAAAAAATGAAAATTAATACAGATTTACTCCATGCACACCAACTTCACGCCAGACTAACAGGCTCCTATTCACCACAAGCAATGGCACATGTAAGCCCAATTTATCAAACCTCCACCTATATCTTAGAAGATTTTGATACAGCCGTATATTTAAATCAGCATGTTGATGAAGGCTTTGTGTATACAAGATTCGGCGGCCCTAATGCAGATGAATTAGAGAAAAAAGTGGCTCATCTTGAACATGCAGAAGCGGCGTTGGCCTTGGCATCAGGTCTTGGGGCGATTTCAACGGCTGTAATGAGCATTGTTAAAGCAGGCGACCATGTTGTAATAGGTGATGTAATATATGGCTGCTCATATACGCTTTTCGCTCAAATACTTACAAGACTTGGCATTACTTATACAAGGGTAGATACAACTGATTTAAAAGCAGTGGAAGAATCAATAAAACCAAACACAAGCCTTGTTTATATTGAAACCCCTGCCAACCCTACATTAAAAATAAGTGACATAAAAGCAATCTCCGAAATTGTTCATTCTCATAGTAACATAATAATGATAGTTGACAGTACCTTTGCTTCTCCTTACCTCCAAAATCCTTTGGATTTAGGTGCAGACTTAGTTGTTCATAGTGCAACAAAATATCTGTCAGGTCATGGAAATGTAACAGCAGGAATAATTGCGGGAAGTAAAAACCTAATAGACCGCTGCCGTATGCCGTACCTTCAGTGCTTTGGTGCTGTTTTAGATCCGTTTGCCGCATGGCAGTTAATGCAGGGAATGAAAACACTTGGTATAAGAATGGAGCGTCATTGTGAAAATGCTATGAAAGTTGCAAAATTCCTTGAAAACCATCCAAAGATTGATAAGGTGTATTATCCAGGTTTAACAAGCCATCCCACCCATGAAATTGCTAAAAAACAAATGCATAACGGCTTTGGCTCAATGATGAGTGCCGATATAAAAGGCGGTATGGATGCAGTAAGAATAGTTATGAACAATGTAAAGGTTTTCAGCCTTGCCACAAGTCTTGGAAATGTAGATTCTTTAATACAGCATTCTCCCTCAATGAGCCATTTTGACATGACACCTGAAGAAAGACATGCCGCAAGCATTTATGATGGCCAAGTAAGACTTTCCATAGGCATTGAAGACGTTGAAGACTTAATCGAAGATTTGGAACAGGCTCTTAATTTAATTTAACAACTTGAGTAATTCTATAATCGTAAAACAAAGGTTTCACTTGCCGCTTATAGTCGCATTTGTATTTGTTTTATAAGTTACAATTTAAAATCCTTGGTATTTGCTTTATAAATAATTCAAATTTAATAAACAAAAAAACAGGCAACCTTAGATTAACCTCTAAGCTTGCCTGTTTTCATAACTCCTAATAGTAATCATAAACTCCTGCTTAAAAAATTCATTTCTAAATAACAGCTTATAACTCCCTTATTAAATTAACCATTTCTATTGCCCCAACAGCACAATCAAAACCCTTGTTTCCGGCTTTTGTTCCGGCTCTTTCAATTGCCTGTTCTATATTTTCTGTTGTAAGCACACCAAACATAACAGGCACTTCGCTTTCAAGAGATATGTGGGCAATGCCCTTTGAAACTTCACTGCACACATAGTCGTAATGAGTGGTGCTTCCCCTTATAACTGCTCCAAGGCAAATAACGGCGTCATATTTTTTACTTTTTGCCATCTTTGAAGCAATAAGAGGAATTTCAAAAGCCCCTGGAACCCATGCAATGTCAATGTCCTCTTCCAACACATCGTGCCTTTTTAAACCGTCCAATGCACCCGAAAGAAGTTTGGATGTTATAAATTCATTAAATCGTGCCGCTACAATGCCAACCTTAATTCCCTTTGATATAAGATTTCCTTCAAATGTTTTCATAATAAATTTTCTCCTCACTTAATAATCTAATATATGTCCCATTTTTTCCTGCTTTGTTTTAAGATAAAATAAATCATGCTCTGTGGCATTCATTTTTATAGGCACACGCTCAATAATCTCAATTCCAAAATCAGAAAGCTGATACACTTTATCAGGGTTGTTAGTTAAAAGCCTTAAAGTCTTTACTCCCAAATCCTTTAAAATCTGAGCTCCAATAAAATATTCTCTTAAATCTCCCTCAAAACCAAGCTCAATGTTTGCTTCAAAAGTATCCATTCCTTTATCTTGCAGTTCGTATGCCCTAAGCTTATTTATAAGCCCAATGCCTCTTCCCTCCTGACGCATGTAAAGAAGGATTCCTCTTTCTTCTTCCCCAATTTGCGTCATTGCCGCCGCAAATTGCTGTCCGCAGTCACAGCGTAAAGAACCAAACGCATCTCCTGTTAAACATTCCGAATGCACACGGCAAAGTATGTCCTTGCCATCTCCTATTTCCCCCTTAACAAGTGCCACATGATGCTCCCCGTTAAGCTTGTTTATATATCCGTACGCCTTAAACTCTCCATATCTTGTGGGCATTTTTGTAACAGCAACCCTCTCAACAAGCTTGTCATATTTTTTTCTGTAATTTTGAAGGTCTTTAATTGTAATAAACTTCATTCCCCATTTTTTTGCAAGTTCAATAAGCTTGGGAGTTCTCATCATAGTTCCGTCTTCTTCCATAATCTCACAGCATAATCCGCATTCCTTAAGTCCCGCAAGCCTAACAAGATCAACTGTTGCCTCTGTATGCCCGTTTCTTTCAAGAACACCGTTTCTTTTGGCAGTTAAGGGAAACATATGCCCCGGACGTCTAAAATCTTCTGGCTTTGCATTTTCTTCAACACAAGCACGTGCCGTTAATCCTCTTTCCTCCGCCGAAATTCCTGTTGTGGTGTCAACATGGTCAATGGAAACAGTAAAGGCTGTGGCATGGTTGTCAGTGTTTTCCTGAACCATCTGAAAAAGGTTAAGCTTCTTGCAAAGCTCTTCACTCATAGGCATACATATTAAACCTTTGCCGTGAACAGCCATAAAATTCACATTTTCAGTTGTGGCAAACTCTGCCGCACAAATAAAATCTCCCTCGTTTTCTCTGTCCTCATCATCTGTAACAAGTATAATCTTTCCTTGCCTTAAATCCTCAAGAGCCTCTTCAATGCTATTAAACTTAAACATATTTCCTCCTTAAAAATCAGCTTTTAAAAGAAAGTCCTTAGTTATTTTGCTTTCCTGTAAAGGAACTCCCAAAAGCTTTTCAATGTATTTTCCGACACAGTCGTTTTCAATATTTACACTGTCTCCCACACGCTTAACAGATAGAATTGTGTTTTTTGCCGTGTGGGGAATAACAGACACTTTAAACTCACTTCTTGAAACCTCTGCAACAGTAAGGCTTATTCCGTCAATGGCAACAGAACCCTTTTCCACAATAAGCTTTAAAATCTCAGATTTTGTACGAATTGTGTACCAAATTGCATTGTCATCTTTTTTAATTGCAGAAATAACTCCTGTTCCGTCAATATGCCCTGTAACTATATGTCCGCCAAAACGCCCGTTAGCAGCCATTGCTCTCTCCAAGTTTACCTTAGACCCTGAATTAAGAATGCTAAGAGCTGAACGTGATAAAGTTTCATGCATAACATCTGCTGAAAACTGTGTGCTTGTAAAATCTGTAACAGTAAGGCAAATTCCGTTTACGGCTATGCTGTCGCCTAATTTTACATCACTTAAAACTTCCCTTGCAGAAATTGTTAAAACGGCAGAAACAGCTCCTTTTTTAATTTTAAAAACAGTTCCTATTTCTTCTATAATCCCTGTAAACATCAAAGAACCTCGCTTTCCAAAAGAATATCTTCTCCTATTACAGTAATCTTCGGTGTTGACAGCTTAAAGGCCTCATTAGGAGATTCTGCTCCAACTCCTCCTATGGGCGACTTTGCATCTTTGCCCCCCATAAGTTTAGGGGAAATATAGGCTTGAACTTTCTTTACAATGCCGACTTTTAAGGCAGACCAGTTTAATTCCCCTCCACCCTCTAAAAGTATGCTGTCAATTCCTCTTTCGCCTAAAATCTTCATAAGTTCCTTTAAGTCCACATAGTTTTCTCTTTTAGTAACAGAAATTACCTCACACCCTGTATTTTTATAAGCCTGAATTTTGCTTTCATCCTCACAGCATGTAGCAATAATTGTTGTGTAGTCCTTTGCCGTTTTCACCACATTTGAATCAAGCGGAGTTTTAAGACTAGTGTCGCAAATTATTCTAATCGGACTTTTATAACCCTCCTGCCTGCATGTAAGCATTGGATTATCGGCAAACACAGTTCCTGTTCCCACCATAATTCCTGAATATCGGTGCCTGTCCTTTTGCACATTAAGCCTTGCTTCATCCCCTGTAATCCATTTTGATTTTCCGCAATAAGAAGCAATTTTTCCATCCATTGTCATAGCATATTTCATGGTAACATAAGGAATTTTATTTTTAATAAAAAAGAGAAAAACTTCATTCATTTTGTCACACTCTTCTTTTAAAACACCCTCTGTAACTTCTATGCCATTATCTTCAAGAATTTTTGCACCTTTTCCCGCAACTAATGGGTTAGGGTCAAAAGAACCAATAACAACCCTCTTTATTCCGCTTTCAATAATTATATCTGTGCAAGGCGGTGTCTTTCCATAATGACAGCAAGGTTCAAGGGTAACATAAAGTGTTCCTCCAAAGGCTTTTTCACCACATTTGTTAAGAGCATTTCTTTCCGCATGAAAACCTCCAAAAACTTCATGATACCCTGCCCCAACTATAATATCGTCTTTAACAATAACAGCCCCCACCATAGGGTTTGGGTTTACAAAACCGCATCCTTTTTTTGCATTTTCTAAAGCAATTTTCATAAAATATTCGTCTTTCAAAAGCATTCCTCCTTATGTTATGACTGTTATGCACCATAGTTATTCTAAAATTACAATTTACGCTTTGCTTTATATAATGCCCTTTATTTTTTAATAAAAAACCATACAAAGCCTTTAGATTGTCCGCACAGCCATAAAAAAATAACACCTGAAAACATAAGAAATGTCTTTCAGGTGTTAAAATAACATGTATAAGAAACGCTTCAAAAACAGCATCTAAAAATATATCCAAAGGTATTTTTTACCTGCGGAAATAAAATAAAATGCTCTAAAAAGCAAAATCATACAAATAAATTAAACACATCTTCTTCCATCCAGACTATACTGTCGGTTTTGGAATTTCACCAAATCCTGACTTGAACCTATGTCAAGTCCTGCGTAGAATATACGCTCGCGGACTATACCGCCGATCGGGAATCTCACCCTGCCCTGAAGACTTCTTAATTTTATATTCAGTTGTCGTTTATCATTATATAACTTATATAAACAAAAATCAATAAATATTTTTAATATGTTTATAAAGGCAAAACCTTGGACTTTTTATATTTTTTAATAGCTTAAATATTTTAACATGCTCTCCAACTAATTCATTATATTTTTTTAAGCTTTTCTCCAAGCCTTGTAATAAAACTGTCCCCATATCTGTACATCTGTAAATAAAGAATTGTGTTATCATCAAACCCGCACTTTTCTTTAATAATTTTAATCGCCTCTTCTGTGGTCACTTCGCTTTCACCTCCCCCTAATTTGTGTATGCCCTTTGCTATAGCATCAGCCATTTTCTGCGGATAATAAAGCTCAACATCATCCTTGTCATCAACAAAACAACATTCAATAAGTATTGCGGGTGCTTTTGTCATCCTGAGAAAATAAAAATCCCTGCTCTCCTTTACACCTCTGTTTTTATATCCCAGCCTTGAAATCTCCTCGCATATGCCTTTGGCATATTCAAAACCAACCCCTTGCCTGTCATAAACATAAGCTTCCGTGCCCGTCGATTTCCCGTTTCCTTTTAAATCATCGGCTCCCGCATTAAAATGTATAGATATGTCTAAATCTACATTGTTTTCATTACATCTTTTTACTATCTTCTCTAAAACATCCCCTTGGCTTATTCCTTTATCCTCTGTACAGTCATAAACCGTATGGCCAAAATCTTTAAGCATAGCTATAAGTAATTTAGTTACCTTTCTTGCCTCTGTGCTCTCCTTTATTAAGCCAACTGCACCGCATGCAATTTTTCCGTCAGGATTATGTGTCAATGGCGTTTTGATTTTGTATAAAAACGGCGTTTAAATTTTGCTGGTTTTTGGCAAAAAATTATTCCTGTTTTTCAAACAAAGTATTTATTATATTCTTGCTTTTCATCATCTCCTTACGCTCCTTTAACCGGTAGCTTTCGCCTTTTATACTTACAACTTGGCAGTGGTGCAGGATTCTATCAAGTATGGCTGAGGCGATTGTTATATCTGAAAACACCTCATTCCATGAGGAAAATGCCTTATTTGAGGTAAATATGGTGCTGTTTTTTTCATACCTTTTAGTAATTAACTGAAAAAATAGATTTGCCCCTTGTATATCCATAGGCAGATAGCCTATTTCATCAATAATCAGCACCTTATACTTTGCAAAGGTCTTTAATCTTTCCTGCAGCCGGTTTTCGTAGTGTGCTTTATTTAACTGACTTATTAGATTGTGACAGTTTATGTAATAGGTGGAATATCTGTTTTGCGCTGCAATCATACCAAGTGCAACTGCTAAGTGAGTTTTTCCCACACCGGGCGTTCCTAGAAAGACTACATTTTCTTTGTTTTCTACAAACCGCATGGTGGCCAGCTCCATTATCTGTTCTTTGTCTATGCTGGGCTGAAAAGAAAAATCAAACATATTTAAGGTTTTCCTAAAGGGGAAGCCCGACATTTGAATCTGGTTATCAACAGCCCTTGTTTGCTTTGCATTGGCTTCTTGGGTTAAAATATGGTCCAGCACATCAACAATGTTGGTTTTATCATGAATTGCCTGCTCCAGGTAATTATCTATTATAGTAAGGGTGTTTTTCATATTCAGAGTCTGAAGATTATTTTTAATTCTTTCATATGCAATTTCACTCATTAGATTTCACCTCCCATTAACTCGTCATACTGGCTTAAACTATGCTTTGGCGATGGAAAATCTACAAGGTTACTATTGTATAAAAGGGTATTTTCTGTATCAAAGGTTTGCTTATACAGTAATTTTTTATAGTGCTCCTTATTGACCACCATATCATTTCTGTTGTATGATAACCTATGCAGAGATATCTGCTTACCTTGGTGATATGCCGCAAGCATGTTGTCCAGAACTATGACTGCAACATCCATGCCTATATATTCTGCTGGAACGGAATATTTATTGCCGGCATAGCTGATGAGGCAGTCTTTTTCAACTCTTCTGAGATTAATTTTATCAATAATATATTCTCTTTTTAAAGGCTGAAGATTTTCTTTTAGAAGCCTCTCAAATGGAATCTCATTAGTTGTTCCATGAACTTTATTGTTTACCTTATTACACCATGCCGTTGCCTGAAGATTGAGGGTTTCTAAGGAATCATACTTAATACCCGTCATAAAGTTATCCCTAACATATGCAACAGTGCGCTCCACTTTACCCTTTGTTTGTCCTCTGTACGGACGGCATAAAACAGGCTTATATCCATAAAATCCTGCAAAATCTTCGAACTGCTTATTTAGTTCACTATCTTCTTGCTTGAGCAGACGCTTAACAACCACTTGCTTCATGTTGTCATAAAGAATTTCCTCAGGATATCCGCCAAAATATCTAAATGCATTTATGTGACATCTTATAAGCGTATTTGTAGTCATGTCTGTAACAAACTCAATATATCTGGTTCTTGAATATCCTAAAATCATAAGAAAACAATATAGTTTCTTATATTCGCCATTCTGAAGCACCCTATAGTTTTCAAAAAATCCCCAGTCAACCTGCCCCTGAAGACCTGGCATGGTTTCAAAACGTACAGTGGCTTTTTCTGCTAACTGAGTCTTTTTAGAAGATACATATTCCCTTACAATGGTATACTTGCATGTACAGCCTTGCTCCGCTAGTTTTTCATGGATTCTTACTGCACTGTAAGGGGCTTCATCAAGCCAAGTGTCAATTAGGCTTTTGTAAGGGTCTAATTTTGATGGCTTCGGTGATGATAATTCATATGCTGGTTTTGTCTCCGATTCAGCATATTTTTTAGCAGTGCGAGGGTCAATATGATATTTTCTGGCTATTTCTGTGTAACTTAATCCTTTTTTTCTGTCATTTCTAATACTCATCCAAAGTTTTCCTTTCATTCGCTACACTCCTTTTCACGTTTTTTTGAGTGTAACATAGATTATTTTCCTGCCGCCATAAAACTGCAAAATTTAACCGCTGTTTTCTTACATTTTATCACCGTCATTGACAGTGTATTCCTTATAATCACTGGGCTTCGGAATGCTCTGCGGCACAATATCGACACTCTTCTTTTTCTTCTTCTCTTCATCATCCTTCTTAAAAAATCCAAATAATATAATATCCCTCTCCTAACCTCTGCAACAAAAAACCGGTACTTTCATAGCTTTAACCACCATGAAAATACCGGTTCCCCTAACTACCTATCCATTACTTCTAAGTTCCGCCCTTACATCAAGGCAATTCAACCACACTAACCTTAACCGCTGTACTTCCGTTAATAACAAGCTTGCCCTTCTTCTCTCCGAAAGCATTAACAAATCTGCCGCTTTCCACAACAATCATCTCTGTAGAGTTCCCTCCGATTTTAATCTCCAAATCTCTCGTTCCCTGTAAAGCATTCCCCTTAAGAATTTTCGTCGTAACCTCTGTTGCTCCCGTGTTTTGAAGCATAATAAGAATTTTCCCGTCTTCGCTTTTTCTGTAATCCACTAAACATCCGTCAATCGCATTTGTAATGCTAACTCCGCCCGTAAGTGCAGACGGTGTGTTAATTTTTAATCTGATATTTGTACTTTCAACCTGTGCCATAATCTAACTCCTCCTTATTTGTGTGCCTTAATGCAATAACTTTCCTTCGGACGAACCATTTTCCCTCCGTATGTGCATAATCCCTTAACTGCGTCACTGAAAAGTTCGTCAGGTCTGTATGCTTCCACCTGCTCAAGTCCCGTTGCAAAAGCAAACGCCTTGCTGGTCTTTATAATCATGTGGTCGTCAACTCCGTCGTTGTAAATATTGTTTGTCATCTTAACTTTGGCATTGTTGTACGTGCCGATAATGCCCTTCGCCATAAGCTGATCGTTGTCAGTTTTCGTTTCAATAAGATAATCCTTGAAAAGATTGTAAAACCATGGTGTTATGTAAATTGTAACCTTGTCGTTAAACTTAACCCCGTCGTTCCAAAGCTGTGTAAAGGCTGCATCAATTGCGGCCTTGGCTCCCGCCTTTGTTGTAACAGGTGTGCTTTCTGTAATTGTTCCGCTGCTATTTGCCATTTCTTTTGCACAAAAAGCGTCTGCCTCTTCCGCAACAGAACGTGTTGCTTCTTCAAGTAAAGCCTCCATAAGCCCCCTGACAGTCTGGCTTTTGTCAACATCATCCACTTGGAAGTTAAAATACTTTGCTTCTGTAATTTCAAGATAAACACTTGTGTCTGCAACAGTTTCAGGGGCACCAATTTTATCCCCCGTATAATTGCCTACAGTAGGCTTGCCAACTCCTAAAACCTTAACCTTCTGTCCGTTTTTTATTTCTCCGTCAAACTGAAAATCACAGTCCTCCTTGAAAACAAGGTTTCTGCCAAGTCCTTTTTGAATTTGTGAACTCCATACAATTCTTTTAAAATTTGAATAACTCATAATATCTCTCCTTTTTAATAATCTTTATCTTTTCCACTTTGTCATACTGTTCATAACCGTCTGTAAAACCCTGGGGTCTTTTAAATCCTCTTCGGAAAGCCTGTCCACCTCTTCAGGAGAATAATAATCCTTGTCTGCAGCCGTTTTAGAATTAAGCCTACCAATCATAGGCGGCGGCTGAATTTTTTCAAGCTCTTTTTCCTTGTCAGTTTTTATAATTGAATATGCAATAGATGGCTCAATTCCCAAATGCCTTAAAACACCATAACAAAGCCCCAACTCTTCCACATCAAAAACCTTAATGCCCGCCTTTTTTAAAAGTAATTTTTCATTTTCATAATCTATTTTGTCAACTAAACCCTCTAAGTTAAAAAAACTTTCACCTGTCTCTTTTTCCTCATCAAAAGCGCCTTCGTCAAAATATTCTTCGTCCTTTTCCTCCATCCCAATCTGCTGTGGAGTTACCCCTTGAGATTTTAAATAAGCTTTCATAACCTCTTCTGTTTTTATGCTTCCGCCTCTTTTATTTTTCCTGTTTTTCAATATCTGACCCCTCTTTCTTTTTATATCCAAACCATGGACAATTAGGGTTCGGACATTTTTCTATAATTTTTTCTTCATGCCTTTCAATAAACATCTCTGTCTCACACATGCTGCATTTCATTTTCCTTTCCTCCCTCAATTATTTCTTTAAGCTCCTTCCTTTTTGTAAGAAGCTCTTTTAAAACACTTTCTTTTTCATTTTCAAGAGAAAATCCACTCTCATAATCCATATCACTGCCGCTAAATCCACCCCCCGCCATTTCCATTGGCTCAAAACCTTTTGTTTCACTCTTCTTTCTTTTTTCAATAATTTCACAAAGCCTGTTTTTAGGTATTGCTCCTCCCTCCGGCAAAGCCTCAACAAACTCTTCAAAACTTATTGCATTTCTGCCGTAAAACTCAAGTAAACTCTGCTCCGTGGCATAAAGATCAAAAGCACTGGCTTTCATAACATCAACAAAAATGTTAATTTTCATTTTTTCCAGTAAATCAACAGAAATCATTTCATAACCGGCTTCACTTTCCACACGAATTCCAAGAGGGTTGTAAGCCACCCACATATCAATAAAAAGCCTTGCCAAATCCTCCACAAGCCTGCTGAATCTGGCAACCTGTTCATTAAGAGGAAGAAGCGCCTGATCTCTTACGGCAATAATAGCCGTACCGCTTGCCTTGGTGGGGTCAATGTTTCCAATTACGCTGTCGCTTGCACCGGCAAGTTCACGGCTTAAAAATAATAATTCATCACTTAACACCTTTGCATCAGGACTTATATGCGCAGGCTTTAAAAAACTTACAATCTGCTCTATAGACTGTGCGTTTCCGTTATTGACAGATATTTTTCCGCCAATAACATCAAGCTCGTCAGGGTTGTTAATTAAGTTTGCCGCATAAGCAAGCATTGGAAAAGCCGTCTGCTTAATGGCAATTGAACGTCTGGCAATGGTTTTGTTAATTTCAATTTGATTGGAAATAAGATATTCAACTTCACCGCATCCTCTTGCACTTCCCTTTTTGTCATCCCATAAAAAATTAACAACAGGATAATGTCAATGACGGTGATAAAATGTAAGAAAACAGCGGTTAAATTTTGCAGTTTTATGGCGGCAGGAAAATAATCTATGTTACACTCAAAAAAACGTGAAAAGGAGTGTAGCGAATGAAAGGAAAACTTTGGATGAGTATTAGAAATGACAGAAAAAAAGGATTAAGTTACACAGAAATAGCCAGAAAATATCATATTGACCCTCGCACTGCTAAAAAATATGCTGAATCGGAGACAAAACCAGCATATGAATTATCATCACCGAAGCCATCAAAATTAGACCCTTACAAAAGCCTAATTGACACTTGGCTTGATGAAGCCCCTTACAGTGCAGTAAGAATCCATGAAAAACTAGCGGAGCAAGGCTGTACATGCAAGTATACCATTGTAAGGGAATATGTATCTTCTAAAAAGACTCAGTTAGCAGAAAAAGCCACTGTACGTTTTGAAACCATGCCAGGTCTTCAGGGGCAGGTTGACTGGGGATTTTTTGAAAACTATAGGGTGCTTCAGAATGGCGAATATAAGAAACTATATTGTTTTCTTATGATTTTAGGATATTCAAGAACCAGATATATTGAGTTTGTTACAGACATGACTACAAATACGCTTATAAGATGTCACATAAATGCATTTAGATATTTTGGCGGATATCCTGAGGAAATTCTTTATGACAACATGAAGCAAGTGGTTGTTAAGCGTCTGCTCAAGCAAGAAGATAGTGAACTAAATAAGCAGTTCGAAGATTTTGCAGGATTTTATGGATATAAGCCTGTTTTATGCCGTCCGTACAGAGGACAAACAAAGGGTAAAGTGGAGCGCACTGTTGCATATGTTAGGGATAACTTTATGACGGGTATTAAGTATGATTCCTTAGAAACCCTCAATCTTCAGGCAACGGCATGGTGTAATAAGGTAAACAATAAAGTTCATGGAACAACTAATGAGATTCCATTTGAGAGGCTTCTAAAAGAAAATCTTCAGCCTTTAAAAAGAGAATATATTATTGATAAAATTAATCTCAGAAGAGTTGAAAAAGACTGCCTCATCAGCTATGCCGGCAATAAATATTCCGTTCCAGCAGAATATATAGGCATGGATGTTGCAGTCATAGTTCTGGACAACATGCTTGCGGCATATCACCAAGGTAAGCAGATATCTCTGCATAGGTTATCATACAACAGAAATGATATGGTGGTCAATAAGGAGCACTATAAAAAATTACTGTATAAGCAAACCTTTGATACAGAAAATACCCTTTTATACAATAGTAACCTTGTAGATTTTCCATCGCCAAAGCATAGTTTAAGCCAGTATGACGAGTTAATGGGAGGTGAAATCTAATGAGTGAAATTGCATATGAAAGAATTAAAAATAATCTTCAGACTCTGAATATGAAAAACACCCTTACTATAATAGATAATTACCTGGAGCAGGCAATTCATGATAAAACCAACATTGTTGATGTGCTGGACCATATTTTAACCCAAGAAGCCAATGCAAAGCAAACAAGGGCTGTTGATAACCAGATTCAAATGTCGGGCTTCCCCTTTAGGAAAACCTTAAATATGTTTGATTTTTCTTTTCAGCCCAGCATAGACAAAGAACAGATAATGGAGCTGGCCACCATGCGGTTTGTAGAAAACAAAGAAAATGTAGTCTTTCTAGGAACGCCCGGTGTGGGAAAAACTCACTTAGCAGTTGCACTTGGTATGATTGCAGCGCAAAACAGATATTCCACCTATTACATAAACTGTCACAATCTAATAAGTCAGTTAAATAAAGCACACTACGAAAACCGGCTGCAGGAAAGATTAAAGACCTTTGCAAAGTATAAGGTGCTGATTATTGATGAAATAGGCTATCTGCCTATGGATATACAAGGGGCAAATCTATTTTTTCAGTTAATTACTAAAAGGTATGAAAAAAACAGCACCATATTTACCTCAAATAAGGCATTTTCCTCATGGAATGAGGTGTTTTCAGATATAACAATCGCCTCAGCCATACTTGATAGAATCCTGCACCACTGCCAAGTTGTAAGTATAAAAGGCGAAAGCTACCGGTTAAAGGAGCGTAAGGAGATGATGAAAAGCAAGAATATAATAAATACTTTGTTTGAAAAACAGGAATAATTTTTTGCCAAAAACCAGCAAAATTTAAACGCCGTTTTTATACAAAATCAAAACGCCATTGACACTTTTTGATAACCCGTAACTGTACCCTCTTTTTATAACCTTCGACATAGCACCTCTCCCTTTACTTTAATTTTCACAAACCTCTGAATTAACTCCAAACCCTTTAAGAACATCTGAAACACTTAACTCGTTTGCACATGCTTTGTGATAATAGCCGCCGCTTATAACCACATATTCTTCACCTTTGTAAATCCCCTCCATACATCCAACACATCTAAAAACCTCCCTTTTTCTTTTGTAATTAGGGCATCCAAAAACACATGGATTGCTTCTGCATTCAAAACACACACTCCCACCTCCTTCTTCCAAAAAGTTCTCACCTAATCACACATCGTGATTAAATCAAACTCTTTAACTCCTGTAACCTTGTGCCACAAAATTTCCCTTTAATAATTGATTTTTCATAAAGAATGTCGAAATTTTCTCGAACACCCTTTCGTATATATAAATACTACACGCATATATGTTCTTAGTCAATCTTAATAACAACCAAAAATTATACTTCAAAATAATGTCACTTTTGTTTAAATTATTCTTTTACTCTTTTTGTCAATAGTGCTATACTTATGATAAATATAATAGTTTTTCTATATAATCACCCTGTTTTCTAACTCTAAATAAAAACAATTCAATCTTTTTATAAGGAGACTAATTCATGTCACACTTTTCCAATGCACTAAAAACCTTACGCAAAGAGCATCAGCTAACCCAAGAAAAATTAGCCGAGCTTTTAAACGTTTCAAAAAGCAGTATAAATATGTACGAACGTGGCGAAAGGGAGCCTAACTTTAAAACATTGTCTAAAATAGCAAAGTTTTTTAACGTAGATATGAACTATCTTTTGGGTCCTCCCGTAGGCCTTGGGCTTTTTGATATAGACGGCTACTCCTCTGTTTTGGAAATGGCTAAATCCGAAGCAAAAGAGATGTCTGTGTCTGTAACAAAATTTCTTCATCTAATTACAATCTTTTCATCTCTTAGATACGGTCAAAAAATTAAAACCAGTATCACTGATATGAAAACACTAAAAACCCATCATAAACTTTTCGCAAGCCTTTCAAGCCTAACAGAAAAGGAATTTCGAGAACTGATAGATTATATAGACAGCCTTGATAAAAATAAAAAAATCGACGAATAGCATCAGCCTCATTCGTCGATTTTCATTTCTTTAATCGTTTACATCATTTATTCTTCATGGTAAACTTGTGTTAATCTTAGTGTATTAAATTTTTTAATATCCGTTCTTAACTTTTTTAAAATTTCATTAACATAAATTTATAAATATATTGCCAAGGAGGAAACCATATGGAAATCAAAAACAAAGTAGCTCTTATCACAGGCGGAGGAACAGGTGTTGGAAAAGGCGTTGCGCTGCGCCTTGCTAAAGAGGGCACAAACATCTGTATAAACTATTCCCGCTCAGAAAAAGAGGCATATGAAACAAAATCAGAAATAGAAACCATGGGTGTAAAATGTAATGTCTATAAAGCAGATGTTTCAAAAGATGACCAGGTAATTTCAATGGTTGAAACCATACTAAAAGATTTCGGCCGCCTTGATATTCTTGTTAATAACGCAGGCAAAACCCATTTCGTAGATCATAATGACCTCCACGGCATGAAAGAAGAATATTTTGACGATATCTTCAACCTTAATGTTAAAGGCACATTCTTTATGTGCAGAGCCGCAGCCGAAGCCCTTAAAAAAAATAAAGGTGTAATAATAAATATAACTTCAATAGCAGGCATAACAGGCCTTGGCAGTTCAATCGCCTATTCGGCCAGTAAAGCCGCAGAAATAAGTATAACCAAATCCCTTGCAAGAGTTCTTGCCCCGGAGGTAAGAGTAATCGGTGTTGCCCCGGGAATAGTTCTTACTCGCTGGGTAGACGGACAAGACGCCTTCGTAGAAAAACTTGCCGGCGAAACACCCCTTAAAAGAGTTGCAACCCCTGAAGATATTGCCCAAACAGTTTATGCCCTTATAGCTCACGCAGATTTTGTAACAGGCCAAAACGTAGTTGTAGATGGAGGTGCCTTTATTTAGTCTTCAAAGTCCAACATCCCCTAAACCCAATGTAAAACCGCATACCCATGCGGTTTTATGCAAAAGTTTTTGCCTCGCTTTTTTCAAAAAGCGAGTGGGTTTGGGCAAAGCCCAAGGTCTTTGGCCTTTAAACACCCTCCGAAAATGTCTCTTCATATAATTCATAAATTTGCTCGGCAGTTCTGCAAACTATCTCTTCTTCATAAAAATTTTCATATCCACCGCTTGTTTCATAATACATCACAAGCTCATCAATCATTCTTTGCAGTTTTTCGTCCATACTATTCTCCTAATCATTTGCAATCATGCACACCTGTGTAGACAAACCCTTTTTCCGCATCAACAGTAATAACCGACCCGTCTTTTATAATTTCCGTTACATTTGTGTTGCATATAACAACAGGTATGCCAAGAGCATATCCAAGCACTTCTTCATGTGTGTTTTCACAAGGCTCCACAGGCCCCACAACTATGGCACTTGCTCTTTTTGCAAAGGGAATAAGCTCATTGTTTGTCTTCGTTGTGACAAGAATATCCCCTGTCTTAAAATTTCTTTCTGCTTGCTTCATTACCTTTACAATGGTTGCACGCCCTGAAGCACTTTTTTTGCCTATACCGCACCCCTTGCATATTACATCTCCCACAATTTCAACCCTTAATGTGTTTGTTGTTCCTGAAACACCAACAGGCACCCCTGCCGCAATAACAACAGTATCCCCGTTGATTGCCAGCCCGCTTGAAACAGCCGTTTCAATGGCAAGCTCAAAAATTTTGGAATCTTCAACAATCTCCCTCACAAGCACAGGCCTGCATCCCCAAATAAGATTAAGCTGCCTCCAAACCTTTTCATTAAAGCTGCTTGCCGCAATAGGACAAATAGGCTTAAACCTGGAAATTTTTCTTGCAGTAAACCCTGTTTTTGTAACAGTTGCAATACAGCTTGTTCCAAGTTCTGCCGCAATGGTGCAGGCGGCATAACCAATGGCATTTGTCATGCTTGTCTGGTCATAAACAAACTGCTGCTTAAGCCTTTTGATGTAATTAATGCTTCCCTCTGTGGTAAGGGCAATCCTTGCCATTGTAGAAACGCTTTCAATAGGATATTTCCCTGACGCCGTTTCGCCGCTTAACATAATTGCATCAGTCCCATCAAATATAGCATTGGCAACGTCATTTGCCTCTGCTCTTGTAGGCCTTGGATTGTTTTGCATACTTTCAAGCATCTGGGTTGCAGTAATAACAGGCTTGCATGCAAGATTCGCCTTTTTAATAAGCTCCTTTTGCACAAGAGGCACTTCCTCAATAGGAATCTCAACACCAAGATCCCCCCTTGCAACCATTATGCCATCAGCAACTTCAAGAATATCATCAATATTGTTGACACCCTCTCTGTTTTCAATTTTTGCAATTATGTTGATGTCAGCTCCGCCGTTTTCTTCTAATACCTTACGCATTTTTATAACATCGTTGACATTTCTTATAAATGATGCGGCAATGTAATCAAATCCCATTACAATTCCAAATTTTAAATCCTCAATATCTCTTTCTGTAAGCGACGGAAGGTTAACATAAACGTCAGGCACGTTTACACCCTTGTTGGAACTTATAAATCCTCCGTTAACAACCTCGCAAATTATGTCTGTCTCTGTCAGCCTTGTAACCTTTAACTCCACAAGCCCGTCGTCAATAAGTACACGGCTGTTTTCTTTTAAATCATTAGGCAAGTCCTCATAAGTAACACTTACAATTGTTTCATCTCCAACAACATCCCTTGTTGTAAGAACAAAAACACTTCCCGGCTCAAGATAAGCTTTCTTTTTTCCAATTGATTTAATTCTTATTTCAGGCCCCTTTGTGTCAAGAATAAGGGCAATTGGCATGTTTAATTCTTCTCTTACTTCTTTTAAATTCTTGATTATCTTTTCATGGCTTTCATATGTCCCGTGTGAAAAATTAATCCTTGCAGCATCCATGCCGTTTAATGCCAATCCTCTTATCTTTTCCTTGGTATCACATGATGGCCCAAGGGTACAAACAATTTTGGTTTTTCTCATATATTTCACCTTTCTGCTTTAGATATAATGATAACTGTAAAAATGTCAACATTAACTTTTTTCTTAACCTTTAAACACAACACTGCTTTCGCCAAGCATAATTATTAATCTGCTTAAAAGCTCTTCGCTTGGCTCCACGGAACAATGGGCAATAAGCCATCCGCCTGTCTGTAAATTTCTAACCTTAACAGGCACTTCCCCCGGATATTCCTCCAAAACACTTAAGATATCTTTAAATACTCCTTCGTTTTCAGCTTTAAGATATAAAACAGCCGCCTTTCTCCTGCTTTGAGTGTCATTTATGTCACTTATGCTTTCGGCAATAATCTTGTAATCCTCACCGTCATTTGCCTGAACTCTTCCCTCAACAATAATAATGCTCTCTTCGTTAATAAGGGCTTGATATTTTTCATAAGTGTTTGGAAATATAATAACCTCAATAAAACCATACATATCTTCAAGCTTTATAAAAGCCATAACTTTGTTGTTTTTAGTATACTTGATAACCTTTTCCGTTATAAGTCCGCCGTATTTAACCCTTTCCCCATCCTTAATCTGTCTTTCTCCCTCGTCGTCACTTGCCGCAAGGTCAATGCTTAAACAACTTACCTTTCTCTTAAGCTCATCCTCAATTTCACTTAATGGATGTCCGCTTACATAAATCCCCAAAACCTCTTTCTCATACCCTAACTTCACTTTCTTTGGATATTCCTCAATGTATGGAAAATCATCGGCTTCCCTTGTTTCCTCTTCTGCTGTAAAAGCAAATAAATCAAGCTGCCCTTCAATGTTGTTTTTTCTTGCATTTGCAATTCCGTCAAGAACACTTTTATAAACAGCCATGTATTGACTTCTTGTTCCGCCAAAACCATCAAAAGCTCCTGCTTTAATAAAACTTTCAATGGCACGCTTGTTAATATCTTTGTTCTCCATTCTCTTAAGAAAATCTTTAAGCCCGAAAAATTCACCCTTTTCTTCTCTTTCTTTAACAATGGAGTTTATTCCGCTTCTTCCCACACTTTTAATTGCCGCAAGCCCAAACCTTATCTTCCCCTCAGAAACAGAAAATCCCATAAATCCTTTGTTTATATCAGGAGGTAAAAGCTTTATACCCATTTTTTTGCACTCTTCAATATATGCGGCAATTTTAGTTGAGTTGTCCATAACCGATGTCATAAGCGCCGCCATAAACTCTATGGGATAATATGTTTTAAGCCATGCTGTCTGATACCCTACAACAGCATAACATGCCGCATGGCTTTTGTTAAAGGCATACTTGGCAAAGTCGGTCATTTCATCAAAAATCTCTTCCGCCGCCTGTGCAGGAATGCCGTTTTTAACACACCCGGGAACCTCATCCCCAATTCCATACACAAAATTCTTTCTTTCTTCCGCCATAACAGAGGCCTTTTTCTTGCTCATTGCACGCCTGACCAAATCACTTCTGCCAAGGCTGTACCCTGCAAGCTCACGCACAATCTGCATAACCTGCTCCTGATAGACAATACAGCCGTATGTAGGCTCTAATATGTGTTCTAAAGCAGTATGAGTGTATTTAACATTTTCACCACTGTTTTTTCCCTTAATATACTTAGGTATAAAGTCCATAGGCCCGGGCCTGTAAAGAGAAATCCCCGCAATTAAATCCTCCAGCACAGAAGGCATAAGCTCTTTCATAAATGCTTTCATTCCTGCACTTTCCAGCTGAAAAATCCCTTCTGTTTTACCTTGTGCAATTAAATCATAAACCTTTTTGTCGTCTAAAGGAAGATTGTCAATGTCAATATCAATTCCATATATACGTTTTATTTCCTTCACAGCATTTTGAATAACAGTAAGAGTTCTAAGCCCAAGAAAATCCATTTTCAAAAGCCCAAGCTCCTCTAAAGTATTCATGGTATATTGGGTGGTGATTGCCCCGTCGTTGCTGTTAAGAGGAACATATTCCATAACAGGGTCACGGCATATAACAACACCTGCCGCATGTGTGGAAGAATGCCTTGGAAGTCCCTCAAGCCTTTTTCCCGTATCAATAAGAAGCTTTGCCCTTTCGTCTTCTTCATAAACCATTCTAAGCTCAGGATTGATTTTTAATGCCCTGTCAATTGTTATTCCAAGCTCAAAAGGAATCATTTTGCTTATTCTGTCAACCTCGGCATAAGGCATGTTCAGGGCACGTCCAACGTCTTTTATGGCAGCCCTTGCGGCTAAAGTTCCAAATGTAATAATCTGTGCAACGTGGCTTTCTCCGTATTTTTCAATAACATAATCAATAACCTCCTGCCGCCTTTCATAACAAAAATCAATGTCAATGTCGGGCATGCTTACACGCTCAGGGTTAAGAAACCTTTCAAAAATCAAATTGTGCTTAATAGGGTCAATTGTTGTTATGTAAAGACAGTAGCTTACAATACTTCCTGCCGCCGACCCTCTTCCCGGCCCAACAATTATACCGCTGTCCTTTGCAAACTTAATAAAATCCCAAACAATAAGAAAATAGTCAACAAACCCCATGTCCTTTATTGTTTTAAGCTCATACTCAAGCCTTTCATTAATGTCCTTGCCATAATTGGGATAGTTTTTTTCCAACCCCTCATAACAAATTTCCCTTAAATATTCATATGCAGTTTTTCCCTTGGGAACGCTGAATTCAGGAAGCTTAAGCTCGTGAAATTTAAATTCCACATTGCATCTTTTTGCAATTTCATAAGTGTTTGTAACAGCTTCGGGAACATAATGAAAAAGTCCATACATTTCTTCGGGACTTTTAATATAAAACTGCTCTCCCTCATATTTCATTCTGTTTTCGTCATTAACAGTTTTTCCCGTTTGAATGCAAAGAAGTATGTCATGAGCCGCCGCATCATCTTTAAATATATAGTGACTGTCGTTTGTTGCAATAAGAGGAATTCCCGTTTCTCTGCTCATTCTTATAAGCTGCTCGTTAACAATCTTTTGTTCTTTCATTCCGTGGTCTTGAAGCTCTAAAAAAAAGTTGCCTCTGCCGAATATGTGGTCATATTCAAGGGCAATCTCTTTCGCCTTGCCATATCCTAAATTTAATATTCCTCTTGCAACAGGCCCTGCAAGACATGCACTGCTTGCAATAATTCCTTTGTTATATTTCCTTAAAAGCTCTCTGTCCACTCTGGGCTTGTAATAAAACCCGTCTAAATATCCGTAAGAAACAAGCTTTATCAAGTTTTGATAACCTTCATTGTTTTCAGCCAATAAAACCAAATGATTGTAATGACTTCCTTTTGTGCTGTCTTTAATTAAACGGCTCTCAGGTGCAACATACACCTCACAACCGATTATAGGCTTTATATTTGCTTCTTTAGCTTTTTTATAAAATTCAATTGCACCAAACATTGCCCCATGGTCAGTTATGGCAACACTATCCATTCCAAGCTCCTTAACCCTGTCAATAAGCTCACCTATTTTAGCCGAACCGTCAAGAAGGCTGTATTCAGTATGAACATGCAAATGTGTAAAATTCAACTTTTCTTTTTCCATTTTCGGCCCCCTTAATAAACTATATAAACTATATAAACAATGATGAAAACCTTGGCACCACCAATACCGCATATTATCAGCTTGTAAAATCAAATTCCTAATAATCAGCCTTTTGTTTAAAACCGCATAATATGCGGTTTTAAAATGGGCTAATACCCTCAAGGCTAACTTTACCTACATTTTAAATACAATTTCCCCATTTTCCGCTTTAAAATATTATATCATAAAAACAAAAGAAAGCGGCGGCAAAGCCGACATTTTCTTTTGTCAATGAACGAATAAAACTTGAAAAATTTTATGAGTAATATAGTCCGCTGTGATAACAACGGTAAGAACGTAGGCAAAGTCAAAACCTTGAGGGCTTTGCCCTCAAACACCCACAAGGGTTTTACTGTCAGGAATTTGCTTCGCAAACCGCTACTTCGTTCAGCACTTTTTTTTACAAAAAAGCGGCTTTGCCGTCGGACTTCTTTCCGATGCCCAGCGTCGGCGTTTATCTTCAACCTTCCTACTTGACCCATCTAAAACCGCATGAATATGCGGTTTTGATAAAAGTTTTGGGTCTTGCTTTTTTCAAAAAGCAAGTAGGGTTGGGCAACGCCCAAGGTTTGTCTTCAGTCTGGCCGCTGTGATAACAGCGACAGAGCCGTCAGGCTCTTTACACAAATGAAATTTGTGGATATTATAACATATTATTCGCCTACAATATTATACCAATAAACCTATAGCAAAGAAAGTAATGTTTTCTTAATTCCCGTCTTTTAACAAATTTTAATCTTTTATATTAAAAAACAAACTATTTTTTCTATTCATTTTCTCATTTTCAATCATTTTTTAACAAATTACCTAATTTAATCTTCAATTTTTTCAATTTTAGCCCCAAGAGAGTTAAGCCTTTTGTCAAGTTCAAAATATCCTCTTTCAATATGATAAATTTCTCCGATTTCCGTATCCCCCTCTGCCGCTAAGGCGGCAATAACAAGTGCGGCCCCAGCTCTAAGGTCTGTTGCTTTAACAGGACTTCCCATAAGCTTTTTTACCCCTTCAACAACAGCCACTCTTCCGTCTGTTTTAATGTCTGCACCCATTCTGTTAAGCTCCGTCGCCTGCATAAACCTGTTTTCGAAAACTGTTTCAGTAATAATTCCCGTTCCCTTGGCAATGGAATCAAGGCTCATAAACACAGCCTGTAAATCTGTGGGGAACCCTGGAAAAGGCAATGTCTTTAAATTAAAACCGCTTAATTCACCCATTCGCTTCACAGTCAACCCCTCTTCGCTTTCATTAACCTCAACCCCTGCTTCGCTTAACTTAGAAATAATCGCACCTAAATGCTCGCTGTCTGCATTTGTAAGAGTAATCTCCCCTCCTGTTATTGCTGCCGCCGCCATAAATGTACCGGCTTCAATTCTGTCAGAAATAACAGTATGCCTTGCACCTTTAAGACTTTTCACACCCTTTATAATTATGGTTCCCGTTCCGTAGTCACTTATCTTTGCTCCCATTTTGTTTAAAAACTGTGCCAAATCAATAATTTCAGGCTCTGTTGCCGCATTTTCAATAATTGTTGTTCCCTCCGCAACAGCCGCCGCCATCATAACGTTTTCTGTGGCTCCCACACTGGGAAAATCAAGATAAATCCGACACCCTGTAAGCTTTCTGCATCTTGCTGTAATATATCCATGTTCTCTTTTTATTTTTACTCCTAATTCCTTAAACCCTTTTAAATGTAAATCCACAGGCCTTGTTCCAATTTTGCATCCTCCGGGAAGTGCAAGCTTTGCTCTTTGCTTTCTTGCCAAAAGAGATCCCATAACAAGAAAAGATGCTCTAAGCCTGCCTGCCATTTCATATTCAACACAAGACTTTGTTATTTTTTCAGCCTTTATTTTTGCCACCTGCTTTTGACCGTCATATTGAATGCTGACACCTAACGACCTGAGAATATCAAACATAACCATAACATCCATAAGCGGCGGAACCTGGCTTATAATACATTCCTTTTCCGTTAACATACAAGCACAAAGTATTGGTAAAGCTGAATTTTTAGAACCGTTTACTTTAATTTTTCCTCTTAAAGGCCCGTTTGGAGTCACCAAAAATTTTGACATTTGTTAAAAATCCCCCTTTGATAACATTACATAAGCTTAATAATTCAGCTTTTAATATGCAATTTTATATAAATTTAAATTTTATTTAAACTCATTATTCCCGAGAAATATAATTTAACTCTTAATCGCAGCTTGAAATTTAATTCTTAATTTGAAATTTTTAAAAATTGAACTGCATGCTTTTGGTAACTTTTATTTTACAAATACTCTTCTTTGTTATATAATTTTTTATTAACTGGGATAACTTAATATAGGAGGAATGTTTAAATGGCTAAAAAAAAGATTGCTGTACTAACAGGCGGCGGTGATGCTCCTGGGCTTAACGCAGTTATATATACATTAACAAAAACTTGTATACTTAAATACGGCTATGAGCTTATAGGCTATAAATTCGGCTATAGAGGCTTGTACACCAACGATTTTGTTCCCCTTACACTGGAAAGCACAACAGGAATTCTCCATAAAGGTGGTTCGATTTTATACAGCTCAAATAGGGATAACCTTTTTGACTATAAAGTTCAAGACGAAAACGGCAACTGGATAAGAAAAGATGTTTCCGACGTAGCTGTGGAAAATTTGAAAAAAGAAGGCGTTGAAGCCCTCGTTGTGCTGGGCGGCGACGGAACATTAACAAGCGCAAGAGATTTTGCAAAAAAAGGTGTTAATGTAATAGGTGTTCCAAAAACTATTGATAACGATTTAATGGCAACAGACAGAACCTTCGGTTTTGACACAGCAATAAACATTGTAACAGAAGCTTTGGGAAGACTTCATACAACTGCCGAAAGCCATCATAGAATAATAGTTGTTGAAGTCATGGGCAGAAATGCAGGCTGGATTGCTCTTTATGGCGGCATTGCAGGAAGCGCTGATATAATTCTTCTTCCTGAAATCCCCTATTCATTGGATAATGTTGTTCAAAAAATCCGAGAAAGAGATTCAAGAGGGAAACACTTTACAATAATCGTAGTTTCAGAAGGAGCAAAGGAAATCGGAGGTCAGGTAACAATAAATAAAATTGTGGAAGACAGCCCCGACCCAATTCGCCTTGGAGGCATAGCAAATAAACTTTCCTACGAACTGGAGCAGATTATAGGCGATGACCATGAAATTCGCCCTGTAGTTTTGGGTCATACTCAAAGAGGAGGTGAAACATCGCCTTATGATAGAATTCTTTCTGCCCGCTACGGCTCCTATGCCGCAAAACTAATTCATGAAGAAAATTATGGCACAATGGTGTGCCTAAGAGGAGGTCAAATCGGCCATATCCTTCTTGATTATGTTATAGGCTCTCAAAAACTTGTCGACCCAAGCGGTGAACTTGTTAGCGTTGCAAGAGATTTAGGCATCTCTTTCGGCGATGTTCCAGTTAAAAAAAGAAGAGTTTAAATCTTAAATCTGTCTGTTAAGCACTTTGCTTGGCAAAGCAGACACTATAGACATTCAGTTTTATCTTCACCCAAAAAACCTTACCCTTTAAAAGGTAAACTGGTTTAAGTGAGGCTAAGACTTTTCCAATAATAAAAAAGCCCTGTTTCATAAAGAACGGGCTTTTTTATTATAAACATTTTAAACATTATTCTTCCTCTGCAAGCCTTTTAAGGTTCTCACCGCTAAGCCTGTAAACTGTCCACTCCTCCATGGCAACAGCCCCCATGGAAAGATAAAAATCGATGCTTGGCTGGTTCCAGTTAAGACAACTCCATTCAAACCGCCCGCAATCTCTCTCTTTGGCTATCTTTGCAAGCTCCTTAAAAAGAGCCTTGCCGTATCCCTTTCCTCTGTGCTTTGGAAAAACAAATAAATCCTCTAAATAAATTCCGCCTTTTCCAACAAATGTTGAAAAATTGTGAAAAAATAAAGCAAAACCAACCCTTTCCTCATCTTCAACAGCAAATATAACCTGGGCAATCTTTTTCTCAAATATCCATTCTCTTAAAAGTTCTTTTGTTGCAACAACTTCATCAAGCATTTTTTCATACTCGGCAAGCGCAGTAATAAATCTTAAAATATCATTGATATCACATTCTTTTGCAGCCTCAATTCTAAGTTTTTTCATTTTCCACTTCCACTTCATAAATTTTAATATAACGTCTAATGATTTTTATAATTACAGCATATGTTTTATGTCTTAACAACATAAATCCCTTAAATCATGCTTCTTTCTTTTTGTCTTCTTTTTTATCATAAATAATAACCTGTGCGCCGCCGCTTTCTTTTGCGGCATAAAGAGCATCATCCGCCTGCTGAAACAACTTTTCATAAGTGATTTTTTCTTTAAAGATTGATATGCCGACACTTACACAAACAGGTAATCCCTCGTTTAGTTCATGGATAATCTTCATAAACTTTCGACATTTTAATGTAACAAAATCCACAGACGGAACATCATGCATATACACGCAAAACTCGTCCCCTCCAATTCGTCCAATAATATCACTTTGCCAAAAAGTAATCTTCAGTCCTTTGCTTATGTTTTTAAGAACCTCATTCCCTGTCAAATGCCCGTAATTGTCATTAATCTTTTTAAACCTGTCACAATCAATTATTATTAAAGCATCCTGCACATTAATATCTTTGCTGCTCATACTTTTAAGAATAGCTTCTTTTGTTGTAACGGCATTGTATAACCCTGTTAAACCGTCTAACTGCGACCTGGCTATCAACTCTTCCTTTTCTCTTTCTTCTTCGCTTACGTCCTTTAATTTTCCAATAATAGAACAAAGCTTTCCGCTGTCATCTCTTAAATATGAAAGTAACACCCTAAACACGCATGTTCCTTCGCTGCAAAGAGGAAGCTTTATTGTGTGGCAGTTTACCGCATCATAGTTATTGTCAAACTCCTTTATAAAATCTTTAAGCAAACGAATTATTTCTTCGCCGTTTTCATATGTGTTAACTTTCTCGTTCAGCTTTTCTGCTATTTCCAGCTCATCCGTCTTTATTTTATATTCAAATAAATATTCGTTTGATAATTGTGATAAAGTGCTATATCTTTTGTTTTCCATTTTAAATTGATTTTTTGCACGTGTGCTTGAAAACACACTGTATGCAAGAACTGACATTATTATAAAAAACAAACCGAAAGTTTCTTTCCCGTAAGCATCGCTTATCATGGAAAAAGTGATTTTTCTTTCAATTTGTGATGCCACATCTAAAACCAACATATCCATTCGGCTTTTATCAATTGCATCAATTGATTTGTTTATAATAGAAAGCAAAACCTTATCCTCTTCATTTGTTCCTATGCAGTATTCTCTTTTTTCTTTTCCCATGGGAATAAAAACAACATTTTTGTATCCATTTTGCATCATGTAAAAAGCCACGGAATATGCATTTCCATAGCCGTAATCTGCTTTTCCATTTTCCACAGCGCTAAGGGTATGCTCTCTGTCGTTGTAATAAATAACCTGCTGCTCTTTTATTCCTTCAGGCAATGAACCACCCTTTATGGCTGCAAACCTTCTGTTTTCCAATTCTGTCGGCTCCAATGCTTTACTGTAAAATAACACTGTTTCAGTTTCCAAATAAGGTTTTGACAAAACTATACCGCCAGAGGCATACTGCTTTGATACACCAACCACAACATCAAAGTCACTTTTTAAAGCCTCCTCTACACTTTCGTATAGATAATATTCAAAATCAATCCCTGATATATTTGATATTTCGTTAAGCACATCAACAGCTATTCCCCTAATTTCACCCTTAGAGTCCCTGTAGTGAAGGGGGGCTGCGCCATCAATGGAAACTGCCTTCAACACTCTTTCTTTCCCTATAAAATCTTTCTCCTCTTGAGTAAAAGAAACTTCACCGGCCTTTACATTAAAACTAAAGCTCATAAAAATACCAACCGCAAAAACAAGCATTATAACTTTTTTATTAAATATGCTTATTATACTTTTCATGACAATCTAAAATTCACCCCCCAAAAAAATAAAACTATGTCAACTCTTACATAAAAAAGTATCTAAATCCCAAAACTAAACCTGCATAATATATTCTAATAATAAACTTAGATAATTTTAATTTTTTAAAAATAACAGATTTATAATGCATAATATTTAAAATAATTAAAACTTGCATCCTCGTCAATTAAGTATATCATATGATATATTTGCTTTCAATTGAAAGAAATACTTTTAAATATAAGCTGTTTTTTAATTTTTCCGTAAATTACAGTAAAATAACACAAAGAAAATACAAAGAAAATACAAACCTCGGACTTTGCCCAAACCCATCCTCTTTTTTTAAAAGCGGAGTTAGAAACGGCAAAGATAAATACCGCCATAATGAAGTTATTGTTTACAAAGCAACTTCCCCACCCATGATTTTGATTTCTTATGCATCTCGCAATAAACAACGCATCATTTTAAAATCACAATAAAAAACAAACAGCATTAACTTCATAAGTCTTCGCTGTTTGCTTTTTATATTTATACTAACTTTAATTTTTATTATAATTCTCTTTAAACATAAAACAATAAATCACCATACGTAGGGAAAGGCCAGTGCTTTTCATCAACAAGCATTTCAAGCCTGTCTGCAGGCTCACGCAACTTTTCCATGGCAAAAAACACCTTTTGTCTGTACATAAAAGCCTTATCCTTAACTCCGCACACTTTTGAAACTTCATCAAGCTCTTTTTTAAGCTTTTCAAGCGCTTCGTTCATGTCATTAAGCTCTTTAGTAATCTCTTTTAATAATGCCACAACACTTTCGCTGCTAACCCCTGCCGCATTAAGCGATACAGCCGTGTCGGCAAGCTCCTTTGAATATCCTATAACAGCAGGTCTAATCTGCTTAAGAACCATATCAATCATAGTCCTTGCCTCAATGTTAATTTGTTTTTCATATTCCTCATAAAGAATTTCTGCTCTTGAATTACATTCCGCCCTTGTAAGAACATGATACTTTTCAAACATCTTTACAGCCTTGTCACTTCTTATTGCCTCAATGGCATCAACTGTGCAGTTTATATTAGGCAATCCTCTTCTTTCGGCTTCTTCAACCCAATCCTCTGAATATCCGTTGCCGTTAAAAATAATTCTTTTATGCTTTTTAATAGTCTTTTTAATAAGCTCAATTGCAGCCTTTCCTAAATCCTCTGAATCCTCAAGCTCTGTTGCAAACTCGTCAAGCACCTCGGCAACAATGGTGTTTGTTATATAGTTTGGACACGCAATAGAGTCAGAAGACCCAAGCATTCTAAACTCAAATTTGTTGCCTGTAAAAGCAAAGGGTGAAGTTCTGTTTCTGTCTGTTGCATCCTTTTTAAGATATGGCAAGGTTTTTGCGCCAATATCCATTTTGCCGCCTTGGATGCTGCTGTTTAACTCTCCTCTTTCAATCTGCTCTAAAATATCCTCAAGCTGACTTCCTAAAAATATGGAAATAATGGCAGGCGGTGCTTCCTGTGCCCCAAGTCTGTGGTCATTTCCAGGGTTTGCCGTAGAAACACGAAGAAGGTCTGCATGTTCATCAACAGCCTTAATAACAGCTGTTAAGAAAATAAGAAACAAAATATTTTCATGTGGTTTTTTCCCCGGTTCAAGAAGATTTTTCCCTGTATCTGTAGAAATAGACCAGTTATTGTGTTTTCCAGAACCGTTAACCCCTGCAAAAGGCTTTTCGTGAAGAAGACAGTAAAGGTTAAAATGGTTTGCAATCCTTTTCATGGACTCCATAATAAGCTGATTGTGGTCTGTGGCAGTGTTAGTGTCTGAATAAATAGGTGCCAGCTCATGCTGACAAGGCGCCACCTCGTTGTGCTGTGTTTTTGCAGAAATGCCAAGCTTCCAAAGCTCTTTGTTAAGCTCGCTCATAAATCCCGCAACATTTTCCCTTAAAGCACCGTAATAATGATCGTCAAGCTCCTGCCCCTTTGGCGGCAGTGCTCCAAACAATGTTCTTCCCGTAAAAATAATATCTCTTCTTTTTGAATACATGCTTTTGTCAATAAGAAAATATTCCTGTTCAGGCCCTACGGATGTAATAATTTTCTTGGTTTCGTTGTCACCAAAAATTCTTAAAATACGTAAAGCTTGAGTGTTTATTGCATCAAGTGAACGGAGCAGCGGCGTTTTTTTATCAAGAGCTTCTCCTGTATAGCTGCAAAAAGCAGTAGGTATACATAATGTGCACCCTGTTGATGTTTCCTTAATAAATGCAGGGGATGTGCAATCCCATGCTGTGTATCCTCTTGCTTCAAATGTTGCACGTAAACCTCCTGAAGGGAAACTTGAAGCGTCGCTTTCGCCTTTTATAAGCTCTTTCCCCGAAAAATCAGCAACAGCCTTGCCCTCACCAATAGGTGATAAAAACGCCTCATGCTTTTCAGCGGTAATCCCTGTCATAGGCTGAAACCAGTGGGTGTAATGTGTTGCGCCTTTTTCAATTGCCCAGTCCTTCATTGCGTTTGCAACAACATCGGCTATTGATGAATTAAGGGTTTCACCCGATTTAATAGTATTTTTTAATTCGTTATATATTTTCTTTGGCAACCGCTCTCTCATAACAGCATCATTAAAAACATTTATTCCATAAATCTCCGATAATGTTAATTTCTCCATACACACTTTCCTTTCTTAAATAAATTAAATTTAACTCTGCCGTTTTAGATAATGCTTGTGACAATTATAAATGGCTTTCCCAAGTTTTAACTCTTTCTGCTTTTATTTCAAAGCTTTTCTTCCACAGCCTGCACAAATATTATTACTTTTTTAAAAAACGTTCACTTAACTATGTTAAACAGGCAATCCCGTTTTACCTTAGGTGAACGTGTTTGTACATCAAAATTCAATATATTATGTAGTACCATATTTTTGTCTAAAATGCAATAGCTTTAGTGTAAATAACAATATTTTTCAAACCTTTTCTATGCAAATGTACTATAAACAAAAGATTTTTATACATCCTAAAAAAGTTCAAAAATCTCCCTTGGCTCATCGGCAACAATAATTGCTCCGGCTTCTTCTAACTCTTTTCTATCTCCATATCCATAAGTTATGCCCAATGTGGAAATTCCTGCTTCCTTTGCACCTAAAACATCAAACTTCCTATCTCCAATCATAATAACACGGCTTTTGTCTTGAATCTCCATCTTTTCAAGACAGCTTTCGATAACCTGAGTTTTGTTTGTTATTCCATTTTCAAAATCGCTTCCGCCTATGTAATCAAATAAACCGTCAAATCCGCAATTTTCCATTATCATCTGAGCATAGTGCCTTGGCTTGTTTGTTGCAAGACCAATTTTTTTGCCTAAAACTTTAAGTCCTTTTAAAAGTTCTCCAACTCCGTCATAAACCTTATACTTTTTCCAACCCTCGCTGCCGTAATGCTTGTGATAAAATGTCATTGTATGCTCGGCTTCTTCCTTTGACATGCCGTAATTAAGCTGAAGAGTATGAATAATAGGCGGCCCTATAAAAGGTGTAAGGTCTTTTTTATCAATAGGGCTGATGCCCACGTTTTCAAAACTGTAATTAATGGAATCTAAAATACCGTCAAGAGATTCAATAACCGTTCCGTCAAGATCAAAAAGAATAACATCGTAATTTATTTTAACCATTTTAAAATCCTTTCAAAAAATATATAAAATTAAAACCTTAAAATCCTCTTTTAGAAATTTACTTTGCAAACCACCATTTCGTAAACAGCATCTATCTTTGCCGTTTCTTCTTTATCCATTTAAATCCGCATGTTTATACAGTTTTGACAAAAGCTTTTGTGCCGCTTTTTCAAAAACGGATATGTTTAGTAAAGCCCAATATTTTAACTCTTTTCTTAACTCTTTTTCCTTTAACTAATGTATTATACCATAAAAACAAAAGAAAGCGGCGGCAAAGCCGACATTTTCTTTTGGCAATAGACGAATAAAACTTAAAAGGTTTTATGAGTAATATAATTCGCTGTGATAACAGCGGTAAGAACGTAGACAAAGTCAAAACCTTGAGGACTTTGCCCTCAAACACCCACAAGGGTTTTACTGTCAGGAATTTGCTTCGCAAACCGCTACTTCGTTCAGCACTTTTTCTTACAAAAAAGCGGCTTTGCCGTCGGATTTCTTTCCGATGCCCAGCGTCGGCGTTTATCTTCAACCTTCCTACTTGACCCATCTAAAACCGCATGAACATGCGGTTTTGATAAAAGTTTTTGGTCTTGCTTTTTTCAAAAAGCAAGTGGGGTTGGGCAACGCCCAAGGTTTGTCTTCAGTCTGTCCGCTGTGATAACAGCGGCAGAGCCGTTAGGCTCTTTCCACAAATGAAATTTGTGGTTATTATATCATAAATTTTAACCCATAGAAAATATTTTTTTAATTAAATACTTTAAATTATTTTATCCCTCAATCATTATCTTTTTCCAGAAGCTCCATAAACTCTTCTCCCGTAATTGTTTCTTTCTCAATAAGAAACATGGATATACTCTCTAAATAATCTTTGTTCTTTTCCAAAATTTCTTTGGCTTTTTCATATGCTTCAGTAATAATTTTAAGCACTTCTTCATCAATTGCAGACCCTGTTGCCTCTGAACATGTGGCAACACTTCTTCCGTCAAGATATTTGTTTTGAACGCTTTCAAGACCCATCATGCCAAACCTGTCACTCATTCCATATTGTGTAACCATACTTCTTGCAAGGGCAGTTGCCCTTTCAATATCATTGCTTGCCCCTGTTGTAACAGATTTAAAAATAACTTCCTCTGCCGCCCTTCCTCCAACAAGTGTGGTAATCTGGTTAAGAAGCTCTTCTTTACTCATAAGAAACTTCTCCTCTTCAGGCATTTGCATTGTATACCCTAAAGCACCCATGGTTCTTGGAATTATTGTTATCTTCTGAACAGGCTGGCTGTTTTTTTGAAGTGCGGCAACAAGGGCATGTCCCACCTCGTGATAAGCAACAATTCGTCTTTCCTCTTCGTTCATAATTCTGTCTTTCTTTTCTTTTCCGGCAACTATAACCTCAACAGCCTCAAGAAAATCGCTTTGGTTAACCTTCTTTCGCCCAAGCCTTACAGCACGTAAAGCGGCTTCGTTAACAATGTTTGCAATATCTGCTCCCGCACCTCCGCTTGTTGCAAGTGCAACCTTGTGTAAATCCACATCATCCTCAAGCTTAACCCCTTTAACATGCACATTTAAAATCTGCTCTCTGCCTTTAAGGTCAGGCTTGTCAACAATAACTCTCCTGTCAAATCTTCCGGGCCTTAAAAGTGCCTTGTCAAGAACCTCTGGTCTGTTTGTTGCCCCAAGAATAACAACTCCCTTGCTTGCATCAAATCCATCCATTTCACTTAAAAGCTGGTTAAGAGTCTGCTCCCTTTCATCATTTGAACCCATTTGACTGTCACGGCTTTTTCCTATTGCGTCAATCTCATCTATAAAAATAATACAAGGGGCATTGGCTGCCGCCTGTTTAAATAAATCCCTTACTCTGGATGCACCAACACCAACAAACATTTCAACAAAATCAGAACCGCTTAGTGAATAAAAAGGAACGTTTGCCTCTCCTGCAACAGCCTTTGCAATAAGTGTCTTTCCTGTTCCCGGCGGCCCCACAAGAAGTGCACCTTTGGGAAGCTTTGCCCCAACATCAACATATTTGCCTGAATTATGAAGAAAATCCACTATCTCCCTAAGGCTTTCCTTTGCCTCTTCCTGACCTGCAACATCGTCAAATGTAACCCCTGTTTCCTTTTGGGCATAAATCTTTGCATTGTTTTTTCCTATAGACATAGGTCCTCCCATGCCTTTTTTAACAGAACGCATAAAAAGACTGAAAATCCCATAAATCAACGCAACAGGAAGCACCCAAGTCGTCATAAAATCAAGTAAAGGGCTGCTTGTTTCAACAGGTGTTTCATAAGCCACATTAAGCTCATCAAGCCGCTCTTTAAGTGTAGGGTCGTCAACTCTTCCTGTGTAATATCTAATAGGTGTCTTAAAGGAACTGATTTCTGTGGTTTTTAAATCCTTTTCAGTAATAATAAGCCTGTCGCTTTGTATTTCCACATTTTCCACATTGCCCTCTTCCAACATTGTCATAAACTCACTATATTTTATCTGACTAATTGTTCTTGTCGGAACAGATGTTAAAAACGAATTTAAAATACTTGTCACAATAAGTGCAATGGCCATAAATTTAATAAGCGTTTTCGTATCATTTTGCCTTTGCGGCGGCTGCTGACCTGTCTGCATAAACTTTCCCCCTCGTCATATGTATGCCTTCTTTTTATGTAAAAGGCCTTTTCTCACTATAAAGATTTACGTTAAAAACCTTTTAAAGTTTGTTAGTAGTTTCAATGTTAACATTTTGTTCATAACAATAACATCAGAATCATGGGTTAAATAACTTGTCAAAATAAAACCTGAATTGTCAATTCAAGTAAAAAAATAGAGCAAAGCCTCTAAGTTTTCTTATAAGGATAAACTTTTGGCTTTGCCCAAGCTTTTTCTTTTTTACCTTGTTAAACAAGCCTGAAATAAACTGTTTCAAATATCAACCCCGCCGCAAACCAAATAGGCGCATAATAAATGCATATAAGCCCAAAAACACTTCCGCTGCCGCTTCCGTAATTCCATGGGCAAAAACCTCTCCTTTCCAAAATATATCCCGATACATATTCGGCACAGTAAATAAGCATCATGTAAATAACTCCCCTTAACACAATGCCCATATCAGCTAAAACAATAAATATCGGCTCTAAAAAAACAGCAAATCCGTAAATAAAAAACATCCATATGGAGGTTGTGCACCTTAGGCATAAATCCCCTTTAAAAAATGAACATGCCCCCGTCCATAAAACCTCCATAATAAGTCCCACTAAACCATAAATAATAAATCTCTCAGCCATGGCTTTATTGTTTGCTTCAATTATAATTTTATTCCGCTATAATCACATTTGCCAGAATTTCACTTAAAGGCTCCATTGCATTAAGTGCCTCTTCGTAAGTGTTGGTCTGTGCCCCCACTTCAATAACAATGCTCTTTGGTTTCATGTGCAAACTGTATCTGTAAGCATTTATATAAACCTTTCTTGTAAACCCGGGATAAGCCGCATTGGCAGTTAGCTGTAAATTAAAACTAAGACCAAGATTTTCATTTAAATATGTATTTTTTAAACTGTCAATTTCTTTTAACTCCCCATTGTCATAAACCCTGCAAAGACCATTAAAAAACATAACCTTGGCACATTGCTTGCCGTTTATTTCCTGAACAAAATGCACATCTTCCCGAACCCCGTCCCTGTGCATGTCAATAACAACCTCAATCGACGGATTTTCCCTTAAAATCCGCCTTATATCAGGCTCCATTCTTTCATATGCACCTAAAATTTGGGATTTTCCGTCAACAACATCATAAACACCATTATGATGCAAAACCTCAACACCATAATTCTTTTCCAAAAGTTCCTTTAAATACTCACCCGCACCCCAAACACCTTGTGATGTATCTTTGCTGTCAGCAAACTTTTCTTGAGAATGAGTGTGAAAAATAAGTATCTTAGGCCCTTTTTCTTTCATGTCCACCTTAAAATCCATGGCAAGAAACTCTTCAGGTTTTATATCGTCAGCCAAAAGGTCTGTCCTTTTGTCAACAATGTAAAAGTTGTTTTTAAGATAGCTTAAATCATTTAACTTCTTTAAATCGTCCTTTGTTATGTCAATCTTCGTTTCTGCAATCTGGGCTTTTTCTGTTTCAGGCTGAATTTGAAGCTCTTCCATATTAATAGCATGAAGAAATTTTCCCTCTTCTGCTTCACTATACTCATTGTCTTTAAACCCAAAATAAACAGCAGCAGATTTTTCCTCTTCATATCTTAAAATTTCAGTTTTGTTATAAAAAAACAAAAACACTGCCACAATACAAAACCAAAACACCCCCATAAGAAAAAAGTTTCTGAAAAACCTACCATAATCAAAAGTATTTCTTTTTCGCAAACCCTCTTCCTCCTTTGTGGAAAAATTCTTGCTTTTATAATTTATGATGTATGGCTGCCAAAAAAGAAGGCAAAAATAATAAAAAGGATAATTAAAAATTTAAATCTTTGCTTTAGTTTTTCCCAAACCTTTAAACAATCACATAAATCAATAAAAAATTACTAAAACCACTTTTAATCCTTAAGGAGGTATAATAATGAAAAAACTTACCATAATTGCCGTTTGCCTTTTTTTGTTTGGCTGTAAAGCAGAAACAACTCCCCTTGAAACCGCAGACATAAGCTCCGATAATAACCATTATGAAGAATGCACAGTATATGTAAAATCCCAATCAAAAACTCCTTTGGATTTTGGCTTTTATATAACGGAAACAAGCCTTTACACATCAATTCCACAGCTTGAAAAAAATTCCGTATCCCATAGTATCTATGGTCTTGAAACAGATATATGTCAGCCTTTTCCCCTTAAAGATGTTCTTGAAATATATAAAAACGGGAAAACCCCTTTAATAACCATATATTCATCAAATACGTGCCTGCCTGATGCATATGAACTTTTAAAAGTTTCACAAACCTACGGTGCCTTGAACATCCCCATTTATATAAACCTGCTCCCTTTTTCCCACACCCTTTGGGAAGATATGGATGCCTATAAAAACTTTTGGGAACAAGCCGCAAAAAACTTTAAATATAATGCTAAAAATGCCACACTTATTTGGAGTGTCTTTAAGGAAGATACTCCTTTTTATGAAAAAGCTATGCCAAAAAGCGAACTTTTTTCCTATGGCGGCTTGATGTTTTACGGCAATTCAACTGATGGTCCAAATGAGTTTTTAAGCAGCCTTGAAGCTCTTTATAACGTAACAGAAAAAGAAATAATAATTTCCGCCTTGGGCATAAGCAACTATTCCACATCAGACCATGTCTATAAAACACAAGAGGCCATGTCCTCCATTGAAAATCTATACTGGGAAGTTTACACCTCCCACCCAAAAGTTTTGGCTCTGATATATATGGATAAAGACTTAACAACACTTTCCCCCACGGCAACACTTTGCAATAACTATAGGATAACAGGAGAAAAATCAATTTTAGAAAGCTATTCCCATGTAATTAATTCAATTAAGGAAAATACCGACACTTATCATAAATCTCCCTATAAAGGAAAAATTTCAAACGGCACAGTGTTTATTAATGAAGAGCTTTTTTCATATCATAATCTTCCCTTGGAAAAACCGGCTCAAAAAGATTACAGCCCCCAAAATTTCATATCTGAGCATGACCTTAAAAACTATGAAATTTATGAAAAAAACGGCGAAATATATTTATCCCTTCTTTAAAATAAAAAATTTTGACATATTTTAATAACTAATGTATACTAAAAAAAAGAGCGTCATAACATTCAATTAAAATGTTATTGGCTCTTTTTCTATATTTTTGTCAGTAAACAAAAATATGTTTATTATCAGCTATCACCTGATTTTATAATAAAATAGCTTCATTAACCTTTAGGCTTTATATTCCAAACCATTTTTTAATTTTAAACAGTAAGCAAATTTTTAAAGAATAAATTTTACTCCACCCATATCCACAAAAAGGTCGGTGAAAAAAATGATAAACAGGTTTTGCTATAATTCTCCCATAGGTTTTTTAATTATTGAAGGTGATGAAACATCAATAACAGGTCTTTATTTTGCCTGTGATGAAACTTTAAACCAAGGAGTTTTAACCCCTGAAATGTCTAAGTGCATAGCCCAGTTAAACCAATACTTTAACGGAACACGCAAAGAGTTTAATATTAATTTAAACCTAAAAGGCACGGCCTTTCAAACCTCCGTGTGGAATGCTATTTTAGAAATACCTTACGGAAAAACATCTTCATATGGAGATGTTGCAAAAGCAATCAATAATCCAAAAGCAGTTAGGGCAGTAGGCGGCGCAAATAACAAAAACCCTGTAAGCATAATAGTTCCCTGCCATAGGGTTATTGGCTCAAATGGCAGCATGACAGGCTATGGAGGAGAAATTTGGAGAAAAGAATTTCTTCTTAACCTTGAAAAAAATAATCAGTAAAACGTTACCCTTGAAAGGATATGATTTAAAATGAGTTACAAAGTAATTAGAACAATCCCATCACCTGAGGAGGTTTTGGCAGAAATACCAATGCCTGCAAATCTTTCCAAATTAAAAGCTGAAAGAGATGAAGAGCTTAAAAAAATATTTGAAGGCAAAATAAACAAATTTGTTGTAATCATAGGCCCATGCTCCGCAAGTGATGAAGATTCTGTCTGCGACTATGTTTCAAGACTTGCTAAAATAAATGAAGAAGTTAAGGATAAGCTTTTCATAGTTCCTCGAATCTACACAAATAAACCAAGAACAACAGGCGAGGGCTATAAGGGTATGCTTCATCAGCCAAACCCTGAAAAGGAAACAAACATTTATGAAGGTATACGAAAAATCAGAACCATGCATATACGCTCCATGAACGAATCCGGCCTTACAGCCGCAGATGAAATGCTTTATCCTGAAAACCTTGTTTATGTTTCAGATATGCTTACTTATATAGCAATAGGCGCCCGTTCAGTTGAAAATCAGCAGCACCGCCTTGTTTCAAGTGCAGTTGATGTGCCTGTGGGAATGAAAAACCCAACAAGCGGCGACTATTCAGTAATGCTTAATTCAATACATGCGGCACAACTTTCCCATGAATTTTTGTATAGAAACAACGAAATAGAAACAAGCGGAAACCCCCATGCACATGCTGTACTAAGAGGCTCTGTAAATAAACAAGGACAAAGCATCTCCAACTATCACTATGAAGATATGATGCTTCTTGCTCAGCTTTATGATGAAAGGGGCCTTAAAAACCCTGCTATAGTTTGTGATGCAAACCATAATAACTCCAATAAACAGTTTTTTGAACAGCCTCGTATAGTTGCGGAAATCCTTCATAACAGAAAGGAAAACCCTGTTCTAAATAACCTTGTAAAGGGAATAATGATAGAAAGCTTTATAGAAGAGGGCTGCCAAAAGGTAGACGGCGGTGTTTACGGCAAATCCATAACCGACCCATGCCTTGGCTGGGATGATACGGAAAAACTTCTTAGATATATGGCAGAAAGAGTATAATAAAAAAGGCGGAGGATTATCCTCCGCCTTTTAACATAAACAAATTTTAAACTTTATATTAACTAACTTGCTTTTAAAAAACAAAACAATAATAGATATCGCCGTCACGCAAGTGCCGGTTTGCCAAGAACTGTACTGACAAAAAATCCCCAATTTCCAACAAAAACATTTCTGCTCCTTTTTTTGCGTTTAATGCTTGAAATGTCTCATCCCCACAAACACCATGGCAATCCCATACTTGTCACACTCTTTAATAGAAAGCTCGTCGTTTACCGAACCTCCGGGCTGAATAATAGCAGTAATTCCTGCTTTTACACACTCCCCAACACAATCAGGAAACGGAAAAAAAGCGTCGCTTGCAAGAACAGCACCATTAACAAATTCTTCGCCTAAATGGTTTTGTCCATGCTCAATTGCCTGCTGACATGCCCAGATTCTGTTCACTTGCCCAGGCCCTATTCCCACAGACCTTTTGTCCTTAGCCACAGCAATACCGTTTGATTTAACATGCTTAACCATTTTATAAGCAAAAATCAAATCTTCCATTTCTCTTTTGTCAGGTGCTTTTTTGGTTACGACTTTAATTTCGCTTTCATTAAAAAGCTCTCTGTCAATATCCTGAATAAGAATTCCTCCGCTTACTTTCTTTATATCAACAGCATCCAAAGGCTGCTTGTCACAAATATTTTTAAGCTCCATAATTCTTATGTTTTTCTTTTGAGAAATAATCTCAAGCGCCTCTTCACTAAATGACGGCGCAACAACAATTTCAGCAAAAATCTTTGAAATCTCCAATGCCGTTTCCCTGTCAACCTCACGGTTCATGGCAATAATTCCACCAAAAATAGAAACAGGGTCACTTTCATATGCCCTCACATAAGCTTCACAAATCGTCGGCGCACTTGCAACACCGCAAGGATTTGCATGCTTGCAAGCAACAACAGTAGGCTCTTCATATTCTTTAAGAAGCTCTAAAGCCCCGTTCATGTCGTTTATGTTGTTAAAAGAAAGTTCCTTCCCGTGAAGCTGAACAACATTTGTAAGAAGCCCTTTGTAATTACCCACCTCTTTATAAAAAGCCGCCTTTTGGTGAGGATTTTCACCATACCTCATTTCCTGTACCTTTTCATAAGTAAATGAAAGAGTTTCAGGGAACTTTTCCACTCCTGCCTCTTCCATCATATATTTTGCAATAAGGCTGTCATAATGGGCAGTGTGCATAAAAACCTTTGCCGAAAGATAAAACTTTAATTTTCCGCTTACCTCCCCCGATTCTCTAATTTCACCCAACACCTTTTCATAGTCGTTAGGGTCAACAATAACTGCAACATCACCATAGTTTTTAGCCGCCGCCCTAATCATTGTAGGGCCGCCAATATCAATGTTTTCAACAGCCTCTTCCCTTGTTACATCTTTTTTAAGTATTGTTTCTTTAAACGGATAAAGATTAACAACAACCATATCAATAGTTTCAATGTTAAGCTCTTTTAACTGGCTCATGTGACTTTCGTTTCCCCTGATTGCCAAAACCCCTGCATGTATATTTGGATGTAAAGTCTTAACTCTTCCGTCAAGACATTCGGGAAACCCTGTAATCTCTGAAATACCAATAACCTTAATCCCTGCCTCCTCTAAAACCTTGTGGGTTCCTCCTGTAGAAATAATCTCCCACCCAAGGCCGCTAAGCTCCTTTGCAAATTCAATAATTCCGCCCTTGTCCGATACACTTATCAATGCTCTTTTCATAAGTATCCTCCTTTTAATAAAAAACAAATAAAAAACCGCCGCCTGAACATAACAAAAATAAGTCAATGCCCAGACGGTCGGCTAAAAATTCTCTTCATACTCCCCGTGGTTTTCCCACTTCCGTCAGTTATATGAAGCTTAATATTCATTTTACCAGACCATTCTAACCTTTTGACTTTCTTGTGTCAACACCTAATTATAAAAAATCCTTCCTCATAGGGGCAAATGTATCTATAGCCTTTGTGTCCTCAAGAGCAACTCCGCTGTGAATAACATCCCCCTCCATAAGAATAGAATCCCCTGCCGTAAGTATATACTCCTTGCCCTCAACAATAAGCTTGAGCTTTCCTTGTGCAATATAAGTGTTTTGTAAATTCATGTGGCTGTGTTCAGCTAAAATTGAATCCTTTTTAAGTGTGATTTCACAAACCATAATGTCTTCATTGTAGGTAAGCACCTTTCTCATAATTCCGGGTGCCATATCAACTGCCTTAACTTCATTTCCTTTAACAAACATTTTTTCTCCTCCTTTTAGCTGTCTGCTTTTTTTAAACTGAAAATAAACTCTGTTCCTTTTCCAACCTGACTTTTAACCTTAATTTTTTCATCATGGGCCTTTATAAACTCCTTAACAATAGAAAGCCCAAGCCCCACCCCCGATTTATCAAGGCCTCGTGATATGTCAGATTTAAAAAACCTCTCAAAAACCTTTTTTTGCTCCTCTTCTTCAATGCCGCTTCCGTTGTCCTTAACACAAACATAAACCTTCTGCTTCTCCGACCATGTTTCAACTGTTATTTCACCCTCATAGTCAGAAAACTTAATGGCATTATCAATAAGATTTTGAATAACCCTTAAAATCATATTGGCATCAGCATTAACATTAAGATATTCACTGTCAAAAACAGCATGGGCAGTAATCTTTTTTTGAATAAACCTTTGCTCAAATGTCTGAAGGCTTTCCCTCACCATGTCATTTATATCAAACTCGCAAAACTCCACCTCCATAACCCCTGCCTCAGCTTTGCTAAGGTCTGTCATGTCATTGGCAAGCTTTGTAAGCCTTGATGTTTCTTCTAAAATAATGTTAAGATAATATCCTTGCTTTTCAAAAGGTATTGTTCCGTCAACAATGGCACCAATAAACCCTTGAATGCTTGTTAACGGCGACCGTAAATCATGGGAAATGTTTGCAATAAACTTTCTTCTGTTATTCTCGTTTTTTTCTAAAGATTCAGCCATGTTGTTAAGACTTTGGGCAAGCTGCCCCACTTCATCACTGCTTTTAACGGAAATTCTTTTGTCAAAACTTCCGTCAGCAATAATTTTAGCGGCTTCGTTCATATCCCTAAGAGGCTGGCTTATTCTTTTTGAAGAAAAATAAACAAGACAGGAAACAATAAAAACCACAGGAATCATGCCTAAAAAAACCACATTCCTCATATCCCTTGCAGTTCTTTCCATAACATCTATGGGTTTGCACATAAACACGCCCCCAAGGCTTGTTCCTCCAATGGAAATAGGATATCCCACAGTAAGCACAGTTTCGTTAAACATCCCTCCAACCCTTCCGGTAAGAGATGCCACCTTGCCGCTAAGAACAATGCTTACAGCTTCGTCGGTAATTGTCTGCCCAATCCAGCTTTTGTTAAGACTTTGGGAAACAAGACTTACCTTCCCTTTGTCGTCCATAAAAAATACACTTACATCCATATATTTTTCCATAATCTGAAGTTCAAAATCAAGCCTGCTCATATCCACAGCTCCCGAAAAATAAAGAGCTGTCATGCTTTCTTTAAACCTTTCGCCTTGCAAAATAAGCTGCTGCTCCTGCTCTTTCATGTATTGCCTTGTATAAAGTGTATAAACTCCCGTTCCAAAAATAAAAAGGGAAATAAATAAAATACCCATGTACAGAATCATCTGTTTTTTGAATATTGTCTTAACTGCCATTATTTCACCTCAAACTTGTATCCCACACCCCAAACGGTTTTTAAACCCCAGCTTTCACCCTCGTCAAACTTTTCTCTGATTCTTTTAACATGCACGTCAACAGTTCTTGTATCGCCTATATATTCATATCCCCAAATTTTATCAAGAAGCTGATCCCTTGTAAAAACTTGGTTCGGCCTTTGTGCAAGAAAATATAAAAGCTCAAACTCTTTTGGCGGAAAGCTAAGCTCTTTGCCCTTATAAGTAACAGTGTAGTTGTCAATATTAATTTCAAGGTTTGAAAAAACCAAAATATTTCCCTGTTCCCTTGTAGTTTCTTTTGTATCAAATCTTCTTAAAACAGCCTTTATTCTTGCTGTCATTTCCTTAGGCTCAAAAGGCTTTACAATGTAATCGTCAGCCCCCAGTTCAAGCCCCAAAACCTTGTCAAATGTATCACCCTTGGCTGTAAGCATAATTATAGGCACATTGCTGGTTTTTCTTATTTCTCTGCAAACTTCATATCCGTCAATTCCGGGAAGCATAATGTCAAGCATAATAAGATTAGGTGAAAACTCCTTAAATGTGCGAATGGCCTCACTTCCGGAATAAACCTCCTTTGTTTCATAACCCTCCCTTAAAAGATAGAGAGAAATAAGCTCTGCAATATGCTCATCATCATCAACAATAAGAATTTTAGTTTTCTCCGCCACACATAAACCTCCCTTATTTTAACTCTGCAATTGTAACGCCCATCTCGCCCTCGCCAAAAACTCCGTAACGAAATGCTTTAACATGGGGGTTTGTTTTTAAATATGTCTGCACAGCACTTCTTAAAGCCCCTGTTCCCTTGCCGTGAATAATAGTCACCTGTTTTAAACCTGCTAAATATGCATCATCAAGATATTTGTCTATATTTCCTAACCCCTCATCAACAGTTTGACCTCTGCAATCAATTTCTGCACTAATTCCCATTGCCTTGCCTTCTTTTACCTTTGAAGACACATTCCTAAAATTACTTCTTTGAGGTGCAGACTTTTCAACGAAATTATCAACAGAAAGCTCCTTTAAAGGCAGTTTAACCTTTATAGAACCCATTTGAACCATAACCTCTTTGTTGTTATCAGGCGGTGAAATAACAATTCCACGGCTGTCAAAGCTTATAACATAAACCCTGTCCCCGGCTTTAAGGTTTTCAGGCGGTTTATGAGTTCCTCTTTTTTTGGCAAGAGCCTTGTTAATTTCAGAATCCGCCTCCAAAAGATGAGTTTTAAGCTTTTGACGGCTTTCATTCATCTTGCTTTGGTTTGCCTTTTCTCTTGCATCCTTGTTCATTTCTTTAATAATTTTATCGGCTTCTTCTTTGGCTTTTTGGTAAACCATTTTGGCCTCTTCACGAGCCTGTGCCAAAATTCTGTCTTTTTGCTGTGAAACTGCGGCCTTTTGCTTTTCAAATTCTTTTTTAAGCCCCTCTGCTTCACGTCTGAACTGCTCTGCCCTCTCCTGCTCATAAACAACAGTTTTTTTGCTTATTTCCAAATCTGTTATAACATCTTCAAACTTAATTTCGTCCTGACTTATAAACTCCTTTGCACGGCTGATAACATCATCACTAAGTCCAAGCCTTTTGGAAATAGCAAAAGCATTGCTTTTTCCGGGTATGCCTATAAGCAGCTTATAGGTGGGTCTTAAAGTTTCCACATCAAACTCACAACTGGCATTTTCCACACCCTCAGTTGAAAGGGCATAAACTTTAATTTCGCTGTAATGAGTTGTAACAGCAGTTCTTATTTTTCTTTCTTTAAGCATTTGAATAATTGCAATGGCAAGAGCCGCACCCTCAGTAGGGTCTGTTCCTGCCCCAAGCTCGTCAAAAAGCACAAGAGAATTGTCCGTAACATTTTCAAGAATTTTAACAATGTTACTCATGTGGGAAGAAAAGGTTGAAAGACTTTGCTCTATACTTTGCTCATCCCCAATATCCGCAAACACTTCATCAAAAACATTAAGCTCAGAATTGTCAAAAGCAGGTATGTGAAGCCCTGCCTGTCCCATAAGTGTAAAAAGACCCAATGTTTTAAGCGCAACGGTTTTTCCCCCTGTGTTAGGGCCTGTAATAAGCAGGGTTGTGAACTTATCCCCTAAATAAATATCAATGGGAACAACAGTCTTTTCCTCCAAAAGCGGATGACGTCCCTTTTTAATATTTATATATCCTTTAGTGTTAAATAAAGGCTTGCTGCCTTTCATGTCAAGAGCAAGATTTCCCTTTGCAAATATAAAATCAAGAATTGTGATAATTTCAAGGTTTGCAGAAATAATGTCTGACCCTTCCATCACCAAACCGCTTAAATATTCTAAAATACGCTCAATCTCTGCCTTTTCCTTGGACTGCAGCTCTTTGATTTTGTTGTTTAAATTAACAATAGCCATAGGCTCTATAAAAAGTGTAGAGCCGGAATTACTTTGGTCGTGAACCATGCCGTTAAAACTGTTTCTGTATTCACTTTTAACAGGCACACAATATCTGTCGTTTCTAATTGTAATAACATAGTCTTGAAGCATGTTTCTATATACAGATGAATTTATAATAGAATTAAGCTGTTCTTTAATCCTGTCGTTTGAAACCTTAATTTCACGTCTTATGTTTCTAAGCTCCGCCGAAGCATCGTCGCTTATTTCAGTTTCACTAATTATTGCACGTCCAATTTCACTTTCAAGCTTTGGCAAAAGTGTAACAATAGCAAACATATCATCAATGCTGTCATACTTTTCAAATTTATTTTCACTTATGGAATAATTCTTCACCTTTCGGCACACATAAAGAAAATCATTTATACTCATAAGCTCTTCTATTCCCAAAGTACCCCCTGCGTTAACACGCTTAAGCTGAGGCCTTATTTCTCTCATACCGCCTAAAGGAATATTTCCCTTTCGAAAAATCATAGACACAGCCTCGCCTGTTTGAATCTGGTTTCTTTCAATTTCATCAAAACTTCCGGACGGCTTAAGCTGTAAACACATTTCCTTACCCATGGGGGAAATAGCTAAAGCCGAAAGCCTGTCTATAATCTTATTGTATTCCAAAGTTCTTAACGCTTTTTCATTCATATTCTGTCCTCATTAAAACATATTTTTTATTGTATAAATTTTTATAAGTTAGTTAACTTCCGCAATCTAAAAAAAAATAATAATCTTCAATATTTCCTCATTCAAAAATTTGCTTCAAAGCATCAGCATTATCCTTTTATAATTTTAACATCTTTTTTATTACTTTGCCACTTTTTCAACATATATTCAATATTTCATGCCCTTTGTTAACAAAAAATTCAACACTTCCTGTAATTAAACAACCATATGTTATAAAGATAGGTGTTTTCAACTGTTTACCATTGTAATTTTCTCATTTTATGCTAAACTAAATTTCATGGAAAAATTTTAAAATAGATAGAGATGATACTATGAACAAAAAAACCAAAGGCATAATTTTTATAATCTGCGCAGCATTTTGCTTTTCTTTAATGAATACTTTCGTTAAACTTTCGGGTGACATTCCGCCGCTTCAAAAAAGTTTTTTTCGTAACTTTGTTGCATTTTTCGTTTCCTTGGCAATTCTTAAATCCTCAGACGAAAAAATAAAATATTCTCAAAAAAGCAATCTTCCCTTTCTTATTGCAAGGGCAGTCTTTGGCACAGCAGGAATATTTTTTAATTTTTATTCAATAGATAACCTTATACTCTCTGATTCTTCAATGCTTGGAAAATTAAGTCCTTTTTTTGCAATTATAGCTTCGTTTTTCATTCTTAAAGAAAGAGTAACGCCTTTTCAAGTGCTTTCAATAATAATAGCTTTCATAGGTTCTCTTTTTATAATCAAACCATCTGGCAGCCTAACTGCAAGCCTGCCTGCTCTTTCAGGTATACTTGGTGCTGCCTTTGCGGGCCTTGCCTATACAATGGTTAGACTTCTTGGGGAAAGAGGAGAAAAGGGCTCGTTTATTGTTCTTTTCTTTTCAGGGTTTTCCTGCCTTTTCACATTGCCATATCTGATTTTCAACTATCAGCCTATGACGGGAAAACAGATTTTTTATTTGCTTATGGCAGGTGTTGCGGCAACAGGCGGACAGTTCAGCGTTACAAACGCATACATTAATGCCCCTGCCAAAGAAATCTCGGTTTATGATTACACACAAGTAATCTTTGCCGCCATAACAGGATTAATAATTTACAGCGAAGTTCCTGATGCACACAGTTTCATAGGCTATGCAATAATCTGCGGCATTGGAATAGCCACCTTTCTTATAAATAAAAAAGAATACGGCATCACAAGTAATGCAAATGCCGCACCAACTCAAAAATAATAATTTTTAATTCTATAATAAAAGACATGCGTCTTGCTTAAACCTTAATGGCATTAAGTAAAACACATGTCTTTTTGTTTAGTTAAACCACTATACCTATATAGATGAAACTTTAAGAGTTGCTCTCATAATTTTGCCTTGTAAACCACAACTTCCTTGCTCACTTCTTACACATCTTTCTTTTCAACTGCAATTTCTCCGTTTTCAGCTTTTACAGTTGCTGTGTCGCCTTCTTTAAACTTGCCCTCAAGGAAGCTTTCTGCAAATTTATCTTCAACACGGCTTTGAAGTGCTCTTCTAAGAGGTCTTGCTCCATATGCAGGGTCAAAGCCCTCTTTAGCAACAAACTCTAATGCGCTGTCTTCAAATTCCACAGTGATGTTCATGTTTTCCTTAACACGAGAAGAAATTTCCTTTGACATAAGCCTAACAATTTCCTTTATATTTTCTTGATTAAGTGCGTGGAACACTATAATATCGTCAATTCTGTTAAGAAATTCAGGTCTGAACATTCTTTTAACTTCGTCCATAACATCCTTTTTCATCTTGTCATGGCTTGCCTCTTCAGAATCCCCTGTGTTAAAGCCAAGCCTTTTCGGCTCAATAATGTTCCTTGCCCCCGCATTTGATGTCATAATTATAACTGTGTTTTTAAAGTCTACTTTTCGGCCTTGCCCATCGGTAATATGCCCGTCGTCAAGAACTTGAAGCAATACGTTAAACACATCCGGAGATGCCTTTTCAATCTCGTCAAAAAGTATAACCGAATAAGGCTTTCTTCTTACCTTCTCGCTAAGCTGTCCCCCCTCTTCATATCCCACATATCCGGGAGGTGAACCAATCATCCTTGAAACACTATGTTTTTCCATATACTCTGACATGTCAATTCTAATCATGGCATTTTCATCCCCGAAAAGAACTTCGGCTAAAGCCTTGGAAAGCTCGGTTTTTCCAACTCCTGTAGGGCCAAGGAAAAGAAATGAGCCAATAGGTCTTTTAGGGTCTTTAAGCCCAACCCTGCCTCGCCTTATGGCCTTTGCAATGGCAGTAACTGCCTCGTCTTGACCTATAACTCTGTTGTGCAAAAGTTCCTCCATACGCATAAGCCTTTGACTTTCACCCTCTTGAAGACTTTTAACGGGAATACCGGTCCATCCTGAAATAACATCGGCAATTTCTTCTTCTGTAACAACACCGCTTATTGTGCTGTTTTTGTTTTGCCATTCATTTTTGGCTTCTTCAAGCTTAGCTTTTATTTCCGTTTGTTCAGCTTTCACTGCGGCGGCTTTTTCAAAATCCTCTGTTTTAATTGCTTCTTCTTTCTCTTTATCAAGTGAAACAATCTTTTCCTCAAGCTCTTTTACACCCGTTGGTGCAGTAAAGCTTTTAAGCCTCATTTTTGATGCCGCCTCGTCAACTAAATCTATGGCCTTGTCAGGTAAAAACCTGTCAGTGATATATCTGACACCCATCTTAACAGCGGCAACAATAGCCTCGTCACTAATCTTAACACCGTGATGAGCCTCATATTTATCCCTTAAACCATAAAGCATTTCAATAGCCTCATCTTCAGATGGTTCATCCACTTTAACAGGCTGAAACCGTCTTTCCAAAGCCGCATCCTTTTCAATATATTTTCTGTATTCTTCAAGGGTTGTTGCACCCACAAGCTGAATTTCGCCTCTTGCAAGAGAAGGCTTTAATATGTTTGATGCATCAATTGCCCCCTCTGCACCTCCGGCACCTATAATTGTGTGCAGCTCGTCAATAAAAAGTATAACATTGCCTGCCTTTTTAACTTCATCCATAACAGATTTAATTCTCTCTTCAAATTCTCCTCTGTATTTAGACCCTGCAACCATAGCAGAAAGGTCAAGACTTACAACTCTTTTTCCCTTTAAAGTTTCGGGAATATCTCCCTTAACAATCTTTTGTGCCAACCCTTCGGCAATGGCTGTCTTTCCAACACCCGGGTCACCAACAAGGCATGGATTGTTTTTTGTTCTTCTGCTTAAAATTTGAATTACTCTGTCAATTTCCTTATCTCTGCCGACAATAGGGTCAAATTTGCTCTCTTCTGCCATTTTTGTAAAATCACGGCTAAACTTGTCAAGGTTGGGTGTGGAAGTATCAGCATTTTTCGATACTCCTCCCATTCCCACTGTTCCGCCGCTTGACTCTCCGCTAAGCATGCTCATAATGTCTTCATATACATTTTGAATGTTAACTCCAAGACTTTGAAGTATTTTAACTGCGACACAGTCAGTTTCGCTTATAAGAGCAATAAGAATATGTTCCGTTCCCACATAGCCCGTTCCAAGGCTTGCCGCCTCTTGAATAGACCTGTCTAAAATTCTTTTAACCCTTGGTGTATAGCCTTGAAGCCCTCCGCTTGAACTGCCCTTGCCAATAAGCTCCAAAACCTTTTCCATAACCTGCTTTTCTCCTGCACCTTGGGCATTTAAAGCCTTTGAAGCAACACTGTCGCTAACTTCCAAAAGCCCCAGTAAAATATGTTCTGTTCCCACATAATCATGTCCTAAACTAACTGCACTTTGCTGAGATTTTCTTATAACCTCCTGTGCTTTTTCCGTAAATTTACCTTGCATAATATTACCCTCCTTATTAATCACAGTTTAACATTTTTAAAAACCCTGCTCCTTAAACATATCCCTTAAGTATTCTGCTCTTTTTTCATCTCTTTTATTGACATCCGAAACCTCCATTCGGCTTTGCATATGTGCAGGCTGAATGTTAATCATTATGTCATAAATAGTTTTAGTCGGCTTTTTGATGTCAATTAACTTGCATATAAAACCATATCTGATTTTTGATAAGCAATCAAAAGCTTCTTTAGCCGTAATTTTTCTTGCATTTGTCAAAACTCCGTATGCTCTGTAAACTTCATCTTCGGCCTCAAGGCGATTTGAAGCAAGCCTTGATAACCTTAACTTCTCTTCCTGCTCTTTAACAAATGTCACGGCATTTTTAAGATTTTTAATTATGTCCTCCTCGCTTTGCCCAAGGGTAAGCTGATTTGAAATTTGATAAATAGAGCCTAACGCTTCTGTTCCCTCTCCATAAGTTCCCCTAACGGTAATACCGAATTTTCCAAGAACAGTCACTATATTTCTAAGCTGACCCGCCTTTTCAATAGCCGGCAGATGAAGCATAAAAGAGGCTCTAAGCCCTGTGCCCATGTTGGTTGGGCAAGCTGTAATATATCCTCCCTCTTCGCTAAATGCATATTCAATTCTTTCTTCAATAAGGTTATCAATTTTGTCTGCCAAATCCCAGGCCTTATCAATATCTTCTCCCGGAAACATTGTTTGAATTCTAATATGGTCTTCTTCATTAACCATAATGCTTATAGTGTTGTCACTTTTTAAAAGAACTCCGCAGCTTTGCCTTTTGTTTGCAAGAACAGGGCTTATAACATGGCTTTCCACAAAACCTGTCTTTTCAATATCATCTGTTTCATTCACCTTAATAAACTTAAAATCGTGGGCAAAAGGAGTTCTTTCGTTCATAATGGCAGCCTTAACTTCATCAATCATATTTTTTGCCTGTTCTTCACTTATCTTAACGGGAAAAGGATACTTTTTTATGTTCCTTGCCAAACGTATACGGCTGCTTATAACAATTCCTTGGTCGCAAAGCTGGTCTTCATACCATTTTTTCATTCCTTACCGCCTCCCGTAAGACTTTTTATTTCGTCACGAAGCCTTGCCGCCTCTTCAAACTCTTCTTTTTCAACAGCTTGCGCAAGCTTTTTTCTTAAACCCTCAATTTCTCTTTTTATAAGCATTTCACCGCCGCTTTTATTTGGAATTTTCCCCTTATGCTCATCGCTGCCATGAATATTTCTTAAAGTGTTTTTGATTCCTTTTCCAAAAGCCTCGTAACAGCTTGAACATCCAAGCTTACCGCCTTTTTTAAACTCATCATATGTCATTGAGCAAACAGGACACTTTTGTACATTTTCATTCTTTTCAAACATGTTTGCATCTGTGGAAAAACCAAATAAATCCTTAAACATGTTATTAAAAGAAAATGAATCATACCCTCCTTCGTTTGCACACTGGCTGCATAGGTGGGTTTCTTTAATCTCCCCGTTAATATATTGTTTCATGTGAACATCTGCCTGATTTTTCTTGCATCTTTCACAATACATAAAATCGCCTCCGTTTAATAACACTGTTTATTGCAGCTATAATAAAAGTTAAGTTTTCTTTATAATGCACTATCTTCGCTCTTGTTAGCCACCAAGCCTATTGACTGCCAACTCCCTTATTCACTATTATAGCTGATTTTTTCCATTTGTCACTACCTTTTTGAAAAAAAATTATTAAATTATTGTAAACAAAAATAGACTCATAAAATTATGAGCCTCAGAACGTAGACAAAGTCAAAACCTTGAGGGCTTTGCCCTCAAACACCCACAAGGGTTTTACCCTTGACCCATCTAAAACCGCATGAATATGCGGTTTTGATAAAAGTTTTTGGTCTTGCTTTTTTCAAAAAGCAAGTGGGGTTGGGCAACGCCCAAGGTTTGTCTTCAGTCTGAGGCTCATAAAATTATGAGCCTTAAACATAAATAAAATCAAAACCTGAAGTTTTGCCCCAAAATCCACCAAGAGGCTAACTTCTTTTTTTATTTAAACCTTTCAAACACTCCATCTTCGGGAAACTCTTCAAACACAATTAATTCTTTTGTGTCGGGATGCTTAAAACTTATATAACTGCTGAAAAGCCCTATAACATTAAACCCTTTTCTTCTAAAAAAAGCTTTGTTATACTTGCTGTCGCCCCAAAGCGGAAATCCCCTTGAGGCAAACTGAACCCTTATTTGGTGATGCCTTCCTGTTAACAGCTTAATTTTAACAAGGGAAATAACTCCGAACTCATCATCTGCAACTTCTTCCATAACGTGATATAAAAGCTTTCCTTCCTTAGAATTTTTAACTCCCTTTTCTGTAACACTGCTTGTGTTCGTTCTTTGGTTTTTAATAAGAAAATCCGAAAACTCCCCCTTTACCTCCTTTAACTTGCCGCAAACAACAGCAATATAGCCTTTCTCTATTTCTCTGTTTTGTATCTGCAAGGAAAGACTTGCGGCAGAATTTTTGTTTTTCGCAAAAACCATAATTCCGCCCACAGGCCTGTCAAGACGATTAATTAAATAAACCTCTTCCTTTGTTTTGTCCAAAAGTATGGATAAAATGTCAAGCTCGCCTGTTTTATCAGCCTGTGCGGGCATCCCTGCCGGCTTAACCGCAGCAATTATATCATTATCTTCGTATAAAATTTTAATATCCATTAGAAATAATAACACCACTTCTTTCTTCTAAAGTTATGTTAAGATACCCGTCCCTTGCCCTAAAAACTTCATAAATTTTATTAAAACCTGATGTGTTTGTTTCAAAAATTTTAATAAGCTTTTCGCCGTCGTTTATCCCAACTCTCCATACGGGCACTTTAAATTCAACACTTCCTGTGTTGTTGTTAATTAACACAATTGTCTTTTCAATTTCGTTAAACCTTGCATATCCAATAATTCCATGACCCTCTAAAAGAAACATTGTGGAGCCTGTGCGGAGTGAACGTCTTTTTTTCCTTATTTTTATAAGCTCTTTGTGATATTTAATAAGATTGGTATCTTCACGGCCCCAAGGATATGTGCGTCTGTTGTCAGGGTCTGTAAAACCACAAAGCCCTGCCTCGTCACCATAATAAACAGTGGGGGCTCCAACCCATGTCATCTGTATCAAAACAGCCTCCCTCATAACGGCAAAATCCACACCTTCCTCTGCCGCATAAGAACCTAAATCTTTAAGACGTCCTGTCTTTTTGTTTGTTCTTGTCAAAAACCTTGAATGGTCGTGGTTTGAAATTTGGTTCATAGAGCTGAAAAGTGCCTGAATTGGCATTCTTGCCATTTTCTGAACCATTGTATTGGCAAAAGCCACTCCGTTATTTAAAAGATGACTGTTGTAACTGTCACTGTGTTTTTCCATTCCTGTTAAAAAATAACCTACAGGCTCCATAAATGCGTCATAATTCATAACAGTATCCCATTGGTCACCGCCTAACCAGTCATAGGCATCTCCATAATGCTCAGATAAAATTATTGCATTGGGGTTGGCATTTTTAACAGCTTTTCTAAATTCCCGCCAAAAATAATGGTTGTATTCTCTGCTTTGGCCTAAATCTGCCGCAACATCAATCCTCCACCCGTCTGCGTTAAACGGCGGAGAAATCCACTTTCTTGCAATGTTCATAATGTTTGTAAAAAGCTGAGAATCTTCTTCAAAATTCAGCTTAGGGTGGTTGTCATGCCCCCACCAACTGTTGTAAGAACCGTCTTTCCCCCAGATAAAATAATTTCTGTAAAGGCTCTGCTCGTTACCATAAGCTCCGCTTTCATAAGTGCCTGAGCTTTTGTATATACCTTCCCTGTCCATCCACTTGTTAAAAGCACCGCAATGATTAAACACTCCGTCAAGAATAACCTTTATTCCCAAACTATGGGCCTTTTGAACAAGCTCAATAAAAACCTCGTCAGAAGCAGTAAGATTTTCATGACATGTGGTTCTTTTTATATACATTGTTGCATTTTCATTTGTTGAATCGCTTTCCTTAAGCACCTTGTCATAATCGTTGATTATTCGTCCAAAATGAGGGTCTATATGCTCGTAATCCTGAACGTCATATTTATGATTGCTTGGCGAAACAAAAATAGGATTAAGATAAATTGCTTCAACCCCTAAATCCTTTAAATATTCCATCTTCTTAATAATACCGCTTAAATCCCCGCCGTAAAAATTCCAAATATCCTCCGCCGCAGGAGGCTGGTTCCAGTCCCCAATCTTTTGAACCTTCCTTCCAAGATATACATACTCATTTGTTTGAACATCGTTGTCATTGTCCCCGTTAAAAAACCTGTCAATATAAATTTGATATATAACCTTTCCAGTAATCCATGATGGAGTTTCAAACCCTCTGATTAATGAAAAACTTGCATAATCAAGTTTTCTGTCACTTACTCCAACCTTAGAATAATAAACCTTTTCCTCATCTTTATATAAACAAAAATAATATCTGAGATTTTGAGCATCAGGAGGAAACTCGGCTTTGTAATAATCAAAATATCCTTCACTTTTTTCCTTTTCCATTATAATTCGTGTCAGCCTGTCTGTAACTATTTCCACTTTGTCAATATTGTCTTTAAAAGTTCTTATTCTAACAAGAACCCTGTCCCTCCATCTTGGTTGAACGGGAATGCGAAACGAAGATGTTTCATCACTAAAAATTGCTCTTCTGTTTATTTTTTTATTAAACATATCACTCATAAATCCACCGTTTTCGCTTTTTATATTTTTTATATTCCATTATTTAACTTTAAAAATAAGGCCTTTAATATTATACCCTTAATTTATAATCTATCATAAACATATTAATTTTTAAAAAATAACCATAATCATATATCTTGGCTTTAAGTTTTCCCATTCTTTTAATTATATCAAAATTAAACCAAAAATAAAAGCAAATACCACTGTAATAATAGGCTTTATTTCCTCTTTATAAAAACATTATAGTATGATAATACCTTATAAATACTTAAAAACTGCTTAAAATGTAACCTTAGGCTAATAACCAAAGTTTTTCTCAATGAAAAAAGCCAGTCTGCCGATAGACTGGCTTTTTCACAAAGAGAAGGTATTTCTTATTGGGGATGCAGCATAAGCTGCACCGTGAAAATATTGGGGAATTTCCACTGAAATTGATTATATCACGATGTTAAATTTTTGTCTATACAATTTGAATTTTTTTTAACAAAGATTTAAACTTTTTTTACAAACAACAATAACTTTCAACTGCTGTAACTTTCTAAGCTTCTGTCAAGGGCCTCTTTTCCAATAATCTTTACCCCCTCTTTAAGCTTTAACTTCTCTTCTTCCACAAGACCGTCAACAGGTATGTCAGTAACCTCTTTAAGGCTTATGCCCTGCTGTTCCTCTTCATAAAAAACAGCAATATAACCATCCTTTTCACCAATTACATATCTTTGGTTGCTAACCCCAAAAACAGTTCTCTCCATTATAACCTCTTTAGATGAAAAAGAAACAATATCCCAAGTTGTGTAGTATTTAAGCATGTCCGACAATGTCAAACCAAGAAGAAAATAAGGAGGCACCTCCTCCTGTTCCTCCAAAACCTTGTCCTCTGTATAGTAATATCTGTAAACAATCTTCGTTGAAGGAGTAATTTTTTCCTCGCTTATGGCAACTTCTGTGGCTTCATCCTTTTTCTCAATCAAAAGACTTTCCTCAGCCGTCTGAATTTTTTTGTCCATTTTGTTAACTGTATAAAAATAACCTGCAGACAAGCCTAACAAAGAGCAAGCCACCGCAACTAACCATAAAGTTAAACTCGGCTTTTTTTTCACATTAAACACTCCCTTCAATCTTTATTTTTAACATAATTAGAATTTTTATACAAAAAAAGGACAGCTTCATATGAAGATGCCCTAAAATCTTTATAAAATTAAATCTTTGTTTCTATCTGTTAACTTTTCCAAAAACTATATAATTATACTTATTTAAAAAGTTCTTCCCTCACTTTTTAAAAACATAAATAAGTTTTAGGCAAAACCTAATGTTTTAAAATATTACTTTAAACGATTTTATAAAAGCCTAAGCCTTTCACAAATCTTAATAATTTTACCTCCGCCCGGAATCACCTTTAAATCATCTTTGTTAATCCCCTTAATTAAAATCATTATAACTCCATAAACACCCATACCAATCACAATTACAATAAGAGTGGATAATGTATTTCCCAAACCAATTAATGAAAGCTGCCTATGCCCGAAAAAGCATACAAGCCCCATAACAACCGAACCAAAAAACGGCTTTATAATCGCATCCATTAAATCAGGCGTAAACCCTGTTGCCCTTATAAGAGCTAAAAGGTTTAAACTTGATGCTACCATGTAACAAACAATCGTGGATATAATTGCACCTTTAACATTAATTGAGGGTATAACAATAAGAAAATAATTAAGCACTATTTTAATAATAGCTCCAACCGCCGCATTTATGGCAGGCACTTTAACCTTTCCTATACCCTGCAAAGTTCCTGTAACAATCTGGCTTAAAGCCAGAAAAATAATAGAAATAGAGCCTATCGCCAGCAAATCTCCGCCTTCGGGTATGCTTGGAAAAAGCATCTTTAAAATAGGGTCGGCTAAAACTCCCATTCCTGCCGCCGCAGGAATTGATATTACCATGGCAATTTTTATTGCTAAATTAATTTTTCTTTCAACTGCCTCTTTATCACCCAAAACAGCAGATGCGGCAATGTTCGGAACCGCCGCAGTCGCCATGGCAGTTGAAATAGCAACAGGCAGTGTTGTTAAAACAACATATTTCCCCATTAACTGACCATATAACTTTAAAGCCTCGTCATAAGTAAAACTTCCCGAGTCAAGAAGCCTGCTCATAACCATACTCATGTCCGCAAGATTAGTTATGGAGTAAATGGCTGTTCCAATTATTATGGGCACAGCAGTAAAAATAAGAGTGCGTCCAATCTCCCAGCCGCTTTCTTCATAATAACTATCTGCAGGAACTAATGTCTTTGCCTTAATTTTAGGCTTGGCAACATTATATGCAAAAAACACAACCAAAAGCCCAAAAAAAGCACCTATTCCCGTTCCTGCCGTTCCGCCTGCCGCTCCCCATTCAACACCCTTGCCTATAAGAAGCCATGCTAACAAAACGCTGAAAATAGCATTAAAAATTTGCTCAATAATTTGAGATGCGGCTGTGGGAATCATGTTTCCCATACCTTGAAAATATCCTCGAAAAACCGACATAATTCCAACAATAAATATAGTCGGTGCAAGTGTCATAAGTGTATAAGCCGCCTCAGGCATTTTACATACATCAACAGCAATCTTTTTGGCAAAAACAAACATAATAACCATAAATATAAAACTTATTGTTCCGCTGCCAATAAGCGCCGCAGTAAACACCTTGTGTGCATTTTTGTATTCTTTTAAAGCAAGCCTTTCCGAAACCATTTTTCCAATGGCGGCAGGCAATCCTGCAGAAGATAATATAAGCAAAAAATTATAAACCTGATATCCTGCACCATAAATTGCGTTGCCCTCGTCACCAATAAGGTTCGACATGGGAAAACGGTATAAAAACCCTATAAATCTAACAATAAGGCTGGCGGCCGCCAAAATCGCCGCCTGCTTAACAAAAGAGCTTCTCTGCTTACTTCCCATAAAAAACACCTCAAAACCAAAAACCACGGGGTTTTGCCCCATCATTCACATAAGGGCTTCGCCCTTACAGGTAACAACAATGTATACACATTGGCTTTGAAATATATTAAATATTTCCTATCTATAACCTTTTAAACAAAGTTAAAATTTCTCTAAAACATCCATGTCTTGCATTATAGCTTCAAAAACCTTAGCTGTTTTGCTCACGGTTTCTTGTTTTTTTCCTGGTTTGTGAATCAAGAATTTTCTTTCTTATTCTCAAACTTGTTGGTGTCACCTCAACTAACTCGTCGTCAGCAATAAACTCAAGACTTTGCTCAAGGCTCATATTGATTGGCGTAACAAGCTTAAGTGCATCATCAGCACTTGAAGAACGCATGTTGGTAAGCTGCTTTTTCTTGCATACATTAACCTCCATGTCATCATTTCTTGCATTTCTTCCTACAACCATTCCTGCATAAACCTTTACTCCTGCACCGATAAACAAATCTCCTCTTTCTTGTGCGTTGTAAAGACCATAAGCAACAGCCTCTCCGCTTTCAAAGGCAATAAGTGAACCTTGTGCTCTTTTGGGTATTTCACCTCTGTAAGGCTCGTACCCTTCAAAAATAGAGTTAAGTATGCCGTTTCCTTTTGTGTCGGTTAAAAATTCGTTCCTGTATCCAATAAGTCCCCTTGCAGGAATTAAAAACTTAAGCCTTGTATATCCTCCTGCGGAAGGGTGCATGTCTGTCATTTCACCCTTGCGGCTTCCCAGCTTTTCAATAACATTGCCAACAAATTCTTCAGGCACATCAATTGTAACATTTTCAATTGGCTCACAGCTTTCTCCCTCAATTTCTCTAAAAAGAACTTGAGGCTTTCCTACCTGAAACTCATACCCTTCTCTTCTCATTGTTTCTATAAGAATTGAAAGGTGAAGCTCTCCTCTTCCGCTGACCCTAAAGGCCTCTGTTGACTCTGTATCCTCAACCCTAAGGCTTACATCTGTGTTAAGCTCTTTATAAAGCCTTTCTCTAAGATGCCTTGAAGTAACAAACTTGCCGTCCTGCCCTGCAAAAGGGCTGTCGTTTACGGAAAATGTCATGGCAAGTGTAGGTTCAGAAATCTTTACAAAAGGCAGAGCCGCAGGCTCATTAACAGAGCATATAGTGTCCCCGATTCTTACATCTGCAATTCCTGACACCGCAACAATAGAACCTATTGAAGCCTCTTTAACCTCAATCCTTTGAAGACCCTCATAAACATATAACTTGCTTATTCTAACCTTCTGGCTGAAATTAGGGCTGTGTATGTTTACAAGAACACATTCGTCATTAACCTTTATTGTTCCGTTTTCAACCTTTCCAATGCCTATTCTGCCAACATATTCACTATAATCAATTGTGGTTATAAGAGTCTGTAAAGGAGCCTCAGGATCACCCTCAGGTGCGGGTATATGGTCTATAATTGTTTCAAACAAGCTCTTCATGTCGTCTTCCAAGTTATTGTAATCAAGAGAAGCTATCCCCTGTCTTGCCGACGCAAAAACAAAAGGAGAATCAAGCTGCTCCTCGTTTGCATCAAGCTCCATAAAAAGTTCAAGAACCTCGTCAACAACATCATCGCATCTTGCCTCGGGCCTGTCAACCTTGTTAACACAAACAATAACAGGCAGCTCCAGCTCTAAAGCTTTTTTAAGAACAAACTTTGTCTGAGGCATAGGCCCTTCAAAAGCGTCTACAACAAGTGCAACACCATTAACCATCTTAAGCACACGCTCAACCTCTCCTCCAAAGTCAGCATGCCCCGGTGTATCAATAATATTTATTTTAACATCACCATAGTGAACAGAAGTATTTTTTGAAAGTATGGTTATGCCTCTTTCTCTTTCTATATCACCGCTGTCCATAACACGCTCCTGCACAACCTGATTAGAGCGAAATGTGCCGCTTTGTTTTAAAAGTGCATCAACCAAAGTTGTTTTGCCATGGTCAACATGGGCAATTATAGCTATATTGCGAATTTTTTCATTTTTAATCTTCATTTAATCATTGCTCCCTATATAAAATACATACCTAACCGAATTATTTTACCACAATAGACAAGTATACGCAATTTTTTTATTTATAAATAAAAATAACTTTTGACAATATAAAAAGGCATGATGAATTTTCACCATGCCCAGCGCTTTAAAAGCGGTCTTGCTCTAATCCTTCTTTTTATATATCAAATGCATAAGTACAGTTGACTATATTACTAAATGATTAAGCACGTGTTACGTTAGCAGCCTGTGGTCCTTTAGCGCCTTGAACAACTTCGAATTCTACTTCCTGACCTTCTTCAAGAGTCTTGTATCCGTCTGACTGGATAGCTGAGAAGTGTACGAATACATCGTCTTCACCTTCAATAGAAATAAATCCGAAACCTTTTTCTGCGTTGAACCATTTTACTGTACCTTTTTTCATTTAAAAATCCTCCTACTGTTTAAAAAAAATTGATAATTTGTCTTTTGACTTTATGAGCATACCACATAAAAAAACCCATGTCAACTATATTTTTTATTAATTTTAGACAAAGATATACTATTTAAGGTCTATATTCTTCGTCATTTAGCAAATTCCCCGATAAAATTGCGTTTCTTGCCAAAACATCGCATCTTTCATTTTCCACATTATCGGCATGTCCCTTAACCCATATAAATTTAACATCATGTATTTCAAGAATTTTAAGCATTCTTTCCCAAAGGTCAATGTTGCTTGCCATTTCCTTGCTGTTTCTTTTCCATCCATTGGCTTTCCACTTTTTTGCCCAGCCTTTTTCAACAGCGTCAACAACATACTTTGAATCGCTGTATAAGTTTACCTTGCAAGGCTCTTTAAGGCTCTCCAGGGCTTTAATAACGGCAAGTGCTTCCATTCTGTTGTTTGTTGTAAGTTTAAACCCTTGCGAAAGCTCTTTTCTGTGATCTCCGTAAAGCATAACAATGCCATATCCGCCCTGCCCCGGGTTTCCCGAGCATGCCCCGTCTGTGTATATATCAACAGTCCGCAAAGCCGTCATTCCTCCATTCACCGCTTTTTAAAATCGCCTCACCAAATATCAAATCCTCAGGTGTTGTTATTTTAATGTTGTAATAACTTCCTGAAACAACACAGACGTCATACCCAGCCTCTTCCATAAGGGCAGAATCGTCTGTAACACTTATCATTGAACCAAGGGTCTCATAAACTGCCAAAATCGCCTTATAGCTAAAACCTTGAGGCGTCTGCACAGCATAAAGCTTATCCCTTTCCAATGTGCTCTTTATAATATTTTTTTCACAGACCTTAATTGTGTCTTTAACAGAAACGGCGGCAACACACGCTCCTGTTTCCTCTGTCTTTTTGATTACATCCTCTATACACCTTGAAGAAACAAAAGGCCTGACACCGTCATGAATAAGCACAATGTCAGTATCACTGTCTAAAGCCTTAAGCCCGTTATAAACAGAGTTCTGCCTTTCTTTTCCTCCGCAAACAATCTTTGTTTTTTTAAAACCATATTTAAAAACTATCTTTTCGGTTTCTTTTAAATCTTCTTCTGAAACAACAAGTATAACTTGTGAAATCAAATCAAATTCTTCAAACCTCTCCGCTGCAAGTGCAAAAATCTCTTTATTCTCAAGCTTTAAAAACTGCTTTTTTATTGTGCTTTTCATTCTTTTTCCGCTTCCAGCCGCCACAATAACAGCACCGCATTTAAGCATAGGGCTACCTCCAAAACTGATATATTCTAAATATTATGGCATTTTAAAAATCGGTTTTTTTCTTGGTAAAAATCATTCTTCCCGCCGCTGTTTGAAGCACACTTGTCACAACAACATCAATGCTTTCGCCTATGTATTTGTTTCCGCCCTCAACAATAATCATTGTTCCGTCGTTAAGATATGCAACCCCTTGGCCAAACTCCTTGCCGGCCTTTATAACGGGAACATGCATGTCTTCTCCAGGCAGCACTACAGGCTTAATGGCATTGCTAAGTTCGTTTATATTAAGAACCTTTACACCCTTAAATTCTGCAACTTTGTTAAGGTTAAAATCATTTGTAACAACAAAAGAATCTGTTTTTTCAGCCATTTTAAGAAGCTTACTGTCAACCTCAAGATTTTCTTTTGTGTTAAAGTCTATAATTTCAACACTTACATCTGTTTGTTTTTGAATCTCGTTTAAAATATCCAATCCTCTTCTTCCTCTGTTTCTTTTTAAAGAGTCTGAAGAGTCTGCAATGTGCCTAAGCTCCTCCAGCACAAAGTTTGGTATAACAATTTTTCCTTCGATAAACCCTGTTTTAAGTAAATCAAGAATACGCCCGTCAATAATAACGCTTGTGTCAAGTATTTTAGGCTTTCCCCCAACGCTTTTAATTTTGGGCTTTGAAAACTCGGAAAGCCCTCCAAGACCTCCGATTTCGTCCTTTTTTCTCCTTGCAACCCTAAAACCTATAAACCCGAAAACAAGGTTCATACCTATAGTGATACTTGTTCCTATAACACCATATCCGCTTATGGCAATACCAAGAAGGTTGGCAATTGCAAGACCCACAAAAACGCCGAAAATACTTGCCAAAAGATCTTTAAGACTCATTTTAACAAGCCTTGTTTCAAAATCCTCCATTATTTCCAAAATAGCATTGGTGATCATAGGTGCGAAAACAAAGAAAAAAACTATCCCTACCACTATGGCCGAAACAAACGGAACATTAGATGGTATGAATTCTCCTAATTTTTCAATATTGTTTTCATAAAACCCCTGAAGCAATATGCATAAAAAGGCAGTAAACACAAAGCTAATAAGAAATTCCAGCAGCCTTTTAAGCATGGCCTTACCTCCCCGTTTTTATTTTCCCACACCCATCCATTATATGGGTATTGAGAATATCAGTTTATCAACTTAAAAGGGTTTTTGCAAGATATTCTTCAGCAATTTCCTGTTCCATTTTTTTTGCATATACAATTTCGCTTACAACAATCTGCTTTGCGTTATTAAGCATTTTCTTTTCAGCACTGGAAAGACCCCTCTCTCTTTCTCTGAGCATAAGGGCTCTTGCAACTTCAACAACTTCACTAAGTTTGCCTGTTTTAATTTTTTCAAGATTTTCTTTGTATCTTTGATTCCAGTTGCTTTGAATAACAACAGGTATTTTTGACACCTGTTCAATTACAGAATTAATTTCGTCTTCATCACTTATAAGACGAATACCAATTGTTTCAGTCTTTTTCGCCGAAACCTTTATTTTAAGATTTCCGTTAGGAATTCTTATGATATAGTGCTTTTCAACAACATCTCCGTTTTTGCTTTCTTCAACAGCATCAACAATCCCTGCACCATACATAGGATAAACAATCCTATCTCCAACCTTAAACATCTAAACACCCTCTTTAATAAATAAACGTCAATAATATCCTTTACCATTGTATCACAAACCTAAGATAAAATCAAAAATATTAATTTTATCAACTAAGAATAAATATGTCAATAGTATTAATTCCCATTATATACTTTTTTTAAACTTCTTATTAATTTTAAGTTTTTTATTCTTTTTTCTTTTAAAATCCATGCTTTAAAGTTGACAGAAACATTTTAAAATGATAAATTAAAACCATATAACATAGTTTTAAAAACAATCACACCTTGTTTTATATAGGAGGCTTATATGTCGGAATTTTCAATCTTCAGCGACGGAGCGGCTGATATTCAACCCCAAGTTGCAAAAACAAAAAATATATTAATAATACCCTTCTATGTCTCTTTAAACGGAGAAACTTATAAAAAAGAACTTACAGAGCTTTCATTGGAAGAATATTTCAAGGAATTTTCAAAAGGGAACGTCTTTCCAAAAACGTCCCTACCCTCAGTCCAAGACTATATAGATGCCTTTACACCCTCTCTTGAGGCAGGTAAAGACATTTTGTGCTTTAACCTTACACTTACATTAAGCGGCTCGCATCAGTCTGCTCTTACGGCAAAAGAAATCCTTGAAGAAAGCTTTCCAAATGCAAAAATATATGTAATAAACTCATGGTTTGCCACAGGGCTTCAGCAGCTTCTTGTTTTTGAAGCGGCAAAAATGAGAGAACAAGGCATGAACATCGATAAAGTTAATGCTCTTTGCATTGCACTTCGTGATAAAGGAAGAATAATGTTTATGGTTGGCGGCTTAGACCACCTTCAAAAAGGCGGAAGAATAGGCAAAGTAGGAGCGGCGGCAGGCAATATGCTTAAAATTAAACCTCTTATAGAGCTTAAAAACGGCGAAATAAGTCTGGCTGGTGTTTCCAGAAGCAGAAAAGGCGGAATAAAAAAACTGATTGAAGTAACAAAAAATTACTTCCAGTCAACAGGAGAAAATCCTTATGACTATCTTTTTACAATAGGTGCAACAGATACTCCCGACGAAATACCCTTGTTTAAATCAGAACTTTCTTTAGTTTACCCCCAAATAACCTTTGAGGAAAACTATACAATCGGCGCAACAATATCAGCACATACAGGCCCGGGAACCCTCGGACTTTGTTTCTTAAAAAAATTTGAAAAAATGTAAAATAAAACACATTTTAAAAAGCTTCTGCGGCTGATTAAAATGTGTTTCTTTTTTACCCTTTTAAATATTCAAGAATTTCAACTGCATTTATGTCAGGTTTAGCCTTTGGCCAAACCTTTTCAATTTTCCCCTCTTCGTCAATTAAATAAGTTGTTCTCACAACTCCCATAGAAACCTTTCCGTAAAGGTTTTTTTCTTTCCATACATCATATGCTTTAATGGCTTCAAGGCTGATGTCTGAAAGAAGTATAAAAGGCAGTTCATATTTGTCGGCAAACTTCATATGTGAACTTTCACTGTCCTTGCTTATGCCTATAACAGGCACACCCAGCTTTTCATATCTGCTGTAGCTTTCGGCAAAAGCCTTTGCCTGTTTTGTACATCCGGGTGTATTATCCTTGGGATAAAAATACACAACAACTCTCTTTCCAAGAAAATCACTTAACCTTACCTCTCTGCCGCTTTTGTCTTTAAGGATAAATTCAGGGGCCTTCTCTCCTGCTTCAAGCATAAATATCTCTCCTTATATATCTTTTATCACAACCATAAATTTCGCCTGTTTGATGAAAGCCTTGTGGATTTAATGTCAGCACTTTACTTCGTAAATCAGATGCTTGTCTTTGCCATACACATCCCAACCACATATAAAAGCTTCACCATTATGTATCCTTATCTGATAAACACAAAACTATCATCTTTTGAAAACTCTTTGCTAAACCTAAACCCAAGTCTGTCAAAACCTTTTATTTCCTCAATGTTTTCAACTTTATTTTCAGCCATGAACCGAACCATCTCGCCTCTTGCCATTTTTACATAAACACCTTTTTCTTTAATTTTACCATCAATAACCTGGCCAAAAACGCATGTAACAAACATAATCTCTTTTGTTAAATACTTTTTAATCACCTTGCTGTACTCCTTAGAGGCAAGATTTAAAATCGTTTTTTCATTTTTAATAAGCTCCAAAAATATATCATCTTTCCAAAAATCATAAAGATTATCGCAAAAGTTTGTTTTAAACCTTGCCTGCATTTCTATTCGATAAGGAACAACAGCATCAAAGGGCTTTAAAACACCATAAAACCCTGATAATATTCTCAATTTTTCCTGAACATACTCAAAATATTCATATTCAAAAACATCAGGTGCCATATACTTATACTGAATACCTTCATATGCCAAAATCGCAGGGGTAGAAGCCCCCTGCAATTCCATTTTTTTATATCGTTCATAATTAAGCCCTGCAATTTCATCATTGCACTCCAAAAGCTTTTTCAGCTCTTCATAGCTAAGTTTTGAAATATATTCTTTTAAAACCTCAGCCTTTTTAATAAAAACAGGCAGACCTTTGGGTAAAATAAAATCATTATCCTCTTTCATCCTCTTTGCAGGCGAAATAATAATTTTCATATTGTTTACCTCAGCTCAGGATAATCACGTTCAAGATGAAGGTTTTTCATGTCAAGAACACGAGTTGCCTGAACACTGTTTTCCTCCCTGCTTAGCTTCCCGTATTTATCAACCTCGGTAACATCTTTAGGCCCGTGGCTTAATGATGCTGCGCCTCCAATACATCCGAACTTGCAGGCCATACCCTCAATAAAGTTTCCTTTAAGCTTGCCCATTGAGGCTATTTTAAGATTCTTTGCCACCTCATCAAGACCGTCACATTTAATAGGCTGAAAATCACAGTCAATTCCTAAAACCTCAATTGCCTGCCTGACAGATTCTGTAACTCCGCCGCTTCTTGCAAAAAGCCTGCCATAATATGAGGCATTGTCAAGGGGTGTTTCCTCACACATTGATAAATCAATTTCCATAGCATCAAGCATAGCCTGTAACTCTTCAAACGTAAGCACAAAATCAATAATACCTTTTAAATCATCTTCTTTAATTTCCATTTTTTTCGCTGTGCAAGGCCCGATAAAAACAATTTTTGCATTTTCATCAGTACTTTTTATCATCTTGGCAATTGCAACCATTGGTGAAACAGTTGAAGAAACATGACTCATAAGATGCGGATAATGCCTTTGAACATATTTAACAAAAGCCGGACAGCAAGACGTTGTCATCCATTGTCTTTCATCAATTGTATTGGCAAATTCCTCCGCCTCATGGCAAGAAACCATGTCAGCCCCAAGCGCCGCCTCAACAGCATGGTAAAACCCTATCTTTTCTATACCGTTAATAACCTGTTCAATTTTAGCATATGTAAACTGGCTGCTTATAGCTGGTGCAACAATGGCATACACCTTATATTTAGTGTTCTTTTCAGATTTTTTAATCAAGTCTAAAACGTCAACAACATAGCTTTTGTCAATTACCGCCCCAAAAGGACAGTTGTAAACACAAGCCCCGCAGTGTACGCATTTTTCCTCCACAATATATGCCTTTTTTTCTTCATCACTAATAATAGCACCGGCATGACATGCACATGTACAAGGTCTTAACACATCACTTATTGCCCCAAAAGGGCAAACAGCTTTGCATTTTCCGCATTCAATGCATAACTCCTGATTAATATATGCTCTTTTGCCTACAAAAATAATGGCATCCTTGGGGCAGACATCAATACATCTGTGGGCAAGACACCCTCGGCACGCTTCCGTAACAACATATCTGTCAATGGGGCACTCATCACATGCGCTTCTTAAAATATGAATCACATTATCCCCCTCAAGAGGGTTAATAATAAACTTTGCTCTTTCTTTTATAATATGACGCTCTTTATATATACAGCATCTTGTCATAGGCTTAGGGCCGGGAATTATTGTTTCAACAATGTCGTCAATAACCTCGTTAAGATCCTGACCCTGTAAATATCTTTTAGCCAGTTCCTTATTAACAAGATATTTTGTATACTGAACATTGCTTTCAAACTTTCTCATACAGTTCTCCTTCGTTTGGTAGTTATATATACATAATTTTTACTTCTTTGCCCATTTTTTCAACAATCCTTCCAAGCTCTCTAAGCTGGTTCATTTTGAAGTTAAAATCCATGGGAAAACTTTCATCATTTTGGTGTGCCGGATTAACCGCCTGCCCCGCCCATATGTTAAGCTTGTCACAGTTTTCAATTAAAAGCCTGGCAAGCATAGCTGCCGCATTTTTTTCATGAAGCTTCGCCATAATCTTTGAGTTAAAGCCGGGGTTTTGATAATCCTTTATAAGTTCAATAGCTTTGTTTATTGTAAGAACACCCTCCGTAACAAGTTCAATTCTGGGAATTTTTGCAACAGGCGGAATTTCAGGTGTCATTGTATCAATATCCACCTCAATTTCAGCCCCAAGGGTTCTTGCAACAACACTTGCCGTTGTTCCTCCGCACACAACAACCTTCCCCTCTGCCTGTAAAAGCTCCTCTATAAAATCATAATCCTGCTCTGCATTTTTCGGCGGCCCCGATAAAAGATTAATGGTTTCCTGTTCTCTTATTTTAACAGCAAGAACAGTTGTGTCATCTCCCGCCTGATTTTCATAAAGGTTTTGACATACTTCAAGCACAGTGTTTGTCACTTCTGTTGTGGTAACGGGATTTTTTGAAAAATCCTTTAAATATTCATTTACATTGTTCCATTGCCAACCAAGGTTTAAACTTCTTCCAACCCCGGCATGCACAACCCCGTCGCTTACAGCAACAAGAAGACTGTCCTCGTCAATTTTAAAAGTGCTTTCAAAAATTACTTTTCCGTTAATAACTTTCTTGGTTTTATCTATAGGCACATCATTTCCGTTTTTAAGAAGGAATATAGAAGGGTTGTCAAACTCGGCAACATAAACAACACCGTCTTTAAAAACCTTTATAATAGTAAACGTAGAATATGCCAGCTGCCTTTGTGAACATATAGGCAGTGTGTGAACAATGGTGTCAATTGTTTCTTCAAGGGATGAACCCTCACGAAGCATTGTTGCCGCAATTTTTGAGGTAAGAGTTGCAAGAATGTTCGCCTTTACACCACTGCCCATTCCGTCAGCAAGAACAAGAATTTTGCTGTCTTCCAAAATAACCTGTTCAATATGATCTCCGCAAAGCTCTTCCCCGTATTTATGTATGCTGTTAAATGCTGTATCTATATAATACAAAATCATTCACCTTCTTTAAGCACAACATCTTTAAGTTTATTAAGAGCCACCTTGGTTTCAGCCGTTGTTTCCCCTAAAAGACTGGCAATTTCCTGCGCCACTCTCATCTGCTTTTCAATAACATTTTGTGCTATGTCAACTGTTTTAAGCTTAAGGCTTGCAAGCTCTTCTTTACGTTTTTCTTCTTCCGTAATATCTTGTATGGAAATATAAAGTTCATCTTCGCCTTTAATATAAATTATGTTTTGCAACGCAACCATTCCGTATTTATCAAGATTTATCTTTTTGTTCATTATATCTTTTTTAATTGTGAAAGCACGTGCATAATCCTCATAAGGCACGTGAAGTTCGCTTACATGCTTTCCCTTAACATCATCGCTTTTAACATTAAAACGAGCCTCTGCCGCAGGGTTAATCTCAACTATGCTTAAATCCTTATTAATAAGTATAATCATATTCCTTGAATTAATAAAAATTGTGTCGCCTTTTCTTTCTGCCTTTTGTCTAAGGTTCGGCCAACACATTTCAACCTCTGCAAGTCCCTCAAAAACTGCCTGTGCCTTTTCACGGCATGTGTTATATCCGCAGGCTCCGCAATCATATTCATCAGCCCTTGTGTGTCTGCCCATTTTTTTAAGAATTTCCTTAATTTCTTCAGATGTTGCAACAACCCTTGGAACATCAATAGGCTCAAACTCACACTTCATATCAACCTTGCTCCAGTCAATAGGGGGCACAGTGCTTTGAACCCCCCAACCGTGATTTGCGGCAAATTGCCTGATTTTTTGCCTTCTGCAAAATAAATCTCTGCTTTCTTTTGGTATAAAAGGCCCGTTTATACAGCTTTCAGAACATGCCGAAAGACCTATGTAACAATCGTCAAGGGTTTCATTTTCCATGCTTTGAAAAAGCTGTTTAACATTATCAAGTCCGTTAACCCTTAAAATATCATAATTGTTAGCCTCAAGTATTTCACTTATCTGGGGCCACATATCCCCGGAAATTGAGTAACTTGTTCCTGTGCTTTGAGCAACCCTGTCAGGAATTTCAGGTTCAAGACTTTCAAAATCAATCCTCTTCTTTTTGAACATTCTTATAATTTCCTGACATGTAATAAGCGAGTTAATAGGGTTTGAATCTGCTTTGGGCAGTGTTTCATATTTCTTGCTTAAACATGGGCCGATATACACAGTATAGGCAGACGGGTCAAGTTGTTTTATACCCTTGCCAAGAGCAAGCATAGGTGTCACAACAGGTATAAGATATTTAACAAGCTGAGGGTGGTATTTTTGTATAAAAAGATAAATAGAAGGACATGCACTGGAAATAAAATATTTCTGTTTCTTTACATTTTCCTTAATATATTTTATATATTCAACCGTGGTCTGCTCACTTCCTGCAGCACATTCCTCAATGCTGTCAAAACCAAGTTTTCTAAGCGCCGCCACATACTGACCCGGAACTATAAATGTTCCTATATATGCAGAATCAATACAGGCAATAACCTTCCTGTCACTTTCCAGCATTTTGCTTACAATTTCAACCTCGTTTTCAACATTTCTTGCACTTTTTGGACACGTAACAAAACAATGCCCGCAGGCAATGCACTTTTCCTCATCAATTTCAGCTATCTTATCTTTAAACCTAATGGCGTTTACAGGACACTCCCTAACACATTTATTGCAGTTTTTACAACTTGGAGCAGTAAAATTAAATAACTTCAATCATCACACCTTCTTCATAACCACACCGTCAAAAAATTCATCTACAGTGTCAGGCTGAACGGAATAAATTTCTTCATCCACTTTAACACAAACAGCTCTGACGCAATCTCCAAGACAAAATGCGGCTTTAATTTTCACTTTTTCATTTAAACTGTTATCTGCTACATAATTCTCCAATTTATTAATAATTTCATAAGACCCTTTAAGATGGCACACGCTTCCAATACAAACTTGAATTTCCATTTTAATTTCTCCTCTCTTTTTTGGGGTAATAGGTTCCATAAAAAACAATGGCTTTGTTTTTTATTTCTTTATGAAACACAGTCAAATATGCAGTGCATATATTTTTGTTTTTTAAACTATCTTAAATATCCCTTTAAATGCCCTGTGTTAATAATGTCTTTGGCATACTCACCAATAACCTTATGAGTTTTAAAGAGAATTTCGTTTCTTTTTAAAACCTGCTCTTTTTTAATGCTGTGCTCGATCCAGCTAATTCCTTCCGTGGCATCATTAAGCATTGTGGGCTGGAGCCTGTCTAAAACAGCGGAAAACCTGGCTTCTTCGCTTTCCCCCTCTTCAAACTCTTGCCAAAGCGAAATAAATTCTTCTTTTTGCCCCTTGGGTAAAATTCCGTAAATTCTTTTTGCGGCTTCCTTTTCACGTTCCTCTTTGTCGTGGTTTCCCTCACTGTCGTAACAATATGTATCTCCTGCATAAATTTCAATTACATCATGAAAAAGCATCATTTTAATAGTCTTAAGCAAATCCGCCTTGGGAAAATATTCTGCCAAAACAGCAGCCATAACACAAGTGTGCCATGAATGTTCGGCATCATTTTCTTTTCTGCTTTTGTCTGAAATATATGTCTGTCTATAAATTTGCTTTATTTTATCAAGTTCAAGCAAAAACTCCATTTGTTTTTGAAATTTCGTATTTTCTGCCATTGCAACCAATCCCTATCTATATTCCAAAAAGCACTACACCATAAGGCATAATGCTTTTTGTTTCTTAAAAAAATATCACTTCACACCAATGTCATGTCTGAAATGCTTTTTCTCAAAATCCACAACACAAACACCCTCATAAGCAATTTTAATAGCTTCTTCAAGGTTTTTCCCAACGCCGGTTACACCAAGAACACGTCCCCCGTTTGTAACAACTTTTCCGTCTTTTATCTTTGTTCCTGCATGGAAAACAATAATGTCATTTCTTTTTTTAATTTCTTCAAGCCCTGTTATGGCAAATCCCTTTTCGTAGTCCTCAGGATATCCGCCGCTGGCCTCAACAACACACACAGCCGCATTGTCAAACCATTCTATGTCAATTTTATCAAGCTCTCCTTTAACACAAGCCTCCATAATTTCAATTAAATCGGTTTTAAGCCTTGGAAGAATAACTTGCGTTTCAGGGTCGCCAAACCTTGCATTATATTCTATTACCTTCGGCCCGTCTTTAGTAATCATAAGCCCAAAGTATAATATTCCTGTGAAATCTCTGCCTTCACTTGCCATTGCCTGTAAAGAAGGAATAAAAATTTTCTCCATACATTCCTTAGCAAGCTCTTTCGTATAAATCCTGCTTGGAGAAAAAGTTCCCATGCCGCCTGTGTTAAGTCCCTTATCTCCGTCAAGGGCTCTTTTGTGGTCTTGGGCGCTCACCATAGGCACAACAGTCTTTCCATCGCAAAAAGAAAGTACGCTGACCTCAGGCCCTTCAATAAATTCCTCAATAACAACCTTGTTTCCACTTTCACCGAACTTTTTATCAACCATTATTTCATTAAGCCCGTTTAAGGCTTCTTCTAAGGTGCTGCAAATAAGCACACCTTTGCCTAAGGCAAGACCGTCTGCCTTAATAACAATCGGCATTTTTTGCGTAAGCAAATATTCCTTTGCTTTGTTATAGTCTTCAAAAACTTCATATCCTGCTGTGGGTATGTTATATTTTTTCATTAAATCTTTAGAAAAAGCCTTGCTTCCCTCAATTATTGCCGCATTTTTTCTTGGCCCGAAAACCTTAAGCCCCTGTTCTTCAAAAGCATCAACAACTCCTCCGACAAGAGGGTCGTCCATTCCTATAATTGTAAAATCAATTTCCTTTTCTTTTGCAAAATCAATAAGCCTTTGAAATTCCATAACACCAATGTCAACACATTGGGCATATTCTGCAATTCCCGCATTTCCGGGGGCGCAATAAACTTTTTCTATTTTTGGGCTTTGGCTAAGCTTCCAAACAATAGCATGTTCTCTTCCGCCGCCGCCGACAACTAATATTTTCATTAGCTTTTCCTCCTGACTTTGCCGTCAAAAATTTCTATCTTTTCCTGACTTATAAGATTTATGGCCTCAGGTAAAATAACCCACTCTGCCTCTTCCATAACTCGCTTTTGTAATGTTTGTGCAGTATCGTCATCATTTATGTAAACAGCCTTTTGTAAAATAATAGGACCGCCGTCTGTAATTTCGTTAACAAAATGAACAGTTGCGCCTGTAACCTTTACACCTTTTTTAAGGGCCTCTTCATGAACCTTTATGCCATAAAAACCATCCCCGCAAAAAGAAGGAATAAGTGAGGGATGGATGTTTATAATCTTGTTTGGAAATCTGTCTAAAAGATCCTTTCCAATAACAACCATAAACCCTGCCAAAACCACTAAATCCACATTAAAAGCCTCAAGCCACTCACCTATGGCTCTCATATATTCTTCGTCCGAGTTAAAAAACTTTCTTTTAATACAAGCACTGTCAATTCCATGTTTTTTGCATCTTTCAAGGGCATATACCCCGTCTTTGCTGCTTACAACAGTAACAATTTGTGCATCCTTAATTGTTCCTTTTTCAATGCTGTCGATTATAGCCTGAAGGTTTGTGCCGCCGCCGCTGACCAAAACCCCTATTCTAAGCATATTTCCACCTCTTTGTCAAAGTTTTCCGTAATCTCGCCTATAATATAAGCTTCTTCACCTGTTTCTTTAACAGCCTTTAAAATACCCTGGGCATTTTCTTTGTCAGCAACCAAAATCATTCCTATTCCCATGTTAAATGTGTTATACATATGTATTCTTTCAATTCCGCCACGCTCTTCCATAATTTTAAAAATAGGAAGAACAGGCCATGTTCCCTCTTTAATTGTTGCACATAACCCTTTGCCCTTAGGTAAACACCGAGGCACATTTTCAATAAAGCCTCCGCCTGTAATATTGCTTATGCCTTTAACTTCAAACTCTTTAATAAGCTTAAGCACTTCTTTAACATAAATTTTAGTCGGTGTTAAAAGTTCTTCACCAACGGTTTTCCCAAGCTCTTCAATATATTCCTTTGATGTTTCTTCAATCGGCTCAAAAACCTTTCTCACAAGAGAATATCCGTTTGAATGAATACCGCTTGAAGAAAGTCCAATAATAACATCTCCGACAACAATATTTTCTCCGTTAATAATTTTACTTTTTTCAACAATTCCCACAGTAAAACCTGCCATGTCATACTCATCCTCAGGATAAAATCCGGGCATTTCTGCAGTTTCTCCTCCAATAAGTGCACATCCGCTTTGACGGCATCCATCAGCAACACCGCTAACTATTTCAGCAATTCTTTCGGGAACATTTTTGCCGCAGGCAATATAGTCAAGAAAAAACAAAGGCTGTGCTCCGTTGCAGATAATATCGTTTACACACATTGCAACACAGTCAATTCCCACAGTGTCGTGTTTATCCTGCACAAAAGCAAGCTTAAGCTTTGTTCCCACTCCGTCGGTTCCGCTTATAAGCACAGGCTCTTTAAGCCCCATCATTCCAATATCAAACATACCGCCGAAACCGCCGATATCCGCCATTACTTCTTTTCTGAAAGTACTTTTAACATGCTTTCCCATAAGCTCAACAGCACGATATCCGCTTTCAACGTCAACTCCCGAACTTTTATAATCAAGACCCATTTGTGTGCCCCCTCATAACCTAATAAAATCTATAAAATATGCTTGGTTTTTAATAGTCCCTATCTAAATATTTGTATCATATGAGAATATAAAAGTCAAGCAATCAACACCTTAAAACAGTGGTAAATTCATGGTTTTATTAAACGCTTTTTCTTTCAATTTCATAATATCCATGAGCCGCTGTTTCAATTTCCTTTAAAATTATTTTCTTTGAAAACCTTTCTTCAATTTCTTTAAGGTTTTCATTTTTTTCTCCTGCAAAAGCCTTTAAAACCTTTTTGTCCGATAAAATTGTAATTTGGTTAAAAACCGTTTGAGAAAAAACAGAAATAACTTCTCTCCTTATTTTATCACTTATATATACATAACTTTCAACTCTTCCGTTTCCCTTACAGCATTGACACTTTTCAGACATTTTTGCCCAAAGAGGAAGATTTGTCTTTTTTCTTGTTAACTGCATAAGCCCAAGCTCTGTCATTCCCACAACAGTTGTTTTAATTCTGTCTTTTTTAACGTCCTTTTCAATAATATTTCTAAGCTCCTGACGCTTTTCTTCGTCTTTCATATCAATAAAATCAATAATAATCATTCCGCTTAAATTTCTAAGCCTTAATTGTTTGGCGATTTCTTTGGCCGCTTCATGATTGATTTTAAAAACAGTTTCTTGAAAGTCCCTCTTGCCTGTAAACTTTCCTGTGTTAACATCAATAACAACACAGGCCTCCGTCTGTTCAATAATAAGAAAACCTCCGCTTTTAAGCCAAACCTTTTTGTTTAATATTTTCTGAACCTGACTTTCAATAAAATAGTTTTCAAAAATCGGCACAGGGCTGTCATAAAAAACAATTTTTTCTTCCTGTTCTTTGTTGAAAGATTTTATAACATTAAAATCATTTTCATCATTTACAACAACCTCACAAACATCAAAAGAAAATAAATCTCTAACAGCCTTAACTGCTGTGTTTTCCTCACTGTAAAGAAGTGACGGCGCCTTAGCATATTCTGCCCTTTTCATTACATCCTCGGCAGTTTCAAAAAGCTTACCCACTTCCTCTTTAAACTCCGTAACACTTTTCCCCGCACCTTCCGTGCGCACAATCATTCCGTATCCTTTAGGCAAAACACTTTGTGCAATCTCTTTAATTCTTTCTTTCTCATTTTCATCATCAATTTTTCTTGAAATTCCAATGTTGCCCTTATCTTTAGGTATAAGCACAATAAACTTTCCCGGAAAAGACAGCTTTTCAGTTAAAACAGCACCTTTTGTTCCAAGTGCATCCTTTTCCACCTGAACAAGGATATGGCTGTGGGCTTGAAGATTTCTGCCTTTTTCCAAAATAAGATAACCGTTTTTTTCATGTCCTATATCAATAAAACAAGCCTGCATACCCTTGTGAACAGACATAACTCTTCCCGAGTAAATGTTTCCCACAAGGCTGCCGCTTTGGTTGTTTTCATATATAAACTCAATAAGCTCTCCATTTTCAACAAGGCCAATACGCCTTGAGTGATAAGAAGAATCAATAACTATACGCTTCATTTTCTTCCAACTCCAAAACCTAAAGAAACAAGACTGCCTTCCTGCTCCATATACATTTCCTCACGCATAAACCCTGTTTTAAAAACATTAAACTCCTTACCAAGAAATAAAGAAAACCCTAAAGCAACACTTTCAGGCTTGAGATTTCTTGTGCTTCCCGCCGAAACAACCATTCCCAAAACAGCCCCTTCATCGCTGCTTTCATCATATATTTCTAAAATATCAGGCTTAATGTCGGTTTCTTTAAAATCTCTTTTGGTTTTTTTCATGACAATAATCTTCTCTTGATTGCAAAAACCTTTAAGATTGTTTTTAATATCTTCAGCTTTTATGCTTTCATCAAAAAACACCTTGTATCTTGCGGCACAAACACTTGCCATTGTGTTTTTAACTCCCTCTTTTAAAACAATAACCTCTGTAAGTAAAAAACCATCAGGCATCTCTTTGTTAAGGCTTTCAATCACTTCTTTTGGCTCAATATATTCCGTCAGCTTAAAATCCCCATACTCTCCTGTGCTTGTGTATCCAAGACTTAAAGGCAAGGCAAAAGAAAGCTGCTGGTGGGGATTAAAACCTTGTGAATAAGCAATGGGAAGTTGGGCACGTTTTATTGTCCGCTGAAATGTCTGCAAAACGTCAAGATGCCCTGTAAACTTTGCGTTTCCATACTTACTAAATTTAAACCTGTATGTCGTCATAGCATATACCTCCCCCAAAAGCTTTTGCCCCGCAGTTTGTGCATTCCTGTCTGCAATTAGGTGTTGTTTGTGCCTTTAAGGCTTTTTCTCTTTCAAGTTCTAAAAACTTTCTTGAAACTCCCACAGAAATATGATCCCAAGGTAAAATTTCTTCATAGCTTCTTACTCTGTTGGCATAAAACCATGGGTCGATATTGCTGTCCTCAAAAGCTTTAACCCATGCCTCCCAGTTGAAAATATCACTCCATCCGTCATATCTGCATCCGTTTTCCCAAGCCTTGTAAATAACCTTTCCGATTTTTCTGTCGCCCCTTGCCATAACTCCCTCAAGAGAACTCATTTTTGTGTTATGGTAAGTAAACCTAACCTGCTTTCTTGTTATGCTGTTTTTTGCAATCCTTGCCTTTCTTCCAAACTCCTCATAGCTGTCTTGGGCATCCCACTGAAAAGGAGTAAAAGGCTTAGGCACAAAACACGAAGCAGATGCATTAACAGTTATTTGCTTTGTTCTTTGCTCCTTTGGAATTTCAAAATACTTTTCCACAATTTTATTTGTTAAATCGCCGATACCCTCTAAATCCTCGTCTGTTTCAGTTGGCAGGCCAAGCATAAAATAAAGCTTAACCTTGTGCCACCCTCCGTCAAAGGCAAGCTTACAACCGTTTAAAATACTTTCTTCTGTAAGGTTTTTGTTAATAACATCCCTAAGCCTTTGTGTGCCTGCTTCTGCGGCAAAGGTAAGGCTGCTTTTTCTCACTTCCTGAACCTTTTCCATTAAATCCAAAGAAAAAGCGTCAATCCTTAAAGATGGAAGAGAAATATTGATGGCTTTTTGCGAAAATTCATCAAGCATAAGCTCTGCAAGCTCAGGAAAACAAAGAAAATCACTTGTGCTTAACGATATAAGTGAAATTTCATCATGCCCGCTGTTTTTAACAAGGCTTTTGGCCTGCTCAAAAAGTGTTTCAGGTGTTTTATCTCTTACGGGCCTGTAAACAAACCCTGCCTGACAAAAACGACACCCTCTTATGCATCCTCGAAAAAGCTCTAAAGTAACCCTGTCATGCACAACCTCAATAAGGGGAACAAGCTGCTTTTCAGGATAAAAAGACTTGTCCATATCTTTCACAACAACTTTTTTAATCACCTTTCTTGCATTTTTATGGTTAGGCTCAAAGCTTTCTATTTCTCCGTTGTCTTTATATTTTACATCATAAAATTTAGGCATGTAAAGCCCGTCTAAGTCTAAAAGACTTTCAAGAAATTCAGCTTTTGTCATACCTTTCTTTTTGCTTTCTTTATATCTGTCTAAAATTTCATCATATAAAACCTCGCCCTCACCAAGGTAAAAAACATCCGCAAAATCAGCTAAAGGCTCAGGGTTATAAGCACAAGAGCCTCCGCAAATTATAATAGGGTCTTCTTCCTTTCGCTCCTTTGCAAAAGGGCTGATGCCTGCAAGGTCAAGCATATTTATAATGTTTGTGTAGCAAAGCTCATATTGAAGAGTAAAGCCTATAAAATCAAAGTCTTTAAGAGGACTTTGTGTTTCAAGGGAAAACATAGGAATATTGTTTTCACGCATTTTCTCTTCTAAGTCACCCCAGGGGGAAAAACTTCTTTCACAATATGTGTCTTCTCTTCTGTTTAAAAAATAATAAAGAATTTGAAGCCCTAAATGGCTCATACCTATTTCATAAACATCTGGAAAACAAAAAGCAAACCTTATGTCAACCTTTTCTAAATCCTTTTTTACCATATTAACTTCTCCGCCTACATATCTTGCCGGCTTTGAAACCTGCAAAAGTATCTCGTCGGGAACTGCATTTTTCATGTGTATATCCTCCATTTTTCAACAAACAAATCCAAGGTCTTTAACCTTTCGAAACATAAACAAAGTTAAGACCTTAAAAGCTTTACCCTTGACCCACCTAAAACCGCATGAATATGCGGTTTTGATAAAAGTTTTTGGTCTTGCTTTTTTCAAAAAGCAAGTGGGGTTGGGCAACGCCCAAGGTTTGTCTTCAGTCTGAACCGTATATTTATATGGTCTTACAAAAGTTTTTACCTCGTTTTTTTCAAAAAGCGAGTGGATTTGGGCAACGCCCGAGGTCTGTCTTACCTTGTAATGTCTTTAACTTTTTTCATCTATTTCTTTTATTGTAACCCAGAAAAGCCATAAATGCACTAATTAATTTGATAAGGCGGCATCATTTGGCAAAAGCATTTCGTTGTCAAAAATTTCTTCCATTCTTTCAGTTTGGCTTTCTTTAATGTTTTTAATAACCTCTATTCCTTTTTCTCCGTATTCCTTTGCCTCATCAAATGAAATGTTTTCGGTTATGGCAGTTTTAAGCTGTGCCTTTAAAACATCCGCTTTTTCCGAACCAACCCTTGTTATAAAAAACACAGCTATAATAAGAATAAGGCTTACACATGTTTTAATAAAAACAGCCTCCTGCTTGGAAGTAAGACTGTTTTCTTTTTTCTTTGGATAATTGCTGTATGACGGTCTTTTTTTTACACTGTTTCCTCTTTTTAAAGACTTTTTCATAAAAACACCTCCCTAATAATTTTATATTCCTTTTTCCCTTAAATATTCATTTGCAACAGGGACAAAATTAATATATAATACTAAAATTGACTTATAAGGAGAAAAATCTATGAAAAAGCTAATTTTAAAACTTTTATGCCTTTCCCTTTTTATAACCGCCTTTGCAGGATGTTCAAAAAAAGAAAAGAATACAGAAGAAGAAATTAATAACACAGTAATACTTGATAATATCGGTCTTTCCTATACCACCCCAAAACTTTGGGAGGAATATCAAAAAACAAATATATACCCTATAACCCAAAGGGGAGAAAACACCTTTGCGGAAATAACATATCTTTACTTGACAGCTGATGAGGTTAAAGCCCTTGATGCTGGAGAAAAAACAATTTCTCAAACGGGAGAGGCTATATGCCAAATAGTTGTTGCTAAAAAAGGGAGCTATGAAAAAGGAAAACAATCCTCAAAAGCTGAAAACTTTGAAGAAAGCGAAAAGGTTAGTGAACAAGGAGATTTTGGATATTATTTTCTTTCAGGTTCAAAATCGGCAAAATCCACACTTAGTGAAGAAGATTTAATAATTTATAATAAGCTTGTTTCTGCCGCAAAAGAACTTAAAGCTTCCATATCCACAAAAAGCTTTGACCCTTCACTTCTTGATGAACAAGCAAACTTTTTTAACCAATATCTTACCTTTGAAACAGAAAGTATAAACGGCGAAACTGTTACAAGTAAAATCTTTGGGAATGCAGATATAACAATTGTTAACTTTGGTGCAACATATGCCTACCCTGATTTAAACGAAATTCCCCAACTGCAAGAACTTTATGGTCTTTTAAAAAACATAAAAGAAACAAAAGTTAATTTACTCTATGCCGTTATTGATACTCCCCAAGCCGATGCGGAAGCAATTGTTAAAAACGAACTTAAAACCTTTGACGCAGAATTTTTAACAATAAAAATGGATGACTATCTGGCTAACTGGGTTCTAAAAAACCTTGAAGGTCTGCCCTCAACAGTTTTCGTTGATAATTCAGGCAAGGTTATAGGCGAAACTATAAAAGGAACAAAAACAAGCGATGAATATATGGCTGAACTTAATAAAAAAATAGAAGAACTGTCAGAACAGTAAAATAATAAAAAAGTGCCTTAGAGAGAAAATTCTTTCTAAGGCACTGCATATTTTAGGCTTTGAATTTATATAGAAAAAACTTATGAAAACTCATTAAAATAATCCTCAATTGCCTCGATAATCTTTCTTCCGTATCTTTCGGCTTTTTCTCTGCCCACCCCTGAAACAGAAAGCAGCTCTCTTTCACTTTTCGGCATAACTGTGCAAATTTCTTTAAGCACCTTGTCGGAAAAAATAACAAAAGCAGGCACTCCTCTTTCCTGAGCTATTTCTTTTCTCAATTTTTTAAGCTCTTCATAAAGCTCACTATTTACCTGAGGTTTAATTCTGCTTATAAAAATCTCTTTTTCCGTTCTAATACATCCTGAACAATTGGAGCACTTTTTTTCACCTTTTTCGCCGAAATATTCAAGCATATAGTGCCTAAGACAGTCATGGGTGGTACAATAAAAAACCATCTTTTTAAGCCTTTCCAAATCACATTCAATAAGGCGGCTTCTTTCTTCCTCGTCAATATCAAGCTTGTCTTTGCCGTTTGCAATCATAAATTTAGCAATTTCAACATCCTGTTTGTTGTAAAGCATAATACAGCTTGCCTCTTCGTTATCCCTGCCTGCCCTGCCGGCTTCCTGGTAATAGCTTTCCATATCCTTAGGCATATTAAAATGCACAATAAACCTTACGTCGGATTTGTCAATTCCCATGCCAAAAGCGTTTGTGGCAACCATTATGCTTTTTCTGTCAAAAAGAAAATCCTCTTGGTTTTCATTTCTTTCCTTTAAGCTAAGCCCCGCATGGTATCTTGTTACACCTATGCCGATTCCCTTTAAAAAATCATAAACTTCTTCAACCTTTTTCCTTGTGGAACAATAAACAATTCCGCTTTCCCCTTTGTTTTTTCTTAAAACCTCCAAAAGTTGGGTTTTTTTATCTTTGTTTTGCTGAACTTCAAAATAAAGGTTTTTTCTGTCAAACCCTGTTGTAACCATAACAGGATTTTTAATTCCCAAAAGCTTTACAATGTCATTTTTTACATTTTCGGTGGCCGTTGCTGTAAAGGCGCAGACAACGGGCCTTTGCTTTAATGTTTCAATAAACTTGCTGATTTCCAGATAACTGGGTCTAAAATCCTGTCCCCATCCCGACACACAATGCGCTTCATCAATTGCAACAACAGATATTTCCACACTTTGAACAAACTCTTGAAACCTTTGGGTAAGAAGCCTTTCAGGGGCAACGTAAATAATTTTATAAAACCCATTTTTAGCATTTTTCAAAGCTTTTAAATATTGCCTTTCGTTAAGCATGCTGTTAAAAAAAGCCGCCGGAACACCTGAAGAAACAAGCCCCATAACTTGGTCTTTCATAAGCGAAACAAGAGGCGAAACCACAATTGTAATGCCCTCATATATCATTGCCGGAACTTGAAAACAAATAGACTTGCCTGCCCCCGTAGGCATTATTCCAACTGCATCCTTGCCTTCCAAAATAGAATCAACAAGCTTTTCCTGACCTTGCCTGAAACTGTCAAAGCCGAAAAACCTTTTTAAAACATCATTTTTGTCCTGCATAATTAATTACCTAAATCTTTCTTTATTATATTTAATATCTTTAGAGTAAAACCTTGCTTATTTATACCGCAATCATCCACATTTAAACCGCATATCTATGGGTTTAAATAAAAATTTTTACCTCACTTTTTGTCAAAAAGTGAGTGGGTTTGGGCAAAGCTCAAGATTTCTCTTCGCCAAAACAGCCTTTAAAAGCTGATTTTTTTGTATAGCCTCTTCTAATCAACTGCTGTATTTTATAATAATAAGCTCAACAGCAAGCTCGTCTTTTATCTTTCCTGTTTTAAAAGAAACATCTGCATTAAGACATTCCTGCATGGCACTTTTAAGAATTTCCTCAGTAAAATTTCTGCTTTGACTTATGCATCTTTTAATAACAAAATCCCTCTGCTCTAAAATCTTGGCTATCTGCCCTGCTCCCATTCCGTCTTTGTCCATAAGCTTGCACTGAAGCAAAAGCCGAAACTGCCTTGTAACCATTGTAAGTATCATCACAGGGGCTTCCTTTGCGGTTATCATTCCCCTGTAAATTGATAATGCTTTTTTCGGCTTTCTTTCACCTATAGCCTCCATAAGGTCAAAAATTTTAGCCTCAAGAGATTTTGTGCAAACCTCTTCAATGTCCTCAGTTGTTATATTCCCTTTTCTTTTAAATGCCCCAAGCTTCATAATTTCGCTGTATGCATTTTCCATCCCTGCACCAACGTGTCTTAAAAAAAACGCAGCTGTGCTGTTGTCAATATAAGCATCTAATGCCTTAAGTTCCTTTTTCACCCATTCAATAAGTTCTTTTTCAGAGGGAGTTTTAAACTCAATTGCTCTTCCCTCTTTTGAAACTCCTTTAAAAAGCTTTCCTCTTTTGTCAACCTCATTTTCAATAAAAACAAGACAAGTGCTTTCAGGAACATTAGATAAATAATCTGCAAGCCTTTCACTGTCATTTTTTTTTCCGCTTTTAAAAAGCTTGCTGTCCTTAACAATAACCAACCGCTTTTCACTGAAAAAAGGCAGTGTTTCAACAGCTCCCATAAGGCTGTTTAAATCAACATCAGTTCCAAAAAAACTTATGTTCATATCACCGCTTAAATCATCTGTAAACTCTTCAATAAGCCTTTTTTCATATCTCTGCTTTAAATATTCCTCTTCTCCGTACATAAGGTACACACGGTCTAAATTCTTTTCCCTGATTTCTTTCCAAAACTTGTCCATCAATTACCTCTCCATTGTTTCCGCCTTTATTGTTGTGCCGTCTGTTTTAAATGTAACCATTCCGTCTGCGGCTGTTTTAAAAACTTGTATTCCTGACTCTTCAAGCCTTCTAACTACCTCCCATGAGGGATGCCCGTATACGTTATTTTTCCCATAAGAAATAACAGCAAATTCAGCCTCTGCCTTTTCAAGAAACTCATGGGTGCTTGAAAACTTAGAACCATGATGAGGAATTTTAATAACATCTGTTTTCAAATCAATTCCTCTTTCAACAATCAGTTTTTCATCTTCAGAAGTTATATCCCCAGTAAAAAGAAATCTTTTTTCACCAATTTCTAACTTTAACACAAGAGAGCCGCTGTTGTCATTGTTATGTTTGTTTTCCCATTCAAAAGGATAAAAACAGCTTATTTCAATACCTTTTTCAAGTATCGCCGAAACACCGCCCTGTATCTCCCAAATCACTATATTTTTGCTTTTTGCAAGCTGTGTAAGCCTTATATAGTCCTCTTCGTTTTTCCAGTTATATCTGGAAATATAAAGATTGTTCACCTTATATTTTTCAATTATCTCAAAAACTCCGGCCATGTGGTCGCTGTCCATATGAGAAATAAAAATCCCTTCAACCTCCGCTATGCCGTTGCTCATTAAATATGGAATAACAATTTTTACCCCTGTGTTATCTCCGCTTTCTTTATATCCATATCCGCCTGTGTCAAAAATATATGTATCTTTGTTCCAAAGCCTTAAAACAGCACAATCCCCCTGTCCCACATCAAGAAAATCCACAGTTGATATTCCTTTAAACCTTTCGTAGTTCATGCTCCCGAAAATAACCAAAGCTAAAACAGAACAGATTGCAATTTCGCCTCTTCCAATATCCTCCCATTTTAATAGAATAATAACTATAAGATAAAATGAAACAACAGCCAAAAAAGGCGGCCTTCCTAAAAGAATATTTGAAAAAGGAACCATCGACACAGCTTCTGCCGTAAATTCATAAATTTTAAGAACCCCAAACACAGGCCCTGCAAAAAATATGCCTAACCATGGGTTTAAGCTTCCCAGAACCCCTGAAACCATGGCAAAAGATATAACAATGCCTGCTAAAGGCAAAATTATAACATTGGCAAAACATCCCCAAAGGGGAACTTCATAAAAATACCAAGCAATAACAGGCATAGTAATTATACTTATAAAAAAACTTGTTTTAAGCATAAAAACAACTTGCTTAAAAATCCCCTTGTGTTTTTTATATCTTTCCCCTATTAAAATAAGGCCTAAAACAGATATAAAACTTAATTGAAATCCCACATCCCATAACTGCCATGGGTTTATAAATAATATAATAACAGCGGCTAAAGAAAGAGAGCTTAAACCGTCGCTAAGCCTATGAAAAAACCTGCCCATAAGCATAATAGAAACCATTAAAACCGCCCTTACAACAGACGGCCGTCCTCCTGCAAAAAACATGTATAGAAGAAGAATTAAAATAATTATTACACCGCTTTTTCTTCTGTTTATATTAAAAAAATCAAAAATCCAAATAAGAGTTCCGCCTATTATTCCCGTATGAATTCCTGAAACGGCAAGAATATGAGAAATTCCGCCGTTTCTATATAGCTCTCTTAAATCCTCTGCAATGGATGAGGTTTCACCTGTTACCATAGCTTTAACAAGTCCTGCTTCTTTAAACGGATAAATTATTTCAAAAGTTCTATTAATCTTTTCACGAAATTTTCCTATAAGCTGAATAGGGCTAAGGGGCTTTTCTCCAAACTTCACAACATCTTTTGCATAAAAAGAATAATCATATCCGTTACTTTTCATATATGTAAAACTGTTAAAACCTCCGTCATTTACAGGCGTCTTAGGAATGTTAAGCCTGCCGTAAACAACAAGCAAATCCCCCTCTTTAACAAATGTGCCCCGGGGCAAATATGCCTTAACCTTATATTTTACATTTTCACTTTTTTCATTAAAACTTATTTCATCAATTTTTAAAACAAGGCTTTGCTTGTCATCTTTTATTGCCGAAGTCTCAAGAACAACCCCTTTTATAAAAACATCTTTCTCATATTCTTTTAAATAACCATCATTTAAGGTAAAAACTAAAAGTCCTATAACAGTGAAAAGAGGAAAAATAAAAACAAATTCAGAACCAAAAAAAGATTTCATAACAAAAGCACAAAAAAACATAAGCATTAAAGTTAGGGCGATATACTCTCCGCCTGAAATATATCGCCCCGAAACAATGCCTATAATAAAGAAAACTGCTGCAAAAGCAATAGGTCTTTTCATACTCTTGCCCTCATTAAAAACCTTGTTTTTTGGTTAATTCAAATCACAGCTTAATAATCTTTAGGCTCAAAAGGTTTTCCAAACTCAATATGCCCTTTAAATTCCTCCTGTTTTTCCCCTTCAATTAAAAACTGCACTTTTTCAATATCCTTAAGCTCGCAAAGGGAATTTACTATTGAATAGATTGTCAAAATCTCACCTGCCGAGCCTCCTGAATGTTTTGAAACAAACTCCTGACTTAAATCAACATAACAAATTTTATCCTGTGTAACAATATCTCTTATTTTTGTTTCAGGCGGCACAGTAGCCCAGTTCCCTTCCTCTTTAGGCCCTGCAATAAGCTGCTCCATAATATATTTTTCTATGCGCTGGTTGTTGTTAACTTCAACTTGTCTTTCTTCCACAACAAGAGCTGTGGCGTCGGAGTTTGAAAAATACAGCTTAAATATTCTGCTTACATTTGTAGGCTCTGCCTCTATTTGCACATTAACAATCAAGTCATTTCTGTTAAATGCTCCAAACGGGTCACCGTTTGCTTTTTTAAGGGGCACACCATCAACTAAAAGCTCAACCCCGTCAACAAAATAGAACCCTGTAAGTGTCCAAACAAGTGCCGCTCTGCAAAACATTTCGTCGCCTTTTTTAAGCTCGCTGTAGTTTGCAGAAAGGTTTACTTTTGCAATCCCCTCTTCAAGAGCAATTCCAATCATTTCTATCTGCTCAGGTATTGCAACAGCCAAAGCTTCATTTTTTGAAGGCATACGCATTTGCAAAACTGCATTTTCAAGCATTTCCTCAAGGCTTTTCCCGCCTATTTCCCTTAATTCCTCCTGCATTTTGCTGTTTTCTCTTTCCACATAATAAACCTCCTGGGTAAGGCTCATAGGTTCTTTGGAAACAATCTGCTCTTTAGGAAAAAAGGACAATGCTAAAGCAGCACAAATAAAAACCACAACAGCCGCAACAATATAAAACATTACATTTTTTTTCAAAAAAATCCCTCTCTTCCTAAAACTCAATGAACAAGCGGAACACGCACAACAAAGGTAGTTCCTTCATTTTCTTTGCTGCTTACCCTAATGCTTCCATCATGCATAAGGATGGTGGAATGGGTTATGGCAAGGCCAAGGCCTGTGCCTCCTGTTTCTCTGTCACGTGTTTTATCAACTCTGTAAAACCTATCAAAAATTTTCCCTATCTCATCATCTGCAATTCCAACCCCTGTATCACTAACAGTGATAAAAGCATTTTGGTGGTCACAGTCAAGAGTTATTTTAACAAAACCACCCTCATCAGTATATTTAATGGCATTTTCCAAAAGATTGCTTACAGCAAGTGTAAACTTTGTTTCATCAATGTCTGCAAAAACATCTTCAACCTCATCATAGTGAAGCCCTATGTTTTTATACTGGGCCAAAGGGTTAAGCCGCTTTATTATTTTGCCTACCACTTCATTTATATTTGCATTTTTAAAATTTATGGGAATATCCTTTTGGTCAAGCCTTACAAGAGTAAGCAAGTCGTTAATTATTTCAGTCATTCTGTCAACCTCGTTTGTAATGTCTTGCAAAAACTCAACATACATCTCCCTTGGGGCTTCAGCGTTAAGAAGTATTGATTCGCTTAAAACCTTTATGGAACTTAAAGGTGTTTTAAGTTCATGGCTTACATTGCTTACAAACTGCTGTCTTGAAATATCCACCTGCTGAAGTTTTTCAGCCATGTGGTTAACGGCCTCTCCCACCTCCATAATTTCGTTGTTGCTAAGGGTGGAAAGGGGAATTCTCTGATCCAGATGTCCGTCGGCCATTTTTCTTATAATTTTAGTCATTCTCTCAAGAGGGTCTGTAATCATTTGTGCAAAAATAAACACAACCGCCAAAACAACAACAATAATTACCGCCGTCATTATGTATGTCTGCTTTCTTATTTCCTCCATACGCATGTTAATCTCTGTGGGCATATCTGCAATAAGAACAGCCCCCAGCTTAACCCCATCGTCACTTACAATGGATGCCGCTGCATAAATACTGCCGTTTTCTTGAACTCTTGCAACGTCCTTGCTGTCAAGAGCCTCTATAACCTCAGGAATAAGGTATGTTTTATTAATCTCTGTATTGTTGGAATCATTAACAACCATTCCCATATAGTCGGTAACAATAATTCTAAAACCGCCTTGAGAGCTTGTTTGGTCTATATCTCTGTTAAACTCGGCGGTTTTTTCCAAATCATATAAATAATCAGATATAACAATATGCCCTGAAAGTATGTTTGCCTGATTTAATAATTCTCTTTTTCTTTCTTCAATATAATATTTCTCGGTTGTCTTAAAAACAATGTTGCTAAGAAGCAAAAGAGGGACTATGCCCGTTAAGACATAAGTAATAAAAAGCAGCCACCTTATTCCCTTTCTGTGCTTAACATTATCCAAAGTAATATCCCACTCCCCATTTTGTAAATATATATTGAGGCTCGCTTGGGTTGGCTTCAATTTTTTCTCTTAAACGACGAACGTGAACGTCAACCGTTCTTGCATCTCCGGGATAATCAAAACCCCAAACAAGATCCAAAAGATTATCCCTGTTATAAACCTTTCCCTGGTTTTCCATAAAAAGCTCCAAAAGGTCAAACTCTTTTGCAGTCAAATTAACCTCTTTACCGTTTATAAAAACTCTTCTGCTTTCAAACTCAATTCTTATTCCTCTAATTTCAAGAACATTTCTTTTTTGGCTTGCCTTAACATCAATCTTTTTAACACTTCTTCTTAAAATTGCTTTAATTCTTGCTTTAAGCTCAAGGATGTTAAAAGGCTTTGTTATATAATCATCAGCCCCGTATTCAAGACCCATAATTTTGTCCATATCTTCGTCTTTTGCAGTCACCATAATAATAGGCACCTGTGAAAAACTTCTGACCTGCTGACATACTTCAAGTCCGTCCATTTTAGGAAGCATAACATCTAAAACAACAAGGTCGAATTCGTTTTCTTTAATATAATTAAGGGCTTCCTCGCCGTCATATGCAGCGCTAACCTCCATTCCTTCTTGTTCAAGGCTGAATTTAATTCCTTTAACAATAAGTTTTTCGTCGTCTACCACTAAAATTTTATAAGGCATTTCTAATTCTCCTTTTCTTTTGGTTTGGAAATTTTGCTGACGGTTATTATGTCTTTATTTTTTTCATATATTTCTTCGGTCATTCCGTCAACAGCTTTTATAGCTTTTGCTGTCAAAAACCCTCCATGGTCGGCTCTGTATTTCAAAATGCTTTCCGCAAGAATCTCATCCACGCCTTCAAGATCCATAAGGGAGTTTTTGTCAGCCATATTTATGTTAATAACATTTTCAGCATAGTAATCTTCTTCATTAAAAATAAATACATCCGTACTTTCTTCACTTTCCATTTTTTTAATTTCAGCCTGTGTATATATAGGCACTTTTACTCCTTGAATTTCTTTTGTTTTCCTTTCCTTAAGAGATTTCCCACCGTCAGCTGATTGCTCCGAATTTTTTTCATTACCTTCTTCAGCACTTTGGCTTTTTTCATATTCGTAAACTTCATTTTCCTTCTCTTTAAACCTCAAGTCATAAAGCTCTTTTGAAAACCCTTGTGAAACAATCATATTTTGGTATAATATTTCGCTTTTAGGGGAATTGTTTATACCTGCGGCAATATTATATATAATGTAAAAAATCGAAGATGTAATTAAAAGCAGAGAAACAATAACAATAACTTTATTTTTATTAAAGGTATCTTTCACAAAAAACATCCTCTTAAAATTTAATTTAAAACTCAATTTAAAAATTTAATAATTTTTTTGGTTTATAATTCATAATTTTCTGCTATACTATTGTAGCATGAATAATGAAAAAAATACATAGGAGTTATATAATGAAAAAGAAACTTTCTATTTTTTTAATAGCTGTAATCACACTTTCCAATTCCTTAACGGCAAAAGCACTCTCAATTCCCCAACCGGCGAAAGAAGAGGCGGCTTCAATAACTCTTGAGGCTCAAAGTGCAATACTTATGGATGCGGCAACAGGAGAAATTCTTTACGAAAAAAATATACACGAAAAACATTATCCTGCCAGCATAACAAAGCTTATGACAGTTCTTCTTGCTTTGGAACACGGCGGCTTTGACCAAACAATAACCTTTTCCCATGATGCTGTTTTTTCCATCGAGCGAAACAGCAGCCATATTGCCATAGATGCAGGGGAAGAAATAACAATGGAACAGGCACTTTATGCAATTATGCTTCAATCTGCAAACGAAGTTTCAAATGGTGTGGGAGAGCACATTTCAGGCTCAATGGAGCTTTTTGCTGAAAAAATGACTGCCCGAGCCAAAGAGCTTGGCTGTGAAGGCACAAACTTTGTAAACGCAAACGGTCTTCATAACGAAAACCACTACACAACAGCATATGATATGGCTTTAATCGGCAAAGAAGTTTTAAAATACGATTTTTTCAAAACACTTATGTCAACAACATATTATGAAATTCCGCCAACAAATAAACAGCCTGAAATAAGGTATCTATATGGCCAAAATCAGCTTATAAAACCAAGCTCAATATTCTATTACGAAAAGTGTGAAGGCGGAAAAACAGGCTTTACAAACGAGGCGGGCAACACACTTGTTTCCTTTGCTAATGAGGGGGAAACCCAGCTTGTTGCAGTTGTTTTAAAATCCACAGGCTATGGCGCATATACAGACACAAAAACTCTTTTTGATTACGGCTTTAATAACTTTGAAACAAAAAAAATTGCAAGCAAAGGCTATTCTCCAATTGATGCCCAGGTTTTGCAAACCGATAAAAGAAAAACTGTAAATCTTGGCACAATCAACGCCGTCTATGAAGACGATATAATAGTAACTTTGCCAAAAAACACAAACCTAAGCCTTATTAAGCCTGACTTCACCATAAAAGAAAGCTACGAATCCCCCATTAAAAAAGGGGAACTTCTTTCAGATGTTAAATTCACTCTTAACAATAGTATAATTGCAGCTGGAAAACTTGTTTCAGACACAACAATTCTTTCCCCGGCCAAAACGGAAAAAGATAAAGAAATTAAACCTATAAATATTCTTCTCGTCAGCTCAATTCTTCTTTCTTCATTGTTTATTATAACGATAATAAGATTTGTTATAAATAAAATTAACTATGAAAAAAGAAGAAAAAGAAGAAAACTGAGAATGCAAAAATATCAGCAAATATATAAAAACTCACCTTCAAGAAAATAAAATAACTGCCGAGTAAATCGGCAGTTATTTTTATGAAATAAATCTTAGATTTTTAATAAACTTTTGTCTTTTAAACAAGCAGTTTTTAGCTTTTTAATATACTAACCACCAAATCTTTCAGCGGCTTCCCATAGCTTATTTGTACTCTTCAAACCAGTCAATCATAAAACCTTCATCATCAAAAGGCATTTCATATGGCTCAGATATAATTTCAACATCTTCTCTTCCCTGAATATCTCCAATAAGAGTTTCGGAAATCTCAATTTCATCAAGATGAAGAGTGTCTGGAATACGTGCAATTCTTGCTTTGTTATAATCAATTTTACGGCATGTACGAATTGCAAGAAGAAGAGCCTCTCTGTCATTGTTAAGATACATAGGTATCTTTCCGCCGTCAATCATAGTGTTTGTTCCAAGGTTAATCCATGTGCTTTCCCAGTCAACACTGTTAAGACATCTTCTTGTTGTAATGTCTGCACCGCCTAAACCACATGCATTGTGATGAGTTTCTTCAGTAAGTCCTCTTATAAAAAGCTTTTGTGTTCTAAAATCATCTTCAAAACCAGGCATAAAACTTCTTCCGGTTACGTTAGGGTCATGACCCTCACCGCTTATATTTTTGCCGATTTTATCAACAATAAGTACATCAATATTGTCAAATTTAAGCTTTGCCAGCCTTTCCTTAGAAATCTTAAGAAGTTCATGGTCACGCTCAACAATTTTATCTTTTTCCATAACCTCTATTTCGCTGATTTCGTCATAAGCGTTCTGCACAACTCCAACACCGAAAACAACATTCATTCTTGCCAAAAACTCCTTTGCAACAATGGGAATTCTTTCGGCAAATGTATCAAAGCCCTGCATATGGAACCATGATGCACCCTTGTGCTTGGCAATTCCAATGGCCATCATCTTTAAAAGACCGCTTTCATGCTCGCCTTTAAAATCTGTGTGGGCCTTAATTTTGTTTAAAAGAATAATTCCGTCTGCCTCATAAGCATATTTGTCGCAATATATAGGTGTTCCATCAGGCATTTCGCCGACAAGAACAGTTTCCATAGACGCAAGTATAGGCACTCCCATTGCTTCTTCTGTAATTCCATAACCGTTAATAATTTCAAGCTGGCCCTCAACCGTTCCTCCACCATGGCTTCCCATTGCAGGAATAATAAACGGCTCGGCACCCCATTCTTTAAGCTTGTCACAAATTGTTTTAATCATTAAATCCAAATCAGGAATTCCACGGCTTCCGGCTGTAATTGCAAGTCTTTTGCCTTTAAGGTCTGCCTTGTTTGAAAGCTTTTCCATTTCATCTAAAAGCTTTTCTTTTATATTTTCAATTTTATCACTTTCATACTTTTGCCTAATCTTTACCATCCTCGGAATTTTTATTCCTTCCATACCTTCCACTTTGAAATTCATTTCCGGAAACTCAATAAACTTCATTTTCATCGCTCCTTCGCAACATTTAACTTTCACGTTAAGCACCTAATTCGTTTAGGTATTTTTTAACTACAAACTAAGCTTCATAGTAATTTTATTACATTATGTTCTTTATGTCCATATCTATTATATACAAAAACTTCTTATTTATAAAGCCTAAAATCAGTAAAATCAAACTTTAATCAATATTTTTAACTTCATCTGTTAGCATATACATAAACTTTTCAAAATTTATGCCATGGTTTCTGTCAGTTTTTTCAATTATAGTATCTCTAACGGCTGTTTCCACAAATTTTGTTGCAAGCTCAACAGCCAAATCAATACTTTTTCCCCTCATTATCATTCCGCAAAGAATAGATGAAAAAATATCCCCTGTTCCCGAATAACTTCCGCCAATCATTGCACCTTTTACAAACCTTACTCCATTTTTATCTGCAACAGCATTTTGAATTATCTTTTCTCCGTTTTCACAACATGGTATTCCCGTAATAACAGCAGTTTTCGCCTGTCCTTCCAAAAGCCCTTTTGCCGCATTATAAACCATGTCAAGCTCACCTTTTTCAATACCTTTCATTATACTTTTGTAGTCTAAGTCTAAAAGCACGCAACACTCTGTCAAGTTTGGAGTTATAATATCTGCATCAAATGCAAGGGAACACAGTTTTTTAATCAGTTCCTTATTAAAACCGGGATAAGTCTTTCCGTTATCCCCCATAACAGGATCAACAAGAAATATGGTTTTTTCCCTCTTAAACTCTTTAACAAAGTCTTTAATTATATCCGCCTGTTTTTCATCCGATAAAAACCCTGTGTAAATTCCGTCAAAACAAAATCCGTGTTTCTTCCACTGCTCTATAACCTTAACCATACCATCTGTAAAGTTTTCAATAAAATAATGGGGATAACCTGTCTGGTTGCTTAAAACAGCCGTTGGTAAAGGACATGCCTGAACCCCTAAAGCACTTAATATGGGAATAGTCACCGTTAAAGAACATCTTCCTGCCCCTGACAAATCATTTATAGCCGCTACCTTTTTAATCATCTCTGCTTTTCAACTCCTAAAACCTTTTCTGTATATTAAATTTGATTTCTCTAAACTTTAAAATATTTATAAAATCAACTTAACCTTTCCTACATTATACAACTAATTTATAATAAAAAAACTGAGTATCCGGAGAAAATACATATAATAAAATATGCAAACCATCTTTTCCTCCAAAATACTCATTTTTTAAGTCTTTTTCTTAGTTTTGCTATTTACTTCAAACAAATATGTTAAGGTCTAAATAAACAGCCCTTTATCTAAGAGCATACTTTGCCTTATATGCCTCAAATTGTTTTTCAAAATAATCATTGTGAGATTTTTTAAGTTCATGAATATATTCATGTGTAGATAAACTGTTGTTTTCAATCTCTATTATACAAACTGCAATATTTGAGCAATGATCAGAAACTCTTTCATAGTTAGTTATAAGGTCAGAAAATATAAAACCCATCTCCGTTGTGCATTCGCCTTTTTGCAGTCTTTCAATATGGTTTGATTTAAGGTTTGCCTTAAGAATGTTTATAACCTGCTCCAAAGGCTCCACCTGTGCCGCAAGCTCAATATTGTTGTTAACAAATATATCCATTGCCATTGTAACAATTTCCTTAACTGCATCAGCAAGAATTGAAAGCTCTTTTCTTGCATCATCAGTAAATATAATTCCTTTATCCCTAAGCTCGTCCGAAACTTCTTTTATATTAAGAGCATGGTCACCAATTCTTTCAAAATCTCCAATACAGTGAAGAATTTTACTTGCCTCTTTGCTGTCCTCGTGGTTTAAATCCTTTTTGCTCAGCTTAACAAGATATGTTCCAAGCTTGTCTTCATATACGTCAATTTTGTTTTCATTGTCAACAACACTTTGCAATAAATGAGGATCATTGCTGTCAAGACATTTGATAGCATCAAATAATGTTGATTTGGCAAGCATACCCATTTTGCCTGCAATTGTTTTGCACTGATAAACTGCAACACCGGGTGTCCCCAAAAGCCTTTCATCAAGCATTTGAAACTCTTCATCTTCCTCATCGTCCTTAATAGAAATATAAGCAAGCCTTTCAAGAACCTTTGCAAAAGGAAGAAGCACCGCCGTTGCCGAAATATTAAATATTGTATGAATAACAGCAACACCTGCAGCATTAACAGGGTTATCAACAAACGAAAAACCAATAAGGGCTTTTAAAGTATAAAACAATGCAAGAAAAATAAGGGTGCCTAAGATGTTAAAATATAAATGTACCATCGCAGCTCTTTTTGCATTTTTTTGTGCCCCCACAGAAGCAATCATGGCTGTGACACATGTACCGATATTTTGTCCCATAATAATAGGTATTGCACTGCCGTAGTTTATTGCCCCTGTTTGGCTAAGTGCCTGTAAAATACCAACAGAAGCAGAAGAACTTTGAATGGATGCTGTAAGAAGAGCCCCAACAAGAACACCTAAAATAGGGTTTGAAAATAAAACAAAAAAATTTATAAATCCTGGCATCTCAGCCAAAGGTTCAACAGCTCCTGTAATCATTTCCATACCTGTTATAAGAACAGTAAAACCTAAAAACACTAAACCGATATTTTTCTTCTTTTCACTTTTTGAAAACATGGAAAAACCAATACCGATTGTAGCAAGTATGGGTGTAAATGAACTTGGTTTAAAAAGATTTAATATAATATTGCTGCTTTCAATAGCTGTAAGACTTATGAGCCATGCTGTAACAGTTGTTCCTATGTTAGCCCCCATAATAATACCTATTGCCTGGCTAAGCTGCATAAGCCCTGAGTTTACAAAACCAACAACCATAACAGTTGTTGCCGAAGAACTTTGAATAACGGCAGCTACTCCAATTCCTAAAAGAATACCTTTAAAAGGACTTGAAGTCAGCTTTTCGAGTATAATCTTAAGCTTTCCTCCTGCTTGTTTTTCAAGGGCCTTTCCCATTACGTCCATCCCGAAAAGGAAAAGCGAAAGTCCTCCCAAAAGCCTCAAAATATTAAAAATATCCATCAAAAATTCCTCCTACACAAGATGCTTCAAAATATATTGACACACATTAGGTATATTTAAAATCATACACATATCCCTTAATTTTGATACGCATACAATCAAGTTTCATAAACATATTATCCTACAATAACATTATAATATTAATTGTACATAATACAACAAAATTTGCACATTTTATTTCAAAAACGTTAATTTTTCCAATGCCGTCTAAAATGCCAATTTTACATTGAACTTTTCAGTAAAAGTTAATAAAACCTCTATTCGCCAACTGTAATTTATGATGGTTTTATCAATTTTTTAACCTATAAGCATGTTATTTATTACATTATAGTCTTTTATAATATTTCTTAAACTAATTATTTAAAAACTCCAAACTTTAAAACTTACGAAAAACCAGCTTTTTTTATTGCAAAAATACATTGGATACACTTTATTAATCAAAAATTTCCTTTGCAAACCACAATTTTTTCATGTCAGTATTTATACTAAGCCTTTTCTTTCGCTTTTTAAAAAACAAAAAGGCAAGGTCATAAGACCCCGCCTTTTAACTTTGATAAATTTTAAAAATTACTCACTTAAACCTTCAACCTTAGCATTATAGGAATACTCAGGTGTTGGGAAAGAACCTTCCTCAACTTCCTTATGGAAAGTATTGAAAGCATCAAGTATTACAGGTCTAAGGTTAGCGAACTTCTTTGCAAACTTAGGAACCCACTCATACATGCCAAGCATATCCTGTAAAATAAGAGCCTGAACTTCACAGTTGTCGCCTGCGCCAATTCCTATAATAGGAATGTTAATTCTCTCTCTTATATATTGTGTAACATCAACAGGCACGCCCTCAATCATAATCATAAAAGCGCCTGCTTCTTCAATAGCCTTTGCATCAGCAAGAAGAAGTTCAACAGCCTCCATGCTCTTGCCCTGAACCTTAAAACCACCCATCATGCTGGATGTTTGAGGTGTAAGACCAATGTGACCGCAAACAGGAATTCCTGCTTCAACAATTCCCTTAATAACAGCTGCAGAACGTTTTCCGCCCTCAAGCTTAATAGCGTCACAGCCAATTTCAGCAAATAAACGGTTTGCACTTATAATTCCTTGCTCAACAGAAACATTGTATGCTCCAAAAGGCATGTCTCCGATAATAAATGTGTTAGGTGCTCCTCTTTTAACGCTTTTTCCGTGATGAATAATGTCATCAACAGTAACACCTACTGTTCCTTCATATCCAAGCATTGTCATTCCAAGTGAATCGCCTATAAGAATAAGCTCAATATCACTTTCGTTTACGATTGTTGCAAATGTGTAGTCATAGCAAGTAACAAGGGTAATTTTTCTTCCGTTTGTCTTTGTTTCTCTAATTTCAGGTACTGTAATTTTCTTTTTCATCTGTTTGCCCCCATCTCTTCGTAATTTTATTAACGGACAACCTTACAATGCATACTTTTCCAATCCGTTTAAAAAATTATACCTTTTAAAAGGTATTATGTCAATTACACAAAGCCTTTTTCTCATAAAACCTTTACAGTTGTTCTCTCATACCTCTGTCTGCATGAAGCATATGAAGCCTCATGGCCATTTTTGCGCCTTCCGCATCTCTTTTTTGCATAAATTCCATAATAAGCCTATGGTCTTTTAAAGTTTCAATTCTAAGATCTTCATTTTTTTGGGAAATAAGAACCCCCGAATAAATAGCTTGTAAAAGCACAGGAAGAAGTTTGTTCATGTATTCGTTGTGTGTTGCTCTGGCAATTGCCTGATGAAACTCCTGCTCTTCCTTCGTTCTGTCTGCGTTTTCACGTATCTTTTTTTCAAGAACCTTTCCAAGCTTTAAAATTCTTTTCATCTCCGCCTCACTTGCTCTTAATGTGGCATAATAAGCAGCCTCAGGCTCTATAATAAGACGCATCTCATATAAATCCTTAACGTTTACATCCCCTTCGTTGATTGAATAAATCTTATCATTTTCAGGGTCAAAATCCTCCGCAACAAAAGTGCCTCTCCCCCGTCTTATTTCCAGAACACGGTTTGTGGAAAGTATTCTTATTGCTTCTCTGAGGGTTGAACGGTTAACTTTCAATTCCTTAGACAAGTCATTTTCATTGGGCAGTTTATCTCCGGGTTTAAATTTCTTTTGAAAAACAATCATTGCATATATATCGTCGGCAATAAGCTCTGAAAGCAGCTTGGGCATTTATACTCCTCCCTTAAAAAATCCTAAGTCTATACTAACCCATAGACCCTCGGGATGTAAAGCTTTAAATGCCCTCGGAAAACTCACCGAACTTTCTAAATCTTTCATATCTTTGCCTTAAAAGCTCCTCAGTATCAAGGGAACAAAGATAATTCAGCTCCTCTAAAAGACTTTCTTTTAAAATATCCGTTGTAAATTTAAGATTGTTTTCAATTCCCTCTTCCGCCTCGGGAATAATTTTTTCAATAACTCCATTGGCAAGCAAATCCTCTGCCGTAAGTTTCATAAGGTCTGCCGCTTCCGCCGCCTTTGAGGGATCTCTCCAAAGAATGCTTGCAAAACCTTCGGGAGAAAGCACTGCATACATTCCGTTTTCAAGCATCCACACCCTGTCTCCCGCCGCTAAAGCCAAAGCACCGCCGCTTCCGCCTTCGCCTATAAAAATACTTATAACGGGAACCTTAAGCCCTGCACTTTCAAAAAGCAGCTTTGCGATTGCCTCTCCCTGACCTCTTTCTTCCGCTCCAAGCCCTGGGTATGCACCTGAGGTGTTAATAAGCGTGATAACAGGCCTTTTAAATTTTTCCGCCTGTTTCATAAGCCTAAGGGCTTTTCTATATCCTTCGGGGTTTGGCTGTCCGAAATTTCTTTTAATGTTTTCCTGCAAAGAGTTGCCTTTTTGAATGGCAATAATTGTAACTGCACGCTTTCCTATACTTCCTATTCCACCAACAATTGCCTTGTCGTCGGCAAAAAGCCTGTCACCGTGAAGTTTTACAAAACCGCTGCAGATTTCCTTAATAAAAGCTTGTGCAGTTGGTCTTGTAACCTTTCTTGTTATTGAAACAATTTCATATGCATTACTCATCTGCCTCGCCTCCTGATTGTGTGTGCATTTTTATAAGGCTTGAAAGCACATTTTTCAAAAGACCTCTTTCAACAATTTTATCAACAAATCCGTGCTCAAGCTGAAACTCCGCACTTTGAAATCCTTCAGGAAGTTTTTCATTAATTGTTCCCTCAATAACTCTTTGCCCCGCAAAACCCATAAGTGCCTTTGGCTCCGCAAGAATAATATCTCCAAGACTTGCAAAACTTGCTGTAACTCCACCTGTTGTAGGGTCTGTTATAACAGAAATATACAAAAGCCCCTCGTCACCGTGACGTTTGAGGGCGGCACTTGTTTTAGCCATCTGCATAAGTGAGATAATGCCCTCTTGCATTCTTGCTCCGCCGCTGCTTGTAAAAATAACAATGGGAAGCTTCATGGATGTTGCCCTTTCAATGGCCCTTGTAACTTTTTCACCTACAACAGAACCCATTGAGCCCATCATGAAATTAGAATCCATAACAGCAATAATTGTGTCGGAACCATTTATTTTACATCTTCCGCTTATAACAGCTTCATTAAGCCCGCTTTTTTCCTGAGCCTTTTTAATTATTTTTTCATAGTTTGGATATTTCATAGGGTTTTCAGTTCTTAAACCTTTGTCATATTCAATAAAACTTCCTTCATCACAAATAATGCCTATTCTTTCCCAAGCGCTCATTCTGAAATGACCGCCGCATTTCGGGCATACCTTTAATTGGCTTATTTCCTTTGTGTATATTGTTCTTTTGCAATGATTACATTTCACACAAAGCCCGTCTGGTATGCTTGGGCTGTCTTCTGATTTTTCAGAAAGCTCTCCGATATTTAGTTGATTAAGTGTAATATATCTTTTTCTTTTAAATAGGTTCATAAATCATCACCAATCTCAAGTCACAATCAAAATTATTGTTTTATTATTTTTTCGGCTATAAAACTTGTATCAAAATTCCCCTCGAGATATTCAGGGTGGGTAAGAATATGCTCTTGAAACTCTATATTTGTATCCACCCCTTCAATAACAAATTCATAAAGACAACGAAGCATTTTGTCTATTGCCTCCTGTCTTGTTTTTCCGTATGTTATAACCTTTGCAATCATAGAGTCATAAAAAGGAAGTATTTTGCACCCTTGATAAACAGCGCTGTCAACCCTAACGCCCATTCCTCCGCCCGGCACAAGAAGAAAATCAATGTTCCCAGGGGATGGGGCAAACCCTTTATCAGGGCTTTCTGCATTAATTCTGCATTCAATAGCGTGGCCTTTAAAAGAAATATCTTCCTGCTTAAATGAAATGGCCTCTCCGGACGCAATTTTAAGCTGTTCTTTTACAATGTCAATTCCCGTTATCATTTCCGTAACAGGATGCTCAACTTGAATACGTGTGTTCATTTCCATAAAATAAAACTTTCCTGATTTATCATATAAAAACTCAATGGTTCCGGCACCTGTGTAATTAACAGATGACGCCGCTTTTACGGCCGCCTCTCCCATGGATTTTCTTATTTCCTCGCTTAAAACAGGTGATGGCGCCTCTTCAAGAACTTTTTGGTTTCGCCTTTGAAGTGAACAGTCACGCTCTCCAAGGTGAACCACGTTTCCAAATTCGTCGCCTAAAACCTGAATTTCAATGTGCCTTGCCTTTTCAATAACTTTTTCCATATACATAGTGTCATCGCCAAAAGCGGCTTTTGTTTCATTTTTTGCATTTTCATAAGCACTTTCAAGCTCTTCTTCGCTTCTTACAATACGTATGCCTTTTCCTCCGCCGCCTGCGGAAGCCTTAACCATTACAGGGTATCCAAGTTCTCTTCCGATTTTAATGGCTTTCTCAAGGTTTTCCACAACCCCGTCACTTCCGGGAATAACGGGAACGCCTGCTTTAATCATAAGCTCTCTTGCGTTGCTTTTGTTTCCCATAGCATCAATTACACTTGCTTTAGGGCCTATAAACTTAATGCTGCACTCTTCGCAAAGGGCGGCAAAAGTACTGTTTTCCGCGAGAAAACCAAAACCGGGATGAATAGCCTGTGCCCCTGTTGAAACAGCAGCAGTAATTATGTTTTGCATATTAAGATAACTTTCCGTACTTTTTGCAGGCCCTATACAAACAGCCTCGTCTGCAAGCTGAGTATGAAGGGCTTCTCTGTCAGGTTCAGAAAAAACAGCCACCGTTTTAATGCCCATTTCTCTGCACCCACGAATTATTCTGACAGCTATTTCTCCCCTGTTTGCAATTAAAATCTTACTGAACATTTGCCATCACCTAACCTATCATAAAGGTAATTTCGGCCTCACAGACCTTTTTGCCGTCAACATAAGCAGTGCCTTTTCCAATGCCTGCACTTGTTTTAAGTTTTATTATTTCAACCTCAATTTTAAGAGTATCTCCGGGAACAACTTTTTTTCTGAATTTCGCCTTGTCAATAGCTCCAAAATAAGCAGTCTTTCCTTTGTTTTCCTCAATGCTTAAAACAGCATAAGCCCCTGCCTGTGCCATGGCTTCAACAATAAGAACACCCGGCATTACAGGCTCGCTTGGAAAATGCCCAACAAAGTAAGGCTCGTTCATTGTTACGTTTTTAATTGCAACCACTCTTTCGCCTGCAACAACCTCTTCAATTTTGTCTATAAGCAAAAACGGAGGTCTATGAGGCAAAACTTTCATAATTTCTTTAATATCAATCATTTCCAGCCTCCTAAACCTTAACCAATGGTAAACAAAGGCTGACCATATTCAACCAAGGTTTCATCTTCAACCAAAACAGCCTTAACAATGCCGTCAAAATCACTTGTAACCTCGTTCATAACCTTCATTGCTTCAACAATGCAAAGCACATCACCTTTTTTAACACTGTCCCCAACCCTTACAAAATTATCCTTATCAGGTGCAGGGCTTGAATAAAATGTTCCCACAAGAGGTGCTTTAACAACTTTTCCGCTTAACACATCTTCTTTAATCGGCTTTTCTGCAATTTCCTTTTCAACTTCACCTTGCATAAAGCTTTGAACAGGCTCTGAAACAATTTTAACAGTTTCTTCCGAAACTTTTTCTTTTTCTGTGTTTTTACTCATTTTAACTGTGCAGCCGCTAAGACTTAACTCAAAAACTCTTAACTGCGATTTATCTATAATTTCAATTAATTCCTTAACTTCCTTGAAATCCACTTTTATTCCTCCCATTTTTTAAGGCATAAAACAGCATTGTGACCGCCAAATCCCAATGAATTTGAGAGTGTATATTTAACCTGTGCAGCCCTTCCCACATTTGGAACATAATCTAAATCACACTCAGGGTCAGCCTCTTCAAGCCCTATTGTAGGGGGAATAAAGCCTTCCTCTAAAGCAAAAACACAAGCAATGGCTTCAACTGCACCTGCCGCACCAAGAAGATGACCTGTCATGGATTTTGTTGAAGAAACAGGTATTTTATAAGCCGCTTCTTTAAAAGCACGTTTAATTGCAGCAGTTTCACCTATGTCATTGTGGTGGGTTCCTGTGCCGTGGGCATTAATGTATGAAATCTCCTCAGGGCTAATTCCAGCTTCTTTAACAGCCATTTCCATAGCCGCCGCCGCACCTTCTCCGTCAGGGGATGGAGCAGTTATATGGTAAGCATCACATGTGGAGCCATATCCAACAACTTCACCATAAATTTTAGCACCTCTTTTAAGGGCGTGCTCAAGTTCTTCAAGCATTAAAATCCCCGCACCCTCTCCCATAACAAAACCGCCTCTTTCTTTGTTAAAAGGCCTTGAAGCCTTAAGAGGGTCGTCGCTTGTGGAAAGTGCTGTAAGGTTTGAAAATCCAGCAACGGCAATCGGTGTAACAGAGGCTTCTGTTCCTCCTGCCAAACACATGTCAAGATAACCGTGCTTAATGTTTCTGTAAGCTTCTCCTATACAGTTTGTTCCTGTTGCGCAAGCAGTAACAACATCTGTGCAAATTCCTTTGGCTCCAAAACGAAGTGCAATATTGCCCGCCGCCATGTTTCCTATTGTCATAGGAATAAAAAGCGGAGAAACCTTAGACGGGCCTTTTTCACCCATTTTAAGAATTTGCTCCTCCATTGTTATTAAACCGCCGATACCGCTTCCCACAATAACACCAAAACGAAACGGATCAACTTCACCCTCTTTGATTCCGCTTGATTCATATGCCTGATGTGCCGCCGCAACACCGTAAATGGAAAATAAATCGTTTCTTTTCAATTCCTTTTTTTCCACATAAAGTGTTGGCTCAAAGTTTTTAACCTCAGCCGCAACCTTTGCCTTAAATTCTGTGGTGTCAAACCTTGTTATTTTGTCAATTCCGCAAACACCGCTTTTAATATTTTTCCAAAATTCCTGAACGTCATTACCCATAGGGGTAATGGCTCCCATTCCTGTAATAACACATCTTTTCATAGAGATTAACCTCCTAAAATCACATAACCATGCCGCCGTCAACATTTAAAACTTGGCCTGTTATGAATTTGCTTTTTGCTAAAAATACTGCCGCTTCACCTATATCTTCGCCTGTTCCAAAACGCTTAAGAGGAATGTTTTCCATCATCTTTGCTTTGATTTCCTCTTTAAGAACAGCCGTCATGTCAGTATCAATAAACCCCGGCGCAATGGAATTGCATGTAATTCCTCTGCCGGCAAGCTCTTTTGCCGCTGTTTTTGTAATTCCTATAACACCTGCTTTGCTTGCCGCATAGTTAGCCTGACCTACGTTGCCAATAACACCTGATATTGAGCTTATATTTATAATCTTGCCGCTTCTTTGCTTAATCATAACATTAGCCGCCGCTTTTGTTACATTAAAAACACCTTTAAGGTTTGCCGCAATAACCGCATCAAATTCTTCTTCACTCATTCTTATAAGAAGATTATCCTTTGTTATTCCCGCATTGTTAACAATAACATCAACACTTCCAAATTCATCCTTGGCCTTTTTAATAAGAGCGTCAGCATCAACGGCTTTGCTTACATCTCCTTGAACGGTAATACACTTAACACCGTGGCTTTCAATTGCCTTTACCGCCTCATCGGAAACCGTGCTTCTGTAATTAATAACAATGTTTGCACCTTCCGCCGCAAAAGCCTTTGCAATTGCAAAACCAATTCCCTTTGCCGCCCCTGTCACAACTACCGTTTTATCTTTTAACATTTATTTTTCCTCCAATAACACAGCAAGTGTCTTTTCCAAAGATTTTAAATCTTCCACATTTAAAATTTTGACTCCCTTTAAAGTTCTTTTCACAAAACCGCTTAAAGCTTTTCCGGGGCCAATTTCCACAAACGTATCAACACCCTGCTCATAAAGAAAGTTTAAAGTTTCTTCCCACTTAACAGGGCTTTTAACCTGGTTAATAAGTGTCGGTGCAATATCCTCAACCTTTTCGTAAGCCTTGCCGGTTACATTTGTAACAACAGGAATTTCCCATTTGTTTATCGAAATGCTTTCAAGCTCTTCACCAAGCTTAACAGCCGCACTTTCAAGAAGTTCAGTGTGAAAAGGGCCGCTTACATTAAGTTTTACAACCATCTTCGCTCCGACTTCCTTAAGAGCTTCTGCCGCCTTAGCCGCCGCTTCGGTTTTTCCGGCAATAACAATTTGCCCGGGAGCATTGTAATTGGCAGGTGCAACAAATCCAACTTCACTAAATCTTTTGCACTGTGCTTCAACAACTTCCCTTTCAAGACCCATTATGGCATACATGGCTCCCTCGCCTTCGGAAACAGCCTCTGTCATAAAACGTCCTCTTTTTCTTACAAGGCAAACTGCCTCTTTAAAATCCATTATTCCCGATGCAACACATGCAGAATATTCACCAAGGCTTAACCCTGCAACAAAATCAGGCTTAATTCCCTTTTCTTTTAAAATTTCATAAGCCGCAATGCTTGTTGTAAGGATAGCAGGCTGAGTAAACTCGGTTTTATTAAGTTTTTCTTCGTTTTCAAAACAAATTTCAGATATGGAAAATCCAAGGGCATTGTCCGCTTCATAAAAAACATCCTTTGCCTCTTTAAAATTTTCACAAAGCTCCTTGCCCATGCCCACATATTGAGAACCCTGTCCGCTGAAAATAAACGCTGTTTTCATAGTTTTAATCACCTTATGATTTTTTTAGAAAATCCCTCTTAAACTTATTTAATTTAAAAGGGATTTTATATCAGATTTTTTAAAGAGAAGACCTTGAGAGCTTCCCCCTTGTTCTGCCCTAAAACCGCATACTATGCAGCTTTAGCAAAAGTTTAATGCCTTAACTTTTGTCAATCCGAATGATTTTAGTTTTATCTGTTTTCCATTAAGTCTTTAAATTCCGCATACATCTCTTTAATTATTTCTTCCGCTGTCTGTTCTTTATTAACAAGACCTGCAATTTGACCGCTCATAACGGAGCCGTTTTCCACATCGCCGTCAATAACCGCCTTTTTTAAAGCACCCTTGCCTAAAACATCATATTCTTCTGCGGAAGCATTTCTTTTTTCAAGGGCTTCAAATTCCCTTGCCAGTTTGTTTCTGATAACACGAACAGGATGCCCTGTAGATTGTCCTGTTGTTGTGGTATCAATGTCTTTTGCTTTAATTATTCTGTCCTTATAGTTTTGATGAATAGGGCATTCTTTTGCAACAAGGAAACGTGTTCCCACCTGAAACCCTGATGCTCCAAGCATTGTTACAGCCGCCATGCCTCTGCCGTCGGCAATTCCGCCTGCGGCAATAACAGGAATATTAAGCGCATCCACAACCTGAGGAACAAGAGCCATTGTCGTTGTTTTTCCAATATGACCTCCCGCTTCGCACCCTTCAACTATAACTGCATCTGCACCGTCTTTTTCCATGCGCCTTGCAATAGCCACAGACGGGGCAACGGGTATAACCTTAATACCTGCCGCCTTAAATTCCTTCATATATTTGCCGGGGCTTCCTGCTCCTGTTGTAACAACGGAAACTTTTTCTTCAACAATAACCTTTGCTATTTCATCAGCATACTGGCTTAAAAGCATTATGTTAACAGCAAAAGGCTTTTTTGTAATTTCTCTTATTCGCTTAATTTCTTCTCTGCAGCCTTCCCCGTCCAAATGTCCCGTGGCAAGAACGCCAAGTCCTCCGGCTTCAGAAACTGCGGCGGCAAGAGCTGATGTTGAAATCCACGCCATGGCACCTTGTATTATAGGGTATTCAATTCCAAGCAATTTACATATGTCTAAATACATGCTCCAAACCTACCTAATCTTTTAGAATTATTGAGCGTCTTCCACAATTTTAACTACGTCTGCAACTGTTTTGATTGCTTCCACGTTTTCAATTTTAACTCCAAACTCATCTTCAATATCGTTAATAATCTGAAAAAGGTCAAGTGAATCTGCTTCAAGATCATCTTTTACATTTGTTTCCATTGTAATATCTTCTGCATCTTTACCTGTCTGTTCTGCAATAATTTCTCTTATTTTTTCAAAATTCATTTTAAATTCCTCCTAAAGTATAAAATATTTATTTTAAATAATGAATAACCAATTTGTAATTAAAACTCAAGCAGCATTGACCCCCACGTAAGCCCTGCACCAAAACCGCAAAGTATCACTTTGTGTCCTTTTTTTATAAGCCCTTTTTCCATCATTTCATTAAGAGCAATAGGTATGCTTCCTGCAGAGGTGTTGCCGTAATCATGCATGTTCATATAAAACTTATCCATGGGTATTTTAAGCTTTCTGCTTACAACTTCAATTATTCGGCTGTTAGCCTGATGTGCCACAACCCAGTCAATGTCATCAGCCGTTAATTCGGCTTCCTCTAAAATTTTTAACACAGACTTAGGTGCTTTTCTTGTGGCAAAATCAAAAATAACTCTGCCGTCCATTTCAATATATCTGTTTCCTGTGTCCTCAGGCTCATAAAAAGCATTTTTAACAGGCACAAACCCTGATGTAAGAGCCATTCCCTTGCTTCCGTCACTTCCAAGGTTTTCACGTATAAGTCCTATTCTTTCTTCACTTTTTTCTAAAAATACACCTGCTCCTCCGTCGCCGAAAAGCACACAGGTGCCTCTGTCTTGAAAATCCAGATACTTGCTTAAAACCTCAACCCCTATAACAAGGGCATTTTTATATACGCCGCTTTTTATAAATTTATCGGCAATGCTAAAAGCAAATATAAACCCTGAACAAGCCGCACCAATATCAAAAGCAACTGCATTTTCAGCTCCTATTTTCGCCTGAACAAGACAGGCGGTGGATGGTGTTGCATAGTCAGGCGAAACTGTGGCAACAATTAAAAGCTCCACATCTTCAGCACTTTTTCCTGCTCTTTCTAAAATAACCTTTGCCGCTTTTGATGCAACATCCGATGTATTTTCGCCTTGTGAAAAACGTCTGTTGCCTATTCCCGTTCTTGAAACAATCCATTCGTCGTTTGTTTCAACAATTTCAGCCAAACGGTCATTGCTTATGATTTGCGGGGGCAAATATGACCCCGTAGAAACAATTCTTGAAAAGTTCATATACTCTCCCCTACTTAATCAATAAGATTATACTTTTCTTTTAAAAATATGTTAAGCTTGCCCAAAGCTTTTGTAAGCACATTCATTTCCTCCTGAGTAAGGTCTTCCACACAAGAAGAAACCATTACGTTATGAAACTGGCTGTGAACTCTGAAAAGCAGCCTGCCTTTTTTTGTCAGACCAATTTTCACAACTCTTCTGTCGTTATCGCTTCTGTATCTTTCAACATATCCCTTTTTAACAAGATTGTTTATTGCCACAGTAAGTGTTCCCACAGTTATTTTAAGCTTTTTGGCAATCTCACTCATTCTTTTCGGCTCATACATTCCTATTGCCTCAATTGTGTGAACTTCTGTAACGGATATGTCTTCGAACCGACTTTTCTTGAAGGCACTTTCTTCAATTAACAAAATGTCATTATAAATTTGAACTAACAAGTCATTAATGACATTTATGGTCTGCGTCATTCCAACCCTCCTGTATCTTTTGCAAATCAAACATTTTGATAGTCAAAGTATAATTCATTTAATTATATACGTCAATAACTATTTTTGCATGTTTTTGTCACACAACATAGTATCTAAAACTATCAATAATAACATTTGATACTATTTTTATTGACAGCTTTTAAAGAATATAATATATTTACCCTATGGAAAAGCTGATTTCGTTTTCAATTGTTTTATAAAATTTCGGTCAAATAAAAACCGTTGTTTTAAAAAACTAAATTATCTTATTTAATCAGCGCTTAAATTATAATAGTTTGATAATCAAAATATGGGAGAAATGACATATGAAATTAAAGGGAATAAAAATAGGAAATCTTGAAGTCGCCGTGCCTATAATTCAAGGCGGCATGGGTGTGGGAATAAGCTTGTGGAGGCTTGCAGGCGCAGTTGCAAAAGAAGGGGGCATAGGTGTAATTTCTGCGGCACAGCCTGGTTTTGAAGACGAAAACTTCTTTAAAAATGCACTTAAAGCCAACCTTAAAGCCTTGGGAGAAAACATTAAAAAAGCAAAAGAATATTCAAAAGGCGGCATTATAGGAGTAAACATAATGAAAGCAACAACACATTATGAAGACTATGTGAAATGTTGTGTGGAAAACGGAGCAGATGTAATTATTTCAGGCGCAGGCCTTCCTGCAGAGCTTCCCGAGCTTTTAAAAGACACGGAAGTAAAGTTTGCACCTATTGTTTCATCTTTAAAGGCACTTCAAGTGCTTTTTAGAAGATGGGATAAACGATTAAATAAAGTTGCGGACTTTGTTGTAATTGAAGGGCCAAAAGCAGGCGGACATTTAGGTTTTACACCTTCAGAGGCAGAAAACTTAAGCCGTGACGAATATGACAAAGAGGTTGTAAAAATCATTGAATATGTTAAAACCTTTGAAGAAAAGTATGGTAAAATACCTGTTTTTTTTGCAGGCGGTGTTTTTGACAGAGCCGATATAGACCATTATATAAACCTTGGCTGTGACGGTGTGCAAATGGGAACAAGATTTGTCGCAACACAAGAGTGCGATGCACCTATGGAATATAAACAAGCTTATATAAATGCAAAAAAAGAAGACATTGTCATTGTGCAAAGCCCTGTGGGTCTTCCCGGACGTGCCATAAGAAATGCCTTTGTTAAAGAAAGAGAGCTTGAAAACGAAAAGGTGACAAAGTGCTTTAACTGCCTTGTTCACTGCGACCCTAAAACAACACCTTATTGCATTTCCACTGCACTTATACGTGCCGCACAAGGCAGTATTGAAGACTCACTGCTTTTTTGCGGTGAAACAGCATGGCGAATAGATAAAATAACAACAGTTAAAGAGCTTTTTGAAGAGCTTAACAGCTGATAATTCGCAACACAGCACCCAAGTTTTTGTTAAAACCGCATAATTAATTATGCGGCTCAGAACGTAGACAAAGTCAAAACCTTGAGGGCTTTGCCCTCAAACACCCACAAGGGTTTTATTGTCAGGAATTTGCTTCGCAAACCGCTACTTCGTTCAGCACTTTTTCTTAAGAAAAAGCGGCTTTGCCGTCGGACTTCTTTCCGATGCCCAGCGTCGGCGTTTATCTTCAACCTTCCTACTTGACCCATCTAAAACCGCATGAATATGCGGTTTTGATAAAAGTTTTTGGTCTTGCTTTTTTCAAAAAGCAAGTGGGGTTGGTCAACGCCCAAGGTTTGTCTTCGGTCTCAGCCGCATAATTATGCGGCTTTAACAAAAACCAGACAAAAATATATATCTTTTACACTTTTAGTTTGTATACCCTTTTTGCATTTTCATAAAAAACCTTTTCATGATGCTCTTCGGGTATTATGCTTTTTATAAATTCAAGATAACTTTTCATGTTTACAATAGGCCAGTCTGTGCCATACATTATTCTGCTGTAATCTCCTATGTAACTAAGCCACATTTTCAGCATATTTGTGTAATCTCTGCTTTCTTCAAGAAAGCTTTTCACATCAAACTGCCCTTCAAGAATTCCGGAAATATCAACAATAATATTTTTATTTTTTTCTGCAACAGCCGCTGCATCACAAAGCCAAGGGTTCCCAAAATGACACATTACAAATGTAACATCAGGATGCTTAACAGCCGCCTCGTCAAGAGTAAGGGGATGGCTGTATTTTAAAAGTCCGCCGTTTTTTGAAGAAGCAAGGGCACCTGTGTGTATTGCCACAGGTTTTTCATATTTTTTTGCAAGCTCATAAAAAGGCTCATACATATCATCATAAATGTAACTGTGACAATATCCGGGGTAAAGTTTAATACCAACACAGTTATCTCTTTTAAGGTTTTCCTCTGCAAGATAAGCAAATTCCTCCATTGATTTTGTATTAAACACGTTGCTGTCAAGACCAATGCAATAACTTAAAAAATCAGGATAGTTATGATTTTCAGGTTCAAGACCAAGATTTCCCATAACAACACCATGGCAGATTTCATTTTTCATAAAAAATTCCCTTAAATGTTCTTCTGTGTTTTCATGACCGCTTAATTTTGCAGTATCGCTAAAACTCTCTCGTTGGGGGCGAAAATGCATATGACAATCTATAACTTTCATCTAAAATAACCCTTTCTAAAATAATTTTTATAAATTAATTAACAACCTTACGCAAAACTATGTGAGTTTGTTACATACAAACCCACCTTATATGTATATACTATAAATATAATAAACACTATAATTTTATATGCTATGACTAATTAAAGCAATATGTTAAGAGAGGATGATTTTTATGTCAGCATTAAATATTAATAAAGAAAACTTTCAAAAAGAAGTAATGGAAAGCGAACAGCCTGTTCTTTTAGACTTTTGGGCACCATGGTGCGGCCCATGTCGTATGGTTTCTCCTGTTATTGACCAAGTTGCTGTTGAAGTTAAGGGAGTTAAGGTAGGAAAAATCAACGTTGACGAGCAGCCTGAACTTGCAGGCCAATTTGGTGTAATGAGCATTCCCACACTTGTAGTGATGAAAAACGGCAAGGTGGTTGAAAGCGTAGTTGGAGTAAGACCAAAAGACCAAATTATAAAAATGCTTGAAAAATAAAACTTGGTGAGTATGCGTAACACGTATACTCACTTTTTATTTTTAAAATACCCCTCTAAGTTTTTAAATTATTTCAACTATTCTAAATCATGTATATTCATTTTGTTAATTTCTTTGTTCTTTTTAACCTTTTCCCTGCAAGCCATGTAAATAATTGATAAAACAATTGTGGGAACATTACCCATAATAAACACAACAATAACACCAAAACCGCCGCTCCAAAAAGCCCTTCCATTTACGCTGGTTCCCGAAATGTTTAAAACATAAACAATTGACATTAAAAAAGAAAGCACAGGAAGAATAATGCCAAACCATTTGCTTTTTCTTGTTGATAAAAGTATCTGAAGCAAAACCCCTGCCGGGATAACCATTAAGAAAACTGAAATAATTAAAAGTATACTAACAGATGCAAAAGCCATTATTGCTCACTCCTTAAATTTTTTACCTTTTTATATTCGGAAATCAAAATTTTGGCAGTGTCAAAATCAATTTTTTCATTCACAGCCATTTTTTTAATAAGCGCAATATAAGGTTCATTGGAAAACCCTTCCCCAATTTGAATTTTTTGTATTATTCTATCAAGCCTAAGCCTTACAGTTGGATATGTAACTTTATACTGAACGGCAATCTCTTTTAAAGAACCTGACGCCAAAATAAAGTTTTTAATAAAAATTAAATCTTCCTCGTCAAGACCGCTCATCCAAGATGGTATAACCTCCATAGCTTTATCTCCGCCTTTTCTTTAATAAAGTTAATTATAAACCTTAATAATATTAAAGTCAATACTAATCATTTTCTTTAAATAAATTAAAAAGCGGCATCTCTTTAAGATTTGCCGCCTTGTAAATTAAAGCACATAATAATGAGGAAAAGCTTTCTCAAACTTTTCACATTTGTTAACAACTCTTTTTTTATGGCTGATTTTTTGCCCTTACATATTTAACAGCCTCTGTTGCCGCCTTGGCACCCTCATAAACAGCCTTTGAAACCTGAAGCATTCCTCCCGTACAATCTCCTGCGGCAAAAAGCCCGGGAACATTTGTAGCCATATCTTCTCCTACAATAATTTTGTTATTGTCTGTTTCAGCTCCCACTTTCTTTGCCAAATCCGCACTTCCCGCAACCCCCTGTGCAATAAAAAGCCCGTCTGCGGAAATTATGCCGTCAATGGTTTCAATTCTTTCAACTTTCATGTCACCGTCAATTTTAGTTATTTTAGATTTGTTAATGCCGATTCCCTTGGGAGGCTCAACCTCTAATTCTTTTCCGTCGGTAAATATTGTAACGCTTTTTGCAATAGGCAAAAGTTCTGTTGCTTCGTGAACAGCATATTCTCCGCTTCCTAAAACCCCCAGCTCTTTCCCTCTAAAGAAAAATCCGTCACATGTTGCACAATAACTTATCCCCTTGCCCTCAAGTTCTTTAATTCCATCAATTTTAGGCACATTCCTTGACGTTCCCGTAGCAATAATAACTGCATCGGCGCTATAGTCTTCCTTTGCAGTAGAAACCAAAAGGCTTTCTCCATATCCAAGCCCGACAACCTCTTCTTCAATAAACTTCACACCAAGCTCAACAGCCTGCTCAATTCCGTTTTCAAAAAGCTCGTCACCCTTTACATTTTTTATTCCATAATAATTATCAATCTGGTGAGCCTTTTTAAGGGCACTTTCGCCTTTGCCAAAAACAGTAACGTCCATTCCGCTTCTAACAGCATAAAGTGCAGCAGAAATTCCTGCCGGCCCATTTCCAATAACAAATATTTTCGACATAACACTCTTCCTTCCCATTAAAAAATTTAAGTGTGCTAAACTAATTCTATCACATATTCATAAAATGTAAAATGAATCCATTAAATTAATATTCCATTCTCAATGCTCCCTTTTTAGAATATAGTATTATAAACCCCAAAGGAGAAAAACAATGAATTCAGATAATTGCTCTTTAGAAATCCCCTATCCTCCAATAGAAGTGCAAGGAAGAAACATCTACTATGCCCACCTTTTACAAGTAAACTATGCAGGCAGCAACAGCGAGTTAACAGAAATGACACAATATCTTTATCAGCATTTTCTTGTTAATAAAGTCTATGAAGATTTGTCCGAACAGCTAATGTGTATTTCTCAAGAAGAAATGAAACATTTTAACATTCTTGGCAACCTTATTGTGCTGCTTGGCGGAGACCCTAATCTTAGAACTGTTACGGGAATGCGAACTGAATATTGGTGCGGATATAATATTTTTAATGAAAAATGCATTCCTGACTTTCTGGAACGAAATATTATGTTAGAAGAAATTTCAATCAGCTTATATAAAACCATATTTCGCTTATAGTGGATGAAAATATAATTTCCATATTGGAACGTATTATTCTTGATGAAGAAAACCATATCCGCATTTTTAAAGATTTGTTAACAAAATATAGCCTTTCTTAAATACTTACAATCTGTTTTTCGTGTTTTTATATAAGTATTTTGTTATATAAGTAAATTCTTATATTTAATCGTTGACAATTTTATATTCACTGCATATAATAATATAAGAATTTTATTATATACTAATGTAAGGGTGATTAATCTATGAACCAATCAAAAAAAAGGAAGGCGGCTTATGTAAATAAAAAGGAATGCGTTGCCTGCGGAACATGTGTTGAGAAATGTCCTTTAAAAATCATATCAATAATAAAAGGACTTTATGCAGAAATAGATACAAAAAAATGTGTGGCCTGCAAAAAATGTGTTAAAGCCTGCCCCGCCTCTGTTATTGAAATAAGAGAAGTAAAGGAGGGTTCAGTATGAAAAACAATTGGAAAAATTATTTATGGATAGCCTCTGTAACTTATCTTATATTAGGGTTCTTCAATATTATTTTCGCATGGCTTGGTTTAATTTGCTTTATAGTGCCTCTTGTAATGGCAATATCAGGCAAGGGGAAATCATACTGCAACAACTACTGCGGAAGAGGAAAGCTTTTTGCCTTACTGGGAGAAAAGTTCAAACTTTCAAGAAATAAGGATATACCACCGTTTTTAAGAAAGAAGTGGTTTAGATATTCCTTTCTTATATTTTTTATGACTATGTTTTCCTCAATGATATTTGCAACATACATGGTTTTTAGCGGTGTAAAAGACATGTCACAAGTTGTAACACTTTTATGGACTTTTAAACTGCCTTGGAACTGGGTTAGCACAAACGGCCTTAGGCCATGGATTTGGCAATTTGCTTTCGGCTTTTACAGTGTTATGCTTACATCAACTGTGCTTGGAATTATAACAATGCTTCTTTATAAACCAAGGTCATGGTGTGTGTATTGTCCAATGGGCACAATGACACAAGGCATATGCCAAATAAAAAACAGACAAGGATGATATTTTATGAATATAGAAGAAAAAGCCAAGGATATATCAGAGCTTTTAAAAATACTTTCAAATAAAAACAGACTGCTTATACTTTGCTATTTGCTGGAAGAGCCAATGAATGTAAGCGGACTTCATGAAAAAATGGAGGAAATTACACAGCCTGCACTTTCACAGCATCTTTCCATTTTAAAATCCAGCCAAATAATAGATTCAAAAAAACAAGGCCAAACAATTACCTACTCCATAAAAGACCAACGAATAAAAGAAGTAATGGAAGTTTTAAAACAAAACTATTGTGTTTAAAAAAATCAAAACTTTACACTAAAACAAACATGAACTTTGCCCATATCTGAAATACAAAAAAATATGCGTTTCCCTTGAAAAACATCTGAATTTTTCAGATACCTTTAAGGAAAACGCATATTTTATTTTTTGTATTTTTTTGTGGTATAAAAACCAAGTATGCTTAAAATAAATCAGCATAAACCCCAGCAAATACTTATTCTGATTATTTTTTAGTATATTTCGCTATGATACTGCTGTAAGCTTTTTACGTTTTCAAGACCACTTTCCTTAACTTCCTTAATCCCCTCAATGCTTGCAAATGCCGCCGCTATTGTTGTCATATAAGGAATACGTCCCTTTATTGCAGCTTTTCTTATATAGCTGTCATCTGTCAGGCTTTGCTTGCTGTTTGGTGTATTGATTATAAGATCTATTTCTTTATTGGCTATGGCATCAAGTATGTTAGGTCTGCCCTCATAAAGCTTTTTAATCTTTTCGGCTTTAATGCCTTTTGATGCAATCAAATCATATGTTGCCCCTGTGGCAAGTATATTAAAACCTGCGTCACTGTATCTTTTAGCAAGGTCTGTCAAATCCTTTCTGTCAGTTCTGTTAACACTTATAAGCACCGTTCCCTTTAAAGGAAGTGTGCTTTGAGTTGCTTCCTGTGCTTTATAGTATGCCCCTCCAAATGTGTCGGATAGTCCTAAAACTTCTCCTGTAGATCTCATTTCAGGCCCTAACAAAGGGTCAACTTCCTGAAACATGTTAAAAGGAAAAACAGCCTCTTTGACTCCGCAGTGCTTAATTTCTTTTTCCCTAAGCTCCATAACAGGAGATTTTCTGTCTGTTAAATGCATTGTTATAATGTCTGTTGCAATCTTAACCATATTTATGTTACAAACCTTGCTTACAAGAGGCACAGTTCTTGACGCTCTTGGGTTTGCTTCAAGAACATACACCTTGCCTTGTGCAATGGCATACTGCATGTTCATAAGACCGCAAACATTCATTTCTTGAGCAATTTTTTTTGTGTAATCTTTTATTGTTTTTAAATGCTCCTGTGAAATATGCTTTGAAGGAAGAACACATGCGCTGTCGCCTGAATGCACCCCGGCAAGTTCAATATGCTCCATAACAGCAGGCACAAAAGCATTTTTTCCGTCAGAAATTGCATCAGCTTCACACTCAAGAGCATCATTTAAAAAACGGTCAATTAAGATGGGTCTTTCAGGTGTTATGCCGATTGCCGCCTCCATATATTTAATAAGCTCATCTTCGCTGTAAACAACTTCCATCCCTCGTCCGCCAAGCACATATGAAGGACGAACCATTAAAGGATAACCTATTTTTTCCGCAGTAGCAATTGCCTCTTTAACATCAACTGCCATTCCGCTTTCAGGCATTGGAATATTAAGCTTTTCCATCATCTTTTTAAATAAATCCCTGTCCTCCGCCATATCAATAGTTTCAGGAGAAGTTCCAAGAATTTTAACTCCTGCCTTTTCAAGACTTCTTGCAAGGTTAAGAGGTGTTTGTCCGCCAAATTGGGCTATAACCCCTGCCGGCTTTTCCTTTTCATAAATGCTTAAAACATCTTCAAGTGTAAGGGGTTCAAAATAAAGCCTGTCGCTTGTGTCATAGTCTGTTGAAACAGTTTCAGGGTTACAGTTTACAATAACAGTTTCAAACCCTAATTCTTTAAGGGCTTTTGAAGCATGAACACAGCAATAGTCAAACTCAATTCCCTGACCTATTCTGTTTGGCCCTCCTCCTAAAATCATAATTTTTTTAGGATTGCTGCTGACAATGCTTAAATCCTTTTCGTTATGATATGTGGAGTAATAGTATGCCGAGTCCTCTGTTCCGCTTACGTGTATTTTTTCCCATGACTGCATAATTTTGTTTTTGCTCCGCAGTTTCCTTATTTCACTTTGGGTGATTTTGCAAATTTCAGTTATATATTTATCGCTGAAACCGTTGAGTTTTGCACTTTTTAAAATATCAGCAGGAATTTCTTTTCCCGAATAAGATTTTAAAATCTCCTCTTCTTCAACAAGCTCTCTCATCTGCTGAAGAAAATAATGCTTTATTTTTGTAAGGTTATAAATCTCATCATTTGTGGCACCTTTTCTAATGGCTTCATACATAACAAACTGCCTTTCACTGGTGGGCACATTAAGCATATTCAAAAGTTCTTCTTTTGTTTTTGAAGAAAAATCCTTTGCCCCTCCAAGACCAAATCTGCCTGTTTCAAGACTTCTTACAGCCTTTTGAAAAGCCTCTTTATATGTTTTTCCAATGCTCATAACCTCGCCCACAGCACGCATTTGTGTTCCCAGCTTGTCCTCGGCGCCTTTAAACTTTTCAAATGCCCATCTGGCAAATTTAATAACAATGTAATCTCCCCCAGGAACATATTTATCAAGTGTTCCGTTTTTGCCGCAGGGAATGTCTTCTAATGTAAGCCCTGCCGCAAGCATGGCACTTACAAGGGCAATGGGAAATCCTGTTGCTTTTGAAGCTAAAGCTGAAGACCTTGAAGTTCTTGGGTTAATTTCAATTACAACAATTCTGTCTGAAACAGGGTCGTGGGCAAACTGCACGTTTGTTCCTCCTATAACTCCTATACTTTCAACAATGGCATAAGCCTGTTTTTGAAGTCTTTTTTGCACACTTTCAGAAATTGTAAGCATAGGCGCAGAACAAAATGAATCTCCAGTATGCACACCCAACGGGTCTATGTTTTCAATAAAACAAACAGTAATCATATTGTTTTTACTGTCACGAACAACCTCAAGTTCAAGCTCTTCCCAGCCTAAAATAGATTCTTCAATAAGCACCTGCCCAACAAGGCTTGCGGCAAGCCCTCTTGAAACAACATTTCTTAACTCTTCAATATTATAAACAAGGCCGCCGCCAGCCCCTCCCATGGTGTATGCAGGACGCACAACAACAGGATAACCAAGCTCTTCGGCAATTTCCTCCGCCTTTTCCATTGTATAGGCAACTTCACTTTTTGCCATTTCAATACCAAGCTTGTCCATGGCATGTTTAAACTCAACCCTGTCTTCGCCTCTTTCAATGGCATCCACTTGAACGCCTAAAACCTTAACATCAAACTTGTCAAGAATTCCCTCTTTATGAAGCTCACTGCAAAGATTAAGTCCTGTCTGACCTCCAAGGTTTGGAAGAAGTGCATCAGGTCTTTCTTTTTCTATAATCTGTGACAGCCTTTCCACATTTAGCGGCTCAATATATGTTATGTTCGCCGTTTCGGTGTCTGTCATTATTGTTGCAGGATTGCTGTTAACAAGAACAATTTCATATCCAAGTCCCCTAAGTGCTTTACAAGCTTGAGTTCCCGAATAATCAAACTCACATGCCTGCCCTATTACTATAGGGCCGGAACCGATAACAAGAATTTTGTGAATGTCTTCTCTTTTAGCCATTTTACTCCTCCGAATTTAATTTGTCTTCTTTAATATTATAATAATATTTTCCCCTTAATCAACTATGTTCTTCATTTTTTTCTAAAAAAAAATAAAAGCAGCCTTTACAGTAACTTTTATTTTTTGGTTTTGCTTTTCATAAACTTAAATCTATTGAAATATGCAATAAAGGAAAAAATAACAACAATTATTATGCCGCCTTTAAGATATAAACTTTTGTTCAAGAAAACAGAAAACTCGTCTTTAATCAAATTTCTTTTAATCAACAACTCCGCTTCTTCTTTTGTCAGTTTTTTTGTAAACCTTACACTTTCCAAAAGGTTATTTAATATGCTAAGTCCTTCCTTTGTTATACCCTCTTCATATTGAGTAAGTATAAACTCAAACTTTATGCCGTTATAAACAGTGCAGTAGTAAAGGCTTGTAAAACCATATTCATCTTCTTTTCCAAAAACCTCTATAAACCTTAAACTTCCCTTGTTAATTACAGATATTTTTTCCTCATCAATTTCAAAGTCTTTCTTCTTTTCATCTGTATATCCTTTTAAAAAATCATAAACTTCTTTTTCATTAATTTCAGACAAATCAAAAATATCAATGCTTTCTTTATCTGCATATGCATATACACTTAAACCAATGTTCCCATCTTTGCTTAAGGATTCAAGAAGCATGTTATGTTCCTCTAAGTATTTATTCGTTTCTTCCGGACTTTCATATACACTTGCTCCGTGCAGCTCCTTTTGGGTCATTCCCCTTGCAAGGGTTAAATATTCTTTTGGCAGTTCAAGGGCAATGCCCTCCCTCTCAAATGCAAAATATGATTTATATTCATAATTCTCTGCGGCAAAAGCTGAACCCTTTTCATTAGCATAAACAAATGAAATGGAATTAATCAAAACCACGGCCATAAACATTACAAAAGCTTTTATAAAACATTTCATAAACACATACCCTCTAATTTAAAAAGTCACTTCTTTAAAGACTTTTATACATGTTAACAGCGTCTTCTTTTCTTGAGCTTTCACTAAGATTTAAAACCTCAACCTTTGTTATATTACTCCCAAAACGAATTTCAATAACATCTCCAACCTTAACCTCGGCAGAAGCCTTGGCAACCTTTCCGTTAACGCTTACTCGTCCTGTGTCACAGGCTTCATTGGCAATTGTTCTTCTTTTGATAATTCTTGACACTTTTAAATATTTGTCTAACCTCATCACTATGCACCCCTTTTAACAAAAACAGCCTGCACAAAAAAATGTACAGGCTAAAATTTATAATCAGCTTTGCAAAAACTTAGTATAAAGCTTCAATAGCATCAATACTTACTTATCTTTTTTTATAAATAATAACTTTTGATAACAAGACCTAAACAGACCTTTTTTCACAATACGCTTTTGAAAACTTTATAATAAATAAGAATTATTCGTTTACAGCGTCCTTTAAAGCTTTTCCTGCTTTAAATTTAGGTGCTTTTGAAGCAGCAATTTCCATATCCTTACCTGTCTGTGGATTTCTTCCTACTCTTGCCGCTCTTTCGGAAACCTCAAATGTACCAAACCCAACCAACTGAATTTTGCCGCCCCTTTTAAGTTCTTCTGTAACAACTTCTTCAAAAGCCTTTAAAGTTTTTTCGGTGTCTTTTTTGCTAAGTTCTGATTTTTCCACCATAGCTGCGATTAATTCTGCTTTATTCATTGTTTTTCCTCCTTAAAAAAATTAGTAATGTTTTTAGACAGCTCCCATAATTCATCCATCTGTTCAGATGTCAATTCAACCGGCGTCTTACCCCTCAAAAGAGCAGTTTCCTCAACATATCTAAATCTATTTATAAACTTTTCTGATGAATTTGTCAAGGCATACTCTGGATTTATGTTTAAAAACCTGGAAATATTTACAGCAGAAAAAAGTATATCTCCATATTCCTCTTGAATTCTTTCTTTTTCTGCGGTGCAATTTTCTAAAACATCTTCAAGCTCTGCTATTTCTTCTTTAAGTTTTAAAATTGTTTCTTTCACATTTGCAAAGTCAAACCCTGCATCTGCCGCCTTTTTTTGTATTTTATAAGCCCTTGTTAAAGCAGGAAGAGCCTTTGCAACATTTTCAAGAACTTGAGTATGGGTTTTTAGTTCTTTTTCTTCTCTTTTAATTTGTTCCCAATTTTTCAAAACTTCGTCACAAGTTTTTGCTTCATCATCGGCAAATATATGCCTGTGCCTTGAAATCATTTTTTTGCTTATTCCGTCATACACATCCTCAATGGTAAAACCGCCTTTTTCACGCTCTATCTCCGCATGAAAAATAACCTGCATTAAAACATCACCAAGCTCTTCGCAAAGGTTTTTCATATCATTTTTATCTATTGCATCCACAGCCTCATATGCCTCTTCAAGCATAGATTCTCTTAAGCTTTCATGGGTTTGCACCTTATCCCAGGGACATCCTTGTTCACCCCTTAAAACACGTATAATTTCAATAAAATCTTCAAGGCTGTATCTTTCTTTCACCTTTTCTCCCCCTTCAGCTTATAACCTTATCAATAATTTCAATTAGTTCATCAATTTTTATTTCTTCCTCTCCCGTTTCAAAGGATTCTTTCACACAGCCTCTTAAATGAGCACGTAAAATCTCTTTGTTGGCTTTACGCAAAACTGCATTTGCCGCCTGAATTTGATTTGAAATATCAATACAATATCTGTCTTCTTCAATCATTTTTAAAATTCCGTTTATCTGCCCCTTGGCAGTTTTTAAAAGACGAGTTACATCAGCTTTGTCAGCCTTCATTTAAAATTCCTCCTTTAGCTGATTTTAGGGTCGGCAAAACATTTTATGCCGACCCTAAAGCAATTTATTTTACTTCAACCACATCATACCCTGCATCTGTAACAGTCTTTGTTAAAACCTCATCTGTAACATTTTCATCAGCTGTAACAAATGCGCTTTTTTCATCAAGACTAACCGTTACCTCTTTAACTCCTTCAAGGCCTTTAAGAGCCTTTTCAACTCTTCCTGTGCAGTGTGAGCAAGTCATTCCCTCAATAACTACTGTTTTTTTCATAAAATCCTCATCCTCTTTCTTTTTAATGTTTTCTTCTTTTTCAACAATTTCTTCTTTCTCAACAATTTCTTCTTTAACATCTTTATTATACAAGCTTATATCAAATGTTGGCTTAAAAAATCTAAGCCTTAAAGCATTTGTAACAACAAACACAGAGCTTAAACTCATTGCTGCCGCCGCAAACATAGGGTTCAGCTTTATTTCAAAAAATGGATATAAAACTCCTGCCGCAATAGGAATACCTATTGTGTTGTAAAAAAATGCCCAGAAAAGATTTTGCTTTATATTGTCGATTGTTGCACGGCTTAATTCAATTGCCTCCACAGCACTTAAAAGGTCACTTTTCATAAGAACAATGTCGGCACTTTCAATTGCCACGTCAGTTCCTGCACCAATGGCAATTCCTACGTCAGCCCTTGCAAGAGCAGGTGCATCATTAATGCCGTCACCAATCATTGCAACTCTTTTGCCCTCACTTTGAAGCCTTTTAATTTCAGCTTCCTTATCTTGGGGCATAACCTCTGCAATAACCCTGTTTATGCCTATTTCATTTTTTATGGCCTCTGCCGTAACAGCATTATCCCCTGTAAGCATAACAACTTCTATGCCTGCCTTTTCAAGCTCTTCAATGGCAGTTTTGCTGTTTTTCTTAACAACATCCGCCGCCGCAATAATACCCATAACTTTTCCGTCCTTGGCAAAAAACAAAGGTGTTCTTCCTTTTTTTGCAAGATTCTGGGCAGTTTCTTCAAAATCATGGGCGTCAATTCCACCCTCAATCATAGCCTTTAAGTTACCGGCATTTATTTTTTTGCCCTCAACAAAACACTCAATTCCCCGTCCGCTTATTGCTTTAAAATCTTTAACTTCTTTTAAAGCGATGCCTTGCTCCTTGGCATATTTTAATACAGCCTCGGCAAGAGGATGCTCGGAATATTTTTCTGCAGAAGCCGCAAATCCAATAAATTCTCTTTCGTCTATACCATCAGCACAAACCACGTCAGTAACCCTTGGTGCACCTTCTGTGATTGTGCCTGTTTTGTCTAACACAACCGTGTTAATAAGATGAGCAGTTTCAAGGACCTCTGCAGATTTAATTAAAATTCCTCTTTCTGCACCCTTGCCCGTTCCAACCATAATGGCAGTTGGTGTTGCAAGGCCAAGAGCGCAAGGACAGGATATAACAAGCACAGCAATTCCAATTGATAAAGCAAATGCAAAACCATGACCGCTTAAAAGCCAAACAACAGTTGCGGCAATGGCAATGCTGATTACAATGGGAACAAAAACTCCTGAAACCTTATCAGCCAGCTTGCTTATAGGCGCCTTGCTTCCTGCCGCCTCTTCAACAAGACGAACAATTTGTGCAAGAGTTGTGTCACTTCCAACCTTTGTTGCCTGAAATTTAAAACTTCCCGATTTGTTTATTGTGGCACAAATAACCTTGTCGCCGACATTCTTTTCAACAGGTATGCTCTCCCCCGTGATGGCAGACTCGTCAACTGCTGAACTTCCCTCAACTATATCTCCGTCAACAGGTATACTTTCACCGGGCTTTACAATAACAATATCTCCCGTAGCAACCTCCTCAACAGGTATTGTATATTCAACACCGTTTCTCTCAACTCTTGCCGTTTTTGGCGCAAGGTCAAGAAGCTTGGCAATGGCCTGACTTGTTTTTCCCTTAGATCTGGCCTCAAGGAATTTTCCAAGTGTAATAAGTGCTAAAATCATTGCCGCCGATTCAAAATATAAATCCATAACATTAGCTTCTGCCGCCTCTGTCATTCCCCTACCCATATAATATGCCATTTTGAAAACCGCATAACTGCTGTAAATCGTAGCGGCACTTGAGCCTATAGCTATAAGACTATCCATGTTGGGAGCCCTGTTAAAGAGGGTTTTAAAGCCCATTGTAAAATATTTTCTGTTAACATACACAACAGGCAATGTAAGAAAAAGCTGTGTTAAAGCAAAAATCATCATGTTTTCATGCCCATGGAAAATGCTTGGAAGGGGTGCCCCCATCATATGTCCCATTGATATATAAAATAAAGGCACAGTAAAAATCATGGAAACAATAAGCCTGAACTTCATTTCCTTTATTTCTTCCTCGGCAACATTTTCCTTTGCTTTAGAAGCCTTTGTTTCTCCCGAAAGCCTTGCACCATAACCGCCTTTTTCAACGGTTTTTATAATTTCTTCTATATTTGTAACGTTATCGTCAAACTCTGCTTGCATGGAATTTTGCAAGAGATTAACAGAAACTTTGGTAACGCCTTTAAGCTGAGAAACACTTTTCTCAACATGACTGCTGCACGCACTGCAAGTCATTCCGCTTATGTCGAATTTTTCTTTCATTGCTCCTACCTCCTTAAATTTTTATATCTCACTACCACCCCAGGGGGGTATGGTTATATTTTATCACCTTAATAACATTTGTCAATATCATTTATTAAATTTATAATTATTTTTTATTTCAATACCGTCATAATGTTTAAACTTTATCCAAATAAAAACAATAAAACTTTTCAAAATAAACTTCCTTTTTAAGAACAATTTAATACTCGCTTCAAACCAAAGTCTGCCCCCTAAAGTCAGCTTTTATAAGAAAAAGGTATTTCTTTTAAATATAAAAAAGCATTCTAAGCTTAAAATAAACTTAAAATGCTTGATGTGGCGATAATAGTCAAAACCTTGATTTCTATTAACTCTTTTTAAACCATATGAATATAGGGTTTTAATAAAAGCTTAATGATCAGTCTGTTCTTTTATAAGTAACAAACTTAAACTTTATATCGTTATGCTCTTTCAAATCACTTTCATACTCAACAACCCACTGGGGAAGCTTGTCAAGATTATCAATAAAAGTGTCAGCCTCTTCAAATGTTTTATAAATCTTTGTAATGTAAGCAGTGCTGCAATATTTAAGCATCTGCCTGTACACACTTCCTCCGCCGATAACAAAAATCTCTTTGTGGGCATAATCTCTTTTGGCAAGCTCCGCCGCCTCTTCAACACTGTGAACAATTATACAGCCCTCTGCCTTAAAAGATTTATCTCTTGTAATTATAATGTTAACCCTGTTTTTAAGAGGCTTGCCTCCAGGAAAAGAAAGAAGTGTTTTTCTTCCGAGAATAACCACGCTGTTCATAGTTTTGTCTTTAAAAAACTTCATATCCTCAGGCAGGTCTGTAAGAAGACCTCCGTCAATGCCAATTCCAAACTTCTCATCAACTGCAACAATCATTTTCATATACTTTCACCTCAAATTGCCACAGGAATTTTTCCAAGGCTTTCTCCATAAACATAGTCAGTAATTTCAAAATCTTCAACAGTAAAGTCATAGAAATCTTTAATGCTTTTGTTAATTGAAAACTTAGGAGCAGGGAGAGGTTTACGGCTGATTAGCTTTTTAACCATTTCAATATGTCTGTCATAAATATGCATATCACTAATCACATGAACAAATTCTCCAACTTCCAAATCACTTACTTGAGCAAGCATGTGCATAAGCGCACAGTATTGCACCACATTCCAGTTGTTGGCCATAAGAGTGTCTTGGCTTCGCTGGTTCAAAATGCCGTTAAGCTTCCCCTCTGTCACATTAAATGTCATGCTGTAAGCACAAGGATACAGGTTCATTTCATTAAGGTCTGCAAAGGTATATATATTAGTCATAATTCTTCTGCTGTAAGGGTTGTTTTTTAAATCAAAAAGCACCCTGTCAACTTGGTCAAACCATCCCTCTTTATACTTATGCTTAACCCCCAGCTGATACCCGTAAGCCTTGCCTATTGTGCCGTCCTCGCCTTTCCATTCATCCCATATATGGCTGTTAAGCTCACTTAGTTTATTGCTTTTTTTCTGCCAAATCCATAAAATTTCGTCAATGGCAGCCCTCCAGTTTGTATATCTAAGAGTAGTTATGGGAAATTCCTTTGAAAGGTCATAGCGGTTTACAACACAAAACTTTTTTAAAGTATAGGCAAAGGTTCCGTCTTCCCACTTAGGACGAACCTTTTCATTTTCTGTGGAACAGCCGTTTTCAATTATATCTTTGCAGTTGGCAATAAAAATCTCGTCTGCTTTACTCATTTGTTTACATCTCCCGTCTGCCTTCAAGTGCCCGTGAGAGAGTCACCTCATCAATATATTCCAAATCTCCTCCAACAGGAACACCGTTGGCAATTCTTGTAACCTTAACCCCAAGCTGTTTAATAAGCTTGTTTATATACATTGCCGTTGCCTCACCCTCTACGTTTGGGTTGGTGGCAAGAATAACCTCTTCAACGTCATCATCTAAACGTGAAAGAAGTTCTTTTATGCGAATATCCTGAGGCCCTATTCCAAGCATAGGGCTTATTGCCCCATGAAGCACATGGTAAAGACCTTTAAATTCACGGGTTTTTTCATACGCAGCCATATCCCTCGGGTCTTCCACAACCATAATAGTGCTTTTATCCCTTGCAGGATTTTCGCAAACAGGACAAACCTCACCGTCAGTGAGGTTTTGACATATTCTGCAGTAATTAACATTTTCACATGCCTCAATTATGGAATCCGCAAGCTCCCTTGCCCGTTGTTTAGGCATATTTATTATATGAAAAGCCAGCCGCTGGGCACTTTTCCCGCCTATGCCGGGAAGGCTGTTTAATTCCTCAATAAGGCGTGTAATAGAGGTTCCGTAATAGTTCATTAGAATAAACCGCCGCCTAAGCCGCCGCCTAAACCGCCTGTTATCTTACCCAGTGTGCTGTTTGCAAGCTCGTCAGCCTGACGAACAGCCTCGTTAACAGCCGAAAGAATTAAGTCTTCAAGCATTTCAACATCATCAGGGTCAACAACATCAGGGTCAATGGTCACTTTTTTTACTTCTTTTTTGCCTGTAATCATAATTTTAATTGCTCCGCCGCCTGAGGTAATTTCTATTTCCTTATCCCCCAAGCTTGCTTGTGCCTCTTCCATTTGTTTTTGCATTTTCTGTGCCTGTTTCATAAGATTGTTCATGTTCATTCCGGGCATTCCGCCAAATCCTTTTGCCATATTAAATTCCTCCTGATTTATTAAGTTTATAAAATCATAAAATTCCTATATTTTAAAGTTTTCTTTTACTCCATGTCTGTTTCGGGAAAATAACCACCCATCAAGCTTTCAAACTCCAAGTCCGCTTCCGCTTCCTTTTTTGCCTTTGGCGATTTGTCACCGTAAGTCATCTTTTCCCAGTCTTCAAATTCCTCTTGAGAAATAATTTTTATTTCAAAATCCTTGCCCAGCTCTTCATCACAAGCTGTCTTTATAGAATCCAGTTTGTTTTTTAAAAGATTGGAAATTGCATGGTTTTCACAAATAACCGTAAGCCGTCCATCTTCCATATAACCTGTTTTCGTTTTACAGACAATGCTTTTTGTAACCATATCAAGCCTGCAGCAAACATCTTCCCATGCTTTTGCCGCCTTTTCTATATCTTCAGGCAGTGCCTTGGGCCGCTTTTTTACAGGCTTTGTTTTTTTAACAGGCTCATCTTTTTCCATAGCTTTGCCGGAAACAACATGAACCCCCTCTTCAATTCGTCTTTCAAGGTTTATGAGCCTTGCGGCAAGACTTTCGTTGCTGGATTTTTCTTGAGGAGAGCATAGCTTTATAAGCTGAACCTCAAGAAGTATTCTTTGGTTTGATGCATATTTCATATCTAAGCTTAAAGCTGAAAATTCATGTATAAGAAAAATAAGCTCCTCTGATGAAACCCTTTTTGACTGCTCCGCCAAACGTTCAATATTTTCCAATGACATATCCATAACAGCTTCCGGCTCATCAACTGTAATTGTAACAAGAAGATTTCTTAAATGAACAGTAAACTCTGAAACAAACTGGAGTACGTCCCTGCCGTTTTCCATAAGGCTTTCAACAATATCCATAGACTGGCCTATATCTCTTTTTAAAATAGAATCGGCAAGCTGAAAAAACAAGGAATTGTCCACGGCACCCACAATATCTAAAATCTTTTCAAGGGTTATCTCCTCGTTGAAATAAAACGCCATGGCCTGATCAAGTATGCTTAAACTGTCACGCATTGAGCCGTCTGCAAGGGTTGCTATATAGTGCAAAGCTTTATCTTGCACCTTTACGTCGGTTTCACTAAGATACCCCTTTAAAGCCGAAACAATCTGCCCCGAGGTTATTCTTTTAAAATCAAATCTTTGACACCTTGAATGGATTGTGGGCGGAACCTTTTGAGGGTCAGTTGTTGCCAAAATGAAAATAACATGTTTCGGCGGTTCTTCAAGGGTTTTAAGAAGTGCGTTAAAAGCTCCCATAGAAAGCATATGCACCTCGTCGATTATATAAACCTTAAAGCTGCCCTCTGTTGGCGGATATTTAATTTCTTCTCTTATTTCACGTATATTGTCAACACCGTTGTTGCTTGCGGCATCAATTTCAATAACATTAACGCTTCTCCCCTCTTGCATTGAAACACAAAGCTGACACTTGCCGCAAGGCTCACCCTTTTCAAGGTTAACGCAGTTTATGGCTTTGGCAAAAATTTTAGCTGTGGAGGTTTTTCCCGTTCCCCTTGTGCCGCAAAAAAGATAGGCATGGGAAACACGGCCGCTTTCTATTTGATTTTTCAGTGTTCTTACAATATGCTCCTGGCCGATTATACCTTCAAAAGTTCTTGGCCTGAACCGTCTGTAAAGTGCCGTGTATGACAAGGGTCTGCCTCCTTTTTTTACTCATAACTTATAAAAAAGGCACACAGAGTTAATGTGTGCCATAGCATTCAAAGATTTTTGTTAAAGCTAATCCTAAATAATTTTCAAAAACCTGAGAGAAATTTGTAAATCTTTTTTATTTAATCATCTGAAAAAGTCTTTTCAAACGAACACTTAGGCTGTAAATAAATCCGTGAACCTGACTTCGACAATTTCTTCCAATGCGTTACCTTTGTCCTTAGCTCGGACTAAGCTACCTTGCGGCACACAGGAGGGCTTACTTAGTGCTGCTTCCTTCCGGACCTGACACGATTCATAAGTTCCTGTTGCGCAAGACTCAATCGTCAACACTCTCTTCAAAGGGCAGACCATAAAAAGAAAAAGCCTCAAATTCAGGCGTCACCCCCACTATAGCGGATTGAAGGTACAGGGAGCCGCTACTTCCCCGGCTATCACGGAAATTTTAATAACAAATTAAAATTTTGGTGTTTATAAAGATAACACCGCTTAAATATTATACTAACAAAACAGACTGTTGTCAATGTCAACACTGTTTCTTTGCATACTTTTCCATACCTTGTTTATTATAAATAAAAACAACCTTGGGCTTTGACCAAACCCACTTGCTTTTTAAGAAAGGCAAGGCAAAAGTTTTTATCAAAACCGCATATTCATGCAGTTTTAAAGCAAATCAAACGGAAACACCAAAGATAACTGCTACCGCCACAAAATAGTAATTTGCAAAGCAAAAACTTTCAACATCTTGACTTTGTCTGCATTTTAAAAGGTGCCTGAAATTTCGGCACCTTTTTATTTTTTAATTATTCAACAACAAGTGAAAACTCGTCCTTGCCAACTCCGCAAAGAGGACACTCAAAATCAGCAGGAAGATCCTCCCACTTTGTTCCCGGAGCAATCCCGTGTTCAGGATCTCCTTTGCTTTCATCATAGATATAACCGCAAACGTCACATTCATATTTCTTCATAAATAAGCACCTCAACTCATAGTTTATTTATTTTATCCATTAAAAAGACCAACCCTTTTAACAGCTAAAAACATTTTTATACAATAGGTTCAAAATCTGAAGCACCGTGTTTGCACACAGGGCAAATAAAATCAGGAGGAAGAACTTCGCCCTCATAAACATAACCGCAAATTTTGCAAACAAAGCCTTTTTTCTTAGGCTGTGCCTGTGGCTGTGGTTTAATGTTTTTAAAATAATAATCATATGTTACAGAAGGAATATCACTTAATGTTACTGCCTCTGTTACATCCACAACAAATGCTGTGTGAGTGCCAAGGTCAAGTGTTGATGTAACATCACCTGCAATATAAGCATTGGCATAGTCACTTAAGCGATACACACCGTTTTCACATCTTTCAATTTTATCAAAGCCCTCAAACTTATCTGTGTTATGGCCTGTTTTAAAGCCGAACTGCTGGAAAACAGAAAAAGGTGCCTGTTCCGATAAAATCGAAACACAAAGCTTTTTAGACTCCATTATCAAATCATGGGTGAAGTTTGATTTATTAAGAGCAACAAGTATACGGTTAGGCTCAATAGTAACTTGAATAACAGTGTTTGAAATGCAAGCACCATCTTTTTCACCATTTTTAGATGCAACCACAAACAATCCATAACTAAGCTTAAAGAAAGTCTGTAAATTTAATTCTGCCATTTTTATTTCCTCCTTTGTGTTGTGATTTAATATAAATAAACGCCGACCTTAAACACTTTAAACTTATCTTTGAAATAAATCTTTTATAAGTTAAAACATCCATAATTTCAAAGTCTTTAAAATCGTAGTTTTTATATTTTTATTATTTTCTGAATCTTTTAAAAAATTTTTTCATAATCATCATACATTCTTCAAGAAGAACACCTTCTTTGATTTCGGTTCTGTGATTAAACCTTGGTTCTTGCAAAATGTTTAAAACAGAACCGCCGCAGCCTGCCTTTTCATTTCTTGTTCCAAAAACAACTCGGGGTCTTCTTGCCTGAACAATAGCTCCTGCACACATGGGGCATGGCTCCACAGTTATATATATTGTGCACTCTTCAATTCTCCAATCACCAATAAACTTAGCCGCTTCATTTATTGCCATTATTTCAGCATGATAAAGGGGGTTTTTTTCACTGTTTCGCCTGTTAAACCCTCTTCCTATTATTTCGTCTTTATAAACAATAACTGCACCTATAGGCACTTCGTCAATGTCAAAAGCCTTTTGAGCCTCAATAAGTGCCTGTTCCATATAATATTCATCAGTCATGATTTTACCTCATTTTTCGGCTATATATACACTTTTAACAGGATTTTCACTGCCTCTGCTTATTATGTAATCGGAAACTCCGTCACCGTTAAAATCTCCAACATAAAACATATCTCCATATTCTATGTTTTCATTTGCGGCAATTAAGCCATTTTCTCCTAAAGTATATCTTATGGCAGTTCCTGTTATGTCTGCCATGTAAATTTCCATTGCATCATCACCGTTTAAATCTCCAAGATATATTCCGCCGTAAAAATTATCTGCCGATATGTTTGTCTGCCAAATACAATCCAGATTAATTCCGTTTTTTCTGAAAATATATAAATCCTTTGAATCACTTACAATATATTCTTTGTTTCCGTCATTATCAATATCTCCAATTGATAAATATGTTCCCTGAACTCCTATTCCGTAACTTTCCACAAGTTTAAGGCCGTCTCCGTCTTCCTCATACATCTCAAGATTTCTATCATTTATAAGTATAAGCCTGTCCTCATCTGCGGCAACACAAGAATATGTGCCCTTTGACAAAGCCATGTCATTTTCTTCTTTTATAAAATTTTCATCAAAGAAAATAAGTCTTTCCGAAACTCTGATTGTTTCATCACTTAATTCATTTTCTTTCAAAACTCCTCCTGCAATAACGGCAATTCTTCCGTCATTTAAAAATGAAGCACTTATAGGAATCAACTCTTCAAAAAAACTTGTTATTCTTTTAAAAAGGCTGAATTTTGTTTCGTTAAATCTGTATATTGAAATACCGTCATTTTCTATGTTTAAATAAAGTCCTCTTCCGTTTTTATCTCTGCCCTCACTTATAAACCCGTCGGGGGCACCATTGCCTGAAAATTCAGTATATATTATTTCAGAAGCATTTGTTTCTTTTTGTTTGATTTTTGTTCCTTTAACAAATACGTTTCTTGTTTTAAAGTCAAGCTGAAGTTCATTGCTAGCCAAAGGTGTATAATAACACCCCTCTAATTTTCCATTTATAAAATAAAAATATGATGTTCCTGCTTTGTTTTTATTAAAATGAGTAATATCACAGGAATAAACAACGGCCTCTTTTCCACTGCTTTTGCGTAAATTAAAACCGTTTTTTTCGCTTGCCTCAAAGATTTCTTGATTTTCGGCAGGCACCTCACCTTTAAAATATGTTAAGGATTCACTGTCGTAATACCAATAAAAGCTTCTGAGAGTTTGGTCTATTAGATTTATATATTCCTCCTGCTGCTCGGAAGATAATGTAAAAACAGCTTCCAAACTTGATTCAGCTTTACTTTTGCAGCCGGTAAGAACAAATAACAACATTAACAAAATTAACAGCCGTTTCATATAACCCTCACACTTTATTTTTTTTATTTTTGTATAGTATATCACAAAAACAAAAGAAAGCGACGGCAAAGCCGACATTTTCTTTTGTCAACGGACGAATAAAACTTGAAAAGTTTTATGAGTAATATAATCCGCTGTGATAACAGCGGCAGAGCCTTTAGGCTCTTCCACAAATATAATTTGTGGATATTATATCACAAAAAAGAAACCTTTGGAATATACTTCTATATTAAAATCAAAATGAATTTTACAAAAGCTAAGGTTATCAGCTTAAACAAAACATAGGCAAAGTATACTGTTTATATACTCCTTAGCTTTTAAGGGCACATAAAAAAGCCGAATCCTTTTAAACAAGATTCAGCTTTTTTATAATTAATTCTATGACTTTGTTTTAAAATTAAAACTTATTTTCCTCATCCTCAGGCATAACAACCCAAAGCACAATGTAAATAAAAATAACAGGCCATTTAAAAAGCAGCGTAAGTAAAACAGTAATTAATCTTACAATGGTAGGCTCTAGCCCATACCTTTTTGCAATACCTCCACATACTCCCGCTATTTTCTTGTTTTTTGATAAACAAAGCCTTTTTGTCATAAATACCTACTCCTTAGAAACATAACTTAAGCTTTACCCTTTACAGCCTTTTTATAGCCTTCAATTAAAAATCTTCGGTTTTACACTTTTAACATAAAAACTTTTCAGCCGTACAGTTGCTTTTAAATAAATACGAAAGAATTATAAACTTTGTCTGCTATCTTGAAGATTTATTGCCTTTTCAATAACTTCCCAAAGTTCTTCAACCCCTTGTTTTGTTTCGCTGGAAAATGGTATAAGCTTATCCTCCGCCGAAAGATTAAGCCCCTTTTTAATTGCAGACAAATGTTTTTGTATTTGATTTCTGCTAAGCTTGTCACTTTTTGTGGCCGCAACAATAATGTCATATCCATAATGCTTAAGCCAATCATACATCATTATATCATTTTTTCCAGGATCATGGCGAATATCAACAAGCATAACAATTGCCTCAAGTTCCTCACGTTTTTCAAGATATTCGTTAATCATCTTTCCCCATTTTTCTATTTCGCTTTTAGATGCTTTTGCATATCCATACCCGGGCACATCCACAATATACAAAAGCCCCTCCACATCATAAAAATTAATTGTTCTTGTTTTTCCGGGAGAAGAGCTTGTTCTTGCCAATGCTTTTCTTCTTATCATGGAGTTTATAAGGCTTGATTTGCCCACATTGCTTTTCCCAACAAATGCAACTTCCTTTTTGCCGTCTGTGGGGTATTGCTCCATTTTAACTCCTACTGCCGCCAGTTCAACATTTATCACTTCCATATGCTTTCTCCTTCTATAACAGCTTCCTGAAACACTTCATTAACATTTTTCACCAAAACAAATTTCAATCCGTCTTTAATTTCATCTTCAATCTCTTCCAAATCACTTTTGTTGTCCTCAGGAAGAATAACTGTTGTAATTCCCGCATATTTTGCCGCAAGTGTTTTTTCCTTTAAACCGCCTATGGCAAGAACTCTGCCTGTAATTGTGATTTCTCCCGTCATTGCAACATCATTTCTAACAGGAACCTTTGTAAGTGCGGAAACAAGAGCAGTTGCCATTGTTATTCCTGCCGACGGGCCGTCTTTTGGCACAGCCCCCTGAGGAATATGTATGTGAATGTCTGTGTTTTTATAAAACTCTGTATCAAGCTTAAGATTTTCAGACACAGAACGAAGATATGTAACCGCCGCTTTTGCCGACTCTTTCATAACACCGCCCATGTTTCCCGTAAGCTCAATTTTTCCGCTTCCTTTCATTGCATTAACTTCCACCTCAAGAGTGTCGCCGCCAACAGACGTCCATGCAAGCCCTCTTACAATTCCCACCTGCGGCTTTTCGTTAACACAAAGCGGCCTTACAACAACCTTGCCTAAATATTTTTCAATGTTCTTCTTTGTTATTTTAACACTCTTTTTTTCGTTGGATATAATCTCTTTGACTGCCTTTCTGCATACTTTTTCTATTGTTCTTTCAAGGCTTCTGACCCCTGCTTCTTTTGTATAGTTTTCGATTATGTAAGCCATTGTTTCTTCATCAATTTTAAGCTGACCTTTTTTAAGCCCTGCCAGTTTAAGTTGTTTTGGATAAAGATGCTCCATAGCTATATGAACCTTTTCATTGGAAGTATAGCTGGAAATATATATTATCTCCATTCTGTCACGAAGGGGTATGGGGATTTTGCCCACATCATTTGCTGTGCAAAGGAAAAGCACCTTTGATAAATCGTAAGGGATTTCAAGAAAATGGTCACGGAAGTTGTTGTTTTGTTCACCGTCCAAAACTTCAAGCAAAGCCGATGCAGGATCTCCGTTGTATGAAACAGAAAGCTTATCCACTTCATCAAGAAGAATAAGAGGATTTATTGTTTTCGCCTGTCTTACGACATTTAAAATTCTTCCGCTCATGGCTCCCACATATGTTCTTCTGTGACCTCTTATTTCACTTTCGTCTTTAACTCCTCCAAGGCTCATTCTCACATAGTTTCTTCCAGTTGCTTTTGCAACAGATTTTGCTATTGAAGTTTTACCAACTCCGGGCGGCCCTGCAAGACAGATAATTGTTGCCCCGGTTTCTTTTGTGTTTTGCCTTACAGCAAGATATTCAATAATTCTTTCCTTAACCTTTGTAAGGCCGTAATGGTCTTCCTCTAAAATTTCTGCTGATTTTTTTAAATTAAAAATCTCTTCACTTGCTTCATTCCAAGGCAAATCAAGTATAAACTCCACATAATTTCTTATAACGTTTGCCTCAGGTGTAGCTATGCTCATTTTAGAGAGCCTGTCACTTTCTTTGTTAATAACATTTATTGCATAATCAGGCAGTTTTCTTTCCTCTGCCGCTTTTTTAAAGCCTTCAGAAACAGCTTTTATACCGTCTTTATCTCCCAGTTCTTCGCTTATAATTTTTAATTGCTCACGCAGATAATATTCCCTTTGATTTTCTTCCATTTTAGCTTTTACTTTTGCGCTAATTTCAGCCTTAACTTTAAGCACTTCAACCTGTCTGTTTAAAATTTGTATAACACTTTCAAGCCTTGGCACAGGCTCTAAAATCTCAAGCAGTTCTTGTTTTTCTTCAAAACCTATGTTAAGTGCGGCAGTTATAATATCAGCAAGCACACCCGGTGTCTTTGCCGACACCACATTAACAACTGCATCAAAAGAAGAATTTTTGCCGTTAAGCCTTGTGTGTTCTTCAAACTTATCGGAGGCGGCCTCCATAAGAGCTAAAACATGTATGTTTTCACTGTAATCTTCTCTGTCTTTTCTTTCAGCATATGAAATCTCCGCATAAACACAATCTTCTTCTTCATGAAGGCTTTCAAGCCTTCCCCTTGAAATTCCCTCAACAATAACATGGGCATTATCTCCCGGAAGTTTTAACACCTGTTTAACCCTTGCGGCCGTTCCTATATTATAAAGTTCCGAAAACCGGGGCTCGTTAACTTCGGAATCTTTTTGCAGCACAAGAAAAACAATTTCATCCTTTTTTCCTGCCGCCTCAAGAGCCGCAACAGAACGCTCTCTGCCCACAGTAATATTAGCCACCATATTAGGAAACACTGTCATCCCCCTTAAAGGAATCACAGGAAATTTTATATTACTCATCTTTTCACCTCAAAATTTCACCTATCTATTATGCCCTTAATAACAAAAACATTCACTTATCATTTCCTTAACTATGTATTATACAATATATGACACCTTACCACAAGGTTAGGTGTCATATATTGTTGCAAAACAAGGAGAAACCCTGCACATTAAAACCTTAAATTCTGCCCAAATTCACTTATTTTTTTAAAAATTCAGTGTAAAAATCTTTGCTAAAACTACATAATTATATAATTTTTAGACAAGTCAAAAAGAAACTGAAAAGATGACGCCACAGCTTTGAAATTAAGCTGTTTTTGTGCTTTTTTCTTCATCAAAACAAAGACTTAACAACTGACGAATGTTTTTAACAGGTATAATTTCAATCTCAAAATCCTTGAAACTGCTTTGATAATTATCCCCCGGAATAATAACCTTAACAGCCCCTCCGTCTGCTGCGGCCTCAATTTTTCTCGCCACACCGCCCACAGGCAAAACATTTCCGTTTATGGAAATCTCACCTGTCATGGCAATTTTATCAACAGGCTTATTTCCTGTTACTGCAGAATAAAGTGCGGAAAAAATTGCTATCCCTGCCGAAGGCCCGTCAACAGGTGTTCCCCCAGGAAAATTAATGTGTATATCATAATCCCTTGTGTCAATGCCCAATTCCTTGTTTAGAACAGTTAAAACATTTAAAACTGATGAACTTGCAGTGCTTTTTCTTTTCATTATCTGACTTCCGCTTTTAATTTCCTCTTCTTCAACTATTCCTGTAATTTTAAAACTTCCAAGACCTTTTTCCACAGGCACCGCCCATGCTTCAATTTGTAAAACAGTTCCTCCGCCACTGCCGCAAACAGCAAGACCATTGGCAGTTCCAACTCTTGCCTCTTCTTCAATTTTAATTTCTAAACGAGGGCTGAATCTGCCTGACTTAGCCACCCATTCAATGTCCTTAACAGTTACTTCCTGTCTTTTTTCCATATGGGCAACAGATGCGGCTGTCTGCATAATGTTAACGGCATCTCTGCCGTTTGCGGCAAAAACCGTAACCTTTTCAGCAGTTTCCTCATTGCATTTCATTTCCGTTGTTTCCGCCGCATTTTGCACAATTTTTTTAATATGACTTTTTTTAAGGTCACAAAAATAAATCTCTGTACATCTGCTTCTTAGTGCAGGAGGAATTTCATCAGGGGAACGTGTTGTTGCCCCAACAAGCCTGAAATCTGCAGGAAGACCGTTTTGAAAAATATCATGTATATACTGGGGTATGTTTTTGTTATCCAAACTGTAGTAAGCACTGTTTAAAATAACCTTTCTGTCCTCAAGCACCTTTAAAAGTTTATTCATTTGCATAGGGTGAAGTTCTCCTATTTCATCAATGAACAAAATACCTCCGTGAGCCTTTGTAACAGCGCCCTCTTTGGGCTGTGGAACTCCCGCAGAACCATATGCCCCTGCTCCTTGATAAATAGGGTCATGAACAGAACCCATAAGAGGGTCAGCAATGCTTCTTTCATCAAAACGTATAACTGTGGCATCCATTTCAATAAAACTTGCATTTTTTTTAAAAGGAGTGTTCTTTGTTTTTTTAGCCTCTTCAAGCATAAGCCTTGCCGCCGCTGTTTTCCCTATTCCCGGCGGCCCGTATATAAGAACATGCTGAGGGTTCTCACTGCAAAGCGCCGCACGAAGTGCCTTTATTCCTTCCTCCTGACCTATAATCATATCAAGACTTTGAGGTCTTGTTTTTTCCGATAAAGGTTTTGAAAGCCTTATTTCCCGCAGCTCTCTGATTTTTTTAAGCTGTTCTTTGCTGTCAGTACCAACAGGAGAGCTTACAGAACGCTGATTTTTTAACATTGTAAAAAAATATGTCCCTGCAATAATTGTAAATAATAACTGAGAAATAATTAAAACTGTTGTGATAACTTCCAACTAATCACTCCCTTTCCAGTGATTAGTATTGTCTGAAAGCAAAATTTTATGCCGCCAAAAATCAAATAAAATTTGTGCGTTTGTTGTTAACAAAACAAGTTCCATAAAAAAGAGAGAGGGGCGGCACCCTCTCTTAAAAATAAGCCTTAATCTTTTCCAAACCGATTTTCATTTTTTACTCGTACCTTAGCGCCTCAATAGGGTCAGACTTTGCCGCCTTTCTTGCAGGATATAAGCCAAAAAATATGCCCACAACTGCAGAAAACACCACCGCCATTATAACAACCTGAGGTTTAATTACAGTTTTTAAATCCATAATCATTCCCCCTGCCACAACAATCCCCGTTCCAAGCATTGTTCCTATAACTCCTCCTGCCGCTGAAATTATGGCAGATTCAACAAGAAACTGTATCAAAATATCTTCTGTTCTTGCGCCTAAAGCTTTTCTTATCCCTATCTCCCTTGTTCTTTCAGTAACTGAAACAAGCATAATGTTCATTATTCCTATTCCGCCAACCACAAGGGATATTGCCGCAATAGAGCCTACAACAAGAGAAAGAGTTCCCATTATGGTGTCAATACTTTGCATTTCTTCTTCAGCAGTAAAATATCCCACTTTTTCTGCTTCAATCCCCTTTAGCCGGCTTATGTAATTTATAAAACGGTTCCTAAACTCTGAAACTTCTATGTCCTTGGAAGAAACAATGTTGATTCCCCAAAACCACTCATCTTTTTTGCTTATTGACATTTCAGGCACATATACAATCGCTCTTGTGTTGTTGCTTCCTCCCATAAGTTTTCTAAGAGCGGAATCATTGTTTTTGTATACTCCAGTAACAGTAAACTCCATGGTTTCTTCATTAATCTGCATTCTTAAAGTCTTTCCCACAGCATTTTCTGTTTTAAATATTTCCTTTGCATCTTTATCCTCAATAACTATATATGGCTTTGCATTTTTTATATCGTTGTCTGAAAACATCTTGCCGTAAACAATATCCAGTTTCTTATAAGCAAAGGGATTTTCAGCCATTCCCGTAATACTTGCTTCTTTCAAGGTTCTTCCCGCCTTGACTTTTCCCGAAGCCGTTGCCCCTGTTCCTATATAGTCTATGCTGTCTTTAAATACTTCTTTAACATTTTCCAGATCTTCATATGTATATAAATCATTTTCAGTTAAATAATCACTGTCAGACATAATATAACTATATGCCGCCGTTGTTCCAAACTCTTCGTACTCACCTGCTATAAGCCCCCTCATGGTGTCACCAAGAGATACAATTGAAATAACAGAACTAATGCCTATTATCATTCCAAGCATAGTAAGAAAGGAGCGCATTTTGTTTGCTTTAATTGAAGAAACAGCAAGACGGATGTTTTCAAAAATTATCATTCCTCTGTCCTCCTTGTGTCCTCAATAATCTCTCCGTCACGAAACCTTACAATTCTTTTCGCATAAAGAGCAATATCATCTTCATGTGTAACAATAATTACTGTTGTGCCCTCTTTGTTAAGCTGTGTAAAAAGCTCCATAATTTCTTGTGAGGATGCGGTGTCAAGGTTTCCTGTAGGCTCGTCAGCCAGAATTATGGCAGGCTTATTTGCAAGAGCTCTTGCAATGGCTATTCTTTGTTTTTGACCGCCTGAAATCTCGTTTGGCATGTGGTTAAGCCTGTCGCCAAGCCCCACTTTCAAAAGAAGTTCTTCTGCCCTTTCAGTTCTTTCTTTTCTGCTCATTTTGGCATAAATCATAGGCAGCTCAACATTCTTTATTGCCGTTGTTCTTGGTATCAGATTAAATGACTGAAAAACAAAACCAATTTTTTTGTTTCTTATTGAAGAAAGCTCTCTGCTTGTAAGCTTTGAAACATTAATTTCATCAAGCTCATAAACTCCCTCCGTAGGCCTGTCAAGGCAGCCAAGAATGTTCATAAATGTTGACTTTCCCGACCCTGACTGCCCCATAACGGCAACAAAATCTCCTTCCTCAATGCAAAGGCTTACATTTTTTAAAGCGTGAACGTGAATATCCCCTGTTTCATATACCTTGCTTATGTTTTCAACCCTTATTATGTCATTCATTAACAATCACACTCATTCCGTCTTCAATCATAAAATCAGGGTTAAGTATAACGCTGTCCCCCGCCTTAATCCCATCTCCTATAATCTGAACTTCAAGAATGTCTTCAACTCCCACCTTAACACTTATCTTTTTAACAAATCCATTTTCCGCAACAAAAACACTGTATTCATCATTTCCCTCATCAACAAGCGCCTCAATAGGTATAACCAAAGCATTTTCCTGACTTTCTGTTTCCACCTTTGCAGATGCATTAATGCCTGCAATAAGGCCTTTTGTTTCATCGGTTATATCAATTTGAACAGGAATTACCCTTTCGTTTGAAGTGCCTGATTTAATTTCGCCTGTGGGGCTTATTCTTGAAACAACTCCTCTAACAAAATCTCCATTTAAAATATCGGCACTTATTTCCGCCTTTTGTCCAATCTGCAGCCTTGCTATATCATATTCACTTACATTTGCAATCATTTTAAGCTTTTCCATGTTTTCAATTTCAAACATAGGCTTTTTATCGTCAATCTCGTCTGCAAACCTTCCAACCTTTGAATTTACCCTTGTAACAGTGCCTTTAATAGAGCTTTTTATGTAACAATCATCAATTTCCTGTTGTTTTCTGATAAGCTCTTTTTTTGCTATTTCTACACTTTTTGCACCTGATTCATTACTTGATGATGTTTTTATATTTCTGATTTCAACAAGCTGAGCTTGTGTTGCCTGCACTTTTCCATCAACAACATTAAATGCTTCTATTTTTCTTTTAGCCTCATTCAAAGAATTTTCCTTGTCCTTAAGTTCTTGAGTGCTGATAATTTCCGAGGCATAAAGAACCTTTGATTTTTCATACTCGCTTTCTGCTTTTTTATAACCTTCTAAAGCCGATTCATAACTTCTTTGGCTGTTTTCCAATTCCTCTTTCAGTTTTTCCTCCGCAGAAATAAGTGATAATTCCTTGCCGCTTTTTTGCTCTGAATTTTGTATTTCCAAAAGCTCTAAATTATCTCTAAGCTTTTCAATTTCCTCTTCAAGACGGCTTGTGTCAAGAACGGCAAGAACCTGACCTTCTTCCACCTTATCACCCTCTTTTACATTGATAGAAAGTATTTCATAATGAAGCCTTGAAACAATTTCAATGCTTTCATCTCCCTCAAGAGGAGCTTTAAGGCTTAAAACAGATTGAATTCCTTTTTCCTCAACTTTAGAAACATTTACATGCAAAGGCTTTTCCCCTGCACTTTTTATTTTAGCACTTACTCCAACCCCGCCTAAAACAATAAAAATAATAATACCTAAAACTACTTTCTTTTTCACAGTTAGTTTCATTATTTACACTCCCTTTTAATCAACCATTAATTGCCGTTTTTAACAACAGCTAATTAATTATACAACTTAATTCTTAAAAAAAACTAACGTCTATCTTAAATATTAAAATTTATACAAGTTTTATAAATTTCAGAAGATTTGCCCTTTGAAAATATTAAAACCCTCTAAAACCAAAGGTTTCAGAGGGTAAAAACTTAAAATGATATTGAGCAGGTCTATAAGCCGGGTTCTGTATCAAACGGTCATCTATCTTGGTACATCGTCACCGATGTCATCATGCGACCTTGCTAAAGCGAGGCGAGCAGCCCCAAAACGCTTTTATAGGTCTTGCTTCGGACGGGGTTTACAGAGCCTTCTTTGTTGCCAAAGAAGCGGTAAGCTCTTACCTTACCTTTCCACCCTTACCGCTAAAAACTTTAACGGCGGTTTATTTCTGTTGCACTTTCCTTAGAGTCGCCTCCACCAGTCGTTAGCTGGCGTCCTTGCTCTGCGAAGCCCGGACTTTCCTCCCTGTTACGGGCGACCGTCTGACCTACTCATTAAAAATATACCACAATTTTATTTTCACGTCAAATTCTTAAATATAAAACAAAACCATTTTTATACGGCTTGTTTTTTAAACTTTAAAAACGCTTCCCCCCACAAACTCCTTAATTATAGAGTTGTTGGGCACACAGCTGCTGTTTACAGGCAGAAAATAATCTAAAAACTTAATAATTCGGCTTGCCTTTTCATATTCAGCCATTGATTTGTCAATTTTATAAAGCAAAGGTTCAATATATGGCTTAAGAACAGAAAGCTCATAAATTGTTGCCGAATTAAACATTACGTCTGCATTTTCCTGATAAGGGAAAATGTTTCTCTCTTCACCTCTTTTAACGCTGTCCCATGAACCAAGGGTCTTTTGAGCATCATTTCCTCTAAACTGGTTATCCCTTACAATTCTTCTTATAAGTCTGCTGTCAGAGGTGGAAATCCTTGTATGGTCGTCAACATTAAGCTGTGTCATGGCACTGATAAAAATTTTAAACTTGTTTTCATCGGAAATGTCTTTTGTAAGGTCGTCATTTAATCCATGTATGCCCTCCACAACAACAATGCTGTCTTTTTGAAGCTGAAGAAATCTTCCTTTATATTCACGTCTTCCTGTAATAAAATTATAACTTGGAATGTGAACACGTTCGCCGTTAATAAGGCCTGTAAGGTCTTTATTAAAAAGTTCAATGTCAAGGGCTCTTATACTTTCAAAATCAGGCTTGCCGTATTCATCAACAGGTGTTTTATCTCTGTTAATAAAATAATCGTCCATGCCTATTACATGAGGTGTTATTCCGTTTACCTTAAGCTGAACACAAAGCCTTTCGGCAAATGTGGTTTTTCCTGAAGATGAAGGCCCTGCAATAAGAACAAGCTTAAGCTTTCCTGCTTTTTCTGTAATTGCATCTGAAATCTGCACAATTTTCTTTTCATGCAGTGCCTCGTTTATAAGCACCAATTCCTCAAATGTTCCTTCTGTAACAGAATCGTTTAAATCAGCCACAGTGCTAACCTGCATTAATGAACACCAGTCCATTTGCTCCATAAACACCTTTGAAATCTTTTCATAGTTTTCATATCCCCCAAGAGTCTGTGGATTTTTAACATCAGGCAGCTGAATAAGAAAACCCTTTTCATAAGGCACAAGGTCAAAACTGTCTAAATATCCTGTGTGAGGCACCATATACCCATAAAGATAATCGTAAAACCCGTCAAGACAATACATTTCTATATAAGGTGAATTTTTATATCTAAAAAGCCTTGCTTTGTCCTCCATGCCTGAACTGCTTGAAATTTCTATTGCCTTTTCTTTAGGCAAAATAACTTTTTCAATGGGAAGCTCAAGCTTTACCATTGCCCACATTCTTTCCTTAACACGCTCAAGAGTTTCTGTGTCGGCCTTTATTCCCATTTTTCTTATTTCACAGTAATAGTTTCCGTTTATGGAATGCTCAACTGTTATCATAACATCTTTACCGAATAAGTCTTTAACAGCTTTAATCATTAAAAAAGATACACTTCTGCTGTATATCCTTGTTCCCTCAAAGCTTGTATAGTCAAAAAACTCAACTTCCATACCATCTCTTACAGTGTCTGTAAGCTCATAAACTTCATTTCCGCTTTTAGCAAGTAAAATTCTTGTGCAAAACGTTTCTTTTGATAACTTGGAAAGCTCCTCAAAAGTAGTTCCGTTAGGCACAACAACTTTTTCACCGTTGTTAATTACAGCCAAAATATTTGTTTTTGTCATTCCCACGCCTCCTAAACATCTTTAAATACCTGTCCGTCAACCGCAGATCTGATTACTTTAATATCAGACTTTAAACCTTCAATAAACCTGCAAATTACAGGCACAATAATATTTTCACTTCCATAATGTGTTGCATCAATAAGGCTTATGCCTAAATCAAGGGCATTTTGACTTTCATGGTATCTTACATCCCCTGTAATAAATAAATCGGCCCCTGCCTTTACAGCATCTTTCATAAAATCAATTCCGCTTCCTGTGCATAAGCCTATTCTTTTTATTATATGACATTTTTCCCCTATAATGCGTATGTTTGAAAGTCCCAACTTTTCTTTAAGTAAAACTGCAACTTCCTCAAGGGTAGCCTCATTAGGCAGATTTCCTATTCTCCCAAGTCCATGCTCCACACCATCTTTTTCAAATGCCGGCACAAGAACCTTTACATCACATAAACCTATAATTGAGGCAAGTTCATCATTTGTTCCCCCAAAGACGGTGTCAAGATTTGTATGAAGGGCAAAATGGGCAATTCCATTTTTTATAAGCTTAAGTATTTTTCTTCCTAAAGGAGTTTTGCTGTTTATTTGTTTTATGGAACTAAAAATTAAAGGATGATGAGTAACAATTATGTCTGCCCCTAAACCTATTGCCTCGTCAATAACTTCATCCGTAACATCAAGTGCAACAAGAACCTTTTTTATATCAGCCTTTTCATCTCCTATAATAAGGCCAGGGTTGTCCCAGCTTTCGGCAAACTCCTGCGGAGCAAGCTTTTCAAGTTCCTTTAATAAATCACTGCATTTCATATGTTTTAAGCACCTCCAAACACATTAAAATTTCATATTCTGTTTCCCCGGCTTTTAAAAGACTTTTTTCTGTTGATGCCTCCAAAAGAATGTTTTTTACCTCCTGTGCGTTTTTAAGTTTTTCATCTAAATATCTTTTAAACACAGGCTCTTTTTTTTCAATGTTTATTTTCCCAAAAACATATTCCTCTTCTTTTTCATATATTTGACTGCCTTGAACTGCAGAAATTATTGTATAAAACTTACCGTCTTCAAACACAATATTTTCATCTTCAATTTTAAACCCTATGGAATGAAGATATTTTCTTATGTAAAAAACATCACTGTGAGGAGAAAGAACAAGCTGTTTTGTTTCCTTTAAAATTTCACTGCCTTTTTTTAAAATGTCCATAATAAGCATACCGCCCATGCCGGCAATCACAATGGTTTCTGCCTCCCCTGATTGTAAAGGATCAAAACCACTTCCAAGACGAGTTTCTACTTTTTCCCCTAAATGATATTTTTCTATATTTTCTTCCGCCTTTAAAAGAGGGCCTTTGTTTACGTCACAGGCAATAACATGGTCTGCTTTATTATTTTTAACAAGATATATAGGCACATATCCATGATCTGTGCCTATATCCGCAACTTTTTTATGTTTAATCATTTTTGAAATCTCTTCAAGTCTTAATGAAATGTCCATTGTATTACCTCACTGCAAATTTTTTCTGTATAAATAAAAATATATTCCAAGCCCAAAAATAACTAAAACTCCGCTTAACACCTGACTTGCGGCAAGACCTGTTCCCCATAAAATAAGCTGGTCTGTCCTAAGTCCCTCTATCCAAAGCCTGCCTAAACCATATCCTGCAATATATAAAGCTCCAACTTGTCCGTTAAACTTTTTATATTTTGTTCTAAGAACAATAAGTCCTATTAAAAGTGCTAAATTCCAAAGACTTTCATATAAAAACGTGGGATGAACCTGAATATATTCAGCTCCGTTTACAGTAACTATCTTTTCTAACACTTGAGAAGAAATTTCATGCACCTGATCTTTAGCCTGCTCTTTAAGGTATCTCATTGCAAAAAGACCGTCAGTATAACCGCCAAAAGCCTCTCTGTTAAAAAAGTTCCCCCATCTTCCTATTATCTGCCCTAAAAGAAGGCTTGGAAGGGCAGTGTCCGCCATAAGCCAAAAATCCTTTTTCTTAATTTTTGAATAAACAATTCCGCAGACAATTCCTGCAATCACTCCGCCGTAAATTGCAAGACCACCTTCTCTAATGGCAAAAACTTTAATCAAATTATCTTTATACTGCTCCCAAGAAAACATAACATAATAAATTCTTGCACCAACAACACTCAAAACTATGGCATACATGGCAAAATCCATATATTCTTCAGGGTCTTGATCTGTTCTTTTTGCCTCATACAAAGCAAGCATTAATGCGGAAAGTATTCCTATTCCTATAATAATTCCATACCAGTAAACCTCAAAACCAAAAACCCTAAAAGCAACCTTGCTTAAATGGTCTATCTTTATTCCAAGGTTAGGAAACCAAACCTCCGGTGTCATAAACTGTTCCCCCCTTATTGCTTTTAGACAGAGATACGATTTTAATTCAAAAAAGTTTACCTAAGAACAAAAGCCTTAAAATAAGAACTTAAATTAAGCTTATATCTTTTTATTTCAAACCTTAAAAACATTATTTGACAACTGATAAAACAGCTCCAACTTTGTCGAAATCAAAAACCAAATCCTCTAAATAGTCTTTTTCCATATTTCGTATTGCTTCAAAAGAATCAAATAAATCGCTGCCTAAAGCCGATAACTCTGTCTGCGCCATACACACAGCGTCAACGCTGTTAAAACCTCTTATAAATCTACCCATATGCTTTCTTTTAATTCTGTCAAAATGCTCCTCGTCTATGCCTCGTTCTTTAATTCTTTCAATCTCTCTAACTATTGCATTTGCAACAGGTTTAGGTTCCCTGCTTCTTCCCATTATAACACTTAAAGAAAGACCCCGCCCCCAAATATATTGAAGCCCAAGACTTTCCTCACAGTATCCAGTGTTTTGCAGCCTTCCAAAAAGATATGAGCTTTGCCCCGCTAAAATGTCAAGAAACATTTTCATAGCATAAATTCGTTTAATTCCGTTTCCTTCAGGGTTGTGTTTAAAACCCAAATTAAACATGGGACTTCCTAAGTTCATATCCTGCAAAACGTAATTTCTTTTTATTTCAGGTTTTTCTCTATATTTTGCCCTTGGGCATTTTTTTCTGTCTAAAAACTCCTTGCTTAAGTTTTTTTCAACAGTTTCTATAACAGATTCAGGCTCAACATTTCCACATACAACAACATTCATATTTTGCGGAACATAAAATGCATTGTACGCATCATAAAGAAGCTCAGGCGTTATCGTCTCTATACTTTTTTTAGTTCCGCCAATGCTGTTTCTTAAAGGATGAACATTGTAAAGCCGCTCCAGCATATTATAATAAACAACCCACCCCGGGTCATCATCATACATGGCAATTTCCTGACCTATAATGCCCTTTTCTCTTTCCACACTTTCTTCTGTGAAATATCCGTCACTAACCATTTGTGCAAGCCTTTTTAAATTTGTATAAAAGCTGTCCCCTGCAAGAAAGTAGTATGCTGTTTTATTAAAATCTGTAAACGCATTAACACTTGCCCCCGAGGAAGAAAAGTCTGTAAAATAATCACCGTCTTTTTTTTGAAACATTTTGTGTTCTAAAAAGTGGGCTGTGCCCATAGGCGATGCTTTTTTCTTTCCGCCAAGTATAAACTTTAAATCGGCGGAACCGTATGAAAACGACATAACAGCTTCACTTTTTTTAAACCCATACTTAGGAATTATATAACATTTGCCGCCTCTTGGCAATGTGCTGATATACATTTTCTCCCCAAGTATGTTGTTCTTTTTAATAGTTAAAGACATATTTTTTACCTCATTTCAAGAAATATTTTAATTGACATTTCATTGCCTTTGCAAAATCTCTTACCTCTTTTAATTCAATCTTTTTAACTTCTTCCCTAAATTTATCAATATCCAACGAAAACCCTGAAAGATTCATAGACAGTGTAAAATTAATAAGTTCCGCAGGTATATCTTCCGATGTTTCATAAAACTTTATAAGACTTTCTTTTGCCTCATTAAATTCTTTTTCCTCCAAACTTTCAGAAATATGCACCATTGCTTTTTCCGCCATTTCACACACTCTTTCCAAGGAGCTTTCATCAATGCCTGCCTGCACTGCAATAATCATTTTTTGTTTAAACACAAAAGAACCTATGCTGTAACAAAGGCCTTCTTTTTCCCTTACTTCTTTAAAAAGATAACTTCCGCTTCCGCCGCCTAAAACCTCGTTTAAAACAAGGAGTTTAATAAGTTGTTTTGTGTCTTTTTCATCTGATGAAAATGCCATGCAAAGTCTTCCCTGGTTGTTATCTTGTGTTTCAACAACAACATCATTACAGTTGATTTCTTGTGATTTATAAACCTCACTTTTAACATCTTCAATGTCCTCTCTTTCATAAGAAAACACCTCTTTGCACTTTTTAACTACAAATTCTTCTTTTTCGCTGCCCACAACGTAAATATCAATAGGAACGGTTTTAATCAGCCTGTTATAATGAAAACCCATGTCCTCACAAGTCAAAATATCCACCTTTTCGCCATAACCAAAAGCAGGCACTCCAAAAGGATTATTTTCTTCTTTTGCAAGAATTTTTGTCATTCTTTCAACGGCATAATCAGCTTTATTATCCTTAGAGGCTTCGATACTTTCTTTAAGTCTTTTTTTTGCTTTGTTCAAAAGCCTTTCATTGTTTATGACAGGCTCAAAAATAACTTCTTTTAAGAAGTCCATACCCTCGCCAAAGGTTTTGGTCAAACCCTCAAGATAGATATAAACAAGCTGTTCATCACCTCTTTTTAAAACAGCCACTTCATAGGCACTTCCCCACATTTCTTCTAATTTTTTTGATATTAACCTCATTGAGGGATACTTTTTGCAGCCGCCCCTTAAAGTTTCAGCCCAAAGTGCAGTTTTTGTTGCATTTTCCTCCGACAACATATTCCTTATAAAAACAGCAGCAGTAACAGTTTTAAACCGTGTATCTTTTAAATAATGAAGTTTTATTCCTTTATTAATTTCAATTTCTTTAAACATTTAAAATATAACCTCCTTTTTAAACGAATTAAATCTATCTTTCCACTTAAAACAAAATTTAGTCATTTTGCTTTGTTTTACTTTTTAAAAATCAGGTATTAATTAAGCCCTTTATGTGTTTTTTACAATAAAAAAACACAGACACTTATCTCGTGATAAATGTCTGTGTTATAAGGTTTTAATTATCTTTTGTTAGATGCTCTCCAAATATCAAACTTTTCTGCATCTTTAATAAGCTGGTCACGGAAATCCGGGTGAGCAAGCTTAATCATTTCTTCAGCTCTTTGCCATGTGGAAAGACCAATCATGTTTGTGCAGCCAAACTCTGTAGCTACGTAGAATGTGAAGAAACGTGTAAGTGTAACATTTGTTCCAGGCACAAAGGATGGAACAATTCTTGATTCAACAACTTGGTTTCCGTCTTTATCCTTACGTGTAGCTGTGGAGTTTAAGCAAACAAAGCCTTTTCCGCCTTTTGAACGGAATGCTCCATACATGAAGTCCCACTGACCGCCAACGCCTGAAACTTGCTTAGGCCCAACAGATTCAGAAGAAACTTGTGTGTAAAGGTCAACATGTAAACAGTTGTTTACAGCAAAAACCTTTTCATTTTGAGCAATTACAAAAGGATCGTTTGTATGGCTTGCAGGAAGTTTCATACAAGCTTCGTTTCTGTCAAGGAATTCATACAAGTCTGAAGAACCCATAGCAAATGTGTAAATCATTTTGCCTCTGTTAACTTGCTTGTATTTGTTTGTTACCTTGCCTGCTTTATAAAGATTCATAAAAGAATCCATCATCATTTCAGTGTGAACACCAAAATCTCTGAAGTCTGAATTAACAATAGCTTCGCCTATTTTGTTTGGTATGCCGCCGATGCCAAACTGTAAACAGCATCTGTCTTCAAGCTCTTTCATAACATTTTCTGCAATTTTAATGTCAGCTTCACTTGCAGAAACTTTAGGCAATGTTAAAGGCGGCTGTCCGTCTCCTTTAACAATGGCATTAACTTGTGAAATATGTACTCCCGTGAACTCACCGCCATATGTAAAAGGCAAAGCGGCATTTTCTTCAATGATTACATAATCACAGTTGTCAAGAAGCTCTTTTAAGTATGAGCATGTTGTTGAAGTATTGAAAAAGCCATGCTTATCCATAGGACAAGCCGGAATGAAAGCCACGTTTACTCTTCTGTAGCTTAAAGTTCTTCCAAACTGATGGTATGCCCCTGGCAAGTGATATGCCCTTTCCTTACGGTCAATAGCCGTAAGTGAACGGTCATTAATATCAAACACCTTTCTCTCAGGGTCTACAGCAAAAACAGCTGTAGGCATTCTAAGTGTACAGGATTCAATGTGGATATCGTTAAGTTCATCTTTTCTTCCTGCCAAAGCTTTGTCGAGAACAGGAGTGGTTGTAACAAACTCACCATAATAAATCCAATCGCCGTCTTTTACTACCTTTACCGCTTCTTCAGCGCTTGTAAGTTTTGATTGATATTGTTCCTGAAAAGTTGCCATATTTCGTGTTCCCCCTTAAGGTAAGCTAAAATTATAACTTTATTCCATAATTATAATAGAATTATCAGAACATTTCAACAAAGCTTTGAATTCTTGTTCTGATTTGTTCAAAGGAAGATGCCTGCTGGTCAATTTCAACCATAAGGTTTCTGATACCCTCTTCTTCTAATTTGTTGTAGATAAGAGGATAATCAAACTCTTCAGGGTCACAGAACTTCATCTGGCAGTATATAACCGCATCAGCATTTGTTTCCTTAGCCATATCCACAAGCATCTGAATTCTTCCCTTAGAACGGTCTGTAGCAAGTGAACATCCATACATATCCTGCCATTGTTTAGCAAGTCTGTATAAAGGTTCTCCGCCTTCTGTAGGAACGTCCACACGGAACTGTCTGCTTTCTTGAGCAAGGTCGTCAGCAACAACTGCAATGCCGAAATCCTTAAGAATTTGAAGGAATTCGTCAGGCTCTGCTGTAATTCCTGTAAGAATAACCTTTTTGCCGCTCCAAGGTGCTTTGTCCATAGCTTTGATTTCGCTTATAAGCTCTTTAACAAGCTTTGTATGCTCAGCTTTATCCATGAAATATCTTGCTTTTAAAACAGTGTGACGGCCAACAGGGCAAATAACATGAGGATACTCAGCAACAACCTTAACAAACTCTCTCATTGTTGCACGGTTTTCATTGTAAACCTCAATTGCTTTGTCAATAGCTTCGTCTGTAATTTTAACATTAAGAATGTTTTCAAGTTTATCACGAATAATTCTATATTCTTCTGCAAGGAAGCCGTTTGCAGCTTCAATGTTTCTGTTTTGCGGATGAACAAACTGTATGGATGGGCATGTGCCTTTCCATTTTTGTCCGATACATTTTAAAGTGTCACATGGTGAGGAAATAACAACAGCCTTAAGAATGTCATAAACTCCTTCAAGCTCCATTTCCATAACCGACTGCATGATTGAACATGCGAAAGCCGGAAGATATGTATTTGCTTTTGAAATTGACTTTGTTGCTTTGCCCCAGCATCCAACAGGAAGAGCTCCTGCCGCATAAATAATTTCTTCGGGCGCATAAAGAGGAAGAACACCAACAAGGGGTTTTCCTGTTTCTGCCTGATAATCTAAAACAGCCTTTTTAGGATTGCTTGCAGCTGCCTCTAACTTTTCAAAAATTGTATCTAATTTACTCATGTCCTTAACCCTCCCTTATTTATCGGAAGCAGCACCCTGCTCCATAATTTCGGCCAATGCCTGAATTCTTGTGTCAAACTGTGCAGTTGAGAAGTTTCTTGGGTCTGTTTGGTCGCCGTCAAAACTTACATAAGCAGCACCTGTTCTCTCCTTTACAAGCTCGGCTGTTTCAACAGTAAGAAGGTCCATAAGCTTACAGCTTCTGTTAATGTGGTATGCAATACCTGTACATTTAGTGTCTTCAAGAACCTTGCTGATAACATCAACCTTGTTTTCAAGGCATGTGTTTGAATAAACCTCGCAATAAGCGGCTCCCATGCTCTCTAAGTTATCAATTTCGTAATGAAGTGACCAAATTCCGGGATATGTTGAGCCTGTCATTATGCTTCCCGTAGCTTTAATTGATTTAAATGTATGTGAAAGATATGGCCAGCAAGCAATTCCTTCCCATGCAATTCTGAACTTTTCTTCACCAGGTTTGTATGCGCCTTCGCCGTTTGCAGCTTTAGCCTCAAGTTCTTCAGCCCAAGTTGTAAATGTATCTTCAGCAGCATATTTAGCCTTTGCACAAACAATAAGTGCCATGAAGTTGAAAAGGTCAAAACCGTTAAGAGGTGATGGAACAATGTTTGCTGTTGCCGCCGCTCTGTCCCAAGCTGCAACAGAACGCTGAACCTGTTTTTGAACTTCTGTAAATTTAGCATAGTCAAAAGGCTTGCCTGTAATTTCTTCAAGCTGTTTAATTGCATATCTAAACTGATCTGCAAGATATTCTTTTGAATATTTAGGCATAGGCCATGTATGAATATAAGGCACGTCAATGATAATGCAAGGTATGTTTAATTCAACTGCAATGTTTTCATACCATTTAAGAAGTGTGTTACAAATGTTGTTGCATGTAATAACAAGGTCAGGAAGAGGAATTCTTGGTCCCGGACAGTTTGCCAAAGCCTCAGGAGTAACTCCTGTTTTAGCTTCCTGAACAAGAAGGTCCATGTATCCAAGGTTAACTCTTGCGTATGAACATGTGTCAAGAGCATATCCGTATCTTTCAGCAATTTCAATCATTTCAAGAGAGCCTTTTTTAGCTCCTGTAGCTGCTGAATGGTTTTCAGGATAAATCATGTGAATTCCCATTGTTTCGCAAAACTCTGACGGTGCAACTGAAGCAGACCAACAAACCAATTCACCCTTTGCCTTGCCGTCAATAGCGTCTTGATAAAGTTTCTCCTGGTAATAGACCAATTTCTGCTTCGCAGTCATTCCCTGTGTTTCAGTACTCATTCTTACCCCTCTTTTCATAAATATTTATTTTAATTTTGTGATTTCTTTGCCTCATCATATGCAAAAAGCGCCGCACCCAATGCCCCTGTTAACTGAGGATTTGGAGCAACAACTACAGGTCTTTTAAGCTCTTTGCTAATAGCTCTTACAACTCCTGCATTCTGTGCAACTCCGCCGCCCATTACAACATCGTCTTCAAGACCAACTCTGTATGCAAGACCGCATGCCTTGCTTGCAACGGATGCGTGAACCCCTGCAATTATGTTTTCCTTTGAAAGACCATTTGAAAGATGAGAGATAACCTCAGACTCTGCAAAAACCGTGCATGTGCTGCTAACACTTGCAACAGCAGTGGCACGGCTGTCATATTCAGCCAACTCATCAATACCTATTTCTAAAACTCTTGCCATAACGTCAAGAAATCTGCCTGTTCCCGCTGCGCATTTATCATTCATAAAAAACTGGCTAACCATACCCTTTTTATCAAGTCTGATTGCCTTGGCATCCTGACCACCGATGTCAATGATTGTTCTTGCAGTAGGCACAAGATGGAATATGCCTTTAGCATGACAGCTTATTTCGCTTATTTGTTTATCCGCACTTTCAAATGCGAAACGGCCATATCCTGTTGCTACAGTCTTTGTTATATCATTAAGCGTAAGCCCGCTTTCTTCAAGCGCTTCTTCAAGAACTCTCTGCGGTCCGGAAGAACCTGTTCCGAACTGAATTACCTTCGCAGCTACAATATCGGCTCCGTCTTTAAGAATAACTGCCTTAGATGAAGCTGAGCCGACATCAATTCCCATCGTATACATAATGCACCTCCCCTAATTTTACTCTGTTAAAAAAGTCAAGAAATGGTCTTACCAGATGCCCTATGGTCACACAGAAAACTTTTTCCTTGATTTTTTCACCACCACTATTATATATTCATAAGCCTAAAAAATCAATATTGCCGGCAGATTTTATCTGTAGGCAATGTTTACAAATAAATTCTTCATTTAAGAGCGAAAAAGATATTTATTTAGCTAATATTTCGTATGCAAATTATTTTTATACCGAAAAGCAGTTAAATTTGTTTATATTGCTCATTCTATAGTCTTTAAACAATGAATGCACCTAAAAAAACATACATTTCTCACAAAACATAATTTTTGGAAAAATATTATATAATAACTTTAAAAAAATATTTTATAATTTAAAAAACATAAATTTTTGATTTTTATAAGATTTAGTTTTTTAAGAAGTTAATACACAAAATAACTTTTTTATAACATTATGCGTTTTTTTAAAAATCTTATTCTCCGAAACAAAAAACTCTCCTGAATTATTAAAATAATTATAACATAAATGCGGTGTCAAAACCTTGTATTTTCTGTCAGCATTTTATTTAGAAAACCGCCGCTGTGCGGCGACGGTTTTTATTTTTTTATTATTCAACACCGCTTCTTTCAAAAAAAGAATGGGCTGATAAATCCCAAGATTTATATTCACTATATAATCATCAAAAACAATTATGTAAACAGTCTTTAATTTTTTATAAAGAAATCCATAAGTTTTTCGCCGCTTTCAAAATAAATTCCTGTTGATAAAGCATTTTTTTCACTGAATCTTTCAACACCTTTGTTTGCTTTTGTGCTTTGAAAAATCATAAAAGGAACCTTTTCGCTTGTGTGGGTCTTAATGGCAATGGGCGTTGGGTGGTCTGGCATAATAAGCATTTTAAACTCCTCTTTGTCTGAATTAAGCTTTTCTATAAGAGGGCCCACAACCTTTTCATCAATAAACTCAATGGATTTTACTTTATTTTCAGCCTCTCCTCTGTGTCCGCATTCATCAGGGGCTTCAATATGTAAGTATACATAATCATTTCCGTCTTTTAAAGCTTCATAAGCAGCTTTGCACTTATTGTCAAAATTTGTGTTTATGTTACCCGTTGCACCTTCCACATCAATAACCTGCATTCCTGCACTAATTCCTATTCCCTTCACAAGGTCAACTGCAGAAATAACAGCTCCTTTTATTCCAAAAGTTTCATAAAAGTCAGGAATCTTTGGTTTTGTTCCTTCTCCCCAAATCCAAAGAGAGTTGGCAGGGTTAAGGCCTTTTTCAATTCTTTTTTTATTTACTTCATGGTCTTTTAATACAGCATAGCTTTCTTCCATTATTTTTCTAAGTCTTTCAACCTTTGGCAAATGCTCTCCTACTTTTTTATCAGAAATATCATGGGGCGGAACAAGCCCTAAGTCTTTAGGCCCATTATTCCAAATCATACAGTGTCTGTAACTTATACCGGGATAAAACTGAAGGTCTGCATTATTTTTAAAGTGGTCTGAAAGTGTATTAATAAGTTCTCTTGCCTCTTCTGTTGTTATCTCTTGAGCGCTGTAATCAGCCATAACCTTTTCACTGTAATCAGCCTCTGATGTAAGTGTAACAAGGTTACATCTAAAGGCAATATCCTCTTGTTCCATTCTAATGCCTATGCTTACAGCCTCTAAAGGCGAGCGCCCTGTGTAACACTTTAGCGGATTAAAACCCATTGCACTTAAGTTTGCCACATCACTTCCCGGCGGCATGCCATCGGGAACTGTTTTAACCATACCCATAACGGAAGCCTCCGCCATTTTATCCATATTAATCTTTTTTGCAGCCTCCATTGTTGTTTTGCCGCCTAAGCTTTCAACAGGATACCCTGACATGCCGTCGCACAGCACCACTATATACTTCATACACACTATCTCCTTTGTGTTCATCTTATGCACATATGATTATACACCACGCACATGAATAAATCAACGAAAAAAGTGATTTTCAAAATAAAAAACCCTCTAAACCCACGTGTTTATATGGGTTTAGAGTTAATATAGACTTGAACTTGGACTTTGCTCAAAACCATTCGCTTTTTAAAAAAGTGAAACAAAGTTTTTGTTAAAATACATACTTATACAGTTTTACTATAAGCCAGAAAGACACGTTAATCTAAACTTTATTCTGTTCTGATTGCCGAAAGGGCACTTAATTTCATTGCCCTTCTTGCAGGGAAATATCCCGAGGCAACACCTATAAATGTTGCAAAACCAATGCTTAAAAGTGCAAGCCAAAGCGGAATTAAGCTAAGCTTTGAAGCCTGCCCCATGTTCATGGCAATATAGTTAACTACTGCCGATGCACCATAACTAAAAAGCACTCCAAGAACTCCACCTGCAAAACCTATAAACGCAGCCTCTGTTAAAAACAATCTTTTTATGTCGGGAAGAGTTGCACCAATTACTTTCATAACTCCTATTTCCCTTGTTCTTTCGTAAATGCTCATTACCATTGTGTTTGTAATTCCAATTGCGGCAACAAGAAGTGAAACCGCACCTATTGCACCAAGCACCATCTGAAGCATTTTTGATGTTTCCTGCATTGCGTTAAGATATTCCATAAGGCTGTATGCTTCAAAGCCCATGTTCTTAATTTCTTCTTGAACCTTTGTTACGTTTTTTAAATCGGCAACACGAACCTTGGCTGTTTCATAAACACCTTTTTTGCTTTTTTGACTGCCGCTGTAGTTATGTTTCTTCTCTTTTTCTGCCTTTATTTTTTCAACCTGTTCTAAAGGCATTACGGAACTCCAGCTGTCATTTGCCTCTGGGTCAAGAACACCCACTATATTTATACGCTTTGCTTTTATACTTTTATCCTGATATTTTTCACCATAGGAATAATCATATGTAATTTGAAATTTATCATTTTCTATATCAATTTCAATAGGTTCTTTGCTGTTCCATCTGTATTGCCAGCTTAATTTAGGGTTAAAAAATTCTTCTTTGGCATATGCGCCCAACACCATGTCCATGCTGTCGCCCTCTTGCAAAGCCCTTCCGCTTGCAACCTTATACCCCATAGCCTCCATAGCCTCGGGCAAAATTCCCACAATGCTTACATCACATACATACCTGCCGTCTATAAGACGCAGATATTCGTTTATAACAGGAGTAACAATCTCAACCCCTTCAATTTTGCTTATGGCTTCTAATGTTTTTTTATCAAGGTTAACCTCGCCCTTGTTGGCAACTCCGTCACTTGTCATCCCTCCCCAGGGCTTATTAACCGTGATTACATTAAGGCTTCCCATCTGTTCAATTTGTTCCTTATAGCCTTGGTTCATGCCTATTCCAACAGAAACCATAACAACAATGGAGGCGGTTCCTATAATAACTCCAAGCACAGTAAGAAAGGTTCTAAGCTTTCGCTTTAAAAGGTTTCGCACAGCCATGCTAATCATATCAAAGCTGCTCATCCATACCAGTTCCTTCCTCTGCTATTTCTGTTATCCCAATAACCTCTTGTTCCTCTTCGTCATCCTCTATAAACTTGGCAGCTCTTTTAACCTTAATTTTCTTTATAATAATAACAGCAGCAATAATTGCAACAATAACACCGCCCACTATTCCTGCAATTAAACCCTTGCCCATAGGCTGTGAAGGCATCATACCTTGGCCCATATCTTCGCCCTCGGGAAACTCCTCCATAGGCATGGGAGGCATTCCTGTTATTGTGTATTCTTTTATATCTTCAACTCTTTCTCCGCTTGGGTTGTCATAGACAAGCACAAGCTTAACGGTTGTATCACCTTCGTTTATAAGAGAAAAGCTTCCTTCATAATATGCACTTTCGCCCTTTGCACAGTTTCCTATGTATGTGCTTTTGTTGCTTGTTTCAACATCGCCTTGAATCTCTACTTTTAAATTGCTTATATCTACTTTTCCTGTGTTGTAAATGTCAAAATAAAGACTTATAGGCATATAAAGCTCTGTGCTTTCAGGAATGAAAACTTCACTTGTTTCAAGCTTTGTTGACTGTGTTACATTAATGCCTAAAAGCTCTGTTGCAGTATATTCATTGCCGCTTGTATCTTCATATTCAAAATTTACAGTTAAAGTGTATGTCTTTGGCTGTGCCTCCGGAACAACATAAAGCCTAAGCTCTTTATTTACCGTCGCCTTTGATTGTATTGAGTCAAAATAGAACGTATTGCTGCTGTTTACAGGTGTGAAAATGTTTCCTGCCGACTGGCTGTCTGTGGATTTTTCCTCTGCAAGAGTAAGAAACATTTTTACGTTTTTAACTGCTTTTTCAGGGTGTGTGTTAAGAAAAGACATTGTAAGGTCAAACTCTTCACCTGCCTGAACAAGAAGAGGATTGCTTGTATACTGGCTTACTATAATTTTAGGCTTGCTTGCTTTCCCGTCTGCGTCAGGGTTAGAAACATTAACACCTGCATACTGGCTTGATGTAACTGTTTTTCCGTTTTGAACATATTCAAGTGTAAGCTCAATTGTATAGTTTTTTGTTGCGGCCGCACTTGTTGATGCAAATGTAAAACTTACAGGCACTCCTGCGTTTGGCGCAAGCTCATTAATGGAAATAACGCTTGTGCTTTTGGGAACAACTCCGCCACCTTCTCCGCTTTCCTTTGCACTAACCTTAATATCTTTTGCGGTTGCGTCGCCTTTATTAAAAACATCAAAGCTTATATTAAAGTTTTGATTAACACCGTAGCTTCCGCCAGGTTCTTTAAGGTTTCTGATTTCCAAATCACTTTTCTTGCCGCTTGAACTGCCCCCCACGGCCACATAAAACTTCTGTGTTGCAGTCTGCTCTCTTCCGTTTTCATCCTTTGCACTAATGTTTATTGTAACAGGATAGTTCCCCGGGGAAAGCGCCGAGTTTGCAAGAATATCAAAGGTAACAGTCTGCCCTATTCCTCCTTGTAAAGAGCCTAAATTTTTAATGCTCATTCCCTTTGCGCTTACACCTGCGGAATCAAGGTCTGAAAGAGAAACTTCTGTATTATAAAGGTTTTGACTGCCTTTGTTTTTAACAGCTATGTTTAAACGGGCAGACCCTCCCACTTCAAGATTGTCAGGGTCAACCGTTATTTTTTCAATTGAAAGGCTTGATTCTCCCAAAAGATTTTTTACTTTAAAATATATTGTTGAAGTGGTGTCAAAAGAAACCCCTGCTTGATTAAAACAGCTGAATTTTACATCAACTGAATATGTTTTTGCCTCTGCCGCTTTATCCACATCCACATTAAACGTCAAGGTTTTGCTTGCGTTTGGCTGAAGCACCGAAAAGTTAGCATCTGATGGATTTAAAGATATTTTTAAAGGATTGTCTTGAATTTCATTTATCTTAGGCAAAACAACAACACTTTTTGCCCCTGCCGAGCTAAGGTTTTTAACAACAATTTTAACTTCATTGTTTTTTCCTGCGTCCACATCATAAACAGGCCCGTTAATAACACTTATTTTAGGCGTACCGTTTTTGTTTATATCGTCGTCTTCGTCATCTGCAAATACATTTACAGCCCCTCCAAAAATCATTTGAACCGCTATCAGAAGTGTCATTAAAGCTTTGAACTTCTTTTTCATTGCTGATTTCCCCCATTCTCCCTAAGCTCTGAGCTTGATTTTATTTTGTTTTCATTTTTTCTTATGCTGTCGATTTTGCCATCCACCAAATGGATAACTTTGTCGGCATATGCGGATATTTCAAGGTCATGGGTTACTATAATCAAAGTCTGCTTATTTTTATCAGCAAGCCCCACCATTAAATCCATCATAAGATAAGTTGTTTTTGTATCAAGGTTTCCCGTAGGCTCGTCTGCAAAAATTACCTGTGGGTTGTTTACAAATGCCCTTGCAATCGAAACTCTTTGCTGCTGGCCGCCGCTAAGCTGGGCAGGCTTATGCGCCGCCCTGTCCTCAAGCCCTACAGCTTTAAGCATTTCCATTGCTCTTTCCGTTCTTTCTTTAACAGGAACCTTTTTAAAAATCAACGGCAGCGTAACATTTTCTAAAGCCGTTAATGTGCCTAAAAGGTTATAGCTTTGAAATATAAACCCTATGTACTCCTGTCTGAACTTAGCAAGCTGGTCTTCGTTCATTCTTTCAACATGCTTGTTCTGGAATATAATTTCACCCTTTGTTGGCTTTTCAAGCCCGCTTATAAGGTTAAGCAATGTACTTTTTCCAGACCCTGACGTTCCTAAAAGACAGCAAACCTCACCCTTTCGAAAGTTTAAAGATACATTGTTAACAGCGGCAATTTTTTCATCTCCCATTTTGTAAATCTTTTTAACACCCTTAAGTTTAATTATTTCTTCGGGCAAGTACCTTCCCCCCTCTAACCATAAAAGTTGTTTATAATACTTTAGACATTAAAAAATCAAAAAATGTTTCCTTTTTAAGATTAATTTTTTCTTAAGATATTTATAATCCTAACATAATGATATTTTTTATTCCATTTGATTTGCATTAATTAATTATTACTTTTTTCTTAAAGCAAAGAAATCTCTAAAATAAAAACACCGCCTCGAAAAAGATTTACTCTTTCGAGACGGCAATTTTTAAACATTTCTTTTAAAATTTTGCATTTCTTATAAAACTATTTAGCTTCTGATTTTCTTCTGCGAACAAAAGAAACAGAAAATCCAGTTCCCAAAAGCACTGAGATTATAAAACCTAATGCCCAAAGAAGTGACGTATCTTCAACTCCTGTTTTAGGAATGCTGCTTGGCGGTACAGTTCCTAAAGGAATTGGTGTTCCGTCAAGTTCAAAATATTGCTCATTGGGCTTCATATTTCCTCTTGGAACCTTGTCGCCGTTAATATCAATAACAAACTCTTCATCAGGCTCACTTGGGTTTTCTTCTGTAACAGGTGTTTCACCTTCTGTTGGCGGTGTTGTTGGCGGCTCAACAGGCGGCTCAACAGGCGGCTCGACAGGTGGTTCTTCCTCTTCTTCCTTAGGAGTTTGTTTGTTTTCAACCGTCAGCATAGGAAAATCCTTTGCATCCAAGCCGTTAATGTTATCCCCTGAATAGCTAACCGAAAAAGCACTGCTGTCGCTTGTATATACTTGATAGTCGGCAATTTTTCCTTCCTCATCAAGTGTAAACTTAATATAGCTTTCCTCCGGAAGCTTGTAATTTTTGTTAGGTGCTTCCACTTCTTTAATATAGTATGTTCCCGAAGCTTCAAGGCTGTTAAACCAAATAACTCCGTTTGAAGGTGTTGTTTGAATGTCTGACACACCTCCGTCTTTTTCCCTTGAAAGTGTGAACTTAGCTCCTGAAAGAGGAGACTCGTCCTCACTGTCCACCTTTTTAAGCTCTATGTCAAAACGTGGCTTGGAAGGCTTTGGGCCTGGGCCTGGTTCAGGATCTGGGTCTGATGTTGGTATATATTTGTTTTCAACAGTTAAAACAGGGAAATTCTTTGCGTCTGCACCGTTAACAGTTGAGGAATCAGGAGTCACCGCAAATTCACTAATGTCTTTTGCAAACACTTCAAAATCTGCTATTTTTCCATCTGCACCAACGGTAAATTTAATATAGTTATCTTCAGGAAGTTTATATCTCCCTTCGGGAGATCTTGTTTCCTGAATGTAATATGTTCCCGACGGAATAAGATTTTCAAATTTAAGCGTTCCGTCTGCAGATGAAATTTGAGTGTCCAAAACTGTTCCGTTAAGCTCTCTTGAAATTGTGAACTCTGCCTCTGCAAGAGGTTTCTTGTCTGCTCTGCTGTCAACCTTTATAAGATTGATTTCAAAAAGTTCTCCGCCGTCTTCTTTATAATTTATAATTGTTTTTTCAACAGGCTCAATTTCTCCGCTTAATTTAAACTTAAGCTCGTACCACTCATTATCAAGTGCATAGCCGCTTGGAGCCTCTTTTTCCTTATAATAGAGAATATACCAACCGTCGTCATCTGCCGTTACAACCTTTTTGATTTGTCCAACTGGCAAAGCAAGAGTTAAGAAACCGTCTGCATTAGTAGTTCCCTCTGCCAAAAGTGAGGTTTCATCTATTTTGTTTGAATAGATGCCGAATTTAGCACCTGATAAAAGTGTTCCTGTGCTGTTTTTCTTTGTAATTTCAACAGTCAGGAATTTAGCACCGGGAAGCGTAAGTCTACCTCCGCCTCCTCCCGAAGCTGAATATGTAACATCTTTTTCCGAATTGGAATTATTGCTGCCTTCTGTTGCACTTCCAATAAGCTTTACGTCGTTATTAAGTTTAACACCTTTTTTAAGAACATATGCCGAATACTCTAATATATAGCTTTCTTTGGAATCTGGAATGTCCGCTGTAAAAGAATTATTCAAAGCATCAAATTCAACTTCAACATTTTCAAGAGCTTCTCCGTCTTTTACAAATGTGGGTTCATAATTAGGCGCTGTTCCTCCGCCGGAAACAACTGCCTTGTAAAGCTTAACGGAATCAAGGTCAAGATACAATCCTTCATCAAGGGTGTCCTTAACTTGAAGCTTAGGATCTTCTCCCATAACTCCTTCAAGAAGGTCAATTTTGTTCGGATTGATGTTTACAGCATATTTAACCTCGTTGCTGCTTGGGAAATTGTGCTGTGCAGTCTTATCCATAACTTGATTTTTTATCTTGACTGTTACTTCGTTGCTTGTAACTGTTACTTCACTTCCTGATGTAAATGTAAGTGTTGCTTTGTTTTTAAACGTCACTTGGCTCTCAGCAAGAAAGTCGCCTGAATTTGTTTCTATATCAGTTTCAAAGGTTATTTCCAAAGGCTCATTAACATTGCTTAAATTGATAATAATTGTTCCTTCTCCGCTGATTTCTGCAGAGGTTAATTGTCTTTCCGAAGAAGAAGCAAACTTAACTTTGCCGCTTCCTGTTTTATATTTAAGCCCTGCGGGAAGAATGTCTGTTATTGTAATATCTCCCAAATTCGTTCCGTTTTCATTTACTGTAAGCTTCCATTTAAGAACCTTGTTTTCCGGGTCATAGGCTGTGTTTGCTTTTTTCAATACATTTCCAACAGCCTTTTGTTCCGCTTTAACAGTAAGTGGTTTTACTATGGGAACAACTCCCGAACCTGAATCAACCATCGTTCCATTTGAATCATCCTTTACAAGGGTAACTGTATTTTGGAAATTTTTATTATTTCCGTCAGTCACATTTCCTCCCCATATTGCAGGGTCGCAAACAAATGTGGTTACATTAAGAGTAATGGTTTTTTTTCCTATGGCTCCTCCAAGTTTAACGGTTAATTTCTTTCCGTCTAAAGAAAGAGAAATATCGCCATCTGCCAAGGTTATGCCGCTTGGAAGCTGATTTGTAATTTCAGCTTTTATTCTGCTCTTGGCAGCTTCATCTGCTTCTCCGTCTTTTTTATAAGAATGTTCAAAATAACCGCTTGGCTGTGTCAGTTCATCCTTAAACACAATTTGAGTTAAATTTACCTCATGAGGATTAAGCACTATTTTCCACTTTAAACCATGGGTTTTAGAATCATATCCATCTGACAACTTCCCAATGGCTCCTCCGTTATAGTCTATATCCGCACCCTTACTTATCTCAGGGGCTGTGCCGCTGTTGCCGGTGCCTATACCGCTTCCGCTTCCCCAAGCCCACTCAACAACAGCTTTGTTTTTAACATCATCAGAAGTCCAATCTCCGCTTCCTGCGTTTTCAAAATAGTCCTTGTCAATGGTTGTGGTATACGTAATCACATATTCGCCATTTATGTGGGAGGTAAATTCAGTGCCATCTTTAACAAGATTAACAGTTAATTTCTTTCCTGCGGATTCATAAGTGTAGTTACCGCCTGTTACAGCAACACCATTAATCTTTAGCGTGTTTACATCTAATGTAAGGTCTTTTCCTAATGTGTCCACAATGTCAAGTGTATAGAAACTTTGATTAGCATTTTTAACCGTTACCTTCCAATCACTTTTGTAAGTATCGCTCTCATACCTAAAGTTTTCTCCTACCTTTGTAAATAAATCAAAGCCTGCCCAGTTTCCGCTATTGGCTGTGATTGCGGCATCATCTTTTAAGCCGTCTATTAGCTGGGACAAAGAGTTCTGTGCTTCAACTTCATTTGTATATGTCTTTGAAGCTGTGCCGCTCCAAATACCCGTCATCTCTGCTTGTGTCAGTTTGGTTTTAAATTTAATTATAACTTCATCACCGGAAATAAGACCTGCGGTATCGTATGTTAAAGTTCTGCTTGCCGCATCTGTAGTTATATCACTATCATCTGCAACTGCTCCGTTTACCGTTATTTCAACACTTCCCGAAACAAACTCCATTCCCTCAGGCCATGTATCTACAAGCTTTGAAGGCTGATTGTCCCTTGGATGAGTATATTTGATTTGCCACTGTGCAACTCCGTCAGCAATAAACTTTCCGCCGTTTAGAACACTTTTTTCAAGACTTGCTTCAGCAGGAACATATTCCTTTACAATTACATTAACGGAAATTCCTTCACTAAGTTCTATGGTGGTTTCTCCGTTTCCGTTCACATCGTCCTCGTCTACTTGCAGCTTTGCATCTAATTCCATATACGCCCATTCTAAATCACCGGGTTTCATCATGACAGGGTCGTCGTTTACATCTTTTATAGGGTTTTCTCCGTTCATAGCCGGCTGTTCTTTAAACACAACCCAAACAGTGACCTTTTCAGAGTCTGTCTGCCAATGTAATGTGGCATAATTATAATTATTTTCATATTCAGTTCCTTCATCGTTTGGATCTGGAACCATTAATTTTGAATAGATATCTTTCGAGCCATTTGTAGGGTCAAATTCCATAGACGCAGAAATCTCTGCCAAATCATACCTATTATCGACTGTCAATGGCGTTTTGATTTTGTATAAAAACGGCGTTTAAATTTTGCTGGTTTTTGGCAAAAAATTATTCCTGTTTTTCAAACAAAGTATTTATTATATTCTTGCTTTTCATCATCTCCTTACGCTCCTTTAACCGGTAGCTTTCGCCTTTTATACTTACAACTTGGCAGTGGTGCAGGATTCTATCAAGTATGGCTGAGGCGATTGTTATATCTGAAAACACCTCATTCCATGAGGAAAATGCCTTATTTGAGGTAAATATGGTGCTGTTTTTTTCATACCTTTTAGTAATTAACTGAAAAAATAGATTTGCCCCTTGTATATCCATAGGCAGATAGCCTATTTCATCAATAATCAGCACCTTATACTTTGCAAAGGTCTTTAATCTTTCCTGCAGCCGGTTTTCGTAGTGTGCTTTATTTAACTGACTTATTAGATTGTGACAGTTTATGTAATAGGTGGAATATCTGTTTTGCGCTGCAATCATACCAAGTGCAACTGCTAAGTGAGTTTTTCCCACACCGGGCGTTCCTAGAAAGACTACATTTTCTTTGTTTTCTACAAACCGCATGGTGGCCAGCTCCATTATCTGTTCTTTGTCTATGCTGGGCTGAAAAGAAAAATCAAACATATTTAAGGTTTTCCTAAAGGGGAAGCCCGACATTTGAATCTGGTTATCAACAGCCCTTGTTTGCTTTGCATTGGCTTCTTGGGTTAAAATATGGTCCAGCACATCAACAATGTTGGTTTTATCATGAATTGCCTGCTCCAGGTAATTATCTATTATAGTAAGGGTGTTTTTCATATTCAGAGTCTGAAGATTATTTTTAATTCTTTCATATGCAATTTCACTCATTAGATTTCACCTCCCATTAACTCGTCATACTGGCTTAAACTATGCTTTGGCGATGGAAAATCTACAAGGTTACTATTGTATAAAAGGGTATTTTCTGTATCAAAGGTTTGCTTATACAGTAATTTTTTATAGTGCTCCTTATTGACCACCATATCATTTCTGTTGTATGATAACCTATGCAGAGATATCTGCTTACCTTGGTGATATGCCGCAAGCATGTTGTCCAGAACTATGACTGCAACATCCATGCCTATATATTCTGCTGGAACGGAATATTTATTGCCGGCATAGCTGATGAGGCAGTCTTTTTCAACTCTTCTGAGATTAATTTTATCAATAATATATTCTCTTTTTAAAGGCTGAAGATTTTCTTTTAGAAGCCTCTCAAATGGAATCTCATTAGTTGTTCCATGAACTTTATTGTTTACCTTATTACACCATGCCGTTGCCTGAAGATTGAGGGTTTCTAAGGAATCATACTTAATACCCGTCATAAAGTTATCCCTAACATATGCAACAGTGCGCTCCACTTTACCCTTTGTTTGTCCTCTGTACGGACGGCATAAAACAGGCTTATATCCATAAAATCCTGCAAAATCTTCGAACTGCTTATTTAGTTCACTATCTTCTTGCTTGAGCAGACGCTTAACAACCACTTGCTTCATGTTGTCATAAAGAATTTCCTCAGGATATCCGCCAAAATATCTAAATGCATTTATGTGACATCTTATAAGCGTATTTGTAGTCATGTCTGTAACAAACTCAATATATCTGGTTCTTGAATATCCTAAAATCATAAGAAAACAATATAGTTTCTTATATTCGCCATTCTGAAGCACCCTATAGTTTTCAAAAAATCCCCAGTCAACCTGCCCCTGAAGACCTGGCATGGTTTCAAAACGTACAGTGGCTTTTTCTGCTAACTGAGTCTTTTTAGAAGATACATATTCCCTTACAATGGTATACTTGCATGTACAGCCTTGCTCCGCTAGTTTTTCATGGATTCTTACTGCACTGTAAGGGGCTTCATCAAGCCAAGTGTCAATTAGGCTTTTGTAAGGGTCTAATTTTGATGGCTTCGGTGATGATAATTCATATGCTGGTTTTGTCTCCGATTCAGCATATTTTTTAGCAGTGCGAGGGTCAATATGATATTTTCTGGCTATTTCTGTGTAACTTAATCCTTTTTTTCTGTCATTTCTAATACTCATCCAAAGTTTTCCTTTCATTCGCTACACTCCTTTTCACGTTTTTTTGAGTGTAACATAGATTATTTTCCTGCCGCCATAAAACTGCAAAATTTAACCGCTGTTTTCTTACATTTTATCACCGTCATTGACATCGACTATAGGATTGCCCAGTGTTCCTTTCTCTTTACTATCTTCGCTTGCCCACTTGAATTTTATACTAAATTCATCACCGACATTTACTTCTGTGTCGTTAACAACTTCAGTACCTCCCTTAAAAAGTTTTATTTCAGGAGTATTCATTTCCCCATCCGCCGCAAAAGCCACAGCATTCGGTGTAACCAAGGAGGCTGTAAGCAAAAAAGCAAAAGCCTTCTTTAAAAAACCTTTTTTCATCTCATTACCCCTTCCTTTAATTTATCTATTGCCTCTTCCTGTTTTATTGTTCCCACAACAGCAAGTCTGGCATCGTAAAAATCATAGGCACAGGTGGAAAATATGATGATTTTATCGTCGTACTCCACCTCTGCCCTTCCCTTGAAAAAGGATTTATTTTTAACCTCTTCCAAATAGGACAAAAACTCCTTCTCATTTTCGAAGGCAGATGGATAACTCCCCGTCTGACCGTCTTCCAAATAGCTTCCTATAAGCTCAATTTTAAAAACGGCATTCTCAGTAAATAGTGTAAACTGGGGATATTTTTCATAAAACTCCTGATTTCTGTAATAGTGCAGATTTCCGAACATGCTTCCGTTTTTAATTTCATGTCCGTAAATAACGGAAACGGGGGAAGAAAAGTCATCATTGGCGCTAAAATCCAAAAATATAGCACCTAACTTGTTTTTTCTTCCGTCGGCAAGATGGCTAAGATAAAATTCATTATCCTCTCCCTGAACAACGGGATAATCTATTCCTGTTCCCTCTTCGTAAAGCCAGCCCACCATATCTGGAAACTTTTCTTTCATTTCCTTGAAATCAATTTCTTTTACAGTGTTTTCAGAAGCATTATTGTTTGCAGACACCTTTTTAACATTTTCACTTTTAGACTTTTGAACAGCTTCATAAAGCACTTTCGCCTCTTTATGTTCTCTTTTTTCAAAAATAAACCCTGCAAGGCTAATCCCTGCAGCAAAAAAGAAAACGCAGATAAAAATAATAAAGCCTTTGTTCGTAAGCCGCATTATCTATCCCCTCTCTGAATTTGTTTATAAGAACCGCACCATAAACACAGTGTTCCATTGCTTTTAACTGTTTAAAAAGCCTGTGTATGTCGATTCGCTTTGTTGCAAACTCTTAAATGTTTCTTTTTGTTTAATCCAAAGCTTATGTTTCTAAAAGCTTGAGATAAAATGATGTTAATTTAATTAAGTTTTAAAATAAGCTTTTTGTGTTGCTTTGTTTCAATATTGTTTCAATAACAGCCATTAATAAAACCCAATTATAGCTTTGACACACATAAACCTTTAAAAAGTTTCACATTTATTAATATTTCTTTCTTTTCTTTTAATAAGTTTGTGTTTAAAATAAATAAACTTTGACAATATAATATAAGTTTTTTAATAACATTGAATAAAATTCAAATTTCTGATATACTTTTTAATCAATTGCTATAGGGGTGATAAAATGTCAATAGAAAATGCAAGAAACTATTTGTCAAAATTCGGACGTGATAAAGATATATTAGAATTTCCCACATCAAGTGCAACCGTTGACTTAGCCGCAGAGGCTTTAAATGTGCATCCGTCAAGAATAACAAAAACTCTTGCCTTTAAAAAAGAAAACTCCTGCATACTTATCGGAATGGCAGGAGATGCAAGAATAGATAATAAGAAATTTAAATCCGAATTCGGCATGAAAGCCAAAATGCTTTCCCCCGAAGAAACACTTTCCCTTACAGGCCACGAAATCGGCGGTGTTTGCAGCTTTGGTGTTCCAAAAGAAGCAGAAAATTATGTTGACGTTTCGCTTAAAAGATTTTCAAGTGTTTTTCCCGCCTGCGGAAGTGGAAACTCTGCAATAGAACTTAGCTGTGAAGAACTTTTCAGCCTTACAAACTCAATAAAATGGGTTGATGTGTGCAAAGACTGGGAAGATATTTAAAATATAAGGCAACTTTCTTTATTCTTTCTAACTTCACCTCTTTTAAAAAATAAATGAAGTTAAGCAAAACCCAGAAACTTCCTTTATAAAAAACCGAGAGATTAAAGACAATGCTCTAATCTCTCGGTTTCATTTTTTCTTATTTTATTTCATTGTTTTTCTTTTCATTTCTTCTTTTTATAACAAACCTTATGATTTTATATACAACAAAACCAGTTATGCCAACCACCACTGCCGGCAAAGAAATTTCAACTATATTAAGTATTAACTGCTGAAATCCTTTCACAACAAAATTAATGGATTTTATAAAACTGTCTTTTATGCTTTTGCCAAAATCGTCAGAAATATTGCTTACACCACGAGGTTCTTTTTCTTGTATGTCTATATTAATTGTTGAATAACTCACAAGCTTATCCATACCCTTAAGCTGTTCTTCAATGCTTTCAATATATCCTCTTACCTCCGAAAGCCTGCCCTCAATGGCCATTATGTCCGTTAAATTTTCTGCCTTTTCAAGAAGCTCAATAAGCCGTTTTTCCTCTGCTTTTTTAACATTAAGCCTGGCCTCAGTGTCTATATATTGATTTGTAATATCGTTTACACCTTCATTTTCATTGTTTACTTTGCCCAAGGTTTTAATGTATGCCAAAGAGCTTTCATAGTTTTCTTGCGGAACTCTCATGTTCAGGTTTCCTGCCTTAAGAGAAATATCTCGGCTTAAATCTTCATAAAAGATATAGCTGTAAAAGTTCTCTACATACCCTCCGTTGCCCTCAACATTTTGACGTATATTCATGGCGGCGGCATCAAAGCTATCAACGCTTATGCTTAAACTTGCATTCTTAATCTTTTTTCGCTCTGTAACGGAAGTGCCTTTTTCTTTATCCTCACTTACTTCTTCCGCCAAAATATCATTTTCAACACTTGCACCATTCTCTTCGGCAAAGCTTTGGTTATAAACCACTTCGCCGCCGTCCATTGCGCCTCCTGTGCCTCTCATCTCCATAGGCGCCATGGGAGATTCAGAATAGGACTCACTTATGCCCGATTTAGAATATGCGGTGTTTGAACTGCCACCCTCGCCATATTGATTGTTTGAAACATAGCCTCTGCCTATTCCCAAAACAACTAAAACAAGAAAGCCTGCGGCAATGGAGGTATATTTTTTCCAGTTACTTTTTTTCTTTGATGTAAAATCAACCGGAATAATTTTCTCTTCGCTTATTCTTTCCATAAGCTCTTTATGGTAATTTTCAGGAAGCTCTAAAAATTCAGCTTTCCTTAAATCTCCGACTATATTTTTAAGCTCTTCAAACTCTTTCTTGCAGCTTTCACATTCTGCAATATGGTTAAAAAGTTCTTCCTGCTCTTGTTTGTTAAGATCTTCATCAAGATATAAACTCATCTTTTCCAAACAGTTTTCGCATTTCATAACTATTCCTCCTTTCTATATCATTTGACGATAAGTCTTTCTTTTTGTTCCCCTTCCGAAAGAACCAAATCTTTAAGTGCCTTTCTGGCCCTTGCAAGCCTGCTTTTAACAGTTCCTTGGGAAACCTCTGTAATTTCCGAAATTTCTGAATAGCTTAATCCTTCTATATCTCTTAGTGTGATAACAGTTTTATGCTCATAACTTAATTTATTCATGGCTTTTTTAAGACGATCAAAGCCTTCGTTTGATATAATCTGTTCTTCAACTCCCGGTGAATTGTCCACATATTGATTTTTAAGCGTAGATTCACCGTTGTCATTTTCCATGTCTAAAGATATTGTTTCTTTGCCTTGCCTTTTTCTCAGCTCGTCAATACATGTATTTACAGCTATCCTATAAAGCCATGTGGAAAAAGATGCTTTGCCGTCAAATTTCCCCAAATATCTATACACTTTCAAAAATACCTCCTGAGAAATATCTTTCACATCCTCCGGATTTGAAAACATTCTGTAAGCAATGTTATAAACAAGTCTTTCATGCTCTTCTATAAGACTTCCAAAGGCTTCTAAGTTCCCTTTTTGTGCCTCTTTTATAAGCTGTTGTACATCATTTTGTTCAGACATAATTACTCCCCCTTCCAAAGGTATAAATTGAACAGGCTTTTATTTTTTCAAACCTCTTGTTTGCTTTTATGTATGTAAAATAAAATTTATCTAAAATTATAATTTAATCAGTTTATTAATTTTATCATAAATTCTCTTCATTTCAATTAAATTTATATTACTTTTTATTATGCAGGTTTAATATATCCATATTTTTTAAAAATGTTGTTGCAAACATTCTTCTGTTATGATAATATAATTAAGCACTTGTGCGGGCATGGCGGAATGGCAGACGCAGCAGACTCAAAATCTGCCACAGGTGACTGTGTGTGGGTTCAAGTCCCACTGCCCGCATATTTAATTAAAGCCGATAATAACAAGATTATAGACTGAAAAGTCTTGAACACCTTGTTATTATCGGCTTTTTTAGTTATTTGAATAGATTTTTAAATCACTGCAATATCAGCTTATATATCTTTAAAAATAACACAATAACAAGCCTATGCAACACGAAAAACAGACTGCGTGATATGCCCTCCCTTATTTTAAGAAGAGCGTTTGCTCAAAACTTTATAAAAAGAAACAGTCTTATATCTTTTTCACAAAGAGCTGGTTAAATCATAATAAAATAAAGATTGGAACATAAACTTTATAACTTTATTTACACCTTAATCAGATACTTTATTATGAGAATCAAAAAGACCTCGAACTTCTATAATAGGCTCCACAAATAAAATTCCGTTTCCCGGAACATCCAACTGAAACTCCCGAAACAAATCGTTCACCACTTTGCTTACTAAATCACTTGGCATAATAATCATAACAAGATCCTTCTCCGGCTCTATTTCCATACCAAAAAACTTTGTGCTGCAATCCCAGCCCGTTCCCCGTCCATGCAAAATTGTGCCGCCTTTTACACCTGACTTTCGTGCAACGTCCATTATGTCCTCCGCCATTCCACGGTCAACAACTACCGTCAGTTTTTTAAACATGCTATCTCCCTCCATATCTTCCGCCGCATTCCAAGTGTCCTGATCATTGTTAATTATCTGATCTGCGATTGTTACAGGCGATGTATAGGCAATTCCATGACCAATTTCATAAAGATGAAGTTCTTTTGCAAAAAAATCCATCATTTCTTCTGCATTTTCCCTTTCAACTAAAACATTCACTATTTCCTTTCTTTCGCTCTTTATTCCAAACAAGTTTAAAACAGAGTTTTTTACGGTACCTTTGCCAAGCAGAATTATTCCCCCGTGATTACATTTGTTTTTGGAAATACGAACAAACTTATGACTTTGCTGCTCACTTAGAATAAGTGTCATTATCAAAAATGACTGCTTAACTCCAAACCCCTTTATTTTTTCATCCATAATTGCCTCCTATAAATCACTTTTTAGAAATGCCGCTTGATGCTTTTTTTGATTTAGCTTGATATATTATACCAAGCAGCTCGATTGCTATAATAGGCATCATTGCAACAATTGCTATCATACCAAATCCATCTGCAACCACATCAGCGGTGGGAATATGCTCGGCAACACCTTGAACAAAAGCGAGGGAGAAGGTGGCGGTCATAGGCCCTGAAGCAACACCACCTGCATCAAAAGCCATACCCACAAACAAATCCGGTATAAAATAAGCCAATATAACAGCCAATCCAAATCCGGGCAGCAAATATACCCAAAGCTGAAGATCCGGCACAATAATACGTATTGTAGACATAAATATGGATAGACCAACTGCTATAGAAAGAAAAAGAAAAACCAAATTACGCTTTACAGACCCGCCTGTAACCTCTTCAACCTGATGGGTTAATATATGAACAGCAGGTTCAGCCAAAACGGTTGTAAATCCAAGCAGCAAAGCCACAAATAGAACAGGGATTTTTGAATCCATTGCTGCAAGCTTTATTCCCAACTGAGAACCAACATCCATAAAACCGCCGTTTACGCCAAGCAAAAACACAACAAGCCCTACATAAGTTAAAATAAGTCCACGAACAATATCAATCGCATGTCTTTTTTTATGTTTAAAGAAAAATACTTGAAATATTATATATGTAATAATAATAGGCAGAAGTGTCATCAACGATTCCCATGCAATGTGAATCAGTTTTGAAGCATATGTTTCCAATAGATTTGTAATGGTTATATCCGCTTCCGGCAAAACTCCGTCAAGTTTGCCATCTTCAAGAAAAAGTCCTGTAATCAAAATTCCAAGTATTGCACCTGTTGAAGAAATACCAACCAAGCCAAAACTATCAGCCTCACCCAGTTTGCTGCTTTTTTTCATGGAAGAAACCCCTGCGGCAAGCGCAAGCATAAAAGGAACTGTAATGGCACCTGTTGTTGCCCCTGAAGCATCAAAGGCTATTGCCAAAAAGTCAGACGAGGAAAATAAGGAAAGAATAAAGATTAAAGCATATGCGGCTGTAAACACATATTTTAATCGAACTTCCTTGAGAATGCGCAACATTCCTACAGTCATAATCACTCCAATTCCAACAGAAACTGCAACTACCATTAAAGTTTTTTCAAACTGGCCGGAAGTCACACTATCTACTTGGTTGGCAAGGATATGCAAATCAGGCTCTGCATAAGAAATAAAAAATCCCAAAATCAAACTTATGGTGACTACCACAGCATAGCTGTTAGAATGGGCAATAGAATTACCAACACCATTTCCAATAGGTTCAATTCCCTGATCAATTCCAAACAAAAATATAGTCAGTCCAATAATCACCAAAACCGAGCCTATTAAAAAAGCATACAACATGTCGGTTTCCAACGGACTTAGAGTAAAGTGAAGTATTAAAACAATTAGTGAAATAGGCAGCACCGACATTAATACTTCTTTAAATTTTCCAATTAGCTCATTCAAATCATCATCCCTTTAAACGTAAAATATTATACTGCGTTTTCTTAATTAAGTAAATCAAGCTGTTATAAATCTCAAGCTCCCTCCTCCTCAAACTCCACAAAAATTTCATGGTTAAAAATTATTTTTTGCTCTTTTATTTATACGTTTTTATATAATAAATTGTTTACAATTGATAAGATTAAATTCCAATAAAAATTTAAAATATATGTCATAAAGGAAAAAGAAAACGAAGGCAGAGCCTTTAGGCTCTTCCACAAATGAAGTTTGTGGACATTATATTGTAAAAGCAAAAGAAAGCGGCGGCAGAGCCGACATTTTCTTTTGACAGCAAGCGAATAAAACTTGAAAAGTTTTATGAGTAATATAATCCGCTGTGATAACAGCGGCAGAGCCTTTAGGCTCTTCCACAAATGAAGTTTGTGGACATTATATCACGAAAAAATAATATTAAAAACCCTGCAAATAAAATTTTTCTTACCTTTAAATCTTAAATGCTTTTAAATATGGCTGCTCAAATGGAATAACAGAGAGATTTAATAAGAATCTAAAAGTTTAAGAGGATATCTTGTGGTATAAAAACCTCAACCGTTTTAGAATAAAGTTTTACATAGCCAGCAACGCCAACAGCTAAAAACAACTGTATTTTATAAAGGTGAGATTAAAAAATCAACCCCACCCCAACTATTGACATAGAGCCTTTTTATTGTTTTTTTCAATAAAAAAGAACTGCACCGCAGCCCAAGCTGTGATACAGTTCCATATAGATCTAAATTTTCTTATGCTATAAGACCCATCATCTTTGGAATGAAAAGCGAGATAGGTTCGATATATGTGATAAGCATAAGTGCAATAATGTTTGCAACAAGGAGCCAAACAACGGCCTTTACAATTTCCTCTATGCTTATCTTGGCTATACCGCAGGCAACAAAAAGGTTAACACCAAGAGGAGGTGTTGACATACCGATTGCAAGGTTAACAACCATTATAATACCGAAGTGAACAGGGTTAATGCCAAGCTGTGTCACAATCGGAAGGAAAATTGGTGTAAGAATGATGATAGCAGCTGTTGTTTCCATAAGACAACCAACAATAATAAGCATAATGTTGATAAGAAGAAGGATAACAATCTTGCTGTTTGAAAGCGAAAGCATTGCAGCAGCAATAACGTCAGGAATTCTTTCAGATGTAAGAATCCATCCAAACCCTGCAGCAGAAGCAATAATCATCATAACCATAGCTGTGCTCTTACCTGCCGACATAAAAAGCGGAGGAAGACTTCTTATATCCATCTCTCTATAAACGAATAAGCCTACAACAAATCCATAAATAACTGCAACTGCAGCAGCCTCTGTCGGTGTAAAAATACCGCCGTAAATACCGCCAAGAATAATAACAGGCATTAAAAGAGCCCCAAACGCTTCTCTAAATTTCTGTAATAAGTTTGCCATAGAAAACTTTGTGTTCGTGTTTCCATAGCCTTTTTTCTTAGCTGTAACATAGCAAACAATCATAAGTGCAAGTCCAACTAATATACCAGGGCCAAATCCTGCAGCAAAAAGTGTTGCAATAGAAACAGAACCAACAACACCAAAGTTAACCATAGGAATTGACGGAGGAATGATAACACCAATAGCACCTGCAACTGCCATAACCGCAGCAGCAAACGCCTTGTCATAACCCTCTTTTTCCATGGAAGGAATAAGGATACCACCAATAGCAGCAACTGTTGCCGGGCCTGAACCTGAAATAGCCGCAAAGAACATACATGTTAAAACGGCCGCCATTGCAAGGCCGCCTGTTAAACTTCCAAGAATAGCGTTTGCAAAGTTTATAAGTCTTCTTGAAATACCACCTGTTTCCATAAGGTTACCTGCAATCATAAAAAGAGGAACCGCAAGCAATGGAAAAGAGTCTGTAGCTGTGAACATTCTCTGAACAACAACTATAAGTGGTGTGTTACTTCCAAATGTAAGAGCAATAAAGCATGAAGCAGCTAAAACTGTCCAAATTGGGAAGCCTAAAATTGCAGTAACCGCAAAGGTTACGAATAAATATGTAGCCATTATTCAGCAACCTCCTTTTTCTCATCGTTATTAAAATTTTTAATAGCATCAATAATTTCCTGTACAAATCTTATTATAAATAAAACCATACCAATAGGAATTGCTGCATACATATATCCCATAGGAATACGCATAGCAGGTGAAAGCTGTCCTTTTGAAAGCTGTGTGTTTACAATTGTCATACCATATTTAAAAATAACTGCACAAAGAACAATACTTGCCACCATAACAAAAATATTCATTGCTTTTTGAGCCTTTTTAGGAAGAAGAAGCATAAACGCCTCTACACCAATGTGAGCACCCTGTCTAACACCGTATGCACCACCTAAGAAAGCTGTCCAAACAAGAAGATACCTTGAAAGCTCTTCTGACCAGGGAAGTGAAGACTTGATAACAAATCTAAACACAACCTGAATGAATACAACAACTGACATAAGCGAAAGTGTTGCAATGCAGAAGTATCCCTCAAAATTGTTTAAAAACTTTTTCAAATTATCCAAAATGACCCTCCTGACTTGCTTCGTTTAAAACGAAGCATTTTTTAAAAACCTAAAATAATAAATATAATTTCTGCACACCCTAAAAAGTCAATTGTTTACAGGCATGCACCTGCAAAGATTTAATTATGTCTTTTCATGATGTAAGAAAGCCTTTAAAGCTTTCATTTTTTTATAATACCTTAATTTTGTCTGCAGCCAAGATACAAACAACATTAAAACTAATAAGGAATTCTTTTTAAATAAATTCCTTGTTTTTTTTAATCGCTTTAAAGTATTTAACAAAATAAACTAAATTTTAAATGCAAGGTGAAAAATTAAAATCTGCTGTTTTTCGTTAAATACTTTTCAGTTTGTATTAAAGTTTGTTAAAAATTTCAATAAGGACATTACCCTCATAATTATCCAATTAAAACTTTATAACAAAAAATTAAACTGTTTATTTTATAATATAGTGTAAATTGTTTGAATCAAAGTCAAAAAATACCCATATTTATTAAACAGTTGAGAGTGTTGCAAAAACTCAAGAAAATTCCTTGACAAAACTTCTTAAATTTCTTTTGCAATTTCTTAAGGACATTTTACACCACTGCATAATATTTTGCAAGATATAATGCACAAATCAAATATAAAAAACTAAGTTTTTACTTAAATCGTATACTACTAAAGACAATTTTCACAATTCACGCTTCAAACAACACATCTTAACTATTAAATAAGTATAATCAAGTTCAAGCTAAACTTTCTCTTTACTTAAATAAGTCTTTTTTTTCTTCAATTTGAATAAAATATTTTTTTAACATATTTTTTTAACATTAGACTTTTGAAAAAAAATTAATTTATTTTTATAAATAATATAAAAATTTATAATTTTAACTCTCCGTTTTTACACCTTTACTTGTAAAAATATGATTTTCTGTTAAAATAGCAATTAGATTTACGAGAGGAGAACCTTAATGCACAAAAACAATCTTTTAGATAAAACAGAACTTTTAAAGGATATCTTTATCCGTGAATTTTTAGCAACATCAAAAAACCTTTGTGATGAAGAAAAGGAAGTGTTGAATAAGATTTCATTACCCATATTAAGCAAATGGTTTTTCAGTGCAATATTGAACAACACAATGCTTACCCCCGCTAATATTTTAAACGCTTCATTAAAGGCAGAAAATTCTCCAAATGTTTTTCGGCTCAAAACATATATAAATAAAAAAGGTTCTCTGGGCATAAGAAACACCCGCAATAGCATTAGAAGACATAGTTTCATTAAGGATCTCCAAATAGTGTGCAATTATTTCGACCCTGTTAATGAATTTGAATATGAGCATACCTTTCCGGCAAAGATACCTGAAGATTTTAGAAAAGCTTATATTAGTGACACATATTATTATAACTATCTTTTAATAATGGCCAAAACACTTAACCTTATAAAGCCTATGGATTCAATAGGCACAGTAAAATATCAAAAAGACAATGAAACAGCAGATGCTTTTTTTAAAATGACTACACTGGAAATACTTAAAAAAATCACAGACACTGCTCTTGTATTGTTTAAAATAAATTTTACAAATCAACTTAGGCTCCCTCTTAATATGTTTAATATAAACGATTTTATTCAAATAATTAAAACAAGTATAGATGCGGAGGATATATTCGCCTTTTTTTATAAGGCTTTGGGCTTTGATTTTAAAAACATTGTAAAACTTTCAGAAAAAGAGGAAGTGTCAGTTGAAGAGGAAATTCTTCTTTCTTCCGTTTATTATATGGGCACAATTATTGACAAATGGTTTTTCACACCCTTTGGCTTATACCTTGATATTTTAACACCTATATATTTACACACCATGGATTTTGAAGAGGAAATAGACTTTGCCAGACCGCTTCTTTTAACAAACTGTGACATGACAGGAGAACTTTTTTCTTCATGCAACTATTTTTATTTAACACCAATAGGCGAAAAAATTTTCCAGGTTTCAAACCACGACGAAGATATCCCTCTTTCAAACATGCTTTTTACCTATGACCAATTGTTTTCTGTTTTAATATCAAATGACAGTTCAAAAACAAAATTATTATCTAAGACTAAAGCTTACAAAAACCTTCTTGTTTTAGAGGTTGGCTTTGAAAGCAATAAAGAGCTTTGGAAAACAATTGAAATCCCTGAGGAATTTACACTTAATCAGCTTTATACAGCCATAATAAACTTTTTCGGCTTTGAGCCAGGCAATTCTTTAAAGTTTAGGCTTAAATCAAAAGACGGGAAAGAAACACCTATAAACTTTATAAGTGTGCTTTCAACCTTTACACTTAAAGAACTTAAACTTAACAATTATAATTTGTCCATGATTCATGACCTTGATAAATCAATAAATCTTTTGATATCAATGTCAGAAAAGAAAAAAGGCACCTTTAGCGGAAATTTCCCAAGACTTTTAAGGCAAAGTCGTGAAATTACACTTATTGAACGAAATGAAGATATGAATTTTTAGAAACTATTTCAAAAGAAGGTTGTTAATATGAAAAAAGAAACTTTAACACATAGCCACGGCGGGGATCTTGATGCAATAAACCGCATCTATGGTATACCCACAGAAGATATAATTGATTTCAGCGGTAATATAAACCCCTATGGATTTCCGGAAAATGTTAGATCGGAGTTAAGCAATAATCTTCATATCATATCCACCTATCCTGATAAGGAGTACACAGCGCTTAGAAAAAGTATTGCTCTTTACACAGGTGCAAACTGGCAGGATATAGCTGTGGGAAACGGCTCTACAGAGCTTATTTCCACTTTTATTAAATCTGTTAATCCTAAAAAAGCGATAATAATAGGCCCTTCCTATTCCGAATATGAAAAAGAGCTGGAAAAACTTAAAAGTGACTTTAAATATTTCCCCTTGGAAGAAAAGGAAGACTTTCTGCTGAACCTTGACAAACTTTTGGCCGCTCTTTCGGAGGATGTGGATTTGCTTGTTGCCTGCAATCCAAATAACCCAACAGGAACAGTAATCACAACTTCCCAAACAGAAAAAATATTAGCTCACTGCAAGATAAACTCCATCTCAGTTATGATAGACGAAACTTATATAGAGTTTAGCGATAACATTGAAAATATTTGTTCAATACCCTTTACGCTTAAATTTGATAACCTTTTTGTAATAAGAGGAATCTCAAAATTTTTCTCTGCCCCCGGGCTAAGACTTGGCTATGGCATAAGCTCAAACAAAAACTTCCATGCCCTTTTAAAATCCAATCAAGACCCGTGGAGTGTTAACAGCCTTGCTGCTTTCTCAGGTGAAAGGCTGTTTAGTGAGGAAAACTTTATTAAACAGACACACCTTCTTATTTCCTCTGAAAGAAAAAAGTTGATGGCAGAACTTGAAACTTGGCATAACATAAAAGCATATCCTTCCTCTACAAACTTTATCTTGCTAAAACTATTGACAGATAAAATAACTTCATGGGAAATTTTTGAAAACCTTATACAAAAAAATATGCTTATAAGAGATGCTTCAAGCTTTACATTTTTGGACGATACTTTTATACGGTTTTGCATACTTCTTCCAGACCAAAACCGTATGCTTATAGAAAACTTAAAATCTTTAATTGAAAAAAGTTAAGACCTTGGGCTTTGCCCAAGGTCTTTCTTCGTCAGACTCTTAAAAGCCTTACACTCAAAACTTTGCAAGAATTCTAAGTTCAAAAATTGTTTTACAATGTGAAATGTTATACCTTGACATTTATCCTTGATTCATACTAAAACCGCATATTCATGCGGTTTTATACAAAAGTTTTTGTTTTGCTTTTTTCAAAAAGCAAATAGGTTTGGGCAAAGCCCATGATCTTTTTTAATATTAACAAACACCTTGTGCAAGCATGGTTTCTGCAACCTTTATAAACCCTGCAATGTTGGCACCTGCAACAAAGTTGCCTTCAAATCCATAATCTTTGGCGGCACTTTCCATTTCGTGATAAATATTTTCCATAATGTCTTTAAGCTTTGCGTCAACCTCATCAAATGTCCAGCTGTATCTCATGCTGTTTTGGCTCATTTCAAGAGCACTTGTTGCCACTCCTCCTGCATTTGCAGCTTTTGCCGGCGCAAAAAGCACATTGCTCTCTAAGAAAATATCAATGGCTTCAAGAGTTGTAGGCATGTTAGCACCCTCGCCAACAGCATAACATCCGTTTGAAATAAGCATCTTCGCATCCTCAGTATTAAGCTCGTTTTGGGTTGCACAAGGAAGAGCAATATCACATTTAACCGACCAAACACCCTTGCCTTCTGTATATTTTGCATTAGGTCTGTAGTTAAGATATTCCTTAATACGCCCTCTCTTAACCTCTTTGATTTCTTTAACAGCCTCAAGATCAATGCCTTCTTCGTCATAAATCCAGCCTGTTGAATCACTTAATGTTACAACCTTTGCACCGTTTTGCTGTGCCTTTTCACAAGCATATATGGCAACATTTCCGGAACCTGAAATTGCAACAACAGCACCTTCCATGGTTTTGCCTGCACTTTTAAGCATTGCAGTCACAAGATACACAAGTCCATACCCTGTTGCTTCCTTACGTGCAAGAGAGCCGCCGTATGTTAAACCTTTGCCTGTAAAAACACCTTCATAAGAGCCTGTAATTCTTTTGTACTGCCCATACATAAAGCCTATTTCCCTTGCCCCTACACCTATATCCCCTGCCGGAACGTCAATGTTTTGACCAATATATTTAAAAAGTTCTGTCATATAACTTTGGCAAAAAGCCATGACTTCTCTGTCACTTTTCCCCTTAGGGTCAAAGTCTGAGCCGCCCTTTCCGCCGCCAATGGGAAGTCCCGTAAGTGAATTTTTAAAAATTTGTTCAAAGCCAAGAAACTTTATAATTCCTAAGTTTACCGACGGATGAAACCTTAAACCCCCTTTATATGGACCGATTGCGCTTGAAAACTGAACACGAAAACCTCTGTTCACTTGCACTTTACCGCTGTCATCAACCCATGGGATACGGAAGATAATCTGTCTTTCAGGCTCTACAAGCCTTTCAAGAATACCTGCCTCCTCATATTTTGGGTTTTTTTCAAGCACAGGCTTAAGAGAATTAAGCACTTCCTTAGCCGCTTGGTGAAACTCTTTCTCCCCGGCATTTTTTTCAATTAATTTCTCTAAAACACTGTCAACATAATCCATATAACTTCCTCCTTAAATTTTAAAAGTAAATGCTTTTAAAAATTATACATTTATTTTCTTTTATTTTCAATATTTCATTGATAATTTCTTCAACTTTTTTAATATTTTTTGTTGCTAAACTTAAAAAATTGACTTTTATTAAGAAATAAAACACCTAAATTTTTATTTTTTTGACATAATATTACACTTATCTTAAAATGACAAACTTTCATGCTTTTTATAAAATTTTCTATAATTTTGATTTTATTAATAAAACAATTGAGTGTCTTATCGAAACATGATATAATAATGTGCTTGTAACTATTAACTTGGAGGGAACACTTTATGTCAGATGAGAATAAGCTGGCTGAAAACAAACTAATAATTCTTTATTTGCTTAAAAAAATGAACATTTCACTTTCTAATAACGAAATATGCCAATTTGCCCTTGAAGCAAACATTATGGACTACTTTTCCGCTCAGCAATATCTTGGAGAGCTTATAGACAGCGAATTTATTGATGCATACACAGAAAACGGCTCAACAAGATACATAATAACCGATGAGGGAAGCAGTGCCTTGGAGTTTTTTCAAAACAGAATAAGCGAATGGATGAAATCGTCAGCCAACGAATATATACTTGCCAACGGAAAAAGAATAAAAAGTGAATATGAAACATCTGCAAATTATTTCCCTGAAATAAACGGAGAGTTTTTAGTTAAATGCTCAGTATGCGGAATTGACGGCACAAAAATAATGGAAGTGGATGTAACCGTTGCCACAAAAAGTCAAGCCCAGCTTATATGCAACAACTGGAAAAGAAATGTAGACTCCATAGCCAGCACCATCTTCACCCTTCTTTCAAGTGAACACAATAAATAAAACACTACGTTTAAACGTCCTGATTTTATACATAAATCATTTAAACCGTAAATTTATTTTAAATTATAACAACTTTCAAATACACTTAACATCTTTGAAAATATCTTAATACAAGGTTTATTTGCGGCTTTAAAGCACCTTTTAAAACAGGTGCTTTTTTTACATTAACGCTATATAACCCATGCACAACCCAATTGATGATATTAAATAATTTAAAGCATAAATATATTTCTTGCTGGCAATTTCAAGAACAATGTTTGTAAGCCCTACCATAGCCACAAGCCCCATCATAAGAGGCCCTGTAAACATGCCCTTTACATAAAGATATTCTAAAATAGTAACAGCTCCAACTGCAATATAGAGTATGGAAAAAATGCTTTTCATTCTGCTTAAACTCATATTATAACCTCCTCTAAACTTTAATTAAAGTTAATGTACCATTATTTTCAGTTTAAAACAATTAAAAATCTTATACAATTTTGGCTGCCGAAATTTATTTTTAAATTAAATGTTTAGGCTTTAGACCCTTTGTTAAATCCTTCCAACAAACTTCTCATATTAAAATCCCTAACTTATTTATAAAAAATGAGGCAGCATAATCGCCGCCTCATTAAAATTTAATTTAAATCTTACCTCAATTACTGAGCCGCAAGTTTTTTGTAACTTTCAAGCCTTTCTTTAGCGTGTTCCTCTGCTTTAGCAAAAAGTTCTTCTGCAACCTCAGGGAATGCTCTAAGAAGTGATGTATAACGAAGTTCACCTTTTATAAAGTCTTGGAAACTTCCCTTTGGCTCTGCAGATGAGTCAAGCACAAATGGATTTTTACCCTCGTCTTTAAGCTGCGGGTTAAATCTGTATAAGTGCCAGTATCCTGCGTCAACAGCCTTTTTAATTTCAGCCTGTGAAGCACTCATCTTCATGCCGTGGTTTATACATGGGGAATAACCAATAATAAGTGATGGGCCGTCATAAGCCTCTGCTTCTTTAAGGGCTTTAACAACTTGTGCCTGGTTTGCACCCATACCAACTTGTGCAACATATACATAACCATAGCTCATAGCCATCATGCCAAGGTCTTTCTTCTTAATTCTCATACCCCCTGCTGCAAACTGAGCAATAGCTCCTACAGGAGTAGCTTTAGAAGCCTGACCACCTGTGTTTGAATAAACTTCTGTATCAAACACAAATACGTTTACGTCTTCTCCGGAAGCAAGAACATGGTCTAAACCGCCGTAACCAATATCATAAGCCCATCCGTCACCGCCGAATATCCACTGGCTCTTTTTAACAAGCTGGTCTTTGTTTTCAAGAACATCTTCAATAATTTCCTTAGCTTCGCCTTCAGCTTTAAAGCTTTCAAACGCAGCAACAAGGTTAGCGGAAGCGCCCTTATTAGCTTCTCCGTCTTTCATTGTTGAAATATATCCGTCAATAACTTCTGTTAAGCTTTCTGTTCCCTTAACTTCTTTAAGAGCTTCAAGCTTAATTCTGATAGCCTCTCTCATTTGCTTAACAGCTAAAGCCATACCTAAACCAAACTCTGCGTTATCCTCAAAAAGTGAGTTAGCCCAAGCAGGTCCATGACCCTTAGCGTTTGTTGTATAAGGTGTTGTTGGTGCACTTCCGCCCCAGATTGATGAACAGCCTGTTGCATTAGCAATATACATTCTGTCGCCGAAAAGCTGTGTAATAAGCTTTGCGTATGGTGTTTCACCGCATCCTGCACAAGCACCGCTAAACTCAAGAAGAGGTTTAACAAACTGGCTGCCCTTAACGCTGAATCTGTCAAGAACGCCTTCTTTGATTGAAACTTTTTCTGCTGCAAATTCCCAGTTAGCAATTTCTGCTTTTTGTGTGCCTGCAGGCTGCATAACAAGAGCTTTCTGCTTTGAAGGACAAACATCGGCACAGCTTCCGCAGCCCATACAGTCAAGTGCAGAAACCTGAATTCTGAATTTATATCCGTCAACGCCTTTGCCTTTGCCATCTAACGTTACAAAGCTTTCAGGTGCATTTTTCGCTTCTTCCTCGTTAAGAAGGAAAGGACGAATTGCAGCATGAGGGCAAACATATGAACACTGGTTACACTGAATACAGTTTTCAGGAATCCATTGAGGAATGTCAACAGCAACTCCACGTTTTTCATAAGCAGCTGTGCCCTGTGGGAAAGTTCCGTCCTCACGTCCTACAAATGTGCTTACAGGAAGAAGGTCGCCTTTTTGTGCATTAATAGGCATAACAACATCTTTGATAAATGCAGGAACATCTTTTGTTTCTTTCTTTTCGTCAACTGCATTTGCCCAAGCAGCAGGAATTTTAACCTCAACAGCACCGTCTACACCCTGTTCAACAGCAGCATAGTTCATTGTAAGGATAGATTCGCCTTTTCTGCCATAGCTTTTTGTGATTGCTTCTTTCATGTACTTAACAGCATCATCAATTGGAATAATGTTTGCAAGCTTAAAAAATGCAGCTTGAAGAACAGAGTTTACTCTTCCGCCAAGGCCGATTTCTTTAGCAATGTGTGTTGCGTTAATTGTGTATAATTTAATGTTATTTTCAGCAAAATATCTCTTCATGTCAGCAGGAAGATTTGCCTCAAGCTCTTCTGTGCTCCATTCTGTATTAAGAAGGAATGTTCCGCCCGGCTTAAGCTCTGTATGCATATCATAAATGTTAACATACTCCTGCTTGTGGCAAGCAACAAAGTCTGCTGTTTTAACAAGGTATGTGCTTCTTATAGGCTTTTTGCCAAAACGAAGATGACTTTGTGTTATACCGCCTGATTTTTTTGAATCGTATGAAAAATAAGCCTGAGCATACATGTCTGTATGGTCACCAATAATTTTAATTGAGTTTTTATTAGCACCTACAGTTCCGTCTGCACCAAGACCCCAGAACTTGCAAGCAATTGTTCCGTCTTGACCTGTAACGTCAATTTCCTTTTCAACTTTAAGAGAAAGGTTTGTAACGTCGTCAACAATACCCATTGTGAAATGGTTTAAAGGTTTTTCTGCCTTAAGGTTTTCATAAACAGCAATAAACTGAGCAGGTGTTACGTCCTTGGAACCAAGTCCATAACGGCCGGCAATAACCATAGGCTGCTCTTTAGCCTCAAACATTGCAGTACATACATCCTGATATAAAGGTTCGCCAAGAGCACCCGGCTCTTTTGTTCTGTCAAGCACAGCAATTTTCTTAGCTGTTTCAGGAATAGCAGCCATAAGGTGCTTAGCTGAAAAAGGTCTGTAAAGATGAACTTTAACAAGTCCTACTTTTTCACCCTTTGCCATTAAATAATCAATTGTTTCTTCAATAGCCTCACAAGCTGAACCCATAGCAACAATAACTCTGTCTGCATCAGGTGCGCCGTAGTAGTTAAAAAGCTGATAATCTCTTCCTGTAAGTTTGTTGATTTCAGCCATATATTTTTCTGTAACGTCAATAATTTCTTCATAAAAAGGGTTTGAAGCCTCTCTTGCCTGAAAGAATATGTCAGGGTTTTGAGCTGTTCCTCTAAGAACAGGATGTTCAGGATTAAGAGCGTTTCTTCTGAAACGATTAATAGCATCCATGTCAACAATTTTCTTTAAATCTTCATAGTCAAGACACTCGATTTTTTGAATTTCATGTGAAGTACGGAATCCGTCAAAAAAGTGAAGGAACGGAACTCTGCCCTCAATTGTTGCAAGGTGAGAAACAGCAGCAAGGTCCATTACTTCTTGAACACTGTTTGAAGCAAGCAAAGCAAATCCTGTCTGGCGGCAAGCCATAACGTCGGAATGGTCGCCGAATATGGAAAGAGCATGGCTTGCAAGAGCACGTGCGCTTACATGGAAAACTGAAGGAAGTAATTCACCTGCAATTTTATACATGTTGGGAATCATAAGAAGAAGCCCCTGACTTGCTGTGTAGGTGGTTGTTAAAGCACCTGCCGCAAGAGAGCCGTGAACTGTTCCCGCTGCTCCGGCCTCAGATTGCATCTCGATTACATTTACAGTTTGGTCGAAAATATTCTTTTTACCATTGGCAGCCCAATCGTCTGTCTTTTCAGCCATTGGTGAGGACGGTGTTATTGGGAAAATTCCCGCAACTTCCGTAAAGGCGTATGAAGCATATGCCGCAGCTTCGTTTCCGTCCATTGTTTTCATGATTTTTGACATACTAATTCTCCTTTTGTTTATAATTTTGCTTTCCTTCTCTTTGATAAAGCTTAATTTATATACTGCAAAACAAAGAAAATCACCTTTTAAATAAGGCAGTGTACTTATTATAGAACAATTTGTTCTATATTTCAATACTAAATTACCGAAACAGGTTTCGGCAGTGCCGAACCTATTATTCGCCTCTCCCCTGCCTAAAAAAATATTTCTTTTTCTTTCTTTGCAAAAGCTGTATCAAATGTTTTTTTCACTTCTTCAAAACATGTATAAATCTAAAATTATGCAGTTTTTTTGTCAAAACTTTATTTTGCAAAACAGACACTGCCTGCCTGCATCATCACTGCCCGTGCCATCATTAAATAATAAATAAATGCTCCGCCACTATCTTTACACCGATTGATATTAATATTACTCCTCCTAAAAGCTCTGCTCTGCCCCGACATACATCCCCCAACCTTTTTCCTAAGGCTCCGCCTAAAAAAGATATAATAAAACAGACTATGCCTATTACTGCCGATGCACTTATTACGTCAACATCAAGCACTGCAAAACTTATTCCAACTGCCAAAGCATCAATGCTTGTTGCAATAGATTGTAGTATAAGTTTTTTTGTGGTAAGTTCAAAAAGTTCACATACTCCGTCATCTTTTTCACATTCAAAGGATTCCCTAATCATGTTAATTCCTATAAATCCAAGAAGAGCAAAAGCAATCCAGTGGTCGACAGCTTCAATGTATCCGCTTATGCTGCTTCCTAAAATCCAGCCTGTAACAGGCATTGCAAACTGAAAAAAGCCAAAAAACGCCGCCATTTTTGTGCCGTCTTTAGAGCTGTACCCTCTTATTGCTATTCCGTTTGATATGGAAACGGCAAAGGCATCCATTGCAAGCCCCACCGCTATTAAAAAAATCGAAACTATTCCCATCTAAACCTTAGCTCTCCTTTTTTATCCATGATAATGCTTGTGGTGGCTGTGACGTAAACCTTTTATACAATCCATAGCAACATCCACTGCCTCATCAATCATTTTCGGCATGGAGTCTGTGTTGACACCCACAACGTAAAGACCGCATTTTTTAAGAGGAATTAAAATTTTCATTGCCTCGCTTTCACTTATGGCGTTTGCCATATTAGGCGACAATTCCCCAAACATTGAATTTGCAGATATTATTCCTACACTTCCCATAATTATATCTGCTCTTTCAGCATTATATTTTATTGCATTTTCGCCGGTTGCCACATTAACGGCTCCTGCTTTAAGCATTGTGGCCGTAGCTATGGAGTTTGTTCCCACAGCAACAAGCTGATGTTCCTCTCCCAAAACAGGCTTAAGCTTTTCAATAACAGCCTTGCCCACTCCGCCGCCTTGTCCGTCAATAACCATTACTACCATCTTTAAATTCCTCCCAAAATAATCAGTCAAAAATACTTTGCGGGCAAAAATCAATATAATCAGCAGAAACCAGCTTAAAATCAATGCCGTTTTTTATACCCTTAACTCCTGTTTCAAAACCTTCTTTTCCGTGCAAATGTCCATAAACAACAGTTGTCACGTTATATTCTTTTAATATATCCATAAAACCTCCTTCGCCTTTCAAAGTTGCCGGAGGAAAGTGAGTCATAAATAAAATTTCTTCATATCCTTTTTTTCTTGCACTTTCAAGGGATAGGCGAAACCTTATTTCTTCTCTTTTAAATGTTCTTAAATCCTTTTCACTAAACTCTTCCCCCTGTGGAAAAATCCAGCCTCGAGAGCCGCAAACGGCAATGTTTTTGTATGTTATAAAATCGTTTTGCAGAAAAACCATATTTTCATACATGCTGTTAAGCCTTGAAACACTGCTCCACCAATAATCATGATTGCCTCTTATAAAAACTTTTTTCCCGGATAAGCTGTTTATAAAGTCAAGGTCCGGCTTTGCCTCGTCAATGTTTATTGCCCAGCTTGTATCACCGCATATTAAAACCGTATCATTTTCAGTTATTGTTTTGCACCAATTTTTTTCAAGCTTTTCTGTATGGTTAATCCAAGCTTCTCCGAAAATATCCATAGGTTTTGAAACAGATTTTGATAAATGTAAATCACCAATTGCAAAAAGTCCCATTCTTTTTTATGCTCCATATAATTTTGTAATGCTTCCAAGTTCTTCTTTAAAGGCTTTAAGTTCTTCTATTGTTCCCTCACTCCAAAGCTCAACAAACTGTGTGTTTATTTCTTCCATTTCACTTAGCTTTAAAATGAAATAAAGATTTTGTATATGCTCTATTATATCGGCAATTAAATCGTCTTTAATTTTATTTATCCTTTGGGCATACATTATTTCATTTCTTATTGTGCTCATTTCGTTGTCAAGGCTAAATGCTGCCTCTGCACATGTTATAAGCCGCTCTTTTACTTCACGGGGAATGTTTCCGCTGTATTTGTATTTTAAAGAATGTTCTGCCACTGCCCAAAAGTTCATTGCAAGGGTTCTGATTTGAATTTCAGCCATAACCTCTTTAAAGCCTGTTACTGAATTTATGGGATATTTAACTATTATATGATAGCTTCTGTATCCGCTTGGCTTTGCGTTTGTTATGTAGTCCAGCTCCTCATGGATTGTCAAATCTCTGCCATGATGCCTTTTAATAAGTGAAACTACTTTAGGTATGTCCTCAACAAACTGACATAAAACCCTTATTCCTGCTATGTCATCTATTTCCTCTTCAATTTTTTCATTGGGTATTTTTTTCTTCTGAACCTTCTCCATTATGCTTGAAGGGTTTTTAACTCTGCCCATAACAGATTCAATGGGTGAATACATTCCAAGTTTTCTATATTCATTCATCGCATATTCCATTTTAAGCGTAAGCTCTGCAACCGCCTGCTCGTATGGATAAAGAAACTCTTTCCAGTTCAATATCTCCAAAACCATATCTCCTTTGCACCTTAATTTATGGATAGCAATATCTTTATTGTACAGTTTTTTACAATTATTATCAATGTAAAAAACATCACTTATTCCGAAATAAAGTGACAAAGTAAAATAGGCTCTCTTTTTTTCACCGTTAAAATAAAAACTCCCTTTTGTTTTAAAATAACCATGTATAACAAAAGGGATGATTTGTTAATTAAATCTCAACATGACAATCGGTTTGCTTAAAGCACAAATCTTTTTATTGTTTTTCCAAATCTTTTTTGCTTATAATCTAATAAATATCCTGTAAGCCTGCCTTGCTTCTTCGCCGAAGCTTCAATATATTCATCAATGTTGTTTTGAGATATAAGTAAATTATCTCCGTAAAAGCCCATGTCCTCCACAGAATCCTCAAAAATTGCTTTTAAAATAAGGTTTTTTGAATATCTTCTTAAATAAGTCAAATATCTTTCCTTTTGCTCTTCTTCTAAATCAAAGGCATTTTTTAGCCTGAAAATACACATTTCAATTTTATATTCCAAACCTCTAATCTTATCAAACATCAAATCATAGTCTTTCCAGGGGATAGCTCTATCTGAAATCTTCTTTGTAAACTTTACACCCATAGCCGCAGGCGGAATATAAATAAACTCAACTTCACGATTTTTAACCGCATATTCAATTCCTAAAAGCTTCTTGCATTCATAAAAAATATTTAAATTAAGCTTTTCCACAGTTTCGGGAATATTAATCCATTTAAGACCGCTGCACATTTCAAAAGCACGTTCTTCTATTACTCTTACACCATATCCCAGATTAATTCTTTCCGCATCAAGACAAACAGAAAAAGCCCCTCTTTTTATAACACTGATACTTTCAGGCAAATATAATTTTTTAATCTTTCTGCATCTGCTGAAAGAAAAACTTCCTATTACCTCCACACCCTCAGGTATTTCCATAAACTCAATGGTTCTGCACTTTCCAAAACACCAGTCGCTTATTTCCCTTACTCCCTTTGGAATTTTTACACTTCTTATTTCAATACATCCAATAAATGCCCCGTCACCAATTATCTTAAGACTTTTAGGCAGTTCAATTGCCCTTAAACCTTTGCACTCTCTAAAGGCCCAACTTCCTATAACTTCAAGCCCTTCTTTTAAAATAACATCCTGAAGGTTTCCGCAGCCCTCAAAACACTGTATGCCTATGGTCTTTAAACTTGAAGGCAAAACAACCTTTTTTAAGCTTCCGCAAACAGAAAAACTGCTTTTATCAAGCTCTACAAGGCCTTCCGGCAAAACAACCTCCTTTAATTCAGAACAAAAGGAAAAGGCACTTTCTTCAATTCTAAGCTCTTCGCAATTCTCAAAATAAAGGTTTGTTGCCTCACTGCACCAAGAAAAAGCTTTTGAACCAATAAAATTGCAGCAAGGAGGTATTTTAATTTCTTTAAGACTTCCGCATCCTAAAAATGCCTCATGCCCAATGCTTTTAAGTGTTTGTGGAAATTCTGCTTTAATCAGATTTTCAACTTTTGAAAAACAGTATGACTCAATTTCTTCAATTCCTTCTTCAATTATCAGCTCTTCTATTTCATGATTTGCGAAAAAAGCTGCAGAACCAAGTTTCTTTACCTTTTTCCCGTCAATAACGGCGGGAATTGTAAGCCTTTTAAAACTTGTGTCATTAAGACCTATTATGGTTATGCCGTCCTTTTCCTCAATATACTTAAACATCATTTCATCATCCCATCAAGCACGCTAAGTTCTTTCATAATATCCTGCTGTCTTTCATAAAAAAGAAGTTCCTTGTTGTTTTCAAAATATTTTTCAGCACCGTATTTTCCTATAAACCTTGCGCTGCTGCGGTTGGCTGTAAGCTCTGTAACAGAAAGAAGCATTTCTTGTTCCTTGCCAAAAACATCTTCAATAAAGCCAAACATGTTTTCAAGCTTAGCCTTTGTGTTTTCAACATTTTTATCCAAACCGCTTACTATTTCTTCAAATTCTTTCTTTATGAAATCAAAGCCTTTCTTTTTATCGGTTATATTCTTCTCCTTAATGTCAATAAGGAAAGTTTCCAAAATAAAAATAACTTCTCTTAAAGCAGACTCCTTTTCCTTGCCAATAAGCCCTTTTGAAGCTTTTTTTGCTACATCTGCTTTTCTCATTTCAATAATTTCGCTTAAAATTTCCGTTATGCTTTTTTCTTCTTCTTTTGATGAAACAGAAATTTTTAATCCCTTTAAAATCTCAAAAATAATGGTTATATAATCATCCATATAAAGACAACTCTTCATATTGTCTGTAACAGTTTCAAGCAAAAGCCCTAAAAGTGTAATTCTTTCATCAAACTTAGCCTCTTTGGCTCTTTCTTTAATTTCTTCGTCATATTTTCCATCAAGTATTTCAAGCACTTTATAATCTGATTTATACTTATTAAAAAGAGCATAGTAAATTGCAAAAGCTTTGGCAATCTCTTTGTTTTGAATATACTGCAGGCAAAGGTTTTCATCAATCTCTATTTCAAGCTGTTCATAAAGCTGAATAATCTGAGATAAATCCTCCCAGCCTCTTGCCGTAACAAAAGCTTTTCCGTCTATTGTGCTTTCTATGTTATAAAAGTAGTTTCTTTTTATGTCAAGAAACGTAATAACAGAAGAATGTATTCCCTTTGAAACAGCATATTCCCTCCATACCCCAAAATCTGCACTTACATCAATTTTTTTAACTCTGTCAAGTGTAACAACGTCAAATTCCCGTACACTTTTGTTATATTCAGGAGGATTTCCTGCTGTAACAATAACCCACCCCTTCGGAATTGAGTGGTTGCCAAAGGTTTTATACTGTAAAAATTGAAGCATGGCAGGTGAAAGTGTTTCAGAAACACAGTTAATTTCATCCAAAAACAAAATTCCCTCTTTAATTCCCGTTTCATCCATATAATCATAAATAGAAGACACTATTTCACTCATGGTGTATTCTGAAACTGCAACCTCAACTCCGTCATATATCTTTTTTTCAATATAGGGAAGTCCTATGGCGCTTTGCCTTGTGTGGTGTGTCATTGAATATGCAACAAGACCAATGCCCATTTCCTGTGATATTTGTTCCATAACCGCAGTTTTTCCAATGCCAGGTGCGCCAATAATTAAAAGAGGCCTTTGCCTTACCAAATCAACACAATAGTTCCCGAATTTATCTTTTAAAAGATATGCTCTTACAGAATTTTCAACTTCCTTTTTTGCTTGTTTTATGTTCATTTTAAATCCTCCGTTAGTTGTTCCTCATCCAGACACAGTTTAATTGCCCAAGGCGGTGTGGGCGGCCTTTCAGGGTCATATCCTAAATATATAAACGCCGATTCAAAAGTAGGTTTTGTTAAAGGATACATTCCATACCCGTCTGTAAAATAAATAAGCCCTTTTAAATTGTCAAATTCCTTTGCACTAATAAGCTCTTCTATTCTGCTAAAAACCGGCTTAAAATCTGTTCCGCCAAAACCTTTTATTTTCATGTTCTTCATATAAGTGTCAAAATCCTCTTTGCTTTCGATTTTAACCTCTTCTTGTATTTTATCATCACATTGTATAATTCTCATGTTTATTTTTTTAAAAAAACTCTCCTCCATCATAAGCATGGAGTAAGTTTTGTTAAGAAATCTTTGCACCACTTCACCCTTAACACTTCCTGATGTATCAATGGCAATAACAAAGTCATTTATTTTTTCAGTTTCTTTATACTCCAAAGGCTCAATAAGGGGCATGTTTCCATAATGACTAAGTCCGTATGTATAGTATACATAATCAAATTCTTCATCATTTATAAGCATGTCCTCTCCACGCACTGAAAATTTTCTCAAAAACTCTTTATAATCATATTTATCTCTGTTTAATTCTTTTAAGTTCTGAATAAGGCTGTCGCTTTTGTCCGAATCTTTTGAAAGAGTATCTAAATCCACATCAAGCATTTTGCTTATTTCTTCCCATTCTTTCATAAGCTCTTCCATGTCAATAGATTGCTCTTCGCCGCCCTCGCCCTCTTCATTGTCTTTTTTGTCTTCGTCTTCTTCGTCAGGCCACCAAAGCCCGTGATTGTCACGATAAAAATATTCGGCAAGTTTTTCAACCTCATCATCAGAATAATTTTTATCAACTAAATATTTATAAACCTTTTCTGCAGTTATAGGCCTTATTTCCTCTTTTAGTCTGCAAAGCATCTGTTCTTGGTATTGAACACCGTTACAGCTTATTTGCTCGTTGTTCATTTCCGAAAGTATATTTTCAACTGCAATGTCTGCCGCCAAGTTCCAATATTTTTTGTTTAACTTAGGCGAAACAAAAGGATGTTTAAAAATACAATGCAAAATTGAGTGTAAATATGCTCTGCTTAACTTTTGTTCCTCCTCTTTAAAGGTTTCCAAAACCCATTGTGAACAAAAATAGAGCCTTTGGCCGTTTGTTGCAAGCTGAAAAACCAAATCGTCATTATAAATTTCAAGTCTGCCTATGGCAGTATCAAGAAAATTAAATTTCAGCAGCAGTCTGCTTCTTGTAAGCCTTAAAATTTCTGCGGCTATGGTGTCCAGCTTCCTTTTTATATCAGCTATATTCACTTCATTCAGAACAATCACCTCTTTGGAAAATGTAAAGTTCAAATACTTACGTCTTGTGATATTATATCATAAAGGCAAAAGAAAGCGACGGTATAATCGTTAGCCTCTTTCACAAACAAAGTTTGTGGATATTATCGTAAAAACAAAAGAATGCGGCGGCAAAGCCGACATTTTCTTTTGTCAACGGGCGAATAAAACTTGAAAAGTTTTATGAGTAATATAATCCATTGTGATAACAGCGGCCAGACTGAAGACAAACCTTGGGCGTTGCCCAACCCCACTTGCTTTTTGAAAAAAGCAAGACCAAAAACTTTTATCAAAACCGCATATTCATGCGGTTTTAGATGGGTCAAGGGTAAAACCCTTGTGGGTGTTTGAGGGCAAAGCCCTCAAGGTTTTGACTTTGTCTACGTTCTGTCCGCTGTGATAACAGCGGCAGAGCCGTTAGGCTCTTTCCACAAACAAAGTTTGTGGATATTATATCACATAACCTTTAAAATAGATTGTTTTTTATTACATGCTAAACGGTTGATGCTCTTTGTATTTCTTTTAAAACAAATATATCTTTTTATTTCAATAAAAAAGGTATGCATCACATTGTTTGTGACACATACCTTTTTTTGTTTAAAACCTAACAGGCTTTAAAGCCTATTTCTTAACAGCTTTCACTAATTACATTGTTGGGCTGGATGAACCTGATGAACCTGTAGGACTTCCTGAACCCTGAGCCATCATTCTTTCCTGATTTTCAATCATTTTCTTAACCATATATCCGCCAACATATCCGTTTTGTGCAGATGTGAGGTCTCCGTTATAACCCTGTTTAAGAGGCACACCAATTTCATTTGCCACTTCATATTTGAATTTGTCTAAAGCTGCTCTTGCCTCCGGAATATTTGCTTTTGAAGAACTTGAACTTGCCATGTTGAATTCCTCCTTAAAAAAAATACTTTTTTTGTTTGATGTTACAATAGTATTATTTCTCAAGTCAAAAGTAATATTCAGGTACATTTTTCAAATTATTATATAAATTTGAATTTTTCAATCTAACCTCTTATCTGTCCGTTTCCATAAATAATATATTTTGTTGTTGTTAACTCCTTAAGACCCATAGGCCCTCTTGCGTGAAGCTTTTGTGTGCTTATGCCAATTTCAGCCCCGAACCCAAACTGTTCTCCGTCTGTAAACCTTGTTGAAGCGTTAACATAAACACAGGCAGCATCAACTTCGTTTAAAAACTTTTGAGCATTTGTATAATCTTCTGTAACAATACATTCGCTGTGATGGGTAGAATATTTTCTTATAAGCTCTATTGCCTCATCCACATCTTTTACAACCCTTGCCGAAATTATATAATCAGCATACTCTGTTTCCCAATCACATTCAGAAGCCTCAATAACTCCCTCTTCTTTAAGAAATCTTTCATCTCCCCGTATTTCCACATTTTTTTCAAATAATGCCTTTGTAACAAGGGGAATAAACTCATCAGCAATGCTTTCATGAACAAAAAGACTTTCACAGGCATTACAAACACCAGGCCTTTGAGTTTTTGCATTTATAACAATTTTAAGGGCATCATCTATTTTTGCTGTTTCATCAACAAAAACATGACAGTTTCCTGTGCCCGTTTCAATAACAGGAACAGTGCTGTTTTTTACAACACTTTGAATAAGCCCTGCACCGCCTCTTGGTATAAGCACGTCAATAAAACCATTTAACTGCATCATTTGTGTTGCTGTTTCACGGCTTGTATCTTCAAGAACTTGAACAAAATCTTCAGGATAACCCATGGTTTTAAGACAATCTCTAAAAGTCTTCACAATGGCAAGATTTGTTTTTAAAGCTTCCTTGCCGCCTCTTAAAATTGTGGAGCTGCCTGCTTTAAGACAAAGACCAAAAGCATCGGCAGTAACATTAGGCCTTGCTTCAAAAATAATTCCTATAACACCCATAGGCACTCTCTTCTTGCCAACAATAAGTCCGTTATCAAGGGTGTTCATGCTTACAACCTCACCTATAGGGTCGGAAAGCTTAGCCACTTGTCTAAGCCCGTCAGCCATGCCCTCAACTCTTTCCTTGTTAAGCGTTAAACGGTCAATAAAGGCGCCTTTTATACCGCTTTCAACTGCAAAACTTATATCTTCTGCATTTGCTTTAAGAATTTCTTCCATATTATTAATAACAGCTTCTGCACATGTGTTAAGTATTTCCCTTTTTTCAGGGTTTGTAAGGGATGCGGCTTTAAAGCTTGCTTCCTTTGCAAATTTTCCTATTTCTAATATACTTCTCATTTTTCCACCTCTTATTCTATAATTCTTTTTTCTGTAACCAGCTTAAAAACCTTTCTGTCAAAAGGCTCAACGGGTATTTTATCCATAACCTGCATTTCATAACAAACACCTATTGTTTCGGCAACGTTTTTTTCTTCCGTATATGTGTCATAATATCCGCCGCCGTAGCCGCAGCGATTTTTGTTTTCATCAAAAACACTCCCGGGAACAATAAACATTGTCTTTTCCGTCGGCAAAACTTGTTCACTTAAATCTCCCGAAGGCTCGCTTACACCCATTTTTGTTTTTGTAAGGTTTTCAAAATCTTTAATTTCAATAAAATACATAAGCCTGCCTGATTTTGCAACAGGAACTGCAACTCTTTTTCCATCCCTCCATGCTTTTTCAATCAAAGGCACAGTTCTTACTTCCGCACCCATGTTTATATAAGTAAAAATCCAGTCTGAATTTTTATATTCATCAAGGGAGATAAGTTTTTCATAAATAGAGTTACTTTTTTCAGCTTGTTTTTCAAGAAAAAGCTGACTTCTTTTTCTTAAAATTTCTTTTCTTAATTCATCTTTTGTCATGTTAATATATCCCCAATCCGCTTCCTAAAAAGTATGCCATGCCGCCGAATATTCCGACAATAACATTAAGTAAAAAAAGGAATATAGTTATGGAAAGAAGTATCTTTCCAAATCTTTTTTGTTCAGGCTTTCCTCCAAAAATTAATAAAATGCTGATAACAAGACCAAAGAAACGGCTTGCAAATATTGTCATAATAACATATAAAGCCTTTAACCAAAGAGGCAAAGCATCCCCTGTTCCAAAAGAACCAAAAGTCTTGCCGTACATTCCCTTTCCTTTTTTATCATCTTCAATAATTACTTTAGAGTCAATTTCCCTTGCTTCGCCAAAAATTTCTTCACTGCTTCTTCTTTGACTGTTTCCTCTGTAGTTATATCCACAGCTTGAACAGCCGTCTTCTTCATTTTTCATTTTAACTCCGCAAAACGGACAATCTGCCAAAACTATCAGCCTCCTAAAAATAATGTTCCTACATCCTCGCCTTCGATTATTTTATGCAAAACCCGTGGGTCACTTCCGTCTGCAATAATCATGTCTGTTTTACTTTCTTTGCAAAGTTTTGCCGCAGAAATTTTCGTTGCCATGCCTCCAACGGAAAACTCACTTCCTTTATCGTCAGCCATTGCCTCAATCTCATCTGTAATATCTTCCACAACTGAAACTCTTTTGGCATTTGGGTTTGCACGAGGATTGCTGTCATAAAGGGCATCAATGTCAGTTAAAAGAATAAGCAAGTCTGCATCAACAATATTTGCAACAACAGCCGAAAGCCCGTCATTATCCGAAAACTCAATTTCATCTGTTGTAACAGCATCATTATTATTCACAATGGGAATAACCCCCATGTTAAGAATTGTTTCAAATGTGCGTGTAATTACTTCCTTTCTTCCGCCCTCTTTAACATCATCTTTGTTTAAAAGTATTTGCGCTACGTTCTGGCTGTATTCATTAAAAAAGTTTTTATAAATCTGTATAAGCGATGCCTGCCCAACAGAAGCCGCCGCCTGTTTGCACTGGGTGTCGGTGGGTCGTTCTTTAAAGCCTAAAATTCCAGAACCCACGCCAACAGCCCCCGAAGAAACAAGAACTATGTCTTTTCCCGAATTTTTAAGGTCTGATAAAACCCAAGCCAACTGCTCAAGCCGCCTTAAATTTATTGCACCGCTTGGATATGTAACCGTTGATGTTCCAACTTTTATAACTATTTTTTTATGGTTTTTTATATTACTTCTATAGTCTTCCATTTTACACCTCTAAAGACGAATTTTTAAACACTTATAAACATTGTACTAATAATAATCAACTAAATCAAATATATTTTCTTTTGGTTTTTTAAATTCTTTAAAATATTTTTCATTAACTTTCCGAAAATCCTTTAAGCCAAAACTTTAAATCCAATACACTTAATTTCAAATAAAATTAAAGAGCCTGGGACAAAGCTAACTTCTAAATTTTAAAAGGTGAGATTGAAAAATCAACCCCACCCAGCTATTGACATAGAACCATAAAAAAGCCGCTAATCCTTATAAATATCAGATTTAGCGACTTTTTAATTAAACAGGGGTAGAAGGACTCGAACCCTCAAGAACGGTTTTGGAGACCGTCATGTTACCATTACATCATACCCCTACATTTTATATAAGAATAAAAACTGCAAAGCCCTACTCTGACACTCACTGAATAAGCCCTGCAATGTAAAAACACGGAGAAAGTGGGATTTGAACCCACGCGCCGCTATTAACGACCTACCCGCTTTCCAGGCGAGCCCCTTCAACCACTTGGGTATTTCTCCACAGTCAAAAAAAATGGCGGAGAGGGTGGGATTCGAACCCACGGCCCCTTGCGGAGTCACCGGTTTTCAAGACCGGCTCCTTAAACCACTCGGACACCTCTCCACAACTTCCGCCACACAGCAACGCTGCGAACAAATAACATAATACACATTTTTTTGTATTTTGTCAATATGTTTTATAAATTTTTTTCTTTGTTTTTTTTACGCTTTGCGGCCATTAATCCTCCTATTTTTCCGCTTTCTTTAGCCGTAAGACTTTTCCAGCCTCCTTGCTTAACTTTCTCCAAAAGTCCAAGCTCTGCAGCTATTTCATATTTAGCTAAATCATCTTCTGTCAACATGTCGGGTGTTACTTTTCCCTTTTCCATAACCTTCTCTCCTCTTTGTTTTAAATACTATTATATTTAATTATGCCCTAATTTAAATAAATCTATAAAACTTTATAAATAATTTGACACTGTTTAAAATAAATGTTACTATAATAAAAGAAATTTAGGTAGAGGTGCATTTTTCATCAGTAAATATATGGATGCGTTCAGAAGCAAATGACATATATTAAAAGGGAATTTTGCCGAAGGTTTATTAGCCCTGAAGCTTTAAGCCTGGTTGTAATGGTCAATAGCCTTACAATTGTCATCAGCAGCTGCTGATGGAGCGCTACTAAGTTTACCATAAATAAAGCAACAGTTCCAACTGTTAATGGTTTGACTGTTTATTTGTGTTAAATTTAGCCGGCGCATTCGTCGGTTTTTTTTTCGAATTTTTATAAAAACCAGACTTTTCGAAATAAATTTAACAGGAGTGATTATGAATGAAAAAAGTTAATTTAGCAGTTGTCGGTGCAACAGGTATGGTGGGCATAACCCTTTTAAAGGTTATAGAGGAAAGAAACCTTCCTATCGAAAACCTTTATCTTATGGCTTCTGCCCGTTCGGCAGGCTCAAAGGTCTTATTCATGGGTAAGGAATATATTGTAGAAGAACTTACAGAAAGCTCCTTCGATAAACCAATAGATATTGCTATTTTTAGCGCAGGCGGCTCCACAAGCGAAAAATTTGCCCCAATTGCTGCTGCAAAAGGATGCATTGTTGTTGATAACTCATCTCAGTGGAGAATGGATAAAACAGTTCCCCTTGTTGTTCCCGAGGTTAACCCTGAAGATATTCTTTGGAATAAAGGCATAATCGCCAACCCTAACTGCTCCACAATTCAGGCAATGGTGGCTCTTAAACCCCTTGACGATAAATATAAGATTAAAAGAATTGTATACTCCACATATCAGGCCGTTTCGGGGGCTGGCCTTGGAGGGTGGGAAGATTTAGCAAATGGTTTAAAAGGAGAAAGCCCTAAAAAATTTCCATATCCAATAGCTAATAACTGCATTCCTCATATAGACGTTTTCCTTGAAAACGGATACACAAAAGAAGAAATGAAAATGATTGAAGAAACAAGAAAAATTCTTCATAATGATAACATGAAGATAACTGCCACAACCGTTCGTGTTCCTGTTTTTGACAGCCACAGCGAGTCTATAAACGTAGAGTTTGAAAACCCCTTCGTTCTTTCTGAACTTATGGAAACACTTAAAAATGCTCCGGGAGTTGTTATAGAAGACGATGTTAAAAACAACATCTATCCTTTAGCAATTAATGCAGCAGGAAAAGATGAAGTGTTTATAGGCAGAATAAGAAAAGACGAAAGCGTTGAAAACGGTATAAACATGTGGGTGGTTGCAGATAACATCCGTAAAGGAGCCGCAACAAATTCAGTTCAAATAGCGCAGCTGCTTATAGCTTCAATGCAATAAGCCAATTATTAAGGGGGAAATTTTATGTCAATATTTACAGGTTCCGCAGTAGCAATTGTAACACCATTTAACGATGATAAATCAATAAACTATGACGTTTTAAAAGAGCTTATAGAATTTCAGATTAAAAACGAAACAGATGCCATTGTAATTGCGGGAACAACAGGTGAATCTGCCATCCTTACAAACGAAGAACAAATTGCCGCAATTAAATTCACAGTTGAAACAGTCAACAAAAGAGTTCCTGTTATTGCAGGCACAGGCAGTAATGTAACAGAACATGCCATCGAACTTGCTCAAGAAGCGGAAGAAGTTGGTGTAGACGGCCTTCTTATAGTTACACCTTACTATAACAAAACAACACAAAAAGGGTTGATTAAACATTTCACAGAAGTTGCCCAAAGTGTTTCTCTTCCAATTATTCTTTACAGCGTTGCTTCAAGAACAGGTTTAAACATTACCCCTTCAACAGTTTGTGAGCTTTCAAAAATTCCTAATATAGTGGGAATAAAAGAGGCCAGCGGCGATATAAGCCAAATTGCACAAATAGCAGCTCTTTGCGGACCTGACTTTGACATTTATTCAGGAAATGATGATCAAAACCTGCCTATACTTTCCCTTGGAGGAAAAGGTGCAATAAGTGTTCTTGCAAACATTATGCCAAAAACTGTGCATGATATTCATAAAAAGTTCTTCCAGGGCGATATTGAGGGAAGCCGTGAACTTTTCCTTAAAACATTAGATCTTGCAAACACACTTTTTGTTGAAACAAACCCAATCCCTGTTAAAACAGCCGTTAATTTAATGGGCTTTAAAGCAGGCTCAACAGTTGCACCACTTTATCCAATGGAAGAAAACAATCTGGAAAAGCTTAAATCAGTAATGAAAACCCATAACCTAATATAGAAAGGAGAATGCAAATGATTAATATTATTCTTCACGGATGTGGCGGAAAAATGGGCAAAGTTGTGGAAGAGATTATATCCTCCGATGATAATTGCCAAATTGTTGCAGGTATAGACCCAAGAGGCGGAGCTTTTCTATATCCTGTTTTCACATCAGTGGGAGATTGTAATGTTAGCGCCGATGTAATTATAGACTTCTCAACAGCCCCCGCCGTTTCTGAACTGCTGCAGTTTTCCAGAGATAAAAAGATACCTCTTGTTCTTTGCACAACAGGCCTTTCAGGGGAGCTTAATGAGGAAATAGTTAAGGCATCTAATGATGTTGCTGTTTTAAGAAGTGCAAACATGTCATTAGGTGTAAACCTTATATTATCCCTTGTTCAAAAGGCTGCCGATGTTCTTTTTGAAAGCGGTTTTGATATTGAAATAATAGAAAAACATCATAACCAGAAAATCGATGCTCCAAGCGGAACTGCCCTTGCTCTTGCAGACAGCATTAACGAGGCTCTTGATAACAAAATGACATATGTTTATGACCGTTCAAAAATAAGAGAAAAACGAACAAAAAATGAAATAGGAATTCATGCACTTAGAGGCGGAACAATCGCAGGAGAACATGATGTTATTTTTGCAGGCAAAGATGAAATTGTAACATTAAGCCATCTTGCCACAAGCAGAGAGGTTTTTGCTGTAGGTGCTGTTAAAGCAGCAAAGTTTTTAGCCGGCAAAGAAGCAGGCTTTTATACCATGAAAGACGTAATGAAATAAAGAAAAAACTTAAAGAGGCTGTGACAAAACCATACTCTCATTGATAAAAGAAAATGTCGGTTCTGCCGCCGCTTCCTTTTGTTTTGATCTTATATACAAAATAAAACGTTGAATTTACATTAGTAAACTCAACGTTTTATTTTTTCTTATTTTAGAGTCTTTTGTCACAGGCTCTTTATAGTTTGTTTTATAATGTTCTAATAAGCTCTGCTATAAGAGCCGTTCTTTGGGGAATTGTTGGTATATAAATATACTCTCTTGGGTTATGAAGAAACTCTCCGTTAAGACCCAAACCGTCAATTGTTGGACACCCTACAGCACTTGTAAAGTTTCCGTCACTTCCTCCCCCAAGACATGTGGGTTTATACTCATACCCCATTTCCTCAATAATGGAAATTGTTCTTTCAACAGCAGCCTTTGAATACTCACCTTGCGTAAGTGCAGGCTTCTCCACGCCGCCGCTTATTTCAACCTCCATTCCGCTTATAGTAGGCTTAATGTTTTTAATAACTTCTGCGGCAATCTTTCCATGTTCTTCATCTTTATACCTTATATCAACAATAAGATATGCTTCTTCGGGAGTTGCGGCAGTTGCACCCTCTTCGCCGCCATGTATGCTTACAATAGAAGCATACAGAAGGTTCTCATCTTTGCAAGTATCATTAATATACAATGCCTGCCTTGAAATTTCCACAAGAGGATTAATCTGTGGATTATTTCCTGCATGAGCGGCAACACCCTTGGCTTTTACAGTAACAACATCCCTTCCATATCTGGAAATGGTTATATATCCCTCACCCTTATGCCCCGGCTCGGAACAAAGACAAACATCGGCTTCCTGTGCCATTTTTTCTATTTCTTTTCTGGATGTCAAGCTGCCGCCCTCTTCGTCACAGCTTAAGAAGAAAGTAATCTCCGTATCCTCAGGAAAAATATCCAGTTCTTTTAACGCCTTTACGGCCATCCAAAAACCTACAATCCCCCCTTTCATATCGAAGATTCCAGGGCCATATGCCTTGTCACCTTCAATTTTAAAGGGTCTGTTTTTAGTTGTTCCCATGGGAAAAACCGTATCATAATGCCCTAAAAGAAAAATCCTTTTATCTCCTTTTCCAAGTTTTCCGCAGATGTGAATTCCGCTTTTTCCTCCGTCAAAATGCCATGTATCAAAACCAAGTTCTCTAAATTTTTCTTCAAGATAAAGTCCGCACTTGTCCTTAATCTCTTTCTCGCCGTATATATATGATTCATGATTAACGGCATTTTCTAAAACATCCAAAAACTCAGGTTTTCGTTCTTCTGCAAACTTAACAATACTGTTAACTACCGACATATTTTTACTCAAACGGTGTTCACCTCACTTTAACTTGTCTTTTCAGCCTTTTATTTTAAAAATTATGCTTGTAAGTTTTGACTTTTTGAATTTTTTAAATCATTTAAAGTTGTATCAAGATTTTTGTTGCTGTCATATTCCTTCCAAAGTGCAATAATAGTTCCGCTTACACCAAAAAGACCAATTATGTTTATAAATACCATAAAACCATTAAACACGTCACAAATACTCCAAACAAGACTTACTGTAAACCCTGAGCCAAGTATAACAAATGCCGCTATAAAAATCATGTAAAAAGGCATTGCTTTTCTTCCAAAGAGCTTAAGCACGTTTTGCTGTCCATAAAAATATGCGGCAATAATCGTGGAAAACGAGAAAAAGAATATGGCAAGGGAAATAAGCAAATGTCCAAAAGAACCAAAAACTGCTTCAAAAGCTGTTTGTGTAAGGGTTATACCCTCGCCGCCGCTTGTATATGAACCGCTTGTTAAAATAATAAATACAGTTATGTTAAGAATAATAAATGTGTCAATAAAAACGCTCATAAAAGCAACAGTTCCCTGATCACAAGGATGCTTAACCTTTGCAACAGCATGTGCGTGAGGTGTAGAACCTGTTCCGGCTTCATTGGAGAAAAGACCTCTGGCAACTCCATAACGCATTGCTTCTTTAATTCCGATACCAAACATACCTCCGGCAACTGATCTTGGGCTAAATGCACCAACAAAAATCATTTTAACTGCAGGTATAATCTCACTTGCGTTTGCAAAAATCACCACAAGGCTCGCAACTATGTAAACAACAGCCATAATAGGAACAACCTTTGTAACAAAGCCTGCTATTCTTTGTGTTCCGCCTGAAACAACAGCAATTGTAAGTATTGCAAGGGCAATCCCTACTACAATCTTAGGCACTCCAAAGGAATATGCAAACGCATCACTTATTGTATTTCCTTGAATCATTGCTGCAGCCAAACCAAAACCTATAATAAGAAATATCGAAAAAGATGTGGCTAAAACCTTTCCAAGGTTTCCTTTAAAGCCTGCTCTTAAATAATGAGCAGGGCCGCCTACAACTGTACCGTCAGGTAAAACTTCTTTATATTTTTGTGCGGCAACAGCCTCGGCGGAAATTGTCGCCATCCCAAAAAACGCACTTACCCACATCCAAAAAATTGCTCCGTGCCCTCCCGCCATAATAGCCGTTGCAGGGCCTGCAATATTACCTGTTCCAACCTGGCCTGCAATAGCTGTTGCAAGACTTTCCCATGATGACATTCCGTCTTTGCCTGCCTTTTCTTTTGACCTTAAACCGCTAAACGTAATCTGAAACTATCTCCAAGCCTTCTTATTTGAGGAAATCTTAATGTTACAGTGAAAAACATTCCGGTGAATACAAGAACAAACATATAAAAGTTGCCCCATAGAAAACCGCTTATCGTTCCGAAAAAGTTATTTAACGAATCTACCACACAAACTCCTCCTTTTATAACAGGCAAAATTATCTTAAAAAGATTGTTATCTCGCCAATCTCATAACCGTCTGCGCAACCTTTATACCTGTGTTTCTTGTACTTTTAAGGCCGATTTCATCACCATGTATTCCATCAACAACGTCACCCTTATTAGGGTATGTGGTGCAGCTTCCTCCTAAATAACATCCCGGAGTAGGTTCCCCTCCTGAACCTACAACTATCATGTCATGCACCTGGAAGAAATATTGCATTGAAAGAAGCGTAAACTCCTCACCTGCATTTCTGTTTCCTCCCACTGTAAGGCATCCGCCCACTTTGTTTTGTAAAGCATTTTTATATTGGCTTGTGCCATAACGAAGCAATCCTTCTGTTCTGTGTCAATGGCGTTTTGATTTTGTATAAAAACGGCGTTTAAATTTTGCTGGTTTTTGGCAAAAAATTATTCCTGTTTTTCAAACAAAGTATTTATTATATTCTTGCTTTTCATCATCTCCTTACGCTCCTTTAACCGGTAGCTTTCGCCTTTTATACTTACAACTTGGCAGTGGTGCAGGATTCTATCAAGTATGGCTGAGGCGATTGTTATATCTGAAAACACCTCATTCCATGAGGAAAATGCCTTATTTGAGGTAAATATGGTGCTGTTTTTTTCATACCTTTTAGTAATTAACTGAAAAAATAGATTTGCCCCTTGTATATCCATAGGCAGATAGCCTATTTCATCAATAATCAGCACCTTATACTTTGCAAAGGTCTTTAATCTTTCCTGCAGCCGGTTTTCGTAGTGTGCTTTATTTAACTGACTTATTAGATTGTGACAGTTTATGTAATAGGTGGAATATCTGTTTTGCGCTGCAATCATACCAAGTGCAACTGCTAAGTGAGTTTTTCCCACACCGGGCGTTCCTAGAAAGACTACATTTTCTTTGTTTTCTACAAACCGCATGGTGGCCAGCTCCATTATCTGTTCTTTGTCTATGCTGGGCTGAAAAGAAAAATCAAACATATTTAAGGTTTTCCTAAAGGGGAAGCCCGACATTTGAATCTGGTTATCAACAGCCCTTGTTTGCTTTGCATTGGCTTCTTGGGTTAAAATATGGTCCAGCACATCAACAATGTTGGTTTTATCATGAATTGCCTGCTCCAGGTAATTATCTATTATAGTAAGGGTGTTTTTCATATTCAGAGTCTGAAGATTATTTTTAATTCTTTCATATGCAATTTCACTCATTAGATTTCACCTCCCATTAACTCGTCATACTGGCTTAAACTATGCTTTGGCGATGGAAAATCTACAAGGTTACTATTGTATAAAAGGGTATTTTCTGTATCAAAGGTTTGCTTATACAGTAATTTTTTATAGTGCTCCTTATTGACCACCATATCATTTCTGTTGTATGATAACCTATGCAGAGATATCTGCTTACCTTGGTGATATGCCGCAAGCATGTTGTCCAGAACTATGACTGCAACATCCATGCCTATATATTCTGCTGGAACGGAATATTTATTGCCGGCATAGCTGATGAGGCAGTCTTTTTCAACTCTTCTGAGATTAATTTTATCAATAATATATTCTCTTTTTAAAGGCTGAAGATTTTCTTTTAGAAGCCTCTCAAATGGAATCTCATTAGTTGTTCCATGAACTTTATTGTTTACCTTATTACACCATGCCGTTGCCTGAAGATTGAGGGTTTCTAAGGAATCATACTTAATACCCGTCATAAAGTTATCCCTAACATATGCAACAGTGCGCTCCACTTTACCCTTTGTTTGTCCTCTGTACGGACGGCATAAAACAGGCTTATATCCATAAAATCCTGCAAAATCTTCGAACTGCTTATTTAGTTCACTATCTTCTTGCTTGAGCAGACGCTTAACAACCACTTGCTTCATGTTGTCATAAAGAATTTCCTCAGGATATCCGCCAAAATATCTAAATGCATTTATGTGACATCTTATAAGCGTATTTGTAGTCATGTCTGTAACAAACTCAATATATCTGGTTCTTGAATATCCTAAAATCATAAGAAAACAATATAGTTTCTTATATTCGCCATTCTGAAGCACCCTATAGTTTTCAAAAAATCCCCAGTCAACCTGCCCCTGAAGACCTGGCATGGTTTCAAAACGTACAGTGGCTTTTTCTGCTAACTGAGTCTTTTTAGAAGATACATATTCCCTTACAATGGTATACTTGCATGTACAGCCTTGCTCCGCTAGTTTTTCATGGATTCTTACTGCACTGTAAGGGGCTTCATCAAGCCAAGTGTCAATTAGGCTTTTGTAAGGGTCTAATTTTGATGGCTTCGGTGATGATAATTCATATGCTGGTTTTGTCTCCGATTCAGCATATTTTTTAGCAGTGCGAGGGTCAATATGATATTTTCTGGCTATTTCTGTGTAACTTAATCCTTTTTTTCTGTCATTTCTAATACTCATCCAAAGTTTTCCTTTCATTCGCTACACTCCTTTTCACGTTTTTTTGAGTGTAACATAGATTATTTTCCTGCCGCCATAAAACTGCAAAATTTAACCGCTGTTTTCTTACATTTTATCACCGTCATTGACATTCTGTCCATAAACTGCTTCATCTGTGCGGTAATACTGCCAAAATACACAGGAGAAGCAAGAATAAGTCCATCGCATTCTTTAAGCTTAGGATAAATCTCTTCCATTCCGTCTTTATAAACGGCACACGCATATTTACCGCCGTCTTTTTTTCCGGCTTCACGGCAGCAGGCAAAGCATCCGCTACAATTATGTATTTCATAATCACGAAGATAGATAGCCTCCGTTCTTACCCCTTCCACACTTTCGGCCGCTTTTAATGCCTCATGAAGCATATAGTCTGTGTTCGCACCCTTTCTTGGGCTTGCTGAAACTCCTAAAATAAACTTCTTCTCCATAGACAAATTCTCCTTATCTTTTTATACCTTGTTTTCCGCAATATTTATTTTTTATTCTTTTCTTTAAACCTTCTTACAGCCTCTGGGCATGTAACAAACTCCACGTTAGGATGCTGCATTATGTGCTTAATAACATTTTCCATAACCTTGAGTCTTGAAGGTCTGCCTATAATTTGAGGATGACATGTAAGAACATAAACAATGTCAGAATCTATTCCGTTTTCTTCCTCTTCAATAAATTCTTCATAAAGCCCGTCAAACTCGTCTTTCCAGCATTTTTCAACCGATTCAAGAGGCTGCATGCTTTTTCCCTGAAGCCTTACACTATAAAGCCAAAAAGCCGCATCATCAAGAACCCAGTGGATTGGAATTTCAACTATATCGCTTTTTTCTCCGAATATTTCAAGATAATCAAGGCAATCTGTACCCATCATGTTACTTGAATATTCAATTCCCATTTCTTTTATAATTTTAAGGGTGTTTCTGCTAAACTCCCATGCAGGCGAACGGTATCCTGTAAGTTTTCTGCCAATCATAGGCTCTATAATTTTGCTGGCCTTGTCATAATCGGCAGCCTCTGCCTCTGCCGAAGGAAATAAATCCGAGAAGGTATGGCTATAGCTATGATGACCTATTTCATGTACACCTGCTTCTTCAATGCTTGTAATAACCTGAGGATACATTTCCGCTGTCATTCCCGGAACAAAAAACGTTGCAGGTATATCATATTTATTAAGAAGTTTTAATATTCTTGGAAGCCCTCTGTGGATGCCATACTGGCCCAAAGAAAGTGTAACGGGACGATTTGCATTTTCAGGATCACGATTTCTCCAAATCATCTCTCCGTCAACATCAAATGTCAGAAGTACAGGAAACTTTTTCATAGTTCATCTCTCCTTTTAATTAATATAATTAGTTTAACATCGAAATATTTATTCTTTAGTTTCATTCCACTATACAGAATATATATTCCTTTTTAATCATTACTTGCTTTGAATATAGTAAAACAAAGATGTTTTGTCAATAATTTCACTTTGTATTTTCCCATATTTTAATATATTTGTTTCATTATTCGGAATATTCGACTTTTTTATGATGTTTTAATTGCTTTTTAAAATATTATAGTTTATAATTCATTAAAAATAGAACAAATCGACATTCGAAAAAACATTGTATATATTTATTGTTCAATTTAATAAAATATGAAAAGGAGGCAAGACAAAATTTATTTTGTCTAAACATTATGAATAAAAATAAATTAACAGAACTTAATGAAGATAGCTTAAAATACACACCTAAATATCCTGTTCTTACTCTTGAAAAATCGCTTGAAATAATTAAGTTTTTCAAAGAAAACGCAGGAACAAAAGGGCTGAGCCTAACAGAAATCTGTGAAGGTCTGGATATGAAGAAAAGCAGTGTACACAGAATACTTGATACTCTTTACGCTTTTGACTATGTCGAAAAAAGTTCAGGAGGAAATAGATATAAACTAGGATGGGAACTTTACAACATAGGAAATGCCGTTCCCCTTCAACACAGTCTTTCACACAAAGACTGCGTTCCAATTATGAATGAGCTTTGTAAAATATATTCAGAAAGCTTCACCATAGGTGTTCAAGATAATAACATGGCAATTGTCACATATAGTGTTGAACCTAATATAAGCCTTAAAGCAAGTTCGCAAATAGGAGAAAAGCATCCCCTATATGCCACTGCAAAAGGAAAACTTTTTTTAAGCCAGTATCCTGATAATAAAATCTATGACTTTTACAGGGAAAACAAAATAGAAACCTTTACAAACAACACAATAACCACACCGGGAAAAATGCTTAATGAGCTTTATGATGTAAGAGAAAACGATTATGCCTTTGATAGAGAAGAGCATTGTGAAGGTCTTTCTTGTATTTCTATGCCAATTAGAAACTTTGAAAATAAAATGATAGCCACGATAAGTGCAAGCGGCCCTTCCCAAAGAATTCTTCCGAAAATAGATTCCGGATTAAAAGAGGATTTAGAAAAAGCGGGCCTTGCGATTTCTGCAAAACTTGGATATAAGGTAAATACCATTAAAAATTGACAGGCGGTGGCATTATGATAAGGGCAAGAGATCTCGGAATTCCCTTTGAGGGCAAGACGGGAAAATATAATGCAATAACAGATGTTAAAGGCGTAGAGGTAGGCTATTCCACTGTTTGCATAGGTGAGCCGGCTGCATATAAAAACCAAAATTCAGACTTTGCAAGAACCGGAGTAACCGCTATTTTGCCAAGAGGCAAAAAAAGAAGTGCTGTTTTTGTGGGCAGAGATGATTTGAATGGAAATGGCGAGCTTACAGGAACCCACTGGATGGATGATTCAGGCTTTCTCCACGGCCCTGTTATGATTACAAATACAAACAGTGTTGGAATTGTGCGTGACTCCACCGCCAAATGGATGCTTGAAAACAACTTCTACTACCCTTCATATAAAGACGGCAAAGAAGTCGCAGGTTTCGGCTTTTTCTATCCCACCGTTGGAGAAACATATGACGGAGTTCTAAACAACATAAATGGGTTTAAAATAAAAGAAGAACATGTTTTTCAGGCCCTTAACTCTTCAAAAGGAGGTTTTGTGGAAGAAGGCAATGTAGGCGGAGGAACAGGCATGAGGTGTTACAGCTTCAAAGGAGGAACCGGAACTTCTTCACGAGTTATACAAATTGATGAAACCGATAAACCATATACTGTAGGTGTTCTTACTCAAACTAATTTCGGAACAAGAGAACAGCTTCAAATTTCAGGAATACCTTTTGGCAAAGAAGTAAAAAACTGTGACGAAGATATAAAAGTCTATTCTTCGAAAGAGGGAGAAGGCTCTATTATAGTTATTATTGCCACAGATGCTCCTGTTCTGCCTTGGCAGTTAAAAAAAATGTGCCGAAGGGCAGGAATCGGTATAGGTAATTTAGGAGGAGGTTATCAAAATGGTTCAGGCGATATTTTTTTAGCCTTTTCTACAGCAAATGAAAATGCTTTTTCCTACACCATTTCTCAAATAAACTTTTTGTCAGACGAAAAAATTGAACCCCTTTATAAGGCTGTGGCTCAGGCAACGGAAGAAGCAATTGTAAATGCTCTTGTTGCAGCTAAATCCATGACAGGCAGAAACGAAAACTTTGTTCCCGCAATACCTCATGACCAAATCAAAGAAATATTACATAAATATAAACCCTACATAGATTTAAGATTTTCACAAAAGTCTTAAACTTTTTAAGTTTATTCGCTGGCTTTTTGAATTCTAAAAAAGATAATATATAAAATATAGCACCTTCAACATTGTTCCGATATTCGGAAACCTCATTCCGTTTACTATTAAAAACTAGTCAAACCCAATTGACTATCCCAAAACCTTTGATATACTTCTGTTATAACGTTTTGTTTTATTATAAATTTAAGGAGGCGTTTTTCTGATGAAACCATATTTATTAGTTGAATGGAATGACAATGTTACAGATGCAGTAGGCTGGATGTGCCTTTATAACACAGTAAATGGCTATGCCGACGGCGGAATCCGCATGCATACAGGAGTAAGTCGAGAAGAAGTTGTTCGTCTTGCCACAGTTATGGCTTGGAAACATGAGGCCTGTAAACCACGCTCTTCAGGAGGATGCAAAGCAGGGATAAGATACGACTATAAAGCTGCCGACGCAGAAGAAGTGCTTGAGAGGTTTATAGTGGCAATGATGCCTTATGTAGATGTGGGAGTTGCATTGGCAGGAGGTTTAGGTGTTCCTTTCGCCACCACAAGGAAAATTTATGCTAAATATGGCAGAGAAATTCCCCTCACAAAAACAATGAAGAAAAATACACAAATTCTTGAAAACATGAGAGCCTACAACAAAATGTTAGATATGGAAATTCAAGGCTTCACCTTAAATAATTGTATAACTGGTTTTGGGGTTGCCTGGGCTTTAGATGAGGCTTGGAAATCAAAACATGGTGATAAAAAAGGCAGGGTTTTTATTCAGGGTTTTGGATGCGTAGGCGCAAGTGCTGCACAAAAACTTGTTGAACTTGGATATACAATAGTTGGCGTAAGTGATGCCATTGGTGCGGTTGAAGATCAAAACGGCCTTGATATTGCAGAACTTATTGCAAATAAGAATAACTATGGAGAAATGGACCGTTCAAAGTTTAAACCTACATATAAAACAATGTCAAACGAGCAATGGCTTGACGTGGATTGTGATATATTAATTCCTGCTGCACTTGAAGATGTTTTAAATAAGAATAATGCAAACAGGGTTAAAGCAAGTCTTATTGTTGAAGGTGCAAACATTGCAACAACAAAAGAGGCAGACGAAATTTTTGCTGAAAAAGGTATTGACGTGGTTGTTGACTTTGTTGCAAACCTTGGTGCAGTTCGTGGATATCACAGCGTAATATTTGGAAACCTTGAACAGACATGTCAGGCTGTTATTGATGATATTGAAATGGTTTGCCGTGAAAATACACGCAGACTTTTCGACTATGCCGCAAAGGAAAAAATGTTCCACAGAGATGCTGCATATAAAATCTTTGAACCAACAGCGTCTGACCCTCTTGAAATCTAACTATATTAAACTAATACTGGGTAAGTTAATTAAACCTTAAAACCATAGTTCACATCAGTCAAAATGGTATAAGCTAAAAACCCCTTTTTAAAATTTTCTTACCCTAAATTAAGGTATCCCCAACAAATAATGGGGGTACCTTAATTACTATGTAAACATAAACCCATTGCTTGTAAATTTTCTATGCTTTCTAATTTCTAAACAGCCTCATAAACTCATCTTTTTGCATCTTAATTAATTTACCCATAAATGTTGCATATATTATTCCCATATGATAAAATACATTTTAAAAAACAGGATGGGTGATTATATGTCAGAATTTATAAAAGACCTTTTAGCGGAAAACAAAACCTTTGTGGAGCAGGGAAAATATAAAGAATTTTTAACAACAAAGTTCCCCGACAAAAAAGCTGTAATAATTTCATGTATGGATACACGCCTTACAGGTCTTCTTCCTGCTGCTTTAAATTTCAAAAACGGAGATGTAAAAATAATTAAAAATGCCGGCGGAGTTGTAACCCATCGTTTCGGAAGTGTAATGAGAAGTCTGATGGTTGCAATTTATGAACTGGGAGTTGATAAAATCCTTGTAATAGGCCATCATGACTGCGGAATGCAGTGCCTTGACGCAAAAAAGATTATGAACAAAATGATTGAAAAAGGTATTGAAGAAGAAACATTAAACGTTGTTAAAAACTGCGGCTTAGATTTGGAAAAATGGCTTAAAGGCTTTGACTCTGTTGAGGAATCTGTTAAATCAACAGTAAACACCATTAAAAACCACCCTCTTATTCCACCAAGTATGGAAATATACGGCCTTGTTATAAATCCCGAAACAGGTCTGCTTTCATATTTAGATTGTTAACACTGTGAAAGAAACATCAATAATAAACAAAACTACCCTATTCCACCTTTAAAATTAATATAATTTATACAAGTTTCTCATTGAAAATAATTATACTAAGTTGTATAATGTATGTAGGCTTATGGTAAATTCTTTGATAAGCTTGTAACAATAAAAATATACACTAAGATTTTAGAATTTGAATTTCCTTATGTAAAAAATCTTTAATTTGAAAAGGAGAGTTGAACAATGGAAGTGACAAATGTATTGTTCCCAGGATATACCGTAGGTTCAGGCGTAGAAACTTATGAAAAACTTGGTGAGCTTTGCGCAAGATATGGTAATAAAGCTGTTGTTATCGGCGGCGAAAAGGCTTTGGCTGCTCTTAAGCCTTACCTTACAGAAGCAATAAAAGACACAAACATCGAAATCTTGGGCTATGAATGGTTCGGCGGTGTTGCATCATATGAAAACGGCGACAAACTTCTCGAAGTTGATACTGTTAAAAACGCAGACGTAATTTTTGCATGCGGCGGCGGTAAAGCAATTGATACATGCAAATATGTTGCTATGAAAGCAGGAAAACCTTATTTCACATTCCCAACAATTGCAGCAACATGTGCGGCAACAACTGCTATTGCTGTTATGTACTATCCAAACGGCGTTCAAAAAGACGTTTTTGTTGCTCCAAGACCTGCAATTCATAACTTCATTAACCTTGAAATCATTGCTAACGCTCCTGAGGTATACATGTGGGCAGGTATCGGCGATACATTGGCTAAATATACAGAAGTTCCTTTCTCAGCAAGAGGCCTTGAATTAGGACATAAAGATGCTCTTCCTGTTGTTATGAGTTCAATGACAGGCGACCCTCTTCTTAAATACGGAACAAAGGCTATGGATGACGTTAAAAACAAAAAATCAAGCTTTGAGCTTGAGCAGACAGTTCTTGCAGTTGTTTTAACAAGCGGTCTTATTTCATACCTTATTGACATTAACCTTAACAGCGGAATGGCTCATGCTATTTTCTACGGCATGACAGTTCTTCCTCAAATTGAAGAAAGACACCTTCACGGAGAAGTTGTTTCCTACGGTGTTTTATGTATGCTTATGATGGATAAGCAAATGGATAAACTTGAAGAAATCTATAAATTCATGAAATCCATAGGTCTTCCTACAAAGCTTGCTGATATGGAAGTTTCAATTGACGAAATCGAGCCTGTTCTTGACAGCGCTATGACAAAATATGATATTGAAGTTGCTCCATATAAGATTACAAAAGAGCTTATGCGTCAAGCTATTATTGACCTTGAAGAGTATAACAAAACTCACTAATCTGTAATTAAAAAATACCATGGCTTATAAAGGTTAAAACACCATCTAAGCCATAGTGTAAAACAAGAAAATATAAACGGCAGACAAGAAGATATTTCTCCGGTCTGCCGTTTTTGTGTAAATATAGGGGCAGAATCTTGCATCAACTACTGCCCTTATATTTTTATGTGTTTAATTATTCTTCAATAAAAGTAATAAGCAATTCTTCCTGCATTACCCTTTCGCCGTCTTTTACATAAATCTTGTCAACTACACCGCTTATCTTAGAAACAATTGATGTTTCCATCTTCATAGCCTCAACTGTCATAAGAGTATCGTTCTTTTCAACCTTGTCGCCCTCTTTAACAAGGATTTTCCCAACTGTTCCGGGAATCGGCGAACCTATTTGTGCCGCATTTCCTTTTTCAGCTTTAAGTTTTTTGTCAGTGTTAACTTCAAGAGATTTATCCTGAACCTTTATTTCACGCATTATTCCGTTTATTTCAAAGGTCAGTGTTCTTTTTCCGTCGTCACTTGGCTCGCCCATGTCAATAAAGCGAATTATAACCTGCTTGCCCTCACCTATTGGAATGGTTGTTTCCTCACCTTTTTTAAGTCCATAGAAAAACACGTGGCTTTCAAGCTTTGAAACATCATTATAATATTCAAGATGCTCACAATAATCATCATAAACCTTTGGATAAAGGGCATAGCTTAAAATGTTACGCATGTTTATAGACTCTTTATCAAGGCTGTTAAATTCAGCAATATGCTTTCTTATCTCCTCAAAATTCGCAGGCGGAAGAACCTTCCCCGCTCTTTCTTTTAAAGGTTTTTTCCCTTTAAGAACAATTTTTTGCAGCTCTTTGGGAAATCCTCCGTCAGGCTGACCAACCATGCCTATAAAATAATCCACAACAGAATCAGGGTATGAAAGTTCTCTTCCCTCTGTTAAAATATTTTCTTGCGTAAGTCCGTTTTTGCTCATAAATATGGCTAAGTCACCAACAATCTTTGCAGTTGGAGTTACCTTTATAATGTTGCCTAAAAGGTCGTTTGCCTCTTTGTAAAGCACTTTAATTTCTTCAAAACTTTCACCAAGACCCATTTCTTTAACTTGGGCAAGAAGATTTGAATATTGCCCCCCTGGAATTTCATATTTATAAATTTCTGTGTTAGGTGTTTTCATGTCCCCTTCGAAAGAGGAATATACAGACCTAATTCCCCCATAATAGTTGCTTAATCTTCTCAGCTCATCAGGGTCAAGGCCAGTGTCACGTTCTGTTCCTTTAAGCGCCTCAACAACAGAGTTCATGCAAGGCTGGCTTGTAAGAGAACTCATTGCCTCAATTGCTGTGTCTGCAATGTCCACTCCTGCCTCTGCCGCCATAAGAATTGCACTTACACCGTTTCCTGTTGAATCATGGGTATGAAGATGCACAGGCACATTAAGATTTGCCTTAAGGGCAGAAACAAGCTCCTTTGCCGCATATGGCTTAAGAAGCCCTGCCATATCTTTAATTGCAATAATATGACATCCTAAATCTTCAAGCTCTTTAGCTTTATTCACATAATAATCTATGGTATATTTCTTTTCGTTAGGGTCTAAAACGTTGCCTGTGTAACAAATTGCACCCTCAACAATTTTTCCTGTTTCAAGAGCAACCTCAATAGGCATTTTCATATTTTCAATCCAGTTAAGACTATCGAAAATTCTAAAAATATCAACTCCGCGCTCCGCCGCAACCTTTATAAATTCAGCAACAACATTGTCGGGATAGTTGCTGTATCCAACAGCATTTGATGCACGAAGAAGCATTTGAATAAGGGTGTTTGGCATTAATTTTCTAAGCTGTTCAAGCCTTACCCATGGTGACTCTTTCAAAAATCTGTATGCAACATCATATGTTGCACCACCCCAGGCTTCAACAGAAAAAGCATTTTGCATAATTTCATTTGCCGCAGGTGCTGCCTTTAAAATATCCACTGTCCTCATTCGAGTTGCCATCAGCGACTGATGGGCATCACGCATTGTAGTGTCTGTAATATAAAGCTTTTTATCACGCATAATTTTTTGCGTAAATTCCTTTGCCCCCAGCTTAAGAAATTCATCCCTTGCTCCGTATACTTCACTGCCTTTAACAGCAGGCTCTGCAACTTCTTTTAAAAACGGCTTTTCCCCTTTTGATTCATTAACAATTTTATTGCCTATAAATTCTGCAATTTTTGTTGCCCTGTCACGTCCAAGGGATATTTCAAAAAGTTCAGGAGTATTGCCTATAAAGGTTGTTGTGCAGTTTCCTGATATAAAGGTTTGGTTTTGCAAAACGTTTATAAGGAAAGGAATGTTGGTTTTTACACCTCTTACCCTTGTTTCTTTAAGGGCACGCACAGCCTTTCTTACAGCACCGCTGAAGTTTCTGTCTGTTGCAATAATTTTAACAAGCAAACTGTCATAATAAGGTGTAATTTCGGCACCTGTATAAGCTGTTCCTCCGTCAAGACGTATTCCGTTTCCTGAACCTGAACGATAAACGGAAATCTTTCCCGTATCAGGTATAAAGTTATTTGCAGGGTCTTCTGCAGTAACACGCATTTGTATGGAAAAACCGTTGCTGTGAATATCTTCCTGGCTTTGTATGTTAATTTCTTCAGAATAAAGAGGATATCCCTCTTCAACAAGAATTTGTGTCTGAACAATATCAATTCCTGTTATCATTTCCGTAACAGTATGCTCAACTTGAATACGTGGGTTCATTTCAATGAAATAGTAATTTTGGTCTGCATCAACAAGAAACTCAAGTGTTCCCGCATTTTTATAGCCAACTCTTTTTGCAAGCTTTACAGCATCATTAAAAATGTTTTGTCTAACTTCTTCTCTTATTGTAAAAGCAGGTGCATACTCCACAACCTTCTGGTGGCGTCTTTGAACAGAGCAATCTCTGTCAAAAAGATGAACTATGTTTCCGTATTTATCACCGATTATCTGAACTTCAATATGCTTTGGATCACGAAGATATTTTTCTATGAAAATTTTGTCATCTCCAAAAGCTTTCTTAGCCTCATTAACCGCCTCGGCAAACTCTCTTGGCATATCCTCTTCGCTGTTTACAATACGCATTCCTCGTCCGCCGCCGCCGTTTGATGCCTTAAGCATAACAGGATAACCAACTTCTTTTGCAATTCTTAACACTTCTTTTTCACTTTTAATTGCATGGTCAATGCCGGGAATAATAGGCACGTTACATTCAATGGCAATTCTCTTTGAAGAAATTTTATCTCCCATTGCATTCATAGTTTCTTTTGACGGCCCTATAAAAGCAATTCCTGCCTTTTCACAAGCTTCTACAAAATCAGGGTTTTCAGAAAGAAACCCATATCCGGGATGAATTGCATCCACCTTTTTTTCCTTGGCAATTCTTATTATTTCATCAATATCAAGATAAGCGTCAATAGGCCCCTTGTTTTTATCCAACTCATAACTTTCGTCTGTTTTTGTTCTGAAAAGTGAATATTTATCCTCCTTGGAGAAAATACCCACAGTCTGTATTCCAAGCTCGTTTAAAGCTCTGTAAACTCTTATGGCAATTTCGCCCCTATTTGCAACAAGAACCTTTTTAAATTTCTTAATCTGTATTTCGCTCATATTCTTCTGACCTCCTTGCGTAGATATCCGTTTATGCTTTTAATTATAAACTATGTTCTCTTATACGTAAACTATATTTTATTTACGTTTGATATAAGCACAGCTTATGTGGTTTTAAAAACCTCATTAATAACTTGTAAAACATATTTAAACTCTTTAACTTTAATCTTTCCAAAGGCCTTGTTTTTTACACTGTCCTTTGGAACATAAACTTGCTTAAAACCCATTCTGTCAAGTTCTTTGATACGGCCTTCCATTGAGGGAACTTTTTTAAGCTCTCCCGTAAGGCCTACATCTGCAATAAATGCCGCCCCAACGTCTATGGGTTTATCAAAAACAGAAGAGGCAATGCTCATAATAACGGCTAAATTGCTTGCCTGTTCACGAAGCTTTAACCCTCCGTTAGTTTTTATAACAACATTTTTATCGTATAAACTTATTGCTCCCCTTTGTTCAAGAATGGAAATAAGTGTGTTTAACTGCTCTCGCCCAAGGGCCTCGCCAATTCTTGTGGGATATGGTGTAAAGCTGCGTGAAACAAGGCTTTCTATCTCTGCAACAACAGGCCTTGAGCCTTCTTTAACAACTGTAACTGCACTTCCTGAAACTTCCTGACCCTCTTCCCTTTGTGTAACAAAAAACTCGGAGGGGTTATCAATGGATATAAGCCCAGCCTCTGTCATGGAGAAAAAACCCATTTCCCCTGTGCTTCCAAATCTGTTTTTTGTTGCAGTTAAACTTCTCAGCTCATCTTCGTTATCTCCGTCCATAATAAGCACAGTGTCAACAAGATGCTCAAGGGAGCGAAGTCCTGCCAGTTCATCATTTTTATTCATCTGCCCGATAATAATAACAGCAACAGGCTTGTGGGATGACTTTGCAAGCCGAACAAGCTCCAAAGCACATTCCATTGTCTGCGTTGGATTTCCCGCACGTGACGGAAGAAATTCGTTAAGCTGAAATGTTTGTATGCTGTCAATAACAACCAAATCACAGTCTTTGTCCTTGGCAGCTTTAATTACATTGTCAAGACAAGTATCGGCAATAATCCATATATCATTATTTATATCTTTTAAAATCCTGTCTGCACGGCTTTTAATTTGACTTTCGCTTTCCTCTCCTGATGCATAAAGCACATTTAAACCATTTTCCGCCGCACCGTCGGCAATTGTTAAAGTAAGGGTGCTTTTTCCGCCCCCAGGAGGAGAGGATATAATAGTAACAGAGTCACGAACAAGCCCTCCGCCTGCAACACGGTTAAATTCGCTTAGCTTTGTCAAAATCCTGTCGTTGCTTCCTGTTTCCACATTTTTAAGCCGCTTAACGTCAATATCTTCTTTAGATACAGCCATGGAGGTTGTTCTTGTGGTCTTTCCCCCTACAATCTCTTCCTCTTCTTCATATGTATTGTATAATCCGCATTTAATGCATCTGCCCATCCATTTGGCAGTTTTATAGCCGCAATTGGCACATCTGTAAACAGTTTTAATCTTCATTTGATAACCAAAACCCTTAAAGGTTTTTGCCCCTTTCTAAATAAAAAACCCAGCCGCACTTTCAGCTTATGGTTTTAAGCTTTGGTTCGGCCGAGTTTAACGTGTTTTATGTATTTTTTAACTTACCTTTTCGATTCTTACTTCCTTCGCTCCTGATTTGGCATCAACGCTAAGGTTTATCTTCCCCGAAAGGTTTGATTTAACACTTCCTACGTTAAATTCGTCAATAAATACCTTATAGTCTTTGCCTGCCTCAAGCTCCATTGTAATCTTAATGTCGTCTTTGCCTTCAATTCTAAATTCCACACGTTTTTCGTCTATCTTTAAACCATGCACTGTTGCTCCCGGCACTGTTTCCACAAGAAGCTTGCTGTTTTTTTCAAGCTTTGTAATTTCCTTGTATGTTTTAACATAGTATAGATCCCCGTTAACCTCGAAATCAACAACCTTCATTTTGCTCTCTAAAAGATAGTTTCCAAAGCTTAACGTTCCGTCACTTTCAATCTTAATAAGCTCTTCTATTACCGACATGTCAGTGCCTCCCTAATTATTTTAACGGCACTTAAATGTTTTGCCGTTTTTTTATGTTTTATGTAAATCCGTGTCATAACATTATAACAACTTAATCTTTTTTTGTATATACAAATCTCATTAATTAACTAAATATTTGCATTAGCAGTTTTTGTGCATACAGCCGCCGATTTAACCAGCTGCTTAGACAGCTGTCTTTGTCTGCCTTTCATATTTTCATTGGCAGTTGCCATCATAAGCTTAATACGGTTAAGCTGATTAACCTCACTTGCCCCAGGGTCATAATCAATGGCAACAATGTTACTTAAAGGATATACCCTTTTTATTTCCTTAATTACACCCTTGCCTACAACATGGTTGGGAAGGCAAGCAAAGGGCTGTGTGCACACAATATTTGTAACTCCTGTGTGTATAAGCTCCATCATTTCACCTGTTAAAAACCAGCCCTCTCCTGTTTGATTGCAAAGGGAAACAAAAGGTGCCGCATATTCTGCAAGTTCGCCTATGCTTTCAGGTTCAATAAATCTGCGGCTTTTTTTAAGCGCTCTTCTCATAGGCTCTCTGTAAAGCTCAATATAGCCTATAACTCCCCGTCCCATTAAGTTTCCGCTTAAAGACATACCAAGATATTTGTTTTTAATAATGGCATTATAAGCACTGTACAGCCCAAATCCAAGAAGGTCAGGCACAACCACCTCGGCACCCTCTTTCTCAAGAAGGGTAACTATGTCGTTATTGGCAGTAGGGTGAAACTTAACAAGAATTTCTCCCACAACTCCAACCTTTGGTTTTTCCATTTTCAAAAGAGGAAGTTCATCAAAAGCTTCCACAATTTCTTTTATATTTTCGCTGTAGTTTATACCGCTTTCCAAATCCGCCTTAACCTTGTTGTTAAACCTTTCATAAAGCTCATTGGCAGAACCGCTGACCTTTTCATAAGGCCTTGTAGCATAAAGAACACGCATAAATAAATCTCCGTAAACAAAGGCTTGAAGAAGTTTTTTTGCCATTGGGAAGGTAATATTCCATCCCGGGTTTTTTTCTATTCCGCCTGCGCTTACGCTTACAACGGGAATATGCTCCATTCCTGTGTTTTTAAGTGCCTTTCTTATAAAGCCTATATAATTTGATGCACGGCAGCCGCCGCCTGTCTGGCTCATTAAAACAGCAACCTTGTTTAAATCATATTTTCCGCTTTTAAGTGCGTTCATAACCTGACCCACAACAATAAGTGCAGGATAGCAGGCATCATTGTTAACATACTTAAGCCCTGTGTCAACAGATTCCTTATCCATTGCAGGCATAACTTCAATTTTGTATCCGCTGGATTTAAATGCCGCTTGAAGCAAATCAAAATGTATAGGTGACATCTGCGGGCAAAGAAGAGTATAGTCTTCTTTCATTTCTTCAGTAAAAATAACTCTTTTTAAAGAAGCATCTCCCTTTGTGATTTTCACCTGTTTTTCTTTTCTTTCCTCCATGGCCGCAATAAGAGATCTTATACGTATCCTTGCCGCACCAAGATTATTTACTTCATCTATTTTTAAAGTTGTATAGATTTTTCCAGCCGCATCTAAAATATCCTTAACCTCGTCTGTTGTAACAGCGTCAAGACCACAGCCAAAGCTGTTAAGCTGGACATATTCAATGTTTTCCTGTGTTTTAACAAAAGCCGCAGCCTCATAAAGCCTGCTGTGATACATCCATTGATCTCTTATAACAAGAGGTCTTTCAAGGTTTCCAAGATGTGACACACTGTCCTCTGTTAAAACAGCAATGTTAAACCCTGTAATAAGTTCAGGAATGCCATGGTTAACCTCAGGGTCAACATGATATGGCCTGCCGCCCAAAACAATTGCTCTAAGGTCGTTCTCTTTTATGTAGTCAAGGGTTTCTTCACCTTTTTGCCGCATATCTTTTCTAAAGTTATCCCACTCTTTAAGCCCTTCTTCAATGGCACCTGCCACCTGAGTTTTTGATACGCCAAACTCAATAAAAATATCATAAAGCCTGTTTTTAAGTGCGGCTGTATTTTTAAAGGATATAAAAGGGTTGACAAAATTAATCTTTTCTTCAACTAATTCCTCAACATTATTTTTAATGTTTTCGCTGTAGCTTGCAACAATAGGGCAGTTATATGTATCGTCTGTGTTTTTTACATCTTCTCTTTCATACACAATTCCGGGATAAAAAATTGTTTTAACCCCATCGTTAATAAGGCTCATAATATGCCCGTGCACAAGCTTTGCAGGGTAACACACACTTTCACTTGGTATACTTTCCATTCCAAGTTCATAAAGGCTTTTGCTTGAAAAAGGAGAAAGTTTAACAGAAAAACCAAGCTCTGTTAAAAACGTATGCCAAAACGGATAGTTTTCATACATATTAAGAACTCTTGGTATGCCAATAACTCCTCTTTTCGCCATATGTAAAGGAAGACTTTTATAATCAAAAAGTCTGTTTTTCTTGTATTCGTAAAGGTTAGGCACATCTGTTGCACTTACGTGCTTTCCCTCACCCTTTTCACAGCGGTTTCCTGTTATAAATCTTCTTCCGCCGTCAAACCTGTTTATTGTAAGAAGACAATTGTTTGTGCAAAGACCGCATCTTGCATGTGTGGCTTCAACTTTAAGGTTGTTCATTGTTTCACGGCTTATAAGTGTTGTTTCATAATCTTCCTTAAACTTTTCACGGGCAATAAGTCCTGCACCGAAAGCACCCATAATTCCTGCAATGTCAGGACGCACAGCCTTTCTTTGGCTGATAATTTCAAAACTTCTTAAAACAGCGTCATTATAAAAAGTTCCCCCCTGAACAACTATACTTTTTCCAAGTGCCTTAGGGTCTGAAATTTTTATAACCTTTAAAAGTGCATTTTTAATAACTGAATAGGCAAGCCCTGCCGAAATATCTCCAACTTGAGCACCTTCTTTTTGTGCCTGTTTAACACGTGAGTTCATAAACACAGTGCATCTTGAGCCAAGGTCAATAGGGCTTTTTCCAAAAATGGCAATCTTGGCAAAATCCTCAACACTGTTGTTAAGACTTTTTGCAAAGGTTTCAATAAATGAGCCACATCCTGAGGAACATGCTTCGTTTAAAAGAACGTTGTCAACAACTCCGTTTTTAATTCTTATGCATTTCATATCCTGACCGCCAATGTCAAGTATAAAATCCACGTCAGGACGGAAAAACGCCGCCGCTTTATAATGGGCAACAGTTTCAATAAATCCCAAGTCCATCATAAGAGCTTCTTTTATAAGCCCCTCACCATATCCTGTTACACATGAATTTTTGATTTTTACACCCTTAGGCATAGCATCATACATCTCGTTTAATGCTCTTATAACAACCTTAAGCGGATTTCCCTCATTGCTTGTGTAAAAAGAATAAAGAAGTTCTCCCTCTTCGCTTACAAGGGCAACTTTTGTTGTTGTGCTCCCTGCGTCAATTCCTAAAAAAGCATTCCCTGAATATTTTGAAAGCTCTAACCTTTTTACTTTTTCCTGTCCATGCCTTTGAACAAACTCCTGATAATCCTCTTCATCTGTAAAAAGCGGCTCTAAACGGCTGACCTCCATTTCAAGAGCAGAAACGGAAGAAACAGTTTTTGTAAGAGATTTAAGGTCTGTGACAGGCGTTGTTCTGTCACTGCTTATTGCCGAACCGAAAGCGGCAAACAAATGACTTCCCTCGGGAACAATAGCAGTTTCATCTGTCAAAGAAAGTGTGATTTCAAATCTTTTTCTAAGCTCGGACATAAAGTGTAACGGCCCGCCAAGAAAAGTAACATTACCCCTTATGGGCTTGCCGCAGGCAAGTCCGCTGATTGTTTGATTAACAACGGCCTGATAAATAGATGCCGCCAAATCTTCCCTTGCCGCACCTTCGTTAATAAGAGGCTGAATGTCGGTTTTTGCAAAAACTCCGCATCTGCTTGCTATGGGATAAATAACATTGTGGTTTTTCGCAAGCTCGTTAAGCCCTTGTGCGTCTGTTTGTAAAAGTGCCGCCATCTGGTCAATAAAACTTCCTGTGCCGCCTGCACATACACCATTCATTCTCTGTTCAATTCCGTCTTTAAAATAAATAATTTTAGCGTCTTCACCGCCAAGCTCTATTGCAACATCAGTCTGGGGAATAACGGCTTTAACAGCATTTGCCGTTGCCACCACCTCTTGAATAAACTTTGCTCCCACGGCTTCTGCCATTGCCACTCCGCCGCTTCCTGTCATCATAACGCTTACTTTCACATTTCCAAGCGCCTTGTACGCATTTTCTGTAAGCTCTTTAAGGGTGTTTTTTATTTCGGAAAAATGTCTTTTATATTCGGAAAAAAGAGTTCTGTTTTCATCATCAGCCACAACAACCTTAACTGTGGTTGAGCCTATATCAATTCCAAGTTTTAATTTATCTGAGGTTTCCATTTTCGTCCTCCTTTCACTTTCAAAATTTAATAAAATTATAATTGCTTAACAGAGTATAGAAAAACAGACTAAATCCTAAAATTTTATCCCTTTACCATACTCTGAATTAAAAACATTTGTCGAAAATTTGTGATAATTGATTATACCCTACAAATCATAGGTTTTCAATAGCGTTGATAATATAAAAATAAGCCATAAAAGTAGAATTTTGCTACTCTTTTGGCCTATTCCCTTTCATTGAAAAGACGACGGCATTTCAATAATATCTTCAATCTTGGCTATTTCATGGGCAATAATGTGCTGTCCTGCCATAACGCAGAGTATATCCATTTCATTTTTTCCGATAATTTCGCCCTCTATAACTCTTTGCTGAAAAGTTGTTATTCTTACCCTCATGCCCTTTGTGAACACTTTTCCCCTGAAATAAATGGTTTCAACAGGAAACATGGCAATACACTTTTTGATAATCATAATCTTATCTGTATCTTTAATTTGCTCATCCGAAGACTTATAAGTTGTTTTAAGTTTTAAATATCTTGAAAAACTTAAAACAAGCTGTGTTGCCACAAACGCCATCAAAGCCGCATATAAAATATCAATTGTTGTTAAACTTTTTAACCCTTCCATCATTTTAAAATACCTCCAAACCTAAGGCAATTTGTTTTCCAAATATAACCCTTTATTAATCTATGACTTAACTAAGAAAAACTTTACACTCATAATTTTACTTCAAAACCTTAATATTTTCAAGGGAAGAGTTTTCTGCTCCTATTATATTAACATTATATCTTCTTAAAACTTCAATAACATTCAGCACTTCTTCAGAAATTATTTCCCCAGGGGAAACAAGGGGAATCCCAGGCGGATATGGTATAACAAACTCTCCGCAAACACGTTCTTTCGCTGTTATTGTCTTAATTTGTTCAGTTTCTCGGTTAAAAGCTTCTCTTGGCGAAAAAGCAGTTTGAGGCTTAGGATATATAAATAAAACTTCTTCTTTTTTATAGTCAGAAATTTTATTGTCAATTTCAATAACAGCTTGAACAAATCTTTCAAAACCCTCTTTAGTGTCACAAACACTTGTCATAGCAATAAAATGGGTGGGGCAGCTCATTTCCAATTCTATTTTACTTTTTTTTCTTAAAACCTCCCCTATTTTCATACAGTCTATACCTTTTGAAAAAAGTACAATTTTTCCTTTGTCGTAGTCATAAACATTGTTTTTCCCTATTATCTCTTCACCCATAAGCTTTAGATTTTTTAAACTTCCAAGACTTTTTCTTAACTCTTTAACTTTTATTGAATATTCTTCAAAATCCTTTTTTCCTTCATTGTCAAGATAAGCTCTGCATTTATCCATTATACCCATAAATAAATATGACGGACTGGAACTTTGCACCATAGCAAGGCATTTTTTCAACTTTTCTGTGTTAATTCTATGGGAACATACATGAAGAAGAGCTGTCTGGGTGGGAGATGGCAGTGTTTTATGCAAGCTTTGAATAACAATGTCTGCACCTAAACCAACTGCACTTTGGGGAAAATAAGAATTGAAATTAAAATGTGCACCGTGAGCCTCGTCCACAATTAAAACCATGTTAAACATATGAACAACCTTTGAAATGGCTTTTATATCGCTTACAACACCTTCGTATGTGGGGCTGACAATAATAACTGCCGCCGCTTCAGGATTTTTCCTGCACGCCTTTTCCACTTCCAAAGGCGAAACTGCACCAAAAACATTATATCCGTCAACAATTTCAGGCATAATATAAACAGGCTTTGCTCCGCTTAAAATAAATCCGTCAAATGTGCTTTTGTGACAATTTCTTGCGGCAATAACAGTTTTTTCACTGCATAAGGCTAAAATTGACCCTGTAACTCCGCAGCTGCTTCCATTAATAAGAAAAAAGCTTTCTTTGGCTCCAAAGGTTTTTGCACATAAATTCTGTGCCTCTTTTATAACTCCCTCTGCACTGTGAAGATTGTCAAAGCCGTCTATTTCCGTAATATCAAGGGAAAACACATCCTCAATTTCAATTCCCGCCCCCATTTTATGCCCCGGCATGTGAAAAGGATATATTTCTTTTTTTCTGTATTCATTTAGTTTATTAAAAAGCGGTGCATCCATATAAACTCCTGCAAAATATAATTATAACTGCTATAATTATATCCCATAATATTTATTTTCTTTATTATAATTTTATTTCCCTTTCTAAACTTGAACAACAGTAACATCGTGTCCGCAAAAGGGAAGAATTTTCTCAATTAAATCCTTGGTGTCTATAAGAAGTGTTGCAGTATTTACACAAGGATGTATAGATATTTTGTCCATACTTAAAACATCACTGTCTATAATAAACTTAACATTATTTCCCTTATCGTTTAAAAGCCCCAAAGGGGAAACAGAACCTGGAGTTATATCAAGATATTCCTCCATTTTTTCAGCCTCGGCAAATGTAAGCCTTGGAACTTGAAGCTGCTTTGAAACCTTGCCTGTGTTAAATCTTTTTCCTCCAACCATGGTAAGAAGATAATGGTTTTCTCCATGATTTGTGCTTAAAAATAAGTTTTTGCAGATTTCAACTCCTATTTTTTCATCAAGCTCCTTTGCCGCCTCAACTGTAAAAATAGGCTCATGCTCAAACAAACTATATTCTATATTAAGCTCTTTTAAAACCTTATATACTTTTTCTTCCTTAGTCATTTTCACTATCCCTTTATCTGAATATAAATATCTCTTTTTGAAACTCCTCTATCTTTAGCAACCTTTTTCATGGCATCCTTTTCACTTAAGCCTTCACTTAAATATATTTCCATATGTTCTTCAATGCTGATTTTTTCAAACCCCGCTATTTCCTCTTGCTTCAAAGCGTTTGCGTCTGCACCTTCAACAACTATAACAAATTCGCCCTTTGGGGGATTTTTCTCGTAAAACTCCAAAAGGCTGCTTAAACTGCCCTTTTTAACTTCTTCATATTTTTTTGTGATTTCTCTTATACAGGCGGCATTTCTGTTGTTTGTTGCGTTCATAAGAAACTGCAGTGTTTTCGTAAGTCTGTGAGGAGCTTCATAAAAAATTATTGTTCGTTCCTCTTTTAAAAGACTATCAAGAACCCTAGCCCTTTCCTTTTTTTCGGAAGGAAGAAAGCCTTCAAAAACAAATCTGCCTGTATCAAACCCTGAAAGAACAACTGCCGTAACCGCCGCACTTGCCCCCGGGGCAACTGTTACACTTATGCCCTCTTCATGGCAAAGCCTAACCAAATCACTGCCGGGGTCGGAAATTCCCGGCATCCCCGCATCGCTTACAAGAGCCACATTTTTTCCCTCTTTAAGCTTTTCAATAATAATCGGCCCTTTTTGCACCTTGTTATGCTCATGATAGCTTGTCATAGGGGTGTTTATTTCAAAATGGTTCAAAAGTTTTAATGTATGCCTTGTGTCCTCTGCGGCTATAATGTCACATTCCTTAAGCAAATCAAGCACCCTTAAAGTTATATCAAAAAGGTTTCCTATGGGTGTTGCACACAAATATAATGTTCCGCTCATAATGCCTCCTTTGATAAAACCTTATCCGTAATAAATCTCTAAAGCCTCGTCTGTATAACTTCCGTCCTCGTTATAAATTATAAGTGTGGGCATAACCTTTAGCATAGGCTTGCCGCTTCTTACGGCCTCAATAAGCACCATTGTAGGCTCTTTTTTTACATAGCTTTGAACAAGCCTCATTCGTTTGGGTTCAAGCTTGTATTCACGAAGTGCGGAAAAAATATCAGCAAGCCTGTGCGGTCTGTGAACCATATAAATACGTCCGCCAAATTTTAAAAGCTTTGAGCTTTCCCTTGCAATATCAATAAGTGTAACAAGCACCTCATGCCTTGCAATTGTTTTTGGTGTAAAGCTGTTTTGTATTCCGCCGCCTGTGTTCATGTAGGGAGGGTTAACTGTTATAACATCAAAAGCAGAGCCTTTAAACATTTTCGAGGCTTCTTTTATATCCCCTTGAACAATTTCTATTTTCTTTGAAAGATTGTTAAGCTCTACACTTCTTTTTGCCATTTCGGCACTTGCATTTTGAATTTCAAGGCCATAAAACTTTTCTGCCAAAGGATATTTGGCCTCCATAAGAATAGGAATTATTCCTGTGCCTGTGCCCAAATCAAGAACACGTTCATTTTTTTCAGCCTTTGCAAAATCGCTCAATAAAACAGCATCAACCCCAAAGCAAAAATGCTTGGGGTCTTGAATAATAAAATATCCGTTTCGGTGCAAATCGTCAATTCTTTCATTTTCATTTATTTTAACATTATTTTTCATATTCTCATTCCAAATTCATAAGTGCCGCTTCATCTTCTCCGCTTTGATGTTTTGCCCTTTTTCTTGCCTTTATTACTTTAATTTCCTCCACATGATAAAAGCCTATTGTAGGAGGGTCATTTTCTTTTTTTCTTACCGCTGCCTTAACATTTTGCATTAGCACATTAACTGAAAGAATTTCACCTGTTCCATCACTGCAGCTTATTATATCTCCAACGTTTGGAAGGTTTTTATTAAGCTCTTCGTACACTTCTTCTTCATATTTTAAACAGCACATAAGTCTTCCGCAAATTCCGCTTATTTTTGCAGGGTTAAGGGAAAGATTTTGCTCTTTTGCCATCTTTATGGAAACAGGTGTAAAATTTCCTAAAAAAGTTGCACAGCATAAAGTTCTTCCGCAAATTCCAATGCCGTTAAGCATTTTCGCCTCATCACGAACACCTATCTGCCTAAGCTCAATTCTTGTTCTGAAAACAGAAGCAAGCTCTTTAACAAGCTCCCTAAAGTCTACTCTTCCGTCGGAGGTAAAATAAAAAATAAGCTTGTTGTGGTCAAATGTCATTTCCACATCAATAAGCTTCATATCAAGGTCATGCTTTAAAATTTTTTCTTCACAAATTTCAAAGGCTTCTTTTTCTTTTATTTTATCTTCTTTTTCTTGAACAACGTCTTCTTCCGTTGCAATACGTATAACTTTTTTAAGCGGCTGAAACACCTCTTTGTCTTCAACAAGAAAGTTGCCTTTAACAACCGTTCCAAACTCCACTCCCCTTGCTGTTTCAACAATGGCAGCCATGTCTTCATTTATTTTTAAACCGTCAGGGTCAAAGTAATAAACCTTGCCGGCTTTTTTAAATCTAATTCCAACTACTTCCGTCATCACTACACTCCTTTTATAGTCATAAGCATATTTTCCACAATAAGCTGAAAGCTTCCGTTTTGCTCCAGCTGACGTCTTGCCAGACAAACGGCTTTAAAGCTTTTTTCAAGAAGCAGGAAATCCGTATTTTTTGCCTGTGAAAAAATCTTCTGCTCTTTATCTTTTTGAATTATATATTTGATGTCTTTAAGTTTTTTTGCGGCCAAAACATCCCTAAACCAAAGCTCGGCAATATCAAGGCATTCAAAAAAACTTTCCTTATATTTTTCAAGTTCCCTGCCCCAGCAAAGAATCTGCCATAATTCAGTGTTTCCTATATTATAAAGTCTGTCAATAATATCATTTCTCATGCTTATAAAATCTTCATCAGTTGAAAGTTTAATGGCTTTGCCTATACTTCCTGCCGAATATTCGGCAAAAAACACAGCCTCGTCTTTTTCCGTTTTATTTTTTTCAATAAGATATTCTTTTACTAAAGAAGTTCCCAAAGGCCTTAACCTAATCATAACACATCTTGAAAAAACAGTCGGCAAAAACAACTCAGGATTTTCCGCTAAAAGAAGAAAAATCGCATATCCAGGAGGTTCTTCAAGGGTTTTAAGAAAAGCATTTTGCGCCGCAACAGTCATTTTGTCGGCATTTTCAATTATAAAAATCTTGTATTTATATTTATACTGCTTTATTTCAACCTGCCTTAAAACCTGTTCTCTTATATCGTCTGCGCCTATTGCCTTTGTTTTTTTTGGAACAACATAAATTATATCAGGATTGTTTTTACTTTTCGTGCTTTTACAAGCAGAACAAACTCCGCATGCTTTGCCTTGTCTGTTTTCACATTGAAGCTCTAAAGCAAAGCTTTCAGCCATAAGCATTTTTCCAATGCCGTAAGGGCCGCTTAAAATATAAGCATGTGAAACACGCTTGTTTTCAATTGCGCTTGTCAAATTTTTTATAACCTGCTGGTTTCCGATAATTTCTTCAAAAGCTGACATGTTTTCTCCTAAAGCTTAAAAAATTCACATACATCTAAAACAAAAACTGTGGCTCCTCCAACACTTACCTCAACAGGACGTCTTATAAAACCGTCCATGTTTGTATAGGGAGTTTCCTCTGCCACTGTTTTCTTTCTTCTTTTGCATTTTTGTTCAAAAATATCCTTTACATCTTGAACCTTTTCTTCCTCCACTCCAATAATAAGAGTTGTGTTTCCAACTCTTAAAAATCCTCCTGTGGAGGAAAGCTTTGTCACCATTAGCCCCTGTGAATTAAGGGTTTTTGTAAGAACCGAAACGTCCTCATCGTGCACAACGGCAATTATAAGCTTCATGCAAATTCCCCCTTATGAAAAAAGAGTTTCCACTGCCAAAATCACTTCACTGTGAACATCTTCAACGGATTTTAATGCATTAATTCTTTTTATTCTTTCAGAATTTTCACTGCATACTTTTTTATATCCTTCATAAACAGCCATATGAAAATCTATGTTTTCTTTTTCTATTCTGTCTAAATCCTGCCCCGCCTTTTTTCTTTCTATTCCAATATAAGGCACTATATCAAAAAACAATGTTAAATCAGGCACTGTTTCCTCTGTTGCATATCTGTTAATTTTCTCAATAAAATCTATTGAAATTCCTCTTGCATATCCTTGATAAACAATGGAGCTGTCAACAAAACGGTCACAAATTACAATTTTTCCCTCTTTAAGGGCGGGAATAATTTTTTCTTTCACATGCTGTGCTCTTGATGCGGCATAAAGAAAAGCCTCTGTAACGCAGTCCATCTCGGCATTTTCCTTGTCTAAAATAATCTCTCGTATTTTCTCGCCGATTTTTGTTCCGCCGGGCTCACGAGTAACAATAACGTCAAAGCCTTTTTTGTCAAGATATTCAACAAGCATTTTTATTTGTGTTGATTTGCCTGCACCGTCTGTCCCCTCTATTGTAATAAACTTTCCACTCATTTTGCACCTCTTTATATATTAAGCCAAATGGTTTGTATATATAAAACTTTAATATATTAATCAGTTTATTGTATCACATTTTTGCATACACTGTAAAGTCGCCTAAGGGAAGAAGCTTCATAACAACTCTGCCCTTTATGCTTCGCTTGTCAATAGCCCCAAAATCTCTGCTGTCAACGCTGAAAGAGCGGTTATCTCCCATAACAAAAACCTTTCCATGCTCTATGTAAACATCTGTATCTCCGTCAGTTTCTCCAAGCACATACTCTTCATTTATCATCTCATCGTTTATATACAAAAGTCCGTCTTTAATTACAACCCTATCTCCCTCACAAGCAATAACACGTTTTACCATTTTAATTTTTTTACCTTCAAAGGAGTGAACAAACATAACCATGTCACCCTTTTCATACATGCCTGCCGTTGCCATAATGCGGCTTACAAAAACCTTATCTCCATTATGCAATGTGTTTTCCATGGAGCTTCCGCTTACCTCAAATGGAAAAAACACAAAGAATAAAATAATAATAATAACAGCCGCCTCAAAAATAGCTTCAAGCCAGCCCTTAATCTGTTCTTTCATAAGCTTTGTCCTTTCCAAAAGACATTTTTCTTCCTAAAGAACAGTATATTACCTTATGCCCCATGTTTTCAATAGCTAAAGACAACATAAAATAAATTTGTGGAAAAACCCATAAAAATAGCCATTTAAGTCAATTTTTTTTACATTGTTAACTTATGGAAACATTTATTAAAAAACCTGCCGATTTTTCGGCAGGTTTCAGAACGTAAACAAAGTCAAAACCTTGAGGGCTTTGCCCTCAAACACCCACAAGGGTTTTACTGTCAGGAATTTGCTTCGCAAACCGCTACTTCGTTCAGCACTTTTTCTTAAGAAAAAGCGGCTTTGCCGTCGGACTTCTTTCCGATGCCCGGCGTCGGCGTTTATCTGCAACCTTCCTACTTGACCCATCTAAAACCGCATGAATATGCGGTTTTGATAAAAGTTTTTGGTCTTGCTTTTTTCAAAAAGCAAGTGGGGTTGGGCAACGCCCAAGGTTTGTCTTCAGTCTGAAACCTGCCGATTTTTCGGCAGGTTTCATATTTTAAAAACATTAGTCTAAAGCTAATAAGTTTATAAATTTAATAACATTTATAAACTATCAATTAACTCTCCGACGCTTTTTTCAAGAGCATCTCCCTTTTCTTTTGCATCATCAAAACTGTCACCTTTAACACCATAATAAATCTTAATTTTAGGCTCAGTTCCTGACGGTCTTACACAAACCCATGACCCGTCCTCAAGGCTATAGTAAAGAACATCACTTGGCGGAAGAAGATTTTCTTCTTTCTCTGAAGTAATAAGGTTTTCAAAACATTCTCTTTTATAGTCTTTTGCCCAAGCAACTTTAACTGTGTTAAACTCCCTTGGCAGGTTTTCACGAAGCGTGTTCATAATGTGCTGAATCTGTCTTACCCCGTCAATTCCCTTAAGTGTTATGGATTTAATTCCCTCTTTATAATAGCCATACTTTTCATAAAGTTCCATAAGCCCGTCATAAATTGTAATGCCTTTGCTCTTATAATATGCCGTAAGCTCTGCAACAAGCATTGTTGCAACAACAGCGTCTTTATCCCTTGCATATGTTCCTGCAAGGTATCCATAGCTTTCTTCAAAGCCGAAAAGATATGCATAGTCACCTGATTTTTCAAACTCTTTAATCTTCTCGCCTATATATTTAAACCCTGTAAGCACATTAAAGACAGTTGCTCCATATTCTTTTGCGATAGGCTTAACCATTTCGGTTGTAACAATTGTTTTAATAATTGCACCGTTTTCCGGCAGATTATTGTTTTTTCGTTTTCCGTTTAAAATATATTCAGTTAAAAGCACACCTGTCATGTTTCCCGTTAAAACAACATACTCCCCTTCGCTGTTTTTCACAACAACTCCTACACGGTCTGCGTCAGGGTCTGTGCCTATAATAACATCAGCATCCTCCCTTTTTGCAATTTCCATAGCAAGGGTAAAAACCTTAGGGTCTTCAGGGTTAGGATAACCCACAGTTGTAAAATTCTTGTCAGGGTGTTCCTGCTCGGGAACAACAAAAACATTTTTAAACCCAACCTCTTTTAAAATCCTTCTTACAGGTTTATTCCCTGTTCCGTGAAGAGGTGTGTAAACAATTTTAATTTCGTCGGCAACATCTTTAACAATTTGAGGGTTAACACTTTGCTCTTTAAGCTTTTTTATGTATTCATCATCTATTTCCTTGCCAATAACTTCATAAAGACCTTTTTCCAATGCATCTTCCATGCTTATTGTTTTAACAAGTGAATAATCTTGAATTTCGTTTACCTTTGCTATTATCGCTTCGTCTTTGGGATATGGAATTTGTCCGCCGTCGTCGCCGTATACTTTATATCCGTTATATTCAGGTGGGTTATGGCTTGCTGTAATAACAATTCCTCCGTCACAGCCTAAATGTCTAACAGCAAAGGAAAGCTCTGGTGTAGGTTTTAATTCGTCAAAAACATAAGCCTTAATTCCGTTGGCGGCTAAAACAAGCCCCGCCCTTTCGGCAAACTCCTGTGATTTGTTTCTTGAATCATAAGCTATAACAACACTGAGGTTTTTATCACCTTTTTCCTCTTTTATAAAATTTGCAAGACCTTGAGTTGCCTTTCCTATTGTGTAGTTATTAATTCTGTTTGTTCCCGCACCTATTATCCCTCTAAGGCCGCCTGTGCCAAACTCCAAATCCTTATAAAACCGTTCTTCTATTTCTTTTTCATTATTTGCTATGGATTTAAGCTCCTGCCTTGTTTCATCATCAAAATAGCTGTTGTCTATCCAACCATAATACTTTTCCATGTATCCCATATTACCCCTCCTTAATTAAATTTTGCTGTTATTGTTTTTTCAGGACTGTCTACTGTTACATGGGTTTTAAAGGTTTCATAGCCTTCAAGCTGTGCTTCAATATAATGTTCTCCATAACTAAGCTTAGTCATAACAGGGGCAACCCCCTTATACTCACCGTCAACATATATCTTTGACCATCCGGGAACAGAGTATATTGTAAGATCTCCTATACTTTCTTCAGCATTTTTTTCTGCTGTGGATTTAAGCTTTACAGTAATGTTTTCAATACTATCTCCTACATTTAAGGTGGTGCTCCACTTTTCAAACCCTGTTTTAATAATTTCTATTTTGTGTATGCCCTTGGGCACAATAATTTCTGTCAAGCTGTCTGTGTAGTTTACTCCGTCAATAAGCACTGTATATCCTTTTTCATCAACATTAAGCTTTATAATTCCCTCGCTAAGCTTTTTTTCAGCTTCTGCCAAATCAATGTTAACTCTGGCCTTTTCTTCAATGCTTACAGCAGTTATAAAGTCTTTAATGTTTTTGCCTTTAACCGTAAGCCTGTAACTTCCAACTGCGGCATCGGCTGTTGATGTTTCATTGTTAAAGTCAATGGGGATGTCATCTAAAAGCACTTCCATTTCCTCAATGTTTTCGTGGTTTTTAAAAACGATAACACCATGCCCAAGCTCAACCCTTACAGAAAACACCATGCTTTCCTTGCCCATAAAAGTAATTGTGTCTTCTTTTGATATATCCCCAGGGAAAATGCTTGCACCATCTGAAACAAAAAAAGTGTCGGAACCATAGGCATATGAAATCCCTTCATAAACTATGGCGTTGTTTTCAAGCTCAACCTCAGCCCCTTTAACAAAATCTTTTCTCCAAACATCATGGGGCACTCTGATTTCCATAACTTTTCCGTCTTCTATTTTTTCAATAAGAACTATATCACCCCAACGCATTTCAGAAAAGTTAACCTCTCCTCCGCTGCTTGCCAAAACAACTGTGTCGGCTGTAACCTTAAAAGACATTCTCTTCTTTTCTTTTATGTTATAAACACTTATTTCATTGTTCTTTTCAGAATTTAAAACAATGGCATAAATTGAGTCTGTTTCTGTAACCGCCTGTGATATGTCGTTATCATTTTCAATTTCCGTTTGATTAGGGTTTTTGTCTGTAACAGAATTTGTTAACACCACGGCAAAAATAAACAGAAATATTATAATTCCACCCAAAACACTGTATTTAATCAGGTTTGAAAAAGGCATATCGCTTCCTTTTTTAAGATGCGGCAGCCGATGTTTTGTTATAGGTTCAATTTCTATTGTATTTTCTTTATCATCTTCACTTGTTTTTCGTACTTCTTCGTTTATATAATCAAGTCTTACGGTTTCATTAAATTCCCTGTCGTCGTTTTCAAAATTATAATTTCCCATAGGACCCCTTCCTCTGTACATAATTAAGGGCGAAAAAATAATTATATCTGTGTTTTAAGCCACTCTTTTTCCATACATTTATTTTAACCACTTCTATCTGTTTAGGCAAGAGCAAAAATAGCTTGGCCAAATACACATCTTTACAAAAAGCCGAAACTTTCAACTAAAAAATTCATTGAAAGTGCGGCTTTTACATAAAAATAGTCACTACCGTATAAGTTTAAGCTCATTAAGTATTCTTTCTTCCTTTTCACTTATTGTAATTGCTTTTTTAAGCTTATCAAGAACAGCCTCGTTAATAAGAACACGTCTTTTGTTATAATATGTGTTGCAGATTTTAAAAACCTTGGCAGGAAAAAGAATCATTGCCCCCAAAGTTTCAAGTTCAAAATCTTCAATGGGAACAACGTTGTTATATGCCTTTATAAGCTCATCAATTTTTTGTGCGTTACATGATTCATCCTTTATCTGCCGCCTTAAAAAACCTGCCAAATCAGAAACACCGCAATCAAATGAGCTTCGTTCAAAACCTGTGATATAAAGCTCTCCGCTGTTTTCCTTAGTCCTTAAGCTGTCGCCTTTTAAGTTGTTGTGGCATATGTTTTGCCTTTGTAATGCAAGGTTTACTGTTTTTTCATAACCTTTGGAATTCACAAGTGTTTCAGCCCTTTTTGCCCTTTCAAGAAAATAGTCATAGTTTTTTACAACCACTATGTCAAGAGGGCTGTATTTACTTTGAGCGGATATCCACTTTTTAATCTTAACAAGTTCTGTGCGTCTTTTTTTAATGGTTTCAGGAAGCTTGCCAAGACTGACTTTTCCCTTTTCATCAAAACCGCAGGAAAGCTTGTGTATAAGAGCCATTGTTTCCACAGCCTTTTTTGCATTTTCCAAATCACTCATGTCGGTTTCAAAAACCTGCACAAAATCACTTAAAACATAATTGCTTTCCAGCCCCTCATAAAAAGGAGTTTCTTCTGTGGTTTCAAGATATACATCAGTATCTTTAAAACCCTTTGAATATAAATATTTCTTTATTCCGTTTTCAAAACATATGGTGTCTTTGTCAAAGGATGTTTTCCTTAATTCTTTAGTGCCTTTATCAGTACGGCAAATAAGACCTCTGCGAGTTCTTTGAGTTGCATAAAGCTTTAATCCGTAAGAAAAAAGTATTTTTTCATATATATCCTCCATAACCTCTTCCTCCATACCGCCTGCGAAATAAGCAATTGTCTGCGTTGACTGTTTTACATCTATATGAAGAAGAAAGGAAAAATATTAAAGTTTTTGCAAATTCATAAAAGCCTTAAACTAAAACGGCAAAAACCTTAAGCTTTATACAAGCCTGTCTGCCTTTATCTGCCTTGAAAGTTCACTAAGGCTTTCAATTGTATTAAGCTTTGGGTTTTCAATTACTTTTTCTAAAAGCTCCTCTAAAATCTCCCCTATTATTTCACCCTTTTTAAAACCTATTTTAATAATGTCGCTGCCTGTTATTGCAAGCTGCTTAACAGATATGCACTGGTTTTCTTCTATAATAGTTTTAAGATTATTAAGGGCTTTTTCACTTTCTTTATCTCCTTGGGCAATTTTTATTTCATAAACACCCCTTGCCGCCTCAACTCCTTCTTTGGAAGCAAATTTCCTTACACACACTATATTGCTGTTTATTTGAACATTAATATTTTCAAGTATTTTTTCAATAAGCTTTTTTGTTTTATTGTCAAATTTAAGGCTGTTTATAAATAAAAGCCGGTGTTCCCTTTGGCTTTCCATTAAAAACCCTGCATATCTTAAAGCTGCTTCCTTGGGCAACATCTTTATAGTCTTTATTAATTTTTCCTCATTTTCAACACAGCTTTCCCATACTCCTTTAGAAATAACCATAAGAAGTTTGCTTTCCCAAAGCATATTTATTCTATGGCTGAATTCACCTAAAAGTGTTTTTGTAAGCTCTTCACGAATTCTTTCACTGCTTATATTTTTAATGAGGCCATAATTTTTTTTAAGTGCCAAAAGAGTTTTTCTCTCTATTTCAAAATCCAGCTGAACACTAAACCTCACTGCCCTAAGCATTCTAAGTGCATCTTCTTTAAACCTTTGCTCAGCGCACCCCACTCCTCTGATCAGCTTGTTTTTAATATCACAAATTCCGCCGAAAATATCCACATATCCTTCTTCTTCACAATAAGCAATGGCATTCATTGTAAAATCACGTCTTAATAAATCCTCATGCAAATCCCTTGTGAAACTTACATTTGATGGGTGGCGAAAATCTTCATATTCCCCCTCAACACGATATGTTGTTATTTCATAGTTTTCCCTTTCGATAACAACTGTAACCGTTCCGTGCTTAATCCCTGTATCAAAGGTGTGGGGGAAAATATCCTTTACTTCAAAAGGTGTTGCCGACGTTGTTATATCCCAATCATGGGGCATTATTCCCATAATAGAATCACGAACACAACCCCCTACAATATAACTTTCGTGGCCGTTTTCCTTTAGTTTTTTAAGTATAAACCTTACACTTTCAGGCATAATAGGAGCATTCATTTTTCTCACCTTTTCACTCTTTTACAATATTTTATAATAAAAACAGTTTGTGTTCAATGTTTTTTGTTTTTTTGAAATTTCATGTTGACAATTGTAAATATTAGTGTTATCATTTTTCTTGCGTTCAATAATTTGCGTTTTTAGCTCAGTTGGTAGAGCAGGTGACTCTTAATCACAAGGTCCAGGGTTCGAGTCCCTGAAGACGCACTTATAAAGCGGCATTTTGTGCACTTAGTTTGCATGGGGTGTCGTTTTTTTATGTTTCTAATCTTTCCAATCTTTTTATTGATTAACACTTTTAAACAATGAAAAAATATGTTTAAATATAAAAAAGGAGATGTTTTAATGGAAATGATAATAAATATTTTAGCCGCCGAATTTAATCTTAAAAAAAACCACATAGAAAACACAGTTGCCCTTATTGATGAAGGAAACACCATTCCCTTTATTGCAAGATACAGAAAAGAAATGACAGGCGCAATGGACGATCAGCTTCTTCGTGAGCTTTACGACAGACTTAATTATCTAAGAAACATGGATAAAAGACGTGACGAGATTATTTCTTCAATTGAATCACAAGAAAAAATGACCGATGAAATTATGGAGCAGCTTAAAGAAGCCAAGTCCCTTGCCTCACTTGAAGACATATATCGCCCATTTAAACAAAAAAGAAGAACACGTGCCTCCATTGCCAAGGAAAAAGGCCTTGAGCCCTTGGCAAATCTTTTGTTTCTTCAAGAAATAAAAACAGGAAACTTAGAAGACTTTGCAAAAGAATTTGTTTCACAGGAAAAAAATGTTGAAACAACAGAAGAGGCTTTAAACGGTGCCTCGGACATAATTGCAGAGGAAATTTCAGACAATGCACAAATAAGGCAGGTTCTTAAAGAAAACATTATGAAAAGCGGAACATTGTCCTCTAAAAGCACAACTGACGAGGATACAGTATATAGGCTTTACTACGATTTTGAAGAGCCTGTGGGAAAAATTCCAAGCCACAGAATTCTTGCCATAGACAGAGGTGAAAAGGAAGGCATTTTAAAAGCGGCTATTGTTTTAAGCGAAGAAAAGGCTATGGAGGAAATTTATAAATATACAATAAAAGGAGAAAGCATTTCAAAGGAGTTTGTTAAGACCTGCGCCTTGGATTCATACAAAAGGCTTATATTCCCCTCAATTGAGAGGGAAATAAGAAATCTCTTAACAGAAACAGCAAGCGAGCAGGCAATAAAAATGTTCGCCCTTAACCTTGAACCTCTTTTAATGCAGCCTCCCGTTAAAAACAAAGTGACCCTTGGCTTTGACCCGGGATATAGAACAGGGTGTAAGGTTGCCGTTGTAGACGGCACAGGGCGTGTTCTTGATACAGCTGTTGTTTACCCCACGCCTCCTGCAAACAAAAAAGAGGAATCGGAAAAAATTCTTGTTTCTCTTATTAAAAAACATAATGTAACAGCAATAGCCGTAGGAAACGGAACTGCTTCAAAAGAATCGGAAATCTTTATATCAGAAATAATAAAAAACTTTGAAAATCTTCAATATATGATGGTAAACGAGGCGGGAGCATCAGTATATTCAGCCTCAAAATTAGGTGCGGAAGAGTTTCCCCAGTTTGATGTTTCACTTCGTTCTGCTGTTTCAATTGCAAGACGTTTGCAAGACCCTCTTGCAGAGCTTGTTAAAATAGACCCTAAATCCATAGGTGTGGGACAATATCAGCATGATATGCCACAGGCACGTTTAAGTTCTGCCCTTGACGGAGTTGTGGAAAACTGTGTGGGGCGTGTTGGTGTTGATTTAAACACAGCCTCCCCCTCACTTCTTGCACGTGTTTCAGGCTTAAATGCCTCAACGGCAAAAAATATAGTTGTATACAGAGATGAAAACGGAATTTTCAAAGACAGAAAAACATTGAAAAAAGTGCCTAAACTTGGCCCCAAATCCTTTATACAGTGTGCAGGTTTTTTGCGTGTTGCAGAAAGTGAAAATATTTTTGATAACACAGCCGTTCACCCCGAAAGCTATGATGCGGCAAAAAAACTTCTTTCCCTTTGCGGTTATTCTGAAGAGGATATAAAAAACGGCTCTATTTCTCAAATAAGGGAAAAGGTTGCCGCAATAGGTGAAGATAACGTGGCAAACCACTGCCAGACAGACCCTCACACAATAAAAGATATTATAACAGAACTTTTAAAACCGGGCCGTGACCCAAGAGAAGAACTTCCGCCGCCAATGCTTAGAACGGATGTCCTTGATATTAAAGACTTAAAGCCCGGAACAAAACTTAAAGGCTCTGTGAGAAATGTTGTGGATTTTGGTGTTTTCGTAGACATAGGTGTGCATCAGGACGGTCTTGTTCATATTTCCCAGTGCAGTAACAAATTTATAAAACATCCAAGCCAAATTTTAAGTGTAGGAGATATTGTGGACGTTGTTGTTTTGGACTGTGATGCTGAAAAAGGAAGAATTTCTCTTTCAATAAAACAAGCAGAAAATTAAACAGCGGCACATATAAACTTAAAAACACAAGACTTTATGTTTTTTAAATCTTTGCCAAACAAAAAAAAGACCGATTCATTTACGAATCGGTCTTTAATCATAGACAAAGTTAAAACCTTTAGCAATAAGTAAAGTTGAATATAACCCTCATAGGCATGTAGTGTCTTCTTCACAAGACAAACCGCTGACAAAAAGCCATTAAATTTTTCCCTCTTTCTAACTTATTACTTTTTAATACTTAGCATTTATATATCCGTCTATCAGTGAAACTCTGCTGCCTTCTGAGAAAACCCCTTCTTCACGCATATTTTTTAAAATCATCTCATTTGTGGAATGAAGAATCATATCATACATTCCATAATCTTTGCACACAATTTCAAAAAGCTTTCCCCTAAGAACACTGCTTTTCACCTTAACAAAGTATCCTTCAACATTTCTGTAATCAAGAAGTCTAAGGGCCTTTTTTGTGGCTTCGTCTTTTTTTCTGTAATAATAGTTGCTTTGGCTTAAATAATCTTTTTTTAATTCATATTCAAGACCTTTTTCACAGCCTGCTTTTTTATTTTCCTTTGCCAAGGCGTTATAATATTGATAGTTAAAAAGGCACTTGTCCACATTGTCAAGTATTGAAAAAGGGCCTATGTCGTTATACACAACAGCTTCATAGTTTGCCCTTAAATATTCTCTTTTTGTCATATCTCCTTTGGTGTATTGGTCAATAAGACTTTGCCTGTATTTAAAATACTTCTGAATTTTATTCATGGTAAACAATCCTTACATTTTATTTGCCTTGTGCCGCATATACAATGCTTTCAGCTATTTCCAAAGCCTTTTCATTTCCAAGCAATTCTCTGACAATAGTTAAAGCAAAGTCTATCGCTGTTGCCGCACTTTGGGAAGTAATGATATTTTCATCAACGCAAACACCTTCATTAACCCAGTTAACATCATTAAATCCTTCCTCACACCCAGGATAACAACAGGCTTTTCTTCCTTTTAATATGCCAAGCTGGGCCAAAATTGTAGGTGCCGCACAAATAGCACAAACCGCCTTTTTTCTGTTGTTAAAATCCTCCACAAGATTGCAAAGCTCATTGTGATGCATAAGGTTTGTTGTGCCGGGCATTCCCCCTGGAAGAATAACGCTGTCGTATGACGAAAAATCCATGTCGTCAAAAAGAAAATCCGCCCTAACCTCTATGTTGCTTCTTCCCGTAACAAAAACATTGCTTGAAACAGAAATCATATCTGTTTCAATTTCCGCCCTTCTTAAAATGTCAACAACTGAAAGGGCTTCAATCTCTTCAAAGCCATCTGCTAAAAAAACTGCTGCCTTTTTCATATTCTCACATCCTTTGGCTTTCATTATAGTAAAGTTTACACTATAATACAATGTCATAATTTGCTATACTGTGATAAAACCTCATTTTAAAGGAGAATATTATGGAAATCGAAAGAAAATTCCTCGTTAAAAAGCTTCCGGAAAATTTAGAAAGTTTTTCAAAATCAGAAATCTCTCAAAGCTATATTTCACTTTCTCCAACAATAAGAATAAGACAGGCTGATGATAACTATTTTCTTACACTTAAAGGGGAAGGACATATTTCAAGAGAAGAGCTTGAAATCAAAATAAACAGCCGGCAATATGCCTCTCTCTTAAAAAAGACTGAAAATAACACTGTAAAAAAGACAAGATATTTCATTCCCTTAAACAACAACTTAACTGCTGAGCTTGACATATATAAAGAAAATCTTAAAGGTTTAATAACTGTTGAGGTGGAATTTCAATCCCTTAAAGAGGCTGAATTATTTCTGCCGCCCAGCTGGTTTGGAGAAGATATTTCACAAAATAAGCTATACAAAAATACAAACCTGTCTATATATGGCGTTCCTCCAAATATTTTTTAATTATATAAAATCACAATTTTCATCATTTTATGATACCCGATATGCGTTTGAAAGCTAAAAATTCGTCATTGTGCTGTATGTTATGGAAATATAATGATATTTATGCAAAAATATGGAATTTTTTCATCTACTATGCTTATTGCAAAATAAAACTTATGGGTCTATAATCTAACAAAGAAGTAAATAATTACCATTTAAAGCGGTAAATTGGTAAATATTCTTCATTATTTAAATATCTGGAGGGATTTTTATGAACCAAAATACAATAAAAGTTTTAATTGCAGATGATAACAAAGATTTTTGTGATGTATTGAAATCACATCTGGGAAATAAAGACGATATAGAAGTTGTTGCAACAGCATACGACGGAACAGAAGCCTATTACAAAATTCTTGAAACAAAACCCGACATAGCCCTTATCGACAGCATTATGCCTCGTCTTGACGGCCTTGGCCTTCTTGACAAACTAAACCAGCAGCAACCTGAGAAAAGACCTGTGTGCATAATACTTTCATCTCTAAGCCAAGAAAAGATTTCTCAGCGTGCTTTTGAACTTGGAGCAGATTATTACATACTTAAACCATTTGATATGGACTCTCTTATAAACAGAATAAGACAGTTTAAAACAACAGCACAGCCTGTTTCAAATATAACTTCCTTTACACAGGCAAAAACAACAGACTTTGCAAAAAAGGAAACTGTGTCTTCATCATATAACCTTGAAACAAAAGTAACAAACATACTTCATGAAATAGGGGTGCCTGCACATATAAGAGGATACCACTATATACGTGAGGCAATAATGATGAGTGTAAACGATATGGATGTATTAAATTACATAACAAAAGAGCTTTATCCCTCAATAGCAAAAAAATGCAACACAACCCCGTCACGTGTTGAAAGGGCAATACGCCATGCCATAGAAGTTGCATGGAACAGGGGAAAAATTGATGCCATTGACTCACTTTTTGGTTATACAATAAATAACCATAAAGGCAAACCAACAAACAGCGAATTTATTGCCCTTATTGCCGACAGATTAAGGCTTGAACAAAAAGCAAGCTAAAGAAGTTTCAAGTGTAAGCAAACCATCTTTGCATAACAGCAGCATCCATCTTTGCTGTTCCTTCCTAGCCAATCTTAAAACCGCATATTTATGCGGTTTTAAGACGAGAAACACTGAAATTAAATATATCGCCATCACCTTAAACGTCAGTTTGCAAACCAAATTTGCGGCAGGAAAACTCATACCTTTGATATTCAATTAATAAATTACACACACGGATTAATTTTTTAACTAAAATAAAGTTTTCTTTAAAATTAAGCTTTAGCAATCTTTTGCTTTCAACTGTTTTTCTTTCTTTTGTATTCTCTTTTTCGCTCTATATCTCTTTGCTTTTTTTCTTGCTCCTTAAGCTGGGTTTCCTCTGTCATATCCCTTATGTCTTCAGGCATTTCAAGGGTCATTTTTCCAAGCTTTCCGCCTCTGTATTCATCAAACAAAATCCTTGCACACCGCAGCGAATCAATCTCTCCGCCTTTTTTAATAAATCCTCGGCTTTCCCCTATTTTTAAAAACACCTCGTGGGGATTTTCTTCTTCTTCAAAATCAATGCCATACCTTTCTTTTAAAGCCTTTGGTCTGATTTTCATTATAAGTTTTATAAACTCCACCGCAGCTAATTCACTTTCAAGAATATCGTCATTTATTGCTCCTGTAAAAGCAAGACGCAAACCCACCTGTTTGTCCTCAAACTTGGGCCATAAAATTCCCGGTGTGTCAAGAAGCTCAAAATCCTTTTTTATTCTTATCCACTGCTTACCCCTTGTTATTCCGGGCTTATCACCGGTTTTGGCTGTGGTTTTTCCAACATATTTATTTATAAATGTAGATTTTCCCACGTTGGGTATTCCCACAATCATGGCCCTTATGGGAACAAAAATACGTCCTCTTGCTTTTTGTGCCTCTATTTTTTCTTTCATAAGTTCCCTTGCAAGCTCTGTTACATTTTTTACGCCCTTTCCCGCAACAGAATTTGTAAGAAGAACCCTAAAACCTTGCTCTTCAAAATATTTAACCCAAATCTTTGTTGCCGTTTCATCAGCCAAATCACTTTTATTCATAACAATTATGCGAAACTTATTTTTCGCCAGATTATCAATATCGGGATTTTTACTGCTGTAAGGTATTCTTGCATCAATAAGCTCCACAACAACATCCACAAGAGAAAGGTTTTCCTCCATCATTCTTCTGGTTTTTGTCATGTGCCCCGGATACCATTGTATATTCATATTTCCTCCTTAATCAAAACAAATCAAATCTTTCAAAAGGGAAAACCCTTGCAAAAACTTTTCCATGTATCTCTTTTTTGTTTATGGCACCTATGGTTTTTGACCTGCTGTCGTTGCTTGCGTTTCTGTTGTCACCCATAACAAAATAGCTGTCGGCAGGAACAGTGTAAGGATATTCAATATCTCCTTTTTGCTCCATTTTCTCACCTAAATAAGGCTCTTCCAAGGCTTCTCCGTTTACAACAACAATATATTCAAAGTCCTCCCCTGTTTCAATGTCTATAACATCTCCGGGAAAACCGATTATCCTTTTAACAATGTTTTCTTCCTTTGCACCTTTGTCATAACTGCATATAACAATGTCACCTTTTTCCCAAGAACCAAATTTTCTCATAACAAGAAAATCGTCATGTTCCAACGTAGGCTCCATACTGCCGCCTTTAACAAGTGCTGTGCCTATAACAAATTCCTTTGCAGCTATTGCAACGGCACAAACAATTATAATTGAAATTACCCATTCCTTTATTTCTTTATTCCTTTTCTCTTTTCTTTTTTCGGTCATAAATTCACCTTTTTTCTGTTTTAATATACAAAAGCCTGACGTTTCATTCCGCCAGGCTTATTTGTATCGTGATTATTATTTTATAGCTTCTTTAACCTTTGCAGCCTTACCAACTCTATCTCTTAAATAGAAGAGTTTAGCACGTCTTACAACACCTTTTCTTGCAACCTCAATACGGTCAATTCTTGGGGAGTGAAGAGGCCATGTTCTTTCAACACCAACACCTGAAGCAATTCTTCTTACTGTGAAAGTTTCACGGATGCCGCCGTTTTGTCTTTTAATAACAACGCCTTCAAACATCTGTAATCTTTCTCTTGTTCCCTCTACAACCTTAGCGTAAACACGAACGGTGTCGCCTACGTTAAAGCTTGGAACTTCACTTTTAAGCTGTGCGCTTTCAATTTCTCTAATAATACTGTTCATTTCAAATTCCTCCTAAAAATCCAAGATGTTCTTGCCGCATCCATACAGCGACAGCGGACCATCCACGATACATACGCAAGATATTATATCAGAAGGCATAAAAATCTGCAACAGATTTTTTAGCCAAAATCAATTAAATTAACAAATTAATTAAATCAGACTAAAGACAGCCTTTTTTAATACTTAACAATTGAAGAAACTTCTCTTTCCTCCATTGCTTCTCTGCCTTTAAGCGCTTCAAGCTCAATAAGAAAAACCGACTTTACAACCTCTCCGCCCATTTCCTCAATAAGCTCGCATATTGCCTTTGAAGTTCCTCCCGTTGCAATAAGGTCATCAATTATAATAACTTTATCGCCTTTTTTAATTGCATCTTCATGAATTTCAACACAGGCACTTCCATATTCCAAACCATATTCTTTTGACCTTGTTTTTGCAGGAAGTTTTCCCGCCTTTCGTATAGGTATAAAGCCTTTTTTAAATTCATAAGCAAGGGGCATTCCGAAAATAAAACCTCTGCTTTCAGGCCCTGCAATATAATCAAAATCAAGACCCTCTATTTCAGCCTTAAACATATCCACAGCTTCACAAAGACTTTGAGCATCTTTTAAAAGAGTTGTAATATCTCTGAAAACTACACCCTCCTGCGGAAAATCTTTTATTTCTCTTATCTTGCTTTTTAAATCCATAATATCCTCCAAATCACAATCTGAAATCCTTTATATGTAAGCTTACAGAATCCATGCCCATGTATGAGTTAATGCTTATGCTGTACACAATATCAAGTTTTATGCCCTCTAAACCTTTAATTATGTTTTCAGCTTTTTCTTCTCCATAAAGCTTTACACATTCCTCCATAAAACATTCATAGCCGCCAAAATCAACAGCATCCACCCTTGTTCCTGTTTTTGTATCCCTCAGGCTCATTTTAAGAATGTTTTTATTTTTCCCTATAAGAAAAACCTTTTCGGCAAAAGCACTTTTTGTTCCGAAAATGGGAGATGGATTATCTTTTCCAAAAGGTGCCGCCAAAAGAAGTTCCTGTGCTAAATCAAGGTTGATTTCATTAAGTTCAAGAGCCTTTTCTATTCTTAAAACAGGCGTCATTTCCTCTTTTGTAAGCAAACATTCATCATTAAGCCTTTTTCTTAAAACATCAATATTTTCTTCCAAAAGAGATAAGCCTGCAGCCATGGGGTGGCCGCCGAACTTATGAAACAAGTCCCTTTGTTTTAAAAGTTCTTCAAAAATATTGTATCCTTCAATGCTTCTTGCCGAGCCTTTTGCCATTTCCTCAGACCTTGTTATAACAATTGTAGGTTTATAATATTTTTCTTTAACCCTCCCTGCAACAATGCCTGCAATGCTTTCATGGATATTGTCATTGTATATAACAAGCACTCTGTCATTACAAAGGGGTGAGTTTTCTATAGCCTCAAAGCATTCGGCAGTACCTTTTTGTGTTATAAACTTTCTTTCATCATTTAAAGCCGAAAGTTCCTGTGCCAAAAACTCTGCTCTTTCCTTGTTTTCCGTTATAAAAAGCTCAATTGCGGCTTCGGCACTTTCAAGCCTGCCTGTTGCGTTTATACAAGGGCCTATAATAAAACCAACATGATATTCAGTTATGCTATGGTTTTCAATGCCTGTCTGCTTTAAAAGGGCTTTAAGACCTATGTTTTCAGTGTCTTTAATAAACCTTAAACCATTTTTGGCAATTATTCTGTTTTCGTCACGCAAATCCACAATGTCGCATATTGTTGCAATGGCGGCAAATGTAAGAAACTCCTTTTGAGGAAATTCTTCCTCCATACGCTGTTCAAAAAAAAGCTTGCTGAATTTATAAGCCATTGCCCCTGCACAAAGCTCCTTAAAAGGATAGTCACAATCCTTTTGCTTATGGTCTATAACAGCATGGGCAACAGGAATTACATCCTCCCTTGTTCCGTCCTCTTTTAATATAAAAGCAGGCTCGTGATGGTCAAGTATAATAAGTGTCATACCAAGTTCTTTAATTCGCTTTGCCTCTTCTATGGCGGCAATGCCGTTATCACAAGTCAGAATAAGGCCGACTCCGTCTTTATAAAGTTCTTCTATGGAATCAAGATTTATGCCATAGCCTTCCTTTTGACGGTGGGGCACGTAATATACAACATTATCTGTAAACCTTTTAAGTGTTTTATATAAAATAACACTGCTCATAACACCGTCTGCGTCATAATCACCATAGACGGAAATTTTAACACCCTCGTCAACAGCTTCACTTACAGCCTTAATTCCTTTTTCCATGTCTTTAAAAAGATATCCGTCATACATGTTTTCTATATCGGCTTCAATAAAGTTTTTTGCCTGTGAATATGTTCCTATACCTCTGTTTGCAAGAACTTGTGCAAATGTAGGAGAAACATTCAAAGCCTTTGACATTTTTTCAATATCTGCCTTGTTTCTTTTTTGCATCCACTTTTTCATATTCTACCTGCTTTTAATACCGTTTGCGGCTTTTCTTTTTTGCATACGGGTCACTGTATTTTCCCACTTTTTCATGCTCATAATAGTCTTCGTAGTTAACCTCGCCAAACTTCTTATAAAGCATTTCCCAAAGTGAGCCTGATATAAACACAGAACTATACACACCGCTTATAATTCCCATCATAATAGGCAAAGCAAATTCCTTAACAGACTGAACTCCGAAAACATAAAGAGCGCCTATTGTAAAAAGAGTTGTAAGGGATGTATATACAGATCTTCTCATTGTCTGCCAAACGCTTATATCCACAATTTCTTCCGCTTCCTTGTCTGCAATAAGCTTTTTGTTTTCACGTATTCTGTCAAAAATTACTATTGTGGCATTTATTGAATATCCAACAACAGTAAGAATTGCCGCTATAAAAGCTGTGTTTACGGGAATTCTGAAAATTGCGTAAAAAGAAATCATAATCAGCACATCATGAAGAAGCGCCGCTATGGAGCTTATGCCCATTCTGAAATCACTAAAGCGTATTGTTATATAAATAAGCATAAACACACAAGAAACAAGCACCGCAAGAATTGAAGTTTTCTGCATTTCCTTGCTTACAGTTCCGCTTATATCCTGAACATTCAGTATATTTTCATTTGATATTGAAAAATCCTCTGTTAAAGCCTTTATCAAGGCTGTTCTTGTTTCGCTGTCCACGTTTTGAATTTTAATTGAAACTTGAGTTGTTCCAAGTATTTTTTGTATTTGAGGACTTGACTGCCCTGTTACCCTTGTAATTGTTTCCGAAACCTTGTTGTTGTCAAATTCCTTGCCCATTTCAACTGTTAAGGCTGTTCCCCCTGTAAAATCAATGTCGAAATTAAAAGCTCCTTTTCCTTGACTTATATTAAAACCCATAATTCCAAAACCAATTGCTATAAGCAAAATGGAAAGGGAAAAGAATTTCTTTTTATTGCCTACAATTTTAAAACTCATTCCTGTCCCCTCCTTATACTTCTTTTACGCCGAAAAGCGAAGTTTTTTCAAAGCCAAGTCCTATAAGACCCTTTAAAATTATTCTTGTTACAAATATTGCTGTAAACATGGATAAAACAATACCTATCATAAGTGTTTGAGCAAAGCCTTTTATTGTTCCTGTGCCCATGAAAAACAAAACTACACCTGCAATAAATGTTGTTATGTTTCCGTCAATAATTGCAGGAAGAGCACGTGAAAAACCTGAGTCTATGGCATTTCCAGGAGTTTTTCCTTCTTTAATCTCTTCTTTCATTCTTTCAAATATAATTACATTGGCATCAATCGCCATACCCACCGAAAGTATAATTCCCGCAATGCCCGGAAGGGTTAGTGTTACGTTTAAAATGCTAAGCACCATTATCTCCATGGCGATATAAATAACAAGCGCCCAGTCTGCGGCAAAACCGCAAAGTCTGTATGCAAAAAGCATAAATAAAACAACAAGAGCAATGCCAATCCAAGCAGCTTTAATGCTTGTTTCAACAGCATTTGCACCAAGACGGGCACCTACATTTTGCATCTCCATTACTGTAAGGTTAAAAGGAAGCGAACCTTCTCTTATTCTTACAGCCAGTTCCTCTGCCTCTTCCCCTGTAAACTGACCTGTAATCATGGCGTTTCCGTCAGTGATTGCACTGTTTACAACAGGCGCACTTATAACTTGGTCATCCATAACTATTAAAATTCGTCTGCCCACGTTGTTTGCTGTTGCCTGTGCAAAACGCTGTTTTCCCTCCGGGCTGAATTCAAGTGAAACATATGCCTCCGAAGGCCCGTTTTGACTTGTTGAGCCAACTCCCTTTCTTGCATTTGCAACGTCTGCACCTGTTAAAACAACCTCGCCCTCTTCTGTAACAAAAGCAAGCTGGGCTGTCTGCCCCAACTCAGTAACTGCCGTTTCTGCATTTTCAATGCCGGGTATCTCAACCCTTATTCTGTTTTCACCTTGTCTTGAAGCCTCTCCCTCTGTCCAGCCTTTTCTGTCAAGCCTTCTTTGTATAAGTGAAACAGCACTTGCCATTTCTTCGTTTGTTACATCTTCTTTTTCAGCCTGATAAACAATTGCCGCTCCTCCGCTAAGGTCAAGGCCAAGCTTTATGCCGCCTATGCCTGCTTTACCGCTTTCCCCAATGCCTGTTTTTGCCACAAGGGAAAAGCTTGCCGCTAAAACAGCCATAATAACAAGGCTTATTATGCTTTTACTTTTCATCATTTGCCTCCTCAAGAGCCTTTGCTTTTATCATAATAGCACATTCAACTCTTTTTCTTTGTAAATCACAGCCTATTTCATAAGGCTTTAAAATGCCTCCGCCAAGCTGATGGGCATTTGCCGCACAACCGCCGCTGCAATAAAATTTTGCCCAGCATTTTTTACATTCTTCCTTTGCATAAACATTGCAGTTTGAAAACTCTTCTCTTAAATCATAAGCCTTAATTCCGTCAAAAACAGTGCCCATTTTAAACTCTTCAAGCCCCACAAACTGATGGCATGGATAAAGCTCACCCTCTGGTGTAACGGCAAGATATTCAGTTCCTGCGCCGCAGCCTGAAAGTCTTTTGGCAACACAAGGCCCTCCGCTTAAATCTATATTAAAATGGAAAAAGTTAAAATCCTTTTCTCCACCATTTTTATGTCTTTCATAAAGCTCCGCCGCCAAACGTTCATACTCTTCATAAATTCTTGGAACATCCTCCTGCCTTATTGCATAAGGGTTGTCCTCTGTGCCTACAACAGGCTCAACAGAAATCTGCTTAAACCCAAGCTCAGCCATATGAAGAACATCCTCCATAAAATCAAGATTATGCCTTGTAAATGTTCCCCTTATATAATAATCGGTTTGGTTTCGGATTTTTGCAAGCTTTATAAATTTAGGCACAATTATATCATAACTGCCCTGCCCTCCTGCACGAGGACGCATTTTGTCGTTAATCTCTTTTCTTCCGTCAAGGCTTATAACTACGTTTTGCATATTCTTATTTATATATTCCATTTTTTCATCATCAAGCAAAATACCGTTTGTGGTTATTGTAAAACGGAAGTTTTTGTTATGAAGTTTTTCTTCCTTTCTTCCGTACTCCACAATTTCTTTAACCACATCAAAATTCATTAAAGGCTCGCCGCCGAAAAAATCAATTTCAAGGTTGTGTCTTGAGCCTGAATTTTCTATTATAAAATCTATTGCCTTTTTCCCTACCTCACTGCTCATAAGAGAGCGGTGTCCGTGATATTCCCCTTCTTCCGCAAAGCAGTAAGCACATTTAAGGTTACAGTCGTGGGCTATGTGCAGACAAAGAGCTTTAACAACAGGGCTGCGGCTTTCCACATTATCAAGAACACCTATGTATTCATCCTCAGTATACATCATGCCTGCTTCTTTAAGGGCACTAAGCTCCGAAAGTGCTTCTCTAATGTCTTTTTCCTCATATTTTGAAGAAAGTTCCTTTATTAAAATTTCTGTTTCTTCTTCAAACCTATCGGCAATATCAAAAATTATATCATCAACAACATGCACGGCTCCGCTGTTTATATCCATAACCACATTTACACCGTTCATACTAAATTTGTGTATCATATAATACTCCCTTTCAAATAAATTGCAAAAGCCCCGATTTAGTCTAAATCGGGGCATGTTTGGCTTTCTTCACCCTAAAGGCTCAAAAAAATTCAGGTGCAGAACCATCTGCACCCGATTAGACTCAAAAAGTTCGACAGATTAATTATCTGTTTTCACAAGACTGGTTGGCAACTGTACAGCTTGTTTTACATGCCGATTGACAAGATGTCTGACATTCACCGCAGCCGCCCTTTGCTAAAGTATCTTTAAGCATAGCTGTGCTAAGTGTTTTAATATGTTTCATATTTATACCTCCCTTAAACTTAAGCATAATATCTGTAAACATTATATCAGACTGCAAAGCTTTTGCAAAGCCATTTTTTTGTATTTTTCAATCCTTTTCCTTTATATTTTGTGAAGCAGCTTTTTATGTGTTAAATCTATTCCAAAGGCACCAAGGGGTGCTGTTATAAGAATTGCCAAAACAGCAACCGTAAGCACAATTTGTCCGCAGGGCAGCCCCATGGCCAAAGGCAAAGAACCTATTGCAGCCTGCACAGTGGCTTTTGGCATATAAGCAATCATACAAAAAATTCTCTCCTTAATGTTAAGCTTCGTTTTAAGCAGGCACACAAAAACACCTGTCATTCTAAATACAAGGGCTCCGAATATAAGTAAAATCGCAGTTCCTCCCGCCGCCAGAGCATAATTGATGTCTACCGTTGCCCCAACCAGTACAAACAACAAAACTTCCGCCGCCACCCACAACTTTGAAAACTTTGCAGATAACCTTACTGCCACCTCTTGCCGCTGACGCTGTATTGACATGCCTGCCGCCATAACAGCAAGTAATCCCGAAAATGGAACAATGCCCTCCAGCCTGTTTTCCGCCGCCACTAAAAGGAAGGAGATGCTTAACAGAATAATCACCTTTGAAGAATCTCTTATGTGTACTTTCTTGAAAAATCTTGAAAGCAAAAACCCAGTCAAAACACCAACAGCAAGCCCCGTTACAATGGAAACCGGAATTTGTGCAAAGCTTAAAGCAGATATGGTTTCTCCTTTTGCAAGGCCTGTAAAAGCAGTAAACATAACAATAACAAAAACATCGTCTACAGATGCTCCTGCCATAATCATCTGAGGAATGCTGTTGTTTGTGCCATATTCATTTTCCATAAGATAAAGCATTTTAGGAACAACAACAGCAGGTGACACAGCTGCCAACACAGCCCCCATAATTGCCGCTTCAAGAAGGGGTATGCCAAGCAGCATAGGCGCAAGTATTACCATGCCCCCAATCTCGAAACATGCAGGCACAAAACACATTAGTATCGCAGGCCTGCCCACCTTTTCCAAATCCTTCAAATCCAAAGCAAGACCTGCACGTGTAAGAATAATAATCAGTGCCAGCTGACGCAAATCTGCCGATATAGACAATATGGAACCATCCAGCATATCAAGCACATGCGGCCCAAGCACAATGCCGATAATCAGATAACCCAACAAAGCGGGCAAACGGATTTTTTTGAATATGGAACCTAACAACATACCAAGTAAAAAAATATATGCAAGACTTGTTAACATATAAACTCACCTTTCATTTATAAAATAATCTCTTTAACTTTAAAGATAAAATTGTTTTCCAAAGCACAAAGTTAAATAAAAACCTTAAAGTTTTTTATCAGCACTTTTTAGCAATCCAGCTCCCACTGCGTCAATGTTTTTTTGCAATTTTTATTTCATTCCTATTAAAGCCACATAACTACATAGCCTTAAACAAAGATTTTTGTTTCGCTTTTTTAAGTACACAATTGTTTTTTAACATACCACAATATTCCCCTTTCTTTAAAACAAATTATAGTTATATGGTTTTAAACTCCCTTATAAACCAAAAAAGCTGACAACTCCTGCATAAAATGCAGAAGTCATCAGCTTAAAAAGCGGTTTAAGTAACTCTTGTTTCACTGTGGTTACTCAGGGAGAACTTCATTCCCATATATAAAAATAATATAGCACAAACCGGCTGAGCAGTCAATTATTATTTAAATTTATCTTTAAGTTAAACTTTGTAAAAAGCATGTTAATATGCTTACAAGTCAGAGCATAAATAATTGTGCTTTACACAAGCCATACTCTTTTGAAAAAGCAAGGATGCAAAACTGAATATAAATGCCGAAAACACATACTCAAAAGCTTTTACCTTATTTTTTAATCGTCTTGTTATTAAAAAATATTGCTTTATAAAGGCACTAAAAAAGCCATGTATAAGGCAAACCCCACACATGACTTTTTAATAGCGGAGAAGGGATTTGAACCCCTGACACCGCGGGTATGAACCGCGTGCTCTAGCCAACTGAGCTACTCCGCCAAATAAGCACTACCTTTTTATTATAAACATCCATAAAGGCAATGTCAACACATTTTTACCCAAACTTAACCATAAAGCCTTAGATTTTTACAAAACTTTTTTTGGCTACTGAGCTTTGTTTTTAAACACAATTTCGTCAGCCTTAATAAACCCAAGCTGTTCCCTTGCCATTTGTTCAATATAAGAATCGCTTTTGTAATAATCCTGTCTTGTTAAAAGCTGAATTTTTCTGTTTTCTTCCTCTTCAAGTTTCGAAAGAAGCTTTGCCTCTTCCGCTTTAAGTGTTTTTAAGGTGTTTGACTGTGTGTAAAGGCTTGTACCAACAGCGGGAATAAAAACAAGCATAAAACATAAAACCATTATGCTTGTTAACGACCTTTGTTTTTTAACTTTTCTTTTTTTCATACTGTAAGCACCTACTTCGTTTTCTTCTTTCGCAAAACTTTCCTGTTCCCTGTAAACTTATGTAGCTTTATTCTTACATAGATTTTAGATAAATGCAATAACTTTTTAAGCTTTTTCCCCGTAAAATTGTAAACCTTTTTGACAGGCTTACCCAATACCTTCATCAAAAGAATAAAAGGTGTCATTATTATTTCAACAAAAAGCATAATTATCTTCTTTATAGTTTTTATAACCACAGCCGAAAAACTAAGAAAAATCTTGCTTAAAGCAAGTGAATAAAAAAGCATACCAAGAAACACACCTAAAATACAAAAAACCCTGACTTCACCAAAGCTTTCAGAAAGCATAACAAAAAATATAATAAAAGAAACACAAACCCAATATAGAATATCTTCAACAGCAACAAAAAGCCTTTTGTGTTTAAACGCAATCCTTAAAACCCTTATCAAATCATACAAAAAACCAAGCCCGAAGCCCCACACAACAGTTGTAATAAAAAGGTTGGATTGAAAGCTTAAAGAAAGAATCATATATCCACCTTCTTATTTAAAAATTCTTCCTAAAATTCCTCCGCCTGTTTTTGCAAAAGAACCGGGCTCGCTGTATTCCATGGTTTCCACCTCTCCTGTAACAGTTAAAATTCCCTGTTCCAGATTCAGCTTTTCAACATGCATTTCATTGCCTCTAATCATAAGGGTTCCCATAGTTGTTTCGCAAATAACACTTTCCTCATCAAAACTTATAACTTCTTCCACACCTTCTATTGATGTAAGCTCCCTGTTCTCTATTACAACTTTGTGCTTTGCGGCACTTTTTCTTTCATCCATTTATATAAGCACCTCCCCTACCACAAATATATGTAAGAGAAATAAAAACATGCCATCTCTAAACAAAAGCCTTTTAACATAAAACCGCTGCTGCAAACATCAATATTTATATTAATTCTTCATAATTCACTCTTTAAAAAACAGATGAGCTTAGACAGTAACTAATGCTTAGTTTTATATTGTAACAATGAAAAAGGCATTCTAAATTTTTTAGAATGCCTTTTTCTATGGGTAAGGGGAAAACAATAAATTTATAAATATAAGACCTTGAAACTTTTCAAAGCAGTCAACCTTGAACGTTTTATAAAAAACACCTTAGGGGAGGTATTTGTCAAGGCCTTAAATTATCTTTTGTTATCTGAAATTATATCCTGCTTCAAGAGCTCTTATATTTTCGTCAACAATTTTAGCCTTCATTTTGCCTTTTATTGCTTCTTTTGCATCTTCAAGTTCAAGAATGTCAAGTGTTTTAACAACTGCGCCAAGGGCAACCATGTTAGCCGACCTTCCTGTTGCAACTTCTGTTGCTATTTCTGTGAAAGGGATTTCCAAAACCTTAATGTCTGTCCTTGTTGGCTTTTTGTCTATCATGGAGCTGTTAACAATAAATGTTCCGCCTGATTTTACTTTGCTTTCATAGTCATCAAAGGATTTTTCATCCATAACAAGAATTGTGTCAGCCTCGCTTATAATGGGGGAGCCGATTTCTTCTGAAATAACTACTTGACAGCTTGCACGCCCGCCTCTTTTTTCCTGACCGTATGCGGGAGAAAGAGTTACATCAAGACCCTTTTTGGATGCGGCTGTACAAACCATTTTCCCCATAAGAACCGTTCCCTGACCGCCGATACCTGAGAAAATAATTTCGCTTTTCATATTATTCCTCCTCCTTTGGTGCTTTAAATACTCCTAAAGGAAACTGTTTTAAAACAGAGCCTTCAATCATTTTAAGTGACTCAAGAGGAGTTACGTTCCAGCCTGTCGGACATGGTGAAACAACCTCTATAAATGTTAAGCCTTTGCCTTCAAGCTGATAGTTAAAAGCTTTTTTAATTGCTGTTTTTGCTTTTCTTATATTTCCGGGTGTTGTTACTGTAACTCTTTCGCTGTAGAAACATCCCGGAATATTGGCAATAAGTTCAGCCATGTTAACAGGCTGCCCTGTGAATGTTTCGGCACGTCCGTAAGGTGAGGTTGTTGTTTCCTGACCCATAAGGGTTGTAGGCGCCATCTGTCCGCCTGTCATGCCGTAAATTGCATTGTTTATAAATATAACTGTAAACTTTTCGCCTCTTATTGCAGAGTGCATAATTTCACTCATACCCTCTGAAACAAGGTCGCCGTCACCCTGATAAGCTATAATAAGGTTTTCAGGTGTTGCCCTTTTAATTCCCGTTGCAAGGGCGGGGGCTCTTCCGTGAAGGGCGCAGATGCTGTCAACTTTATAGTATTTGTCTGCATAAACCGAACAGCCTATAGGCCAAACGAAAACTGTTTTTTCCTCTAACTTCTGTTCCTCTATAATTTCGCCCATAATTCTGTTTATAATGCCGTGACCACAGCCGCCGCAGTATTTCATATATTCATCAGTAAAGACCTCTGGTCTTTTATATACTAAACTCATTTTGCCACCTCCTGAATTTAATTATTTCTTATAAAGCTCACAAATTTTATCGCATATTTCAACAGGTGTAGGAATTACTCCACCCATTCTTCCATAAAACGTAACCTTATCTTTATCTTTAACGGAAAGCTTAACATCTTCAACCATTTGCCCCGAGCTAAGCTCAACAACAAAAAATTCTTTATCGTCAAGACCTTTGAATGCTTTTTCAGGGAAAGGCCAAAGTGTTATAGGCCTTATTAAGCCCACCTTTACTCCCTTTTCTTCCAAAAGCTTCATTGCTGTAATGCAAACTCTTGATGTAATGCCGTAAGCAACAATAATAACGTCTGCATCTTCTGTATTAACAGATTCCCATCTTTGTTCGTTCTCTTTTATGGTGTTAAACTTTTCCTGAAGTCTAAGGTTGAATTTTTCCCAATGCTCAGGGCCGTCACCGCATGTTGTTATATCGTTGTGAGGTCTGCCCTTTGCACCGTCAACAGCCCATGGCTGTCTTTCGGGGCCTGATGTTCTTTCTGGAAGAACAACATTTTCCATCATTTTTGAAATTGTTCCGTCGCTGGCAACAACAACAGGGTTAAGATATTTTTCAGCAAGCTCAAAAGAAAGAGGTGCAAAATCCGCAAACTCCTGAACAGAATAAGGAGCAAGAACAATGGTTCTGTAATCTCCGTGTCCGCCGCCTTTTGTAAGCTGAAAATAATCTCCCTGTGCTCCCAATATTTCTCCGTCGGCAGGGCCGGGACGCATAACGTCAACAATAACTGAAGGCAAACTTGCCGCCGCCATATAACTCATAGCTTCACACCCAAGTGAAAAACCAGGGCCGCTTGTTGCTGTCATTCCTCTTTTGCCTGTTGCCGCAACCCCTGCAATCATATTAAAAGCGGCTACTTCTGTTTCAGCCTGTATAAACGTTAAATCCTCAAAAGGGGCTCTTTTTGCATAATACTCAGGCATTTCGCTTGACGGCGTTATGGGATAGCCAAAGAAGTATTTACATCCTGAGCGGATAGCTGATTCCGCAAAGGCTTCATTTCCCTGCATAAAAACTTTATCACCCATTTTTCATTCCTCCTATACGTCTTTTTCCACTTTTATTGCGCCTTCTGGACATACCGTTGCGCAAATGGCACACGCTATGCAATCTGTCATGTCAACTGCTTCAACCGCATAATAACCCTTTTTGTTTACTGTCGGACTTTTTTTCAAAATAGTCTTTTTAGGGCAGAAGTTTAGACAATATTCACACTCCTTGCACATTTCCCTGCTTACTGTGACTTTGTTCATAAAATTCACTCCTTTTTTATGTATTACACAATGAATTTCAAATTTCAGTTGTTCTAATATTTAGAACGCATTTCTATTTTCTTAAGTTAATTATAAGTTTTCCTCACCTTATTGTCAACATAACAGTTGTTTAAAAATTTAAATAAAATTCTTTACTTTTTTAGTTAAAATCTATATAATGATATGCATATTCTATTATACAGAATATTTAGCAAGGGAAATACTCTTAAAATTGTCAAACATAAAACAAATATTAGACTTTTCCCAAACTTATCTGCTTTTAAAAAAAGGCATAACTGACATCCTTGTTCAAATGAAAATCAAACCGCAAATAAAAGTTTTGATTTTTCTTTTACACTAAGATGCACTTATGCACAAAAACAATTATTATTAATAAACCATTAAAATCGGAGGAATTAATATGGAAAACTTAGAGCATGTACCAAAATATCCTGTTCAAACATTAACAAAAGCTCTTGATATAATTATGTACCTTAAAGGCTCCAGTTCATCAGAGGGAACAACAATAACAGAAATAAGCAATGCTTTAAATATGGGCAAAAGCGGCGTTCACAGACTTCTCGACACTCTTATGGCATACGGTTTTGTTGAAAAAGCAGGAAGTGCATCTTCATCATACAGACTGGGCTGGGGACTTTATAACGCAGGAAGTGCAGTGCCAAAACAGCATACATTAAGCTCAATGAATTATGTTTCGGTGCTTGGAAACCTTTGCGGTATATTTAACGAAACTGTAAACATGGGTGTGCTTAACAACAACGAAGCAGTAATAATATATAAAATAGAGCCTGAAATTAAGCTTCGTGCCAACATGCAGGTGGGGGAAAGAGAACCTCTTTATTCAACTGCCGTAGGCAAGCTTTTTCTTTCCGATTTTAAAGAAGATGAACTTAAGAAATATTTTTCAACTATTGATTTTGAAAAATTTACACCAAACACAATAACAGACTATAATCAAATGAAAAAGGAATTGGAAAAAATACATGAAAAGGGCTATGCCGTTGACAACGAGGAATATTTTGAGGGAATGATTTGCTTTGCCATGCCTATTTTAGATTTTTCAGGCAAAGTGGCTGCAGGAATAAGTGTAAGCGGCCCTTCAAGAAGAATGACAAAGGAAAAACTTGCTGAAATTAAAAAAGTCCTTGGAGAAACCTGCAAGGAACTTTCAATTTTTTTAGGATATTCAGATTAATATAACTTTATGAAAAGCATTAATTTATACCTTTCATAACCGCCTTGTTTCAGGCTTGGCTTTTTCCTGCTTGATAAGCAAGGAATAAAAACAAATACTTATTAAAAATATAAAACAAACTCCTGTAACAATACATATTCTGCATTATTACAGGAGTTTTTAGTTACGAAAAATAAGTTGCCAATGCCCACGTTTAAACCGCACAAAGTTTTATAAATTATTTATTAGGCTTAAAAGAGCTTTTAAGTGCCACAATTCTGTTGAAAACAAGGAAATCTTCTCTGCTTTCTTTACTGTCAACACAGAAATATCCTTTTCTCATAAACTGAAACCTATCTCCGGCTTTTGCATTTTTAACAGACGGCTCTACAAAACATTTGCATACCTCAAGGCTGTTGGGGTTCATAACCATTTCACCGTTAGGGTCTTCAGGATCATCAAGCATTAAACTGTCGTAAAGCCTTGCCTCTGCAGCTATTGCCGTATCGGCACAAACCCAGTGAAGAGTGCCTTTAACCTTTCTTCCCTCAAACCCTGAACCGCTTCTTGTTTCAGGGTCATAGGTGCAGTGAACTTCTGTTATGTTTCCGTCTTCATCTTTAACAAAGTCTGTGCATGTAACAAAATATGCACCCTTAAGCCTGACCTCTTTGCCTGGAGCAAGGCGGAAAAACTTCTTTTGAGGCACTTCCATAAAGTCTTCTCTTTCAATGTATAACTCTCGTCCAAAAGGTATTTCCCTTGTTCCCATGGTTTCGTTTTCAGGGTTGTTTTCAACCTGCATAAATTCAATCTGTTCTTCCGGATAGTTGGTAATAACCACTTTAATAGGGTCAAGAACAGCCATAACAACCTTTGTTTTTGTTTTTAAATCGTCCCTTATGCAGTGCTCTAAAAGTGAATTGTCCACTCTGCTGTTTGCCTTTGAAACACCGATTTTTTCGCAGAAATCACGGATTGCCTCAGGTGTAACACCACGGCGGCGAAGGCCGCTTATTGTAGGCATTCTTGGGTCATCCCATCCGTCAACAAGCCCCTCTTCAATAAGGGCACGAAGCTTTCTTTTGCTCATAACCGTATTTGTGATGTTAAGCCTTGCAAATTCAATCTGCCTTGGCTTTGCAGGAAGACCGCTTTCGTTAACCACCCAGTCGTAAAGAGGTCTGTGGTCTTCAAACTCCATTGTGCAAATTGAGTGTGTAATTCCCTCCACAACGTCCTCTAACGGATGAGCATAGTCATACATGGGATATATGCACCATTCATCTTTTGTTGTGTGGTGGGGAGTGTGGGAAATCCTGTAAAGCACAGGGTCACGCATGTTTATGTTAGGCGAGGACATATCAATTTTAGCTCTTAAAGTCTTGCTTCCATCAGGAAATTCTCCTGATTTCATTCTTTTAAAAAGGTCAAGATTTTCTTCAACACTTCTGTCACGATAAGGGCTGTTTTTTCCGGGGCTGTTTAATGTGCCTCTGTATTCACGCATTTCCTCTGCAGTAAGGTCGCAGACAAATGCTTTTCCCTCTTCAATAAGCCTTAATGCAATTTCATAATATGTTTGAAAATATGAGGAAGCAAAATATAATCTGTCTTCCCAGTCAAAGCCAAGCCATTTAACATCTTCCATAATGCTTTCAACATATTCCGTTTCCTCTTTTTCAGGGTTTGTATCATCAAAACGCAGGTTGCACTTTCCTCCGTAAACATTTGCAAGACCAAAATTAAGGCATATGCTTTTTGCATGCCCTATATGTAAATATCCGTTAGGTTCAGGAGGAAATCGTGTAACAATTTTACATAAGTTTTCACCTAAATCCTCTTGAATGTAGCTATGTATAAAATTGCCTGTAGAGCAAAGTTCATTTGTGTTTTCCATATCTAAAGCCTTATCTTCAGCCATTTAAATGCCTCCCAAATCCACTTAAAATTATATCGTATACAGGTTTTATAATACTATAATTGCCACTTTTAGTCAATTTAATTCACATTTACAAAAAAATATAAGCCCGACGTTTTATCGGACTTATTAAATATAAACAAAGTTAAAACCTTAAAAATCTTCTTACAGTACTTTCCTTTACAAACCGCCCTTTATCCGTGCATTTATCTCTAATCTTTATATTTAATCATTGGGCCGTTTGTAAAAATTGCCTGCTATAAAGTCTGTTTTTATAACATTTACAAAAACGTCTTTGTCAACAGCCTTAATTATTGCCACAATCTTTTTCACCTCGTCACTTCCCACAACAGAATAAATTAAGGTTCTGGATTTCTTTTCATATGTTCCAAAGCCTGTAAATGTGGTGGAACCGTGACGGGTATGCTTGCTTATAACCTCCGCCACAACATCAGGCATTTGAGAAATTATAAGAAGTGTATTCTTTTTATATCTTTTATACCAAACCTGAAGAACCTGGGTTGAGGTAAACTGAAATATAATTGAATATAATGCCTTTTCCCAATTGAAAAGTGTACCTGCCGCAACAAGCATAATGGCATTTGCAGCCAAGATATGGCTAAAGGTTTCCCTGCCGAACTTTTCCGAAAAGTATATGGCTATAAGATCTGTGCCTCCGCCTGTGGCACCTGCAAAAAGGCAAAGACATGCCGCAGCACCTGTTATAATTCCGCCGAATATGCTTATAAGAAGAATGTCATAAGTGATTGTAAAGCTCGGCAAAATATCAGTTAAAATACTTGTGAGAAATATGGCAAGGCATGAAAGAAGGGCAAATTTCTTGCCCACAAACTTATAACATATAATCAAAGGAACAGCATTAAAACCAATGTTTAAAGGAGAAAAGGGTATTTTTATGCCAAAAAACTCTTTGCCGATTTCCTGAATTAATAATGTTAAACCGTTAAAACCTCCCGGTATTAACCCTCCTGCACGAACAAAGCTTTTAAGGTTTAACGCAAAAATTACAGAAGCAATAATTACCATAAGTATTCTTTTTATATCTTTCCAAAGAGCGTTTTTTTCAATCAAATGCTCCAAATTATTCACCTCTAAATTTTCTTTAAATATTTTAAGTTTGAATTACCACTTCATATTATATGAGCTTTTTAATATTTTATCATAACCTTAAATTAAAGACAACAAGTTTGGCCTGCCATGTTTTATATCTTCATTTTAAAAGGGGCACCCAACATACGGGCACCCCTTTAAATGTCTGCTATTTAAGCATTTTTTCCATAATGATGTTGCTTCTTTCAATAAATTTTGACATTTCCAAAGGCTCAAGGCTTTTTTGTCCAAGAAGTGCAAGGTCATAAAGCTGTGCACAGATAAGGTCTGTCATTTCCTTATCTTCCGCCAGATTTTTAAGTTCAATAAGCTTTTTAACAAGTGAATTGTTTTTATTAAGCACAAGAGTATATTCAGGTGCAATGCTTCCAAACATTTTAAGCAGCTCAGGCTGGCTCTTATAAGTTTCCGCCATGTCAAGCATACGCCTTGATTCCTCACTTAAAAGCAGTATTGATGAAATGTTTTCGCTTTTAAGCCCCTCTGCCTTAACATTTAAAGTGTCGTTGCCAAGGGTTGCCCTAAAAAGAACTTGAAGCTCCCCATCCAAAGTTTCATCCTTATCTGAATCCTCTTGTTTAAGTGTTTGGGAAATGTCCGCATCAACACGGGCGAAGGTAATTTTTCCTGCGTTTTTATATTCAAGAAAAGAAACAAAATTAATATCAATTCTTGTGGAAAGTATAATTGCATCCATTCCATGCTCTTTAAGAAGGTTTATATATTGAATCTGCTGTTTTTCATCAGAAACATAGAAAACCTTGTTTTCATGCTTATCCTTATTGTCTTCAATATATTGGTTAAGAGTTTTATAATCTCCGTTTATAGTTTTAAAAATAATAGAATCCTTTATTTTGTCATAAAACTTTTCTTCTTTCATACAGCCGTATTTAACAAAAATGCTTATATCTTCCCAAAAACCCTCATATTCCTCACGTGAGTTTTTAAACACACTGTTTAATTTGTCGGCAACCTTTTTTGTTATATAGTTGTTCATTTTTTCTGTATATCCGTCATTTTGAAGTGCACTTCTTGAAACATTTAAAGGCATATCAGGACAGTCTATAACGCCCTTTAAAAGCAGCAGAAATTCAGGAACAACTTCCTTTATGTTATCAGCAATATAAACCTGATTTGAAAAAAGCTTAACCTCCCCTTCAAAAACCTCCATTTCGTTGGAAATCTTAGGGAAGAAAAGTATTCCTTTAAGATTAAAAGGATAATCCATGTTTAAATGAATCCAAAAAAGCGGCTCGCTCATATCCATAAAAACTTCATGATAAAACTCTTTATAGTCTTCATCAGCAAGGGAAGAGGGAGATTGCATCCAAAGCGGATTTGTTTTATTTATAGGCATTGGAGTAAGCTTTTCTTCTTCGTTTTCCTCTTTCTTTTCTTCTTCAGAGTTTTCTGCTTTCTCTTCAACATATTCAAAGAAAATCTCCACAGGCATAAAACCACAGTATTTTTTTAAAGCAGAATAAATTTCTCCTCTTTCAAGAAACTCCTTGCCGTCATCTCCTATGTAAAGGATAATGTCTGTTCCTCTTTCGGTTCGCCCTCCTTTATCCATTTCATAATCTATGCCGCCCTCGCAAGACCATTTTGCCGCCTGAGAGCCTTCTTTATATGAAAGGGTGTCAATTTCAACCTTTTTGGCAACCATAAAAGAGGAATAAAAACCAAGACCGAAATGGCCGATTATTTCACCCTTTTCATCAAGTTTATCTTTATATTTGGCAAGAAAATCATTTGCCCCTGAAAAAGCAATCTGGTTTATATATTGCTTAACCTCATCTGCCGTCATGCCTATACCGTTGTCGGAAACTGTAATCGTTTGATTTTCTTTATCCACTTTAACTGTTATTTTAAATTTTTCATCATCATTTAACTGGACTTCTCCCATTGTGCTTAATTTTTTAAGCTTTGTAACAGCGTCACACCCGTTTGAAACAAGCTCTCTTATAAAAATATCCTTATCTGTATAGAGCCATTTTTTAATTATGGGAAGAAAATTTTCACTGTTAATTGATAAATTACCTTTTTCGTGCGACATTTATAACCCTCCTAATTTAAAACTGTAGTTTTTACAAGAAAACACTGATTTTTAAAAATCTTTAAACCTTGAAAATGCGGCAATATTTTAAAACACCGTTATTTAATCAGTTTTCCCTTGGAATTATTTTATCATTGTAGCACAAAAAGTCAAGAAAAAATTAGCACTCAATTATATAGAGTGCTAACAAACATCATTCTTCGATAAATTCCTGCTCTGAAAGACTCAAACCATTTTTTTCAAAAAAACTGCATACCCATTCATCCCATAAAAATTCCACGGATTTATCAAGTGAAAATGTTTTAAGAGATGTTCCTGTAATTATAATTACCTCATTATTTTCAAATATTATGTTTATAAAAAGAGCAGATGCATTATCGCTTATTTCAGCTATAAGCTCCTCTCCTGCCGAAAACACAATTTTTATAGACTTGGGAAGTTTATTTCCTTTAATAATTTCAAAAGCAAAAGCCTTAATTTCACTCCAAAGGCAATAGTTTCTGCTGATTTCCTCAGGATTTTCAAAATGGCTTTTGTTGAGGATTCCCTGTATTTCAAAGGAAGCAAAGGTTGTTATGGCGGCTTCTCTAAGCTGAAAGTTATCGAAAACCTCCTTTTTTAAAAGTGCTCCCATAAATCCCTTTGTGTTTATAACCTTTAAAGCAACCATATTAAAAATCCCCCTAAATAACCATAATGTCCCTTTGATTTTACAACCTTTCACCCTCTAACACAAGCCGTATTGACGCAAAAATTTATATATAGTATTATTTAGTTTGTATTAATAGAAAACTAAAACCTGTAATCAAATAAAACATCTGTTTTCAAAATATAGATAAGCCTTGATGGGTTTCACATCAGCACTTTGCTTCGCAAACTACAACTTTACTGTGACAGTATTTATATTCACCATCCCATTTAACAAAGGTTTTTGTTTGACTTGACAATTCAAACCAAAAAGTGATTGGATTTGGGCAAAGCTCAAGGTCTATCTATGCTCTCTAAAACATTTGTGGTTTTTCAAAAACTACAGCATAACTTTAAGGAGATACTATGCTTTTTAACAGCTTTCATTTCATAATATTTTTTATTTTTGTAACAATCAGCTATTTTCTGCTTCCCCATAAATTTCGTTGGATTTTACTCCTTATCTCCAGCTATATTTTTTATATGGCTTGGCGTGCAGAGCTTATATTGCTTATTGTTTTTTCAACAGCGGCAAACTTTATTATAAGCAATAAGATGTACAGTTCAAAAAGTAAACGGCGGCGAAAAAATCTGCTTTTTTTAAGCCTTTTTATAAACTTTGGGCTGCTTTTTGTTTTTAAATATTTAGTGTTTATAAATAACAGCTTTGCTCAAATATTCAGCTTTTTTGACCTCTCTTATCCTGTGAGGGAGTTTGACATAATACTTCCTATGGGCATTTCTTTTTACACTTTTCAGGCTGCGGCATACACAATTGACGTTTATAGAGGAGAGGTAAAGCCGGAAAAGCACTTTGGAATATTCTCACTTTTTATTACATTTTTTCCCCAGCTTGTGGCAGGGCCTATTGAAAGAAGCAAAAATCTTCTTCCCCAATTTTATAAAAAGCATTATTTTTCTTTGGATAGAGCTGTGCTTGGTATAAAAATAATGATTTGGGGATTTTTTAAAAAGGTGGTTATTGCCGACCGTGCCGCCGTGGCTGTTAACGGAGTTTACAACAATATTGAATATCACAGCGGTCTTTCCCTTGTTATAGCAACAATTTTTTTTGCTTTTCAAATTTATTGTGATTTCAGCGGTTATTCCGACATAGCAAGAGGCTCGGCAAAGGCGCTTGGTTTTGAGCTTATGGAAAACTTCAAGCGTCCCTTTATAGCCAAAAGCGTTAAAGAATTTTGGCGCAGGTGGCACATTTCTCTTTCCACATGGTTTACAGACTATGTGTATATACCCCTTGGCGGAAGCAAATGCTCTAAACTAAAACATAACCGAAACCTTATCCTTACGTTTTTAATCAGCGGTTTATGGCATGGAGCAAGCTGGACTTTTGTTATATGGGGCGGTCTTCACGGGGTTTTTCTTGTTTATGAAAATATAACATATAATTTAAGACAAAAAATCAAGCATGCTTTAGGCTGGAAAAGGAATGCTTTTTCCACACTAATAATAAATCTTTTCAGCAGCATAACAACACTTACACTTGTTATTACGGCTTTTCTTTTTTTCAGAGCAAACACCATAAACGACAGCATTTATGCCTTTAAACATCTGCTTTGGGGCTTTAGACAATGGGGCGAGCCAACATATATATACCATACCTTGACAAGCCTTGGGATAGGTCTTTATGAGCTTTTAATTCTTGCCGCCTCAATAGTTCTGCTTATGATTTTAGAGGTTTTCGGCGGAAAAGATTTGCATAAATCTTTGATGGAAACAAATTCACTTTTCAGAATTTTTCTATATAGCTTTTTAGTCTATATAATATTTACGGCAGGAGTGTTCTATAATGCTGGGGAATTCATTTACTTCCAATTTTAAATTAATAATTAAGTTTAGTGTTTTTATTATTATAGTTATAACAGGGCTTAACATAACAGGAAAGGCATATACACAGGCCGCCAAAAAAAACACCGTTAACGCCTTTACAAAACAACGCTTTGACGAATTTTATGCATTGGAGAAAAACAGCCTTGATATGGCATTTGTAGGCTCGTCACACAGCTATTGTACCTTTGACCCTGAAATTTTTGATTCAGAATTAGGAACAAACAGCTGGCAGTTTGGTTCTCCTGCTCAGCACCCTGACACCACATACTATGTATTAAAAGAGGTGTTTAATTACCAATCGCCAAAAATTGTTGTTATGGAGATTTACTGGGATATGTGTGACGATAGTTTTGAGCCTAAACAAGCCGACAGTTTTTTTGAAGTTTTAAAAAACCAAGAGCTTAAAGAAGAATATATTAAAAATGTTTTCCCCCTTGGTGAAAAAGCTAAATACAATATACCTGCCATACGTTATCAGCAGGACTATTTTAATATGAAAAATTCTCAATGGGAAAAGCTTTTGGAAGAAAAATATAGCGTTTCAAAACCATGGAAAGCTCCTGCAAACGGTGTTGAATATTATCAGTCAAAGGGATATGTCTACTGTGACATAATTCTTGACGAGGATGAGTATGACAAAACAAACCAGTTTAAAAACTTTGATGCAAAGAATTGGGATTTTGCCTCTGAACAAAAAAAATATATTGAAAAAATCATTGAACTTTGTAATGAAAAAGATGCCCAACTGATTTTTGTTACAGCCCCTGTTGCAAACGTAAGCATGGATTTTATTAAAAATTATCATGTTATAAATAACAAGGTTTCCTCTTTTGCCAAAGAAAATGGTATTGCCTATATAGACTACAACATAGTTAATAAGGAAGAAAACATGCTTCAAAACGAAAATTTCAGAGATGATGCGCACCTTAACCACAGCGGAGTTGAAATTGTGGATAAACACTTTTTAAAGTGGCTGAAAGAAAACATCAAGTCATAAAAGATGCAGAAAATAATTCACATTAAAAATAAAAATGCGGTGTTAAAGGGTAACAGCCAACCTTCTTTTAACACCGCATTTTATCTTTAATCATTTAAATACCTTAAAGCCGTTCGTATATGAATTTCCACACCGTATTTCATTATGCTTTCATCAATTGTAAATTTAGGATGATGGTTTGGATATACACTTCCTGCCTGTGGATTTTTTATGCCTAAAAAGGTCATAACAGAGGGTATTCTTTGACTGAATTCTGCAAAGTCTTCACCTGCAAGGCTTTTAAATTCATCTATGTTATTATCAGCTCTGTATGTTGCTTCTATAGACTTTTTGACAACCGAAACAAGCATACCATCGTTTATAAGGGACGGATTGCTGGGTATAAACTCTATGGAATATTCAACTGCCATGCTGTCGCAAATTCCCTTTACAACCCTTTCAAAATCTGCAAGAACTCTGCCTTTGCTATTTTTTTCGTCGGGAAAAAGAAACCTTATTGTTCCCCCCAGTTTAACATGATCAGCAATTATGTTTCTTGCCTTTCCGCCGTTGATTTGACCAATCATTACAGCAATAGGTGCTAAAGGGTCATATTCCCTTGTAACAAGCATTTGAAGCCCGTCTATAACCTTTGCCGCCGCAAGTATGGCATCCTTGCCTTTATGGGGAGCGGAGGTGTTGCCTGCCTTGCCTAAAATTGTAATCTCAAACTCCTCTGTTGTTCCAAGCACAGGCCCCGCACTAAGCCCAACTCTGCCTGATTTAATGGAACTCCATAAATGCACCGCAAAAGCAGCCTCAACATCAGGGTTTTCAAGCACTCCTTCTTCTATCATATCCAGCGCTCCCGCTTCTTCCTCGTTGGGCTGGAAAACAAATTTTATGTTGCCTTTAAATTCATTTCTGTGTCTTGCCAAAACCTTTGCCGTAACAAGCAAAATCGCCATATGCCCGTCATGGCCTGCGGCGTGCATAACGCCTTCGTTTTGAGAACTGAAAGAAAGCCCCGTCATTTCATCAACGGGGAGAGCATCCATATTTGCACGAAGAAGAATTGTTTTCCCCTCTCCGTCTGTTCCTTTAAGCAAACCCACAACTCCTGTTTTAGCAATGTTTTTTACTTCCATATCCAGTTTTTTCAGGTAATCATAAATAATTTTTGAGGTTCTAAACTCCTTAAAACCAGGCTCAGGGTTTTCATGAAAATCCCTTCTAAGGGCAATAAGTTCACTTTCAAAATCGGCAACTTCTTTTGTTATATCAAACATTTTTTACCTCCTTTGCTGTCTGTTTTGATTATATTTTTACAAAACACGAAAGTCAAGGCAAAGTCTTGGCTTTATACAGTGCTTTTTTCTCTCCTTTTTAACAGCAAAAAAGGGCACAGTCAAACTCTGCACCCTTTTTTATTATATTACAGCTATTGCATCAAGTTCAAGATTTGCTCCTCCTGCAAGGTCCACTATCTGCATGGCCTTTCTTGCGGGAAGTACTTTAAAATATGTTTTATAAACCTCGTTAAAGTCTGCCATCATATTTATGTCTTTTACAAAAACACTCACCATAACAATATCTTCCATTGTTCCGCCTGCGGCTTCAATGGTATTTTTTAAGTTTTCCATAGCATATTTTGTTTCTATTTTAATGTCGCCGTCACCAACAATCATATCCGTTTCAGGGTCATCGCCGCAAACTCCGGCAAGATAAACGGTGTTGCCCGCCTTTATCGCCTGTGAATATGGTGCGGTGGGTTTTGTTGCTTTTGGGGTAAATATAACTTCCTTTTCCATTTTATCCTCCCAAAATCAATAGTTTTCGTTAACTATTTCCTTTATACTCTCCATGCTTATGCCGTTTCCCGTAACAACAATTGCAACGTTGCTTCCAGGTTTAATTGCTCCTTTTCTTAAAGCGTATGCAACCCCCGTTGCACTTGCTCCCTCGGCAATAAGATGGTGGTGCTCCATTATGTAAGCAATTCCTTTTGATATTTCCTCTTCGCTTACTTGAACAGTTTCATCAACATAGTCCTTTACAATGTCAAATGTATATTTATTGTTAAGCCCTATTCCGCCTAAAAGACTATCCGCCAATGTGGGTTCTTCCGGCATTTCAACAGGATGCCCCGCTTTAAGGCTTTCAATCATAACTGCGGCTTTTTCCTGCGACACACCTATAACCTTAACATCAGGCACTGTCATCTTTAAGCCAAGTGTAACACCTGATATAAGACCTCCGCCTGACAAAGGCACAATGGCTGTATCAATTTCAGGGCAGTCTTCAATTATTTCAAGACTTATAGTGCCTTGGCCGCAAATAATTTCCTTATCATCAAAGGGTGGTATAACCGTTACACCCTTTTCTTTTTCAAGATCATAACAATAAACACCTGCGTCATCTTGTGAATCCCAATTTTGTAAAATCTCAGGTTTCCACCTTCCAATAGCCTTAACCTTAACCTTTGGAACGTTTCTTGACATACACACCGTTGCATTTATTCCAAGGCGCTTTGCTATGTATGCAACCGTCATTCCATGATTTCCCGTTGAAAACGTAGAAATTCCCTTTTCTTTTTCTTCTTCTGATAAGCTTAAAATCTTATTGGCCGCGCCCCTAACCTTAAACGCACCGATTGCCTGAAGGTTTTCCAGTTTAAGATATATGTTTGCACCTGTTTGCTCGCTTAACTCGGGAGAATATACAAGAGGTGTTCTTGTTACATAGGGTGATATTCTTTGTTTTGCCTTCCATATATCTCTGGAAGTAATACCCTTAACTTGCATACCTTTGCCTCCAAATCAGTTTTTAATGCTGTCGTTTTTATAAGACAGCAAGTTCTTTACCGCCCGAAACCAATTAAGATTTCGGGCAAGCAAAGCCCTTTGTGTTTTCACACAGGTATTGCATTTTTTAAATCTATGGATAATTTTATGAAGAACTTATTTATTTGCCTTCTATAGCCGCAACTTCTTCCATAAGTTTATCAAGTATTGCAGCTCCGTCAGCACCTACCATGTTTTTATAAACATCGTATGCTCCCATAGCTTTTTCTTTAAATGCCGCTCTTTCTTCGTCTGTAAGCTGTTCAACCTTTATATCGCTTGCAGCAACAATTTTTTCAAGTGAGCCGCCATTTAATTCTTCCTGAATTTCAAATGAACGTCCAATCATATCATCAATTGTCTCTAAAATAATGCCTTGAATGTCAGCAGGCAATCCTTCAAAGAAACTTGGGTTAACACATGTTGCTGTAATATAAAGGTTTGAGTTAGCCTCTGTTAAGTATTTTTGAACTTCAAAGAATTTAGAAGTATGGATTGCACTTATTGGGTTTTCCTGTCCTTCAATCATGTTAAGCTGTAAGCCTGAATAAACCTCAAGATAACTCATAGGTGTTGGGTTTGCGCCATAAGCTTCATAAGCCGCAATAATCATTGGAGACTGCATTGTTCTGAATTTAACACCTTTAAAATCTGCTGGTGAATGAAGAGGTTTGTTACTTGTCCACTGCATAGCACCCTCTGTCCAATAGCTTAAAGGACGGATTTTCTTTTCAAGATATTTGTTTGTAAGCATTGTGTTTAAAGCTTCGCTTGTTCTTAAAACTTCCTGTGTTTTACCCATATCTTCAGGGAAAAGGAAGTGAAGTGAGAAAAGCTGGTTTTCAGGAACTACAGTACCTGTGTTTCCGGGGCTGATAATTGCAAACTCAAGACCGCCGTTTTGAAGAATTTCACATTGCTGCAAAGCATCCCCGATTTGACCCACAGGATAAATTTCAAGATTAATACGTCCGTCGGATTTTACATTAAGAAGGTCTGCAAATTCTTTACAGTAAACATCTTGCATGTCACCGTCGTACTCTTCATGAGCCATTCTCCATGTATATGTTTCTTGGTTTTCTTCTGTTCCTGCCTGTGGTGTCTGAGTTCCTGATGGTTGCTGAGGTGCGCTGCCACCTCTGTTTCCTGCACAGCCTGTAAGGGATGCAAATACCATAACCCCAACTAAAAGTGACGCTAAAACTTTCTTTTTCATAAAATTTCTCCTCCTATATAATTTTTTAAAAACTTACTAAATATTAACAATGAAATTTACTAATATTTTAGTGTTAATTAAAGTCAGTTCATTTGCCAAGGAAAGATAAAACGCTTCTTACTTGAAGTTCAACCCCGTATTTCATCATGCTCTCATCAATATCAAACTTAGCATGGTGGTGAGGAAGATCACAATTTTTAGATTCATCGCATATTCCAACCCATGTCATAACAGACGGAACTTTATGGCTGAATTCTGCAAAGTCTTCACCTGCAAGACTTCTGAAATTATCCACATTGTCTCTTGTTCCATAAGTTTCCGCTGCGGCATCTTTTACAATTGCAACCATTTCAGCATTGTTAAAAAGTGACGGATTGCTTGGAATATATTTTATTTTATACTCTAAATCCAAAGCTATACATGTGCCTTTTATAATACGCTCAAATGCGGCAAGAACCTTTTTCTTGTTTTCAACCTCATCAGGGAAGAGAAATCTAATTGTTCCCCCTAATTTAACACTGTCTGTTATTATGTTTCTGGCATTTCCGCCATTTATATATCCAAACATAACAGCTATGGGCAAAAGCGGGTCAAACTCTCTTGTTCCAAGACTTTGAATTGCTGTTACCACAGAACATGCCCCTAAAAGTGCATCTTTAGCAGTGTGAGGTGTTGAAGTATGCCCAGCCCTGCCGATTATCTCAAGCTCAAACTCCTCTGTTGTTCCAAGTATAGGCCCTTCAGAAAGACCAATTCTGCCTGACTTTATCGGACTCCATAAGTGAAGGGCAAGAGCCGCATCAACATGAGGGTTTTCAAGAACACCCTCATTAATCATGTCAAGGGCACCCGCTTCTTCCTCGTTGGGCTGGAAAACAAACTTCACATTCCCTTTAAATTCATCCTTATGAGCTGTTAATATTTTAGCCGCAATAAGCTGAATTGCCATGTGCCCGTCATGACCGCAAGCATGCATAACTCCGGGATTTTGGCTGGCAAAGGAAAGCCCTGTTTTTTCCTCAACAGGAAGAGCATCCATATCGGCACGAAGAAGTATTGTTTTACCTTCTCCTGCGCCTCCTTTTAAAACAGCACTTACGCCTGTTTTTGCCACATTTGTGATTTCAAGACCAAGAGCCGTTAAATAACCGCAAATCTTTTTTGATGTTAAAAACTCCTGATATCCAAGCTCGGGGGTTTGATGAAAATCTCGTCTAAGGGCGATAAGCTCATTTTCAAGAGCCTCTGCCTCTTTTTTAATATCAAACATAGTCTGCCTCCTTTTATAACAGGAATAAAGAAAGCTGAGGGAAGAAAATTACTATTGCCGAAATAATAATCAGCATAATTAAGTATGGCGGCATTCCCTTAACTATATCCAAATAAGGTCTGTTGAAAATTGCACATCCAGTAAATATGTTGCAACCAAACGGCGGCGAAACAGAGGCTATTGCAGCCTGAAGTGTTATTATAATTCCAAGATGGATTGGGTCTATTCCTGCCCTCATTGCAAGCGGGTAGAAAATTGGTGAAAGAATAATTATAACAACAAGACTGTCAACAAACATACCTCCGATGAAGAAGAAAACTGTTACTGTTACAAGAATTTTTACAGCTGATGGATCTGCACCCAAAACTGCCATTGTAAGCATCTGAGGTATCTTGGCATAGGATATAACCCATGAGAAAAGCTGTCCGCCCGCAACAAGAACGAAAACCGCACAAGTAACAACAGCTGTGCTTAAAGCTATACTATGTAAATCCTTAAAGCTAACTGTCTTGAAAACAAGCATTTCAAGAATAAGAGCATATAAAACCGCAATTGCAGCTGCCTCAGTCGGGCTGAAAACACCGCTGTAAATACCTGCAAATATTATTATCGGGAAGCCAAGAGGTGCTATTGCTCTTTTAAAAGCTACAAGTCTGTCTGCCCATGTTGCTTTTTTAAGACGAGGTATTTTTGCCTTTATTGCATAGAAATAGCTATAAACCGCAAAGAAAATAAGTATAAGTATTCCGGGGCCTACGCCGGCAATAAAAAGCTTTCCTACGGAAGAGCCTGTAACAACGGCATACATAATCATTGAAATACTTGGCGGAATTAAAAGCGCAATAATAGCTGAATTTATAATAAGACCCGAGCTTGCACTGTCTGAATAGCCAAGTTTAAGAAGTCTTTGACGCATAGGCTTTCCTATAGCAACAACTGTTGCTTGTGTTGAGCCTGAAATAGCACCGAACATTGTACATGTTATAGCTGTTGTAATTGCCATACCTCCATGGATATGACCCACAAATGTTTCAACAAGGTCAAGAAGTCTTCTTGTTGTATTACCTGCACACATAATGTCCGCAGCTAAAATAAACATAGGCACGGAAAGCAAAACTTGTGCGGAAACACCTGCTATAAGCTGTTGTATGGACATAGCCAAATCCATGTTGGGCATGTAAAAAATCATTACTGCAAGGGGTGCCGCAACCATTGGGATAAGCATTGGAAAGTTCATAACAAGAAAGAAAACCATTAAAGACATTAATAAGCCTACCATTATTCGTGCACCTCCTCATGTTCACCTAAATCATCCATGTTTTCCCCAAGTTTAAGGGCGCTGGAAATATAGATTTCATCTTTTTCTTGTATATTTTTAACAAAAGCTCTTAAGTATTCCAATGAGCCAAGTCCAAATCCAAGCGGAATAGGAGTATAAAGAAGCCACATAGGTATTCTTAAAGATGCTGTTACTCTTCCTAAATCATGAACGCTTAAAACGTAATAAATGCTTAAATATGTTAAGTAAATCATTATAATTCCTGTAAAAAGAGTGATAATACACATTAAAACCTTTTTGCTTTTTGCATTAACAAGGTCAAAAACAACTGACATGCTTATATGTCTTGCCTTTTTAGCGCAATAGCCAATTCCTAAAAATGTAACAATAACGTTAAGTGCCTGACCAATTTCTTCTGTGAAGGTTAAGCTTGAATTAAATACTGCTCTTGCTATAACGCCTACAATAAGTATTGCCGCCATTAGTAAAACAGAAAAGCTTAGAAGTCCTTCTTCGATTTTTGACACTATTTCATCAAATTTCTTCACCTATCTTACCTCCCATAATTTATGGAAACAAACTGCGCTTAATGTATTTAACCGCAGTTTGTTCCAAAAAACAAAACTTACTTAACTAAAAGTTCTCTTCTGAATTTACAGAAAGGTTCTGCACCTGTTTCTGTTACAACAAAAGGCTCACTTGTGTCAACTCCGCAGTCATCAAGCCAAATTCCGGGAATCATATGGAATGTCATGCCCGGCACAAGAACTGTTTTATCTCCGGGACGAAGGCTTGCTGTGTGCTCGCCCCAGTCAGGAGGGAAGTTAAGACCCATTGAATAGCCTATGCGTGAATCTTTTACAAAGCCGCTTTTTGCAATTGTTTTAGCCCAAATTCTTTCCACATCTTCACAAAGCATTCCTGGCTTAATTCCTTCGAGTGCCGCAGTAAGACCCTCTGAAACAGTTGCTCCAAGGTCACGAACCTTTTGAGGTGCGTTTCCTAAAACCATTGTTCTTGCAAGAGGGCAGTGATAGTGTTTATAGTTTCCGCTAAGCTCAAGAATTACTGTGTCGCCGTCTTTATAAACATCGTCTGTCCAGCTTAAATGAGGTGTTGATGTTCTTATTCCCGCAGGCATAAGAGGAACGATTGAAGAATATTCTCCGCCAAATTCAGGTGTTCCGCTAATTTGTGCATGATATACAGCCGCCGCAGCGTCACACTGGCGAACGCCTATATCAACTGTGTCATAAGCAACCTGCATTGCTTTTTCTGCTATAACGGCAGCTTTTTTCATAAAAGCAATTTCGTTTGCACTTTTAATAATTTTTACCCAGTTAACAAGGTTGTGTCCGTCTTTAAATGTTGCTTCAGGAAGACAAGCTTCAATTCTTTCCTGACATCTTGCTGTGTAATAATAGGAGTCTGTTTCTGTTGCTATTGTCCTTTTTGCACAACCACGCTCTTTTAAAATATCAGCAACATACTCATAAGGATGCTTTGTGGTGGATTGAACATAGTCGTCTGTGTATGCATAGATATTTTTTTCTTCAAGATATGTAGTAAGGCGTGCCGCATTTCCATCTTGTCCTCTTCCAAACCAGATTGGCTGCTCTTCATCTAAAATAACAATAACGCCTTGGTGAACATAAAACGACCATCCGTCAAAGCCTGTAAGATAGTTCATGTTGGCAGGGTCTGTAACAATAAGAACTTCAATTCCTTTCTCTTCCATGCTTTTCTTTGTTTTTGCAACCCTCTGCATGTACTCTTCAACAGAAAATACTAATTCCTTCACGTTAACCTCTCCTTTTCTATGATGTTATGACTTCATAAAGGTTTTTATCCCCTATGCCCCTTTTTCCTTTAACAAGAATATGTTATATTTATAGGAAAGGGGTTTTAACGGTTAATACTTTTTCGATTTAACATTAAGCTAAGCCAATCCTTTAATCCTTATTATAAGAAAGCTTTATCAATTAGTACATAGCACTCTACGTTGTGGATTATTTACACTGGGCTTTACTTAAAATCGTATGTTCACAGCACTATGCCGTGTTTATATATATAATATCCTCAAGGACAGTAAAAAATCAATAAAATAGATTGACCTTAATGGCTTTAAAGCTAAAAAAATCAAAAAAATCAGAACATGTGCAAAATGCCATTTCTCTTTGCGGAACACTTAAAGAATGTAATCTTACATAATTTGTAACAATTGCTTTTTGTGCAAAGTGTATACGAAATTTAAAAACAAAATAAAAAATTATTTTTACAATTCGACCCGGTTTCGCCATTGACGAATAATATCCGCATCTTTTGTATTAAACATTGAATTATTTTACTTTTTTTAATAAACTCCAACTTTTAATTAAGCTATTTTTTTATATTGTTGTTTATATTTAATAGTAATGTTTAACATACTAAAACGTCATAAGCAATAAAAAGATATTTTTTTACTTATTGCTTATAAGTTCAGAACTAACACTCCATTTTTATACTCAAATTCATTCTGCTCACAAGAACATCATTCCCCCATTGTGGATATTTGAAAATACACATTCCGTATTTAAGAACTGCATGCTAACTATTTGATGCCCAAAGCTTAGCTTTTTTATTTTTATGATTTTTACCATAAAATTATCTTAAAAATCCCTGAAGATTATTTACATTCCTCTTAAATCATATATAATGAAACACAGCGTTCCTGTTTGAGGAACATTTCTCTGCTTAACAGAAAACAGGAGGTTTTTAATGGAAACTGATTATACACCAAAATATCCTTTGCAAACATTAAGCAAAGCCCTTGAAATACTTAACTTTATAAAAGATTCCCCTTCAAGCAGCGGAATCACACTAAGCTTTATAAGCAAAAGCTTAAATTTAAGCAAAAGCAGCACACACCGCATTCTTGACACACTTCTTCAATACGGTTTTGTTGAAAAAAGTGAAAATGTTATAACCACCTACAGACTTGGCTGGGCGGCCTATAAAGTAGGAAGCTGTGTGCCTAAATATCACACCCTCAACTCAAGCAATTATGCGGCTTCTTTAGAGGTTCTTGCCCAGGAGCTTAAAAGAACAGCTACATTAAATGTGATTAATGAATACTCTTCAATGATTATGTATAAGGTTGACCCTAACGCAACAGTTCCTTCACAGGCATATATAGGACAGAGAACACCTCTGTATGCAACAGCATCAGGAAAGCTTTTTATGCTTAACTTTACAAACGAGGAAATAAGAGGATACTTTAAAGACACAGACATTAAAAAGTATACCTCCAACACCATTCTTAACTATATAGATTTTCTTGATGAGCTGAATAAAATTAAATTTAACGACTATGCCTTTGATAACTGCGAATACAAAGAAAACACAGCCTGCATCGCTGTGCCTGTACGTGATTATACAAGAAAAATTGTTGCCGCCATAAGCATTACAGACACTCCAGACAACATGAGCGCCTCACACCTTGAACAAATTATACCCAAGCTAAAAGATGTTTGTGATAACTTATCAAGATTTTTAGGCAACTGACAGTATAGCCTTTTAAAATACCTAACTTATTTGTAGTTTTACACCTGCCTTGTTAAAAAGGCCTAAGGCTTAATTTTACAAGAAAATTCATAAACTTAAGCATCATGCTAATAAAATTATATAAACCCAAAATAGAGGTGCAGTTTATGAAAAAAAATATGGCAGTTATAAAGGGCAGCACTTTTGACGCTGTAATATACAACAAAGATAATTCATTTATAATGAAAAACTTAAACGGCAGAGAATATATATTGGAAAACGAGCCGGTTTATAACTTTAACGTTTTAAACACACCAAAAAACGACTTGCTTCTTTTTTATAAAAATAAAGCAGGCGCCGCCTATATATCAAGAGTTTTTTCTGAAGGTAAGGGAGAAAGCCGCCGCCTGATGCCATGTTCGGCCTTCTCCTCATCATTTGATTGTGTGTTTACGCAGACAAATGCTTTAAATGCCTGTTTTTTTTATACCCTTTCCTCAAAGGAAAAAAACACAAAGGCTCTTTATGCAACAGATTTTTCAGACGATAAAGGAATACTTATAGACACAATAATACCTATGGATGGCTGCGACTTTTATTTAGTTCAAGGGGAAACACCTGCACTTATTTATAAAAACAAACAAAAATCTCTTGTGCTTTGTGTTTTCGGCGGAAAAACACTTCGTGAACAAAAAACATATATACTTTCACAAAAAAGCGAAACCATCTCCGATATTTCCTGCCTTGAAGAAAAAGGCAGATTTCATATTTGTTATATTTCCTCACAAATGGGCAGTTCCTCCATTATATACAGACAGCTTTCAGCAGAGGGCTTAAGCTCTCCTCGTATACTTGCAACGAAAAAAAATCTTCTTTCATGTCTTATTTTTATGTCAAAAAACATTTTGTTTATTTTCGGCACTTCAAAAACTTCAGCCTTTTATACCTTCTCAAAAGATACAGGCGCAACCTTTTATCCTGCCGCCGTATATTTTAAACAGCTTAATGTTACATCAAAGGCACAGTATACCTTTTTGCAAGGCGAAACCTTTAAAGCCACAGAGATTTTTATGGACGAATTATCTCCGCTTCTTATAAGCGATTTTTCAGATTCTAAACCTGAAACTCCTCCTGAATTTACATCCGAGGACATTATAAGGCTAAAAGCAAAAATAGCTAACTTTGAAAAGGAAATAAACGAAAGAAACACTCAAGTAACAGAAATGTCTAAGGCAGTAAGTGATGTGCAGCAGCAAAACTCTATACTTATGCAGCAATGGAAAACACGTTTTGAAACACTTGAAAAGGATTATAATAACTTAAAAGAAAAATTTGGAGAAGCCCAAAAATCAAACGAGGAATTGAAAATACAAATCAGGGATTTTCAATCAAAAAAAGAGGAAAAAGAAAAATCCCTTTCCAGACTTCATCAGGAAAACACAGCACTGAAAAAAGCTAAATCACTTCTTGAAGAAGAAATTTATCGATTAAACAATAATATTGAAGAAAATATGTAACAATCTCTTCCAATATACTTAAAATAAGGGTATAATAAAATCAAAGGAAAGTAAAAAACAGCCCTAAATTTTTTTATTTGGCTAAAAGTATAACAATTTCATTATTTTGTTTGTTTTAGTTTGAAATTAAGGCTTTAGTCTTGTATTCATTTTTATAACAAACACGTCAAAACTTATTTACAGCAAATAAAAATATCATAAATTTCAGGAGAGAATTTAAGGTAAGGGTTTACTGTTTTTGTACTAAATATATTATCCTTTGTTTTTGGAGGAGATAAATATGAAAAAAAGAATGATACAATTAATATCGTTTACTGCTTTGGTGGTTGCGGCAACAGCATTTTATTCAATGCAAATAAAAACACCTGCAAATGTTGATATTATGTCTGAAGACTATGTTCCATTAGGACAAATGCCTAATTATGAAAACGAAACCTCGCCTGCCAAAGAGTCAATTTCAGAAATAATACCTATGACAACAGCTCCTTTTGCTCTTGCAAAAACACCTTCAGCAGATAAAGAAATAGAATATAAAAACAACAAAGCTGTAATTGATGCTTCAAACACAAAAGACGGATATGTTATGGCAGCCTTTACCGCCAAAACAGGAAAAGCAATTAAAATTATAGTTACAGGCCCAAGCGGAACAAAATATACATACAACTTAAAAAATGACGGCACTTATGAAACCTTTCCCCTTTCTGACGGAAACGGAAAATATAACGTAGGTATTTTTGAAAACGTGGAGGGAACAAAGTATGCTCAATCCCTTTCACAAAACATTGACGTCAGCCTTGTAAATGAATTTGCACCTTTTCTTTTATCTAACCAGTATGTAAACTATACAGACAACAGCAATGTTGTTAAACTTGCAAAACAAATTACAGAAGGCAAAAAAACAGACATTGAAAAAATCACTGCCGTATACAACTATGTTGTTACAAACCTTACATATGACGACCATAGGGCGGCAACCGTTAAAAGCGGCTATCTTCCTGTTATAGACAGTGTTTTAAAAGAAAAAAAAGGTATCTGCTTTGACTATTCAGCCGTTATGACAGCAATGCTTAGAAGTCAGGAAATTCCATGTAAACTTGTTGTTGGATATGCAGGAACCACTTATCATGCATGGATAAGCGCATATACAAAGGAAAACGGATGGATTGAACAAGTTATTCTTTTTGACGGAAAAAGCTGGAAGCTTATGGATCCTACCTTTGCATCAGGAAGTAAAAATGATGCTAAAATACTTGAGTTTATAAGAAATGAAAATAACTACTCCACAAAATACTTATATTAATTAAGTATAAAACTAATATTGTTGAGGTTTTTAAAAATGAAGGAAAAACCCTTGGATAATTTATATTTGTCTGCATTTTTTATGGAGCTTTACCTTATTATGAATTCAGGAATTTCCATAAATAACGGAATTTCAATTCTTGCAGAAGCTGAAACAGACCCTTTTAAAAAAAATCTTCTTAACACAATACACGAGCATTTAGAAACAGGCGGATACTTCTTCCAGGCTTTGGATAAAACCTCCGCCTTTTCTTATTATGCAGTTAAAATGGTTGAAACAGGAGAAAAAACAGGACGTCTTGACCATGTTTTCAACTCACTTTCCACATATTATGAAAGACAGGAGCAAATTCGTCAGGGCATAAAAAATGCGGCTCTTTATCCGCTTATTCTTGTTTTGATGGTGCTTTTTGTAATGTTTATAATTATTACAAAAGTTCTTCCTGTTTTTAATGATGCTTTTTTAATGCTTGGAGCAACTATGGGCACTTTGGCAAAGATGTTTTTTGAAACAGGCCTTTTTATAAATAAAAATATTATTGCCTTTACCCTTTTGGCTACCGCCTTGGTTGGGTTTGCCATTTTTGTTTCTATTTCACAATCTTTCAAAAGAAAATTAAGCCTTCTTTTAAAAAACACAAAAACAAGCACTGCCATTGCCACAGCAAACTTTACATCTGTAATGAGCCTTTGCCTTAAAAGCGGAACAGACATTGATTATGCTCTTGAAATGGCACAAGACATTTGCCGTGAAACAGCATTGGAAGAAAAAATTTCTGCAAGCCGAGAAAAGATTTCAGAAGGCTTATCCTTTATAGAAGCAATTTCACAAGCAGATCTTCTTTCTCCTCTGTACTGTCAAATGCTTAAAATAGGTTTTGAAACAGGCTCTTTTGACATGGTTATGGAGGACATTGCCAAACGCTCTCAAGAAGGTGCCGCCAATGCAATTGACGATTTGCTTGTTAAAATCGAGCCTTTGCTTGTGATTATAATGTGCCTTTTTATAGGCCTTGTTCTTATGTCGGTTATGATGCCTCTTATGGCGATTATGACATCTATAGGTTGATGTTTATGGTAAGATTTATAAGAAACTTAAACTTAAAAAACAGCTTTAAACAGGGCAGCTTTTTAGCTGTTATCCTGTTTTTTTCTGTTGCTGTTTTAATTAACTCTGCCCTTTGGGAATCGGCGGAAAAAAATTCAGACGAACAGCTTCGGCTTGCACATGAAAATATATCAAGAGCAATTATAACTTGTTATGCCATAGAGGGTAGATATCCTGAAAATTTTGAATATATGAAAAAAAATTACGGTGTTATTATAAATGAAGATAAATACACTGTTTATTACAGCATCTTTTCAGAAAACATAATGCCTGATGTTACAATAATTGAAAGACAGGTGGAAAAATGATACGAAAACACTCTTTGCATACTGTTATTGTTATGCTTCTTATTTTAATTTTCACAATTTCCATTGCCATGGTTTTAGTAAACGGGTCTTTAGGTTACAAAAAAATAGCCGAAAACTCTCAAAAAAGCTTTGACGACAGAACAAGCCTTTCATACATAAATGCGAAGGTGAGATACATGGATAAGGAAGAAAACTTAATTTTTGCAGATAACACAGACGGACTTTCCACACTTCATATTGTTGAACAAATAGATGGTGTAAGCTACAGCACATGGATTTATCTTCACGAGGGAAGCATAAAAGAGCTTTTTGCAGAAACAGACTCACCTCCTGAAATGGAGTATGGTTTTGAAATAGCAAAAGCTGAAAGTCTAAGCTTTCAGCAGGTTTCTTCAAACTTGATACTTGTCAGTTGTTCAATTGACGGAAAAAACACAGCGGAAGCTTATTTATATTTAAGAAGTGCTTAAGGACGGTTTGAAAAATGAGAAAATCAAATTTAAAATCAAATATTGTGCTTATGGAGCTTATAATCTGCATATTGTTTTTTTCCCTTTCAACAGCAGTTTGTGTGAAAATTTTTGCCGCATCGTACAGCCTTTCAAAACAAAGTGCCGCTTTAACAGGCGGTGTTTTAGCTGTTCAAAGCATGGCAGAAGTTTATAAAGCACAAAACGGAGATATTAAAAAAACAGCCAAAACTCTAAACCTGAATACTATAAACGAAGAAATAACAGTCTTTTACGACAACAGATGGTATAAAAACCAAGACAATTCATCTTCAAATTATGTTAAACTTACAAAAACAAGCAATAAAGAAGCAACTGTAACTGCCCATGGGGAAAAAGGCCAAATAATCTTTTCCATTGATGTAAAGGCGGGAGGGTGATATTTAATGTCTTATAAAAAACAAAAATCCTTCGGCTCCAACATAGGCAGCCTTAGCCTTGTTGTTGTGTTTTCCATACTCTCTCTTACTGTTTTTGCAATTTTGGCTTATGTAAGTGCAAACAGCGAATATAAGCTTGCAAAAAAGTTCGGCCAGTCTGTTGAAAACCTTTATGCCGCCGACTATAAAGCATACGAAACCTTGGAAAAAATAAAACTTGGCATGGAAACCTCAGAAACCTTTACAATAGACGAATATGGCAGAGTATTCCTCTTTGTTCCGGTTGATGAATATCGACGCCTTAATGTGTCGGCATTGATTTTAGGAGAAGAAATTGATATAATTTCTTGGAACACAGAAAATACTTCAACCCAAGCCTTTGATGAAAGTCTGCCGGTTTGGACAGGAAATGAAGGGGTTTTACAATGATACTATTGGAAGATGTTTTAAAAACTTCCGTGAAGCAAAATGCTTCCGATATATTTATACTTTCGGGCCTTGCCGTCAGCTTTAAAAAAGAAGGAAAATTAATCGCTTTTAATGACTTCCTTGTTCTTCCTGATTTGGCATTAGAGCTGATTACACAAATTTATGACCTTGCAAAAAGAGATATGGATAAGCTTGTTCGTCTTGGAGATGATGATTTTTCTTTTTCTGTTAAGGGTCTTTCCAGATTTCGTGTAAGCACATACAAACAAAGAGGTTCTTTTGCCGCAGTTATACGTATTGTGCCCTTTGGCATACCTGATTACAAACAGCTTAACATTCCTGAAGAAGTTATGGCGGCTTCAAATGTTAATAAAGGTCTTGTGCTTGTAACAGGCTCTGCGGGAAGCGGAAAAAGCACCACCCTTGCATGTCTTATTGACAGAATAAACCAAAACAGAACAGGCCATATTGTAACATTGGAAGAGCCTATAGAATTTCTGCATAAAAATAAAAGAAGCATAATAAGTCAAAGGGAAATTGCCCTTGACACCAAAAACTATGTAACTGCATTAAGGGCATGTTTAAGACAAGCTCCTGACGTTATTTTAGTTGGCGAAATGAGAGATTATGAAACAATACAAACTGCCATGACTGCGGCGGAAACAGGCCATCTTGTTATTTCTTCCCTGCACACAGTTGGTGCGGCAAACACAATAGACAGAATTATTGATGTTTTCCCTCCTTTACAGCAGCAGCAAATAAGAATTCAGCTTTCTATGATTTTAAAAAGTGTTGTTTCACAACAGCTTGTTCAAACTGTAGATGAAAAATACTTTCCTGCATTTGAAGTTATGAACACAAACAATGCAATAAAAAACATAATAAGAGAGGGCAAAACCCATCAGATAGACAGCATCATAGCCACCTCCACGGGAGAGGGAATGATAACCATGGATTCAAGCCTTATTGAACTTTTTAAAAGCGGAATAATAGATAAGGACACAGCCTTGAGATATTCTATGAATTCAGACTTTTTGGCTAAAAAACTTATTTAAAAAAGTATAACACTTATGTTTTAGAGGATAAGGGCAGACCTTAAACTTTGCCTAAACCCGTTTAATTTTTAAAAAAACTAAAGCAAAACTTTTACGAAAACCGCATAAATATGCGGTTTTTTAAATGGGATTAACAGCTGTCTTTATAAAAACATTGTCAAGCTTAAACCCAAGCATTGATGCCTTTTTATTTAAAATCAGTTTATATGCAAAAGTTGTAAAAACCTACACCCCTATATTTTCAAGCCAATCACAAACAAATTCTATCACACAACTGCAATCAACTTCTTTCCTTATAAGAGCCTGACAGTTCACTTCTCCAAAAGCATAATGAAAATCCGATAAAAGTAAAATTCTTTGGTTTTTCGCTTCTTCCTCCCCAAAAATACAGCTTAAAACCATTAAAGCGGCAATAAGACAACCGCAGAAACTTCCTATTCCAAAACCGTTGCTTAAAGCACCTGCCGAAGCTATTACATCTTGTGTTATTTTTGTTTTGTGTTTATCCCTTGCCGCCATTAAAACACACCTTGTGCAGTCAATGCCATTGTTATAGTAATTTAAAGCCCTTTCTTTCATAAAAAAATACCCCCTTCTCACATAATATTGAAAAGGGGTACAAGTTGTTACAATATTTTTTTACATTAAATCAGGGTCAGGAGTTGTAAGCCTTGCCGCAATAGGTCTGTATTTTTTTGCCTCCCAGCGGTGCTCCTGACTTTTAATCCACAAATAGGAAAGACAGGTAAACACAATTCCTAAAGCAAAGCTTGGAAGGTCAGGCGAGCTTAAAGGCAAAAATCTTGGCATAAGAACAAAATAGCTTAATAAAAGCCCTGCCATAAATGCCAAAAGAGGTATTCCGTACATTATCAAAACAGCATAGAAAAATCCGTTTTCAATAAGCTCCAGCTCAACCCAGTCACCCACTTGAGCACTGCATTGATTTTCTGCCTCCATAATCATATCTTTTTCGCTTAAACCGTTAACACATGCCCTGCACTTTGCACAGGCTTCCGTTCTTTTCATCTTTATCACAGCCAAATTATCTTTCAGCTCTACTACCATTCCTTTTTCGGCCATTAAATCTCCTCCTTAAGTAAATCTTTTATAACCTCCGACGCAAGTATAAATCCTGCCACAGGCGGAACAAAGGAAACACTGCCCGGAGTCTGTCTTTTGTTTGTTTTTTCCTTTAAAGCAAAAAGTTCTTCTTCTGCAATAAGGCTTTTTTGAGGCTGTTCCTTTGAATAAACAACCTTAAGCTTTTTTATGCCCCTGTCTTTAAGCTCTTTTCGCATAACCTTTGCCAAAGGGCAAACTGAGGTTTTATATATATCGCTGACTTGAAGTTCTGTAGGGTTTAACTTGTTTCCTGTTCCCATAGAGCTTATTACAGGTATATTAAGCCTTTCCCCCTCTTCGGCAATCCAAAGCTTTCCGCTTACCGTGTCAATGGCATCAACTATGTAGTCTGCATCTTCATCTATTATGCCTGTTACTCCCGGAAGAAAAAACACATTATGGGTAACAACATTGATTTTAGGGTTTATGGAGAGCATCCTCTCTTTCATAACCTGTGTTTTTTCCCTGCCAATGGTTTGCTCTGTTGCAATTATCTGCCTGTTTATGTTTGATAAGCTTATTGTGTCATTATCAATGATTATAAGGTTTCCTATGCCGCTTCTTGCAAGTGCTTCGCAAACATATCCGCCTACTCCCCCAATTCCAAAAACCACCACTTTGCTTTTAGAAAGCTTTGAAAGACCTTTTTCTCCTATAACCATCTGCGTTCTTAAAAATCTGTTATCCATTTAAATCCACCAGTCTATCAATTTAATTCTCCAAAATCCTATAGACATTATAAGGCTATCAAAGAAAACTTTCAAGGTTTTTTAACCTTCAGGCTGTCTTTAACCCATTATTCCTGAATCTTCAGCCTTTCTCTTTTCACCAATTCTTTATCAAAATAAATTTTTATAAGTGCAGTTACAGGAACAGCAACCACCATTCCCATAATTCCAAAAACACTGCCAAAAACAGAAAGTGCTAAAATAACAAGCACAGGATGAAGTTTCACGCTTTTCCCCAAAACCTTTGGCACAATTATCATGCTGTCAACCTGTTGAAGTATTATAACAATAACAGCGGCATAAACCGCCTTTGCAGGAGTGCCGCCTATAAGGCCTATTAAAACAGAAAGAACAAAAGCAACCAACGCTCCTATATACGGTATTAAATTTGAAAAGCCTGAAACAATGCCTATAAAAACTGCATACTTTATTCCTGCCGCCCAAAATGATAAAGTAAGAAGGCTTGCCATAATAAAAGCGTCTATTATTTGGCCCGTTACATAACCGCTGAAAACAACATTTACATTTTGAAAAAACTCACACAGCATTTTGTGGTTTTTGTATGAAAAAAAAGCATGAGAAACTCTTTTAAGCTTTAAAATTATGGTTTCCTTTTCTGTTAAGAAATAAAATGCCGCAACTAAACCAATGCCGACCTTTAAAGCAGTGCCGCCCAATGAGGCAACAGCCCCTGCCGCCGATAAAACACTGATTTTTACAGTTCTTGTAACATTTATAATGGTGTCGTTAATAACTCCGTTAAGGGTTGAAAGAACACCCATGCCGCTTAATGCTTTTTGAAATGTCAAAAGCATATCACTTAAATCCTGAATGTATATGTTAAGAGCATATGCAAAGCGGTTTATATCCGTAACTCCCAGTTTTTTAACTGCCATTGTTACAATCAAAGCCAAAATAAGAAAAAGTGTTAAATATGTTAAAATTGTTCCAAAAAGCCTGTTTTTATTTTTCCTCTTTTTAAAAATAAAGCTTAGCCTGTCTTCAAACATATCAACAACAGGGTCAAGCAAAAAAGCAATTACAACAGCATAAATCAAAGGAGCCGCCACAGAAAAAGCATTCCCAAAAAAAATTCTTACATCATCCATAGATTGGGGCAGGCCTATGAAAAAAAGAGCACATACTCCAATAATAAGAATTGTAAAAATAACATGAAATGAAATTTTTATATAGCTTCTATCCCATGGCAGCTTCATATTTTCACCTTATTTTAGTCTTTTTAAAACTTCTTTTAAATAATCCCAAGTTCTTTTAGTTGAGGCAATTGAAAGCCTTTCATCAGGTGTGTGAACATCAAACATTTCAGGCCCTATTGAAACCATGTCGCATCCTAATAGCTTTTCACCAAAAAGACCGCATTCAAGCCCTGCATGTATTGCGTCTACCTTTGCCTCTTTTTGGAACATATCATAATATGTCTTTTCCAAAACTTCTCTTAAAGGAGAGTTGATGTTAAACTCCCATGCAGGATAGCTTCCGCTTATTTCAAAATCTGCACCGCAAAGATCTGCAATTATTTTCTTTTCCTCACAAATTAAATCTTTGCGGCTTGAAAGGGAACTTCTTGCCGCAGATGTGAAAACTATTTCTTCTCTGTTTGTTCTTACTATGCCAAGGTTGTTTGAGCTTTCAACAAGACCGTCAATATAAGGGCTCATTGTTCTTACTCCGTTTGGTATAAGCATTAAAAGAGAAACTGCCTTAATGCCTGTTATATGAGAAAACACAAGGGCAGGAGTTTCATCAAGGGTTATAATATCAACCTTTATTCCCTCCTCTGCTGTTTTATATTCATTTTGGCACATTTTTTCAAAGTTAACGCAAAGCTCCTGAATTTTTTCTCTGAATTTATCTTCAAAGCATACAACTGTTTCACATTCTCTTGGTATGGCATTATCTGCATTTCCGCCATTGATTTCTCGTATCCACACAAGTCTTTCCTTTAAAAGAAGGTTTAAAAGTCTGCCCATAAGCTTATTTGCATTAGCTCTTTGCAAATGAATATCGGCCCCTGAATGTCCTCCCTTTAAGCCTTTAATTATAATTTTAAAAGCATGAAAATCCATGCGTGATTTAGAAAATGTAATGGGCAGAACAATTTTAGACCTAAGCCCTCCCGCACAGCCGGCAAGTATATGCCCTTCCTCTTCACTGTCAAGGTTTATAAGTCTGCGGCCTTTAAGAAGTGTATAGTCAAGGCCTTTTGCTCCGTTCATGCCTGCCTCCTCATCACTTGTGAAAACAAGCTCAAGAGGCGGGTGGGAAATATCCTCCTTTAAAACAGCAAGCATCATGGCAACAGCAATTCCGTTATCTGCACCAAGGGTTGTTCCGTCTGCCTTTATAAAGCCTTCTTCAATCTTTAGCTTAATGCTGTCTTTTTGAAAGTCAAAATCCACGTCTGCATTTTTTTCGCACACCATGTCCATATGTCCTTGCAAAATAACAGGTTCGGAAGTTTCATATCCTTTTGTGCCTTGTTTTTTTACAATAACATTCCAAAGCTTATCTTGATAAACCTCTAAACCTAATGTCTGTGCCGTTTTTGCAATATAATTACTTATACGCTCTTCATTTGAACTGCCTCTGGGTATTGCCGAAATCTCTTCAAAAATCTCGAAAACCTTTTTAGGCTCAAGCTCTGCTAAAATATTCATAACAACATCTCCTAACTTATTAATAACCGAAAAGTGTAAATAATATTACCTTTTTAGAACCGAAATAATAAGGTTTTAAATTAATTGCTTAAAGTTTAAGACAAAAGTCAAAGAATTCTTATCTGCTAATTTGTCTATTAAAAAACCCGCAAAATGCGGGTTTTTAGATTAATGTAAAATCAATATACTTTTGTTAGAAATTTGCTTTGCAAACCGCAACTTTCCGTTTAACACTTTTTCTTACGAAAAATCAGCTTTGCCGTCGGACTTCTTTCAGATGCCCAAAAGCACAAATTTCTGACTTTTTCACAATTAGTTTTTAAAGCTGTGAATAGGTGCAGGTATTCTTCCGCCTCTGTTTATAAAACCTTCGCAGCTAAAACCGTTTACAGGCATAATGGGGGCATAGCCCAAAAGTCCGCCAAACTCTACAGTTTCGCCAACTCCCTTGCCTATAACAGGTATAAGCCTTACTGCTGTTGTTTTATTATTTATCATGCCTATTGCGGCTTCGTCGGCTATAATTCCTGAAATTGTTGCCGCTGATGTATCTCCGGGGATTGCCACCATGTCAAGACCCACCGAGCATACGCAAGTCATTGCCTCAAGTTTTTCAAGCGTAAGTGCGCCAATCTTTGCCGCATGAATCATTCCATGATCTTCGCTGACAGGTATGAAAGCACCGCTTAATCCTCCTACATAACTGCTTGCCATAACTCCGCCTTTTTTTACGTTATCGTTAAGTATGGCAAGAGCCGCCGTTGTTCCGGGAGCACCAGCCTCCTGCAAACCCATTTCCTGAAAAATCTCGGCTATACTGTCGCCCACCGCAGGGGTAGGCGCAAGGGATAAGTCTATTATTCCAAAAGGTACTCCCAAACGCTTGCTTGCCTCTTGAGCAACAAGCTGACCCACACGTGTTATTTTAAATGCTGTTTTCTTTATTGTTTCGCAAAGTGTTTCAAAGTCTTCCCCACGGCATTGCTCAATTGCTTTTTTCACAACACCCGGGCCGCTTACTCCTACGTTTATAACACAGTCTTTTTCTCCAACACCGTGAAAAGCACCTGCCATAAAAGGGTTATCCTCAACTGCATTGCAAAAAACAACAAGCTTGGCACATCCAAGGCAGTTGTTATCCTTGCTTAACTGTGCCGTTTCAATTATAATCTCGCCCATTCTTTTAACTGCGTCCATATCAAGACCGTTTCTTGATGTTCCTATGTTAACAGAGGAGCAAACTATATCTGTTTCGCATAATGCTTTTGGAATGGAGTTAATAAGCTTTGTATCGCTTGGGGTTGCACCCTTATGAACAAGGGCGGAAAAACCGCCTATAAAGTTAACCCCCACATCCTTTGCTGCCCTATCGAGGGTTTTTGCTATGGAAACATAGTCGTCTGTTTTACATCCTGCAGCGGCAATGGCAATTGGTGTAACAGAAATTCTTTTGTTAACAATGGGTATGCCAAACTGGTTTTCCAAATCCTCCCCCACTTTAACAAGGTCTTTGGCACAAGTTGTGATTTTTTTATAAATCTTTTCATTAAACTTATTTATGTCCTCATCTGCGCAATCTAAAAGGCTTATGCCCATTGTTATGGTACGCACGTCAAGATTTGCTTCTTGAATCATTTTATTTGTTTCTAAGATTTCTCCCTTGGAAATCATTGCGTTTTCCTCCTGTTCAAGTATATACTTCAAAAATTATATTCTGTGCATGCTGTCAAAAATAGCCTCATGCTGAATTTTAATCTCAACACCTATTTCTTCTCCTAATTTAATAAGACCGCTATGAACATCTTCAAAACCTAATTTTGAGCCATCCATGTCAACAATCATCATCATGTTGAAATATCCCTGAACAATTGTTTGAGAAATATCAAGAATATTGATTCCGTTATCAGAAAGATAAACGCAAACCTTTGCAATAATTCCTACCTTATCTTTACCTAAAACTGTTATAATACCATTCATTACAGCACCCTCCAAACTTTTTTATAAGAATCCTTTTTTATACCAGGCTTCCTGAAAGAGATTTTCCCCTACGGGCTTTTTAAAATCCTTTAAACTATTATATACAATGTTAAAGTCACAGGCAATAAACAAAGCATACAAAAAAACAGCTGTCTTTATCTTTTGCTTATAAACTTTGTTTAACAAGCTAAAGCAATGAATTGTTTTTTTATAATTAAATTGAATTTGCCTGTGCTTTAATAAAAATTACAGTTTGTTTTAATGTTAGTAAAAAGTTTATATGCTTTGAATTTATTGTATAAGCAAAAATTGAACAGTAAAAAGTGTTGCTAAAACAAATGTACCCGGTTTAATATTTTTCCTCCGTCCCATAAAAAGCATTATTACTGTGTGAGAAATAAGCCCCATGGCAATTCCTGTAACTATGCTAAATGTCATTGGCATCATTGCCATTGTTAAAAAAGCGGGAAGTGCATAGTCTAAATCTTCAAAGTTAATAAACTTAATAACGCTCATCATAAGAATTCCGCTTATCAAAAGAGTTGTTGCCGTTGCCCCCGTGGGGATTGCCGCCGCAACAGGCGCAACAAAAATAGTGAGGAAAAATAAAATTGCAGTTACAACACCTGAAAGCCCTGTTCTTCCCCCCTCCAAAACAATTGCCGTGCTTTCAACATATGTAGAAACACTTGTCATGCCAAGGGTTGCCCCAACCGCCGTAGAAATAGCATCAGCCTTAAGAACCTTGTTAAATCTTTCATTGATATTTCCCTCACGGCTTAGGGTTATTATATTATCAGTTGCTATTATAGTGCCCATTGTTTCAAAAACATCCATGGTGCAAAGAGAGCCTATAATAACAATAATAGAGATTACTGTTCCCGTAACTCCGAAGGCAGTTTTATCAGGAGAAAAAAGTCCCTGAAAATCCATATATAAAACCTTTTCAACACCTGCAAAGCCTTCAAAGCTTATACTAAATTCATTAAGTGTAACAAGACCCATAGGTATTGCAATAATTATGCAAATTATCTTTCCCCACAAAATTGCTCCGTGTATATGCTTAATAAGCATAACGGCAATTATTAATATGCCAAACAGACACAAAAAAGCATTTTTTGTATTGTCAGTTACTTCCGAAAAACTTATAAGCTGAACAAGAAACCTGCCGTTAGATTCAACAAGATGAGCCTTTTGCATACCCATAAAGGCTATGAACAAACCAATGCCTGCCGTTACGGCATACTTTATGTTTGTTGGTATGGCATCTTGAATGTTTTTTTCAAGGCCCAGCAAAACTATGAAAAAAAACACAATTCCGCTTATAAAAACAGCTGCCAAAGCCTCATTATAAGTATAGCCCATTTTAAGGCATATGGTGTAAGCAACAAAGGTGCTTATTCCAATGCTTGGCCCTTGTGCAAAGGGCAGGTTTGAGCTAAAGGCTAAAATCAAAGTGCCGATTCCGGCCGTTATGCAGGCAAGAATTGTAAGTGCAACAAGCATTTGCTGTGCAACGATACCATTTTGCAAAACAGCATTGTTTAAAAACTCTCCGTTTTCATTATGCGCCTCGGGAAATGAGGACATAATTATTACAGGAACAAGAAAAATAATGTAAACCATGGTGAAATACGCTGTCATGCCAGAAAAAACCTCAGTTCTTATTGTGGAACCATCTGCCGATACATTAAAAAACTTATCAAGTTTCTCCACCAAAATAAAGCCACTCTCCTTTAAATAACATAAATTCTCTCCTCTTTATCTGCTAAGCTTTTTCACTCCAAATCTTTTAAGTAAATAAACAAAAGCTATATTTTATACTTATGTTTATTTGCCCCCACTTAGCAAAACTCTCCTAACTATAATAATAACATTTAACAATTAAAAGAATCAAGAAAAAAATACGCAAAATGCATAAACATCCTGCGTAAAAATATCAAAAGAATCTCACTTTTACCAAATTTAAAGGTTTATACACCAATTTTCCCAAATAAAATAACGCAGGATACATAAACATCCTGCGTCATTCTTTATTTATTGAGCTGCTTTTTCTTCCTTAACTTTTTTTATTGCTTCTGTAAGCTTAGGAATAATAACTTTAACATCGCCGACAATTCCTAAGTCTGCCGCACCAAAAATAGGCGCTGTGTCATTTTTATTTATTGCAACAATATATTCAGAACCTTCCATTCCTGCAAGATGCTGAATTGCTCCTGAAATTCCGCATGCCACATAAAGCTCAGGGCGAACAGTCTTGCCTGTTTGACCAACCTGTCTGCTTCTGTCTATCCAGCCTGCATCAACATTTGCTCTTGAAGAAGACACTTCTCCGCCTAAAACATCTGCAAGCTCTTTAAGATTGCCGAAGAAGTCTGAACTTCCAATTCCTCTTCCTCCCGAAACAAGATATTTAGCCTCTGTTATATCAACAGCTTTGTGGGTTTGTTTAATTACTTCCCTTATTTTAACAACGGAATCCGCCGCATCAAACTCAACCTTTACTTCTTCCACTTCGCCTGTTCTGCTGTTGTCTTTGGCAAGAGCCTGCATAACCCCCGGGCGAACCGTAGCCATTTGAGGTCTATGGTTTTTACAAAGGATTGTAGCCATAATGTTTCCGCCAAATGCAGGACGTGTCATCATAAGAAGTTTTGTTTCTTCATCAATTGAAAGGCCTGTGCAGTCTGCCGTAAGACCTGTGTGAACCCTTGCTGAAACACGTGGTGCAAGATCTCGGCCAATTGAGGTTGCACCGAAAAGAATAATTTCAGGTTCGTATTCCTTTACAACCTTTGTTAAAGCCTTTGCATAAGGCTCTGTTAAATATTCGCCAAGTTCAGGCGCATCCACAACAACAACCTTGTCAGCACCATATTTAATGCATCTTTCCGCTTTATCTTTAATTTTATCTCCTAAAAGAATGGCAACAACTTTCTGCCCAAGAGCAGCCGCAAGCCTTGTAGCCTCGCCTAAAAGCTCAATGCCAACCTTTGCTATTTCGCCGTCTCTTTGTTCCATCAATACATATACGTCTTTGCTCATTGCAGGATTCTCCTCCCTCAAATTATATTATGTGTCTTTCTTCCAATTTGGAAACAATAATCTCTACAGCATCGTCTGCTGAAATGTCTTTATGAATTGTTCCTACACCTTTTGCCTGCTTTGTGAAGGATTTAAATACGTTTGTCGGAGAACCTTTAAGACCAATGTGTTCCGGGTTAAGGTCGTCTTTAAGGTCTTCATAGCCAAGAACCTTTACTTCTTTAATTCTATATGCATCAAAACATCCTGAAACAGACATATATCTTGCCTCTGCAAGCTCTGCAAGTGCTGTCACAAGACAAGGCACAGGAAGCTCAATAATGTGATATCTGTCTTCAAACTGTCTTTTTACTATAACCTTTCCGTCTTCCATATGAATTTCTTCAGCATAGGAAACTTGAGGAATTCCAAGATGCTCTGCAATCTGAGGCCCAACTTGAGCTGTGTCACCGTCAATTGCCTGACGTCCTGTAATTACTATATCATAGCCGATTTTTCTAAGGCCTGCCGCAATAATTGTGGAAGTTGCAAATGTGTCTGAACCTCCGAAAGCTCTGTCGCTTAAAAGATAAGCTTCATCTGCTCCCATTGCAAGAGCTTCTCTAAGAGCAACGTCTGCCTGTGGAGGGCCCATTGAAACTATTGTAACGGTTGAACCGTCGTTAAGTTTTTCTTTAAGCTGTAAAGCCGCTTCAATGCCTGCTTTGTCGTCAGGGTTTATAATGCTTGGAACCCCATCTCTGATAAGTGTGTTTGTTACAGGGTCAAGCTTAACCTCTGTTGTATCAGGAACCTGCTTTACGCATACAACTATTTTCATAAAATTAACTCTCCTTTATCAGTGTATTTTAAGAGAAGCAGCTACTACCATTTTTTGAACCTCGGTTGTGCCCTCGTAAATTTCAGTTATCTTAGCATCACGCATCATTCTTTCAATAGGATATTCTCTTGTATAGCCATATCCTCCGTGAAGCTGCAAGCATCTTCTTGTTATATCACTTGCGGCTGTGGAAGCAAACATTTTTGCCATTGCAGCAAGAGGTGCATAATTTACCTTTGCATCTTTTGCACAAGCCGCTCTGTAAATAAGAAGCTGAGCCGCATCAAGAGTTGTTTTCATGTCTGCAATTTCAAACTGTGTGTTTTGGAATTGAGAAAGTCTTTTTCCGAACTGTTTTCTTTCTTTAACATATTTCATAGTTTCATCAAGAGCACCCTCGCCGATTCCAAGAGCCTGTGATGCAATACCTATACGTCCGCCGTCAAGGGTTTTCATTGCAATTGAATATCCCTTTCCAATCTGGCCTAAAAGGTTTTCCTTTGGAACAACGCAGTTTTCCATAATAAGCTCGCATGTGGAAGATCCTCTGATACCCATTTTCTTTTCATGTTTGCCTATTGAAAAGCCGGGGAAATCTTTTTCAACAATAAAAGCTGAAATTCCTCTTGTTCCCTGTGATTTATCAGTCATGGCAATTATAATAAAAATTTCTGCAAAGCCTGCGTTTGTTATAAATATTTTTGTACCGTTTAAAATCCAGTTGTCGCCGTCAAGATATGCCTTTGTCTGCTGTCCTGCCGCATCTGTTCCCGCATCAGGCTCTGTTAAGCCGAAAGCACCAATCTTTTCACCTTTTGCAAGGGGAATAAGATATTTTTGTTTTTGCTCCTCAGTTCCATATTCATAAATAGGATTTGCGCACAAAGAAGTGTGTGCCGAAACAATAACGCCTGTTGTGGCACAAACCTTTGAAAGCTCTTCCACGCACATGGAATAAGCAAGATTGTCGCCGCCTGCGCCGCCGTATTCTTTTGGAAAAGGAATGCCGAACATGCCGTATCTGGCAAGTTTTTTAACAGTTTCCATTGGGGCTTCCTCTGTTTCGTCAACCTCTTCAGCCAAGGGTTTAACCTCGGTTTCAGCAAACTTTCTATACATTTCTTGCAATAACACATGTTCCTTTGATAGTGTGAAATCCATTAACGTTTTCCTCCCTTATACACGGTTAAAAAATTTGTTTTATGTATCTTTTCTTATTTTTCGCATAAATATCCTTAATCTTTAAAAATACATGGTTTTTCAACCTTGTAACGTAATTTTAAGATACGTATACATATTAACCCTTTGTCTATTATTTGTCAATATTTTTTAAGTCAAAAAGTAAAATTTCAGACTGTGCGAAAAATAATATTGATAAAAATAACAAAGTCTGCCCGTATATTTTTTTTTATACTAAAGCAGACTGAAATTTATTAATGTAAACATAGGTTTTTGTCACATTGTTCTTGTTGATTTATTTTTTAATAGTTTTTAACGTGCTTTTAAAAATAGGTCTGTAAACAAGCCTTGTACCTATTCTTACACTTTCCATTAAAGAAATGGAAGTAACTTTGATTTCTTTATTTTCAAGGGGTATATCTCCTTTGATTTTATCAAACTTTTCCGTTAAATCTATTTCCCGTCCAAGGGTTATGTGAGGATTAAGACCTTGTCTGTTCCGTGGAAACCCTTGCTTTAACAGGCTTTTTTCCATATCGTTATACAGCTTCATAAGTTCACTGCTTTTTTCTAAACCTGCCCATACAATGGTGCGGTTACCTTTTGGAAAAAAACCCAAGTGGCTTAATTTAATGCTGAATTCACGGTTTTTTGAAGCGGCCTCTTCAATAGCCTCCGCCAAATACTCTGCCTCTTCGCTTTTCACTTCACCTATAAATCTAAGTGTGAGATGAAAATTATTCTCGTCAGTGTAGTTACCTCTTTTACTATATTTTTTTAATCTGCCTTGAACACTTGTGAAATAACTCTTTATTTCAGGTTCAAATTCAACAGCAATAAAAATTCTCATTTTTAACTTCCTTTCAAAAAATGTGTTAATACTTAAACAATTATTAGTACACTAATTATTAGTATACTTAAGATGAAATAAATCTAAGCCTTGGGGTTTTGTATCTCTTTTTCCTTTAAAAAATGAACATTATGTTACTGCGGCATTTATATTTACCCGTCTTCCTTAATTCATCTAAAAAACCGCATGACTATGCGGTTTTTTAATAAAGGCTTTCTCATACTTTTTCAAAAAGCAAGCAGTTTTAGACAAAGCCCAAAAGTTTCTCTTTATTACCATTGGGCTTTGGTTAAACATTTCTTTATTTATAAGTCAAATTTATTTTTTACACAACTCTTCAGCTTTAGTAACAACATTTTCAACAGTAAAACCAAAGTTTTTGAAAAGTTCCCCTGCAGGAGCACTTTCACCAAAGGTTGTCATGGCAATAACTCCCCCGTCAAGGCCTACATACTTATGCCAGCCAAAATCGCTTGCCGCCTCTACAGCAAGTCTTGTTCTTACCGACTTTGGCATAATGCTTTCTTTGTATTCATCGCTTTGCTCCTCATAAACTTCCCATGAGGGCATGGATATAACTCTTGCTTTGATTCCCTTTTCCATAAGCTCATCATATGCCTTGTATATAAGTTCAACCTCGGAACCGCTTGCCATAAGAAGAATGTCAGGCGTTCCCTCACAGTCACGAAGGATATATCCTCCTTTAAGAGCATCTTTTCCTGTTTCTTTAAGCAACGATAAATTCTGTCTTGAAAGCACAAGTGAAACAGGGCTTTTTCTTGTTAAAGCAAGATACCATGCCGCCGCAGTTTCCTTGGAATCACAAGGACGGATAACTGTGTAGCCGGGCATACTTCTTAATGCCGCAAGGTGTTCAATTGGCTGATGCGTAGGGCCGTCCTCTCCGACGCCTATGGAGTCATGGGTCATTATGCTTACAACAGGAAGCTTCATAAGTGCAGAAAGACGTAAGCCTGCTTTCATATAGTCGCTGAAAACAAAAAATCCGGCAATATAAGGTCTTAAACCTCCATGGAGTGAAAGCCCGTTGGCAATTGCAGTCATTGCAAATTCACGAACACCAAAATGTACGTTTGAACCGCCCGGCTCTTCCTTGGAATAATATTTTCTGTCTTTCATAACAGATTTATTTGACGGGCCAAGGTCTGCAGAACCGCCGAACATATTAGGTATAAGCTTAGACAACTTCTGAAGCACAGCCTCGGAAGATACACGTGTTGCAAGATTTCCCTCATATGTCCAAAAATCTTCATTGTTAAGCAAATCCACAGGCAGTTCCTCGCTGTGATAAGCTTCCCACTTCGTTTTCATATCAGGATATTTTTCACAATATTCCTTAAACATATTGTTCCATGCAGTTTCTTTTTCTTCAAGCTTTTTACATACATCAACCATATGCTTTTTAACTTCATCAGGCACAAAAAATGACTCTTTATGCTCCCAGCCAAGGTTTGCCTTTGTTCCCTCAATTTCCTCCAAACCGAGAGGCTCCCCGTGGGCGGATGCCTTGCCTTGTTTGTTTGGTGCACCATAGCCTATAAATGTTTTTATTTCAATAAGAGTCGGTCTTAAAGTGTCCGCTTTTGCTTGTTCAACTGCCTTGTTTATTTCATCAACATTGTTTCCGTCGGCAACAAAAAGTGTCTGCCAGCCGTAAGCGTCAAAACGCTGTCTTACATTTTCCGTAAACGCTACGTCAGTGTCACCCTCAATGGATATATTGTTTGAATCATAAAGCACTATAAGCTTGCCAAGACCCATTGTTGCCGCAAGGGATGCCGCCTCGGAAGAAACTCCCTCCATAAGGCATCCGTCTCCGCAAAGGGCAAAGGTGTAATGGTCATAAACATTATATCCGTCCTTATTAAACTGTGCCGCCAAATGGCTTTCTGCAAGGGCAAAGCCCACAGCATTGGCGATACCTTGTCCAAGGGGGCCTGTTGTTGTTTCAAGGCCTGCTGTCATTCCATATTCGGGATGCCCGGGAGTTTTGCTTCCAAACTGACGAAACTCCTTTAAATCTTCAATAGTTGTGCCATAGCCAAAAAGGTGAAGCATTGAATATATAAGGGCTGAGCCATGACCTGCCGAAAGAACAAACCTGTCCCTGTCCGGCCAGTTTGGATTTTTAGGGTTATGGCTCATGTTTTCGCTCCAAAGGGCATAAGCCATGGGTGCCGCACCTAATGGAAGTCCCGGGTGACCGCTGTTTGCTTTTTGTATTGCATCAACACTTAAAAACCTGATTGTATCTATAGTCTTTTGCTGAATATTCATTTAAAATTATCCTCCTAAGTTTTAAAGCTAAAAACCTTACAATGGTGTTACTGATGCTGAAAGTTTTTTGTTTATATCAGATTAATTTTTTTCTTACAAAGTCTTTAATTTCATGTTTTTCTATTACTGTTGTGTGAAGAACAGGTTTTGTTTCTATACCTTTTATAGGCTTTGGAATTGGTTCTCCCCACAGTTTTTCAAGCTCGTTCATCAATAAAAAGAAATCTGTCTGGCTGTATTTTTCATCAATTGAGATCATAACGTCTTTTGTGAATTTATAAGGGCTTGCAGTTGACACTATTAATGTTTTTGCTGTGTCGGCTGTTTTAGTTTTATATTTTTCGTATGCACAATAAGCAACTGCCGTATGGGTGTCTAAAACATATCCTGTTTTTTCAAACACAGACTTTATTGCCTGTGCAGTTTCAGCTTCGGTTGCCCATTCTCCAAGTATATCCAGGTTTTTAATATCAAGGCTGTATTTTCCGTCTTTATTCAAGCTTTCCATAAGCTCTTTACATTTTTCCTGTGAGCTTACCATGCAAAGAAGTCTTTCCAAGTTGCTTGAAATAAGTATATCCATTGAAGGGGATGTGGTTACGTTAAAATCTCTGTTTTTATCGTAAACACCTGTTGTGAAAAAGTCGTAAAGCACCTTATTTTCATTTGAGGCACATATAAATGTTTTAACAGGCAAGCCCATTTTTTTAGCAAAATATCCTGCAAGGATGTTTCCAAAATTTCCTGTAGGCACAACAACATTTATTTCTTCGCCAAGGCTTATTTCCCCTGTTTTTAACATTTGCATATATCCATGGAAGTAGTAAACAACCTGGGGAACAAGTCTGCCTATATTGATTGAATTGGCGGAAGAAAAAACAAAGCCTTTTTCATTAAGCTCTTTGGCAAGTTCAGCATCTGTAAATATGGTTTTAACCGCACTTTGTGCATCATCAAAATTGCCTTTTATGCCCACAACACAGGTGTTATCACCTTTTTGTGTTGTCATTTGAAGTTTTTGAACAGGGCTTACACCGTCTTCAGGGAAAAACACTATTATTCTTATGCCCTCCACATCGGCAAAGCCTTCCAAAGCCGCCTTTCCCGTATCTCCCGAGGTGGCTGTTAAAATTACAATTTCCTTATCAAGACCGTTTTTCTTAGCGGCGGTTTTCATAAGATAAGGCAAAATTGAAAGTGCCATATCTTTAAAAGCAATTGTTTTGCCATGAAAAAGTTCTAAAATGGAAACGTCGCCTTTTTTCACCACAGGCGCAATTTCAGGAGTGTCAAACTTTTCGTCATAAGCATTGTTTATGCAAAATCTTAACTCCTCTTCTGTAAAGTCTGTAAGATACAGCTTTAAAATTTCATATGCCAAATCCTGATAGCTTAATTTTGAAAGCTCTTCCAAAGTTTTATCAAGCGCAGGAAATTTTTCAGGTATGAAAAGTCCGCCGTCCTCACATATTCCTTTAAGAATGGCCTCGCTTGCCGAAGCTTTTATGCTCCTATCTCTTGTTCCAACATAATTCATATTCTTTAACCCCTCTTTAAAAACAAATTTTCTCCTGTTTGACTTTATTTTTGCATTTATGCGTTAATTTGTCAACTTTTTAAGTTTAAAATCCAAGTCTTTTTATCTAAACCCTCAGCTTAGTCTTATAACAAAGCTTTTATAAGGAAGATTAGGTAAACCCTTGAGGGTTTTTCGTCAGCACTTTGCTTCACAAAGCAGGCATTTTATGCCTGTCAGAACATAGACAAAGTCAAAACCTTGAGGGCTTTGCCATTAAACACCCCACAAGGGTTTTACTGTCAGGAATTTGCTTCGCAAACCGCTACTTCGTTCAGCACTTTTTCTTAAGAAAAAGCGGCTTTGCCGTCGGACTTCTTTCCGATGCCCAGCGGCGGCGTTTATCTTCGCCGTTCCTGCTTGACCCATCTTAAAACCGCATGAATATGCGGTTTTATAAAAGTTTTTGGTTTGCTTTTTTCAAAAAGCAAGTGGGGTTGGGCAACGCCCAAGGTTTGTCTTCAGTCTGTCCGCTGTGATAACAGCGGCGGAGCGGTTAGGCTCTTCCACAAATGAAATTTGTGGATATTATATCATGGTTTTACTTGAATTGATAAAGCTTTTTTAGTATTATGAAATAAATGGCTGCAAAAAATGATGGAGATTTATTGCCAATGCACAGGAGGGTTACAAATGGATAAAATTAAGCCTCTCAAAATAATGGTTGTTGCAAGTGAGGTTGCACCGTATGCAAAAAGCGGAGGCCTTGGAGATGTAACAGGGTCCCTTCCTTTAGCACTTAAAGAGCAAGGTGTTGATATAAGAGTAGTTTTACCCAAATATAAAACAATTAAAGCCGATTATTTTGCTGATATAGATTTTTTAGGCGCTTTTAATGTTTCGTTAGGTTGGAGAAACCAGTTATGCGGCGTTCTTGAAAAAAATAAAGAAAATGATGGTGTTACCACTTATTTTCTTGAAAATGATTATTATTTTGGCCGTGACGGGCTTTATGGTTATGGTGATGATGATGAAAGGTTTTCTTTCTTTTCAAAAGCTGCTTTAGAGCTTTGTCAGTTTATTGACTTTTATCCCGACATTATTCACTGCAATGATTGGCAGACGGGCATTATTCCCATGCTTCTTAACGAAAATTACAAGAAGTTTTCGGCATACAAAAATATTAAAACATTATATACAATTCATAACTTACAGTATCAAGGTAATTTTCACAAAAACACCATGGATATGTTTGATGTTTCGTGGAATTTCTTTTCAAACTGTGAATATGACGGTCAGGTGAACTTTATGAAAACCGGAATTATTTACAGTGATATGGTAAGCACTGTAAGCAAAACATATGCAGAAGAAATTAAAACTTTTCAATACGGATATGGTCTTGATGGTGTTTTAAGGGAAAATGCTTACAAGCTTTGCGGAATTTTAAACGGAATAGACTATAAAGTAAACAACCCTGAAAGTGATGAAAGGATTTTTACTAATTACGGAATTAATTCAATTGAAAAAAAGAAAGATAACAAATATCAACTTCAAAACTTCCTTTGTCTGCCTCAAAGAGATGTTCCTGTTATAAGCATTATTTCAAGACTTGCAGACCAAAAAGGTCTTGATCTTGTTACAAGCATTGTGCAAAGGCTTTTAAGTTATGACATACAGTTTATACTTTTGGGAACAGGAGAAAGGCGGCTTGAAGATTTCTTTAAAAGCCTTGAATATAATAACAATGAAAAAGTAAGGTCTTGCATTATGTTTGATGACACCCTTGCACAAAGAATTTATGCGGCCAGCGATATGTTTTTAATGCCGTCCCTTTTTGAGCCTTGCGGTCTTGGGCAGATGTTTAGCCTTAGATATGGAACAATACCTATTGTAAGAAAAACAGGCGGCCTTTCCGACACAGTTTATCATTATAATGAAGAAACAGGTGAAGGAAACGGATTTGTTTTCGAGCATTACTCTTCTGATGGGCTTATGTGGGCAATTGACGAGGCCTTAAAGGTATATGGAAAGGGTTCGACGTATTGGAATAAAATTGTGGAGAATGCTTTAAGAAGCGACAATTCATGGGTAAACTCCGCAAAGGAATATATTGAGCTTTACGAAAAAATTGAAAGTCTTTAACATATAAAATAAATTGCAGGGTGAATAGATTTATCTATTCATCCTTTTTTAATTTATCAAACTAAGTGACAAGTTTATAAAGAAAGTAAAAACATTATAATTAAATTAAAAGGTTTTGTCTTATTTTAGTTTATATTATCATAACATAGATTTTACTTTATGAATTTAATATAGTATAATTATTCGCATACAAAAGAAGTTTTGAGGGAGGAAGCTCATGGAATTTGATGAGTTTGAGTATGAGAAAAAAGAAAATAAAAATGTTAAGAAAAAAAGTGAAAGGACAGCGATTGTTGCTTTTATTTGCATAGTCGTTGTTGCCGGAATTTATTTAGGCAAAAATCATATAAAACCAATCGGAGAAAAGTTATCTGCAAGTGTATCGGTGTTTAAAAAAGTTTCTAAGCAAAATGAAAACAGCATAGAGAAAAAGGATAATAATAAAAGCGGTAAGATAAGTTTTGAAACAGGAGCAAAAACTTCATTTGCTGTTGTTGGCAAAAACTATTTCTATTGTACAAAAGACGGAATAAAGTTTCTTGATTTTAACGGAAATCAATTATGGAACTATACATATACATTAAATTCACCCTTGGCAATTAGTGAAGGCGAATGTTTTGCAGTTGCAGAAACCCAAGGAAAAGCAGTTCAAGTTTATAACCGTGAGGGAGAGCTTTATTCACTTCGCACCGACAGTGCTATTTTACAAATGTCGCTTAACAAAGAAGGGGCACTTGCCCTTATTCTTAAAGACAGCGGCGGCTACAAAATTCAGCTTTACAATAAAACAGGTCAACTTTTAATGGAAAGAATGGATCATGATGAAGGTGTTTTTCCTCTTTCCCTTGATATATCAAATGATGAAAAAATATTGGCGGTTAGTTATATTGATACAAATGAAATTGAAGTGGCGGGAAAAATTTTGTTTTTTAACAGCAACAAAAATGATGCTAAAAATTCGGAATCGGGAGATTTTTTTGCAAGCATTTCAAAAAACGGTACTTTTATACCTGTTTTAAAGTGTATGGACAACGGAAATTTTATTGCAGTTGGTGACAGTATTATATTTTGTCTTGATTCTTCAGGAAATGAATTATGGAGTGTTGAAGTTAATAATAAAATTGATAAAGTTGCATTTGGAAACGGAACTCACACCATTATTGCTTTGGGGGAAGCAATTGCAGGCAGGGATGGTGTTGACAACGGAACTATTGTTATTATTGATGAAAAGGGAAGTTCTAAATCAAATATTTCAATGGGAAGACCTGTTACATATTTAAGTGCATATAAAACAGGAATTGTTGCTGGAGTTGGAAGAGAATATACCTCTTTTAGTTATAGCGGCAATATAAACTGGAACCATACGGCAACTCAAGATGTAAAGGATATAATTTTGTTATCATCTTCAAATATGGCTTTATATGTAACTAACAGCAGTTGCCAGGTTATGGATATGAAAAAATAAAATTGGGAGGAAAAACTTTGAATTACTGGGATATTGCTGTTGTGGTTATTTTATTGATTTTTATTTTTTCGGGAAGAAGAAAGGGATTTGTTTTAACTTCTTTAAGTTTTCTTCCCACAATAGGCGGTCTTTTTATAACAAACAGAATATATCCGTCTGTAAGCAAGTTTATAAGAAATACATTTTTTTTTGAGAAGTTTAAAAATGGAGTTTCCGAAACTTTAGGGTTTATGGACTTTAAAGAGGCTGTTCCTAAAAATGTTTCTGATGTTCAGCTTATTGAAAGCCTTAAGCTGCCTGATTTTTTAAAGGAGGGGCTTATTGAAAACAATAATCCTGTTGTGAAAAATATTTTCGGAGCTTTTGATATAAGTGATTATATAGTTTCTTATGTGGCAAATGTTTGTGTTAATGTTTTTTCCATGATTATAGTTTTTGTTATTGTAGTTTTTTTGATAAAGGCTGTTATAAAAACTCTTGATATTATTTCGAAACTTCCTGTTTTGAATTTTTTAAACAAATCTCTTGGAGGGGTTTTGGGATTTATAAAAGGATTGCTGGTTATTTGGATAAGCGGTTTGATATTAATTTTTTGCTATGCAAATCCAAGCTTTTTAAAGGTGTTTGAGGTTTTATATCAATCAAAGCTTGCTCTTTTTTTATACGAAAACAATATTTTATTATTTATGATAATGCGGATTTTAGCATGAAATGGGGTTGTTTAAGCGATTATTTAGAAAAAATATGATAAAAAGAGAAAAAAGGGTGTTGACTTTTATATAAAGCCGTGTTAGTATATTCAAGCAGCTGTGAGGAACGGCTGGTAAAAATTTTAAAAAGTAATTATCTGTACCTTGAAAACTGAATAAAGAGAAAAAGAGTCAATAAGTAGCACGTAAAGTGCCGGCGAAAGCCGTTTTTCCGTAAGGGAAAATACTGACTGTATATCGAGATAAAATAAGTAATAAAAGATATAAATTGAAACATGTAGTATCGCTACTACATTCCGAGTAAAGCTAAAAAGCAATACTCAAAGAACTAAATTTATGACTGTGCAGGGCTGATGAATATACTTATTATTGTGGTGTTAAACATTATGTTATATACCATAATAAATATTGTAAAAGAAGTTAGTCATGAGGCGTAGGCGGAATTCATTTCCGCCGGAGAAATCCACGGCAACAAGCCGAACGTATCAACTGCAAAACTCGTTCAAATCGCATTTGAACGAGGAGCGTGCTATGCACGCGACAAAGGTCAAGCGAACAAGAGCACAAGGGGAATGCCTTGGCACTAGGAGCCGATGAAGGACGTGATAAGCTGCGAAAAGCTTCGGGGAGGCGCAAATAGCCATTGATCCGGAGATGTCCGAATGGGGAAACCTGCTTGAGAAGACCTCAAGTATCTATAGGTGAATACATAGCCTATAGAGGGGATACGCTGTGAACTGAAACATCTAAGTAGCAGCAGGAGGAGAAAGAAAAATCGATTTCCCAAGTAGCGGCGAGCGAAACGGAAACAGGCCAAACCGAAGGATCTGATTCTTCGGGGTTGCGGACTGTAAAAGGCATTGATTAAGGTTAGTCGAAGTGTTTTGGGAAAGCACGCCAAAGACGGTGAAAGCCCGGTAGACGAAAACTGAAATCAGCTGACAGTATCCAGAGTACCACGGGACACGAGAAACCCTGTGGGAAGCCGGGGGGACCACCCCCCAAGCCTAAATACTCCCTAGTGACCGATAGAGAAGCAGTACTGTGAAGGAAAGGTGAAAAGAACCCCGGGAGGGGAGTGAAAAAGAACCTGAAACCTTGTGCTTACAAACAGTGGAAGGGCACGTAAGTGCCTGACTGCGTACTTTTTGTAGAACGGTCCGGCGAGTTAATAATACTAGCAAGGTTAAGTGCCAATAAGGCACGGAGCCGAAGGGAAACCAAGTCTGAATAGGGCGGAAGAGTTAGTGTTATTAGACCCGAAACCGGGTGACCTATCCATGTCCAGGTTGAAGACACCGTAAAAGGTGTTGGAGGACCGAACGCACATCTGTTGAAAAAGGTGGCGATGAGGTGTGGATAGCGGAGAAATTCCAATCGAACCCGGAGATAGCTGGTTCTCCTCGAAATAGCTTTAGGGCTAGCCTCGAGAGGAGTCTAACGGAGGTAAAGCACTGAACTGACGCGGGGCCCACCAAGGTTACCAACTCATATCAAACTAAGAATGCCGTTAAGATACCCTCGGGAGTCAGACTATGTGAGATAAGTCTCATAGTCAAAAGGGAAAGAGCCCAGACCGACAGCTAAGGTCCCAAAGTGCGTGTTAAGTGGAAAAGGATGTGGGATTTCACAGACAACTAGGATGTTGGCTTAGAAGCAGCCATACATTTAAAGAGTGCGTAATAGCTCACTAGTCGAGAGAATCTGCGCCGAAAATTATCGGGGCTAAAACACGCCACCGAAGCTACGGATTTCCTACTATGTAGGAAGTGGTAGAGGAGCATTCTGTGAGGACGAAGCCTGCGCGAGAGCAAAGGTGGACGAAACAGAAGAGAGAATGCCGGAATGAGTAGCGAGATAGAAGTAAGAAACTTCTAGGCCGAATATCTAAGGATTCCTGAGTAAAGCTAATCTTCTCAGGGTAAGTCGGGACCTAAGGCGAGGACGAGAGTCGTAGTCGATGGACAACAGGTAGAGATTCCTGTACTACAAATAATCAGAACTGTGGGGACACAGGAGGATAGGCAAACCGGGGAACGGAAAAACCCGGTCAAGCATAAAGTCAAGGCAGGCAGGTAAATCCGTCAGCCGATGATGAAATGTGATGAGGACTGAACAAGAGTAGGGAAGTTGCCAAATCCACACTGTCAAGAAAAGCCGCTATAGTGTTATTTGTACCCGTACCGTAAACCGACACAGGTAGATGAGGAGAAAATCCACAGGCCGACGGGAGAAGCGTTGTTAAGGAACTCGGCAAAATGACCCCGTAACTTAGGGATAAGGGGCGCCTGCGCAAGCAGGCCGCAGAAAAGAGGCTCAAGCGACTGTTTAGCAAAAACATAGGTCTATGCGAAACCGAAAGGTGAAGTATATGGGCTGACACCTGCCCGGTGCTGGAAGGTTAAGAGGAGAGGTTAGCGCAAGCGAAGCTTTGAATTCAAGCCCCAGTAAACGGCGGCCGTAACTATAACGGTCCTAAGGTAGCGAAATTCCTTGTCAGGTAAGTTCTGACCCGCACGAAAGGTGTAACGATTTGAGCACTGTCTCAACAACGCGCCCGGTGAAATTGAAGAGCCAGTGAAGATACTGGCTACCCGCAACAGGACGGAAAGACCCCATGGAGCTTTACTGCAATCTAATACTGGGATTCGATGATGTATGTACAGGATAGGAGGGAGACTAAGAACCCGGAACGCCAGTTTCGGGGGAGTCGACGGTGGGATACCTCTCTTATGTCATTGGATTTCTAACCTGCACCCGTGATCCGGGTGAGGGACAATGTTAGGTGGGCAGTTTGACTGGGGCGGTCGCCTCCCAAAAAGTAACGGAGGCGCTCGAAGGTCACCTCAGAATGATTGGAAACCATTCACAGAGTGTAAAGGCAAAAGGTGGCTTGACTGCGAGAGCGACGGTTCGAGCAGGTACGAAAGTAGGACTTAGTGATCCGGTGGTAATAAGTGGGAATGCCATCGCTCAACGGATAAAAGCTACCCTGGGGATAACAGGCTTATCTCCCCCAAGAGTTCACATCGACGGGGAGGTTTGGCACCTCGATGTCGGCTCATCGCATCCTGGGGCTGAAGTCGGTCCCAAGGGTTGGGCTGTTCGCCCATTAAAGCGGTACGCGAGCTGGGTTCAGAACGTCGTGAGACAGTTCGGTCCCTATCCGTTGTGGGCGTAGGAAATTTGAGAGGAGCTGTCCTTAGTACGAGAGGACCGGGATGGACGAACCTCTGGTGTACCAGTTGCAGACCAACTGCACAGCTGGGTAGCCAAGTTTGGAACGGATAAACGCTGAAGGCATCTAAGCGTGAAGCCGCCCTCAAGACGAGATTTCCCATTGCTTAAAGCAAGTAAGACCCCTTGAAGACTACGAGGTAGATAGGCTTAGTGTGTAAGCACGGTAACGTGTTTAGCTGATAAGTACTAATAGGTCGAGGGCTTGACCAAAATAAAACACTTATTATCACGATATGGATTTCTAAGTTCTCTTTGTTCAGTTTTGAGGGTATAGAAATGTTAGAAAAGAGCAGACTGATATAGTTGTTGTGTGCTTGTTCTGATAGAGATATACTTAAAACAATATAGGCGAGTTTAAAAACAGGAAATGTTTAAACAAACCTTATATAAAGCAATATAAAAAAGATAAAAGATATAAAGATATAAAGAAACCAGGAAAAGGTTAAAAAATTTCCGGTGACGATGCGTTTATGGGTCACACCCGTTCCCATACCGAACACGATGGTTAAGACATAAACGGCCGATGATACTTGGTGGGAAGCTGCCCGGGAAAGTAGGTGGTTGCCGGATTCAAAATAATCCTCGATAGCTCAGCGGTAGAGCACTCGGCTGTTAACCGATAGGTCGTAGGTTCGAATCCTACTCGGGGAGCTTTTTAAAAAACATGGCCCGTTGGTCAAGCGGTTAAGACACGGCCCTTTCACGGCTGTAACGGGGGTTCGATTCCCCCACGGGTCAATTTAATATTTTTATGGCGCCATGGCCAAGTGGTAAGGCAAAGGTCTGCAACACCTCTATCCCCAGTTCAAATCTGGGTGGCGCCTTCAAAAAAAGATAGCTAAAAAGCTATCTTTTTTTTAAATATTTAGGATTATGTAATTTAAACTTTTGTGGTTAGTAATAAGAAGAATTCAGAGGAACTATATGACAAAGATTGAAATATTTGAAGAATTTATTACTGAAAATATAGATAATGTATATCGCTTTGCTTTTTCATATACAAAAAATCAGCATGATGCTGAAGATGTTGTAAATGAAAGTGTGTTAAAAGCAATTAAATCTATAAACAAATTAAGAGAGCCTAAGCTTGTTAAACCGTGGTTTTATAAAATTATTTCTAATACTTCTCTAACCCTTTTAAAAAGACGTAAAAAAATTACATATGTTAATTCAGAAATTATCGAAAGTCAAAGCATCATTTTTGATGATTATTCCCCAATTACATTTGAAAGCTTTATAAAGGATTTAGATATTAAGTATCGAGAGGTAATCATATTAAAGTATTTTGAGGATATGACTTTTTCAGAAATTGCAGATGTTTTATCCCTTAACGAAAATACTGTTAAAACAAGGTTATATAGGGCACAAAAAATCTTGAAGTTAAACATTCAGGAGGACTCTATTTATGAATAGATTAAATGAATTCAAAAAAGAATATAACATCATAAATGCTCCAACTAAATTAAAATCTGATATAAAAGAAATTATTAGAAAAGAGAAAAGGCAGGCTTTTGTAAAAAAATATGCAATTATTGCGGCCAGTCTTGTTTTTATATTTATTTCAACCTTAAATTTGAGCCCTTCTATGGCATATGCAGGCTTAAAAATTCCTATTTTAAGAGAAATTATTCAGGTAGTTACATTTGGAAGGTATGAAGTGAAGGACAAAGGTTATGAAATAAAGGTTATTATTCCTGAACTTCAAGGTTTAATTGATGAAAGATTACAAGATGAACTTAATGCAAGCTTTAAAGAAAATGCCGATATTATTATTAAAGATTTTGAAAATGATATGGCGGAGCTTAAAAAAGAGTTTGGTGAAGAAATTGTACATATGGGAGTAGAGTATAATTATTATATAAAAACAGATAATGAGGACATTTTAGCTCTTGATGTTTACTTTTTTAATTATGCAGGTTCATCTTCAACAATACATGCTTTTTATACAATAGACAAGAAAAAAGGTGAAATTTTAACTCTTGAAAGTTTATTTAAAAAAGAAGAAGATTATATCTCTGTTTTAAGCCAATATATTCTTCAAGAAATGGAGAGGCTAAATAAGGACGAGGAAGGATTTTTTTGGATAGATGATAATTCGCCTTTTGGTTTTAAGTTTGAAAGAATAAAGCCGAATCAAAACTTTTATATTAATAATAATGGAGATTTAGTTATTTGTTTTGATAAGTACGAGGTGGCTGCGGGAGCACAGGGAAGTCCTGAGTTTATTATTCCCAAAGACATTATAGAAAAAGTTAAAAAGTAATAGAAATGCCTTTTTGGTTCGACCGAAAAGGCGTTTTCTTGTTTGTAAGATATAAAATAATATGATAAAATAAGTTCAGCAATTTGAGAGAAGGTGAACTTTTGACTGAAGATATTATAATTAATGGTGTTGTAGAAGAGATAATCTTCCACAACAGTGATAACGGATATTCTGTTTTTACAGTTTCAAGCGAAGAAGAGGAAATTGTTTGTGTTGGAACGGTTTTAGACATTCATCCCGGAGAAAACCTTAAAATAATAGGCAGTTGGGCAATGCACCCCACATATGGCAGACAATTGTCCGTAAGTTTATATGAAAAAACCATTCCTACAACTGTGGAGGGAATTGAGAAGTATCTTTCCTCAGGAGTTATAAAAGGTGTTGGGAAAAAAACTGCTGAAAAAATAGTAGACAGGTTTGGAGAAGCCACTTTTTATGTTATTGAAGAAAAACCTGACAGGCTTGTTGAAATAAAAGGTATAACCTATGAAAAGGCACTTAAAATCAGCGAAGTTTTCAGAGAACAGCATGAACTTAGACGGGCAATGATTTTATTGCAAAATTTAGGTGTTTCACCTGCATATGCAATGAAAATATATAAAAAATATAAGAACAAAACTTTTGAAATTGTAAACACAAATCCATACAGACTTGCAGACGATATTTTTGGAATTGGATTTAGAACAGCCGATAAAATGGCAGTTTCCGCAGGAATATCTGAGGATTCTCCCTTTAGAGTAAAAGCTGCTATAAAATATGTGCTTAACAATGCAGCAAGTGACGGGCATGCATATCTTCCTCAAAAGCTTTTGTTTGAAAGAGTTGAAGAACTTTTAGGCTTGGACATAGCTGTGGTTGAAAGTGCAATTCAAGAACTGCAGATAGAGCATCAGGTATGGAGAGAAGTTTTAAATGATGAAGTTGCAGTTTATTTGAATGTTTATTATTATTCGGAAATTTCTGTTGCTAAGAGAATACTGGGAATTATGGCTCACTATGATGAAAGCTTTGAAGGTGATATAGAGGCAATTATTGACAAAGCTGAAAGAACACATGATATTTCACTTGCTCCCGAACAAAGAACTGCCGTTAAAGAAGCAATGACCGGCGGAGTGCTTATTATAACGGGAGGCCCAGGAACAGGAAAAACAACTACAATAAACACAATTATAAAAATTTTTAAAGAACAGGGGAAAGATGTAGTTTTAGCTGCCCCTACGGGACGTGCCGCAAAAAGAATGACAGAGGCAACGGGGCATCCTGCACAAACAATTCACAGGCTTTTAGGAATAAGTTTTATCAGCGAAAATTCAAGGGCTCAAAGATTTTTAAAAGATGAAGATGACCCAATAGAGGCAGATGTGATTATAGTTGATGAAAGCTCTATGATGGATATATTGCTTATGAACAGTCTTCTTAAAGCTGTTAATGTTGGAACAAGAATTATTTTCGTGGGAGATGTGGACCAGCTGCCATCTGTGGGTGCAGGCAATGTGCTTAAGGATATAATTAAAAGTGAAATTGTTAAAACTGTAAGACTTAAGGAAATTTTCAGACAGGCACAGGAAAGCGCTATTGTAATAAATGCTCACCGGATTAATAATGGTGAAGAGCCTGTTTTAAATGATAAAAATAAAGACTTTTTTTTCGTAAAAAGAGCAGATGCAAGAGATGTTGTTCAGGCGGTAAAAGAACTTATTGTTAAAAGGTTGCCTTCTTTTACAAAATGTGATCCTTTAAATGATATACAAGTGCTTACACCTATGAGAAAGGGTATGCTTGGTGTTTACGAGCTTAATAAGGAACTGCAAAAAACTCTTAATCCTCCTTCTGTGAAAAAAAGTGAAAAGGTTATAGGCACAAATATTTTTCGCCAAGGCGACAAGGTAATGCAAATAAAGAATAACTATAATATGGTTTGGAAAAGCATTGATATAACCGGAAAAGTTATTGATCAGGATATGGGTGTTTTTAACGGTGACTGTGGTTTTATAAAAGATATTAATGAATATGCGGAGGAAGTAACAGTTGTTTTTGATGAAAACCGAGTTGTTAAATATGATTTTACACAGCTGGACGAGCTGGATTTGGCTTATTCCGTAACAATACACAAATCTCAAGGAAGTGAATATCCCATTGTTATTGTTCCTGTTCACAGCGGGCCGCCAATGCTTTTATCAAGAAATTTGCTTTACACTGCTGTAACAAGAGCAAAAAATCTTGTTGTGCTTGTGGGTATTCCGGAAACAATGAACAAAATGATTGCCAACAACAAAGAGGTAAACCGATACTCAAGTCTTGATATAAGGCTTTTAAATCTTTATGACTTTATGCATTTATAAAAGAGGGATTTTGTTGAAGATTTTAGAAGATATATTGAATTTTATCTATCCTAAAAGGTGCGTTCTTTGCGGTGAAGTTTTGCAGTTTAAAAGTACAACTCTTCTTTGCAGATTATGCACTAAAATGAATGAGGACTTGGAGATAATTTGCATAAAAAGCAAAGAGGAAACAGATGTTGAAGATTTAGATTGTTTTGACAGCGGATATTCAATTTATGAGTACACAGATGTTAAAAAAGGAATAGAAAACTTTAAATTTAAAGGATGTAAAATAAACGGGAAAGAACTTTCAAACCTTATGTTTGCCAATGCAATTTCTAAAATGCCTTGTATATTTGAAGATGCAGATATTATTGCGGCTGTTCCTATGTATTATAAAAAAGAAAAATTCAGAGGGTTTAATCAAGCTCAAATTCTTGCAGACGAACTCTCACAAAAAAACCAAATTCCCGTAAGTGAGGGAAACTTAATCAGGTATAGAAAAACTAAACCCCAAAGCAGTCTCCATGACAAAGAACGATTGGAAAATATTAAAGATTCTTTTTTTGTAAAGGATGTGGATGAAATAAAAGGTAAAAGAATACTTCTTATTGACGATATCCATACAACAGGTGCAACATTAAATGAATGTTCAAAAGTATTAAAAAAGGCAGGGGCTAAAAGTGTAGATGTTTTTACTTTATCTGCAACAAAGTTAAAAATAACAGATTAAGCATTTTAAATTCCCATAAGTTTAAACACAATAAAAGAGAATATCCAAAAGTCGTGTAAAATCTCAAGGTGCAGCATTTTTATATAAGCTTGAAATTGTATAAGATTTTTGAATATTCTCGAATTTTCTTTTTGACAAGAATTTGAATAAATTATAATTATATAAAATCATTTTTATTTATCCAGGCAAATGCTTCGTGATATGTCTCTCCGACCTTTTCTATATTAATGGGATATTTCTCCGCATATTCGAAAAGTTTTTCCCATTCGCCTTTTTCATAAGCTAAAACAAACTTAAAGCTGATTGCCATTATATCATTTATATCTTCGCCTAAAAGTATTTTTTTTGCCTTTTCATGAAGCGGAAGTTCTGTAAGAAGCTTGTCCATAGGCTCTCCTGTTAAAACATCAATAAGTGAAAGCATACCAAGAGTAAAAAAGTCTAAAGCTTCGTTATGAAAACCTAATTTTTCTGCAAGAATTTCAAGAGTTTTTGCTCTTTGAACACTGAGATTTACAAGAGCGTCATTTGTTTGGGCACTAATTTTACGAAACATTGTTATAAATGCCCACTTTTTAAGCTCATCAAGGCCTATTAACACTGCCGCTTGCCTAACGGAGGAAACCCTGCTTCTTCTATAATAATGGCTTGTGTTGGCAATTCTTAAAATTTCATATGTAAAGGCAACATCATTTTCTATTATGTCTGAAATAACACTAAATTCGGGAGTTGTTTGCTCCAAATATCTTACTAATTTCATATAGCTTAGTTTTCCCGGGGATATACTTTTGGTTTTTTTAATAACTGGTTTTGAAAAGTAATATCCTTGAAAAAGGCTGTATCCATTTTTAACTGCCATTTCAAAGTCGTTATGGGTTTCAACTTTTTCTGCAAGAAATTTTATTTTTCCATTTCTAAATTTTTTTACAACTTCTATACGTTCTTCTTTTGTTTTTGTAATCATAAAATCAACTTTTATTATATCGGCAATATCTATAAGTGCTTCATATCCAGGCCTGAAAACAAAATCATCAAGGGCTATTATATAGCCTTCGTTTTTCAGGTTTTCACATGCTGTGACTATTTCTTCAGTTGGGTCAACATCTTCAAGTATTTCCACAACAATCTTTTCTTTTGGAAAAAGCGTAGCAACTTTTTGAAGCACCATGTTTTCTGTAAAGTTAATAAAAGATTTTTTACTTCCTGAAATTTCATCAAGATCAAGGGATAAAAAGCTTGCTGCTATAACATTTGAGGTTGCAAAATCCCCATCACTGCCTGTGTATGTATTTGCACCCACATCTCTGTAAAGAAGTTCATAGCCATAAATTTTGTTATTTTTATCTAAAATGGGTTGGCGTGCAAATAGTAAATCCAAATTATAAACCTCCTTACTTTTAAATAGATTTTGTCTGTTCCATATTTTAAAGAATAATTATTTTCTTTATTATAGTATACCACAAAAACAAAAGAAAGCGGCGGCAGAGCTGGCATTTTCTTTTGGAAGTGGACAAATAAAACTTGAAAAGTTTTATGAGTAATATAATCCGCTGTGTCATATCATTCTATATTGAAGCATAGAAAGGTGTCAAGTTAATATAAATTATTATTTTGGACAATACTTTAGTTGTTGTAAATATTGAAGTTTATAATAAATATGGTTATAATAAAGTAAAAATCCAAGGAGGAAATAGCATGAAATTATCGTGGTGTACAATTATAGTTGAAGACATGGATACCTCTGTTAAGTTTTATGAGGAGGTAGTTGGTCTTTCCGTTATTCAAAGGTTTAAAAGCACAGAAAAAATGGAAATTGTGTTTTTGGGAGAAGGAGATGCAAAAATAGAGCTTATATCAAGTGAAACCGGAAAGCCTTCAAACGTGGGAAATGACATTTCTCTTGGGTTTGTGGTGGATTCTCTTGATGATAAATTAGCTGATGTTAAGGAAAAGGGAATTGAAATCCACAGCGGCCCTATACAGCCTAATGAAAGAATCAAGTTCTTTTTTATAAAAGACCCTAACGGGGTTAAGGTTCAGTTTGCACAAAATTTGTGATTATAAAACTGTTAAACCATTGTTTAATCAACTTTATGTTTTGCAGTTTCAATTTAGGGAATTTCATTTTTTAAAGAGCATACCTTAAACATATAATATATAAAAATGGTGTGTTGTTTATTATGGATTTAATGTGCAATGCTGTTTTTGAAGGCGGCGGTGTAAGAGGAATAGGCCATGTAGGTGCGGCTCATGTTCTTGAAAAATACGGATATAAAATGCAAAATTTTGTCGGCTCTTCTGCAGGTGCCCTTGTTGCATCTCTTTTTGCCTGCGGCTATAATGGGTGCGAGCTTAGAGATATAATGATGGAAATGGATTTTGAAAAGTTTAAGCAGGAGGGTATATTGTCAAGGCTTGGAATAGGAGGTAAGGCTCTTAGCATTTTTTATTCTTACGGCATTTACAATTCTGATTATTTTGAGCATTGGCTAAATGAGCTTTTGGTTAAAAAGGGCAAAAGGGTTTTTGGTGATTTGAAAACAGAGAATAAAAACTCTGCTGTAGAATGGAAACTGCAAATCACAGCTTCAGATATAACAGGTCAGCGTCTTTTAATTTTACCAAGGGATTTAAAGTTTTTCGGTATTGATGCAGACAGCTTCAGCATTGCTAAAGCCGTCAGAATGAGCATAAGCATACCTATTTATTTTAAACCATACAAACTTATTGATGTTCATGGTAAGGAACACCTAATTGTTGACGGAGGGCTTTTAAGTAACTATCCTGTTTGGATATTTGATGAAAACAAATATTTTGAAAAAGTGCCTACAATTGGCTTTAAGTTTATTGATTCCAGGGGAGAATATAGCTGCGGTATTGATTCTAAAAATTCTCACTTTATTCGTTATATGAAAATGCTTGCGGCAACTGCCCTTGACGGTGCTGATAAACAGCATATTTCCCAGGGGCGAGGCGATTTTGCAAGAACAATATCAATCCCCGTAAACATTAATTTAGGAGGAAAAGAAATTAAAATAAGCTCTACAGATTTCAATATTTCAAATGAAGAAAAGCAGCTTTTATATGAAAACGGCTCGGAGGCTGCCAGAAAGTTTTTAAAAGACTGGAGTTTTGAGTTTTGGTTTAAGAAGTATATTGCATAATGTGTGACAAATGGTGTATAATATGTAAATCCAAGATATTAGGATTAGGTATTTAATTAAACGGGGGTGAAAACTATGATAGCTGTTGTAGACAGAGATGGATGTATTGGCTGCGGAGTGTGTGCTGCCACTTGTCCTACAGTTTTTGAAATGGATGATGAAAACTTAGCAAAAGTAATTTGTGACGAGATTCCATCAAACGCTCTTGAAGAAGCTGCTGAGGCAAGAGATGCTTGTCCTGTTTCTGTAATATCACTTGAAGATTGATTTTTTTGAAAAGACCTTATTAGTTTAAATAAGGTCTTTTCTTTTACATACTTTTAAGTATATAATAAGACATACAAACAGGGAGGTGGCTTATGATTTTAATAGACAATATGAAAGAAAATGATTGGAAAAGAGTTGCCGAGATTTTTCAGCAAGGTGTTGACAGCAATATTTCAACATTGGAAAAGGCTGTTCCCTCTTATCAATCCTGGAATTTAACACGAAAAAAGCAAGGCAGATTAATCGCGCGAAAAGAGGATGAGGTGGTTGGGTTTGCTGTTTTGACCGACTATTCCTACAGAGAGGTTTATTCAGGGGTTGCTGAGGTAAGTGTGTATGTGGATTGTGAAAACAGAGGTGAGGGTATAGGAACAATGCTTCTTGATAAAATGATTGAGTTTGCAGATTCTAACGGAATTTGGACACTTCAATCAAATATTCTTGAAGAAAATGAGGCAAGCATTCAGCTTCACGAAAAATGCGGTTTTAGAAGAGTTGGATACAGAGATAAAATAGGCAAGGATAAATTTGGTCTTTGGAGAAATATTATTCTTATGGAGCGAAGAAGCAGAAAAATTGGCTTTGAAGGCTGCGATATGGACAGCTGTAAAATGAAATAAAAAAACTGTACTCTCTTTTAGTTTTAAAGAGAGTGCAGTTTTTAATTTATAACGTGAGTGAATCAACGAGAGCCTGCATATCTTTTTTCGATTTAACGTTATGACAACGTTCTATAACGCTTCTTTTTTGAAAATCATTCATTGCTGAAAAAACCTCCATGGCGTCTAAATTTTGAGCAAGCGCCATGCCTAAACCAACAGGTATTTCTTTGCTGTTTAAAATGCTCATAATATCACCTCAATAATATTATTAGAAATATTATTTAAACTATAACTAAAACAAATTGTTACTTTAAGGTAAAAGTTTTATTTTTTAAACACAGAAATATTTATTAAGCCAAGGTTGAATTTGAAAAGGAGAATGCTTTAATGTTACGAGTTCAAAACATTAAAATTGAGCCGTCAGGGAACAAAGAACAGGTTTTAAAAAAGGTCTGTAAAAAAATTGGAATTGAAGAAAAGCAGGTTAAGAGTTGGAGTATTTTCAAAGAATCCTTAGATGCGCGAAACAAAGGAAATATATTTTTTATTTACACTGTTGATGTGGAAGTGGAAAATGAAAAAGCAATATACAAAAAAAGCAGAAACAAGGATGTTTCCATTGCTGAGCATTTTGAATATTCTCTTCCGCAAGGCAAAGCCGAAAGTGAAAAAAGACCTGTTATTGTGGGCTTTGGCCCTGCGGGAATGTTTGCGGCATTAACTCTTTGTCAGCTTGGTTTCAAACCTATTGTTCTTGAAAGGGGAAAAGATGTTAACAGCCGAAGCAAGGATGTGGAAGAATTTTGGAAAACAGGAGTTTTAAAAACAAACTCTAATGTTCAGTTTGGTGAAGGCGGAGCAGGAACATTTTCAGACGGCAAATTAACCTCAAGAAGCAAAGATTTAAGAAGCAGAAAAGTTTTTAAAGAATTTGCGGATTTAGATGCCCCTGATGAAATTTTATATGTTCGAAATCCGCATATCGGCACAGATAAGTTAAGGGTGGTTGTAAGAAACTTAAGGAATAAAATTATTGAAATGGGTGCAGATGTCAGGTTTGAAGCATGTGTTACTGATTTTGAAATTTCAGATGGCAAATTAACATCTCTTATTATAAATAATGAAGAAAGACTTATTTGCGATGATGTTGTTTTATCCATTGGGCACAGTGCAAGGGATACTTTTGAGGCTCTTTATTTAAAGAAAGTTTCAATAAGCCAAAAACCCTTTGCAGTTGGTGTAAGAATTGAGCACAGCCAACAAAGTATAAACTTGGCGCAATATGGCGGGTTTGCAGATTTAAAAGAGCTTGGTGCCGCCGAATATAAATTAACCCATACAACAAAGGAGGGAAGAGGAGTATATACCTTTTGCATGTGCCCGGGGGGATATGTGGTTGCGGCCAGCAGTGAAGAAGGTATGATTTGCGTAAACGGAATGAGCTATCATTCACGAAATGGTGAAAATGCAAACAGCGCACTGCTTGCTCAAGTTAAGCCTGAAGATTTTAAAAGCGACCACCCTCTTGCAGGTATGTATTTTCAGCGAGAGTTGGAAAAAAAGGCTTTTGAAAAGGGAGGCATGGACTATAGTGCCCCTGCCCAGCTTGTTGGAGATTTTCTTCAAAATCAGAAAACTGCAAATCTTAAGGAAGTTTCCAGCACGTATAGGCCAAAAATAAAGTTTTGCGATTTAAATGAGATTTTTCCAAGATTTATTTCTGAGGCTCTTAAAGAGGCAATTGTTTCAATGGGAAAACGTCTTAAAGGCTTTGATAGCGAAAACGCACTTTTAACTGCTGTTGAAAGCAGAAGTTCATCACCTGTAAGAATTGAAAGAGATTTAAAAACGGGGGAAAGTGTTAATGTTAAAGGGCTTTATCCTGTTGGAGAAGGTGCAGGATATGCAGGCGGCATTGTTTCGGCTGCCATTGATGGTGTTGCTGCTGCGGAAAAGATATTTGAAAAGTATAAAGTTGATTAATAAGTTAATTCAGATTAGTAAAAATGAAAACCTTTGTCTAAAACCGCATATTTATGCGGTTTTAAGCTGGGCAAAGGAACTTCTCCTTTGTGAGATATAGGGGCAGAACCCCAAGGTCTTGGTTTTTTTCATCCCGACTGTATCAATTTTAAAATTGATGCAGTTTTTTTATTTAAAATTATAGATCATTGTTTCAAAAATCTAATTAAAGATTAATTAAACTTTCGAATTTTACTGCAAATGTTTATAAATTATTTAAAAATGAATTAATTTGTTAATTAAACATATAGCTTTTTACTTGAATTTTTTAGAGAATTGTATTAGAATATGGTTACAAGTGGAGGTAAGTGGTTGGAAGTGGTGGCTTGTTCCTTTGTTATAGCCGAAGTTGGTGATTAAGACATGTTCATGGGTGAATATCAACATAATATTGATTCTAAAGGAAGGGTGATTGTGCCTTCCAAATTTCGTGATGATTTAGGCAGCAAATTTGTTGTAACAAGAGGCCTTGACAGTTGTCTTTTTATTTATTCCCAAGAAATCTGGATTGGCATTGTTGAAAAACTTAAATCTCTTCCATGGACAAACCCTGATGTAAGAAAGTTTGCTCGTTTTTTTACTGCAGGAGCAATAGAGTGTGAACTTGACAATCAGGGCAGAATAGTTATTCCTCAAAATCTCAGAGAACATGCCAAGCTTGAAAAAACCATAGTTTCCATAGGTGTTGTTGACAGGGTTGAAATTTGGAACAAAGAAAACTGGGACAACTATAATAATGATGAAAATTTTGCCGAAAATGAGCTTGCTGAAAAAATGGCTGAGCTTGGAATATAAAGGATGTGTTTATATGGAGTTCAATCATGTTTCTGTTTTGCTTAAAGAATGTATCGACGGCCTTAACATAAAAGAAGAAGGAATATATGTTGACGGCACTCTCGGCGGAGCAGGACATTCATATGAAATTTGTAAAAAACTTAAATCAGGAAAACTTATAGGCATTGATCAGGATATGAATGCAATTAATGCCGCTAAAAAAAGACTTGAGGAGTTTGGCGATAAAGTTATTTTTGTTAACAACAACTTTTCGCGTATAAAAGAAATTTTAGAAGAATTGGAAATTGAAAAGATAGACGGCTGTCTTCTTGATATAGGTGTTTCGAGCCATCAGCTTGATGAAGGTTCAAGGGGTTTTAGCTATATGCAGGATGCCCCCCTTGATATGAGGATGGATGTGACAAATCCTTTATCCGCATACGATGTTGTAAATGAATACAGTGAAAAAGAAATTAACGACATAATTTTTAATTACGGAGAGGACAGATGGGCTAAAAGAATTGCACAGTTTATTGTTTCCCAAAGACAGATAAAGCCCATTGAAACAACTTTTGAGCTTGTGGAGGTAATAAAGAAAGCTGTTCCAAAAGGAGCAAGAAAAGACGGGCCTCATCCTGCAAAAAGAACTTTTCAAGCCATAAGAATAGAAGTTAACAAAGAGCTTGAAATTCTTGAAAAAACAATAGAAGACGTTACGGAGGCTTTAAACCATAAGGGGAGGCTTTGCATTATAACTTTTCATTCCCTTGAAGACAGAATTGTTAAAAATGCATACAGAAAGCAGGAAAATCCCTGTACATGCCCAATTGAGTTTCCTGTGTGCATGTGCGGAAAGAAATCTCTTGCAAAAGTGATTACAAGAAAGCCTATTCTTCCAAAAGATGAAGAATTAGAAGTTAATCACAGGGCAAGAAGTGCCAAGCTTAGAATACTTGAAAAAAAATAAGTCTTTGGGGGGCTTAACATGGGTTTATACGGAAGGAATGGATACAATAGCGGAAATTATAACATGACAAGCTCTGCCTATGCCTATGAGGTTGAAGAAAGAGAAAATCTTATAGTTGAAGAGCAAAGAAGAAAAGCGGAAAAAGCAAGACTTTTGGCCGAAAGGCAAGAAAGACGATTTCACAGATTTAAACTTATGGCTGCGGTTGCCGTTGTTTTTGGCGGAAGCCTTTCAGTTATGCATTCACATGCGGCAGTTACGGAGCAGAGAATTAAAAACGTAAATCTTATAGAAAAAACAATAAGCCTTGAAAATGAAAATAATGCACTTTTTGCGGAAATTTCCGACAATGTGGACTTATCTTATATAGAAAACCAGGCAAAAGAAAGGCTTGGCATGACTGAACCTCAGGAATATCAAATTTGTTATATTGACGTTCCAAAGCAAAGTTACACCGTTCAGTATGATGTAAGCGAAAATGAAGAGAAGGAAAATGTTTTTCTTGCATCTTTTGCTTCTTTGTTAGGAAAATAAAAACATCAATTGGTACAGGACATGACTTTTTTGTTATTGCCTGTACCAAATTTTAATTTAAAAAGGAGAAAGTTCCTATGTCCAAAAGAAAAAGAACAAGAAATAAACTTTATTTTCTTGCGGTTGTTTTGTTTATTATATTTATAGGCCTTGGTTCAAGGGTTGGATATTTAAAAAGTGTTCATGGTGCAGAGTATGAAACTCTTGCTAAAACCCAACAAGTCAGCCGTTATGACAGTGTGATTTCGCCTAACAGAGGTACAATCACAGACAGAAACAATCAGCCTCTTGCAATTAGCACAACTGTGTATAACATTATTCTTGATGTTCGTGTTCTTGTTATGAATGATATAAAAGAAAAGGAAAAAACAATAACGGCTCTTTCACAGGCTCTTGAGGGTGTGGAATATGAAACTTTAAAAGAATATATAACAATTGATTCGGCAACAGGAAAGCCAAACCTTGACACAAGCTGGAAAATTCTTGCCAAGGCACAGTCAAGAGAAATAAAAGAGGCTTTAGAGGAACAGAAATTAAAGGGTGTTATTTATGACAAAGACACTAAAAGACGCTATCCTGCAGAGAGCATGGGGGCAAAGGTAATTGGTTTTATGCGTGATGCAATGTGGGGTCTTGAAAAGCAATATAATGAATTTATGAGCGGTGTTTCAGGAAGAAGTTTCATTACATACAATGAAAAAGACGGCGCCATTGCTCAGGAAATACCTGCCGAAGACGGAAACACCATTGTTACAACATTGGATTACACAATACAAAGCTATGCGGAGGAAAGTGTAAATCGTGCCATGAAAGAATATAACCCTGAATTTGCCGGAACAATTGTTATGGACCCTAATACGGGGGAAATTTTTGCAATGGCATCGGCTCCTAATTTTAACCTTAATGACCCTGCAACTCCCATTGCTTTAAGTGACGAAGAGTTTAAAAAAATGTGGGATGAAATGACTTCTGAAGAACAGTATGAATATTTAAATGAAACATGGAAAAACTTCAATATCTCCTCTACCTTTGAACCAGGCTCTACCTTTAAACCCATTGTTGTTGCGGCGGCTATAGAAGAGGGAATAATAACAAACTCAAACACATATTTTTGCGGCGGAAGCAAGGTGGTTGCCGATAAAACAATTCGTTGTCATTTACGAAGCGGTCACGGAACGCAAACTGTGGAGGAGGCCCTTGCAAACTCCTGCAATGTGGCCATGATGGAAATTGGAGCAAAAATGGGCAAAGAAACTCTTTATAAATATATGAGAGATTTTGGTTTCCATTCTTTAACGGGAATTGATTTGCCAAACGAGGCAAGTGCAAACTCTTCCGCTGTTATGTATACACCTGACAGAATGGGGCCTGTTGAGCTTGCCACAATGAGCTTTGGGCAAAGCTTTGGAGCAACACCTCTTCAAAGCTTAAATGCCATGTCTGCTGCAATTAACGGCGGAAACCTTATGCGTCCTTATGTTGTTTCTCAAGTTGTAAATAAAAACGGCAGTGTTATTAAAGAAAACAGACCGGAACTTATAAGAAAGGTGATTTCTCAAGAAACCTCAGACATTATAAGGCATGACCTTATTGCAACAGTTGAAAACGGAACAGGTAAAAAAGCTAAAATTGCAGGCTATACATATGGTGCAAAAACAGGAACAGGCCAGCAGGGTGACAGAACAAAAAATGAACACTCTGTTTCATTTATTGGATATCTCCCGGCGGAAAATCCTCAGTTTATTGTTATGACATATATTCAAAAGCCTGAAAGCTATAAAGACGGGGTTACGTCTGTATCTCCCATTATAAAAGAGTTTTTTGAAAAGCTTATTAAATATAAAGGAATAGAGCCGACATATGAAGTTACACCGGGAACTGTTAAGGATAATAAAAAGGTTATGGTCGAGCAATATGTAGGAGGTTTGCTTTTTGAAGTTTTAACAGAACTTGAAGCCAAAAACCTTCAGTATGAAATTGTGGGCAAAGGCAATAAGGTTGTAAACCAAGTTCCTAAAGGTCTAACAGAGGTTTTAGAGGGAACAAAGGTAACTCTTTATGTTGAAAAAGAAGAAGATGAATCAGGCGGAGTTATAGTTCCGGATGTTAAAGGCAAATCATATGAGGATGCGGTTTCTGCAATTATAGGCTGTGGTCTTGAGGCTGTTATATCAGGGGAAGAAGAAGGAGTGGTTATAAAAACCGAACCTCTTTCAGGAGTTACAGTGGATGCTAAATCAGAGGTTAAAATTATAATGGGAAAAAGCGGAGAGTAATAATGGTATAGGTTTAAAAATAGAATATATTTAAGATATATTCGGAAGTGATTTAATGGAACATGTTAGTGTTTTTATAAAAAAGAAACTGCTGTTTTTTCTTGTTATGTGCACCTTAGCTTCTGCTGTGTTAATATTCAGAGTTATTTATATTCAGACTGTAAAGGCAGAAGAACTTCAAAAAATGGCATATGAGCAACAAACAAGGGATAGGCTTATTTCTCCGAAAAGAGGAGACATTCTTGACAGAAACGGAGTTGAAATTGCCACAACACAATCCGTTTCAGCAGTCAGTGTTATTCATGCTCAAATTAAAGACGAGGAAGCCGCCGCTAAATATTTAAGTGAGAAGCTGGATTTAGATTATGAAGATGTGCTTAAAAAGGTATCACAAAGGGTGGCTTTGGTTAGAATAAAAACCAAGGTGGATAAAGAGCTTGCACAGGAAATAAGAGATGCAGGAATACCTGGAGTTATGGTGGATGAGGACATAAAAAGAGTTTATCCGTTTTCAACCCTTGCATCACAGGTTATAGGTTTTGTTGGAAAAGACAATCAAGGCATTATAGGCTTGGAATCAAAATATGACACCTTTTTAAAAGGTGAAAGCGGAAAAATACTTACTCTCACAGACAGCAGAGGTGTGGAAATAAGCGATTTTCAAGAGCGTATTGAACCTATAAACGGAGGAAATCTTGTAACAAGCATTGATGTTGTTGTTCAGCAATATGCAGAGCAGACACTTGAGAAAGCCGTAACGGCAAAACAGGCAAAAAGCGGAATGATAATAGTTATGAATCCTCAAAACGGTGAAATTTATGCCATGGCTAATTATCCAACCTTTGACCTTAACCAGCCCTTTACAATAAACAATGAAGAACTGAAAGAGATTTGGAACACTCTTTCGGAAAAAGAGAAAAACGACAACCTTAACAAAATGTGGCGAAACACATCAATAAATGATACATATGAACCGGGAAGTACCTTTAAAATTGTCACATCTTCCGCAGGCCTTGAAGAGGGGGCTGTTACATTAAATGACACTTTTAACTGTTCAGGTTCTTACTTGGCAGGAGACAGGCAAATTAAATGCTGGCGATTTCCCCGTTCCCACGGTACTCAGACATTTAGGGAAGGAGTTCAAAACAGCTGTAACCCTGTGTTTATGGCTATTGCACAAAGATTAGGGGCGGAAACCTTTTATAAATATATGCTGAAATTCGGTTTTGATAAAAAAACAGGCATTGATTTACCCGGTGAAGCAGTGGGAATTATGCATAAATTAGAAAACATAGGCCCTGTAGAGCTTGCGACAATGAGCTTTGGACAAAGTTTTCAAATAACCCCCTTGCAGCTTTTAAAATCTGCGGCGGCTGTTGTGAACGGAGGATATTCCATAACACCGCATTTTGCCAAGGAAATCGTTGATGATGAAAAAAAGGTTATGGATACTTTTGAATATGAAAAGGGAGAGCAAATAATCTCTAAAGAAACAAGTGACACAATGAGAGATATTCTTGAAAGTGTTGTTTCAAACGGAACAGGAAATAAAACATACATACCAGGTTATAGAATTGGAGGCAAAACTGCCACAAGCGAAAAACTTCCAAGAAAAAACGGAAAATATATTGCTTCCTTTATGGCTTTTGCACCATCAGATGATCCGCAGGTTTTGGCTCTTGTTCTTATTGACGAGCCGAAGGGTGTGTATTATGGGGGAACTGTGGCAGGGCCTGTTATGCAAGAACTTTTACTAAATGTTCTTCCCCACTTAGGTGTTGAACCTGAATTTTCAGAAGAAGAACTTAAGGTTACAGAAATTAGAGAAGTCCCGAATTTTGTGGGACTTAGTGTTAAAGAAGCAAAAAAACTTGCCTTGGATTTTGATTTGAGTTTAGAGTTTAAGACAGAAGAGGGAGATGTTTCAAGGCAGTTTCCTGAAAGCGGTGAAAGGGTGAATAAAGGCAGTAGGATATTTTTATATTCTGAATAGATATTTTCCCTTTTATGGTAAAATTGTGGTATAATATCCGCAAACTTCATTTGCGGGAGAGCCTAAAGGCTCTGCCGCTGTTATCACAGCGGATTATACTACGAATAAAACTTTTTAAGTTTTATTCGTCCCTTGACAAAAGAAAATGTCGGCTTCGCCGCCGCTTTCTTTTGTTTTTATGGTATAATATCTGCAAATTTCATTTGCGGGAGAGCGTAGAAAAAGTCAAAACCTTGAGGGCTTTGCCCTCAAACACCCACAAGGGTTTTACTGTCAGGAATTTGCTTCGCAAACCGCTACTTTGTTCAGCACTTTTTCTTAAGAAAAAGCGGCTTTGCCGTCGGACTTCTTTCCGATGCCCAGCGG